>NZ_GL890915.1 GCF_000211815.1 Moorena producens 3L
TCAGGATCTACCTGGGTTGGCGGGCAAGTTCCCGGTACCAATGCTCGAGTCCTGATTAATGCGGGTCACGTCGTGACCGTGGATGGTGTTATCAATACAGATTATAAGTCTGTACGAATAGCACCGAATGGAACACTCAATTACGCTGACGGGGTAAACACTGAGCTAAGGACAGAATACCTGGTCAGTCAAATGGGTAGTTTCTTCCATATAGGAAGCTCATCGGATGCAATTGATGCTAATCGAACGGCGAAACTGACTTTTGCCTGGCAAAATGGTACCAGTCAGTCCCAAGATCCTGACCGATTTGTGCCGGGGGCCGTTCTGATGGGGCAGGTTCGCATGTATGGTGCGGAAAAAACTAATTGGACTACCCTCGCTGTTAAACCATCGGCAGGTGCTACTCAATTGTCCCTGGCAACCACACCTACAGGGTGGAGAGTTGGAGACGACCTGGTAATCGCCGGTACGGATGACGCTAGTTACACTGGAGATGAGTTAGTATCAATTGGCAGCATCTCAGGGAGTACGGTTACTTTGTCAAGTGCCTTAACCAAAAACCACACACCGCCTTCACAAATTGCAGGGCTTGTAGATGTTCATGTCTCCAACAATACCAGAAACATCATTATTTCCTCTGAAGATCCCGGTGTATCTGCGAAAAGTGGCACGAACGGTTACGGAAAGCCCAGGGGGCACATGATGTTCATGCATAATGCTGATGTCGTACTCCAATACATAGAGACGGAAAATACAGGAAGAACTGACAAAACGATCGAGTTAGATGACTGGTCAGTGCCTGAAGATGAGGCCGCTAGAGAAGGACCCTATCCAACGGGAGCAGGCCGAAATCCAAGAGGGCGCTATTCCATCCACTTCCACAGGTCCATTCAGTTTGATAAATCCAATCCGAATTACACAGCTACTCCACCTGCGGCAACCGTAGAAGGATGTGTGGTCAATAACGATCCGGGGTGGGGGTTTGTCAGCCATTCCTCTCATGTGAACTTCATTAGAAATGTTGCTTATGATGTTAAAGGTTCTGCGTTCTGCACAGAAGCAGGAGATGAATTAGGCAGTTTTCAAGAAAACATAGCTATACGCACGGTAAATCCCACATTACCGATGGATCTTGGTCGGCCGAGTGAGGGAGTAAGTACCGAATTTGGCAGAACTGAAGCCCTTGCTGACGCCCGGGAGCAAAATTCTGATTTCGCCTGGCAAGGGGATGGCTTTTGGTTCCACAGTGCGGCAGTTACTATTGAAGGAAATGTGGTTTCAGGATCCTCAGGTCATGCTTACGTTTATTGGACTGAAGGATTATATGAACCTAATTTGGGGAGACCAAACCTGGAGGAACACATCGATATGTTCATGCCATCCAGTTTGAATCCCACGCTCAACTCTGCACTGAAGGCGCATAAGGCTGCTAATAGTAACTGGAAGTATGACGTCTGGTATCTCTTCCCAAGGCCTTTTAGGAATAACATCGCCTATAGCATGGCAAGAGGAGTTCACGGTTATTATGTCATGACCGAATTTCACGAAAATGGAAACACCGGAGATGCAGAATATAACCTAACACCTGATATCTACCGCAATACCATGAATCTGGTGATTGAAAATACCACGTTATGGAGCATGAAACGCGTCGGAATCGGCTTTAATCACTCTACACAGGTGACGTTGAAGAACAACAAAGTGTATGGACATGGAACAAGTACAAGTAACGCACCTTGGAATGTAACAGGTCTTCCAAGCTGGCAACAAGCCGTTCTGGAAGTAGAACCTGCCGTTTTAGGAATGGATCTGGACCACTATCATAACACAAGAACGTGGTTAATTGAAAATAACACGATTGAGGGCTTCAATGGGCAGGCTCAGGCGCTGAATTTGCCAATCAACGCGAATACAACTGTCAATGGCGGCACATTTAATAATTCAGGCATAGATATAAAAATTCGTGAAGTAAACTGGCTGAAAAGTTGGTGGGAAAGACCTGATGTGATCACGAATACCAGTGATAATGGATTTAATCCTTTGCCTACAGGTACTTGGAAAACCACTCCCTGGAGAACCATTCGTATAGAAGGGAACATTCAGTTTAACAATTCAAATCAGAATATAGTACTGGATCCACAATTTCTATTGAACAATGCTGCTCAGGACGCATTTGCGATCTGGCATGCTGATGGAATTGGCACAGGCATTAAACAAAGTGTCTATTTTATGTTACCCGATGAAATCATTTTGAATTTTGGGCCATTCAATAACTCAAAAGTCTATTATGATGAACAAGCGGCAAGTCACAAACCAGTCCCAAACTCTAACTTCCTGACACCATTGACTTACAGCAATGATGACATTTTTCCTGAACGCAGAACACCGGTCTCATTGCCAAGAACGGAGCCTGGTACGTCAGGTAACCAATCCTTTGCAGATGCCACTAATCAGCAACTCTGGGATTCGTTCGGTATGTCATTTGGAGGAGGAATCACTCCTTCAGGTACACAATCGCATCCTATCCTAAATGGCGGCACTGCTACGAACGTAGGCGCTTCAAATCAAGCACCAACTGTAAGCATCACAAGCCCTGCAAACAACGCCGACTTCTCAGAAGGGTCGAATGTGGTTATCAATGCGACCGCTGCTGATGCAGAC
>NZ_GL890916.1 GCF_000211815.1 Moorena producens 3L
GACGTATTAATTTTTGATCGGGGAAAAAAACCTATTGCTATTACGGAAATAGGAAAAAAATAGTGGCTCAGGCTAAAAATATTGTTGCAGAGGCAGATCGCATGAAAGATATTGTCGATCAAGACAAGGGAACTTTGTTTTTAGATGAAATAGGAGAGCTTCCCCCTAGAATTACAGCCCAAATTACTTCGCGTTATTCAAGAAGGGGAATTTGACCCAGTTGGGAGTTCCGAAACCATAAAGGTAAACGTTAGAATCATCGCCGCTACCCATCGCGACCTATTGAAAAAATCAAGGGAAGGAGAGTTTAGGGAGGATTTGTTTTACCGCTTGAATGTATTTCCAATTACCGTACCGCCATTGCGCAAACGTGGAAACGATGTTGGCCTGATTGCCAATGTCATGCTACAACATTTTGGTAAAAAACTTGGAAAGTCCATAGAAGCGCTAAACGAAGGGCAATTGCAGTTGTTCAAATCCTATGCTTGGCCTGGTAACGTACGTGAATTGCAAAACTTACTTGAACGGGCCGTAATCATTTCAAAAAAAGGGGTGATTGATTGGCAAACCATTATTCCCCATACCAAGGGGCAGGATGGGGAAAGCCTTGAGGCAAATTCCGATGAAATCTTTACCTCTCAACAAATGGCAGCACTTGAAAGGGAAAATATCAAAAGGGCACTGAAGAGAACCAATTGGCGCATTTCAGGCGAAAAAGGTGCTGCAACACTACTAAACATACCCTCAACTACCCTCAGTTCAAAAATAAAGGCTCTGGGCATTCACCGACACGAATAATTACGATATATCATAAATAAAATAACGAAATATCGTTAATAAACGAAATGTCGTTACAATTATTTTTATTTTTTTTATTTTAAAATCACACATAATCAGTTAGTTATAATTTTTTGGCACAGCACGTGTATTTCATTTGGCATCATTCAATATAAATTTTAAAAAAACAAAAAATGATTACAACTGAAAAACATTAAAAACGGAGTAAACGTAGGCCAATTAGTCGAAACTATAGAAGCTGTACAAGGCAATCCTGAATTGGCAAAATTTGAGTTTAGAACCAAAACAAATTGGATTACTGGCGGAAACTGTGTTTCAAGTGCAAAAAGTTTCTACGGAGTTTGTCAAGAGGACACCACAAGACAAGAGACTTTTACGATGGAAGCTGACCACCCCAATGTATTGTTGGGTGAGGATAAAGCGGCCACACCTGCAGAAATCGTTCTACATGCCTTAGGTTCTTGTTTGACGGGCGCCATGGTATACCATGCTGCAGCCAACGACATTGAGATTGAAGGAGCTGAGGCTTCATTAAAGGGTGGTGCAGACCTTCATGGATTTTTGGGTCTTGACCCAGAAGTGCGCAAAGGTTTTGATGGCATAACCGTCAAGTTCAAGGTAAAATCCGATGCTTCTGAAGAGCAATTGCGAAATCTTGCCCAGTTCTCACCTGTCTTTGACATGTTGACCAACCCAACCCCTGTTAAGATTGAGTTTGAAAAGTAATTGGAATGGGGCCGTATTTTATATACGGCCCTTTTTCTCCTATAAAGCCATGAACAATCCATCTCAAATACAGGTCTGTGCAAATGAAGCGGTAGCAAGAATTGCCTATAAGACCAACGAGATATTTCCAATTTACCCCATTACTCCCGCCTCTCCAATGTCTGAATGGGTCGAGGAATGGAGTGCTAAGCAACGAAAAAATATTTTTGGTTCCGTACCGCGGGCATTTGAAATGCAAAGCGAGGCCGGAGTGGCCGGAACCATGCACGGAGCCCTACAAACCGGTTCCCTATCTTCTACCTTTACCGCCTCCCAAGGCTTATTGCTCATGTTGCCCAATATGTACAAAATTGCTGGTGAACTGACACCCAATGTCATTCATGTGGCATCGCGATCTATAGCCACCCATGGGCTTTCCATCTTTTGTGACCATAGTGACGTTATGGCCGTTCGAGCTTCTGGCTATGCACTTTTGGCTTCAGCCTCGGTTCAAGAGGCGATGGACTTTGCCCTTATTTCACACGTGGCTACGTTAAAATCTAGAATACCATTTGTTCACTTTTTTGATGGATTTCGAACTTCCCACGAAACTCAAAAAATAGAGGACATTTCCGATGCCATTATTCATCAAATGTTGGATGGGGAAAAAATCGAATTCCATAGAAAAAATGCGTTGAACCCGAACAATCCTGTCATCAGGGGAACGAGCCAAGCCGCGGATACCTTTTTTCAGGGTCGTGAAGCGGTCAATCCTTATTATAATGCTTGCCCAAGAATCGTTCAAAAGGTCATGGACCAATTTTTCAACTTACTGGAAGGGCTTACCAACTATTTGATT
>NZ_GL890917.1 GCF_000211815.1 Moorena producens 3L
GATCGCGTTTACAGAACCAGTATGCGATCGCGTAGCGGTGCCTGCGGCACATCGCAGAGAACCGGTATGCGATCGCGTAGCGGTGCCTGCGGCACATCGCAGAGAACCGGTATGCGATCGCACCAAATACAACTAATACAATTCTCGTTACTGTTCCGATCTCCCCATCTCCCCATCTCCCCATCTCCCCATCTCCCCATCTCCCCACTCCCGATTACCGATTACCAATAGTTTCTCTAAAAGCTGGACGTTGAGACAAACGCATCACATAATCAGCAATAGCTGGATACTCTTTCAAATCCAAATTTACCAGTATTTTGGCATAAGCTAAATAAGAGCCTACTGCAATATCCGCCACACTTAAATTATCCCCTAACAAAAACGGTTTATCCGTTAATAGTTCATTTAGTGGCTTCAACAAACTGGAAGTTTCTTTCTCCCGTCTATCGTCCCAAAACAATTCTAGTCCTAAAGTAGCATTAGCAAACAAAACCCACTGCAAAATCTCCGACTGTTCTTCCAGAGAACTAGGGGTTTCTCCATACTTATTAGCTAAGTAAACCAAAATCGCTCCCGACTCCCAAAGTTTAAAGTCCCCATCTACAATTGCTGGCACTTTCCCCATTGGATTAATCGACAAGTATTCCGGCTGTTTATGCTCTCCAGCTTTCATATCCAGCAAGATATACTTATAGGGCACTCCCAACTCCTCAAGATACCACTGCACAATCGCAGCTCGGCTCCGAAGAGCACCATAAAGTTTTAGTTGTGCAGATGATTGACTGACTTCAAAATTGTCATGACTACTGAATTCTGACTCTTGAGTAGGATAAGACATTGTTATAGATCTAGATTCGTTTACCTTAGAAGTATTAAATGCACTTTTCCCACTGACAGGATTAACGTATCCAAGGATTATATAAGTGGATAAAGTAGCTAATAAACAGAATAATAGACCCATAGCAATAAGTCAAGTAGTTGTTAATTTTGTGAGGTAGAAATTTCTGGGTTTTAGGGAGCAGCGAGTAGGGAGCAGGGAGCAGGGAATAGGGAATCGGGAATAGTAGAAAAGAGCGATGCAGCGC
>NZ_GL890918.1 GCF_000211815.1 Moorena producens 3L
TCCTAGAATTAGTCTAATAGTGGATTATCTCCCATGGGGTCAGATGCCGATAAGAGAAACTGTTTCTGTTCAATCTCAATTTTGTATTGTTGAATGTCGTCTTCTAATTGTCTAATCTGTTCATCCTTCGAGCGTATCTGCCCAACCATCTTACGAGTTCCTATAAAATTGATAAATCGCGTCCACAAGTTGAATAACCAGGCTATTACTGCTCCAAGCCACATGGCTAGAATCAGTGCAATCGCCAAGGGAGCCTTAACCTGGATACCATCAATAATCCTAATGGAAACAGATTGGGTATTTTCCAAGCCAAATAAGACTAGTGCCAGACATAGAGAGAAAATCAGCAAAAAATTAATCTGTCGCATCAGCTTAATCCAAAACCGTTGCAGTTGCTTACTACTTCTACAACAGATAACACGAAAAATCGGCTTTTTTAACTTGCCGATTACTGGAACGTGCACAGGTGTCCCAACGCCCACAGGTCAAGGACATCTACTTGGCACGGTCATCAACTGAACTTTTTATCTCTTCTCCCCCCGCTATTTTGGGGGGCTGGGGGGAGCTTGGATTAGCTCAGGTTATGACTGTGTGCAGTATAGCAGCAGTTGGATTTTCCTTCAAGCCTACACCTGCTTGGTAGGGAGGTATAAAAAATGCCACCAAAACTGGTCAATTATAAGGCAAGACACATGAATACTAGAATAGCTGATTTACGTAAGGAATACACATTGAAGGGTTTGAGTGAAATCGATGTCCACCCCAATCCTTTTGAGCAATTCAAAATTTGGTTTGACCAGGCAGTGGCTGCCCAATTGCCAGAACCGAATGCCATGACTATAGCGACAGCAACACCCGATGGTAAACCTTCTGCCCGGATGGTACTGCTGAAAGGCTACGATCAGCGGGATTTGTCTTTTACACTAATTATGACAGTAACAAGGGGCAGCAGTTAATCGAGAATCCTTGGGCTGCCATCACGTTTGGTGGGCTGAGTTAGAACGACAGGTACGGAGTTG
>NZ_GL890919.1:0-3864 GCF_000211815.1 Moorena producens 3L
GTATAAAAATGCCACCAAAACTGGTCAATTATAAGGCAAGACACATGAATACTAGAATAGCTGATTTACGTAAGGAATACACATTGAAGGGTTTGAGTGAAATCGATGTCCACCCCAATCCTTTTGAGCAATTCAAAATTTGGTTTGACCAGGCAGTGGCTGCCCAATTGCCAGAACCGAATGCCATGACTATAGCGACAGCAACACCCGATGGTAAACCTTCTGCCCGGATGGTACTGCTGAAAGGCTACGATCAGCGGGGATTTGTCTTTTACACTAATTATGACAGTAACAAGGGGCAGCAGTTAATCGAGAATCCTTGGGCTGCCATCACGTTTTGGTGGGCTGAGTTAGAACGACAGGTACGGATTGAGGGGCGAGTGGAGAAGCTAACAGCCGCTGAGTCTGATGATTATTTTAACAGCCGCCCCAAGGGTTCTCAGCTGGGGGCTTGGGTGTCAGATCAAAGCCAAGTCATCCCTAGTCGTGAGGTGTTAGAGCAACGGCTACAGCAACTGAAGCAGGACTATGAAAATAAAGAGGTACTTCGTCCACTCCACTGGGGAGGGTTCCGGGTGATTCCATCAGAAATTGAGTTTTGGCAGGGACGTCCCAGTCGGCTCCACGATCGGTTGCTCTACAATCGTGGTGAAGATCGGGATTGGGTGATTAAACGATTGTCCCCTTAGTAAGCTGGTCTTCATTTGAATTTGATGGTTCTGACAGCAAGAGAGCAGAGAGCTCCGGAGCAGGGGAATAGGGTTTGACGTTTTTTTTCTAACTGAATAATCTCTAATTTAGAGGTATAACGGCTGATCAAGGATGAAAGATTAAGGTTCAAGTATTGGTAGTGCTAAAGATATGGTGATTTGCTTACGGTCTGGTCAAGGTAACAGGAGCTAAAATCACTACTTTTGTAGCACTCCCAAACTTTCGCTATCTCGAATCCCCTAACGTTTACGCCGAGCTTTTGAGTGCTTTGACTTTGGAGTTTGGATAATAGGAACAGTAAAGTAAAACTGAGAACCTTGGTCTTTGCCAGCTGAATTTGCCCAAATTTTTCCACCCCAGCCTTTGACAATTTGGCGACAAATTGCTAAACCTAGCCCTGTTCCCCCAGTAGTTCGCCGCAGAGCACCTTCTTCTTGATAGAAGCGGTCAAACACAGCTTCCAGCCGATTGGGTTCAATACCACGTCCAGAATCTTCGATAATAACTACTATCATGGAATTGTCCAGTGTTTGGATACTTATTTTTACTTCTCCTTGTGGGCTGGTAAATTTGCAGGCATTATCGAGAAGTCTAGCTAGAGTTTCAACTAGCCACTCTCCGTCGGCTTTGACTAATGGAAGGTTATCTGGAACTTGAGCCGATAAACTAGGTCGTTCATCTTCAGAACGGCGAGCGCAAACATTACTCAGGGCAAGGTCGATGCACTCTCTTAGGGACAGGGATTCTGGGTGCCATTCAACACGACCACTTTCTAAGCGGGAAAGAGTCAGGAAGTCCTGAATCAGTTTCCGCATTCGTTCAGCGTCAGCGAGGGCAGTATTGAGCATCACCTGACGCAATTCTAGGGACATATCTGGCTCACTAGCTAGACTCTCAAGACATACTTGAATTGTGGATAGGGGAGTCCGCAGTTCATGACCTGTAATCGCGACTAAATTGCTACGGGTGCGGTCAAGAGCTTCTAGCTGCTGATTCAAATCTTCTAGGTTGGCGTAGGCTTCGGCTTGAATTAGAGCTACACCGACTTGAGTTGCGATCGCATCCACTAAGGCTAACTCATCTTTTTCCCATTGATAAGGTTCGGAGCCACAATGATGTAGATCTAACATGCCCAATAACTGACCCTGATACAGCACCGGTACCTTCAGCCAAGAGCGAATGGCAAACTCTTGGACTAGATTGTGCAAGGTTTTTGATCCTGGATTACCAGTTTTATTTTTGGAATTAGTACCGTTAATCCGAGGATCTGTCTGGGTGTCTTCTACATAAATCGGTTCTCCACTCTGGACAACCTCTTGGAATAGACAATTGTCTTGCAATGGCCATATTTTTCCTAGTGTGGGCACTAATGGTTGATCCCCCTTACTAAGGGGCTTTAAAAACTCATGATTGATGATAGTAGTGGTATCTGTTCCTTTACAGCGATAAATCAGACACCGTGATGCTTCAAGGGCTTTACCCAACTCTTGCACAGCGACTTCAAGAATGGCATTGGGGTCAAGGGATCGCCTAATGGCATTGGAAATAGAGTTGATCAGAGATTCTTTCTTTCCCTGAGCAGCAATGGAGCGATAGGCTTTGAGCAATTTATACTGACCTGCCTGTAGGTAAGTCACCAAGCGCTGGACAAAAGGGTCAGAATTTTCGGAACTTTGAGCTTGGTCGAGAGGGGATAGATTACTGGTAGAGTTTCGGGTTAATTGAGCACTAACTACTAATGAATTCTCTAAATACTGATCTAAATACTGAGATTTAGCCTGTTCAATCTTAGCTGCCAGTTCAGGTCGGTAAATTTGAATGCGATTGAGTAATATCTCAGCTGCTTTTTGACTCACCCTCCGGTCAAATGTCCAGATGCCTTCAAAACGTCGGGATGAGTCCATTTCCCCATTGGTCACCTCTAGTATTGGTGTGGGTCGTTCTTGACAAATCAAACAGTTTGTGTAACTTTGCCCAATAACTACCAAATGCCATTCTTGAGAGAGGGTATCGTTGGGTTCAAATGCCACCGTTTCGTGATACTCTGAACTACTCTTAAATTCTGTTTCCGGTGCTGCTAGTACATAGACTTGGGGGGTCTGTTGAGCAATGCGTCGATATCGATGAGCTTCCTGACGGTAGAAACGCTCTCGCTGGAAGCTAGCAATGACCAACGGCTGCTCTGAGCCAGCTAATACCTGATCTTCCATGGCATGGGAAAGTGCGGTCAAAGAAGACTTGAAGTACACCTGTGACCGCAGTATAGGTATAGCTTGCAGTAAGCTTTGCAGCACGGAAGTGGTAATAATCATGTGACAGCTCCTACACTGAATCTTTCGATTCAGTGTAGGCTTCGCAACCAATCCGGCTATTGCTTAGGAGGCGTTGCGCTTTAAGAACGGACTGCCCTACCGCTCTGTTTTTTTGACTTTTTTTTAATAATGTTCCACCGACAAACCAGCATTTATGGCCTTTGGCCACGCTACGCGAACGGCTTTGAAAGTCAGTATATAAAAAATAACACATCGCTTGGTCTTTCGTGAAATACTCTGTGCAAAATTCATCCCACACTCAAGCGCGTTCCCTTAGCGTGGCCAAAGGCCAAGCGTCGCAGATGTGGGGCTTCTTTTGCCGGAAGCTAAAACTTCACGGGAGCGTGGAAACCACACCTATGGGCGACGGGGGAGGAAAAACCAGCTGGGGTCTTTACTCCCAGTCAGGGTATGGGGTGTTGACAGCCTATAGACTTTTTATATGTACCTTTCTCAATTTATCTTATACAAAGGGGATTGAACACATTGAACACAGCGAATGTTGAAGCCCCAGCCTGTTTCAGATGTATCGCGTTAATTCAACTCGATATCGTTGTTTTTTAGTAATAGAGACATCCCCAACCTCCAAGCGTCCTTTACCACGAATGGCAATCAAATCTCCAGATTTGACTGTATAGCTAGATTGTTTGACCTCTTTCCAGTTAACCCGCACATCCCCAGTGGTAATGAAATCCACCATCTTGCTGCGGGACATACCAAACCCAGCCGATGCGATCGCATCTAGACGCATGGAAGCTTCTGTTGTTGTTCTGAGTTTCTTTTTCGGTTCCTTAACTTTGAGTTCACTCAAATCAATCCGTTGAGTTTTGACAGTACCGAA
>NZ_GL890919.1:4075-24250 GCF_000211815.1 Moorena producens 3L
TCTGGTACGACAATCACCTGAGCACCTCGCTCTCCCAAGACAATAATGTCCCCAATCTTCTCTCGCACCAATCCAGTTCCCAGAATTGCGCCCAAGAAATCCCGGCGGAGTTGCCGTATCAAACAAAAAATTCCCAGCAATATCCAAACCGACCACCTCTACCTGAGATTGATCCAGAGGCAATTCCTCACGGGCAATCCCTAACCGTTGTCGTTCCGCTTGAGGATATCCCCCCCAAGCCAGTAATTGCACCTCTGTCAACCGTTGAAACTGCTGAGCAACCTCTACCAAAACTGGCGGTGATAGAAAATCAGTCAATACCACCTCCCAAGTCTTAATTGCTTGATCAGCTTGGTCAATCACACGAGCCACATCCTCTCGATTCTCTACACTTTTTAAAAGTTCTTCTCTAGGTAGCATTTATAATAACTTGTTAAAGACGTTTGATTCCAAATTTTAAATAATTATTTCCTCAAATTGTAATTAGGATTTAGCGTAAGCTATCAGCTATCAGCGTGTCGCGTATCAGCTATCAGCTTATGTGCTACGCACACGCTACTTGAGGTGCTATCAGCTAATGCGCTAAGTCACAGGCTAGAAGCCTGTTCCACCCACGCTACACTGAACAGCTTTTGAATAAAATAAGCTGACGGCTGACCGCTGACAGCTGAATGCTTACGATTTAGCAATAGGTAATTAGTTTCCTATAGCATCTATTACCCATTACTAAATATAAAAGTTATCTTTCTTAAATTTTATTGATTTTTATTTACATTTATGGTTAGTTACTTACCACTCTTTGCGCCTTTGGGATTTTTACCACAAAAATAATTGCGCAACCCTTAATTACTCTCCAGGAACTCATACCTTTGAATAGTCTCCGGCTGAAACTGACCCAGAATTTTAGTCCCTAGCTCCGTCAAACTCTCGGATCCCTGAACCACAATTAAGTATTTCCCCTGATTCAGACGGTTCCGATAAGGCAGTGCATCACCACTACCAACACTCAACCCAACCCCACCTCCAACGAAAACGCTACCCATTGCTGCTGCGATCGCACCAAATACCCCTCCCAGGAGATGGTTACCAATTTCACTAGAGAAGCCAAACAGTTTTATTTCAGTTAGCACATTGAACAGATAACCCGCCGCAAATCCAAAGGGAATCAACCAATATGCCATGCGTCGGGCTCCCTTGATTCCCTGTTGTTTGGGGTCAATGAATCCAAACTCATCAGCACTCTTATATCCTCTACCCAAGATACTTACTCGATCCATAGGTAACTCTTCTTTTTCCAAAGCAGTATAAGCTTCTTCTGCCTTAATGCGGTTGGGGAATACAGCAATCACATATTTCATCGCCAGTTGTGCTGATTATCTAGATATGAACTTGACTTGAACTCTTCCTTGAGCTCGTTTTGATCCCCCGCCTCAAGCACAGGGGTTTTCAACAGTGAGAGTTTTGAGAAATTTTCCATCAAAGATGGGGGAAACTTAAAATCTTTTAGATCACTAGCTATCCAGGGATACCTTTGCAGTTAAGATAGCATACTGCGGTCAGAGCTACTGAATGTGAACAAATCGACCTGTTCAACTACATTTCCTTGTAGTTAAGTGCTATTGGATGATGATTCATCTCTAGTACTCTTGGGGTTGATCTTAGTTTCTCATCGAATAGCTCCAGCACCGTGTGTATAGCCCATTAACCTATCTCCTGGTCATGTCTAAGGTTCTTGTTTCTGACTCAATTGATCAAGCTGGGATTGATATCCTTTCCCAAGTTGCTGAGGTTAATTTCAATCCGAATGTATCACCGGAAGAACTATTGACAATTATCCCAGACTATGATGCTCTGATGATTCGCTCTGGCACCCGCGTTACCCAAGAGGTAATTGAGGCGGGCAAGCAACTCAAGATCATTGGTCGTGCTGGTGTTGGGGTTGACAATGTCGATATTCCAGCAGCAACTCGTCATGGGATTGTAGTGGTTAACTCTCCGGAAGGAAATACTATAGCCGCAGCCGAACATGCCCTGGCCATGATGCTAGCTCTATCTCGCCATATCTCCGATGCTAATCAGTCAGTTAAAAGCAATAAGTGGCAGCGTAAGCTTTTTATTGGCACAGAAGTTTACAAAAAAAACCTTGGTGTAGTTGGCTTGGGTAAAATTGGCTCCCATGTGGCAACCGTAGCCCGAGCAATGGGAATGAAGTTGCTGGCCTATGATCCCTTCATTTCCGTGGAACGGGCGGAACAGCTAGGCTGTCGTTTAGTCGAGATGGATTTGCTGTTGCGGGAGTCTGATTACATCACACTGCATATCCCCAAAACTCCAGACACCACTCATCTAATTAATGACGAAGCCATTGCTAAGATGAAGCCGACTGCCCGAATTATCAACTGTTCCAGAGGAGGCATTATTGATGAAGAAGCCCTGGCTAAGGCACTAAAAGAGGGTCAGATTGCTGGTGCAGCATTGGATGTTTATGAATCAGAACCACTAGGAGAATCTCCCTTGCGTGAATTGGGGAAAGAAATAGTTTTGACCCCCCACCTAGGGGCATCTACCGCAGAAGCCCAAGTTAATGTTGCTGTTGATGTAGCCGAACAAATTCGGGATGTCCTCTTAGGCTTACCGGCCCGTTCAGCAGTTAATATTCCTGGATTGTCACCCAATGTGATTGAAAAACTCAGACCATACATGGAGTTGGCAGAAACTCTGGGTAACCTAGTTGCTCAACTGGCGGGGGGACGCATTGAATTACTTGATGTCCGATTACAGGGAGAGTTAGCTACCAACGAAAGCCAGCCCTTAGTGGTTGCTGCCCTGAAAGGCTTACTTTCCCAGGCACTGCGAGAGCGGGTAAACTATGTCAATGCATCCATTGAGGCAAAAGAGCGGGGTATTCGGGTAATTGAAACCAGGGATGCTTCGATGCGAGACTATTCTGGATCCCTACATCTATCAGCTACCGGGTCCATGGGAAAACATTCTGTAACGGGTGCTCTGTTGAATGATGGGGAAATCCACATTACCAGTATCGACGAATTCCCGATTAATGTTCCTCCCACTCACTATATGCTGTTTACCGTACACCGGGATATGCCGGGAATTATTGGTAAAATTGGCTCTCTGCTGGGTAGTTTTAATGTCAATATTGCCAGTATGCAGGTGGGTCGCAAAATTGTGCGGGGTGACGCAGTTATGGTTCTTAGTCTAGATGACCCCTTACCGGAGGGAGTTTTAACAGAGATTATGAAGGTGCCAGGGATTAGGGATGCTCACACGGTAACTTTATAAGTTAAGTACTGAATACGTTCAGTACTGAATACGTTCACTATTGAGTGCTGAGTGCTGGGTGCTGAATATGGGGAAAAGGTTATAGGTACAAAAAATCTTGATCCTTAACCAAGGAGCGCGTATCTCCCCCTCCTAACTCCCCACTCTTCAACTCAGCACTCTTGACCAAAAAGATGGGTTTCAAGCCCCGTCCTTCTAGGACTGCTTTCAAATAATCTGTTATTATCAAACAGTGGCCTAACACAGACAGGATTCGTCGGTACTGTCATAACTCCACGACGTAAAGCGATGTTAGAACCTGAGGCGCGAAAAACCTCATTAAAAACGTATGGATCCTAATAGATACCGAAAACCAGTAAAGCAAACCTTAAAGATTAAAAAGTACCGTGGGGCACACGGAAACTGAGTAAACTCAACGCTTAGGGAGATAAGCCCACTGGGGTTAGTTAAATTAGGCTAGGTATTTGGTTTTTAAACGGGTACTCGGCTTAAGTATTGCCTTTGACGGATAGCTAATTTTAAGGCATGTCGAGGAACTAAGAATCCCCGCTCATAAGCGGGCGGGGAGTGTCAAATCGGAACTAAGATATGGCAAATAGCTGGTGGGAAATTCAAATTTTGTGCGACTCTGCCTTAGAGGATTTAATCTTCTGGCGACTAGAAAAGTTTGGTTGTCGAGGAATGTCCAGCCAGCTTAAGGGACATTCTCAACTAGTGCTTGCTCACTTACCCCAAATACAAGCACAGCTGTTGGATTTGGCCGCCCTTGCCCTTTGGGTAAATCAGGACGCCCTTACTGTAGGGCTGCCAGTACCCATAACTCGGTGGCACCTGATTGATGAGGAAGATTGGGCAAGTAGTTGGAAACAATACTGGGAACCCCAAGAAGTTGGCGATCGCTTTTTGATCTATCCCGCTTGGCTACCTTTACCAGACCCTTCCGAACGGATGTTGTTACGCCTTGATCCTGGAGCAGCATTTGGCACAGGTACCCATCCCACCACTCAGTTATGCCTGGAAGCATTAGAGATGCGTCTAGGCTTCAGCAGTGATCAGGACAATGTGGTAGTGGATATTGGCTGTGGTTCGGGCATTCTCTCCATTGCCTCGGTGTTGTTAGGGGCTACAAAGGTCTATGGCGTCGATACTGACCCCTTAGCAGTGGGTGCTGCCCGCAACAACCGCTCTCTTAACAACATGTCTGACCAGGATCTGGTGATAGAACAGGGTAGTCTAGAAACCTTGTCTAAGCTTACTAATGGTGAACCAGTAGATGGAATCCTCTGCAACATTCTGGCAGAGGTAATTATTGATTTAATTCCACTAATGAGTGCTATAGCGAAACCCACTAGCTGGGGAGTTATCAGTGGTGTGTTATTAGATCAGGTGAAACCAATTGCTGATACCCTAGAACAAAATAACTGGATTGTCGCCACCCTCTGGAAGCATCAGGATTGGTGTTGTTTTAATATTCGGCGTTCTTAATTAGTTATTCTTCATGCAAGTTGTTGGATAGCCTGTTGGATACGGGTGCGCACTGTTAAATCGGTTTCAGTCTTGAACATTTGGGCTAAATGAGTTTTGATAGTCTCAGCCAGCTCTGGATAGGTGACGACTACAGCAGTAGCTAGACCTTGCAATCCTACTACGGAAGAATAACGAACTACCCATTCTGAGTCTTGGCAGGTTAGCAGTAGTGTTTTAAAAGCTTGCTCTTGGGCAGCAGGAATTTTATTTCTAGGCATATCGTCCCAGTCCAGATTGCCCAGACCTTTTGTAGCAGCTCGACGGACGCTCATAGCAAAGTCAGTTTCAGCAGCTTCGATTAAGGTATCGAAGGCTCTAGGATCGCCAATACCTGATAGTGCGCGGATTGCCCAGGCTCTACCTCCGTAGTTATAGTCATCAATTAGGTTTAGCAATTGCGCTACTGCTGTTTTCCCGAATCGCACTATCCCACCAGCAGCTAATTCTGCTGCACCTGGGTTATTGTAGCTAAAAACTGCAATTAAAGTGGGGATTGCAGCTTCTAAATGGGCATTAGCCAGGATTCTCACTGCTTTTACTAAACTATAGGCAGAATCTGCCTCTCTCACAGCTCGAATTAATTCTTGCTCTTGGGTTGTGTTGGTCATGCAGGGGTCTAATATCAAGTCTGGTTGAATACCAATAATCTTAGGGGAGTGTGGGGAGATGGGGAGATGGGGAGATTTTTATTAAGGGTAATTATCCTGATATGATATAAGCTTAAAGGTTGTTTGCCCTAGGTGTTTCCTTCGGCTAGGTTCAAAGCAATAGGTTCAAGGCAAAAAGTAAAAGTATTAAAACTTGCCAGTTGTAACGTAATGGTTAGATAAAATTATTTCAGATTTCATACTTCAGATTTCATACTTCACACTTCAGAGAAGACCATCCATCAAATTCATAATTCTAATTGCAGTCTCCGATAGGTGGCAACCATCAGTGGGATGGCTTTCTAAGTAATTCTCTAGAATTCCTTTGAGCGCGATTAACCTGAGACTATTTTCTGCCCAGGTCTTAGCGATCGCATCTGCTGCTGGTAAATAACCAATTGCCCCGAGATCGGAAAGAGCTGCCCGCCTCAGTTGCACTTGATTAGCACTCAAAGCTTTGATTAAAGGTTCAACATAAGTAGGGTTTTGAGTTAGCTGGTACATCGCCCGTGCGGCGGCATACTGTTCCAACTCGTTGGGATGTTCTAGGAATATTTCAATCAGGTCAATCGCTTCAGTTACACCAAGATTCCCCAAAGCTTCGATCACAGCATTGTAGGGTTGGGCGAGGTGGGGACATCCCGGTATAGGTTGGGCTGCTGATAAACCTCCGTCTAGGAGTTTGATCAGCTTGGGAATACAGGTACGATCTTCTAACATCGCTAAAGATTGTACCGCTGCTTCCCTAACATAAAAATCCGGGCAGTCTAAACAATCAATCAGCGCAGGCACAGCTCGATGGTCTCCTAGTTTGCCCAGTGCCCTGGCGGCATTCCGGCGCAGAGGATATCCTCCTAATTCTGTCTGGTTCTGCTGATCTTGTAGCGCAGCAATTAGGGCATCAATTGCCAGTGGTTCCCGGACTCGGAACTTTCCTAGCCACCATGCTGCATAATAGCGAAGCCCCTGGTCGTTTCCTTTTAGATTTGCGATCGCTTGCTCTACAGTTAAAGACTCAGAGTTATCAGTCTCAACATCATTCTTAAGACTAGGCTGCAACATTGAAACTTGTTAATTTAAACTTGTTAATTTTAATTTTACGCACGCTCCTGTCTCCTGTCTCCTCAAAAAACCTACCAATTTCTTACTTTATCCTTTTACTTGGTAGATATAGGGTACCTAAATCAATTGTGAGCATTTTTGATGCCATATTCCCTACTCCCTACTCCCTGCTCCCTGCTCCCTTTGCTATAGACAAACTAGATAGACAAAACAATGCCCGGAAAGGTCAGCAGACGCTAGTTCTTGCTAACACCTGCTGACCTTTCCAGGCCAAAAGAGCAATTAGCTCAGGGCGTTAATAGCGTAGTCAATGTAGTTATTTGCCTCAGTAGCAGGCTGACCAGTTAAACCATGGTTAGCTTTGATGTACTTGAGGGCTTCGATGTACCAGCTCGGAGACAGCTCGAAGGTACGGTTAATTTCATCTAAACCAGCAATCAAGTACTCATCCATCGGTCCAGTACCACCAGCAACTAGGCAGTAAGTAACCATACGCAGATAGTAACCGATATCACGGGAGCATTTTGCCTTGCCTGTAGCGTCAGATGCATAGGTTGGTCCAGGCATGCTAGTGGTGTAAGGGAATTTGTTATACACCGCTTGGGCTGCACCGTCAGTCAAGGTAGAGGCTTTAGCAGTCAAGGCTTTTGCCGCTTCTAAACAAGCTGTAGCCCGCTGGAATCGACCGAAGGCAGTCTGGATTTCTGTATTACTTAAAAAACGACCTTGAGCGTCAGCAGCAGCGACGGCTTCTGTAAGCGGGGTTTTCATTGTCTAGGTATCTCCCTAATATTTTGTCAAGTTTTCAAAAACGTTTGAAGTTGTGATTGTTAGACAGCAAGTGATATGCCTTCGGCTTTTTAGGCAACCGCACCAGCTGCTTTGTCGAAGTAGCTGCCAATTTCAGCCATCAGAGAGCTGCAATCACCAGGGGTGATGCCATTGGTGTCGTTAGCGATCGCAATCGCAGCATCCTTCATCTTTTCTACACCCACTGCTACCGAAGCACCAGGAGTTCCCAGAGCTAGGTAGGTTTCCCGCAGACCATTGAGGCAGCGGTCTTCCAGCACACTAGCATCACCAGCAAAAATGGCGTAAGTCACATAGCGCAGGATGATTTCCATATCACGCAAGCAAGCAGCCATCCGACGGCTGGTGTAGGCATTACCACCAGGATTGATTAACTGGGGTTGCTCAGCAAACAGGGAGCGAGCCGCGTTAGCCACAATGGTGGAAGAGTTGCTGGTAATGCGGTTGACTGCATCCATCCGCTTGTTGCTGTCCTTCACCATAGCGCTAAGAGCACTTAGTTGGTCAGCACTAATGTATTGACCTTGGGCATCAGCCTGCGAAACAAGCTTAGTAAACGCATCAAACATTGACGGAATCTCCTACGTTAGTTGGTTTTGTTTCAAAACGGGCTTCAGTTAAACAGACTCAGACTGAATCAAACTGAATCAAGCAGTTTGAAACGGGAACGGGATAGAACATGCTCCAGCCACAGCCAATACTCCTATCTCTCTGTCTTTGTCTTTGTCCTAGTCTTTGTCCCATGAGTTTGGTAACAAAACGGATCGTTAAGAAAAATTACAAAACTTCACGTTTTGGTGAGAGACCTAGGAATGCTGTGTTTCAACCGGTTGGTTGGCTTTCGCCTGTCACTATTTACCCTTCAGGTAACTTTTATACAATGATGTCGAGCCTTTATTCGTTACATCTTGTTAAGAGTTTAAGATTTTTTGATGTCTGATTGCAACGGCAGATCAGAACTGGCTTGCTATGGCTACCCTGTGGATTGGCTCCACGTTGGTGCTGGAAGCCTCTTGGTTGCTTACCTCCTGCTCAAGACACAGCTCAGCTGTTTACTCCAGCTAATTGGTCTAGCGGTTGGCAGGTAAGTAACATTTCTTATCAAAACTACAGTCAAAGCTACAGGCTGATAATACCCCAGGCCGATAAGGCGATCGCAATTGTTCCCCCAAGTAAGACTACAGCTCCTGCCTTAGTGAGTACTCCTGCTACAAAGCGCACTGAGGCAGGAGGATAATAGGTTTTGAAACCAATTGGTTGGTATTTGAAGTAACCCAGCTGTTGCAGTTGGGTGCGGTAGTCTTCCGCATAACGAGGCATCCGGGCAAAGGGTAGATCGCCTTGAGTACGCTGCGCTATGATCCGCCGCCGCTGATAAGGCACGGTGTGATCACCAAAGTTTTCCAGGTACTCGTCGCTATCAAGCAGAGCATCAATAAAGTTTTTTAACCCATTAGTAGCCAGCACTATTGACCATGCTAACTTCTCCCGCTTGCTGTAGACATCACGCCCCAAGATGCGTTGTACACACATCTGGACAAAACGGTAGTTGTTGTTGGTCTGATAATTGCGCTGCCAAAAAGGTTCAGATGTTGCTAGACCACGAATGAAGTCGCGCACGGTGATTTGACCAAATCTCAGCTGTGATTCTAAAAAGGTTTGGCGGTTGCTTTTGAGAATCTGTTGTTCATTAAAAATTTGACTATAGGCTGCCCTAATCAACTCATCCATTTCCGATGGAGAGAGTAGATTAGCTGTACTGTATAGTTTAGGCTGCTCATCTCCGGGCACCTCATATCCAGCGACGCGCTGATTTTGGGTTGAGGGAGGATACTCTAGCAAAGGAATTGTCATTAATCACCTCTATGATCGTAAACCTCAGTCACAATCACAGATTAGGGGATTAGGTTCATACAATCCTAACTTTTTTTACGTTTCTTAATTAAAAAACATAATTTGTTATTCTAGCGAAATATAAAGTATGAAGTATGAAGTATTAAGTATTAAGTATGAAGTATGAAGTATGAAGTATTAAGTATTAAGTATTAAGTATTAAGTATTAATACCAAATCCTGTTCCCATACCCCCCTTATCCAAACAGCTATAGATTCCTCGAATAAAAGGATTTGGTCGATTTTTTATAAAGGGGGTGTGGCAAGCGGATTTGGTATAAGTATTAAGTATGAAGTATGAAGTATTAAGTATTAAGTATGAAGTATGAAGTATAGCAGTCGCCAGGGCAGTTAGGACATGACAAAAGTCTCACACCCTTTGTAAGCGCAAGAGTTTGACTTCTGACAAATGACTTCTGACAAATGACTTCTGACTTCTGCTATACTAACTATGAAGTATGAAGTATTAAGTAAGCTGTAACGCATTTAAACGACCTTGTCTTGATGCAAAGCGCCAGTGGCGAGGGGCTGCATCAAGACAAGGATTTGAGGTTTATCAAAAAAATCTGTTTCTGGCTACTGTTGCGCTTTTGCTATCACTGCTAGGGGCGAGGCTAAGATCTTGCACCTTCAATTAAAACCTCTAACATTTAGGAGTATCGAGTCAGGAGCTTCGAGTCATTAGAAATGGATTCAAAATCAATTATTTCCCAGTTAATTGGCAATTAATCAGAGTTTTATCATAAGCCGTCAGCCGTGAGCTAAAAGCTCACGCGTGCGCGTTCAGCCGTCAGCCACAAGCCTTTAGCTGAAGGCTTGTGGCTGACGTTTTATCAACAATAAAATTCTGTATTATTCCCATCAATTCTGTAGTCATCAATTTTGTAGTTTTGTCCTGACTTATGACTCGAAGATCCTGACTCCTGACTCCTGAAAAAACTAAGCAATTTCTTACATCGAACTGAGGTGAAGTTATAACATCCTAATAATTCCAGTAGTGCTTAACTTGCCTGTGCGAGCTTTCGCTCTAGGTCAAACAAGAAACCGTGGATGTACTCCTCAGTCCATTCACTGCCATAAAATCTCTGAAACATACCACGAGCTGGGTCTTTTTCAGCACGATAACCCAGATAACGCAGTTGAGCTTCCTTGATGGCTTCCAGATGCTGGGGATCAGTAATTAATTCTGCCTGATCCACAAAATCCAAGTAGGCTGTCAGATAGTCCTTGAACGCAGCAAACACCCGATTTTCCACTACTTCAGTTTCCTTAGGGCGTGTCCACAGGAAAGCTGGAGAAAAGAACGGTGTTGCTTCCTCAGGGAATTCTCCTCCCCAAGGCAAATGCTGTTGATGGGCCTTGAAAATCGGTAGGATCGGTTCCGTGTAACGAGCTTGATAGGCTGGATCATCCCGGAACAGCGGCTGCATATCCAAGGCAATCAGATGTCCACCAGGTAAGGTCACTAAGTCAGCCCCGAAGAAGGGCAGGTCATAGTTGAGCTGGGGAAAGATCACAAAATTGAGTACCTGTAATGCTGTTCCCCCCTGGACATGAGCCGCTCGAATTTGTCTGATTTTGGGTGCAGCAAAGCCATAACTGGTGGTCAGGACATCTTGCTGCTTTTTCCCTTTCCCCACTGTTGCTAATTTGCTTTCAAACCCAGGGGGAATGGGATAAGGCTGTAGATCAAGACGCTCTTTTAGATATGCGATCGCGTAGTCTAGAAACGGCTGATAGAGAGTCATTTTTGGCTTGGACTAACGGCTAAAGGCATGGCATCTTCAAATAAGAACTCATATAAGAATCGCTCTGCCCACTCGGAACCAAAGTAGCTGCTGAACAAACCATGGGCTGGGTCTCTGTCGGCACTATACTGGTCGTAGTCTTTCTGTGCCTTAACAATGCGCTGAATATCTTCTGGCTCAGTTAGAGGCTCAGCTTGCTCCACCATTTGCCAATATAATGCCAAGTAGTCTTTGTAAGCCTCAAAGACTTCTGTTTGCACTGTCTCTAGGGAATCGATTTTGGCAAACAGTAGATACTTAGAGAAGTACTGGTTAGCATCATAAAACTTCATTTCTAAGTTTTGTGCCAAGTCCTGATAGCGATCGCGAATGGCTCGCATTGGTTCAATGTATTTTTCCTGATATGCTTCATCCCTGAACAATGGCTGAAAGTCTAGAACCACCAGGATCTTCTTTTTGCCAAAGGCTAAGAAGTCAATCCCTAGCAAAGGGAGATCGTAACAGTGACTGGGATACATCACACTGTTAAACACTTGGGAGACTGGTCCAACATCCATGTAGGTATAGCGAATCTTCCGCAATTCTGGGCATTGGTAACACCAGCTTTGAATAATTGACCGATGTTTAGCGCGATCGCTTACCTGGCGTTCTAAGCCTGGGGGAATTGGTTGACTGCTTAAATCAAACCGCTTGAATAGCTCTTTTTCCAGATAGTCCAGGAAAGGCTGATACATTTATATTGCTCGTATACATAGTAAAACCCTTACTGAGCATAGAGGATCGCCATACTTCCTGTCTCATTTCTCCCAGACAAAGAAATAATCGTTAACATTTTGCTTTAGAAGCCTGACTAAGGGTAAGCATTCAGCCGTCAGCTATCAGCTAATGCGCTACGCCCACGCTACAGATGCTGCTATTAGCTAATACGCTACAGATGATGCTAGCAGGAGCTTTAACTGCATGGGGTCGGATCTGTAAAACCAGCCGGGATTTTCTACCAGTCCTACCAGCACCCCCGATGCTGGTTTACTATCGACGGTTTGATGAACTGACGGCTGACTGCTGATAGCTCAATGCTTACGACTAAGCCACGCAAATACCCATCCCCAAATGCCCATACCCATATCTACCTAAGGGGAAGCTTTCCTTGCCACCCTGTCAAAGCATTAGCAAGGAAAGCGCTGCCAGTCAATAGGGATTACTTAAAAACTAATCCTTCATTGTGTTATATGGCAAGGTACTTCATCAAAACTTTGCAAACTCACCAGTCAAATGTACTGAAAATCCCAGTTTTTTCTGTAAGTAGTAAGTAAATAGTAATAAATTACTGAATAGATTACTGAATAGATTATTTTAATTAATTCCCTTTGAGCCGTAATTCGCTAATTTTCCGATTTTAAAGGGAAAATTAAAGTCTTAAGTGCCATTCTATCCGCCTCATCCATGATGGCGGTTTTTACAGCGCGAGTTTTTAGATTAACCTTTAATGATGACTTTAACCCCATTAACTACTATAGCATCAGTATCGATAACTAACCGAGAACTTCAAACTAAACCAGAACTCCAGTTACTCCTTTATTGTGTCCGAACCAGTATCGACGAAACGACTGCTGAGTCTATCAAACGTTTACTGCTTGAGCAAGACATCGACTGGACTTATCTGCTCAAAACAGCTCGCCGTCAGAAAGTCTTACCGCTGCTGTACAATAGTCTCAAAAATACCTGCCCAGACCTGGTTCCCCAGAACATCCTCAAACAACTCCGAGATTATTTCCAGCACTTAGTAGTACACAACACATTTCTGATTCAGAAACTACTCAAGCTCCTGACTCTTCTGGAGAAACACGGAATTTCTGCTATCCCCTTCAAAGGCCCTACCCTTGCTGTTTCAGTTTACGGCAATCTGGGGCTGCGGCAGTTTGGTGACTTAGACATCCTGGTTGATAAGCACGACATCCCCACAGTTAAAGAATTACTCCTGTCTCAAGGGTATCAATTGCAAAAAGACCTAGGCTGGGAGTATCACTTTGTGGATAAAAAGAGTCGAGTCTGTATTGACCTTCACGAGGGGATTGTACCCGATTTATTCTGTTTGCCATTAGATTTTGAGTATTTGCGATCGCATCTTGAGCCTCTATCCCTTGCTGGTAAGACAGTCTCTACTATCTCGCCAGAACAGATGCTGTTAATTCTCTGTGTGCAATTGGGCAAAGACTGTTGTCACTGGAGTGTACGTCTGGCTCAGTTATGCGACGTTGCTGAACTACTGCGTTCTCATCCGCAGTTAGATTGGCGCAGAGTACTGGCAGAGGCTGAAAAGCTCGGTTGTGAACGCATGCTCTTGCTTGACCTTTGCCTAGTCAGGGATTTGCTGGGAATCACATTGCCACAGATAGTCTTAAATAAATTGCAAACCCAACCAGTCTCCCAATCCCTCGCTATCGAAGTACGATCACAACTTTTCCGTGACTTTGAAGTCGGCCCTAAGCTCTCAGAAGCAAAAGGGTTTTGGGCTTTTTTCTTGTCCTACAATCATCGCTTCTACTTCACCATGAGAGAGCGTCTGCATGACAGAGTGATGTACTGTCTCCATTGGCTAAAAAACAGTTTGTTTGTTACCGTCATGCCCAACGAAGCAGATTGGGCGTTACTGTCCCTGCCTAGAGTGCTAGCTTTCCTGTATTATCCAATCCATATAATACGGCTGTTAATTAAGCATGGGATACAACCAATTTTCAGAACTGATCACGAGCCCCACTCCTTGTAAAATTTTTGGCCTTGCTTAATAATGGCATGATTTTAAGCGCACCTCTAGAATGGGCATGTTTGCGTGGAATGGGCATCAGGTGTAGAACTGGCATCTTGCCAGTTTCCTGCTTATTTTCGCGCGGGCAGGATGCCCAGTCTACTCCTATTAATTCCAAGACTGACGCAACGCCTCATATTTATATATAATTTTTCAAAATTATTCGGTAAATTCAATTTACCAAAAGATTTGGGTTTAAAGCCCCGTCCTTCTAGGACGGCTTTTTCTTAAGACTTTGTATTGACAGTTTGTACTAGGTGTGCTACTATAAAATTATAAACAATAAACTAAAAGATTAGATAGATATTATCTAACAATAAGTAGACAACGTAAAAAAATCGGCAAAAGAGTGCAGATTGCGTGATTCCGTCTAACGACTTGAACGTCTATGAAAAATTTAGATAAAAAAAGTACCTATCTATCTATATAAAAAAAAAGAAGGTACGGTGGGGCACACCGAAACCTAGATCTATGATCAGAACGCTTAGGTCGAATCGGCCTCTACTCTTTCTGGTTCCGACCTGGCTGAGCAAGTCGGCTCGTTGAAGTAAGAATCCCCGTTCTTACAGGACGGGGAGTGTCAATTACCCCCTCTTGATGCAGTCGGTCATGAGGGTAACCCCCACAGGTCGGCGCTGTTTTGCGACTCCCGACTCCCTAAATCTGATCACCAAACCGATGCTCTAGAGGGAACTATCTAAAGCAGCAGCTACCACCCGATGCTCTTCATCCTTCATCAGTTCTGCCAATGCTGCTTTAGCATCGGGGGAATCAAATCGTTTGAGGGCACGGGCAACATGCATCCGAATACGCCACCATTGTGAATCTTTCAGAGCCAAAATTTGCTGCAATGCCTCAGTTTCCTTAACAGTACCAGCCAGTAACCCTAGGGCATCAATTCCTGCTTCTCGGACAGTTGGGTCTTCCCCTGCTAAGCCGCAAATACAAATACTATAGAGTTCTTCTGGACAAGACATTTCCACCAAAGCAGCAAGAATGCTACGGCGCACCAGCCAGTGATCATCCTGTTGAAAGCTAGTGACTAGATGAGATATTGACACCTCTCCATACTTGGACAAGGAATTGGAAGCTTCTGCCCTGACATTGGGGTCGGTATCAAATTGCATCAAATTTAATAACGCAGCATAGGACTCGTCAGTCCGTTTATTCCCCAGTCCCATTGCCACAAAGGAGCGCACTAAAAACTCTGGGTCCTTGAGTTTACTTGTGAGTAGGGGAACAGCTACATCTGAACCATACTCTCTCAAAGCAGTAAGTGCCCTGAGGCGATCCTGAGCATTTGGACTTTTGAGAGAGATTTCGATTTGGCGGATGTCCATAGCACTACAGAGCCAGCTTTTTTTACATTTCTTAACAGATTTAATCAAAGATTATCATAATTTAGTATAATTCTCATCAAGTGAACTAACCCTAGCTTCCCCTAGTAGCTAAGGCTAGTTCACTTTATAGTTTTTGTGAACCGTTGCGTTGATGAGATGGTAAGGTCAACCTTAAACCTTAAACCTTAAACCTTAAACCTTAAACCTTGGCCAATAGGCCACGCTACGTGAACAACCTTCAACAAAGATCAACCATGACGACTCAACTAAGCGACTATATCAAAGAGCTAATTACCAAAGCCAGAATTGTCAGCTTTACCAACTGGCAACACTCCTATCCCCCAGGGATTATCGAGCATTTCCAGGCAGCTGATGATCACGGTCGCTATCTTACCGATGATGACTTGCAGCAGATTAAAGCCTGTTCACCAGATACGGAACCCTTAATCAATACAGCCAAATTTTTGCGGGATAACGCTTCTGATATCGTTTCCGAAGCGCGGGAAACCGTATTGGCTCAATATCCTGATATTACTAAACCAGGGGGTGGTCTTTATCCCCCCCCACGAGCAGAAGCCTGTTGGCGAGATTTTTGGCATTTCCTCCGTTGTATTACCTATGGAATTGCTGGCAGTAGCACCAACTTTACTAGTGCTGAAGGACTGCACTATATGAATTTGTTGTACAAAGAATTGCAAGTTCCAATCGCCGCAATGGTATCAGGATTAGAAGAGATAAAGGCAGCTAGTTTAAAGCGATTATATGAACCCGAAACAATAGCTCCCTATTTTGATCATTTAATTAATAAATTGAAAAAATTTAGCTAAACCAATAAATCAGCAAAATAACTATAAACTATAAAATTTAAACGAGATAGTAATGATTTTTAATTAAATTAAAATTTAAAATTTAAATTAACAAAGCAATGTCTATATCCAAATTTAAATACTTCTTTGATTGCTGTGTAGGAACCTGGGTGGCACAACGTACCTATCATAATCTGACTCACCAGGAGGTAGAGCGCTCCCTTACAGAATTCACCATTGAACCCCTGTCTTCTCCCCTTAAAACTAAGGTATTGATAGATAATCAGCAACCTGACTTACCTAATATCAATGACCTGTGTGGTTATCATCTTGGTTTCGAGACAGTTTCTGAAAAAGGTGAACGGGTGTCCCAACAACTGAATATGCTTTTTGTGCCTCAGGTCGAAGAATCAATGATTATAGAG
This sequence comes from Moorena producens 3L, assembly GCF_000211815.1. GTDB lineage: Bacteria > Cyanobacteriota > Cyanobacteriia > Cyanobacteriales > Coleofasciculaceae > Moorena > Moorena producens. Next base: position 20,439 of record NZ_GL890919.1, read on the forward strand.
GGAGATTATTTACGCGATCGCGCCTACGAAGAAGCTAAACCTAAAGTCGCTCATTTTAGCTTCGATACCAATAAACTAGAACTTTTGATGACCACCTACTATACCCGTGTGGTATCTGTTGATTCCATTACCCTGATCAATCCCAACTTAAGAATCCGCAAAATTATCAATTACCAGCGTCCTCCAGAAAGTCAACCCCTAGACAAGGTGGTTCTAGTAGGATTTGGGGTGGAGCAAAAAGCTTGATAATTAGCCTAGCATTTTTCAATTAGGTGAGGTACTTTCGTTCTGGGTTAATGGGAGTCGGGAGTCGGGAGTCGGAACCCACCCCTAACCCCTCCCAGGAGGGGAACGGGAATCGGGAATCGGGAATCGGGAATCGGGAATCGGGAATCGGGAATCGGAACCCACCCCTAACCCCTCCCAGGAGGGGAACGGGAATCGGGAATCGGGAATCGGGAATCGGGAATCGGGAATCGGGAATCGGAAACCAATCCTATGTACCTCATTACTATGAGAAATGCTATAAATCCTGTTGATGGTTAACTGTTGACAGTTGACTGTTATGTTTCCGTTGATACTAGTTCTGGTCTCCAAACATAACTGTCACAAAAGTTTACAATTACTAATGTTTAAGGATTGGAGCCACGGTGTATAACTGAAGATGTAAATCCGGGTAAAGGCTCTAATTTACTAGATTTGCGTGAGCTACAACACCACCCCCGCTGATCATTCAGCTGCTATACGCAAACAAAATTGTTAACTTTTTTAAATTAAACTACACATAGCAGATGGAGCTTACTGAATTTATAGAACGTTCTATTGGACGTTGGCGATCGCAACGCAGCGGTCATCACTTAGCGTTTAGTCACTTTGAGGAAATACGGTCAACTATTGATATCGTTGCCCTTGAGGCTGATGACTCAGCTGTGATTGACATTTGCAAACTATACAACATTGATCCCACAACTGCCTTGCATCCCTTTCGCATGAGTTGGGAAGGTGAATCAGATTGGGATGAAGACGACATCCAGTCTGGAAGTTGCGTTCTAGTCCCTATCCCCGATCCTGAAAACCCCGATCGGGGAAAACTCCTCAGAGAGCAAGGCTATGCTGAGACAATTGCAGCAGTGGGCAACTATCACCTAAGTAAAGATGGTACCTTCACTTTGTTAACGGAGTATGACCGAGCAGCTGCTGAAGAACGGATTTGGTTTGCCACACCAAATCTACGTTTTCGGGTGTCCTTGATTAAAACTAGTTCTGGTCAAGGGGTGACTACAGCCTCGTTTTCTTCAGAAATCCGTGACCTATCCCAATCGGACTGAAAGTGACCCGGTTGAACAGTTAAGGTCATAATTTAGATTTTTTTTATCTTTTTTAACCCTAAGTTTTCAATAGATTAATACACCAATGTTGTCTAGTACTACCGATAAAACTACTAGTAATTTACTCACTCTAGCTAGTTGGATGGCTGGAGATTTTAGTAACCAAAAACAAGCGATTGATAATCCTCAGCTTTACGCTCACATTCATGTTTTCTTTAGGCCCTTACCCTTTGATTTCTTTTCGGGTATTGGTTTCTACTCTGAGCAAGCCTATGACTACGATCTTTGGAGTCCCTACCGTCAGGGAGTGCATCGCCTGATTGATAAAGGTGATCATAGTTATATAGAAAATTACAGCCTTAACGATCCAATTCTTTATGCCGGGGCGGCGCGAGAGCCAGATATTCTCAAAACCATCACCCCTGATGTTATAGAACGTCGCTACAACTGTTCAATGATTTTCTGGCGAGAGGGTGACATGTTTCGCGGCAGTGTAGAACCTGGTTGCCAGTGTTTCATCCAACGTAATGGGCGTAAAACCTATCTGGTCAGTGATGTGGAATTGACTGAAACCACTTGGAGCAGCCTAGATCAGGGTATGGATGTCAATACTCATGAGCACGTATGGGGCTCAGCAGCTGGTCATTTACGATTTGAAAAACGGCAAAGTTTTGCTGACGAATTACCTGATTTGTAGCGCCGATTTCTAGTGCCTAGTTATCAGCAATAAGGGATTTGGGTGTAACCCAAATACCAACAAATACCAAGTGAATCAGGGTGGGCAAAGTCATCTAATCTAGACTACTAAAAATAAAATAACCAATTTTTTTTGTCAACCTAAAAGCTAAAATCTGATATTTTATTTTTTTGCTATTCCCTAACTGATGATTTGGTATTAGCCTAAAGCCCAAAATCTAAAACCTAAAACAACTATCATAAAATATTAATTATCATTAGAGTTGAGGATGATTTGTGTACAGCTAATGCTACCGCCGAAAGCTCAAAAAAAGATGCAGTGCTGGATTAGGAGCAGACATTTAATCTGCTCCGGTCACTTTTTTATCTTTGAGACGGTAGAATATACAACAGTTGAACGATTCTCGGAATGTGTCGAGAGTCTCGGAGGAAGTGTAATATCCGTTAAACCCATTAAAAAAATTTGGATTGGCTCCCATCGCCAAGTTATTTTGTATCAAGCTAAAGCGAGCTTACATACACCTCATCATGACCTGAAACAATACTGGATAAAATACGGGAGCTTCCGTACCAGATTTGATGAACGTTCGTGAAAAATCCCCCCACTAAACCAGTTTATAGGTAAGCTATCAGCCGTCAGCCGTCAGTGGTCAGTGGTTAGTGGTCAGTGGTTAGTGGTTAGTGGTCAGCCGTTAGGTCTAGTGACAGTTGTGATATCAAATCCAGATAATTGGGCATTGCTGAATCTTCGCGCTGAATAGGAGTAGAGTGGGCATCCTGCCCTCCCGAAAATATCCCTGTTCTGTCGGCGTTGCTGAACCAAGTAATGAATAGGAGTAGAGTGGGCATCTTGCCCGCTCGACCAGATCTCGAACGGGTGCATCTCAATGCATGCTGTTTGACATGGTGGTGCGTTACGGGCAGCAACATAACCCTGACTACGAGGCGAAAAATGAAGCCCCCCCTAACGCACCCTACGCAAAATTTTCAAAAATGAGATGCACCCTCTCGAACGGGCAAGATGCCCATTCTACAGGTGCGACCCAAGGCCGCGAGCAATCCCTCACGGCCTTGGAGGCGCGCACCTACTTTTAAAATCATTCCATTATTAATATCAAGTCCGGTTGAATACTCATAATAAAAGTGTGTCGAAGGCAGAGGGCATTTGGCAGCTATGCTGAAGCAAAGGAGTAAGGTTTCAAGGGTAATGGTTTTTGATCACTAATTATCCCGACATGATATAAGCAACGCCGATAATTGCGCACACTTACGATATCCAGACCAAACCTTTGTCCCCCTGGTTCCCTGGTCCCCTGCTCCCTTGCTCCCCTCCTGTCATAACCATGCAATTTATTAATGGATGGTACCTGATCACAGCTAAGTACATGTAAGTACATCTAATTATTAAGTTTTGTATATAGCTGCCGAGTCGGTTAAGCGACTCCTGTGTGATCGACTGGTGAGCTGGTAACGAATATTACAAATTATTACTTTGTTGTTAATAAATGAGACGGCGGTTCCGATTATCCTCTAATGTTCATATTGAGCTGGTCAAATTTAATAAATAACCAGCAAGATAGCAAACTAGTTAAGTACCTTTAATTTAAGGAGATTTCAATGCTTGACGCTTTTTCCAGAGCTGTAGTTACAGCAGATAGCAAAACCGCATGTCTCGGTGCTGGAGACCTGGCTGCTCTAAAAACCTTTATTGCCGATGGTAATAAGCGCCTTGATGTTGTAAACAGTATCGCCAGCAACGCCAGCTGCATCGTTTCCGACGCTATTTCT
>NZ_GL890920.1 GCF_000211815.1 Moorena producens 3L
CCATCATAAAGACGATTGATGGCCAGATGGTTAAATGGGGCAGATTTTGATTAAGGGTAATTATCCTGACATGATCTACAATGGACTTTGGCCAATGAGGCACCCTTGTACTATGCATCGGTGCTATCCATTAAGTACCAAAACCATTAAGCCAACCCGTAACCCCTAACCCCTAACCCCTAACCCCTAACCTTGAACACCTAAGCCCTTGCCCTAACCCTCAAAACTAAATTGAGAGAGCCAAAACTTAGTTAAAAGTTTACGGCACAACACGCTACTATAAGTATGTTGTCAACGTTAGTCAGGTAACCAAATATCTTAAACCGTAATCAGCCTCTGAGCACCGAGAGCTTTTTTAAAAGCTCTCCATAACCGATCAGCCTATTCACAACTGGTAAAAAGCTAACTGACACAACCACATCAGGTAGAAACTATCGATGCTATGCAACGAGCCTTTAAAACCAGGTTAAAGCTAAATAACCATCAGCAGTCAATTATGGCTCAACACGCAGGTTATGCTCGTTGGATTTGGAATTGGGCGTTAAGGATGTGGGACGAAGCCGATAAGGAAGGCTTGAAGCCATCTGCTCACAAATTAAAAAAGTTCTACACCAATCATGTTAAACCTAATTATCTGTGGCAAAAGACTCTTAGTTCCAGGGTTTATCAGTTTGTGTTTCTGCATTTGGGTGAAGCATTTACCCGCTTCTTTAGTGGGTTAGCTGACAAGCCCAAATTCAAAAAGAAAGGCAAAAATGATAGCTTCACCCTGGATAACTGCGGCAAAGTCATGGAATTTTCTGGCACACGGTTGAAACTGCCATTTATCGGTTGGGTTAGTACCTATGAACCACTGCCCCAAGTCCAGACGAAACGATTAACCATCAGCCGAGGGGCTGATCAGTGGTTTATTTCTGTAGCTTACGAGTTTGAGGCTGAACCAACAAAAAAACTTAAGGCTGCAATTGGTGTAGACCTAGGTGTTAAGGAACTCGCAACCATCTCTGATGGTTCTGTGTTCCCAAATCCCAGGCCATACAAACGGGCACAGCGTAAACTGGCTCGACTCCAGCGGCAATTAGCCAGAAAGCAGTTTGGTTCAAACAACCGACAGAAGGCAAAACTTAAGTTAGCCAAGGCATACCAGCGAGTCAGGAACATTCGCCAGGATACCATTCACAAGTTAACCTCATGGCTGACCAAGAATCACGGTGCTGTAGTCCTAGAAGACTTGAATGTATCTGGAATGCTATTGAATCATAAGCTCGCTGGTGCAATTGCTGATTCCGCTTTTTCCGAAATTCGCCGACAAGTTGAGTACAAGTCTCAATGGTATGGTTCTCAAGTTATTTATGCCAACAGATTCTATCCCTCTACAAAGACTTGCTCAGACTGTGGACATGAACAGGGAATGCCTTTGAACGTTCGGGTATTTAACTGTGAAGCTTGCGGGATGGTTAAAGATCGTGATCTTAATGCTGCAATCAATTTAGAACGTCTTGCCGTAGGTTCTACGGTGGAATGCCTGACTGACAGGGTGCTGCCGACAGTCCTGGATGATGCAGGAAGTAAACTTCAAAACGTCACTTAGTGACGTTTTGTGTAAGTTTTATGGAACAGTACTACACCAGAAACATGTACTGCACCAAAAGCTAAGGTTTGTATCATAGAGGGATAGCACAAAATTGGTGTTACGGTCATAGCGCGTTACTCAATTCCATAGAACAGTCACCGATGGTTAACTCAGAACCCTCCGAACAGCCTGAAAAAATTCATTTGCCCCGTACTAGCGAATCCGATACCCTAAAAAGGCTCCGTCATACGACGTCTCATGTGATGGCAATGGCCGTCCAGAAGCTATTTCCGAAGGCTCAGGTGACTATCGGTCCTTGGATTGAAAATGGTTTTTATTATGATTTCGACCAGCCAGAACCGTTTACTGAGCAAGACCTCAAGAAAATCCAAAAGGAAATGGTCAAAATCATTAAGCGGAAGCTTCCGGTAATTCGGGAAGAGGTGCCACGGGAAGAAGCTCAACAGCGGATCAAGGAACTGGGTGAACCCTATAAACTGGAAATTTTAGCAGATTTAGAAGACCCGATCTCGATTTACCACCTGGGGGATCAGTGGTGGGATTTGTGTGCTGGTCCCCATGTAGAAAACACTAGTGAAATCAACCCGAAGGCAATTGAATTGGAAAGTGTGGCTGGGGCTTACTGGCGAGGGGATGCGAGTAATGCTCAACTCCAGCGCATTTATGGTACAGCTTGGGAAAACCCAGAGCAACTACAGGAATATAAGCGCCGTAAGCAAGAAGCCCTGAAACGGGATCACCGTAAGCTGGGTAAGGAACTAGGACTGTTTATCTTTTCTGACCCGGTTGGACCAGGATTACCGCTGTGGACCCCCAAAGGAACGGTTTTGCGTACCCTTTTGGAAGATTTCCTCAAGCAAGAACAGGTTAAACGAGGTTATCTACCAGTGGTGACACCCCATATTGGTCGAGTGGACTTGTTTAAGGTATCCGGTCACTGGCAGAACTATAAAGAGGATATGTTCCCGATGATGGCTGAAGATGAGGAAGCAGCAGCCGCAGAACAAGGGTTTGTCCTAAAACCGATGAATTGCCCCTTCCATATCCAAATTTATAAGAGTGAATTGCGCTCCTACCGGGAGTTGCCCATGCGCTTGGCAGAGTTTGGAACAGTGTATCGCTATGAGCAATCTGGGGAACTGGGGGGGTTGACCAGGGTGCGCGGTTTCACGGTGGATGATTCTCACCTATTTGTGATGCCGGATCAGTTGGATCAGGAATTCCTCAGTGTGGTGGATTTAATCCTCTCAGTGTTCAAAAGTCTGCAAATGAAGAACTTTAAAGCACGGTTGAGTTTCCGTGACCCGGCCTCGGATAAGTATATTGGTTCGGATCAGGCTTGGGAAAAAGCCCAATCAGCAATTCGCCGTGCTGTGGATACCTTGGGCATGGAATCCTTTGAAGCACCAGGGGAAGCGGCATTTTATGGCCCGAAACTGGACTTTATCTTCCAGGATATCCTGGACAGGGAATGGCAGTTAGGAACGGTACAGGTAGATTACAACTTGCCAGAACGATTTGATTTGGAGTATGTGGCAGAAGATGGTACTCGCCAACGCCCGATTATGATTCACCGTGCCCCCTTTGGATCCCTGGAGCGCCTAACTGGCATATTGATTGAACAGTATGGGGGAGACTTCCCCTTCTGGTTAGCACCAGTACAAGCACGATTGTTACCAGTAGGGGATGCACAGTTGCCTTTTGCTCAGGAAGTGGCAGCAAAAATGCGATCGCATGGGATTCGAGCAGAAGTCGATACCAGTGGGGAAAGGCTCGGTAAAGCAATTCGTAATGCCGAAAAGGCTAAAATCCCCGTGATGAGTGTGGTTGGTGCCAAGGAAGTCGAAGCCAATAGTTTGAATATTCGTACCCGTGCCGCTGGGGAGTTGGGCATGATGCCCATAGACCAGGTTGTAGAGAAGATGGAGCAGGCAAATCGGAATCGAGAGAATTTTTAGATTCTCAAGGGAGTAGGGGAAGAGAGTGAAGTGTGGGAGGTGTGGGAAGTGTGGGGAGATGGGGAGATGGGGAGATGGGGAGATGGGGAGATAGGGAGATAGGGAGATGGGGAGATAGGAAATATTTTTATAGGGTTTCTGATATTTATCAGGTACAGTCAATTTTCTTCCCCCCTCAAGATGCAGTTGCTAATGGGACAAACTACAACCGTTGCTGATGGGGAAACCCTCTCAGGTCGGCGCTGCATCTGTTGTGGAAAATTCTTCCCACACTCCCCCCTCTCCCCACACTCCCCTCTCTGCCCACACTCCCGATTCCCGATTCCCGATTCCCGATTCCCTTACCCCAGCCCTATATCTCTCCTCAAAGTATTTTTTACAACAACTTTATTCGTTTAAAGATTTAGTAAATTTTTAGTGAAGTAGCTCAATTACTTCGGATTGATATGTAATACTGTTTTTGGTAGATAAATCAGCCATCCATCTTAACTAGTTTATTGTTCTAATAGCTAGCAATTTAAAGTAGCAAAAGAAAAAACACCTAAGCTCAGGGGAGCACTTGATATCTAGTATTTTCATTTGAGACCTCTACTAGCATTGCTAGAAAAAGCGATGCAGCAATGTAGCTTGCTAGCGCAATAGTTTGCCCAATAGATTGGTTTTGGAAAACCTCCCGGTGCGCTTGACCCGTAATTTAATTCGCCACGGGTCGCACCGCTAGAAGCGAAGGTCACAAGAGGATCCAATAAGTTTTTGGTGCCAAGAAAAATCAGCATTAGCTTTCATGATCGATTTGGTTTTGGTAGATCACCTGGACTCTTGATTAACGACAGAATTCTTAGGGTTGCTGAATTGAAGTATGAATGCGCGATCATCTAGTTTTGTTAAAGCCCCCTGTTAAAGCCCCCGTGAGTCCCCCAACTTTGCGGTGCGACCCAAGGGCGATTTACTCGCCCTAGGAGGCGCGCACCGGGGGGGACTTTGGGAGTTTTGTTCCCCCCAAGCGAGCAATCCCTCGCTTGGGGGGCTAGGGGGGCAAAATCATACCCAGAATCAGCAACGCCAAGGAGATCAACCCAACATCAATAAACTGACACAGGACGATTAAAACTATATGAATATTCCCAACGATCAATTCTGGACTCAATCCGTATTTCCTTCCGGAGGCAATGAAGCCTATGACCGCTTCGGCACTAGCTTAACTGGAGGAGATTTCAATGGTGATCGTCGGGGCGACTTGGCTATAGGCACACCCAACGAAGATGTTGGTGGGGAAACCAACAGAGGTAAAGTCAATGTCCTCCGAGGATCTTCAACAGGCTTAACTAGCTTTGGTAGCCAATTGTGGAACCAGGACAATCTTGCTGGCAGTTCAACTGAAGCTTTCGATCGCTTCGGAGATACCCTGATCTCAGGGGACTTTAATGGGGATGGTTACGATGACTTAGCTGTAGGCACACCTTACGAAGATTGGGGATCGACTACAAATACCGGCATAGTTAACATTATCAATGGTTCTTTCTTTGGTCTGACCAGCACTGGTAACAAATTCTTCACCCAGACAGCCTTTCCTCAGGGGGGTGATGAAGCAGGTGACCGCTTTGGTAGCAGCTTGGCTGCGGGAGATTTTGACGGGGATGGCTATGATGACCTGGCTATCGGTGCTCCTTATGAAGATCTTGATGGGAACAGTGACGTAGGTAAAGTCAATGTCCTCCAAGGATCTTCAACAGGCTTAACTAGCTTTGGTAGCCAATTGTGGGAGCAAAACAATCTTAGTGGTAGTTTTAATGAAGCTTTCGATCGCTTCGGAGAGACCTTAACCTCAGGGGACTTTAATGGGGATGGTTATGATGACTTAGCTATAGGAACGCCTCACGAGGATTTGGGATCGATTAAAGATACTGGCATAGTTAACATTATCAATGGTTCTTTCTTCGGTCTGACGAGCACTGGTAACAAATTCTTCACCCAGACGGCCTTTCCTCAAGGGGGTGATGAAGAAGGTGACCGCTTTGGTAGCAGTTTAGCTGCCGGAGATTTCAACGGGGATGGCTATGATGACCTGGCTATTGGTGCTCCTTATGAAGATTTGTCAAATGGGAATGTAACCGATGGAGGTAAAGTTAATACCCTCTATGGTTCTGTAACAGGCTTGACTACCACTGGTAGCCAATTCTGGTCTCAAGACGATCTCATTGTCAGCAACCCTGAAGCATTTGACCGCTTCGGAACTACCTTAGCTGTGGGCGACTTTAACAACGACGGTTACGATGACTTAGCAGTGGGAAGTCCCTATGAAGATATCGATTCAATCACTGATGCTGGGGCTGTAAACATTATCTACGGTTCCGTCTTTGGCTTGACTACTACTGGTAATCAGTTTTGGAGCCAAGCTAGTTCTGGCGTTAACGATATAGCTGAGGAGTACGATAACTTTGGATCTAGCTTGGCGGTGCAGGACTTCAATGGGGACGGCTACGATGACTTAGCCATAGGAGTTCCTGGTGAAGACCTCGGAAGTATTATCAATTCTGGTGCTACTCAAATCCTCTATGGCTCAGCCAGCGGTCTAGTTGTATAGAGCAGCTTGTTTATAGCAGTATTTAGCTAGGGAACAGCGGATCACCGGAACAGGGAACAGGGAAAAAATCCTGTGTACCTGATTAGACTAAAAAAAGCTATACTCCCGATTCCCGACTCCCGTTCCCCTCCTGGGAGGGGAACGGGGTGGGTTCCGATTCCCGATTCCCGATTCCCGATTCCCCATTCAACAGTTCTGGTAAAACCCCATCACACAATTTGCGATCGCTTTCACTCAAGGTCGGATTATGGTTCAAATAGTCCCTGATCCAATAGCACCCCTTCACCAATAAATCCTTTAAATCAGAGCTTAAATCAGAGGTAGTGGTATGACTCCCCCTGGTAACTATCCCCTGTCCAGGTTTTACACCTAGGACTGTACTGTCATTAATCGGTCCGCCAACGGTTTTGATTTCTGTACCATCGATATTCCAGATTTTAGCAGTACCATCTTCACTGACCGATACCAAAGTTTCACCATCAGCCAGGAAACAGGCATTGCACACAGGAGCAAGATGTCCTTTTAGGGTTTTGAATTCCTTACCATCACGAGTCCAAAGCTTTACCGTCCTATCAGCACTAACTGAAGCAATAATTTGACTGTCAGGACTAAAAACAACACCTCTAACTCCTGCTTGATGTCCTTGTAAGGTAGTGATCAGTTTACCATCCAAACTCCATAATTTCACCGTTTTATCAGCACTAGCGGAAGCCATAATTTCACCATCCCCACTGAATCTCAAACAGACAATTTTTAGACTATGGGCTGGAATCGTATCGATTAAGCTACCATCAAGATGCCAACGTTTAATGGTTTTATCTTCTCCAGCGGAAGCCAGCATTTGACCATCCTGACTGAATCTAATGGTATAGATTTTAGCAATATGACCGTTAAGAGTATTTAAGAGTACTCCCTTATCCTGTCCATACTTATCATCAATCCCCCACAGCTTGATAATTCTGTCATTGCCCGCAGAGGCCAGGATTTTACCATCAGGACTAAAACTTAGACTCCTAATACTCAAACCATGGGCTGGAAAGGTTTGCAGTAATGCTCCATTAAGATGCCAAATTTTAATGATACCATCGACACTAGCAGTGGCTAATAGTTTTGCTTTAGGACTAAAACTGACACTCCTGACACTAGCTTGATGTCCTGAAAATGTTCTGAGTAATGTGCCTTCTAAATTCCATAGTTTCACTGTTTTATCTTCACTAGCTGAAGCATACTGCTGACCGGTAGAATTAAAACAAAAGCCGATCAGTTTACCAGTATGGCTTTGCTGAGTATTCAGTCCAATGCCCTTAAGACTCCAAAGTCTGATAGTTTTATCTACACTAGCAGAAGCCAGTAGCCGTCCATCGGGGCTGAAACTTACCCCACACACAGACCCTTTGTGTCCTCGTAAGGTCTTGAGCTTAATGCCATCAAGGTTATACAGTCGAATTCGATTATCTTTACTTGCTAGTGCTAATAGTTGACCATCGGGACTAAATCTAACCCGATAGACTGGCAAGCCATAATTATCGATGGAGTTGAGTTCTTTGCCATCTATATTCCAGAGTTTAGCGGTACCGTCCCAACTCCCGGAAGCCAGCATCTGACCATCTGGACTAAAGCAGACACTCAAGACACCCCTAGCATGACGATTGAAAATTTTGGGCCAACTACTGTGTAAATTCCAGAGCTTGATAGTGCCATCTTCACTAGCGATCGCAAGGGATTTACCATCAGGACTAAAACTAATCCCAAAGTTAGCAGGACCAAACCTGGTCAGGGTTTTAATCCGAGTACCATTAGGATGCCAGAGCTGGATCGTGCCATCCTTACTAGCAGCAGCAATGGTTTGACCATCGGGACTAAAACTAATGTTGAAAACTTGGTTTTTATGACCTCTGAGAGTTTTCAGTAACCTACCATCCCGTTGCCAGAGTTTGATGGTGCTATCAGCACTAGCAGAGGCAAACATCTCACCATTGGGACTAAAGTTAATGCTAAACACTTGCTCCTTGTGGCCCCGACAGCTTGTCAAAGCTTTCCCATCAATTCCCCAAATCCTGATCGTGCCATCTTCACTAGCAGAGGTAATTAGTTTACCATCAGGACTTAAACAAACACCAAATACTCCCGCATTATGTCCTTCCAAACGATTGCACTCTTGCAAGTTATTGATAATTTCCTGAAGCTGATTGACTTGTTGCTGTTTGATATCAGGAGTAACCTCTGTGGTGAGTAATCGTTTACCAGCTTTTACACTAGCGACCAATGCTCCTAACTGGTCGTGGGAAGATAGTAGAGCTTGAGATAGAGAATTAAGGGCTTTAATTTCTGCAATTTCTGCTCGTCTTCGTTCCTCTTGTTCTTGATGGAGTGCTTGCTTTAGTTCTTCTTTGGTGAGTTTTAACTCCGCTAGGATTTGAGGCTCTTGTCCTTGGCGAATAAATGATACTAAATAATCATGAACTAACTGATAACGATCAGCGGGGTATTCTGGCACTTCAAAGACTAACCCAGAACCCACTAGCACTTCTAATCCTAAATCTAGTTGCTCCTCTTCTAAGTCCAAATCTTCCGCTAATTCAGCCTTAGTCTTTAGGGGCCGCATCCCGTTTTCATCGGTAAGCAAATACAAAACAAGTTTAGTGATTCGTTCGTTCTCTTCACCACAGTCTTTAATAGCTGTTTCTAGGTATCGTTCAACCAGTTTTTCCTTAGGACCTTTGGCTATATAATCTGCTAAGGTGGTAATTTTTTCCGCTTGGAGCTGAGCTCCTACCACTTGCAATTCAATGGGGAGCACCTCATTGGTATCTCCTGCTAAATCCTTAACTAAGGCATCCGTTAGCTTTGGCTCTAGAGAAAATGCCGTGTGTTCAGTTAAGCTTTGAATAACTGATTGAGCTTGCTTTGGGGAAAAGTTACCGAGATAGTAAAGAATTGTTTTATCTAAAATATTGTTGTTGATGACATCTAAGTTAATTAGACGGTTACACTCTAACAAATAATGAATGTCATCTTCTCGAAGGGATAAAATAATTTTAACATAGGGAATATTCAAACAATTCTTCAGGAAGTCATAGAAAACCAGTCGTTGTTTTATGTCTTTGGCAGCAAAGAAAAATTCTTCAAATTGGTCAAAGACTAAAACCACTAGGATATTTTCTTCTGTTATTTTCCAGAATGTCTTGAGAATTGCGCTTGTTGTTTCGAGAGTATTAGCCTGATAGTTAATCAGGTGTTTTTCGGCCAGAGACTTGGCTAAGGCTTTCCCAAATTCCGGAATCCAATCGGTATAAACTTGCTGGAAAACCGTTAAAACCTCACGGGAGCCAATGGTTTTTTGTTTCAAAGTGGGAATTAACCCAGCTTGGACAAGGGAACTTTTACCTACTCCTGATTGACCATAAATTACCGTTAGTTTATGGTCACTACGGCCCATACGTTGCATTAAGCGATTAACATCCCCTTGTCTACCAGAGGCCGCAATGGCTGGGGTCACAGAATTGTGGTATTCTAGATCTGGTAATGCTGGGTTAGTTACCTGTTGTTTAGGCTGCAATCGACCAGCACCAATAAAGGCTCGAAAATTGTACTGCTGCTCAATGGAGCGTCGTTCTTGTTTAACCCGAAAAGCAGTCAAATAGTTACCTTGTTGGCAGTAGCACTGGCGCAATTCTTCTAAAATCCGAATGTAAAGGTCTGGATCATACTGGGGTTTGGTTCTGGCTTTAGCCGTTTCCAGAGTTGTCAGACTGTCTTGGATTTTAGCTTGCTGCTGTTGCTGTTGCGATCGCGCGGCCCCACGATGCGATCGCGCTAGAGACAATAAATACCAACCTTGGTGAAATGAGCGCTCCCAATCACAATCGGTATCGAGTGAGCATGAGGTTGGTGTACAGAATTCAGACAATGCCTCTTCTAAGATTGACAGAGCCTGTTGGGCTAACTGTTGCGCGTTAGTCCAATCAGATTTCCATAAAGCAACTTCTGCTAAAAAGCCATAGGCTCGCGCTAGTCTAAAGGGATTACCATAGGTTTGATGGAGAGTCAAGGCTGTGTTAGCAACCGCCTCCAACTCATCCCACTGTCCCAGTCGTTGCAGTACTTCTGCCCAAGGATTAATAAACTTGGCAACTAAGTCTGGTCGCTGAGCCTGTTCAAAGACCTTAATACATTGCTGATAATACTCTGCGGCATGACCACAAGCCACTTTATGTTCAGCCCGATGTCTCTCACCATAGGTACGCCACCATAATCCTAAATAATACAGTAAGCATCCAATCCGCTCTGATGAGGAGGTGAATGTTTGGGGTTTTCCCTCGGTTGCCCTGGCCTCTGGCTCAATCTGCTGCCAAAGGGCTAAACTACGCTGATAATGTTCCAGAGACTCTTGTGATGACCCATCACCGGCACGACCCAAGACAAATTCTAAACTGGCTTCTAACGGTGGGTCTAATCTGACTTTACGATGGTTTAGCTCATTCTGGGCTGACTTTAACTCGGTGCGGCGAGTCGAACCAATGCCCAAATTCAAGTCATCATTGTCTAGAAATCTACCAGCACCAGAGTTTAATACTTTGCCATAGACCTGATTGACGGTTTGCTCGATAAAATCAATTAACTCATCCGTTGCCATCTCAAAGCCAATGGGAGTAGCAGCCCAACTGGTGAAATCTGGTGCTACTCGTCTGAGCTTGTGTTGGACCTGATCGGTTACCCATAACACCAGGGGGAAGGGGAACGTTTTGCGAAATTCATCCCGTGCATTATTGGTAGAAACCAATAGCCGATCAATATCCTTGACTAATTCCAAATTGTGAACAATCACGGCATTGGGTAGTTCTGAAGTCAGTTCCGCTTGAACATTGCTATAGAGGTTAAGAGCCGATGAGGCCAAAGCCCTGGAGTGAAACTTAATCTGGTAGTGTTCTGTCAGTTGTTGTGTTAATCGCTGCCGCAATGATTGATAATTACAACGGGCTAAAATCAGAGAAAATTGTCCCTGAGAAAATGCGATCGCCCGTGCTAGCATTCTTAATGATTCATTGTTATTGTCATTGAAATCTTTGGGTTGGACGGTCATATTCATTCCAACTGTTGTGCTTCTGCCAAAATCGGATTTACGCCCTGACCATCCCCTCTGCTGATCTTGGTCGCCATGGAGCGCGTTCATGGGGGGGTTTCTACCATGAGTGACTACTGCTAACCCTTAGGGTTCCCTCCCTTGGGCAACGGTTGTGCTTTCCAAGGGTAGCGCGTTCGCGTAGCGTGGCCGAAAGGCCATTGTTTTATGACAAGGGTTTGATAGGGATCTTCATCTTTTACTCGCCTTTGCTGCAACACCTGAAACAGTCATTCCCATTCATCATCGGTAACCGCTGGCACCAGAATCTTCCGTTCCTTTCTGATTACCTTTTCCAAACAACTCCCTCTTGGAAGTGGATATATTATACCACGTTTTTTTGGTTGAAGGTTGAAGGTTGGTTGATTGAAGGTTGGTTGATTGAAGGTTGGTTGGTTGAAGGTTGGTTGATTGAAGGTTGGTTGGTTGAAGGTTGGTTGGTTGAAGGTGGTTTGGTTGAAGGTTGAAGAGGGTTTGCTGGTTTGGTTCTGGGTCGGATTACCATATATAGCAGAAGTCAGAAGTCAGAAGTCATTTGTCAGAAGTCAAACTCTTGCGCTTACAAAGGGTGTGAGACTTTTGTCATGTCCTAACTGCCCTGGCGACTGCTATAGCACTACCCATTCAGATGTTTGACATTCCTAAACTCCGAAACTTAGTCATAGCTTACTTGCGGACTTGCGGACTTGCGGACTTGCGGACTTGCGCGTAGCGCTATATCAGATCATAGCCGTTGCCATGGGATCTGATATGGTAGGCAAGGTTAGAAGAATATAAGTTGTCACCGCAATAGTTTAGGAGTAAAACGATGGCACTAGTTAACTCGACAATGTTGTCCTTAGGTACCAAAGCACCAGAGTTTCAGTTACCGGATGCGGTTTCTGGGGAGACGATTTCCTTAGACACCTTTGCCGGTAAGCAGGGGTTACTGGTCATGTTTATCTGCCGCCATTGTCCTTTTGTTAAACATGTACAGGGAGAATTGGCTAAGCTAGGGAAAGACTATGCCGATGCTAATATCGGTATGGTGGCGATTAGCGCTAATGATGCCGATAATTACCCGGATGATGCTCCCGATAAACTTAAGGAAATGGCTCAGGAGCTGGGATTCACTTTTCCCTTCTGTCATGATCAAAGTCAGGAAACCGCTCAGACCTATACAGCTGCTTGTACCCCAGATTTTTTTGTATTCGATGCTAACCAAGAGCTAGTTTACCGAGGTCAATTGGATGATAGTCGTCCTAGTAATGGGATACCAGTTACCGGTAAGGATTTACGAGCAGCTATTGATGCGGTGCTAGGGTCGCAACCAGTGAATTCTGAGCAAAAGCCTAGTATTGGTTGCAATATTAAGTGGAAACCGGGGAATGAACCGGCTTATTTTGGTGTTTGAGATGTTTCTGAATTGAGAATGAAGAATGAAGAATGAAGAATGTAGAATGTAGAATGTAGAATGTAGAATGTAGAATTAATAATTTATAAGAATGTAGAATGTAGAATGTAGAATGCAGAATTCAGGGTGTTGCTGAATCAAGGAATGAATAGAAGTAGAGTGGGCATCCTGCCCGCCCGAAAATATATTGAAACTGGCAAGATGCCAGTTCCACGCCTGATGCCCATTCCACAGGTGCGACCCAAGGCCGCGAGGGATTGCTCGCGGCCTTGGAGGCGCGCACCTACTCTTAAAATCATTCCATTATTAAGCAACGCCGAATGCCGAATTCTAAATTCTAAATTCTAAATTCTAAATTCTAAATTCTAAATTCTAAATTCTAAATTCTAAATTCTAAATTCTAAATTCTAAATTCTAAATTCTAAATTCTAAATTCTACATTCTACATTCTAAATTCTACATTCTACCTATAGCATTTTCATTTGAGAGAACCAATATGTCCCTCAGCGAACTTTTACCCACGGTTAGTAAACTATCTCATCAAGATAAACTTCGACTCATCCACTTTCTTCTCCTTGCAGTTGCTAAAGAAGAAGGATGTAGCCTAGAATCTGTTGAAGATAGTGATTCTGAAAACGTGCTTCTGAATCAGTTGGCATCAACTGAAGCTGTGTTCTGGTCTCCTCAGGCAGATCACGAGGCAGTTCAAGCCTTGTCAGATCTTCTGGTAGCAGCACAGGAAGCAGCCAATGGTTGATGGTCAACGTTTTTCATTCACAGAGCGAACCGATAGCCTTGGGCGATCGAGCATCATGCCATATTTACCCTTGATTCTCAGTTTGGGGAACCGTTCTCTAGAAGTGATGGCATTGTTGGATACCGGTGCAAGTGTCAATGTTCTGCCTTACGAGATTGGCGTACAGCTAGGGGCAGTCTGGGAGAACCAAACCATCTCCATTCCCTTGAGTGGGAACTTGGCTCAAAGTCAGGCACGAGGATTGGTTATTTCGGGTACAGTTGCTTCGTTTTCGCCTGTTTTGCTGGCATTTGCTTGGACTCAATCCAAAAGACCTCTCCAAAAACTTGAAACTTTCTCAGGCACTGCTTTTCAGCGATCAAATTGACCAAGTCAATTTTACGTTGAATTAACGCTATAATAAGCTTAAGAAGCTATTGATGTTAATTTAGCACTAAAACTATGAGCATAGACAACCTCAATTGTTTCAGCAATTTCCGAGGCTTTTGTTACTTGTAATACTAAGGCTCCTGTTCTCAATCTTACCAAACCACATATTGTCAAAATCACCCCAGAATATTTATTATAATTTAGGCGAAACCTTTCTCCCGCTATTTTAAAAATTTTTACCAACCTAATCACATGTTCTACAAATATTCTGTTTGAAGATAATAGCTTGTTATATTTCTTTTGCTGTGAGGTTAACTCACCATTTCTTGGCTTTTTATGGGGAGTTCTTATTTGTTCTTCTCCTAGATAAGCTTTGTCCCCACTCAGTCGTTGTTTATCATCAAATTTTTTTAAACTTTCCCGACAAATATTTATGTCACTTTTGGGGCCTGGTTTACCGACCACTACATCCACTATATCTTCCCCTTTTGGCAAAACAATAAATTGATTTTTAAATGTATGGTTTTTCTTCTTGCCAGAATAGAATAATTTTTGTTGATTATAGTCTGAAGGTCTTTCTCTGACTTGTTCTGCGCTATCTACTATTAACTCATACTCAGTTAAGGCTTCTTGAATTATATCCTCGGATTCTTCGTACTTTTTTACTTGTTCTAACAAAGAAGCTGGTAGAGCTTCCCTGAAAATAGATTGCCAGTAGTTAAAAGTAGAGTTTGCTTTAGATTCACTCACCTGGAACTGTAGTCCGAGAAGTTGAAAGTTTATGTGATGTCGTAAGTAAATTAATGTCAAGACTATTTGGTCTTCAATTGATAATTTTTGTCCAGCACCTCCCCCAGGCTTTATTAGCCGGACTTTTTGATTTTCAATTTTTTCTTGATGTTGACGATGTAATAACTTAGCTTGTTCTATCAGTTGAGAGAGTTGCTCATAATTTATTCCTAGCAATCTTTTTGTTTGTTTAGGATTTTTTTGGATGTAGTTCCAAGTGTAGCTCATGGTTTTTGAGGTTGATAAAAGTGATTAATTTTATCTTATTTTACCATAAGTTTGTTTTTTGGAGAGGTCTAAAGACGTGCCTGTAATTCTCGGACACATGAACTTTTTCGCGGAATTCAACGTGTGTTTTTATCGGCACCAGTTAGCTTTTGAGGTTTACCCAAGATAAAAACCAATTAATAGTATGACAAAATATAGCATTTTTATTTGAGATGTAAACATAGGATTGATAGAAAAAGCGATACAGCGATGCATCGCTACTCTCGACTCCCATTAACCCCAAGGGCGGGTTACCTCACCGAATTGAGAACTGCTAAAAGATTAGATATTATATTCCTCTGCCCATTTCTTTAGCTCCTCCAGAAATCTGAGGGCTGTTCGACCAAAATCTGTGATTTCATAGGCCACAGCAATGGGCTTGGTACTGATGACGTTACGCTTGACTAAGCCCGTATCCTCCATTTCTCTTAGCCGCTGGGTCACCATTTTTTTGCTAGCTCCGCCGATCTGGCGCGCCAGATCGTTGAATCGCATCGGGCCATCCTTGAGATGCCAAAGAATCGATCCTTTCCATTTGCCACCCAAAATCCTCATTCCACGCTCGATTGGACAGGGGCTGAGACAGGGGTCAATGGCTTTCTTGATGCGATCGCTATCGCTATTGGTTTTGATGTCGATATCGCTATCTGTTTCCATGTCCATGACGGAACTCATTTTTTATACCTGGTTACTAAACGTATACTAGTTGACTATAGTAACTTTAATTTTTACCATGAAGCAATACATGAAGCAATAACTGTACACATTATCTGATGGGGGGAAGTAATAGTCATGAAAACTTTGCTTTTGATTTTGGGCAAAGAGACTAAGGAGTTCGCCAAAGGCCGCTACAATCAAGGTCTTTTCGAGATAGCGGTGGAAATATTGAAAGCTCAATACGAGCTACTCACCACTGTTGTGGAAGAAGACTACAACATTCCAGAGGAGATTGCGAAATTCAAGCAAGCTGATGGGGTAATCTTTCAGTACCCAGTGTATTGGTTCATGATGCCGTCAATCCTGAAGCGTTACATAGACGATGTTTACGCCTATGGTGAGTTTTTCGGGCACAGTGATGGCTCATACGGATCGGGTGGCCTGATGAATGGCAAGAAATTCATGCTGTCTACTACATGGAATGCGCCCGCCGATGTTTTTAATAATCCCAATAGTTTCTTTGAAGGACGCTCACTAGAAGAGGTGCTGCTGCCCATGCTTAAGAGTCATGAGTTTTGTGGCTTCGAGGAATTGCCCCATTTCGCTTGCTACAACGTGATCAAAAATCCACAATTTGACGCTGACCGAGACCGATACATCAGTCACCTAAAGATGGTGTTTCTTGACTCCGCCCATGATTTAGGTGTTGAAGTAGCAGAGCCTCTGTCTGCTCAGTGCTCTAAAGCTCATTAAAACTTATTCTTAGTCAATATCTCATCCAAAGAAAAATCATGACCAAACAAGCTGAAATTCATCTCTACACCGCATCGACTATGAACGGATGGAAGCCGCTGATCTTTCTTGAAGAAGCAGAAGTGGACTATGAGATGACCTATATTGACTTTTCCAAAAAAGAACAAAAGTCAGACTGGTACAAATCTCTTAACCCTAACGGGCGTATTCCGACCATCGTGGATCGTAGCAACGACAATTTTGTTGTTTTTGAGTCGGGTGCAATTCTTTGGTATCTAGCCGAGAAATATGGGAAGTTCCTTCCCGAGGGGGAAAAAGCCCGATCCCAAGCACTTCAGTGGCTGATGTTTCAGATGAGTGGCATTGGACCGATTATGGGTCAGGCGATGTACTTTCAGCGGATTGCTGAACCTCAAGGGCATCGTGATGAATTTGCCATCAAGCGCTATGGGACAGAATCACGCAGGCTGCTGGAAGTCTTGGATCAGCAGCTTGAGGGGAAAACTTACATCCTTGGCGATGACTTCACGATTGTAGATATGGCCACTTATCCTTGGGCACGAGCTTATTACTGGGCGAAAGTATCAGTGGATGGGCTGAATAACCTTCAAGCCTGGTTTGACCGTATTGATGCCAGACCTGCAACTCAACGTGCACTAGAGCTCCCCAAACCTTTTCCTGCCTTTTTTGGTAAAGGGGATGTGGCTGCGGCAGAAGCTGCTAATTCCGCACGTTTTCAAAGTGATGTTAAACCATAAGCCATGGATGATGGAAACAAAAATTAACACTCGGGGAAATAAAAATGTGATAACATCCTAGTCGTTGATCAGGCAAGATTGGGCAAAGCAAAATTTTTGTCCAAGGTGTTTGTTTGCCAAAAATGTTGGTAAACAATAAGCACATCCCTTGATTTGATCCCATAAAAGGCTATTTATATATTGTTGACTATTTAAAGTAAACTGTTAAATGTTAACTATGGATTGCCCCGGGATCTTAATTTCTTGGTTAGATAGAGAGAATTATAAAGGGATAAATTCTGTCAAAATTCCCCCGAATAGTTGGGGAAAATTCAGCTCCTATCCTGTTCTCATCTGCCCCCCTCAGTCTAAATCGAGCAATGTTACAGCCCTGCCGATTTTCGGGTGGTAAGGTCGGGAGCAACTGTTGACAGTTAACGGTTAACACTGAACAGTGAAAAAAACTATACACCTTACATCTTCTTTGATTAACACTGAAAAGTAAACCAAACTGTACAGGTCACATCGTCATTAACGTCTTATCAACACCAAAAACTAATGATT
The DNA here is from genome assembly GCF_000211815.1 of Moorena producens 3L. Lineage (GTDB taxonomy): Bacteria > Cyanobacteriota > Cyanobacteriia > Cyanobacteriales > Coleofasciculaceae > Moorena > Moorena producens. Next base: position 17,545 of record NZ_GL890920.1, read on the forward strand.
CGTTACCGACAAAAGAAAATTAGCATTTTGTTTGGGAGTCTCTTAATCCTTGGGACATGCTGGTTACCTGTCCAAGCTCAACAAAGCACTAATGCACCCAATCAGAAAGCAGTTACAACTGCAGATCCAACTATTCCGATTGAGGAGCTAGAGCTAATGCTCAAGCCCTTGACATTAGATGAGCTGGAGGGTGAAGCTAAAGGGTGGATGTTCTTGCTTAAAACTAAAGTTAAAGAACTCAGCGATGCGGAAATTGCTGTCAAGCGCAAAAATCGAGAGCTTGAACAATCTAAGGAAGCTGTTGATGCCCTAGAAGAGGCCAAAGAAGCTCTTGAGGAAGCGACAGAAACTAAAGAAAAAATAGAGACTGAGGCATCACCATCAGGTCGGGTTGAAGCTAATGACGCGGCGGAAGAAGCAAAGGAAGCTCTCGAAAAAGCTCAGAAGTCAGTAGAAGAAGCGGTCAAAGAAGAAGAAAAGACCCAGCAGGATAAAACCTTGCAGGGGGCAATTGATAAAGCAGTTGAAGGTACGGAAGAGGAGAAAGATAAAGCCAAAACCTCAGACGAGGAAGTTGCTAAGGTTCAAGAGCAGATTGGGACAATTAGCAACAAAGTCGTTACGGATGAACAACAGCAGAAAAAGACTGAACAGGGACTGGAAAAAGCTCAAGAAAAGATAGAAGAAGCGGTCGAGGCCAAGACCGAAGTTAAAAAGCAAGTACTGGTAAACATCACGAAACTGCGGGATGAACGGGCTGGTTTGAGCGAACGCTTTGAGGTGGTACTTGAAGAGCTGGAAACTAAAGGTGGTGATGTCGAGTTGTACAAAAAATACGTCAATGCCATCAGTGGGATTAAGGTTGACGTAACCGACACTCAAGGAACCTGGATTACCATTGTTGGCTGGCTCCAGTCTAAAGAAGGAGGTCAGCGCTGGGCCAATAACATTGGCAAATGTCTAGGAATCATTGCTGGCTTTAGCATCCTCTCGGTGATCTTAAGTACAGTCCTCGAGAAATCTTTGGGGATGTTCCCGAATATCTCAGTTATGCTGGGTCAGTTCTTGGTTACTCTAACCCGCCAAGGATTATTTGTGGTGGGTATTCTTGTAGGGATTACTGCCCTAGAGGTCAGTATTGGACCACTGATCGCTATGATTGGAGCTGCTGGTTTTGTGGTAGCGTTTGCGTTCCAAAGTACCCTCGGTAACTTGGCCAATGGGTTAATGATTTTACTCTATAAACCTTTCGATGTGGGGGATACCATTGAAGTAGCTGGGGTAAAAGGAAAGGTTCAAGATGTCAACTTAATTTGCACTACCATCAAGACTTCTCAAAATAAAATTATTATTGTGCCGAACAACTCAGTCTGGGGTAACGTTATCGAGAATGAAACCATTAGCCCCGTCCGCGCTATCTTTATTACAGTTAGGATCAGCTACGCCAATAGTATTACTGAAGCGATCCAAGTTCTTAAGGATATTGCCAACTCCCATCCTTTAGTATTGGAAGACCCTGGACCTTGGATTGATACCGGTGAATTGGCTGAATATGCTGTTAACATTTGGTTTATGGTATATACTAAAAGAGAGGATTACTGGACAGCCTATTGTGACCTCAGACAAATTATCAAAGAAAGATTTGAAGAAGAGGGAATTGTGATCCCACTGCCGAGCCAGGAAATATACATTAGCGAAACTATGGCTAAGGAAGAGGGCAGTATGGCAAAAAGGTTTAAAGACATGACGTTATCCTAGCTATACCCTTAGGAAAGTTGTACAACTGGCACAGAACGTACCGATAGTTTGCAGCAAAGCTTCTAGCATAACCAATAAAGTTACCACCGGAGAATTTTCAATGCTCAAGACTGACTCTGGTAAAAATCCACTATTGGCTTTGCTACTGCTAGTTCCTGCTGGGAGTATCGGTATAGCAATGGCACTATATATTGCTCCAGGATCATTAGGGCAGGCAATATTCTCATTTTGCAAAGTCTGGTTACTAGCACTGCCTCTTGCTTGGTTTTTCTGGGTGGATCGTGGCAAGTTACGTTTATCCTTGCCGAAGGGACAGGAGTTGTTGACTGGAACTATTTTGGGACTGGTGATGTTTGGGATCATCCTTGGGGCTTATTGGCTTTTTGGTCAGCACTGGATTGATCAGACGGATGTTCAAAGTCAAGCCCAAGAAGCTGGCATAACTAGTGCATACATTTATGTACTCGGGGCGATGTATTGGACTTTTATTAATGCCTTCCTGGAAGAGTATATCTGGCGTTGGTTTGTCTGGAGCAAGTGCCAGATTCTCATCCCCGGACTTGGGTCAGTATTGCTTTGTGCATTGCTGTTTACCCTCCATCACATTATTGCTTTAACCTTTTATACCCAGGATTGGCTGGTGGTCATACTTGGCTCATTAGGGGTGTTCATGGCTGGAGCGGTATGGTCGTGGTGCTATCTAACCTACCGTTCAATCTGGTCTGGTTATGTTAGTCATGTTCTTGCAGATTTAGCGATCGCATTTGTCGGTTGGCAACTCCTATTCGGGTAGCTAAGCTGTTGACTCAGGATAATTATATAGCGTATTTTAAGCTAGTAAGGTACATTTGTTGGCTTTTAGGGAGCAGGGAGCAGGGAGCAGGGAGCATAAATTAGTGAAGTCCGAAGAGGAAAAAGGTAAAATTTTTTGTACCTCATGATGCTAAAAACCGCTATAGCACTACGCCTTCAGATGTTTGACATTACTAAACTCCGAAACTTAGTCATAGCTTACTTCTGACTTCTGACTTCTGACTTCTGACTTCTGACTTCTGCTATATCGCGTACCAGAGGTACAGGTTTCTTGAATTTCAACGGCATACAATCCCGGTAAACCTGCTTCTTCAAGTCGCTCAAAAACCCACTTGGCGATCGCTTCACTAGTAGGATTCTCCAAGCCGGTTGTCTCATTGAGGTAATAATGATCCAAAAAGTTATCCAACAGAGGCTTGAGATAGGTCTTGATATCTCCATAGTCCATTATCATCCCCTGTTTGGAACCCTCCTCAATCAGTTGATTACCTTTGACATAAACTCGCCCCACCCAGCTATGGCCATGTAACCGACTACATTTGCCGTCATGATGGGGAAGGCGATGAGCAGCTTCAAACCGAAACTCCTTGTAAATTAACCATTCTTCCATCATTAATAATTAAGAATTTAGAATTTAGAATTTAGAATTTAGAATTAATAATTAATAATTTAGAATTTATCTTACACTTATTATATAAAAAACTCTATTGAGTTGAAACTAACTATAAGAGGTAATCTATACAAAGATAACAGGTAACAGTCTAAACTAGAGCCGATTGGTCTTGGTTTTTATGATAAATTAAGATTGGTTTTAATGATTGATTTGGAAATCATAATCAAGTTTTAATACAGCCATAAACGATTACCAAAGTTGCTGATATCTATCGCCATTTTAAACATAGCATGAAGTACCATAAAAGCCATGCATCCCTACTCCCTACTCCCTACTCCCCGTGCTATACCATAAACGAAGGAAGCAAGGGGAGTTGATATCACTGATGACTAAGATGCGAACAGAAACCGATAGCATGGGGGAAATCGAAGTTCCTGCTAATCGGTATTGGGGCGCTCAAACTCAGCGATCGCTAAAATATTTCTCGATTGGACAAGACTTTATCCCTCCGGAAGTCATAACAGCGATGGCTATTCTGAAAAAAGCGGCTGCTCTGACTAACTGTGAACTGGGTAAACTACCAGAGGATAAAGCTCAGTTAATCATTGAAGCAGCAACAGAGGTCATCGAAGGCCAGCTAGACGGTAACTTCCCTCTCCGTGTTTGGATGACTGGTAGTGGTACCCAGTGCAACATGAACGTGAACGAGGTGATTGCTAATCGTGCTATTGAACTAGCTGGGGGGGTGATGGGTAGCAAAAAACCCATTCATCCCAATGACCACGTCAATATGTCCCAATCTTCTAATGATACCTTTCCCACGGCCATGCACATCGCGTCAGCGGTAGCGCTTCATGAGGGACTGATGCCCAAAGTCAAGAAAATGCGGGATGCTCTAGAGGAGAAAGCGAAAGCATGGGATAATATAGCAAAAATTGGGCGCACTCACCTTCAAGATGCTGTACCGTTAACCTTGGGTCAAGAGTTTTCCGGTTACGTTGCCCAGCTAGATGCTAATTTAGCACGGATAGACTCTGTGCTTCCTGGCTTATACGAGTTGGCGATTGGTGGAACCGCTGTCGGCACTGGCTTAAATGCTGGCAAGGGGTTTGCTGAAAAGGCTGCTGAGCATATTGCTAAGTTGACCGGCTTGCCCTTTGTGTCTGCTCCTAACAAGTTTGCGGCTCTAGCAGCTCATGATGACATGGTTATGGCTAGCGGTGCCCTGAAAACCCTAGGGTGCTCGTTATTGAAGATTGCTAATGATATCCGTTTCCTAGGGTGTGGACCACGGTGCGGATTTGGAGAACTGAAACTGCCATCCAATGAGCCAGGGTCTTCGATTATGCCAGGGAAAGTTAATCCGACCCAGTGCGAAGCGATGACTATGGCTGCTACTCAGGTGATGGGCTACGATAGTGCGATCGCATTTGCTGGTGCTCAGGGGCACTTTGAGTTGAACACCTTTAAGCCGATGATTGTGTTCAACTTGCTCCAATCTGTCCATCTACTTGCTGACAGCTGCAACAATTTCACTGACTTCCTGCTGAAGGGACTGGAACCGAATCGAGAGAAAATCCAGTATTTCCTGGAACAGTCCCTGATGCTAGTGACTGCTTTGAGTCCAATCATCGGTTACGACAAAGCCGCAGAAGTGGCGCACCATGCTTCTGAGAAGAACCTTACCCTGAAAGCAGCTTGCCTAGAATTAGGCTATGTTTCTGCTACTGAGTTTGACCAGATTGTTGATCCCTATCGGATGGCTTATCCCTTTGATTAGCTTCTTAGGGAGTCGGGAGTAGGGAGTAGGGAGTCGGGAGTCGGGAGAAGATTGTGGGGAGAGGGGGGAGACTTGTAAATGCTATATTGAGCAATTCCCAATGTCTGTGAAACCTTTGAGTATAAACTGATAAGGAAATGTGTAAGTATTCAGCTATCAGCTCTCAGCTCTCAGCTCTCAGCTTTTGAATAAGCGATGCAGAGGTGCGACCCGTGGCGAATTTAATTCGACGACTGTAAGCGCACCTAAGCGGTCTTGGGGGTTTCCCCCACTCGCGCTTTGCATCAAGACAACAAGTAAGCATTGGAATAATGCTGAGTGAAGTCCCAGCATCGTTCGCACAGCGTGGCCATTCGCGTAGCGTGGCCGAAAGGCCAAGGCCAAAGCCTGTGCCAAAAAGCTGTTAGCGTAGCGTGAGCCTAATGCTGACGGCTGACGGCTGTTCGCGTAGCGTGAGCTTTTAGCTCACGGCTGAATGCTTACGATAATATTAGCAATTTTAAAATGTTTGATTTTAATATCCTATGTGATTTCTCCCGTAACCATTGTGTAGCGATCTGTGCCATTTTAGTTCCTGCTAACTTGCTGCTGACCTTGCAAACCATCATCTTTACTGTGATTGGTTATCCCCAAGTTCAGGTGCGGAAAGCTGCTTTAGTTGCGTGCATCCCAGCTTTTGCAATGCTATTCCATGTGTATAGTTGGTTGATGATTGGAGTAGTGATGGCTCCCACCTACATTCTGTTTACTTTAGCAGCTGTCTGCTTAAGTATTAATTTTTGGGCAATAAACTATTATAGTAGATTAGTTTATTCGAGAGAATAGGGAATCGGGAATCGGGAATCGGGAACAGTGCGTAGGGTGCGTTAGGGGCGGACTTGCCCTCATCTTCAACCTTGTAGCCAGCGTTGAGATAGTCCGCCCCGTAACGCACCACTAAGGCAAGAGGCAAGAGGCAAGAGGCAAGAGGCAAAAAATTGGAGTGGTACACAGCTAGTGATTTTAGCTCCCGAAACCTTACGGTGCGCGTTCCCTAGCGCTGTGAAAAAGCGCGGGGTCGCACCGCTACCAGACCTGGGCTAAACCACTACATCTTTACCACTAACCGACTCCCAATTCCCGATTCCCGACTCCCGACTCCCGACTCCCGACTCCCGACTCCCGACTCCCGACTCCCGACTCCCGACTCCCGACTCCCTACTCCCCATCTGGTTCATCTTTACCGTTCATTTGTTGGTTTCGGTTCGAGCCATTCCATCGTAAGGATGCTGTTAAATCATCATCGATGTGGAAAATAGCTTGTACGGGTCCGTAGCGTTCTTGAATTCCTCCCTGAATCCGTTCAGCAATCAGGGAAATGACTCCTGAAAACTCTGGATGCACTACCAAATGCATTTCAACATACATGAAGCGTCCTACAACACCCCGGCACTGAATTTGATCACAGCGAGTGACACCTCCAACTTGATGGGCTATGTGAGCGATCGCTTCTGGATCAATGGGATTTTGTTTGACTAGCAGGGGCAATTGCCAGTTGATAACTTGCCAACAATTTGCCCCGGCAAAGAGCACCAGCACACTACTCAACAGTGGATCCAGCCATAGGAAACCTTGGGAAACGCCCCAAAGCCCACCGAGTACTAGTATAGTTAAGCCCACATCCTGAAGCATTTGAGCCGCCTGAAAGCGTAGGGTAGGACTCCTGACCACTCTAGCTTGGTAAACCATCAGGCAAGACCAACCAAGGCTCATGGCTAATACTGCTCCCAACAGCTGTACTAAGGGTAAACTGAGCCGGACACCAATAGTTAAGGTTCCTCCCTGAATCAGGGTTAGTAACTGCTGAGAGGACAGTAAGCACAAATTTCCCCCAGCAAAGCCAAAAAAGGCAATTAGCACAAAGGTAATCACCGTTTCCCGTTTACCATGACCATAGACTGACAGATCTGGCGAATTGTCAAAGGTAGTGATCATCAGCAAATTGACAAGGGTATTAAAGCAAATTAATAGGGTGAACAGAGATTCCCCCATCAGACTGAGCGATTGGGTAGCCCAAGCTGCTGACACCTTGACTGATAAAACAAACAAGCTGAGCCAGAGGGTAATGAATAAGACCAGACGACTAGTCTGATCGCGGTTTGGTCCTTCGGTCATGGCCTGAAGGTAACAGATGTCGATTACCTTCACATTATCTTGGATTACCCTATTATTTATTTGGGCATCAGGCAATTATGCCATTTTATGGCAGTTCTTAATGGTTTTGGGGAGTCGGGAGTCGGGAGTCGGGGTAAGCGGTCAGCGGTCAGCGGTCAGCGGTCAGTAGTCAGCCGTCAGCCGTCAGCGGTCAGCGGTCAGCCTTTAGCCTTTAGCTGAAAACTGTTCGCGTAGCGTGGGCGTAGCGCTAATCGCTGATAGCTAATCGCTGATAGCTGATAGCTGATAGCTGATAGCTGATAGCTGATAGCTGATAGCTGATAGCTGATAGCTGATAGCTGATAGCTGATAGCTGATAGCTGATAGCTGATAGCTGATAGCTGATAGCTGAATGCTTACCTAAAACCTATTTCAAATGCGTTTTAGGTTACAGCCTTAACTGATTTAGTAGACTCTTGCTGAGCATCTGCTTCTGCTTTTAATTGCCGAAACCTCTGCCGTGCAGGGGAAGGATTACGTTTTTGCTGTTCTCGTTGTTGACGGCAAAACTCTAGCCAGTCAGCCAAGTAAGCCCTGACCTCTTCTTTGTTGTGTAGATAGTAGAGGATGGTGGCGTAGACTTCTTCTAGCGATGCAGCGCGGTCTTGGGGGTTTCCCCCATGAGCGACTGCATCAACACAAGGTAATGGTATCAAATTGTTCGGCAATTTCTTCCGGGGTTTTGGCACGATAGATGTATTCGTAGAGGACACTTTCGATGCCAATGCGGCTACCTTTGATGCGGATATCATCAGAGGCTAGGAAGTTGAAGTAGTCTTGGATTTGCATATAGCAAAGGGAACAGGGAGCAGGGAGTAGGGAGTAGGGAGTAGGGAGTAGGGAATAAAAATTATCACAATTCCTACACGGATTGCTATAGCAATTTGCAATTACCAGGTGAAAGTTCTTTTGAATTATAGCGTTTCGTGTAGGAATTGTAAACCAGGATTACAGTTTTTGACCTTGTCCTGATGCAGTCGCTCATGGGGAGGGGCTGCATCAAGACAAGGCAGGGTTGATTGATAACTATCGGCTGCTAGCACAAAATAGCGTTCTCTTTCTTGCGCTTACTCTGACATTAATGTTCCATAATTTTTGAAAAAATTTGTAGATGAAACAGTCTTTTTAAAGATGAATATTTATGCTGACTTCTGGAGGAGATCTTGTTTTAAATTAAAGCTGCCAAAGTCTTTTGAAATTGAGAGAATTCAAAGGTCTCAAGTGTTCGGGGTCGTAACTGTTCGGGCTGGTATATCATTCCCCAAAAAATTTATTTTAAAACTAATCTCTGGTTAAAAGTCCAGTCAGAAGCAATCCACCAAGAAAAAGCATCCCTAATGAAGACGCTGGTTCTGGCACTTTCAGATTGCTTTCATCATCTAAAGCACCATCAAGGCCATCACCAACAATTGAAGGTGGTTTCACAGTACCAAAAGTTCCAGCTTTCAGGAAAACAGCAGAATCATATATCCCATCTCTGACATCTTGAATCTTAATTTCAAGTCTGTTGCGTGAGTTTTGTAGTAGTGCCCCCGAGAAAAGTAAAGGACGTGTATAGCCATCTATTTTTGTCAGATTACTAACTGAACCTGTTTCAACAGGGTTATAGATAAAATCAGGATGATATGGGTCAGTTTCGCTTTCAATACCTGGTTCAAGATCGAAAAATAACTGGTTAATAGTTGCTGGACGACCATCAGTTAATGTTGCTAGGTTAACCCCATTTAACAGAAATTCAAATGAATCATTGAAAGGGCTTCCACCATACTCAATGAATTCTTCGGATCCGAATATATATTGAAAGTACAGAGTATCTTTTTCTGAACTAACATCAAACTCAATAACCAATGACGTTATATCTTCACCTGGAGTACCAAAATCTGTACTTAAATCTTGTGTAAAACTAGGATTTTCTCCATCAAAACTGTTAATGCCGACAATCTCATTGACTTTTCCTGTACTCAATACAATACCCGATTCTAATCTAAATGGATCATCTTCAAAAACACCAAATCCTCTTGAATCTCCATTTAATTCAACTTTAAAATCACTAAGTCCTGTAGTATCACCCAACAAAAAGTCAATTAAAAGATTAGGGGAACTGTTTTGTTGTACATCAAAACCTGTTGCTGGTTGCGAAGGAATAAATGTTAAGATGCTCGTTAATATGAACAACAAGCTCTCAATTTTTATTGATTTCATTTTACCTCTCCAATTAAGGTATTCAATATGAATTTGCAATTCTCAACTTGAGTCTTACAAAACTGGGATGCACTCAAACAGAACTTGAGGATTTATTTTTACTCTAAAATATTGCAGTATTCTTCATGTACTTTGTTGAAGCTAAAGTAATCATCCTGAAGATCTAGCTCGAAACCTCCTTGAATAATTCCAATTAGTTCATCTTTGTTTGTCTCACGAGAACCACGGCTGAAAATTCCTATTCCTGTTGGTAAAGTATCCCCTGTAGAAGCCAAGTAGTAATCAGGCAATAACCGACTACAACGTTTTTCTGTAAAATAAAGGTGGATAGTATCCTCAGAAGGATTAAAGTCTGTAATAATAGCGTAGCTGTCCGAAGCTTTATAGTAATCTGATGAGCTATTCCCCAGATAAAATTCGTCAGCACCATCCCCACCAGTGAGAACATCAACCTCTTGTACATTGTTGCTATTTGAAGTTCCTTTTAGGACATCATTACCAGAACCCCCTTCTAAAGTATCGCTACCATCACCTCCCAAGAGAGTATCATTGTTACCGTTGCCTTGAAGTAGATCATCACCTTCTAACCCTCTTAAATTGTTACTACTAGAATCACCAGCAAGAGAATCGTCTTGACTAGAACCTGTAATGTTTTGGATATTAATGAGAGTATCACCTTCAGCATCACCACCTAGAATGTTTCCAGTTTCTAAGTTAATCCTGACACCTTCAAGGGAATTAGAATAAGAAGCTGTATTGATACCACTTCCACCATCTAATGTATCTGCACCGCCTTTCCCGGTCAGGTTATCATTTCCTGCATCTCCATAAAGCTGATTAGCTTGATTATTACCGAATAACCAATCATCATATATAGAACCATGTAAGTTCTCAATTGAGATGAGTTGATCACCAGCAGCATCGCTGAATGGGTTCAGATATACAAATTCTTGAAAAGATTTTTCTAGGTCAACATATACACCTGAGAAACGGGCATTTTCATAGCTAGCTGTATCTTGACCTTCACCACCATCTAGCACATCAGCACCAGCTCCTCCAATTAAAATATCATCTCCATCATCAGCTTGAATCCTATCATTTCCATTACCACCACTAATTAGATCATCACCAACCCCAGCAAAGATAGTATCAAAACCACCACCACCTTGGATATTGTCACTTTGAATCGTGCCAATTATTTGACTTCGTTCAATGTTAAAGAAACTAATAGCATCATTTAATTGCTGACCATTTAAATCTGTTCTTTGTCTAGAAATATAACCAGACGTTGCATTATCGCTGTCGAAACCTCCAGTGATGCCACTCCCCCAGTCATTCCTGATACCATAGTTGACAATTAAGAGGTCATCTCCTTCTCTTCCATCAACAAAGTCAGTTTCACCACTGCTTATATCTGGATCAATATCATTATTGCCAATATCTCCAAAGAAGGTATCCCCGTATGGAGAACCCTTTAGGTTTTCAGTTGTTGACTGGCTATTTTGTTTTTCAAAAGTATCACCAGTCCCTTCTCCCCTAAATCCTTGAGAGGCTAAGTCAACACCAACACTGGAAAGAGCTTCACTGTAGTCAGCCCAGTCTTCTCCTTCTCCACCGTTAAACTTATCAGCTCCTACTCCACCAATTAGCGTATCATTACCACCATCACCATATAAGTTGTCATTACCCTCAAGACCTCGTATTTCATTGTGACCTAAATCACCTTCCAGTTTGTTATCATCTTGATTTGAACCTGTCAGGTTTTCAAAGGAACTGTACTTGCTGAACTCAGAAGTTTTTTCAAAAAATGCAAAAGCAATACTGTCTCCATTTGCCTCTCCTCCAGTACCCTTACCATCTTTGAGACTAACTGCTATACCTGTTGAAGAAGATTCATAAGAAAGTACATCTTTATCAGAACTCCCAAAGAATCCACGAACACCCCCACCATCAAGTTGATCAGCCCCTTCACGACCTTCTATAACATCATTACCTTCTGAGCCGTTTAAAATATTTGCTTTCTCGTTACCTCTGAGATCGTCTGGATGTATTGTTGCTAAGATATGCTCGATAGAGATTAGCTGATCACCTGTTGCTTCTCCACCTGTAGCAAAGCCTGTCTCTAAATCAATTCTCACACCAGCAAAAGAATTTAAATAGCTAGTTCCATCTCCCTTGATATAGCTAGTTCTATCTCCCTTGATATAGCTAGTTCCATCTCCCTTCTTTCCTTCTTCACCACCATCAATCAAATCTGCACCAAGACCACCAATAAGGAAATCATCACCGCCCAAACCGTAAATTTTGTCATTTCCATCTAGACCGTCAATAACTTCATTATTCTGATCGGTGCCAGTCATGACATCATCTTTGTTTGTTAGATCAAACTGCTCAACATTGATTATTGTATCAGTCTGACCATTGGCTCGTTTCACATAAATCTTCCCATCTGCATCTGGGGCAAGTTTTCCCGTGATTCCCTCAGTTTCATTGGCGTAACTAATAGCATCAACGTCTTTCCCATCATCGTCTTTACCGCCATCAATGGTATTGTTACCCTCACCTCCCTCAAAGAAATCGTTTCCCTTGCCACCCTTGAGTACATCATTTCCTTTTCCTCCAGATAGGAAGTCATCTCCGTCATTCCCTTCAAGTGTATCTAAACCACTTCCACCGAATAGCTCATCATCATTCCCGCCACCTTTAATAAAGGTAGGAGCTAAGACCGTATTTCCAATCTCGATACGATCTTTACCTTTGCCTCCATTACCTTCTATTTGTTTAATATTGTTGTAAGAGGCATTACCTCGCGGTTCATTTTGACCAGAGATTTCTCCGTTCTCAGTATCTTGGTATTCTACAGCATAGGATTCAACTTCGATAGTCTCTGCACCCAATTCACCATCAATGTGGTTAACCAGAACTAAGTCATTACCACCATTGGTCTTCAGTTTAAGGATGCCATCTTCTTCAATAGCACCATCACCATCGCCATCAGAGCATCCAGCATGGAAATCTACCAAGGTTTCTCTAACAATAGTAATTCGCTTGCTAAAGCTAAAAGGCCCGAAGCCTATCCGAATCTTGGCTCCTAGAATTGCATCCAGACCTCCTTCTAGTTCAAATACACAGCCAAGGTTATCAAAATCAAGAATGTGCTTTCTACCTTCTCTGTATTTACGTGGGTCGTCATCTGGGAGGTTTGATTCGTCTGGTAGAAGGTCTAAATAAGTTGTTCCTGCAATCCCCGCCTCAACACTAGCTCTCAATATCCCTAAATCAATGCCTACGTCTGCTGCAATTCCTGCCCCCAAACCAGCGGCAAATCCCCCTTCTCGGCTACCATCAAGAGGCTGTGGTACTGAATCAGTAGGCAGATCAGCGACGTAAAGTCCTTGGGCAATCAAAGATGGATCTTGATAGCCACTGGCTTTAAATTGTTCTAGACCATAGGTGTCAAATCCAAAGTCTAAGTTAGCCGCAGCTCCAGCTCTACCTAAAATCTGAACAGAGAGAGGGCCAAAGATAGGAAATTGTGGTGAGGTATATTCAAACCCTAAACCTATAACGGGTAGATCTAAGTTGAATAAATCAACAGGTTTCCCCAGTAAAAGGTTGAAGGCTGTAGTTGGTTCCGTTAGGATTGGGAACGTCAGATTTGTTGAAGAATCTTCTAAGGTTGAAGTAAATCCATTAATAACGTTCTCTGAAGAATCTAGAAAATCATCAGTTTCTTCACCGGATAGAATAGGAGACACACTTTCAAGCCCACCATTTTGAACCTCTGCACCATTAACAGTGAAGTCTCCAAAGTTAATCTTTGTATTTTGGGAATCTGCTGAAATAGAGTTAATCCAATTAACGACTTCAGCTATTTCACTAGCAACTTTAATAAACTCTAGAGTTTGTGGATCGAAGTAAACATCTGAAAAGTATGAGCCAGCCTTTTCCGCAACTTCAGCCAGGGACTTTCTCCAAAGAAGAAACTGTTTTTTTACAAGCGTATCTGTTATTTTTTTAATTGGGAAAGTGCCCGTTACTTCCTGGATAACATCAAAGGTAGGACCAGCAACACGACTGAGAAAGCTTCCTAACCCAAGCTGAACATCCCTAAATGTAATTTCAGGATCACTTTCATTAATAAAATCAAGATCAATGTCTAAATCCGTTTCAATAGAGGGCAGAACGACAGAATCATCAAAACTTGTTTTTAAGTTAAGGTTGATATCAGCTTCTCCTGTAGGGTTAAAGTCTTTAATGGCAATACTCTCATCGGAAAAATCTAAGTCAATTGCTGCCCCTAAGCTGACTTTACTAGGAGTAAGTCCATCGCCATCAATATCAACTCCATCATTGTCTGAATTGGTATCTGTATCCTCATCAGTGATATTAAACTGAAAGAAGCCCAAGTTACCATTAAAATCTACATCAGGGATCGATGTATCAAGTCTGATTGAAAGATCTTCTTCTTCTGGAGTATCAAAGAAAAATTCACCATCTCGAAGTCCGAATGAAAAGTCGAACTCATAGTTGAACGCTGTTTTGACAGTCCCACCATCAACAACTTCTAATCCAAGCCAGGGCAAACCGAAGTCTGCACTTAGAGATCTTTCAATTAGTGGTAAATCCGAGTTTAATGAAAGGTTAACAGCAAAATCTCCATTGATATCTCCTGTCACCTCAATATCATCCTCACTATCAACAAGATTTAAGCCATCAGAATCAAGAGCATCAACAAGTAATTTTTGGACGGATTCTAAGTTATCTTCATTCGACAATTGCCTGAAAATAGGAACCAGTGTATTTCTGATTTCACCAAGAAAATTTATAGGTTTCGGTAGTGAAGAGTTTGCTTCTACTGAAACCAATATTGAATCATTCTCTACATCATAATAAGCTGTTTGGTTCAGCTTTTGTTCTTCAACAGAATCATAAGAAGCTTCAACCTGAATCGATCGGCTATTTTCAACAGGAGTAAGCTCAGAGCTTGAACTTGAAAAAGATTTGAGTTCTACGTCTTCTTGATTGGAAAAAGGTACTGGACTTGATGAAAACACTGATGACCATTTATCTTCTGTGAGTGTTTCTAACGTCGTAAGGCTAGAATCTAAGGCATCAGCAATTGTTGTTCCTGCACTATTGGATTGTGATGATAAAGTGAAATACCAATTATCAATCCGGTTTTCAGAAAGACAATCAAATCCCATATAATTTTCGGGAAAATTTACTTTTTCTTTTCTGTTTTTACCTACAAAACGAACAATAGACTGTGCCCAACTATTACTATTGACGGGCTTTTCTACATAATCACCTGTATAAGGAAAGCCCAAATTTATAGCTTTTTCTTTAGACTTATGGTTTTTTGAATCTGCTGCGCATCCAGGTTCCCCTGAACCTAATATATCAGGGTAGTATATAGGTATCTCACTCTCATTTAAGGTATAAGCTCTGACAGCATCTAGTAAGTCATAAATAAAATCAGATGATACGCTTGTACTATCTGAAAACTTAACTTCATGTAACTCAGGGTCCCACGATATTAGAGCTTCACGTTTACCTGTAAATTTTTCACGAGCTGCATCAAGATCTGATTCTCTGGAAAATTCTACTTGAAGCCTATCAGATGGATTATGAGCACCAATGACTATGTAGTTCTTGCTCAGTTGTTGACTTGAATTATTGAAATTTTCAATTTCAATATCTATATCAGAGTAATTTTCAGTTAAGTATTTTGATAAATTACTATCAATATTAAAAATCTCAATTATTAAAAATTGATGAGTTCCAACTGGAAAACGAGCAAGGTCTCTTGCCGCCACGTATAATTTTCCTTCAATTTCTTCTGGTCTGAAAGTCTGAGTTTCATATAAAAGTGTACTTGATTCATCTAAATGAAGAGACAGAAAATCCTGATCGCTTTTGATAGTTGCTACTTTTTCTGAATCTAATTCTTTACCTTGAACTAGATAGCTAAAATACTCTCCCTCATCTCCAGGTGTATCTTCAGTATTAATAGTTGAATCAATTAAATGACCTAGCTCCTCTAAGAGAACATCCGTAGTTTTCTGAATATCAGAGCTATTGGCACTAATAAAATCCTGTGAAAGGTACACTCTGTTGTTACTTGCCGCAAATGCAGCATTTGCTCCATTTAGTTCATCAGCAGAGCGAATCTCAAATTTTGGTAACCAGTCTAAGCTGCTTGAGGTAAAATTCTGACGTAACTCATCTAGCTTCTGGGTATCAAACTGATCACCAAAGACTTCAATAATCTTCTGCTCAAACGACTCATCTGTTGCAAAATCAGCCAAAATTGATAGAGCCTGATCCAATGCCCTATCCAGGATTAATATCCCACTATCTGTCAATAACTCACTTCCAACAAAATCTACTCTAGACATTACTCCAAGCTCCATAAGCAGAATAGTTCACAAGAATGTGTATATTTCTCAAGTTGACCCATTCTGAAGGTGGAATGTGGGGTATGAGTGAGAAATTAATGATCCTCGTGGACTATTTAAGTTTTGAGGCGACGTGGAACGCACCCCTATATTTAAGACTCAGCCCTAGAAAAAAAAAATGTGCAAAATCTGATCTAAAAAGTTGCAAAGCTAGTAATGATGAGCCATACAGCCAGTAGAGCTTCGGGAGGCTTGAGTAATCAGGGACTACCGGTGTGGTCTTGGGGGTTTCCCCCATGAACGACTGCCGTGGTTCCCGCCATGATCAACTCCATCAAGACAGTGAGATGCAGCCCTTCAATCTCAAGTGCTTCATAAGAATTATAATTATCAACAGAAGAGTCATTGTTAGTTCCCTCTCAGGGTAAAGGCAAAAATTAATAATGGAGCATAATTATCAACACTATTGATAAAAGTATGCAATAGTGCTGATAATCAAGGCTTAATATGGTCATAATTATTGTCCTATATCACATTTTGGCTCAATTTTTCTGGCGCTTACCCTAAGAGGTTGTCTGAGAAGTCTCATTTGCTACATCCAAGCCCCCGTTGGTCCCCCAATTCTGGGGGACTTTTAGAAGCAAATTGACTCTTGTTCCCCCCAAGCGAGGGATTGCTCGCTTGGGGGGTCAGGGGGGCAAAATTCAGTATCAAAAAACTTGGGAGATATCCTCTAAGTTCCCTCTGAATATTCTTGTTTATTGAAATATCAGGGATTAAAGAGTAATCTACACCAGTTATCAAAAAAAAGATGACTATGACAGATCAACAATTACTGGCACTTATTAATAAGATTTGTGGCAATCAGGACTTTCAGAGTGAAGAACGGCGACGGGATATCCATCGACTATTACTTGAATGTCAGCAGTTACCCGGACTCCGAAAATCTTCTTATCCCCTTTATTTGGAAGCTTTAGACCAAACTTGGGAATGGGTAATCAAAAATATTTGTGCTTTTGAACCCAAACCAGACTTAGCAGTTCAGACAAGCTTGTTAAAATGGATAAATGGTTATCTAATATGGCGGATTAAAGATTTATATCTTAACCAAGCATACCAACATAGTCGTGAGTCTAGTTTAGATGTCTACATCAATGAAAATTCGGACAATCCCTCAACACTACTAGATCAACTTCCAGATGGTGGTTTTGAGACTCCTACTATCAGTGGAATTGAAGGTTACATTGAGAAACTCAGAAAGCAGAAAATTCAGGAAACCTTTGAACAATTAGAACGTTACGTAGAGGAAGATCCAGACCATAGCTTTCAAAAGTGTCATCCTCGTAAGCGTCCCGATTGTAACTGTCAGCTCCTTTGCCAAAGGTTACTTTTTAAAGACCCACCAGAGAAGTTAACTCACCTCAGCAGGGAGTTGGGCATTAAGTACGATACTATCATATCCCATTGGAAAAGAAAATGCCTACCACTCCTTCAAAAAAAATTGAAGGATCTAGGTTACTCAGGAGACGAAGAATCATGACAAATCAAAACATGCAAAATTTAGAAATTACCCTCGGTATTGAAGCTCATCGTTTCGCTAGCAAATTCGCAGCGGAACAAGCCACAACTGCAAAAAGTAAACAGGTTTATTTTAATACATTAGCGGTTTATGCAGTTCACAGATATCTTAAGTATCTTGGCATTGACACTGATTTAAAGGAAAGTGATTGTTGGAATCCAATTCTAAGACATCAATGGAATGTTGCCGATTTAGTTGTTCCTGACATTGGCAGATTAGAATGTCGTCCTGTGCTACCTGGAGAAACTACTGTGTCTTTACCTCCAGAAGTAACCGAAGACCGGATTGGTTATCTTGCTATTCAGTTTAGCGAACACTTAGATCAAGTCCAGCTTTTAGGATTTGCTAAAGCAGTCGTTGCAGATGTTATCGAAGTTAGTCGGTTGCGCTCGGTTGATGACTTGATTGGTGAACTCTCACCTCTACCGGTAGTAAACCCCTTAAAATTAAAAGACTTGGAAAAGCTTTTTGATGACACATGGCAAGCTGTAGATGCTGTCCTGGCACCTAGACAATTTGCATTTAGAAATCTAGAAATAAACGATGATGTTATTGAACGGGCTAAAAAAATTACTCTAGGTTTATCAGCAGATTCTCAACAAGTAGATTTAGTAGTGAGTCAATGGTTGGCAGAAAATCAAGAGGTGGGATTTTTATTTCAAGTTCATCCTACAGAAAAGAATGAGTTTTTGCCTTTGGGTTTAAAATTAAAAGTCATGCTTGAGTCAGATAGTGAGGAAGTAGAAGCCCAGGAAGCAGACAGTTGGATTCAGATTGCCTTAACTGAACTTCCAGGAAAACTAGTCACTGTTCAAATTTCTCTAAATGATGAATCTGTAACTGAGGAATTTGTTGCTTAGCTCTACACAAAGGCAAATAAAATGAGTAAGACAGTTATTATTATCCCAGAAGATGGCAATTTTCAGCGAGGTTTTGGTCAAGCTACCATCAAGATTGTGGAGGAAGGTAAAAATGATCCAGAGAACTACAGACAGATATACTGTCAACTACCTCAAATCCCAGAAATTCTCAGGTATTATCAGGAATGGCAGGATAAATATAAAACCCTTCTGGAGTCTTCTAGGGATGAGGATTCTAGAGGTATTATACGGACTATACGTCCTCGGTTTTCTATCCCTGAGTACATAGCTAAGTGTGATCAGTCCCTTGATCTTTTACGCAACGATCTCAATCATTGGCTGAGGACTACAAAACAACAACTCGAACAAATTCTCGATCTAAACTCCCAGGATGAAATTCAGGTCGTTGTTCAAACACATGAGATTACCTCTGAATCCACCAAAAATATATTACACAAACTACCCTGGCACTGCTGGGACTTGTTTATTGATGACTGTTTTGGTGATGTTGCTCTCTCCTTCGCTGCATCAGAGCAAATTGCCGCTGCTATTGTTACTGACCAGAACTCAAATTCCCAAAGACCGAAACGGGTCAAAATCTTATGTATTTTAGGAGACAGCGGTCAAGGTATTGATGTGGAAGCTGATAGACGATTACTCCGAAAGATACCAGGAGCATATTGTGTTTTTCTGCGACAGCCAACTCTTGAAGAATTGGAATCATTTTTAAATAAATCTTGGGATATTCTATTTTTTGCTGGACATAGTGATGTTCAAGAAGATGGTCAAACTGGCTTGCTCAAAATTAATTCAGAAGAATCTCTAGATATTCAAACGATTAGAAAGACGATGGAAAGAGCCATTGAGCAAGGTATGAAGTTGGCTATTTTTAATTCCTGCAATGGACTGGGATTAGCACGTCAACTCGCAGATTTAGATATTGCTCAGATTATTGTTTGGCGAGAACCCGTTCCTGATCAAGTGGCACAAGAGTTTCTCAAATATTTTCTGGGATTTTTCACTACGCATTTATCTCTATATCGCTCTGTACAGGAAGCTAGAATCAAGCTACAGAGCTATATCAAAAAGAACAAAAATAAACTACCAAAAGTCAGTTGGCTACCAGTCATTCATCACAATCTAGCTAAAGAAAGCATCACCTGGAAACAGTTACGGGGACTCTCAGATACGGACACTATGCCCTCAACTCCAGCTCCTGTCAGTTCCTGGGGGATAGTAGGATCTCTCTTGCAATTAATGAAAATTGATATTGCCAGCAAGAAAGCTAGTCCCCGTGAAACCTTACTTAAGCGGGTAGAAAAATTCTGGATTCAAGGTGTTCTTAAGAAGTCTTTACATATCGAAGAAACCCTTGAATTGGGTCTAATTGAAGACCCTAGCGCCGTGATCAATCCCTCAAGTCAACAAGGAGCAAATTCAAGTCGGCAAAGACAAGATCTGCCTGAAGGAACTAGAGCAATTGACGTATTTGGGGAACTTGAAAACACCAGAACAATGCTGATTCTTGGTAGATCGGGGTCAGGTAAGACCACCGCACTTCTCGAAATTGCTGATGAATTAATCAGTGATGCCAGGAAAAACACAACCCTACCAATTCCTGTAGTGCTCAACCTTTCCAGTTGGGCTGGGGAGAAAGAGCCAAAACCCTTAGCCCAGTGGCTGGTTACGGAACTGAATAGAATCTATCAGTTTTCTGAAAAGCAGTGTAAGGATTGGGTAAAAAATCAGCAACTACTACTTTTATTAGATGGTTTAGATGAAGTCAGAGAAAGCAAAAGAGGAGATTGCATTAGAGCAATCAATCAGTTTATAGTAAACTATAAAGAAACCGAAATGGTGGTTTGCTCTCGAATTCGAGATTACCACAAAATTTCAGAGAAGCTTCAATTTCAAACTGCTGTTTTCTATAGGCAACTTACAGACCAACAAATCCAACGGTATTTTGACGATGCTGGAGACGCCTTGTCAGGAGTTAAGGAATTAAAAGAAGAAGACGAAGCCATACAGGAATTAGTGAAAAGTCCTCTGACTCTAAACTTTATTGCTGTTGCCTATAAAGGTCAGACAAAAGATGACTTAAACAATGACTTAAACAATGACTTAAACAATGACTTATTAGACATAAGCTTATTTGAAAAACGTCGAAAGCATTTACTTGATGCTTATATTCAAAAAAAACTTGAAGAAAAGCCGGTAAAATTTTCAAAAAAAAGCTCAAAAAAATGGTTAATTTGGATAGCTCATCAAATCACACAAAGAGAGCGAAAAGAATTATTAATTGAGCGGATGCAGCCTGATTGCTTACCTGTAGGTATTCAACAATGGATCTATAGTGTTGTTTTTAGAGTGATTCTTGGACTGATAGCTGGATTGACTACAGCCTTACACTTTGGTACCCAGGTTACCGATGATATAGGAGTACAAATCTCCTTGGTAATTCCTTCAGTGATAGCAGCTATAGTATCCTGTCTAAGTTTTCCAGTGCTATCTTATTTGAGAACTATAACTATACCAGGTTTTAGGGTTGAGTTGATCCCTCAAAAAATCCAAAAACTATCTCAAAAACTATCTAAGCTTATTCCTGGAATTATATCTGGGCTACTCTATATCATCATTACTGCTTTAATGATCTATCCCATGGTTGGAGAGGGCATAAAAGATGATAAATGGAGGGCTATTCTATCTCCTGTGACGGCTGATGGAGTAGCTATGGGGTTCTTGTTAAGCTTTATCAACAGAGAAATAGGAATTATTGACACTATCAAGCGAGATCCTAAGCAAGCCATAAGATATGGAACGGTTGGACTAATAGGTGGTTTAATTTATATCCTTGTGCGTTTGTTGTTTACAAAAAGATATGATCTCAGCCAGTTCGGAGCTTATTTTGATATCTTTATTGAGGTTATAGTATTCTCAACACTTCCTGGACTGGTTGGTTTTTTAGGCAAAGGAGAAAACCTAGAACAAACCATAATTCCTAACCAGGGTGTTTGGAAGTCAGCTAAAAATGCTGGTATTTTCTTTGGAATCTTTTTTTTTGTAGGAATACTCTATAGCTTAAATTACATCCAAGCACCTCATGAGCTCATCAGTATTGCATTAGCGGTTGGTTTACTTACTGGGATAGTAGGTGGAACAGGACCAGTATTTGCTGGAGTTGTTTTAATTCAACACTTTACGTTACGTCTAATTCTCTGGTGGCAAGGCTATACTCCTTGGCATTATGCCCGCTTCCTTGACTACGCCACAGAACGTATCTTGTTAAGAAAAGTTGGGGGTGGTTATATCTTCATTCACCGCATACTGCAAGAACATTTTGCTCAAAGATATTCTGGAAACAGGGAACAGTGAATAGGGAATCGGGAATAAGCTGTTCGGCATTTAAATTGGTATAATAAAAATTAATAAATAACCCAATAATAGGAAATATGCCAGCAAAAAATTATCTGACAGCAAAAAACAATACTTCAAAAAGCCTTAAAAATAGAAGAAAATGGAAATATTAGAGAACGTATTTTAATTTTGCTGTTGTTGAATAGTGGAAAAACACAGTTAGAAATTGCTGAAGTTTTGGGTTGTTCAAAGAACACAGTCTGTTATTGGTGTGTCCACGGAGATCCAGATGACTTAGAGAGTCTTAAAGATAAAAGAATGAAAGGCAATCACCAAAAAGCAACAAAACAATATATAGAAGTATTATTAGAATTAGTCGAAAAAGAACCCGAAGAATTAGGATATGAATTTGGTCGATGGACAGCTCAAAAATTAGCCGTTCATTTAGAAGATACAACAGGCATCAAGTTAAGTGGGTCTCAAGTTCGTAGGATACTAGTCAAGAAAAAATATGTTTACCTTTGGTCAAAGTATAGCTTAGATTCTAAAAAAGACCCTAAAAAAAGGGAAGCATTTAAAAAGAAACTAGATGAGTATTTAAAAATAGAAAAAGAAAGCCCAGAGCGTCTTCAGGTATGGTTTTGGGATGAAAGCGGATTTAGTTTGAGAGTCATCAGAAGAAAAAACTGGTGTAAAAGAGGAAAGCGAAAAAAAGTTAGAGGAGACCGTTCGCGCAGCGTCGGGCTTTGCCCGAAAGGCAAGGGAGAGTTAATGTGATGGGAGCTTTGCGATATTCAGATAAAAAAAGATTTGTAGATTTCCTCAAAAAAAGCAATAGTCAAACTTTTTATGAAGTTTTAAAAACCTTTTATAAAGAGCTAGAAAATGAATGGATGGAAGCGGGTAATCAACTAGAAGACTTTGCTAAGAAAGGACCGAAAATCGTCATTATTTTAGACAATGCTAGTTTTCACAAAAAAGCCGAATATATTCATAAAATAGAAGAAGATATGCCGAATATTTATTTAGAATATCTTCCCGAGTATAGTCCTGATTATAACTTAATTGAATTGGTTTGGCATTCAGCAAAAGAATATATTGCCAATCGAGTTTTCAAATCAATTGAAGAATTAGAATGTTTGTTAAATCATCTTTTAAATGAAGGAGGGTTAATTATAAAATGGGTACGAAAAATAAAAAACAAAGGCAATGCTGTTATCACAGTTTAAATGCGCAACAGCTTAGTGGCACAGGCTTCGACGCTGTGACGCTGACAGCTGATAGTTGATAGCCTCACAGTTGAATGCTTACAACACACCGAAAACTATCTCCTATTTTTTACTCAAACAACCATTTACGTCTAGTAGAAGCATTCTATCAGGTTCGTCTCATTCGTGCAGACCAACCATGGAATCAAGCAACAGAAACCCTCCGACGGGATCTTTGTGATCACTACCCTGTTTATGGACACTTTGAGTTCACGGCATCTTCTAGAGGAGTTATGAACAGTATTCTTTGGGATTAGCAAGAATCTTAAAAATAAGTGGGATGATTAACTTATTCAAATTATCCGTGTTGATATCTATAGGAATCTTAGGACAGGTCTTAGTCTGACCATCTTGTAAAAACACTACTCCTGCATAAGATTTCAGCTCAGGCTGTTTAGATAAACCTAACAAAACTGAACCATCTAATAATGGCTGAGAAGATAATACTATGTACTGGTATTGTTCAGTCTCATAAGAAAGTGAAAATCCTAATTCTTCTAGGGAATTAGCAAATTCTCCATTAGTGATATAGTATTCATGCTGAAGTTGTAGTAGATTCCGCACCCTAGTAATAGCTTCAACTTCTTTTGCTTTATTAGCTTGTCTAAGCAATGTAGGAAGTGCAATGGCAGACAAAATTCCTATGATAATAATTGCTACAAGCAACTCAAGCAGTGTGAAGCCTTGTTCCTGATTGCTAAAGTTCCAATCATTTTTAGAACGACCTAAACTACTAGGTTGCTGAGTTTTGAGCCAAATCGATAATCTATGGCGAGGCTTGCTCAACTTAAGTTGTTGTGGAAAACCTCTGGCTTGTTTTTTAGTAGACGACATAGTGTTTAAACCCTGACAACTATTGCCATTTTTTATTCATCCTGATTATAGAATTAATTGTCTACCCTCTAGCACCATGACTAAAGACACAATGTCTAGCAGTCATTATATATAGGGTTTATATTTGAGTTGTGAACATACTCCCAAACGCCAAGAAGCAAGAGGCAAAAGGCTAAAGGCAAGAGGGTAAAGAGATCTGAAGTGTATTGTCCAATAAAAAAATACCTCCTAGGTTTACATCTCATTTATAAACGCTATAGATATTTTCTATTCAGTCACTCCCTACACCGAATCGCCTTGGGCGAACAACTGCCTAACCTACCCTACACCGAACGCCTTGGGCGAACAACTTGATAACCTGCTAACCTACCCTACACCGAACGCCTTGGGCGAACAACTTGCTAACCTACCCTACACCGAACGCCTTGGGCGAACAACTTACCAACCTGCTAACCTTCAACTTGCCAACCTTCAACTTACCAATCTGCTAACCTTCAACTTACCAACCCTTACTTAAATCCCATGACTTTTTCCAATTACCCAATGACGGCGGAAAAAACGGGAAAGAGCAGACTCTTTTAAGGATAAATAAATAGGACGCCCGTGGGGACAAGTGCGAGGGTGCCTAGTCTTTTTCCACTGATCTAATAACTGCTGCATTTCTGACAAGCTCAGGGGGATGCCATTGCGAATTGCACTGCGGCAGGCAGTTGCTACTTGAGCGGTTTGTAAGTCTCCTCCTAAACTCAGCTCTAATAGGGCTTTGGCACAATCGTCTCGCTGACGCAACAGTTCTGGTGCATTCCGTACTGCCCACAGCTCTTCTCCAAAGGGGTCCACTTCTAAACCAATGCGCTGTAGTTGTTCCACCTGGCTAGGGGATAAGTGCTGGAGAATGATGGGAGGTTCTAAGGGGACTAACTGCCAGCGATCGCATAATTCTTCATACAACACCCGTTCATGGGCAATGTGCTGTTCAATTAACCAAATACCAGTAGGATGCTCGGCTACAATATACATATTATGAAGCTGAGCCATGGCTCGCAGTTGGATTAGCCCAATATCATCAGTTTTGTTATCAATTTTGCTATCAATTTTGCGATCAGTTTTGTCAGTAATTTCTTGAGTGTCTGGTATCAGTTCAATTGAACGACTAGTGGTGTAACCTCCTCTAGCTTCTGATGTTTTGAGTAACTGTTTTACCCTGTTGGAGTGAATGCTTTCTGGGAGATTGGCTGGGGTGATTCGCAAAGCGTGCTCGATAGCTTCAGCAACTTGCTCTTGCCAGTAAGATACGGAGTGTAAGTAAATTTCGGTCTTTGCTGGATGACGATTCCAGTCGATTTGACTCGGACAAATCCGCAGGTGCAGGAAACAAATGGGATAGCGATCGCGAGGCAAGGTTCGAGCTAATCCTGTGATCATGGTTTGTTCCAATTCATGCGATCGCACAATTCGTCCATTAGTCGCTACCTTTACCCAGTCTGGACGTCTGCGATGGCATCGATCCGGTAATCCTAACACTAGCTCCATCAAACCATTTCCGAGATTTCCCTTGGTGCTTTTATCCTGTTGTTGTTCTGTTGCCGAATCCGGTATGGGCACTTCTACCGTTAACGGCTGCAAATCACTTTCCTTTAACTGCTTGATAATTTGAGGCAGAATCTGTTGGGCAGTATGACCAGGACAAAGATTAAACCATGGACGTCCATTTTGCTCCACTTGCCAGCTAACCCTAGGATGACACAGAGCATGTTGATGAATAATGGTTTGGACAGCACGCAACTGTTGTGCCATCGGCGGTAAACCCTGGCGACGCACGGGCAATTTACCAAATAAATTAGACACTATCACAATCGTACCGGGTGCGATCGCAGCAGATTCAATCTGAC
Source organism: Moorena producens 3L (assembly GCF_000211815.1). GTDB lineage: Bacteria > Cyanobacteriota > Cyanobacteriia > Cyanobacteriales > Coleofasciculaceae > Moorena > Moorena producens. The sequence goes on from NZ_GL890920.1 coordinate 43,092, forward strand.
GCAGTTGACCTTGGGAATTATAGATAACTCGCCACCCCTGACTATTTCCTGGACATCGGCTCAAAATTTCTAACTCTGCCACAGCCGCCAAACTATGCAACGCTTCCCCACGAAATCCCAAACTAGTAATCTTCCACAGATCATCACTACTACAGATTTTGCTAGTACTGTGGGCAAAAGCCGCTTTTTGCAAATTCTTCACCTCCATCCCTGTGCCATTATCTGCCACTCGTACCCGCCATTGCTCAGTCCACAGGGAAACAGTAATCCGAGTTGCCCCAGCATCAAGGGAATTTTCGATCAGTTCTCGCACCACTGCCGCTATTGAATCAATGACTTCCCCAGCAGCAATTAGATGAACTACGTTTTTAGGTAGGGTTTGAATAATCATTTCAGGGAATCGGGAATCGGGAATCGGGAATTGGGAATCGGGAATCGGGAATCGGGAATCGGGAATCGGGAATCGGGAAAAAATTGTACCTCATAAGTATGATAAACGCTATATAGTGAATTTTTAATTAATTTTGTATAAAACACAAAGGACAACAAACAATATTACTATAAATAATGTGATTAAACGGATTTACCTTAGTTCTATATAACCAACGTTATCCATAAGTTAAGAATTTGGAGTATCGCGTCAGTAATATCACTTCAGGAGTATCGCCTCAGGAGTAATTATAAATTATTTACCCAATAATTAGTAATTCATCAGCGTTTTATCAGCCATCCAATTTTCGATTATATCTCAACAATATTGAGAAGTATACTAATTCATTCATTATGGTTATTTATATTAACAATAAAACTGCAAATTTATGACCTATAATTTAAATTTAATGCTATAGTATGTTGTGTATATAATCAAAAGTATTGCTGATATAACATAACCCTAAAAAAACTCCGAATGAGTCTGATAATTGCTAGATGAGGTACAGTCAATTTTCTTCCCCCGACTCCCTCGGTGCGCTTTCCGTAGGCGAATTAAATTCGCCACGGGTCGCACCGCTCCCGATTCCCGATTCCCGTTCCCCTCCTGGGAGGGGTTAGGGGTGGGTTCCGATTCCCTACTCCCTACTCCCTAAGGAAACAATGAACCAACAACGACAAAAACCCCACTACTCAATATGTCAGGGATTCCGTATTCCCATGGGATTTCCGGTAACCTGTTTTGAATCTGGACTGAATTACAATGCTCAAGCGGAGGATAACTTTATTGTTACGTATCCCAAATTTTGATTCCCAGTAAGCATATGCGCTACTTGAGGTGCTACTTGAGGTGCCGTCAGCTGTCAGCCGTCAGCTAAAAGCTCACGCTACTTGAGGTGCTTAAGATAAACCTTGACGGGAGAATTTAATAGTTCAAGATTTTGTAAGCATTCAGCAGTCAGCAGTCAGCAGTCAGCAGTCAGCGGTCAGCGGTCAGCTTATTTTATTCAAAAGCACCGATTGCGCTACGCGCAAGCTGCGCGAACAGTAGGGTGGCACAGGCTTCGACGCTGTGACCTAACCCATAAGCTGATAGCTAATAGCTGAAAGCTGATAGCTAATAGCTAATAGCTGAAAGCTGATAGCTGAAAGCTGATAGCTGAAAGCTGATAGCTGAAAGCTGATAGCTGAAAGCTGATAGCTGATAGCTTAGCTCCCTACTCCCTAAAACCCAGAATAAAAATAGCTCACCCAATTCAAAACTGCTACACATGGACACCTACGAATATCAAGTCGGTGGTAGTTTAAAATTAAATGCCCCTAGTTATGTAGAGCGTCGAGCTGATGCTGAACTTTATAATGCCTTAATTAGGGGTGAGTTTTGTTATGTGTTCAACTCCCGACAGATGGGTAAGTCTAGCTTGCGCTTACGGATCAAGCATCGACTGCAACAGGCTGGTTTTAGCTGCGCTTCTATTGATATGACGCGCATTGGTAGCGAAACTATTACTCCCCAGCAGTGGTATAAGGGATTAGTAGTTGAGTTATTAAGGAATTTCAAACTTTACCGGAAGGTTAATTTAAAAACTTGGTGGCGTGAGCACGATGATTTATCGGAAATCCAGCGATTGAGTCAGGTGATCGAAGAGATTTTGTTAGTTAACCTCAAAAGCGAAAAGATTTTTATTTTTATCGATGAAATCGATAGCGTGATTAGCCTCAATTTCCCGACCGATGATTTTTTTGCTCTGATTCGATCCTGCTATAACCAGCGAGCAGAAAATCCAGACTACAATCGCCTCACCTTTGCTTTATTTGGAGTCGCCACCCCTTCGGATTTAATTTCCCAGATAAAACGAACTCCTTTTAATATTGGTAAAGCTATTGATTTGCATGGTTTTACCCTAGAAGAAGCTCAACCATTAGCATCAGGATTAGTAGGATTAGTAGAGAATCATCAAACTATTCTCAAAGAGATATTGGCTTGGACAGGAGGACAACCATTTCTGACTCAAAAGCTGTGCTATCTGGTGCAGATATCGAATCAAAAGGCAATTAGTGGCTCTCTGACGATTCCCCCTGGTACGGAAGGATTTTGGTTAGAGCAGCTTGTGCGTAAGGAAATTATTGAAAACTGGGAAGCCAATGATCAACCGGAGCATTTACGAACCCTACGGGAACGCATTCTCAGAAATGAACAAGGCTCTAGTCGGTTATTAGCCCTTTATCAGGAAATCTTACAACAGGGAGAAATTGCTGCAGATGATACTCCTGAACAAATAGAATTACGGCTAAGTGGGTTAGTTGTCAAGGAGCCTGGTCAGGATAACAAAACTTCCCCAGTATTAAGGGTTTATAATCCCATCTACCAGTCTATTTTTAATCAGGATTGGGTTGAGCAAAAATTAGGGAATCTGCGACCTTATAATCAAGCCCTAAACGCTTGGTTAGCCTCCAACCGTGAAGATAATTCTCGGCTGTTGCGAGGACAAGCTTTAGCAGAAGCCTTAAACTGGAAAGCGGGCAAACGGTTGAGTATAGTAGATGATGAATTCTTAGCTGCTTCTCAAGAATTAAGCTGGATTGAACAGCAACGGTATTTAGAAGCAGAACGGGCTAAGGAAGCAGAAGCAAGATTAGCAGAACAGAAAAAAAGTGCCAGACGACTCAAGTTCTTGCTAATGGCAGTGGGCACAGCATTGATGGTTTCCACAGGGTTAGGGGTGACCACTTACCTCGGATATAGACGCTCAGCTATTAGCGAAATGAATGCGATCGCAAAATCCTCAGCAGCGCTCTTTGCCTCCAATCAACAATTGGACGCCCTAGTAGAAGCGATCAGAGCCAAGGAACGATTGAAAAGCTTTGGTAACGCAGACCCCACTACGGAAACTCAAGTAGAATCGGTGCTAAGACAGGCAGTTTATGGGACTGTTGAATATAATCGCTTAGTAAAGCATAGTAATCAGGTTTGGGCAGTTGCCATTAACCAGGATGCTAATCTAATCGCTACCGCTAGTTACGATAAGACCATCAAACTCTGGACACTGGATGGTAAACTACTATCTACTCTCAACGGTCATCAAGCTGGAGTTTACGACATTGCCATTAGCCTAGACGGCAATCTGATTGCTTCCGCTAGTGACGACAAAACCGTCAAACTCTGGAAACGGGATAGTCAGGGAACGTTTCAACCCCGACCCTATAAAACCCTCAACGGCCATCAAGCTGGCGTTTATGGTGTTGCCATTAGCCCCGACAGCCAGATGATTGCTTCAGGGTCTGGAGACAAAACCGTTAAGCTCTGGAAAGCTGACGGTACCTTGATTACTACTCTTAAAGACCATAGCGCTACTGTTTATGGAGTGGCCATTAGCCCAGATGGTCAAACCATTGCGTCAGCGTCAGGGGACAAAACCGTTAAACTTTGGGGCTATAATGGGAAATTACTAAGGACGTTTCAGGGGCATAATGACCGCGTTTACAACGTTGCCATCAGCCCAGATGGTCAAACCATTGCGTCAGCGTCAGGGGATAAAACCGTTAGACTTTGGGGTACTGATGGCACTTTACTAAACACCCTTCAGGGCCATAGCGATCGCGTTTACAACCTTGCGATCAGCCCAGATGGTAAAACCATTGCGTCCGCGAGTTGGGACGGAACCGTTAACCAGTGGAGTTGGGAAGGCACATTACTCACTACCCTCAGAGGACATCAAGATTTAGTGTACGGTGTGGCCATTAGCCCAGACGAAAAAACTATTGCATCCGCGAGTTGGGATGGAACGGTCAGGCTCTGGAAACCCGATGGCATCATCCTCACCAGGCTCAGGGGGCATAGTGATTTAGTTTGGGCAGTGGCCATTAGCCCAGACGGAAAAACCATTGCATCGGCGAGTTGGGATCACACAGTCAAACTGTGGAATAAAGACGGTAGCCTACAAACAACCCTAACTGGCCATAGTGCTAGAGTTTCCGGAATAGCGATTAGCCCAGATGGTGAGATGATTGCCTCCGCTAGTGCCGATAACACCATCAAGCTCTGGCACAGAAACGGTAGCTTGCTAAAAACTTTAACAAATCATACCAGCGCCGTTTTAGCAGTAGTCTTCAGCTCCGACGGTGAGATGATTGCCTCTGCTAGTGCCGATAACACCATTAAGCTCTGGAAACAGGACGGTACCTTAATTAATACCCTCAAGGGCCATAGCGATCGCATTGATGGAGTAGCCTTCAGCAAGCGATGCAGCGCGGTCTTGGGGGTTTCCCCCATGAGCGACTGCATCAAGAAAGACGGGACTCTAATTGCTTCCGCCAGTTGGGATAAAACTGTCAAGCTTTGGAAGCCAGACGGAACCTTGATTACTACCCTGAAAGGACACCATGACCGGGTTTACAGCGTTGCCATCAGTCCCGACGGTGAAACCATTGCGTCAGCGAGTTGGGACAAAACCATTAAACTCTGGAAGCGCGATGGTACCTTGATTACTACCCTCAACGGTCATCAAGCAGGGGTATTAGCAGTAGTGTTTAGCCCTGACGGTAACAGAATTGCTAGCGCTAGTTATGACAAAACCGTCAAACTCTGGAAGCAGGATGGAACCCTTTTAACTACCCTGAAAGGACATAGCGATGGCGTCTTAGCCGTAGTTTTCAGCCCAAATGGTGAGATGCTCGCCTCCGCTAGTGGAGACAACACTGTTATTATATGGGATTTAGATCAAGTCCTCGATTTAGATCAGTTACTAATCTATGGTTGCAATTGGATACAAGATTATTTGAACACTAACTCGGAGGTTAATGATGTTTGTCACCCTTTTGAATAGGCAATAGGCATGCTAGCAATAGGCAAGAGTAGATGTAGGGTGGGCAGTGCAACAGACCGATTGATCTGGCTTGGATTTTGCGTAGGTATGCACTGCCCACCAAGAATTAATTACAATCGAACAATTGTTGTTAACTGATACTCAATGGGATTCGGCTTCGCCGACCCTATGCGAACGCATTTAACAATTTCACTAATCATACTAACCGGTTTGATTCTTGTTTGACCCGGTGGTGCGTTACACCGACCGGCTGTAGCAATGCTGAGGACGAGGCAGAAAATGAGGGTGAGCCCGTCTTATCACGCACCCTACGCAACTTTCAACCGAACAACCTTCAACCTTAAACCGAACAACCTTCAACCGAACAACCTTCAACCTTCAACCTTCAACCGAACAACCTTCAACCTTCAACCGAACAACCTTCAACCGAACAACTTTCAACCCCCAAAAAAATAGCCGCAGAAATACTTTCCACGGCTAGAATTTATCTTTATGACTCAACTTTGTAAACCAAACCAGACAACATAATCCGATATGATTAGACCGTAAGCATATGCGCTACGCGCACGCTACGGGAACAGCTATCAGTTATCAGCTTTCAGTTATCAGCTATCAGTTATCAGCTTATGCGCTACGCCAACAGCTTTTGAATAAAACAGGTAACTATTTGTTTAATCTGAGTTATGTCTGCTGACCGCTGACTGCTGACCGCTGACTGCTGACCGCTGACCGCTGACCGCTGACTACTGACTTCAGACCCGATTTTTTTGCCAAGGGGGTAAAACCCCCCATAAGTTAGTTTAACCGATAATTAAGTACTTCGTCATTATCGTAATGAATTCCCCTGGGATCCCAGTGGGCTGAAGGGGGCTCCACTCCGAGATTTCCGCGTAACGCAGTGCATAAAGGGCATACATGGTATTGAGTATTGCCTTACGTGACCCTTTCAAAATGTGCTTAACTGGGTATTTTTTTGGAGAAGGTTCCTGAGGAGTATTACCGGGAGTAGTCTCTTCAGGATTGTTGTTTTCGTTTGGTACAAAGTCTTCAGTCATAATTAAACTCGTGTTTGAAGTTTACAACTATAATCATAACGATTATAGTTAAAATTGTCAAGGAATTTTAGAATTTTTTTTCTGAAGGGGTATTGAAAGAAAATGTACGGAAAAGAAATAGAATTTAGAATTTAGAATTTAGAATTGGGAATTGGGAATTGGGAATCGGGAACAGTTGCGTAGGGTGCGTTAGGGGCGGACTTGCCCTAATTGTTTGCTCAAGCGCCAGCCTTGGTATAGTCCGCCCCGTAACGCACCACCAGGTCAAACAGCAAAAGATCGTAGGGTGGGCATTG
>NZ_GL890921.1 GCF_000211815.1 Moorena producens 3L
TGCAACATTTATTTATATTTTAATACCGAAAATATGGTATATAATGATACGCTTTGCCTGAAGTAGGGATAACTGGAGGCTATGGGGAGATGAAGAAGATGGGGTTGAAGGTGGTTTACCCTTGAAGGTTAACAGCTTGAAGGTTGTTCATGGTTGAAGGTTAACAGGTTGAAGGTTAACAGGTTGAAGATTAACAGGTTGTTCGCGTTCGCCTTTGGCGTGGCCTACGGCCAAGCGTGGCCAATAGGCCAAGGTTGAAGGTTCTAAGCAGCAACCGGCAACACCTACTAACCTACAACCGGCAACCTACTAACCTACAACCAGCAACCTGATCACCGGCAACCGCAATCAACTAATACCTTGGATTGCTACTTGGTCAGTTAAGATAAATCCAAATATCACCCTTTGCTCCTGATCATGAACTCCCCACGTTTCCTGATCCTGCAACTGCTGATGACTACGGTAGTAGCCTGTGGTTCAACCAGCACTTCAACTCAAGCACCTGCGGCACCGATTGTACAAAAGTCCTCCTCTGAAGAATCTCCCCAAATTGCTCAGGCACCTACACAAACAAATGCTTTATCCACAAAAACCCTAATCGATACCAAAACCCTGACACCCCAACCGATTCAAATTACCCTGAATGATTTACCCCAACCTTTTGCTACTACTAGCGCCTCTCGACCTCCAAAAGTGGTAGCAATACCATCCAACCCAAGCCTAAAAGTACCAGCGGGTTTCCAAGTGAACGTATTTGCTGATGGGTTAGACCGTCCCCGCTGGCTAGCACTTACTCCCACTGGCGATATCTTGGTCACAGAAACTCGGGCAAATCGTATTCGTTTATTGCGTGACAGCAATGGTGATGGAGTTGCTGATCTCAAAAAAACCTTTGCTAGTGCTAGTAATGGGTTAAATATTCCCTTTGGCATGGCGTTTGCTGATCAATACTTCTTCTTGGGCAACACTAATGCTGTACTCCGGTTTCCCTACACTAAGGGTCAAGAGCAACTCACTGGCAAAGGTGAAAAAATTGCTGACCTCCCTGGCGGTGGCTACAACCAGCATTGGACACGCAATGTGGTAGTATCTCCCAACCGAAACAAAATCTACGTCTCTATTGGTTCACGGTCTAATGTCGATAGGGAACCCCTACCCCGAGCATCGGTACAGGTGATGAACCTGGACGGCTCAAACCAACAGACCTTTGCCTATGGCTTACGTAATCCTGTCGGCCTAGACTTTCACCCAATTACTGGTGAACTTTACACTACCGTCAATGAACGAGATCTAATCGGAGATGACCTAGTTCCTGATTACTTCACCCGTATTCGCCAAGGGGAATTCTATGGTTGGCCCTATGCCTATTTAGCCCCCCATCTCATCGATCCCCGTCAAACCCGCAATGGTCAAAGCATCAAACCTGAACTGGTTGCCCAAACCCGAACTCCCGATGTCTTGTTCCAATCGCACTCAGCAGCACTAGGATTACAATTTTATGATGGACGGACCTTTCCAGAAAAGTATCGTAACGGTGCCTTTGTAGCGTTTCGTGGCTCTTGGAATCGTAACCGAGGCACCGGTTACAAACTTGTCTTTGTTCCCTTTAAAACTGATAGACGACCATTAGGCTATTATGAAGATTTTCTGACTGGTTTTCTGATCGATTCCTCAGGACCAACCACCTGGGGACGTCCAGTTGGGTTGCTGGTGCTAAAAGATGGCAGTCTGCTCGTCACAGAAGAAGCCAACAACCGAATTTACCGGATCCAATACCGCAATAGTAACCCGTGAAGTACCCTCGACTAAGCCGGAATATCTTATTGATTACAACTTAATTAGGAGAAAAATTTTTTGACTGGCAATTCATCCCCCACTAACCGCACTTAGTGTAGATTAGGGAATGTTTACCGAATCTTGTTAAACCTGGCTTGGTACTAATGACTAATGACTAATGACTAATTAGAAGTCTTGGTAAAGATATTGAGGAAAACTTAATATCAAACAAATAACAATAATGTGCCATGCTAAGGTGTTGTTCGGGAAACCCACCTAATCCCTTTGACGTTTATGCAATCGCCAAATTCCCTACGTCGGACAAAGATTGTTGCCACAATTGGCCCTGCGAGCAATAGCCCAGATGTTCTCAAGGCACTAATTCAAGCTGGTGCCACCACTTTACGACTCAACTTTTCCCATGGCACCCATGAAGACCATCAGCGCAATATTCGCCTGATTCGCCAGACGGCCTTTGAACTCAATCAGCCTGTAGCGATCCTCCAAGACTTGCAAGGACCGAAAATTCGCTTGGGGCGGTTTGAAAACGGTTCCATTGTTGTCAACAATGGCGATCGCTTCACCTTAACCAGCAAATCGATGGTTGGTAAACAGGAAATCAGTTCAGTTACCTACGAACCCCTAGCGGACGAAGTGCCTGTGGGAGCCACCATCCTATTAGATGATGGCAAAGTTGAGATGCGGGTAGATAAGGTAGACCGAGAGGAACGAGCCTTGCACTGTACCGTTACCGTCGGTGGACCCCTCTCAAATAACAAAGGAGTTAACTTCCCTGGTGTCTACCTATCTATCAAAGCTCTGACCGATAAAGACCGACGAGATTTAATGTTTGGTTTGGATCAAGGTGTGGATTGGGTAGCACTCTCCTTTGTTCGTAATCCTCAGGACATCTTGGAAATCAAAGAACTGATTAACAGTGCTGGGAAGCAGGTACCCGTCGTTGCCAAAATTGAAAAGCATGAAGCCATTGAGCAAATGGAGGCAATTATCTCCCTGTGCGATGGAGTGATGGTTGCTCGGGGTGACTTAGGGGTAGAACTGCCAGCAGAGGATGTACCAATCTTACAAAAGCGACTGATTGCCTCAGCAAATCGACGGGGAATCCCAGTCATCACTGCCACTCAAATGTTGGACAGTATGGTTCACTCGCCCCGACCAACTCGTGCAGAAGTTTCTGATGTAGCTAATGCTATCCTTGATGGCACTGATGCAGTCATGCTCTCTAACGAAACAGCTGTTGGTAAATACCCAGTAGAAGCCGTAAAGACCATGGGCACGGTTGCGGTGCGCATTGAGCAAGAACAGATTATCGGTCATGCTCGTGACACCAGCCGCTCCATTCCCAATGCTATATCCCAAGCAGTTGGTCACATTGCCGAGCAGTTAGAGGCAGCAGCCATCATGACTCTGACTAAAACCGGTGCTACAGCGCGGAATGTTTCTAAATTCCGACCCCAAACTCCCATATTAGCAGTAACACCTCATGTAGATGTGGCTCGACAACTCCAGCTAGTTTGGGGGGTCAGACCTTTGTTAGTCCTGGATTTACCCTCAACTGGTCAGACCTTCCAAGCCGCAATGAGTGTGGCTCAGGAAAAACAGCTTCTAACAGAAAGAGATTTGGTCGTCATGACGGCTGGGACAATCCAAGGTGTGGCTGGGTCAACAGACTTAATTAAAGTAGAAGTAGTCAAAGCAGTTTTGGGTCAGGGAGTTGGTATTGGTCAGGGATCAGTAAGTGGTGTTGCTCGGGTGGCTGACACTGATGGTGATTTACCTAACTTCAACCACGGAGAAATCCTAGTGGCTCCTTCAACCAATGCCAAATTTGTGGAAGTCATTCGCAAGGCAGCAGGAATTATCACTGAGGAAGATAGTATAACTAGCCATGCAGCAGTGATTGGGTTACGCTTGGGTGTGCCAGTAATTGTGGGGGTGAATAATGCGACCCAATTGATTCGGGATGGGGCAATCTTGACTCTGGACACACAGCGGGGGTTAGTTTATTCTGGTACCCTTGGGGCTAGCCCCACTGACGGGTTACTAATGACTTGAATAAAATATACTATACCCATAACTATTGTCTATTTTGCTTTGGCTATTGCCTGGTTTGTATGTTCATGCTCAAGGGTCACTTAACTATCAAATAGTTTGTGGTAGTATTCGGCTACTAACTTAACCTGGTAGAGTCAATATTTGGAAATTAGTAAGTGGTAAGATCAAGTCCGGTTAATCACTTATAAAATGGTTAATACTATACTCATGAATTGTTAATTGTTAATTGTTAATTGTTAATTGTTAATTGTTAATTGTTGATTTGCCATTTTCAATTTTCAATTAACGAAAAACCCAGAATTATAAGTAGTCAACCGGACAGGATATTACTCATGACCGTAACTGTCCTGCTTTAAGCTTGTAGACTGATCAAAATTTATCATCAACACATCTTGGTTTTTACATCTTTAGTGCTTCGATTTCAGTGAGTAGGGATTGAGTTTCAATATGCTTCTGTCTCAGTTTCCCTGCCAAGATATTTTTTTGCTGATTTAGTTGTTGTTTTTCCATAGTCAGGCATTGATTTTCAGCCCTCTCCAACTCAAGTTGCCTTTCTAAGCATGCTTTATCCCATGCCAATTGTTTGTTTTGTCTTAGGAGTGATTTAACTTCCGTCTTGACTTGGTTTAGCTCCACAATTATTCCTTTGGTTTTCTGTACCATAAACTCCCAGGCTTGATAATCCCAATTTGAAGTTTCTGCTCCGCCATCAAGCTCTTCAAGAAAAGCCTGCTTTTCCAACTCCAGCCGTTCAACCCTCTCTTGCAGTGAGACATTTTTTTTATGCAACCTCCTTAAGGAGTTATTAACTACAATAAACTTATTGATTATCCCGATGATTTGCTGATGACTTTCTTTAAGTTCATAGTCCAGCCACTTGATTTTCTCATTAGCCAAATTTAGATCTTGTTCAATGGCTTCATAGTTATTGAAAATAAAAAAAAACCAATAAATTAATAAATTTTGGATTTGATTGCTATCTTTGATAGTATTGTTTTTGGGTTTATAATCATAAATTGCCAATAAAAACCAGCTGAATAACCAAAAAATGATACTTGAATTCATGAGACCTTCCTTGTCAAGTGATTACATCACTTTTAGCATCAACGTGACCTAGTACGACAACCGTGTAAATACATAATTGAGCTAACTGAGCTAACTCATTACAAAACTGATATTACGAGGAATTTAACCGAATTAGTGTATTTTGAAAAGCTCCTCTTGATAAAACAAAAATTTTTGACTGCTAGGCTTTTAGTCGGGATTGGTTAGTTAGCCCATCAACTAATACCAATTCTTCAAAGTAGAAGTTATAGATGCAGATGGTCAGATGGTCAGATGGTCAGAGGCTCAGATGCTCAGAGGCTTAGATGCTCAGATCAAACGAATGTGTAGCCATGTGAGCACTAAGAATTGGTATAACTTAAGAATTGGTATAACTTAAAAATTGGTAGAAGTACTGTATTAAAATTGGTAGAAGTACTGTATTAAGTATTCATACTGATACTAAGCTCGACTTAATGGATTTACGCACGATCCCTGGGATCGCAACTCCGTTAAACTCATAAGCCTTAGGCTTTTTGACTCTTGCCAGGTTACTAAGACACCCGATATGGCAAGAGTCTAGTGCTCTGTTTAAGGAAGGCTTAAGAAGTCAGCTTCCCGTTACTCGGTTTTTTTTATAAAGTTTTGTTTAATTAGCTTGACAAAAATAAAAAACAGCTGAAACTTTCCAAGACCGACCATCGTGAATTAACAGGGTGAACTCAAGGAACGATGTTGAAATTCTGCCCATGAAACTCTAACGTTTGGCTGGCTCAAGCTTGGAAGGCAACCGTCATCTGCGCGGAAAAGGAGCGGTTTGGCGAGGTTTGGTGTACAATTCCCGAGGATGTCTCTTAGGTTACCATCAAAACGTTGTGCAAACTAAGCAGTGTTAGGGTCTTGAGGACACTAATATAGATAGATAACACTGGTAACAAAGGCACCAAAGCCTTTAAGGATTAACGAAAGTGGGATCAGGGTCTCAAACATTGGCTTTCAGATGCTGTCTTAAGATCGACAAGATATCCATAGTCTATTCAAAGGGAGGTTGCCAGGTAACGTGGGAAGGAGATTTATGTGGGGCTCGGCTGTGGTAAGTTTGACCAAAGTACTGCTTGATCTCATTGACGTAGTCTTGAATATCCTCAGGTGGCAAGAAGGCAGCGGCGTTTTGAATTATCCAAGGAATTGCTCAGGGTAATGGTCGTATATCTTCTTATCTACCTACAAGATGAGACCTCTTTCGGATAAGATCATAAAACCCCTAAAATCAGTAAGTACTGCTTGAGAGGTTCTAGCTAAAAAGGCTGAGGAATATTTATATGAGCGAAATTTTCACTAAAGTTCAAGGCATCGTTTCAGAACAGTTGGACGTTGAGGCGGACCAGGTTAAGCCAGAATCCAGCTTTGCCAATGATCTGAACGCTGACTCCCTAGACACAGTTGAACTGGTAATGGCGTTAGAAGAAGCTTTCGATATCGAAATCCCTGATGAAGCGGCGGAAAAGATCGACACTGTTCAAAAGGCTGTGGATTACATTACAGAAAAAGTAGGAGCAGGAGCAGAAACTCCAGCTTGATCAGCCTGATTCATTACCGCAAGTTCTGCGTTCACGGTCGATAAGCCTAGTTTTAATGGCATGATGACAAACTTTGAGAAAAAACGGGTCGTTGTTACAGGTCTCGGTGCAATTACGCCGATAGGCAACACTGTGGCTGAGTACTGGGAAGGGTTGTTAAACGGACGCAATGGTATTGGTTTAATTTCCTTATTTGATGCCTCCAAGCACGCTTGTCGTATTGCTGGCGAGGTTAAGGGCTTTGATCCCCATGACTACATGAAGGGTAAGGAAGCAAAGCGTATGGACCGCTTTGCTCAATTTGCGGTTTCTGCCAGTAAGCAAGCATTAGCTGATGCCCAGTTTGAGATCAATGACCTGAACGCAGAACAGGTCGGTGTAATGATTGGCACTGGCATCGGTGGTCTGAAGGTACTGGAAGACCAGCAAACAGTTCTTATTAAACGTGGACCTGACCGCTGTAGTCCGTTTATGATCCCGATGATGATTGCTAACATGGCAGCTGGTCAGACAGGAATTCATACGGGAGCCAAGGGACCCAATAGTTGCCCAGTTACTGCTTGTGCCGCAGGGTCTAATGCCGTAGGTGATGCGTTTCGCTTAATCCAGCGAGGCTATGCCCAAGCCATGATTTGTGGCGGTGCTGAAGCGGCGGTGACTCCCCTAGCAATGGCTGGTTTTGCATCAGCACGAGCTTTATCTACTCGTAACGATACTCCTGAGTCAGCTTGCTGTCCTTTTGATATCGCTCGCAATGGCTTCGTGATGGGAGAAGGTTCTGGGATTGTGATCCTAGAGGAACTAGAACACGCCCTCAGTCGTGGGGCAAAAATTTATGCCGAAATCGTCGGCTATGGCATGACCTGTGATGCCCATCACATGACATCCCCTGTACCAGGTGGCGAAGGAGCAGCCAGGGCTATAGCACTGACGATGAAGGATGCTGGTTTGACGGCCGAACAGGTTAGCTACATCAATGCCCACGGGACTAGTACAGTTGCCAATGATAAAACTGAAACAGCAGCGATTAAAAAAGCTTTAGGAGACCATGCCTATAAAGTAGCAATTAGCTCCACCAAATCCATGACAGGTCATTTGTTGGGAGGGTCTGGTGGCATTGAAGCAGTGGCTTCAGTGATGGCAATTGCCCATGACCAGATTCCACCAACGATAAATTTGAACAACCCAGACCCTGAATGCGATTTGGATTACGTACCCAATTATAGTCGCCAGCAGATGGTAGAAGTAGTGCTATCCAATTCCTTTGGGTTCGGCGGTCATAATGTAACCCTAGCCTTCAAAAAATACCGGTAAAGTGGGAATAAAGTTTGAATGGTTAACGGCTTACTCCGTAGGAGAACCAAAAGGGTAGCCTTTATATTATGGTAGGCATTGGGTGAAGGTAGCTCAAGGAAAAAACTAGTAGTTACAACTACTAGTTAATGATACTTACTGAGTAACCCATATTCCCACGCTTTATGGATTGTTTTCATCCTTGATGCTTCATCTTACACTACCAGAGACGCTATCAGGCGAACATCCTTCATGCTTAGCCAATCCCTATCTCTTGCTGATTGATCCCGGTAATGGGATTATGAGAAAGTACCTTTGGGTCAACCGAGAGCCACCCTTGTTTGAACTCAGACAAATTATTGTTAGACCATAGTACACACATATCCATTAAACAGAAATTATGGCCGTTGCAACCCAGTCTCTCGAAGAACTTTGCATCAATTCCATCCGCTTCTTGGCGATTGATGCTGTAGAAAAGGCCAAGTCTGGTCATCCTGGGCTGCCCATGGGGGCGGCTCCTATGGCATTCGTGCTTTGGGACCGTTTTATGCGGTATAACCCCAAAAATCCCAATTGGTTCAACCGCGATCGCTTCGTCTTGTCGGCTGGTCATGGCTGTATGTTGCAATACGCCTTACTTTACCTAACTGGCTATGATGGTGTAACCATAGACGATCTTCAGCAGTTCCGCCAGTGGGAATCGGTTACACCTGGACACCCAGAAAACTTTGAAACCGATGGGGTTGAAGTAACTACTGGTCCATTGGGACAGGGAATTGCCAATGGTGTGGGTTTGGCAATGGCAGAAGCTCACTTAGCTGCTAGGTTCAACAAACCGGATGCTACCATTGTCGATCATTACACCTACGTCATCCTTGGTGATGGTTGCAACATGGAAGGGGTGTCTGGTGAAGCCTGTTCTTTAGCGGGTCACCTAGGACTTGGTAAACTCATCGCTCTCTACGATGACAACCATATTTCCATCGACGGCTCTACGGACTTAGCCTTTACTGAAGATGTGGGTAAGCGCTTTGAAGCGTATGGCTGGCACGTCCAACATGTAGAAAGTGGTAACACTGATCTCGAAGCTATCAATGATGCCATAGCAGCAGCCAAAGCCGTAACAGATAAGCCGTCTTTGATTAAGGTAACCACCACCATTGGCTATGGTTCTCCTAACAAAGCCAATTCACATGCTGTCCATGGTGCAGCTTTAGGTGGGGATGAAGTGGAGGCCACTCGCCAACACCTGGGATGGGAATATGAACCCTTTGTAGTTCCAGATGATGCTCTCAACCATTTACGGAAAGCTGTGGAACGGGGTACGGAAGCGGAAGCTGCCTGGAATCAAACCCTAGCTGATTACAAAACAAAGTATCCTGAACAAGCAGCAGAATTTGAGCAAATTACCAGTGGCCAACTCCCGGAAGGATGGGAAAAAGCCCTGCCCACCTACACGCCGGAAGACAAGGGAGTAGCAACCCGTAAACATTCTCAAGCCACTCTCAATGCACTCGCTCCCGTACTGCCTCAATTGATTGGTGGTTCCGCTGACCTTGCTCCCTCCAATCTCACTTTATTGAACATATCTGGGGATTTCCAGAAAGGGCAATATGAAAACCGGAACCTGCGCTTTGGCGTCCGGGAACATGGGATGGGGGCGATTTGCAATGGCATTGCCCTTCACAACTCTGGTTTGATTCCCTATGGAGCCACCTTCCTCATTTTCACCGACTATATGCGGGCAGCAATTCGCCTGTCGGCTCTATCAGAAGCTGGTGTAATTTGGGTAATGACCCACGACTCGGTAGCCTTAGGTGAAGATGGTCCGACACACCAACCTGTGGAAACCATTGCTTCCCTAAGGACTATACCAAATCTGGTAGTCCTTCGACCTGCTGATGGCAACGAAACCTCTGGGGCTTATAAGGTAGCTATTGAGCGTCGTAATGCTCCAACTCTCATCGCCTTTACCCGACAAGGTCTACCTAACCTAGCTGGTAGTTCCATTGAAGCCGCGACCAAAGGGGCTTACGTCCTCTCGGACAGCGATGGCACTCCTGACATTATCCTGATTGGTACTGGTAGCGAAGTGTCACTGTGTGTCCAAGGGGCTGAGAAGTTGCGAGAGGAAGGTAAGAAAGTCCGTGTTGTCTCCATGCCAAGCTGGGAACTTTTTGAAGCCCAGGATGAAGCCTATCGGGAATCCGTCTTGCCCAAAGCAGTGACTAAGCGCCTCGGGGTCGAAGCTGGTGTCAGCTTTGGTTGGTGCCGTTACTTGGGTACCGAGGGTGATATGATTAGCATTGATCGCTTTGGTGTTTCTGCTCCCGGTGGCGTCGCTATGGCGAAGTTTGGTTACACGGTTGAAAATGTAGTCGCTAAAGCCAAAGCATTGTTGGGATAATTAACCCAATATAATCCCTAATTCTACCTAACTCAGCTAGGGGCAACATTTCCCTGGTCATGGCAAGGCAAGACTAATCCTTGTTCTAGTGCCAGAGGGAACAAGGGAGAGGAGAAACTCTCCCTTACCTCGACCACCACCAGGGCTGTTTGGTTTTCCGTTACCCCTTAGGCCATTAGCCAAAAGGGGTAAAGCCTGACTTCACCCTTTTGGCAACGTCAGTCCTGATCACGGCAACCTTGTATATTGGAGTATCGCTAAGATATACTTGGATATACTTGATCATGAGCCAGTAGACCATGACCTGTCAAAATCTCATAGCCAAACAGATCAACACAGACAGTGGTCAGAACTATTTGCGTCTATCTGTTTTTGGGAAAACTCAAAATCTATTTAGACAATCTGGTACTCATTGCGCCAGGTTTCAAGACTCTTCCTACCCAAGCAGATGAATAGGCCATGGGTTATGCTGGAGGAGATTCACTTTGAGACCTTTGAGACCATCCCTTAACCTGGTTGACCTGGGATGCCGACTCAGTTGGCACACGAGTAGCCAAGGCGTTTTTAATGGGATTAGCAAAGTACCTTGGAGAACGTTGAACACGCTGGGCTAGTGTTAACAGCACATAGATGGTGATTAAGTAGCCAGTAGCTAGCAGGGGGATCATTAACGACATATCAATGTATAACATAAGAGTGAACAAGAGACAGATAGATGCAACGTTCTATAGAAATCTGCGGCAAAGCCATCCTAAAACCATATAGTTCTAGGATCTGGTTGCGGATAATCAGGTATGGGATACAGGTGTTTACTGCAGTTGACCGTAACCACCCTCGCCTAGCTAACTCCTGATCTTAAGGTGAGAATCATCTCAACTCAGGCTCCCGATTAGGCAACTTTTGGTGGTTATGTCTGGTTTACAACAAGTTGACTCAGTAGAGATACTGAGAGATATCAGTAGAGATCCTGAGACATAGATGGGATAGAGAGGCTTGTCTTGCCTAAGCCTACTTCTTGGCTATGGTGGGATCACCGAATTTAACTCTCCCCTTACCACGTTTGTTTGGAATTCAGTATGTTAAATCTTTAAAACCCTCAATTATCAGGATAGCACAAAAATCCTGGGTAGCCATACCGAGATCGGTACAGACTTAACAAGTCTATACAATTCCTCAAATTTCCTTCCAGTTATGCCATAAACTCAACAAAATTTTCCTATCGGGGACGGTTAGCTTAGAATTAAGAAAGAAATATGTAAACTTTCGTAACTAACTTCTGAGTCGGCTGATCACATGACCTCAGTGACCTCCCTTTTTGCTTCGGTAGAAGCAGATCTGTATCTATTGAGTGAAAACTTAAAAAACCTGATTGGTGCCAGTCACCCAATCTTATACGCTGCAGCTGAACACTTATTCGGAGCTGGGGGAAAGCGGTTACGACCAGCCATTGTATTGTTGGTCTCACGGGCAACGATAACCAACTCCAAGATTACTCCACGTCATCGCCGTCTAGCAGAAATTACTGAGATGATTCACACGGCTTCTCTGGTGCATGATGACGTGATAGACGAGTCAGATGTACGCCGGACGGTGCCCACTGTTAATAGCTTGTTCAATAACCGAATCGCTGTGCTAGCTGGTGACTTTCTGTTTGGTCAATCGGCTTGGTATCTGGCTAATCTGGATAACTTAGAGGTAGTTAAGCTGCTCTCTGAAGTGATTAAAGATATGGCAGAGGGAGAAATCCAACAAGGACTGAGTCGATTTGACACCACGACAACTATAGAAGGCTACTTGGCAAAGACTTATAACAAGACAGCTTCACTGATGGCTAATAGTGCTAAAGCAGCGGGATGCCTAAGTGGTGTTTCAGATCAGGTAGCCGAAAATTTATATCACTATGGACGTAATTTGGGGTTGGCGTTTCAGATTGTAGATGATATTCTAGACTTTACAGCTTCCACAGATGTGTTAGGTAAGCCCGCAGGGTCAGATTTAGTAAGTGGAAACCTCACAGCACCAGTTTTATTTGCCCTCGAAGAAAAACCCTACCTAGAGGTGCTCATAGAGCGAGAGTTTGCCCAGCCGGAGGATAAAGAACAAGCCTTGGCACTGGTCAGGGATAGTAAAGGAATTCAGCGATCGCGGGAAATGGCTGCCAAATATGCTCAGGCAGCAGTTAAAAATATATCAGTGTTGAAACCCTCAGAATCCAAACAAGCTCTGATTGATCTGAGCGACTATGTCTTGAGTCGCTTATACTAGAACCTTGGGTATACTAGAACATTGGAGATTGTACTCTAAGCATGGTTTGGCATGGGTAATCGGTAATGGATAATCGGTAATGGCTCAGGAGTAATGACAATTACCAATTATCTTTTTCCTGATTACCAAAGCCTTAAAATACTAATGCTGAAAATACTGATGCTGTGTAGGTACGCAGTTTTAGTGCATTACTCCAGATCAACCTGATTTATCGAATTGGGGAGTTTGAGGGGAAAGTGCGATTCGTTGGCTATAAACCTTATCCCACAAGGATTTGGGGGAATAGTCGCTAGGTCAGGAAACTGAACCATGACAACTTGATAACCATGATGGTGAAAATCCATCCGGAGGCGAAACCTTAGAATAGTGGTTTGAAGTTACCGTAAGAATTTTGAAGCCTTATTCCATGAGTTTTATCCCTTTTACCCATAGCCTGTCGCCTATAAAGGCTTCAAAATTCTAAGGTTTCATCTCCGGCCTTATTTCATATAACTTAAACTCATAACTCACAGACTGTCGCGCATTTCGGCGACCCTATTCTTACGGTAACTTCAAACCCTCGCGAAATCCGAGTGACAGCCCTACCCTGATTCATAGGAAGTAACACACCTATGGATTAATGCAAGGGTCGAACAGTGAAGCACTGCAAGCCAAAAAATGGTGTTAGTAACAGGCAAGGGACTCATGGGTACGAATAGGAAGATACGTTTAAATCATCGTTACAAACACGTAGCGAAATAAGGCTGATACGCTACCGACAAAACGTCAATGGAATAAAGATTATAGATTTTTCCCTCTATAACGATTTACCACAATATTCCCGGTGAATAGTATCGCCCTAAAAGTCCGCAGAATGGTTATCAGGAACGAATTAACCCTCACATGTACTCTCAGGAAGGTCGAATATTCTGAGTAGGTAGTTAGCCGCAAGTCATGTGGGGGCGAGATTGAGCTCAGTTGCCAATGCTTAGAGTAATATCTAGGATATGCTGACGGACTCACGTTATAGGAAATGGTGTAGTTGTAAGTAGTAATGAAAATGCCCAATACTCGGGGTTTTTCCCCAAAGTCGGAATGGAATAAGGTTAACTGGCGAAAGCTAGAAAAGACTTTATTTAAGTTACAAAAACGAATATACCGAGCCTCACAACGTGGTGATGTCCGCGTGGTTAGAAAGCTGCAAAAGACTCTGATGAAATCCTGGGACGAAACCTTAGAGAGGGTCGCCTTAATTCATATAACTTAAAACTATTACCTATAACCTGTCGCGCTCAATGGCGACCCTCTCTTACGGTAACTTCAAGGACAGCCAAAATGATTGCGGTCAGGCGAGTTACCCAGGAGAACAAAGGTAAAAAGACTGCCGGAATAGACGGGATTAAAACTTTAACCAATAAGCAGCGTCTCGCCTTAGTAGCCAAAATTAAAGTCTCCACAAAGGCACAACCCACCAGAAGAGTATGGATTCCCAAACCCGGACGGACGGAAAAACGCCCATTAGGTATCCCAACCATATATGACCGTGCTCTACAGGCACGCGGCCATTCAGGCTCTTGAACCTGAATGGGAAGCAAAATTTGAACAAGACCGTGAGACGCATTCCCCCACCTGGCCGCAGGCCACGCTACGCGAACGCTCAGGTTTTGAAGTTACCGTAAGATAGGGTCGCCTTATTAAAAAAGATTTAAACCTTTTCTGCATAGCCTGCTGACTATAAAGGCGACCCTATCTAAGAGGATATCTCCCAAGTTTTTTGATACTGAATTTTGCCCCCCTGACCCCCCAACTTTGGGGGGAACAAGAGTCAATTTGCTTCTAAAAGTCCCCCAGAATTGGGGGACCAACGGGGGCTTGGATGTAGCAAATGAGACTTCTCAGACAACCTCTAAGGTTTCGTCTCCGTGGTTAGTCCACGCCAACAACAATTACTAAAAACCTGGAACATTCATTAATCTCTTGTCGTCTAATCTTTTGTAGACTAAAAATTAACTAAGGATATTTTATTAGACCAGTGAAAGCGCCAGCAAAAGTCATACGAACTGACAAATGGAAACTTAATCCGTCCCCCGAACAGAAAGTGTTATTCGGGGAGACGGTCAAAGTTTATCGTCAGGCTTGTAGGTACTTAGTTGGTATTATTTATACTCATTGGTCTGAACTTGGCGAGTTAACAGCAGATCAGTTAACTCCTGCTGTCGAAAAGTTGATGCATAAAACAGCCAAGCGACCTAATGTAAAATATCCTCAGTTCAATAAGGCTTTTCATAAATTTCCTAGCTATTACCGTCGAGCAGCAATCGCATTTGCAGCTGGGCAGGTTAGCAGTTATGTTACCAGATACCGTGAATGGCAGTCTGGTGTCCGAAAAAGGAAAGGCGTTGCTGAATAACGAAATGGTTTAACTATAAAGGGGGATTTTTTGATATTTTAAATAATAAATAAGAAGTCTAATTGATAACTCCAACATTGGTGATGATTTAGAATAGCAAAGAGTTCGCTGATGTAGTCTGGCTAAATAATGTCTCAATCTGGTATTTTCATTTTCTATGTCTTGATGCAGTCGCTCATGGTTTGTTCGCGTTCGCCTTTGGCGTGGCCTACGGCCAAGCGTCGGCAGGCCTTGAAGTTACCGTAAGACAGGCTTGCCTTAATCAATGGAGGCGCGCTTTCCGCGTGAAGAATTAAATTACGGGGTCGCGCCTCAAGTTTTAACCATGCATCTGCATAGCCTACCAACCATAAAGGCTCCCCTGTCTAAGGTTTCGTCTCCGGGGGAAACCACGGCAATAGCGAGTGGGGGGAACCCCCAAGACCGTAATGGTGCGTTTGACCCGTAATTAAATTCGCCACGGGTCGCACCTCTGCCTCCCCAAGACCGCGCTGCATCGCTTAGATACATTTTTAGGCAAAGCAATTTAGTTTTTTCATCGTAACCACGCTCAGTTTTAACCTCTATAAATTGTCGCCCACATTCGTTGCATTTATATCTTTGTTTTCCTCTTTGATGACCATATTTATGAGTTTTATGGCTATGATATTTAGGGCATTCCATGGTTTTCTTTTTAGAATACCATTTTTTGATTCAGCAACGCCGAAATCCTTTCAAGAATATGGATTGCGGTTTGATATCGAGGAAAATTTCTGGGCGTTGCTGATTATGGGTATGGTTCCGCCCCCCTAGCCCCCCAAGCGAGGGATTGCTCGCTTGGGGGGAACAAAACTCTTAAAGTCCCCCAAGCGAGGGATTGCTCGCTTGGGGGATTTAGGGGGCTTTCATAAAATCAGATAATCGCGCATTCATTCCTTAATTCAGCAACGCCAATTTCTGGGATGACCAGTCCAATGGGAGCGAATGTGCAAAAATCCCAAATTCGCTCAGTTCCTGCTTGATCAAGGGCTTAGGTTCATCCTGGCAGTTGCTACGTTATATGTCACAGCCCCTTGGGGTTGAGGTCGTTGAAACCGGTTTTCGTCGATGGGTAGACACACACTGGCCCAGGAGGAAACAGCTATTTTCGGTAGGGTTTGGAGTGGGTCAAAGCCTCCGAGCGAAAATGGCTGGAGACTGATTCGTCGGGTTCGTTTTACATAGGTGCCCTTGACCTTGGCGAATTAAATTCGCCACGGGTCGCACCTGAGTAATCATGATCCTGACCCAGTGATGGCTTCACGAACACAACATGATAAACGACGGTATCGACTGGAATTCAAAATACAAACGTACGAGTACGTGGTTGATTAGTTTTGTCAGTCAACCAGCCCATCAGGTTCTTGCTTGTATCTGTTCCCGTTCTAAAACCAAACACCAAACACCAAACACTTAACACCTAATTATGATCAGAAAATGTTAAAAAAATCAGTCGAAATTTCATTGTTATAGCAGTTCAAGTTATAGGATTACGATCGAATAGCCTGTAGGAGCGCTTAAGCGTACTTGGCAATTACCGCTAATTTTGTGTCGATAACCCCTCATCACAACAGGGTGTATTTAGGATATCCTATGACTAACACTTATGGGATAGGGTCTTGACTCGGGAGCAGTTATTATGGTTAACTGCTAACAGTTAAGCATGAGGGTAGCAGCGGGCAAGCTTTGTCCTACTCCTAGACGGAGATAGGTTAATTTTTAATGTCGCTCTTTTGTGATTTGTAATAAGTCGTAGTTTGGTCTGTATGGAGTAAGCAGATGGATGGTGCTTTTGGGAGCAAAAGGTTAATTGGTAATCACGCCCATCAAGAGGATGAATTGAACTCAAGGGTAAACTCAAATGCGATCGCAAAATCAAGCTCTATTCTGGACTTGATTTCCTCAAATTCCGATCAAGTCAGGGTGTTTGCCTTCGATATCCGAAGCCAACCTCACTTTCAGGGCAAGAATACACTCCAACCTTGGGCGTCACGAGCCCTAGCTGTAGCTGGTTCAGACGATGTCGTGATGATTCCTGGAAATCTGGATGCAGAGTACTACGACTGGCTGAAAAATCTTGGCTTAGGACCCCAGAAAGTCTTTGCCTTCAACCGTGAAAATGAACCAGCACTGCTCTCAGAGCTGATAATGCAAAAAGCGGATGAAGTAAGAGCATTTCTTGCATCGATTGGAAAACCCTTGGTGTTTGTTCCTTATTATTCGGCAGATCTAGATAAACAGGCGGCGTCAACCATTGATGCCGTTTTTTTTGGCTGTGATCAGTCTATTACCTTAAAGTATTTTGACAAGTCCACCTTTAAGGACCTGTGTCAGTCTCTTGGTATTCCCACAGTACCAGGAACTATCCTGAGTAAATCATCAGACTCTGAGGATTTTGAGACAAAACTGCGACAGGAAATCTTAGGTTGGCTTAAGGATTATGAGACGTTACTGATCCGGGGCGCACAAGGGTCTGTAGGCTCATCACTTTATAAAGTTAACAGCAGTAACCTCGACACTGAGATGCCAAAAATGCTGGCATCGGGAGAGAGTTGTTTTTTAATTGAGCCATTCCTTAAAGTCATTACATCCCCCAATGACCAGTGGATGATTGGCAGCAATGGAGAAATTGCTCATCTGGGAGTGACATGCCAGCTATTTAGTGGGTTAAAACATATCGGTAACGTGAAAGGAAAACCCTATTCAAGACGGATAGAAGGGTTAATTCGCGATTACTCCTTCAAAATCGCCCAGCAGATGCGGGATGATGGCTATCTTGGCATCTTAGGCATCGATTATATTGTCACAGATCAAGGAATATTTCCCATCGAAAATAACGCCCGATTGAACGGATCGTCCTTTGCGTTTTTTATTCTTGACAATTTGTTTGGTTCTAGTGACTACGATGGATGCTGGAAGGTGTTGAGACTTGAAATCGAACCCTGTAGTTTTAGCACCCTCCGGGAAAAGATTGGTTCCTTAATTTACCAGGGTAATGGTAATCCGAATTTTGTCTTTCCTTATGAATTTGACACCTTACGAACTCAAGGGGATGTCACTATACTAATTGTAGCTGAGGATTTACATCACCTGGAATACGTTGAGAAAGAACTATTATCTAAGCTAGAGATAGCAGCTCTTAATTAAAGTATGTCAGCTAATAGCTCACAGCTGAAGGCTCATATATAATTATTTTCTCATTAAACAGTACTACACCAGGCCAATTTGTCTTCATAACTAGAAAGTTATGGTCTACTTTATCCTGATCAACCTCACAAATATAGCTTACCTTAGCTATATTTGTGACTTCGCCTAGGGTAGTAGGGCAATTGCAATGGTATTTCCTAGTTCAGAGTACTATTGTATGAAAACTGGGTACCTGTTAAGCAAAAACTAGTACTAGTTTCTGGTTAACCAGTACTGTTGTGTAACAAACGGGTACCCGTTTATCATTAAGCAGTACTGTTGTGTAACAAACTAGTACTGTTGTGTAATAAACGGGTACCTGTTTCTGGTTAACCAGTACTGTTGTATAACAAACGGGTACCCATTTTTCCTTAACGGGTACTCGTTTCTCGTTAACTAGTACTGGTTTGTAACAAAACAGTACCCATTTCTCATTAACGGGTACTGTTTCTCATTAATGGGTACCCGTTTCTCGTTAACGGGTACTGATTTGTGAGTACGGTAGACTTAATAGCAAGGGAAATGTAGTTTAGCCTCTACTATTAGGTTTTTTCTGACGTTTTTTCTTATGCATGCTCTATCAATTCCAACTTGGATTATTCACATTTCCAGTGTTATCGAGTGGATCGCTGCAATTTGGCTAATCTGGACCTATGGTGAAATTACTGGTAATCGTGCTTGGTGGGCATTGTCTTTTGCCATGTTACCAGCATTGGTCAGTGCTATGTGTGCTATCACCTGGCACTTTTTTGACAACCAACAATCCCTGGAGTGGATGGTTACACTCCAAGCAGCGATGACAGTTGTCGGTAACTGTACCCTTTGTGGAGCAGCTTGGTGGATTTGGCGTTCAGCCTAAGGTTGCTACCAATGCCAGGGATAAGTTGTACGGTAAGCTATCAGCTATCAGCTATCAGCTATCAGCTATCAGCTATCAGCTATCAGCTATCAGCTATCAGCTGACGGCTGACGGCTGACGGCTGACAGCTGACGGCTGACAGCTGACGGCTGACGTTTTACGAATCATTTTGACAACCGTTTTTGCTGATCTTCAGATGATTTCTAAAGAGACATTATTTGCCATTTCCCTATTTCCTTACCTAGGATTCTTGTGGTTTCTCACTCGTTCTGGACAAACACCCCGTTTAGCGCTAATCGGATTTTACGTCCTCTTGGTGTTTGTTTTTGTTACCATCCCAGCTGGGATTTATTCCAAGGTAGCTTATCAGGAAGCATTAGCTGATGTGGATTGGCTACATGGCAGTGCTGAGTTTTTTTTAACCCTTTCCAATACTTTAGTAGTACTGGGCTTCCGACAAGCAATTATGGAACATATCGCAAAGGGAACAGGGAACAGGGAACAGGGAACAGGAAACAGGGAGTAGCGATGCAGAGGTGCGACCCGTGGCGAATTTAATTACGGGTCAAACGCACCATTACGGTCTTGGGGAGGCAGTGAGGCCAAAGGGGGTTCCCCCCATGAGCAACTGCCGTGGTTTCCCCCATGAGCGACTGCATCAAGACGGGAATATGGCATTAAAAATTATCACAATTCCTACACGGATTGCTATAAGGGTTTGAAGTAATCAGGTAATTATACCAAATCCGCTTGCCACACCCCCTTTATAAAAAATCGACCAAATCCTTTTATTCGAGGAATCTATAGCTGTTTGGATAAGGGGGGTATGGGAACAGGATTTGGTATTAGATAATGAGGGGATAGGCAGATAAGCTACATAATCTCAAAAAATTCCCTACTGTCACCATCAGTCCTGATCACATCATTGTTTATCTGTTCGTAGATAGGGCAATATATAATTATAGATAAAAGCCCGACTGCTGACCAGTATAATGAGCTACTGTCTCAATCCCACTTGCCCCAATCCCAAAAATCGAGAAGGAACTAAATTTTGCATTGCCTGTGGCTCGAAGTTACTGCTCAAAGAGCGATACCGAGGGATTAAACCTATAGGTCAGGGTGGATTTGGTAAAACCTTCTTGGCTGTGGATGAAGATAAACCTTCTAAGCCTCCCTGCGTGATCAAGCAGTTTTTTCCCCAAGCCCAGGGAACCAATACGGTTCAAAAGGCCGCTGAGTTATTCACCCTCGAAGCGGTACGGCTGGATGAGTTGGGCAAACATCCTCAAATTCCGGAACTGCTGGCGTATTTTTGTCAAGATAGCCAACAGTATTTAGTCCAAGAGTTTATCGATGGACAAAACTTAGTCCAAGAACTGGCAAGTCGGGGTGGATTTAATGAAGCACAAATTCGGGCGCTACTGGATGATTTGCTGCCATTGCTGCAATTTGTTCATCAACATCATGTCATCCATCGGGACATCAAGCCAGAAAACATTATTCGCCGCAGGGGTTCAAGGTCTTCTGTTGTGGGGGGAGCAACTCAGGTCGCTGGTCAACTGGTTCTGGTTGATTTTGGAGCATCGAAAGCTGCTACTGGCACTAGTCTAGGCAAAACTGGGACAGCGATTGGCTCATTTGGTTATGTATCACCAGAGCAAAGTATTGGTAGAGCAGTTTTTGCCAGTGACATCTATAGTCTTGGTATCACTTGTATTCATTTATTGACCGATAGGCACCCCTGTGATTTATTTGATGTCAGGGAGGGTGTCTGGATATGGCGGAACTTTTTGAGTCATCCTATTAGTGATCAGCTTGGTCGCATCATCGACAAGATGATAGCGGGGGCTATTAACCGACGTTATCAATCAGCGACTGAGGTAAGTAAAGATTTGCATCTTCAGACAACTCCCCCAACAGCTCTAAGGCAACAAAAACCAGTTACACCTCTAAGGCAACGAAAACCAGTTACACCAGTCAAATCTACTGTACCATCAAAGCCTGCAGTCGGGGGATTGAATAAAAGGATTGCTCAAGAATTAGAAGAATTAAAGTCTGAAATTATGGGTAATCCGACAACTAAATCAACCCATCAAACCCTTGGTTCTCAGGTGGCTGGTTCTAGTAGTTTACCGAAAACTAAAACTAAACTTGATCGGGAATTGGAGGAGATTCAATCTGAATTTCTTGACTCTTCTAATCCTCAGCAAAATCCTGGTTAAGATTGATAAAGAAGGGAGTAGGGAGTAGGGAGCAGGGAACAGGGCATAGGGCATAGTAAAAAAGAGCTCCGAAGAGTTTTTGATGTTATTAGAAATCAGCAAGATTGTTGGCGTTGCTGAATCTTTGAATAAATAGGAGTAGAGTGGGCATCCTGCCAGCCCCACAATATCGCCGAACAGGCAAGATGCCTATTCCACCTCACTCTTAAAATCATTCTATTATTAACCAACGCCAGATTGTTCATGAACTATTTGTAAATGCTATAGTTTTAGTAAATTGCTGAGAATAGAAGAGCAAAGACTAAACTCCTTATTCAACTCCTGATTACTGGAGCAGTACGGGCATCAAATCCGCTAGCTTTGAGAGCATTAACGGTTACTTGGTGATCTTGGACCCAGTATTTAGAATCAAAACGGACAAATTGATACTGCTGGGGTGCAGCAATAGTTGCTAGTACGGGGAATTTTGCCTGATGTTTTTTACCGGAATGTTTTTGCAGAATCGATTTTAATTGGTTAAGGTTGTTTGTCGTAACTTCCTGAGGGGTAAGTTCTACTACTACTGTTCGTAAACTTTCAATTAGCTCAGCATCTTCAATAATCAGTTGAATTTTCTCATCTCGCTCATCCACCTTCGCCCAAATAATTAAACGGGAATCGGCTTGCAGTAATGAACTAATTTTTTCGTAAGTTTTCGGGAATACAACTCCTTCAGCTTGACCGGTCAGATCTTCCATCTGCACAAAGGCCATGCGTTCATTATTTTTTTTGGTGAGGTGAGGCTTAACTTCGGTGAGCATTACAATAGCACTCAAAGTTGTCCCCTTCTTTTGCTCTGCTAACTCCGCCAAACTGACAGGAGAAAGAACTTGAGCTACTGGACGGGCTGATTTTAAAGGATGGTCAGACACATAAAAACCAAGCAATTCTTTTTCCCAATTTAATTTTTCTTGGCGTGAAAAATCAGACACTGCTGGAGCGCTTGGAGCAGATTCCCAAGCATTATTGTTCTGATCTGGCTCAGAATTAGTGTTGCCAAACAGATCAAAAATGTTCAGCTGACCACTTTCTCGGTCTTTGGCACGGTCTTGCGCCCAACTAATCAATGGCTCCAGGTCTTTGATAAGTTGCTGGCGGTTGGGCTGAATGCTATCAAAGGCACCACAGTAAATCAATGCTTCCAAACCACGGCGGTTAAGGGTGCGCAAATCCACGCGATCGCATAAATCTGCCAAAGCCTTAAACTCACCACCATTCTCCCGAGCCTTGATAATACAATTAATTGCTCCGTGTCCCAAATTCCGGATTGCTGAAAACCCAAACAATATACTATTAGAGATTGGGGTAAAATCCAAATCAGAACGATTGATATCTGGTGGCAAAATCTCAATCCCCATGGTTGAGCAAGTAGCAATATATTTCTGTATCTTGTCCGTGCTGTTACTACTCGCTGTCAGCAACGCTGCCATATATTCAACTGGGTAATTCGCCTTGAGATAGGCAGTTTGATAGGTTACATAGCCATAGGCCGTGGAGTGAGATTTGTTGAAGCAATTGGAAGCAACCATACCGTTTGCCAAAATAAAGTTATGGTCGTCCTTGACACCAATATCATAGACAGGTTGAGTACCTAAGGATTTGCGGCTGATGATTTTAACCATCGATTAAATTGACGAGGTAACTAGACTTTTACTTTTCCTGATTAGGGATTAGGGATTAGGGATTAAATGCTATAACCTAACATTATTAACCTAACATTATTAACCTAACAGTATTTCTAATACCATTAACCATTAACCAAGCACCATTAACCATTAACCTAACCCCTAACACCTAACCCTAAAAACTAAATTGACAGAGTACTAGTACAGAGTACTAGCTTACTAGCTTTTTTTTGATGGCTGAACCTGCACCAATGACTCCCACCGCTAGTAAACCTAATACTGAGAAAGGTTCGGAGACAGGGGTAGCAATGATTTGTCCTCTAATTATCCCTGCTGGGTCATTTTCTGAGTGAAGATTGAAATAGAGATCCGTATCTGCACCAGGAGCAGTAGCCAGCAGTCCAGGAGCAATCTCACTCAAGGAAGTACTGGCAGGATCATCAAGATCCCAAATTCCTGAGATAGTAGTTGAGCCATCCGAGTTAGAGGTAACCGTGCGGTCATCATTATCCTGATCCGGGCCAAAAATACCAAAGACTACCGGACCATTTTCCCCACGGGGAGCTTGGTGAAAATGGAGCAAGGTAGCAACATCTAGAGCATTTGCAGGACTTGCTACATCCGCTAGCTGGCTAAAGTCAACACCAACAACGTTAATACTGTAACTCAGTTCCGTACCAGCATCATTGAGTTTTAAGCTAGCAGAGCCAGTTGCTGGGGATTGGGTAACTCCTCCAGGAGCGACTTCCTGAGCACTGTCCAATGTTGCTTGAAACAGGGTATAGGCACTGGCTGGTGTAATAGCGAAGGATGGCAGTAATGCCAATCCTGTCACTAAGGTTGTAGATGCGAAGAAATGTTTCATGAGTTTATTCTTTAGTGTGTAGAGAATTGGAGATTTGACCGACCTAATAACTATAGTTTTTTTTCATCAGAGAAAAAAGCGGTCAAGCAAGTGTCAACTTTGATAACGTTTTTCTTGCTGAGTTGACGGTTGACCGTTAACTGTTTACTATCCACAAACAACCGTCAACCGTCCACAAAGAACCAGTTATTTATTTACTTCTGATCTAATTCCTCCCCAGTATCAAAAATAATCACAAATTTGACATCAGGCATCAGCTGTCGGAGACTGCGCAAGTGACCCTCTGCATCAGAGCGGTTACGGAAGCGAGCAACAACCACTCGTTGCATTTTGGGTAATAACCGCACAATTAAGCTGTTGCGCATTTAAACTGTGATAACAGCATTGCCTTTGTTTTTTATTTTTCGTACCCATTTTATAATTAACCCTCCTTCATTTAAAAGATGATTTAACAAACATTCTAATTCTTCAATTGATTTGAAAACTCGATTGGCAATATATTCTTTTGCTGAATGCCAAACCAATTCAATTAAGTTATAATCAGGACTATACTCGGGAAGATATTCTAAATAAATATTCGGCATATCTTCTTCTATTTTATGAATATATTCGGCTTTTTTGTGAAAACTAGCATTGTCTAAAATAATGACGATTTTCGGTCCTTTATTAGCAAAGTCTTCTAGTTGATTACCCGCTTCCATCCATTCATTTTCTAGCTCTTTATAAAAGGTTTTTAAAACTTCATAAAAAGTTTGACTATTGCTTTTTTTGAGGAAATCTACAAATCTTTTTTTATCTGAATATCGCAAAGCTCCCATCACATTAACTCTCCCTTGCCTTTCGGGCAAAGCCCGACGCTGCGCGAACGGTCTCCTCTAACTTTTTTTCGCTTTCCTCTTTTACACCAGTTTTTTCTTCTGATGACTCTCAAACTAAATCCGCTTTCATCCCAAAACCATACCTGAAGACGCTCTGGGCTTTCTTTTTCTATTTTTAAATACTCATCTAGTTTCTTTTTAAATGCTTCCCTTTTTTTAGGGTCTTTTTTAGAATCTAAGCTATACTTTGACCAAAGGTAAACATATTTTTTCTTGACTAGTATCCTACGAACTTGAGACCCACTTAACTTGATGCCTGTTGTATCTTCTAAATGAACGGCTAATTTTTGAGCTGTCCATCGACCAAATTCATATCCTAATTCTTCGGGTTCTTTTTCGACTAATTCTAATAATACTTCTATATATTGTTTTGTTGCTTTTTGGTGATTGCCTTTCATTCTTTTATCTTTAAGACTCTCTAAGTCATCTGGATCTCCGTGGACACACCAATAACAGACTGTGTTCTTTGAACAACCCAAAACTTCAGCAATTTCTAACTGTGTTTTTCCACTATTCAACAACAGCAAAATTAAAATACGTTCTCTAATATTTCCATTTTCTTCTATTTTTAAGGCTTTTTGAAGTATTGTTTTTTGCTGTCAGATAATTTTTTGCTGGCATATTTCCTATTATTGGGTTATTTATTAATTTTTATTATACCAATTTAAATGCCGAACAGCTTACCCACGGACTAAGACGGTCTCGATAGGTCATAATAAAATTATCTCCTATGTTACTAGGGGTTAGAGCCAGCCCCGTGGTTTTTGAGGTTCAGGGGGCTGGTTTTTGACCTTATTAATTAAGGTCACTTTTCTTATAGCATAAAAATAATATTTTAGGGTATTTTTTTGAAAATAAAATGTCAATTAAAAATTACTTAATTAGTACAAAATTATGGTGCGTTAATAACGCAACCTACGGGTAAATATAAAATCCTATAGCCGTGAATAAGTGCAAACAATACTGTAACTTCGAGTGTTTAATTGCTAAAATTTATGGTTATTCTGTACTTGTTATGCTAAATGAACAGTTTAGCAGAGGCAGCAGGGAGCAGGAATCAGGGAATAGTTAAAAGAGGCCGTCTTTATAAAATTTTGTTAGTTGAATAGTACCATTTTTATGCTACAGTAAGCTTTCCGATTTTTTTATTGCAACTTTAGCATAAAAGGTACTGAATAACATCATTTTTTTTATTCCTGAGCAGGAAAAATATAGTGTTTGCGTAGTGTGACCTACGGTTAATCTTTAGTAGACAAAACCTCTCAATTTTAGAAATGGCGAATGAAGGTTTTGGAAATTTAAAAAAAAGGAATAGAAGTTATTTTTTTTGTCTTACAGCTTTTTTAATTTGTTGTGCCAAGACCATAGTCATTATAGAATTGGCAAATCCACCAAAAAATGGTAAGTTGCTGAGCATGGCAAGAGATGCTAAAGATGGATCAATCTCCTGAGACAATATTCCTAAGATAGCATTCTCAGCTCGGCGAGTATACACACGAGAGGTAACGTTAGCATTTTTCATGTAGACATCTATATTACTTGAATAGTTATTAATAGAAATTAGCTCAATATATACCCGGTCTCGCGGATTCAATAGTTCAATAATTAAATCAAGTCGGGTTTCTTGAAGTAATAATTCTCGAACTTCTCCAAATCCAACTTCTGGAATAGTTTTGAAAGTATATCCTACAATCTTGGAATTGCTGTCTAAACGTATACTCACTGGTTGCTCCCTAATAGCTAGGTTACCAGAGTTAAAAACTTCCATATTGAATAAAAATACAGAATTTGCAGGTTCATCTGCGTATATAATTTTGAGTTCGTTACGAATTGTATCTGAGAAGGAAAGTAGTGAGGAAGAATCATTAATAATGCAATCTACTTGCTTAATCTTTTTTGTTTTCTGCCAGATAAATACAGATACGCATGCTGTAAATACTGATCCAGCAAGGGCACCTAAAGTAGCAGCAACTGTTGGATTATCGTACCAAGCCATATTTTTTGAATTTTCGGGTATTTACTAGCTAAATATTTATTATATTGCACCTGAGGGGGTGGCCAACAGCCTTAAAAGCCTTACTGGGTGTGGGGTTTGGGGTCACCGGGGTAGGGAAACATCAGGAGCTGGCTACTTTGGTAGAGACGGTTGAATCAGGTTGGGGACGGAGGTTTTTGCTGGGGTAACTCAAAATTCCCTTCTATTTTTACCAAACCCCACACCCCATACCCTGTCTACTTTTTAGCCTTGTTGTCACTTCCTCAGGCTTGGTATAGGACACTGCCTAGGTGAGCTCTGACTTGAGAAGAGGTAGTTTCTCGACTAACATCGTAGCCCTAAGGCTGACTTATACAATAGTATTGTAAATGCCCAAAATGGGAACTGGGCTAGACGGTGATCCCATAGCCATAGCCAAAATGCGATGCGCGCCCATTGAGGCGCTAGGCGATGCTCGGTACGAGCCGCTACGCGATCGCATTCTCAAACCCGAATCCTACCAAGCTCAGATCTGGCACCTGGCACATGCAACCTGTTGACTATACCACCCTGACCGCTGCTTGTTCTGAGCTGCGTGCTACCTGGGTACCAGGACGTACCGAACAAGTCTATCAACGCGATCGCTACACCATTGCTATCGCCCTACGCACCCTAAATGGTCGAGGTTGGCTCACCATTTGTTGGCATCCCCAAGCCGCCCGGATTTGCATAGGAGATCCACCCCCTCGGGTTCCCGACACCTTCACCTTTAGTGACCAACTGCGGCACCAGTTAGGTGGCTTCGCCCTAATTGCCATCGAAACCATTGCCCCTTGGGAGAGAGTATTAGACCTGCAATTTGCCAAACGCCCTGGAGAAGCACCGACTTGGCATTTGTATGTAGAAATTATCGGCAAATACAGTAACCTAATTCTCACTGATGCTGACAATCTAATTGTTACCACTGCTCATCAAGTCAGTAACCAGCAATCCAGCGTCCGTACTATTCAAACCGGTCAACCCTACGAACTCCCACCAGCCCTGACTGGCACTAGCCCCAGTTTGACTGAATCCTACCAGAGCTGGAAAGAACGAGTAAGTTTGATACCAGGAGCAGTAGCAAATCAGTTACTCAAAAGTTATCGAGGATTGAGTCCCACCCTTGCTCGCTCTATGGTACAAGCAGCTGGTTTAGACCCAAAGCAATCCACCCAAAACCTAGAAGAATCCGACTGGCAAAACCTATTTCAATGCTGGCAACAATGGTTAAAAACTTTATTAAACGTTAGCAAGTTCTCTACAGACAACCTTCAACCTGTTAACCTTCAACCAACCAACCTTCAACCTGCCAACCTTCAACCAACCAACCTTCAACCAACCAACCTTCAACCAACCAACCTTCAACCAACCAACCTTCAACCTGCTAACCTTCAACCTGCCAACCTTCAACCTGCCAACCTTCAACCAACCAACCTTTTTCACCCAGGCTGGACAAACCAAGGATATACGGTAATGGATTGGGGGATAGTTAAACCAGCTAAAAATATCCAAACCTTACTCAATTCCTATTACAGCAACCAGTTCAATCAACACGAGTTTGCCCGATTGCATAACCAACTTACTCAGAAGCTAAATAATAACCTACGAAAACTACGGCAAAAAGCTTCTAGCTTTAAGGAACGTTTACAGCAATCTGACCAAGCTGATCAATCCCGAGAAAAAGCTGACTTATTAATGGCATATCTCCAGGATTGGCAACCAGGGATGAAATCGATCACCCTACCGGACTTTGAAACCAACCAGCCAGTCAAGATTCCCTTAAATCCTGAGAAAAATGCTGTCCAAAATGCCCAAGCTTTCTACAAGCGACACCAAAAACTGAAACGAACTCGGGATGCGGTTGAGCCATTACTAAAAGAAGTACAAGATGAAATACAGTATTTAGAGCAAGTCGAGGCATCATTGACTCAGCTAAATACCTATAACACTCTAGACGACTTACAAACCCTACAGGAAATCCGCGAAGAGCTAATTGGGCAAGGATATTTAGAAGCTTCTGCTCAAAGAAGTCGTAATCTATCCGATGTTTCACAGCCCTATCGATATCAAACTCCCAGTGGCTTTGAATTATTGATTGGTCGCAACAATCGGCAAAATGACCAGCTGACATTTCGTACCGCTGGGGATTATGACCTCTGGTTTCATACCCAAGAGATTGCTGGGAGTCATGTACTACTGAGATTAGAGCCAGGAACAGTAGCTGATCCAGCAGATTTGCAATTTGCTGCTGATCTAGCCGCTTACAACAGCCGGGGGTGTCAGAGTGAACAGGTACCAGTTGTTTACACGAAACCCAAATATGTCTACAAGCCTAAAGGCGCTAAACCAGGCATGGCGATTTATAAGCACGAGCAAATCCTCTGGGGGCGTCCTGATCAAGGTCGTCATCACGTGATGGAATCTGCCTCAACCCAAAAAATGTAAACTTTAATTACAAAAAAGAACGTATTCTCTGTTACGATTAATTTAAAGCAGAAATTTTTAGGCTGTCGGTTTGGGAACGCGCAGCCTGGATTTTCCTCATGGAAAACGACGACGTATCTCTAATTAATTACGTGGATCATACCAGCTGTCTCAACAGCTGGTGATTTTTTTGATAAAATTTAAATAAAAATTAACAAATATACGGTGGAAAGAGGCAATACCGTTACCCAAAAACCAGGATGCTGTAGCAGGACTTTAGCTATTTGGTAAGCATATGCATTTGAAGTACCGTGGCCATAGGCCAATAGCTGATAGCTGAATGCTGATAGCTGAATGCTGATAGCTGAATGCTTACCCTAAAATCCCCTTTCCCCTTGGTCAATCAGTTGCAAACCAAAAACCTCAGCAAATTTACCACAGAGATCTAACCTTACCTGTTCCACACTAAGATCCGCAATAAACTGAGCTAGACTACCCACCGGTTTATCCGCAATGCCGCAGGGAACGATATGATTAAAACCTGCAAGGTCAGGACAGACATTCAAAGCAAAGCCATGCATGGTAATCCAGCGCTTCACCTTAATGCCAATGGCAGCAACTTTACATCCTTCTAGCCAGACACCAGTCATGCCAGCCACCCGCTCACCCTTTAGTCCATAGACAGCCAATACCTGAATCAAAACTTCCTCTAGCTGTCTGAGGTACCAGTGTAAATCTTGGCGATAGTACCGGAGATTGAGAATGGGGTAGCCTACCAGTTGTCCAGGACAGTGGTAGGTCACTTCACCACCACGCTCTATCCGATGCACGTCCCAGTTAACCTGATTGGGATCGAATTTGAGAAAGTCAAGACGAGATCCTTTTCCTAGGGTGTAAACCGGTGGATGCTCCAGCAACAGGAGAATATCATCCAAACTGGAATCTTGGAGCCGTTGACTAACTAGCGTACGCTGTTGCTCCCAAGCCACTGTGTAAGGGACTAAACCTTGATGACTAATTAAACATTTACGCACGATCCTCAATTATCTCATACTCTATGCCCTATTTTATCAATGTCAACGAATGCAAAGGAATTTGAAGAGAAATCAAAAGTTGATGTTGTCTAGAATACAAAGTGATAGGGTAAGAGTAAGAACCAATAGCAGATCTCCCCAACCTCCACTGCTATTGTCAAGCGCAAACGTTACGAGATGGAGTAGTCAGTATGAAGCTTGTTATCCAAGGTAAAAACATCGATATCACCGATGCAATTCGTGACTATGTACATCAAAAAATAGAAAAGGCGGTCAATCATTTTCAAAACATTACCAATCAGGTCGATATAAATCTATCGGTGGCTCGTAATCCTCGGATAAACCCTAAACAGACAGCTGAAGTAACCATTTATGCCAATAAGACAGTGATTCGTGCCCAAGAGGGTACTGAAAACTTGTATGCCAGCATTGATCTGGTCGCTGATAAGATTCATCGTCAACTGCGCAAATATAAGGAGAAGCTGCAATCTCAGAAAACCCGTAATCAGGCCAAGACACAGGTAATACTCGAAGAAGAATCGGTGCCAGTTGATCTGATTAGCGATCGCACTCCTGAGCTACCCGAAGAAGTGGTGCGCATGAAGTATTTTGCCATGCCGCCAA
>NZ_GL890922.1:0-13609 GCF_000211815.1 Moorena producens 3L
TAGATTCGATAGACCAGGTCACCAGTGTTTCCCAACTGCGGGATGTATCTCCTGGAGACTGGGCTTATGAAGCTTTGCGCTCTCTGGTAGAACGGTATGGCTGTATTGCTGGTTATCCTAACCGCACATTCCGTGGAAACCGGGCAACTACCCGTTATGAGTTTGCGGCTGGTTTGAATGCTTGCTTGAACCAGATTGAGCGGTTAATTGCAGCTAGCACCGCTGATTTTATTACCCGGGAAGACTTGGAAACCCTGCAACGGCTGATTCAAGAGTTTGAAGCCGAATTGGCTACCCTAGGGGCACGGGTGGATAACCTAGAAGGTCGGGTGGCTTTCCTAGAAGACCATCAGTTCTCCACCACCACTAAACTCAAAGGGGAGGTTCTGTTTACCTTCGCTGGTGCATTTGGGGAAAAACAAGCTGATGATGATGTCAGGGGAGAAATAGATGATGATGATGAGAATCAGGTTGGCATTGATGAAAACATTACCTTAAGTAACCGGGTACGTCTGATTTTCGATACCAGCTTCACTGGTAAAGACCGGTTGAGAACTCGTTTGCAGGCAGGGAACTTTACTAAGCTCAGTGGTGATGTCACTGGTACCGACATGGCTCGCTTGGGTCATGATGCGGATGGTGGCAATGATGTGGAAATTACTAAGTTGTACTACCGTTTCCCCATTGGTACAAAATTCACGGCTTATGTGGGCACCGCTGACCTTGACATAGATGACATTTTCGACCCCACCAACCCCTGGCTGGAAAGCAGTGGCAGTGGTGCCTTATCCCGGTTTAACCGCCGTAACCCCGTAACCTATCGCGGGCCAGAGGGAGCTGGTGGCGGTTTCACCTATAAATTTAGTGATGCCCTGAGTCTATCACTGCTTTATCTAGCTGACGGGGATGATGCTCCAAGTCCTGCTCAGAAAGATGGACTTTTCAATGGTGCCTATAGCGCTGGTGCTCAACTGGGTATTTCACCCATTGATAACTTGGAGTTATCTTTGACCTACGTCCGTAGCTACCAGCCAGGAGGCGATGTCAACCTTTCCGGTAGCACTGGGAGTAGCCTTGCCAAGGAGCCCTTCGGCGAGGAGGTGGCTACCTCTGCCAATCGCTTTGGAGCACAAGCCAGTTTTCGCCTGACCGAACAAATTCACATCGGCGGTTGGTTTGGTTATATTGATGCGATCGCTGAAGATGATTTTATTCACGAGAATGGTGAGATTGTTGAAGAGGGTGACAATGCTGACATTTTCACTTGGGCAGCCAACCTGTCTTTCATTGATTTAGGCAAAGAGGGAGCTGTGTTCAGTATTGCTGGAGGTGTGCCACCTAGGGCTACCGAAATTGATGGTACTGATGCAGAAGATGATGATACTTCTTACCTAATTGAAGCACAGTACAAATTCCCCATCACCAACAACATCATGATTACTCCAGGAGCCTACGTGATTTTCAATCCTAATCACGATGATGACAATGATACGATTT
This sequence comes from Moorena producens 3L, assembly GCF_000211815.1. GTDB lineage: Bacteria > Cyanobacteriota > Cyanobacteriia > Cyanobacteriales > Coleofasciculaceae > Moorena > Moorena producens. The sequence continues at coordinate 1,498 of NZ_GL890922.1, forward strand.
GGGTTGGAGCCATCCGTACCACCTTTAAGTTCTAGGTAATAATTCTAGGGTTTGCGATCAGCTATCTGCTGTAATTTATTAGCAGATAGCTGATTAGTTTAGGAGAAGTCAGAAGTCAGAAGTCAAACTCTTGCGCTTACTTAGGTTTGAGACTTTTGTCATTTCCTATAAGTTCTAGGGTTTTATTTTTATTTAAAAATTCTAGAGTGCCCTGTCTTGATGCAGTCGCTCATGGGGAGGGGCTGTGTGCGGAACCTGCGTCCGCACCTGTCTTGATGCAGTCGCTCATGGGGGAAACCCCCAAGACCGCGCTGCATCGCTGTAAGCCCCGTGGAAACCCCCAAGACCGCTTAGGTGCGCTTTCCGCATTAAGAATTAAATTCGCCACGGGTCGCACCTCTGCATCGCTGGCGACTACTATATCATAAGTGACTACAATCGAGGATGAGTATCTTTCTCGAAAGATCACAAAAAATGATATGCTAATCCAGAGTTGTCCTAGACATAACTAATTCTAGTGGTTAAGATAAAGGGTTGGGGACTAATTTGAGTCCAAGAGTATAATCTACTAGGGTTGAGGTTGATTGACAAAGGATGTCAACAAGTTTTTGGAATACGATCAAATATAGCCCGGCTTTGCTAGGGGCTTCATTACTGGTGGCTAACAGCGCCTATGGTGCTCCCAAGCTTGAGGCATCTTCTACTGAAACCCTTCCGGCTCCACAAGAGCTATCGGTTGCCCAGGGTAACGGTGAGTCTAAGGGTGAGTCTAACTCGCAAATTTTAAAACAAATCAATCTCTACAACAGCAACAGTACTGATGTAGATGCCCTAGAGCAGGTGACCAGTGTTTCTCAACTGCGGGATGTATCTCCTGGTGACTGGGCCTATGAAGCTTTGCGCTCTCTGGTAGAAAGGTATGGTTGTATTGCTGGTTATCCTAACCGCACATTCCGTGGAAACCGGGCAACTACTCGTTATGAGTTTGCGGCTGGTTTAAATGCTTGCTTGAACCAGATTGAGCGGTTAATTGCGGCGAGCACCGCTGATTTTATTACCAGGGAAGACTTGGAAACCCTGCAACGGCTGATTCAAGAGTTTGAAGCAGAATTGGCTACCCTAGGGGCACGGGTGGATAACCTAGAAGGTCGAGTGGCTTTCCTAGAAGACCATCAGTTCTCTACCACCACCAAACTCCAAGGGGAGGTGATCTTTACCTTCGCTGGTGCCTTTGGGGAAGAACAAGCTGATGGTAGTGGAGATGACATTGATCAAAACATTACCTTAAGCAACCGGGTACGTTTGAACTTAAATACCAGCTTCACCGGGAAAGACCGGTTGAGAATTCGTTTGGAGGCAGGAAACTTTACTCAACTCAGTGATGTGACTGGTACCGACATGGCTCGCTTGGGTCATGATGCGGATAGTGGCAACGATGTGGAAATTCCTGACGTGTTCTACCGTTTCCCCATTGGTACAAAATTCACGGCTTATGTGGGAACATCTGGCCTTGCCTTGGATGACGTTTTTGACCCGACCAACCCGTTCCTGGAAAGCAGTGGCGTTGGTGCGTTATCCCGGTTTAATCGCCGCAACCCCGTAACCCATCGCGGACCAGAAGGAGCTGGTGGCGGTTTCACCTATCAATTTAGTGATGCCATCAATCTATCACTGCTTTATCTAGCTGATGATGGCGATGCTCCTAGTCCTGCTCAGGGAGATGGATTGTTCAATGGTGCCTATAGCGCTGGTGCTCAACTGGGTATTTCCCCGATTGATAACTTGGATTTATCTTTGACCTACGTCCGTAGCTACCAGCCAGGAGAAGATGTTAATCTTTCCGGTAGCACTGGTAGTGACCTAGCCAAGCGCCCCTTTGGCGAGACGGCTACCTCTGCTAATCGCTTAGGAGCACAAGCCAGTCTTCGCCTGACCGAACAAATTCACATCGGCGGTTGGTTTGGTTACATTGATGCGATCGCAGAAGATGATAATGGTGCGGTGTCTGAAGGTGACAATGCTGAAATCTTAACTTGGTCAGCTAACCTGTCTTTCGTGGATTTTGGCAAAGAGGGAGCTGTGCTGAGTTTTGCTGGAGGTGTGCCACCTAGGGCTACCGAAATTGATGGTACTGATGCAGAAGATGATGATACTTCTTACCTAATTGAAGCACAGTACAAATTCCCCATCACCAACAACATCATGATTACTCCAGGAGCCTACGTGATTTTCAATCCTAATCACGATGATGACAATGATACGATTTGGGTTGGAGCGATTCGTACCACCTTTAGATTCTAGGGAAACATTCTAGGTGTTGCTATCAGCTATTAGCTGTCAGTTATCAGTAGATATTGTGTAGGGTGCGTTAGGGACCTGCTAGCCATCATTTTCACGGTCGTCAGGGTTGGGATAGCTTGTCCCGTAACGCACCACTAGCTCTAAAAGCCATGTTGCTTTAGTAACAAAAACCCTGACTTCTTTTCGAGGTCGGGGTTTTTCTGCTTCGGTATCAAAATGCTAAAATTTACCCAAGATTCAGGTAATAGGTGCTCTCTATGAATGTTATTAAAATAGGGTCATTTCTATCACTGGGCATTATATTCGCACTAACCGGCAATGGGGTTAATGCCCTGCCTGGTCAGAGAACTGATCAAGTTGCTGCATGGATTAACGGTCACCCCACTCTACGACCTGGTATTGGAGATGGATTACTAGTGCGCAAGAGTGATACGGCTGGGGAACGATTTACCTTTCAAGCCACGGTCTTGCCTCCTGGTACCATCTCTTATCCAAAAGACCGGAGTACAATTCGCAGTGAACGCATTGCTATCCATGACCAAGTTAATGGGGTAACCCTCGAACGCCTGGAGGAATCCCTGCGCACTGTCTATGGTCCAAAGATTTATCGAGATTACAATAGCGCTCAGTTTGTATATACCTATCCCTCTCGAGAAATCTTAGAGTTATCACGGCGACAAAACCTACCACTGTGGTCAGCTGAACAGGGTCAACTCTTGTTAGGAGAACAATACGGCTATTGGATAGAAATAACTCAAAATGATACCGGCAAGGCTTTCATTGGGCAACTTACGGTTTTCCTGAAAGAGGATTTAGGCAAACTAGAAACAGAATTACGGGCACGGTAGGTGAGTATTAATAAGAAGGGAGTCGGGAGTCGGGAATCGGAACCCACCCCTAACCCCTCCCAGGAGGGGAACGGGAATCGGGAATCGGGAGTTTGGGAAGCATTATTACTATAAGAACCCCATCTTATATATAATTATTTGGCATTTCTTGATTCAGCAACATCCGATCTTTACCTATAACCGCATCAAGCTTAGGGGCGCGAGCAACACCTGTAGGCAAAAAGCGAACTATTAGCGATCGCGTCCGCTAGAGCGCCCTAGTTAGTAAGATATGGGATTAAGAACGATCATTTTTTGCTTGAGATCCGGAAATAACCCAGTACAACGGTTTATTTATAACTAGAACTTTCTGAAGTTGGATTAAATAATTCCCACAATCCAACAAACCCGACAAAAAAAGTATAAATGCCATAATTTATAGGATTTTTATCACAACTGTTAGCTTTAAAAGCAGCGATTACACCTTCAATAAAATGGGAGATTAGAGCAATACTTCCTAGGCACAATGCAGCATAGAGGTTACTTGGTAGAGAGCCATGGGTTAACTGTAAATAAATATACCAAATTTCTAGACCTAAAGCGCAAGTAATTAAAATAGTAGATGTTATTTTAATTAGATAAAATAATTGATTTTTCATTATTAACTGTAACTAAAAGTAGCTATAGTCTGGAGATCGGGAAATCGGGAATTCCCATCTCCCCACACTTCCCTGTAAAAAAAATACCAATTAAAGTAAGGTGGGCAAAGTTCCATTATCTAAAATACTCAAAACAACCAAACTGCTTTTGCCCACCCTACAAGCTCTAGTGCTGCTAAAAAAAATTAGTACTAATAACGGCGTGGCACCAAGTTCAGCAAAACATCAGCAATAGCCTGGGAAATTGGTAAGCCAGGGCAAAGCTCAAGCCAGAAGAATTCTCCCACTGGATTCACCTCAAGAAATACATGGCGACCATCGGGAGTTAGAATAATATCAATCGCGCCATAGTTCAACCCAAAGTAATCCATTAGCTTCAGCAACTTTTCTTCCAGATCCTGGGGCAGCTGATAGGGCTGCCAAGCGTTTAGGGAATCAACGCCCCGTCGCCGCCAGTCATAACGAGCACCTGGAAACTGTTGAGAGTCTATCGAAGCAGTGAACACTTGCTTTCCGACAATTTTCGTTCGTAACTCTAGTGCCTTAGGCAGATGTTCCTGAAAGGTCATTGGACAGAACCTTAGTCCATCCAAGTTGTCCAAATCCTCCGGTTTGACCGGATTGGTAAACACTACCTGCTCCTGTCCCTGCTGATCATAGATGGCAAAGGATGAAAGCATCTTGGTGATTATACCTGACTCACATTCTTTGGCAAATTCCACCACTGCTGCGGGATTATTGGTGGTGAGGTTAAGAGGAGTATCTATCCCGAGTTCCCGTGCTACTTTTAGCTGTAACTGCTTATTTTTGGCTTGCTCAACCACAGGGACCCGATCCAAGTGGAAGCCATCGATACTGGCAATCATACCTTGGATAGTTACACGAGATTCTTGTACAGAGGCTTGCCGCATTTGCGGATCCATGGTGCTGGGAATTCTTGCCCCCATGGCAATGCGCCGATACCAAACTGCTGAGACCTCCTGCAAATCTAGCTTTTCTTCCTCAGACTTCAGGATTAGTCTTTCTGTATTCTTACCGTCTCTATTCTTACCGTAATAGACATCTAACTGGACTTCCGTGGGAAATCGGTCAGTATCAAACCGAAAGGCTTTCCCCCCTTTTTCTTCAATGGCTTTTACCACTAGGGGAATGCTTTGGTTGTCTTGGCTATGGGTAATAATTAAAACTGTCATTGTTAATAGGAATCGGGAATCGGGAATCGGGAATCGGGAATCGGGAGTAGGGAGTAGGGAGTAGGGAGTAGGGAGAATAAACTTGTTAAGTATCAATCAAAAAGTAAAAATAACAAATTATCAAAGTTAATTATTATGAATAATTAATACCCGAAAATCACAAAATATAGCAGAAGTCAGAAGTCAGAAGTCAGAAGTCAAACTCTTGCGCTTCTTGATGCAGTCGCTCATGGGGGAAACCCCCAAGACCGCGCTGCATCGCTTACTTAGGTTTGAGACTTTTGTCATGTCCTAACTGCTCTGGCGACTGCTATATTTGCATAAACACCTATTTTTTTTTAAAAAAATTTTATATAAAACATAAATAAATCATAGTTGATATTATTTTTTAATTTATCGGGTTGATTGCACTTATGCTGTACAGTTTTTATTAAAAAAATCATTAATAATGAGAGATATTATTGCCTTAAAAATATCTTTATTATTGCCTATTGCCTGTTGCCTGTTGCCTGTTGCCTTAATTGGCAACCTCAGACAACAAGGCATCTGCGATCGCATCAGAAATGGGGTAACCTAAATCTCGCTCTAGCATGCCCCATTCGCCAGTGGGGTTAACTTCTAGGAAGACATACTCACCGTCTGGGGTGACAATCATATCAATAGCGCCATAGGTTAGTCCCAACCTTGCCATCAAAGCATTCAGGCCATGGGCAACCTGACTGGGCAATTGATCAGGTTCCCAAGCACAGTCCTCTGGTTTAGCAGACCGCCAATCCATTGTTGTTGCAGAATACCGAGAAGCATCGAGAGCCCCTACAAATAGATTTCCCGCCACGAATGTTATTCGCAACTCCCGCTGTTTAGGAATCTCCTCTTGGAAGACCATGGGGCTATAGCGCAACATTTCTGCCTCTTGGAGGTCTTCTTCTTTGACAACGCTGGTATATAGGAAAAAAGAAGAGGCTTCCATACTATAGGAAAGAGGAGTAAGCAACTTAGCCACCATCTTTCCTCCAACCTCAGCAAAAAAACCCCGCATCCGATCTGGATTATTCGTGACCAGAGTGCGGGGAACGAGCAGACCAACTTCATTGGCAATTCTGAGTTGACGTGGTTTGTTTTCTGCCTCTCGGATTCGTTCTAACCTATCTACCCAACGAGCATGGTTGAGATGATCTAAGAAACCATCAATGGTTGCTAATGATTCCCTAACGCAAGCGTCTTGGAATTGGGGAGCTAAGTCTGGGCTGACTTGTGGATGCCAGAGTCGTCGCATCCAAACCCCTTGCACGTCTTCGGTTTTAATCGACTGTCCACTATAGTCTAACTGGTAACTAAGCCCCTCGCTACTGATCCCGGCTGCTAGTTGCACCTTACTGGGAAATTGATCCGTATCGAAGCGAAAGGGTTTAGCCGATACTTTTTGGCTACTAAAGTCTACCAAAGCAGACCTTAGCTCACCAATGCAAGCTGATTACTCAGCCAGGGTGTATCTACCAAAGCTCTTAGGAATATCCCGCGAGCGCCATTGATGTCGCGTTCGCGTTCGCGCAGCGTCGGCTTTGCCGAAAGCGTGACCAAAGGTCAATCCATTACTCGGCCATCAATCAAAGACCTAATAGTCTTACTGCCTCCGATGTTAACTATTTGTTAGAGTCGATGTCCCCTATTAAGGGGAGCATCTCTCCTACAAATCCGTACGTGCGACTTTCGTTGCATACGGCTCCTAAGTATCTTTTTGGCTGCTGTGTATGTATTGGTGGCAGCTCTGGTGAACCGCCATTAAATTCTTTGGTTTCCAATTGTCGTGGTTTCCATCTAGGTGATGAAGGTGTACAGATTCGTTGCCTATTAACTTGTGACCACAATGTCCACAGCAATGGTTTTGCTTCTTCAAGGCTTTGGAAGTAGCATTATCGTAGAGTCCAGAGTTCCTTTGGCTCCAGTACACCAAGTCTCCGTCATAGGGGGACTTGGTGCCCCTGACTTTAATATGCTTGTTTTCCTTATATTTCACCGCCGGGAATGCTTTCTTTACTAATCTTTCGGATTCGTATCGATTGATTTTCTTCTCTTTTCTGAATTTCTCTTCTGTTCTCTTTGCAGTGAACCACAGAGAGTTTCGGGAGCCGTCCATCTTGCAATTCCGGTGGTAATTTCTCCAGCCCCTTATTATGGGAGCTAATTTTTCAGCCTTTATTTTTGCACCATAGTTCGAGCTGTTGGCCACGGCTTTAATCTTCTTTTTGATGGTTCTTAGGTTTTCCGCTGAGGGAATACTTCGGAACTTTCCATTTTTCTGGACTCGGAAGTTCCAGCCCAGGAAGTCAAAACCGTCTGTCGAGTGAGTTATTTTGGTCTTTTCTTCGCTGATTTCCATTCCGCGTTCAGTTAAGAATTCCTTGACCTTTTTTAACACCTTTTGAGCGTCTTCGTTAGGTTTCAGGAATATTACCATGTCATCCGCGTAGCGGATTGATTGGTGTAGGCTTTCAATTCCATTTAGTGCCACGTTGGCTAAGAGTGGGCTGACCACACCTCCTTGGGGTGTTCCTTGCTCCGTGAATTCCGGACTGACGCCCGCTTTTAAACATCTAAAAATCCCCTGTTTTATGGATGCCGGTGCTAACAGTCTATCCATTATGGAGCTGTGTGATATGCGGTCAAAACACTTTTTGATGTCTAGTTCTATGACCCTTTTTGTGATGCCGTTGCAACTTGAGTTCAGGTTATTGAACACGTGTTTTTGGGCATCGTGCGCACTTCGTCCAGTCCTAAACCCGTAACTCCGGGCGTGAAAGGTAGCTTCGTGTGCAGGTTCTAGGGCGTATTTCACTAGACATTGCCATGCTCTATCAGCGATTGTCGGGATTTTCAGCATTCGCGTTTTCCCGTTCTTCTTGGCTATCGGGACTTCCCGTAGTCCAGTATGTTTCCAGTCGGAGCCATATTGGTTCAATAGCTCAAGTAGCTCTAATCTCTGCCGGTATGTGAGGGATGACTTACCATCAATGCCGGGGGTTTTCTTACCCTTGTTGAGCTGTGTTACTTGACGGATGGCCAGTAGTTGTGCTGAGCGGGATTTCATTATCAGTTTCTGTAGAGACCTGGCTTTTCTCAGGTTTCCAGCTTGAACTGCTTTATATAAACGTCTTTGTAGGCGAAAAAGGTTTTGGCGAAGTTTCTTCCACTGTTGCCCTTTCCAAAGGTCACTAGCTTTTTTGCTGTGTCTACCCATGCTCTTCTCCAAAGTCTATATACTTGATACCCGTGACCAGTTTTCGGTCACATCCTACCCGGCAGGAGGGATTAAGTTTGACATAACTTACTAGGGTTTCGACCGTTCCTTAGACCTCGTGTTGCTGCCGTTTTTACTCGTTCCATCTATTAGATTGTTGTGGTGATTTAGGTCAGTCCAATTTGCCCATCCTCCTCTCGGAGATTACAGCTATTCTGGAGAAGACGCTGTGAGAGTAGAGGATACATTCCATATTGGTTTTTCAGGTTATGGTAGGCTGGTAGGACATTTTTCTAGGACTTGTTTAACCATGTCACCTCCCCTTTAGCGCCAGTGTTGTTACCTGCTTCTTTTCAACTGATTGCGCCCTGGTGCCAGCTTCACTCTGTAGGGATGTCGCCCTGCTCGGTGTGGCCAGATAGGGAGTCACTTATCTCTTCAAGGGGCGGGTTTTCACCGCCATCCAATAGATAGTTAGAAATCTTTTGAGGGTGTTACCCTCACGATTCCCCTTACTCATACCCCTCTAGTTTCTAGAGGCTCCTAGTAAGAACGAGCCGCACCTCCAGTCCAGCTAACTGTCTTACTCGTATAGGCTTCACAAACATCCACTACTATTTTGCCGGTTTCCGAAGCTTTATGCTTTAAAAACTCTTTAAACCTAAAATGGGAAAATGTGAGCAAATTCCGTACAGTTTTTGACCGGATTTTTCTTTTTCCTTTTTTTGACATTTCAGACGTCTCAAAAGTTGGAAGTAATATCACATCAAAGTGGTCAACTAAGAATCGAGCAGCTTTGTGATGGAGTTCGTTTATTAGATTTTGAATTCTAATGATAATTCGCCTAGCAGCTTTCCTCATTCGTCGCTTCTGATTCCTAGACGCCTTGCTAATTTTTGACAGTAAATTATCAAGATGAGTACAAAGTCTCTGAATTCTGGAAAAATCTCCGTGACCAATCTTTCCTACAGAATTTTCGCTAAAAAACGTCAGAAATGTTCTAACACCGGGGTCTATCGCTACCACTCTACCTTGGTTATCGGCTTTCGTTTGAGTAGTTTGATGAGGGACTGTTAAATAGTAGTCCCCATTCGTGCTGGTTAATCGACAATCTCCCCTGTTATCAGGCAAAGATTCGGAAAAGGTTAAAGTCCCTAATTTTGTGTGATAAACCCCCTTCTCCGAGACCGCTGACTTTGGGATGTAGCAAGACTGAACAGGATTTTTTCGAGACCTAAACCTAACCCGATTAATTTGCCCAGTCTTTTTGTACTTTTTCTTGGATTCCCTGACAGCGGTGCAAGCATCCTTAATCCCTATGGATTTAATTTGATAAGGCACTGCTTTACACCACTCGGGAAGGTCATTTAATATCCCAGTTTTGATAGCTTTCCAATTAGCTTTTATTTCGCCATTTTGGAGTATCTTGACGGTTTTATTGAATACATAACGGGACACTCCAAACCATTTACGAATAATGGAACGTTGTTCAGCATTGAGGAATATCCGAATCTTTTTTGATTTTTGCCCCGTACTTTCGGAGTCCGTGAACCCGACAAGAGAAGACGTGAATGATTCAGAGAAGATCCGCTGTGAGTTCGGATCCTCGACAGCTTTCAGGCTGGTCGAGAACCAGGATTTTGCCACCGTTGAGCTCTGCCAGGTATTCAAACAGTTCAAACCCGAATCGAGTGAGTCTGTCTCTACAGGCAACAACAATAGTGAGCTGACATCCTTGCATAAGTCGTTCCAGTATGGTTCTAAGCCCTTTCCTTTTGTAGTTGAGTCCTGAACCGATATCCTTGATGATTTCCGCTTCTGGGAACATGGAATGCATGTATGCGACTTGCCTGGCGAGATCGTCAAATTGCTTGCTGCTACTGACTCGGCAGTAACAAATTGTGACTGGCTCGGGAGCTTTTCGTTTCCCCAAAGTGGCAAGACTAACTGTATCGAACATTCTGTACCCGCTTGGGGTTCGTTCGCATTTGATGATGCCATTGTCTGCATATTTCCTCAAAGTGGTTTGAGAGAGTCCCGTAAGTTCGACCGCCTTAGGTCGTGGTACTAGTGTCATGTCTCTATTCTAACAATTATGAAAAGACTTTACTAGACTTTATGACACTTTGCATAACTGTCTACTAACCCCTCTTTTTGATAGGGATTCCGCTACTCTATCAATAGTGAAGTAATCACCACTGTGGGTTATTAATAGAATTATATCACGAGATCGGTTCATATACGTTAATGGTGAAGAATAAATAACAGTAATAGGAATTAGCCATTGCCCCCTAAATCCCCCAAGTTTGGGGGACTTTTTGAGTAATCCCCCAAACTTGGGGGGTTAGGGGGGCAAAACCAACTAAACTTCGTAAGTCCTAAGTAAAATAAATAACACTCAGCCCAAAGCTGATAGCTGAGGGCTGATCGCGGGTTTCAAAAGCTCAGTTGACGCAAAGGGAGAAATAGTATCGGTAATTATTTCAACTACCCCTGTCTAATCGAGTACCCTAATCGAGTACACCCTTGGCAAGGGGATTGTGTCTACAGTTCACCTCCAATCTAATTCCCGAGATAGGCTAGCCTTTGGCAATCCCCTCAGTCTAGAGTTTTGGTTTCATCCTGGGACACATCAGGGACGGTTGAAAGTCGCCCCGTCCTCTCAAAGTCTTGCCTCAAGAGGAGCGTTCTCAGTGCGATATTCTTGGCTCCAACTAAATCAGCATGTAGTTTGTATCCACAAGCCATGCAATCAAAATCTAAGCCCTGATTGGGTCGATTGGCTTTATTGGTGTGACCACAACGGGGACATGACTGGGAGGTGAAATTAGCATCAACTCTAATCGCTAAAGCGCCACCCAAAACGGCTTTATAGTCAATGAAGTGCAAATTATTGCTGTACCTATTTTTGCAGCACCTGAATGAATCAAGTCTAAGTGTTTTTGAGCTCCGGAGTAGTCAATTTTTATGGGACCTTCTAAGGTAACTAGGCTAGCTTTACCTTTAACAAATGAGTAGTCACGCTTGTAACTAAACGTACAGGTCCGAGCTCTGAATTTAGGAGGGGGATCTAAGCCTTGGTAACGCTTGTTGGTAATCCCGGATTTTAAGTGAGTAGCATTACGCTCTACTTTCATCCAGAGATTTTTATAGATTGCAGCTACCTGTCGAGGTACGTTACATGCCATTTGGGCTGGTAACCTAAAGCGTTCTCGAATGTCGTAGTAAACCTGCTTTTGTAACTTAGCCGCATCAGAAAGTTTGCCTTTGTCAAACGCCAATTTCGATGTATAGTTCAAGGCATCACGATAAGCTAAAGTAACTGCACGAAGCTTTTGCTTTTGCTCCGGTGTGCAGTTCAACTTCAGCTTTGCTGTAATTACCTGCTGCATCGAATCTTTGACCTTTGTTAATTGTGTTATAGCAGTTATAAATTGGGTGAGGTACTTTCCCAGGGCTATTTCATTCTCATGAAAGCCAAGAAATGCTAGGCTTACAAGTTAACCGAGAGTTTGATTAGTGACCATGGGTCAGCCCCCCCAATCTGCCCCTGCTGTTTTACTGCCTAGCCTGTCCCAAGAGGAGTCAACCCCAGAGCCGATCGAGATTTTAGAAGCCTTTTCTGATATCCCAGATGTGCGCAAGGTCTCAGGTAAACGGCATAAAGTCGCTCTATGTCTAGCTCTGTAACTTCAGGCTATAGCGGCTGGTAACCGAGGGTTAAGAGCGATTGGCGATTGGCTCAACAGCTATCGGGAGGACAAGATTGAACGTTTTCTACCCCCAAAGCGGCGAATTCCTTCCTACAGCACGATTCGTCGTGTCCTAAAAACCAAAGGATTATCAGCAGTATTCTGCGGCCCTGGCTCGGTTCTTTGGCATTGAACCCAAGGC
>NZ_GL890922.1:13642-28897 GCF_000211815.1 Moorena producens 3L
GGAAATCCTGATTCTCCCCCTCACAAGCGCAATTATGTTAGTCAGTGCTTACCTGGTCGAGCGGGGTTTGATTCAAGAGCCTGATCAAGTGGATAGCAAAACGAACGTGCGTCAAAGCCAAGAGACGAAACCTTAGGTAGTGGTCGCCTTAATCAAAAAGTTTTAACCCTTTTATGCATAGCCGACTAACCATAAAGGCGACCACTACCTTACGGTAACTTCAATACCAGAATTTATTACCCAACTGGCTGTTAAGGGTGTGGTCAACGCCATAGATGCGATTAGCACTCAAAAAAACGGCTCAGTTGATCAAAGAGAGCTGAGAATCACTACCTGGGGGCGATTAAAGGCAATCAGGGCAATCTATTCAAAAGCGTCAAAGCTTACTTTGTAGCCGAACACAGTCATACTGACATTACTTAAGGACATGGTCGGATCGAGAAACGGGTCGGCACGCATCTGCAACCAACTCGACAACATCCAGCCCTGGCCAGGGCATTAGACTCTGATTCGAACCCTTAGTGTTCGACAATTCAAAAAGGGGGGGCAACACCGTCTGGAAAAGGAAACACGCTACTATGTTGCTTCTTACGCCCTTGTCTGCTGAGTCCAAAGCCTCAGCGCATCCCTTGGATATTGGGGTGTAGAGAACAAGGTTCATTATGTGCGATTTGGTTACTCAGGGTGAAGATGCTTCACGTATTCGCATGCATCAGTTACCTCAAATCTTTGCCGTTGCTCGTAACTTTGCTCTAAATATCTATCGTTCTCATGACTTTTCAAATATGGCTCAGGCGCAAAGACGGTGCCAGTTTGGACTAGACACACTCAAGCACATTTTCAGAAATGTTATAGCCCTGGGTACTTTCCTTCTTGGTTTTAGAAGGGAGCTTCGGAGTTTCGGAACAGCGAATAAAATTTAGATGTACCTCACGCTAATTAGTAAACCCTATAGTCAACTCGATACGATATTACTTGTGGGGAGCATCTTCCTCATCAGAAGGGAACTTCAGGGTCACAACTGAACCACCGCCACCATCTTCTTGATCCGATGGGAACTTCTGGGTCATCGCAATTGGACCACCGCCACCCTCTTCGTGATCAGAGGGATACTTCTTAGTCAAGGCTGGACCACCACCACCCTCTTCGTGATCTGAGGGATACTTGCGAGTAAAGCATCCGGCACCATCTTCAAAATCAGAGGGGAACTTCTCTGTGAACGCAAATCCGCGACCGCCTCTAACATCATCCATTTCCTCTTCAGATAGCTCTTCGCACCATTGCCCTTCTAGGTAGCGGGCGAAAAAGGGAACTGCTTGGGAATTTTCTTCTGGTTTGTCCATATTAGACATGGCTTTTAACTCCTAGTGGATAAATAGGATGTGGGGAAATAGGATATAGAATGTGGCTAACTGATGTTCCTAACTAGAAATAGACACAACAAATAGACACAACTATTTCCCTATAAATCTATTAAAAGCCATGCCCCCCTAGTTGTAACGCCAAATTGGCGAAAATTTTTAATTAGTCTACTAATATAACTTCTTGATCATTATCCGATTGGTACTTCAGAGTCACAAATACATCATCTCGAAACTTAATGATTAAAAAATAATGGGACATAAAAATAACAATTAAGTAGTCGGACATAAATAAACAGTACTATCTCGAAAAATGTAAAATGCTTGTAACCTTTACCCCAAAAGGTTTTGCCTATATTTACAAAACTTTATACAGCACCAAAAACTTTTGTCCGACTACTTATTTCTGATATCCCTAGGAATTTATGCGTAGTCTTACTTTGAACCATTGGTATTATTTTTGGTAATGGGTAATGGTACCAGAGTAATCACAATTACCCATTACCATTACCCAAGCCTGACAATAGTGATATTAGCTGGATATCAAATCTCCCCCATCTCCCCCATCTCCCCCATCTCCCCATCTCCCCATCTCCCCACACTTTTATAATGGGTATTCAACCGGACTTGATATTAATCTGGGGGACACAGGAAATTCTTGAGTTCTTCAGGAATTTCTTCAAAATGCTCCAGAAGGAAATCCATTATGGCCAGATGGTACAAATCGATGGGCATGGGAGAGCGATAGTTGTCACCTCTGGCAAACCAGCGCTGTACTGTAGCATCACTACGGGAGCAAATACAGGCGATGACCTCGTAAGTCACTAACCATTTGCCATAAAACTGTTGTGGTGTCATCCCCAATTGGCAGTTACTGTAGCGCTGGATTAAGGCTCGGTCTTTTAGGGTTAGAGGACGGGGCTTTTTCATAAAGATCTAGGTAGAATTCCTCCCCGTGTCTAAAGACCGGGGAGGAATTCTCCATAGTGGCTTTAGCCACCTTCTTATCCGTGGTGAGGGTCGTTGATATACCGCTGAATAGTTTCACTACTCACCTTCCCTGCGGTACTAAAAAAATAACTATTAGTCCAAAGAGATGGCAGTTTTTTTAATTCAGGGAACTCTTTTCGCAAGTAGTTTGCACTTCTGCCTTTGAAAGCCCTGACTACTTGATAAATAGCATCTGTTGGATTTATCTCTACAAAAAGGTGAATATGATCAGGAGCAACCTCTAAAGCTTTAATATTCCAGTTCTTCTCCGAAGCTATCTCAGTAAAAAATTCGTAAATCCTATCCCTAATCTTTCCTACCAATACCTTTTTTATTCTTTTCGGTATCCATACTAAATGTACAGTACACACCCCGACCGCATGGTTGTAGTGTCTGTACTCAAAACCGCTCTTTCTCAATTTATTTTCTCTCCGGACTTGCTGTTGTTTTTATTGTAGGTTAATATATAGTTAACGACAAACCCCTGAGGGTCGATAATGGCTAAAAAGAAGTTAAAAGTAGGGGTTCAGCAAATCCTTTTACACCCGGACAAAGAGACAGAGGCAATCCTGACTTATCTTTGTGAGCAGTCAGGGAAACTGTACAATATGGGAGTTTACTTTTCTCGTCAAGTGTTTTTCAAAACAGGAAAACTACTTACAGGTAAATTCGACTTGATATATGAAAAAAGCGTAGGAAAGACGATTGTAGCTAAGTCTCTCCCCTCCACCCCAGCCCAGCAGACATTGATGAGTGTGGCCGAAGCACTTAAATCCTATAAGAAGCTAAGAGAGTCTTGGTTCAAAGGGGGTTTAAAAAGTAGACCGAAGCCTCCTGGATATTTGAAAGGGAAAAAGATGTTTAAAGTCTCTTATCCAAATTCAGGAGGGCAAAAGCCAAAGAGACATGAAGACTTAATTACTTTTTCTCTGGGATTAAATGTAAAGAGATGGTTTGGAATCAAAAACTTCTCTCTGTCTTTTCCTAGTAATTTAGAAGATATAAAAATAAAAGAATGGACTATTTTACCTAAAAATGGGGCTTTTTACCTAGAAGTATCTTATGAGATACCAGAGTCAGTCCAAGTCAAAGATAAAAGCAAAGAGGCTTTGAGTATAGATTTAGGGACTTCTAGTAATTTAGCGGCTTGCGTTGACACTTTAGGAAATTCTTTTTTAATAGACTGTCGTGCCATGAAGTCCTTTAACCAATATTGGAACAAGCAAGTCTCTACAAGAAAGAAAGGTAGAGCAAAAGATTATTGGGATAATTGGCTTGATAGGGTTACTCGGAAACGGAACCATCGGATGAGAGATGGAATAAATAAGGCCGCTAAGATAATAATCAACCATTGCCTTGAATACAGTATTGGGACTATAGTCCTAGGCTGGAATGAAGGTTTTAAACAATGCTCCAATATGGGTAGGATAAACAATCAACAGTTTGTTCAAATACCTTTAGGGAAGCTAAAAGATAGGCTATCTCAGTTGTGCAGTTTACACGGAATCCATTTGGAATTGACGGAGGAAGCTTACACCAGTAAGGCCAGCTATCTTGATGGAGACTCCCTACCTGCTTATGGAGAAAAACCAAGTGGGTGGAAAGCATCAGGAAAGCGTGTAAAGCGCGGTCTTTATAAGACTTCAAATAAGTCAATAGTAAATGCTGACTTAAATGGTAGTGCAAATATCTTGAGAAAAGTAGCCAGAAAGCTAGGCATAGACCTATCCAGACTGAGTAGACGGTGTTTGACTACCGTAGCGAAGATTAGACTTTGGACGTTACCTAAGTTTATCTTGTCAGCAGAATCCCCGCGTCTTTAGACCGGGGAGTGTCAAAAAGCCTCCTCTACTGCTAGAGTTTCTAAGTCTTGTTCCCTTGGCAGTAAGCTTATGGCTGGTGAACTGCAAAAGTCTAGCGCTAGCGCAAAATGAGGTGGCAAATCCGCCACTGACAGCGATGTCGGGTATCGCGATATCAGGGATCTATGACTATACCCCAGTTCATAGTCAGTGTGGGACAGGCTAGAAGCTTGTGGCACACAGGGTCGAAGCCTGTGCCAGACTTTCTTGGTGAAATGGTTTTAGCATAGGATGTATCTCCTGTTAATGGAGGAGCCAGAAGCCAGCGTTTGCCATGGAAACTTTGCGCTGGCTTCTTTCTATCTCCTTATCTCCTTACTTTCATAATAACACAAAACATTTAAATACTGTAAAAACGTTAAAAAACTTAAAAAACTAATTTGGGAGGAACGTCAATTGCTTTGCGACCATTCAAAATTATCAATTCAAAATTAAAAAATACCCCCGAAATGAATTCAGAGGCTTGTATTTGTTGTCAACAATTCAAAATTATAAGGCTAGTAATTTTGTAAGCCGTCAGCCGTCAGCCGTCAGCCGTCAGCTAAAAGCTCACGCTACTTGAGGTGCTTACAATAAACCTAGAACGAGATAATTTAATAATTCCAGATTAATGAGAATTGAAAGTATGGGGAAAATTCCATGACTCCTGGCACAGACTTCGAGGCTGATAGCACCTCAAGTAGCGTGCGCGTAGGGCATTAGCTGATAGCTTATGTAATTTTGAATTTTTAATTTGGCATTTTGAATTTAAAAAAAATAACCTTTCCCTTAATTAACAGACCATGGATCACTAATCTCAGAATTAATAGACCATGGATCATTAATCTCAGGTATTTCCATAGCTTGTCGTCTGTGTTGCTGCTGTTGAATCCGATCGAGAGTACCAGTGGGAATAGAAGCAATCAGCTGACGAGTATAATCCTGTTTCGGTTCTCGATAAATACTGTCAGCGGGACCAATTTCTTCAATTTTGCCCTGGTTCATTACCATAATGCGATCGCTCATGAATTTAACTACACTCAAGTCATGGGAAATGAATATATAGGTTAAGCCGAAATCCTCCTGCAATTGTTTCAGCAAATTCAGGACTTGTGCCTGTACGGAAACATCTAGAGCAGAAACGGATTCATCACAAATGATAAACTTAGGATTAAGAGCGAGTGCCCTAGCAATACAGACCCGCTGGCGCTGACCTCCAGAAAATTCGTGAGGATAGCGATTCATCCAGTCAGGATTTAAATCCACTCGCTCCAACAACTCAGCCACGCGATCGCGTTTTTCCTTACTATTACCCCCAACATCATGAATCAATAGGGGTTCCATCACTGCTTCCCCAATCTTTAGTCGTGGGTCGAGGGAACTAAAGGGATTCTGAAACACAATTTGCATTTCACGGCGTAATTGCCGCAAACCCATACCCTTGATGGTGGTAATCTCTTTACCATCAAAGTTTACTTCTCCACTCATTGGTTCAATCAAGCGCAGCAATGTTCGTGCCAGGGTAGATTTGCCACAACCGGATTCTCCTACTAAGCCCAAGGTTTCACTGGGATAAACATCAAAAGATACTCCATTGACTGCCATCAGATAGCGTTTCGTCCCGCCAAATACGCCTCGAATGGGAAAGCCTACCTGTAAGTTACGCACCGAAACTAATGGTTGTGTGGTTGTTTGGTTGAAGGTTGTTCGCGTAGCGTGGCCTTTTGGCCAAGGTTGGGAGGTTGAAGGTTGGGAGGTTGAAGGTTGGGAGGTTGAAGGTTGGGAGGTTGAAGGTTGGGAGGTTGAAGGTTGTTCGCCTTTAGCGTTCCCGTAGGGTAGGTTATCTGACGAAGTTTGAAGCTGGAACCGGTCAACATTCAACCCTTTTGATTTTTCTCGGATTACCTCTTCCCCACTAGCAGTAGTTACCACCTCCATGAAGTCAGAAACAGTTGGTAGGTATGTTACAGTTTTATCCAGAGTTGGGCGACAGGCTAATAATCCCTTGGTGTAGGGATGGTTTGGCTCAGAGAAAATTTTCCAGACATCACCCCTTTCCACAATTTTGCCTTGGTACATCACCGCTACGCTGTCAGCAATTTCCGCAATTACCCCTAAGTCGTGGGTAATAAAAATCATGGACATCCCTCGGGTATCCCGTAACTCCCTCAGCAAATCCAGAATAGTTGCCTGTACGGTAACATCAAGAGCAGTAGTGGGTTCATCAGCAATCAACACATCAGGGTTACAAGAAATTGCGATCGCAATCATGACCCGCTGCAATTGACCACCAGACAGTTCATGGGGATAACGCTTTAATATTTCCCGTTTTTGCTGGTTAATGTGGCGATTAATTAGCCGTTCCCCTGGTATTGCTTGACCAGGGTTCTCCCGACGGAATTCCTCTAGAAAAGTCTCCCTCAATTGTTGATCGCTAGGGAGTAGCTTCACCTCTTGAAGACGAGCCATGGCTTGACGCCTTGCTTCTTTTAGGGAAACATCCTGGTGTTGCAGAATTGCTTCCGTCAGTTGAAACCCACAGGTATAAACTGGGTTAAGGGAAGTCATGGGTTCTTGGAAAATCATTGAGATTTGACCACCCCGGTAGGACTGTTTTTGATCAGGACTCAGCCCTAGCAAATCCACTTCTTTTTCCCGAGCTGAGGGTCGGAAATAAATCTCGCCATTGGTAACCTTACCAGGATAGGGTACCAAACCCATTATGGCCAAAGACGTGACTGATTTCCCAGAGCCTGACTCCCCCACAATCCCTAGGGTTTGTCCTCGACGCAGTTGAAAGTCTATGCTGTCAACGGCTGTGACCTGTTTTACATCGGTTTGGAATTGGACTTTCAGATTACGGACGTCAAGAACATTGTCAGTCATGGCATTCAAGAGGATTAAGTTAAGAGAGTTAACTTAAATCATACAAAAACTCTAGGGTTTACTCCCTAGGTCAGCTGTCAGCTCTCAGCGGTCAGCCGTCAGCTGTGAGCTATCAGCTATCAGCTATCAGCTATCAGCTCTCAGCTATCAGCTCTCAGCTATCAGCTCTCAGCTCTCAGCTCTCAGCTCTCAGCTATCAGCTCTCAGCTCTCAGCTATCAGCTATCAGCTCTCAGCTCTCAGCTATCAGCTGTTTTCTATCTTCAATCAGATCGATCTGGCTGCTACCTGGGAAGTAAGCTATCAGCTATCAGCTAAGCTGTTGCGCATTTAAACTGTGATAACAGCATTGCCTTTGTTTTTTATTTTTCGTACCCATTTTATAATTAACCCTCCTTCATTTAAAAGATGATTTAACAAACATTCTAATTCTTCAATTGATTTGAAAACTCGATTGGCAATATATTCTTTTGCTGAATGCCAAACCAATTCAATTAAGTTATAATCAGGACTATACTCGGGAAGATATTCTAAATAAATATTCGGCATATCTTCTTCTATTTTATGAATATATTCGGCTTTTTTGTGAAAACTAGCATTGTCTAAAATAATGACGATTTTCGGTCCTTTATTAGCAAAGTCTTCTAGTTGATTACCCGCTTCCATCCATTCATTTTCTAGCTCTTTATAAAAGGTTTTTAAAACTTCATAAAAAGTTTGACTATTGCTTTTTTTGAGGAAATCTACAAATCTTTTTTTATCTGAATATCGCAAAGCTCCCATCACATTAACTCTCCCTTGCCTTTCGGGCAAAGCCCGACGCTGCGCGAACGGTCTCCTCTAACTTTTTTTCGCTTTCCTCTTTTACACCAGTTTTTTCTTCTGATGACTCTCAAACTAAATCCGCTTTCATCCCAAAACCATACCTGAAGACGCTCTGGGCTTTCTTTTTCTATTTTTAAATACTCATCTAGTTTCTTTTTAAATGCTTCCCTTTTTTTATGGTCTTTTTTAGAATCTAAGCTATACTTTGACCAAAGGTAAACATATTTTTTCTTGACTAGTATCCTACGAACTTGAGACCCACTTAACTTGATGCCTGTTGTATCTTCTAAATGAACGGCTAATTTTTGAGCTGTCCATCGACCAAATTCATATCCTAATTCTTCGGGTTCTTTTTCGACTAATTCTAATAATACTTCTATATATTGTTTTGTTGCTTTTTGGTGATTGCCTTTCATTCTTTTATCTTTAAGACTCTCTAAGTCATCTGGATCTCCGTGGACACACCAATAACAGACTGTGTTCTTTGAACAACCCAAAACTTCAGCAATTTCTAACTGTGTTTTTCCACTATTCAACAACAGCAAAATTAAAATACGTTCTCTAATATTTCCATTTTCTTCTATTTTTAAGGCTTTTTGAAGTATTGTTTTTTGCTGTCAGATAATTTTTTGCTGGCATATTTCCTATTATTGGGTTATTTATTAATTTTTATTATACCAATTTAAATGCCGAACAGCTTATCAGCTGATACCTTACCTCGAACTATTAAATTCTCCCTAAAGAGGTTTATTTTCAGCTGACCGCTGACCGCTGACCGCTGTTCGCGTAGCGTGCGCGTAGCGGATATGCTTACCCTAATTGACCTTTGTTTCTCACCAAATTCACAGCAAAATAAAGCGGATTCATCAACCCCTTAACTACAGCCTTGAACCCATAAATCACACGACCTCTTAGACCAGCTTTGATAACGTGATTATTGAATGGAATCACTGGTAACTTCCTAATTAGCTCTTGAGCCAAAGCTTTCTTTTGGCCTGGTCCTTGTAAACGAAACTGGGTACCTTGGGTCGGACCATATACGATGGTAAACCAGAGCCGAGGATTTAAGAAAAAGTATTTCCACAAGGGCGGTTTGCACCCAATTAAATCAGCTAGCTCGTCGATGTATATATGATAATCAAGCAAGCTTCGGATCCGAGCGGCATTATGTTCAAACTGTTCTAAATATTTGGCTTTATCGATAGATGCCACCTGCTCCATTTCCTCAGAAGCCGGAAGAGTTCGTTTACCAGTGCAAATCAAGGCAAAAAATCTGGCTTGCATTTCCGTAATAGGAAACTGACTGCCAATGGCAGGACGTGCCCAACCAATCCAAGCGATTTTATCCCGATACAAGGCATGAAAGATATGTTTGTAAAGACTCCGGGGGTCAGTTGTTCTCAAGTGCTCAGGCAGGAAAGACACATAGTTTTTGTAGCCGGTACAAAATACTACCGCATCCACGTTTTCAAGGGTTTCCCCATCAGCCGCGATCAATGTCCTGCCACCATCTTTTACCTTCACTATTTCGCCGACCACTTGACAGCCATGATAGACAATTGCCTTGGGTAAGGATATATTTTTAGTTCCGTATGTACCCCAGACCCCTTTTTTAGCCTTAACCTTCTGATTTAGCTCAAATATAGTATCATGAACTGGATCGTTTTTGCTCAACTCTAATCGGAAGATAAGTTTGCTCAAAGCATCTCCATAGTCCCTTGGTAGACCGTATACACCACGATGGCTAGCAGTATCGGCAGCATAGTCACCTCTCTTCCTGGGTATTATCCACCCAGCTGAATTGCGAAGGCTGACCCAGCACTTGTTGGCGACACGAGATATTTCTAGGGCGATGTCTGAAGCTGACTCACCTCCCCCAACCACTAATACTGTTTTGCCCACAAAGTTATCAGCATTACGATAGTCCTTGGAATGGGAAAACTCCACCTCAGTTAATAAATCTTTCCACTCTGGATAATTTGAGATACTGTTGTTACCAATTGCCAACGCTACCCGTTTTGAGTGCAAAATCTCTCCAGAGGCTAGTTGAATTTGCCACCCTTGATTGTCTTGGGGAGTGAGTGCTACAACTTTCGATTTGAAACGAATTTTATCTAAAATACCAAAATGTTTGGCATAGCTTTTCCAATAGTCAACTGCTTCGTTCTTTGTCCAGAATTTGTGCTGATTGCCATCACCTATCCAGAAGTCCGAAAACATACTAAATGCGCAAGATGTAGTCAGCACTAAACTGTCGTAGGCATTGGCATAAACCCCGCCCAAATCCTCTGCTTGCTCTAAACATATTACCTCGCCTACACCTTGTTCTAGTAATTCTTTGGTAGTAACTATACCAGCTGGCCCTGCTCCAATCACTATGCAATCTAACATACTATTTAACTTCCGATGTCGGGAGTAAGCACAAAAACAAATGAATCCGCGAGTATAGATTCAGCAACAGCAGGATTAATCCCCAAGGGTTGCAAGCAAGTTAGTTGGTCTAATACATTGAGCATACTATACCCCTGAAGCTGAAACCCTTGCTCATTTACGAATTGTCTAACCTGATCGAAATTGTCAAAGATAGTATCTGTGTCTGAGGTGGCTGTCATTCCTCTGACTGTCTGGCTCAATTTTTGCCAAGCTGGGCTATTTCGCCGTACCCTACTCAAATATTCTTTTGTAATTAAATCAGGGGTTATCCACACACCACCATAAACCTGAAGCAACTCCCGGACATTAGCAAACAACCGCTGTTTTTGATTAAATGTCAGGTACAGCAGTAGTCCCTCGGATATTACAGTAATGGGCGTTCGGGAATCTAGATAACCTACATCGATAGGTAATTGGCTGGGTTGACTAGTGGCATCAATCCCAACAAAGTGCAAGTTTGAGCGTCCGCCAATTAGCTGTTTCACCAGTTGCTGTTTGCGCGTTATCATCCCTGGCAAATCACTCTCGATAAAAGTTGTAGAAGGGTTACCAGACATTACCATGCCCCGTGGCATCAAGCCGGAGGCTAGTTCAAGGATTTGAGTTTTTTGAAATTGAGCCATCACTTGATTGATAGCTTTATACCGACCTTCAAATAAAACGGCTACTTCAAACGATTTATCAGACTGTTGTTTTTGTAACTGCTCCACGAAAGCTTGAGCATTAACCAATTGTGCTAATTCTTGCCCATAAGGAATGTCGGTAAACTGTCTGGCATAAGCCACTAGTAACGCTGTGGGACTGATATTGTCGAAGGAACTAGTTGGCACCTGCATCATTAGCAATTGGGAATTGGGAATTTAGGGAGTAGGGAAAAGGGGAAGCAAGTTTCCCCTTTAACACTGGGCGCTTACTTAGCAACATTTCTGTGACAGGAATATTGTAAGGTTCTATGTAAGCATTCAGCCGTCAGCTATCAGCTAATGCGCTACGCGCACGCTACTTGAGGTGCTAATGCGCTACAGATGGTGCTACTTGAGGTGCTAGCAGGCGCTTTAACTGCACAGGGTCGGATCAGAGGAGCAGGGGTTTTCAACCAGCCGTACCAGCACCGTCTTGTTTACTACCTCCCGTTGATTTGCTGACGGCTGACAGCTGATAGCTGTTGGCGTAGCCTGCGCGTAGCGCATATGCTTACCGTTCTATCTACCCTTGA
Source organism: Moorena producens 3L (assembly GCF_000211815.1). Lineage (GTDB taxonomy): Bacteria > Cyanobacteriota > Cyanobacteriia > Cyanobacteriales > Coleofasciculaceae > Moorena > Moorena producens. The sequence continues at coordinate 25,194 of NZ_GL890922.1, forward strand.
CCAAAGACAAAATTACCAGGTGCTTCGGGATCTTCACTACGGAAGAATTCATCGATCAGCTCGATATGTTTTTCTTTAGAAATGGAGTCATCATCCTTTAAATTAAGCCGTTTGAATACCTCGTTAGCCAAATTTTCATCACGTCCGGCGCTTCGATACCATTGTCTGTATTCCTCCAAATCCAGTTGCTCATCCCCATTAGTATCAAATAAGCTAAAGACGAAACCGGCGATGCCCTTTATTTCTGCTTCATAAGCGTCTTGGTCATTAAGGATATTCTCGATATATACCAACCATTCCTCTAAAGATATCCTATTGTCACGATTGGTGTCTGCAAACTTTTGCATACTATCCCAACGAGACATTAACTTCGATTGAAAGGAATTGTAGTTGGGTGAGCCTGGCTCCCAGCTGCGAAGCTGAGAGTAGCTTTCTAGGAAGCGCTCAAAATCCGCTTGCTCAATGAAACCGTTATTGTCGGCGTCATACATTTCAAACAATCTTGGGAATTTCTGCTTCTGCAATTCAGTTAACATAATTATTTTCTCCAGGGAGTAATAAATTCAAGTTTACACTATGTTTACCGTAGGATAACTAGTGGGACACAATTAATACACCGTTGGTTACAGCAACAGCTGATGGTCAGGGTAAAAACAGCGTCAGCTGATAGCTGAATGGTTACAAAACAGCTAATCTAGCCTTGGTGATAAATTCATAAAAAAGACTATTTGTCAAGGGTTTGTTAATAAATTTTAATCAAAGCCCCAAAATCTTGCTGTGATTGGTATTTGGGAATTTGCCTTTCTATACCAGAGGTAAAATTAACGTTTGATCGTTGTGTGTATAAGTTGGCGATATGCTCTGCTGCGCTGTATGCGATCGCTAACTAGATAACGCTGTTGCTAAAATCATAAAATTCTCAAACGTTATAATTAGCAAACCATTAGAGATTTTCTGATGATTTGTCACTAGATTGGTGATAAATTACCGACAAAATGAACTTGTCACCAATCTAGAAAAATCAGTGGCGTAGGGTGCGTTAGGGATGAGCTCACCCTAATTTTATTGGTAGCCAGTGTTGATACAGTCCATCCCGTAACGCACCACCGGGTCAAACTGGTACGGCTGAAGGCTGACGGCTGTTCGCGTAGCGTGCGCGTAGCGCATAAGCTGATAGCTGAATACTTACAAAGTACCTCACCCAATTAACAACTGCTACATCTCAAGTTTTACAATAATAATCCCTAGTTCCTTTAGCATCCAGAGAGTCTCCCAGGCGATTCAAAGCATGAACATAAGCAGCTGTGCGCATGGAAACCGCTAGTTCCTGAGAAAGTGACCAAATTGTTTCAGTTTCTTCCACCATTTTCTCCTTGAGACGTTGATGGACTTCATCGAGCTTCCAATAGTGTCCACTCCGGTTTTGTAACCATTCAAAATAGCTAACCGTGACACCTCCAGCATTAACCAAAATGTCAGGAAAAACATAGATGCCTTTTTCTTCCAAACGATTGTCAGCTGTAGAGGTTACTGGTCCATTCGCTACTTCAAAGATATAATTTGCTCTGATATTATCAACGTTTTCTTCGGTAATTTGATTTTCCAAGGCAGCGGGAATCAAGACATCTACATCTAAGGCTAAAAGGTCTTGATTAGTAATGACTTCATGCTCAACAATATTGCAAACGCTACCTCGACAGTAAACAGCTTTAATGCCTTGACTGGATGTTTTGTATTGGCGAATACTGGGAATATCTAACCCTTTTTTGGCATAAATACCCCCTTGAGAATCACTGACAGCCACAACTTTATAGCCTGCTTTAGCTAACAGTTGCGCTATCACAGCACCAGCATTACCAAATCCTTGCACGGCTACGGTGGTATTTTGAGGCAGCTGGTCAAATTTGGGCAAAATCGATTCCATCACAAAAAACGCGCCAGTAGCGGTAGCGGTATCGCGACCAACACTTCCTCCCAGTGCCAAGGGTTTACCTGTGACGACCCCTGGACTGATTTGACGGCGAATGACGCTGTATTGATCCATCATCCAACCCATAATCATGGAATTGGTGTAAACGTCGGGAGCGAGAATATCAATATCAGGCCCAATGAAATCTGCGATCGCATCGATGTAACCACGACTTAACCGTTCCAACTCCAGCTTCGATAAGGCTTTAGGATTTAGAGTAATTCCTCCTTTGCCACCGCCGAAGGGCAAATTTAAGGTGGCACATTTAAAGGTCATCCAAAAGGCTAAGGATTGGACTTCATCTAAACAAACATTGGGATGATAGCGCACTCCCCCTTTTGCTGGTCCCCTGGTGGTGTCATAGCGAACCCGATAGCCCTGAAACATCTGTAAGGAGCCATCATCCATGCGGACTGGGATAGAAACGCTCAAACTAGATTTGGGATATTTTAAGCGTGCGATCGCATCCTCGGAAATTGACACATATTTCAATGATTTCTGCAATCGTTTACTGGCATCAGCAAATAATGACTCAGACATGGCCTTATTTCTCCAGCTAACAATATTTACCATTTACCCAGTCCTGGTTATTTCAGGACTTACGCAAAGCCCCCGTTGGTCCCCCAATTATGGGGGACTTTGACATCATTCCCCCCCAATTTTGGGGGGTTAGGGGGGCAAAACCAACTCAACTTCGTAAGTCCTATATTTAATTTAATCACAAAAAAACTGTATATTTTGTTACATTATGCTAAGCTTTACTGGTTTATACTAAACCTCTTGCCAAAGTAACTACACTCATGATTGCACTCCTCGCCGCCCTCTCAGCTTCCGCTGCGGCAGGAATGAGAATTGCCCTGCCTCTGTTGGTAATTGGTTTGCTCCACAGTGACCAACTGTGGTCGAAGGTACCGTTACTGTCACAGATTCATCCCCCAGTCTTGCTGACTATCTTGACAACCTGGTCATTGGTGGAACTATTTGCCTCCAAAAAGCTATTAGGACAGCGAGTCTTGCAAATAGTTCAGCTAGTGTTAAGTCCTCTAGTGGGAGCAATTCTTGGTATTGCTGTGACTCAGTTTGCCGAAGAACTAACGGGATATGTCTGGGTAGTCGGTATTGTCGGCGGTTTATTAGCCTTTGTACTCCAGTTAGTTCAAGTGGGATGGTTCTACCGTTTGCGTGGCTTACCTCTGTGGGTAGTGTTTCTTCAGGATTTTCTGTGCGTAGTTTTGATAATCTTAGCTTTTGATGCTCCAGAACAAGGAGGATTAATCGCTTTACTGCTACTGTGGCTAGCCATTCGCAGTTCTAAGCATTGGTATCGTTGGTATGTTAGAGGGCTAGAGGACAGTTAGAGAAAGTGTCATAAAGTGTACTAAAGACTATTCTAAAGTACTAGACTATTAATATGACACTAGTACCACTCCGTAAGGCGGTCGAACTTACGGGACTCTCCAAAACAACGCTAAGGAAGTATGCAGACAATGGCATCATCAAATGCGAACGAACTCCAAGTGGATACCGAATGTTCGATACAGTTAGTCTTGCCACTTTGGGAAGACAACAGCCACCAAAGCCAGCCACCATTTGTACTGCCGAGTCAGTAGTCAAAAACAAAAGACGACCTCGCCAGACAAATCGCATACATGCATTCCTTGTTCCCAGAAGCCGAAATCATCCAAGACATTGGCTCAGGACTTAACTACAAAAGGAAAGGACTTAGAGCCATATT
>NZ_GL890923.1 GCF_000211815.1 Moorena producens 3L
CATATGCACCATGGCTATTATGGCTGGGCGGGTACGTGAGAAGAAACCGACATCAGGCACAAATTGACTTGATTGAGGAATTGCTCTGTTGGGCTGAAGTGGAGCAAGCTAGTACTATTCTGGATGTCGGTTGTGGGATTGGTGGGAGTTCACTTTATTTAGCGCAACAGTTTGAAGCAAATGTTACTGGAATTACCTTAAGTCCAGTTCAAGCATCACGAGGGACTGAACGAGCGCAAGTGGCTGGGTTGGCAACACGGGTTCAGTTTCAGGTTGCTAATGCTTTGGATATGCCTTTTGCTGATGAAACCTTTGATTTTGTCTGGTCGATGGAGAGTGGAGAACATATGCCGGATAAGCAACAGTTTCTTCAAGAATGTTATCGGGTGCTGAAACCTGGGGGAAGGTTTTTAATGGCAACTTGGTGTCATCGTCCGATAACCTTGGCGACGGGACAATTGACAACAGATGAACAGCAGCATTTGGCTGAGATTTATCGGGTTTATTGTTTGCCTTATGTGATTTCTTTGCAGGAGTATGAGGAAATTGCTGGCAATTTGAATTTCCAAACTATTCGGACGGCGGATTGGTCAGATGCGGTTGAACCGTTTTGGGATATTGTGATTGATTCTGCTTTTGAGCCGAAAGCGCTTTTAGGGTTGCTCAATAGTAATTGGAAAATTGTGGAAGCGGCACTGTCGATGGGGTTGATGAGTCGAGGGTATCGCCGGGGCTTGATTCGTTATGGGTTGTTGTCTGGAACCAAGTGAAGGGAACAGGTCGGAGTTGTAGAACATATGAACTATAGCAATCCGATCTGATTCGTGAAATATAGTGGCCGAATCGCTATAACCCTTGCCCAGCAAGGATTTCCTATTTTGCTGATTGAAAAAATGATTTAGTAGGATTGCTATAGGTACTATCAGAGCAAGCTAAAACCGATGAGGGGGCTATAGTTTTAGTCCAAATTTTCTGCATAAGTGACATGCTCCTATAGCTAACTGTATTTTGTAGCTTTAAATTTTAACTAGGGGTAAGTCATGAACCACTTTACTATAGTGATGGAGTTTTTGGGCGATCGCGAAAGATTCCTGAAGGAGGTTGACCAAGGGATTAGGATTGATATCAAAATTATCTCTTTATTAATTGCCAGCTCGGCATTTTTTGGGATTTATGGTGCAATTATCGGCTCGTTTAGTAGCCCTCTCCAGATTATCTCTTCAGCTATCAAATTACCGGCGCTATACTTGTTAACGCTGTTGATTTGTTTACCGACTTTATATTTTTATGAGATTAGCTCAGGCTCTAAACGTAGTTTTGGGCAGTACCTAGCTTTGCTTTTGGCGGCGACATCTGTGATTAGTGTGATGCTATTTGGCTTTGCTCCTATCACTCTCTTTTTCCGTCTCTCGATTGATGATTATACATTTTTTCAGCTCTTAAATATAGTAATATTTGGCATCACTGGGTTAATTGGTGTCAATGTGTTTTACCAATGCATGGGATTGATCACTGAGCAAGAAGCTGAAGAAAACAAATCTCGCACTAGACTTCTTAAAGCTTGGTTAGTGCTGTATGGATTTGTTGGGAGCCAATTGGGATGGACCCTCAGACCATTTTTCGGAGATCCTGGGGAACCTTTTGCCGTATTTCGCGAGCTAGAGAGTAATTTTTATCTGCATTTGTTGGAGTTAATTGGTAAAGTGCTGGGTTGGGGTTAAGGCTTACTATTGATTTGTTGTTTTGAAGCCACACTTGTGGCAGCTATAGCGCTGCCCGCAGCGCTATTTATTCTATCGATAACGGATGGGATTGCTTGGGTGGAAGTAAGAGGACTTGATTTATTCGCGGTGTGATTTTCACTACTGACTGGTGGGTGATTGGGATTGGTTAAAGATATCAGAAAATGGTGTAACAGGAGCGAGATGATATGTCATCAAATTTAGGTAATTTACAGATTACGTCAGAAGATATCAGAAACCTGGTAGATCTGAATTTTGCTAAGCTTGTGGCTATTGATTTTTGTCGGGGGTTTATCTTTAAGAAGCCTAAGCATATGTTATCGGTTCTGTTAACTGAGATATTTATATTGGGTCTGAGTTTAATTTTATTTTTGCCTCCAATCCTGATTTTTATGAAAAATTCTGGCAATTTGCCTGAAGACCAGGCTGGGACAACGGGGCTATTTAGTCTATTGGTGGGATTGTTTGTGTCAGGAATAGTGATTGGGAATGTATATTTATATAAACAAGGGAAGCGAATTAAGTCTTTGGTTAGGTTAATGGATCAGGTTGATAACTATAATGGTGTGATTAAAGCGATTGAGTTAGCTGAACGGATAGAGGCGATTGAGGGGTCAAGTACTGAGTTGAAACAATCTGAAAGCCGTAAAAAAGTTATTGACTCTCTAGCTATTACTAAACAAAGTTTAGTGAATGCTTTACAAGTAGAAAATTTAATCAGAAGTCATGATAATTTAATTGACAGTCGTCAGGTATTGTTAAGCAATCTTGATGATAATTTTGCTACTTTGATGGCTTTTGAGCTGAGTGAGGAAACTGGTGAGTATGGTCGCTTACTTAATCAGTCTCTTCAGATTGGTATGAGTGTACATAAGGAGGTGATAAATTTACAAGGTAAGCGGTAGTTAGTTGAACGCGATCGCGTGGCCGAAAGGCCAAGGTTGTCTGTCAGAATGCAGAATTAAGAATGCAGAAGGCAGAATGTAGAATGTAGAATGTAGAATGTAGAATGTAGAATGTAGAATGTAGAATGTAGAATGCAGAATTACAAATTCTTAATTCTTAATTCTTAATTCTTAATTCTTAATTCTTAATTCTTAATTCTTAATTCTTAATTCTTAATTCAAAAATAAGGTAAGCTGATACCTAATCCCTATTAGATAACCATTTTTCTTTGATGCGTTGGATTTGTGCTTGAAAGAGGGCTGCTTTTTCGGGATTGACCATGGCGATGAAGTTGGCATAGCCTTGAATCGCTGCGATTACATTACTGGAGTTTCCCCAGTGTTTGCTGTCTGGACCGTCTTTTTCGATTTGATAGAGGGTGGCACGGAAGCGTTTTAATTGTTTTCTGGAAATATTGAGATGGTCGTTGACTACAATTCCTGTTACTTCTTGCTGCTGGGATTTCCGTAGGATTCGGGTCTTTTGTTGATTGATAGTAAACCCTTCGTGAGCTACTACGGAGCTGGTGCGTTTTAGGAGTTTACCGATAAAGCGGAGGCTATTACCGGAGGCGGAAAAGGTGAGATCATCGGCATAGCGGGTGTAAATAAAGCCTAAGTCTGTGGCTAGTTTGGTTAGTCGGTGGTCTAAACGACGGCACAATATGTTGGTAATGGCTGGTGAAGCGGGGGAGCCTTGGGGGAGGTGGCGATCGCTTGTGGCTACGTAGTAGGTTTTGCTATCTAGTTCGACTTCTTCGATGTCCGCTTCTGTACATAGTAATCCAAATACTGTTGCTGCTGCTTCTGAATAACCGAATGACCGGAAAAGTCCTTTGACTCGTTGGTAGGAAATGGATGGGAAGAAGTTTTTGAGGTCAATGTTGATAATGACATCAGCACCAACATGAGGCTGGGCGTTGGTTACTATGGAGCGATCGCGTCGAAAGCCGTGAGCTGCATTGTCTAGTTCTAGTTTTTCTAGTATGTTGCTGAGAATCCAGTGTTGTGCTTGTTTTAGTTTTGGTTTGGGTGCGGAAATTAATCGCTCTCCACCGGTTTTTTTGGGAATCTTGAAACGAATGTAGTGAGATATGGTGGCGGTTTTGCGATTAAATGCGAGAAAGCGTAGTTGTCCGAGGGTAATCCCCATGGCTTGAGCAATTTGTTGGGGTGTGCTAAGCAGCGGTAATTTATAGGTTTCTAATCGTATGCGATCGCTTTCGGTATGGTTTAGACCTGGGGATACTTGCTCACCGAGATAGAGTATTTCCTGTTCCTGGCGTATAGCCCACGCTTCGGCACGTTCGAGCCGTTGTTGTTCCCGTCGTTGTTTGGTTTCCTGACGCTTAAGCCTAGACTGGGCTAACCGTTCTTTTAGCAACCGCTTACGCAGTGCTTGTTCGTTTTGTAGTTTCTTACTTTCTTGGCGCAGTTGGGCTAGTTCTCGCTGGAGTTCTCCCCGCCGTCGAATTTCATCAGCTGGATCTTCTGGCATCTCACCTTGTGCTGGCCAAAATCCGTAGCGAATCATTTCTTCGAGGACGAATTCTTCTTTACCTATTTGGCGGATGCGATCGTAGAGTTCCTGACGGGTACGGGGTTGGTCTGACATGGGAACTATTTTTTAGTTTTTAGGTTGGTTGTTCGCGTAGCGTGGCCGTTCGCGTAGCGTGGCCAAAAGGCCAAAAGGCCAAGGTTGTTTGTTATAGCGCTATGGGCAGGGAATAGGGAACAGCGGATCACCGGAACAAAGAAGAGGCAAGAGGCAAGAGGCAAGAGATAAAAAATCCTCTGTACCTGATTAGGCTATAAACCGCTATACATTTTTTCCCATTGTCTTGATGAAGTCGCTGATGGGGGAAATTCCCTTTGGTGGCACCGGTACAGGCAGTTATGGGTGATTGTCAACTGCGCTTTTTCAATTTTAGCTGCTTGCACAAGAGTGTTCCAAGGTGATAGACAGAGCGGTAAGGGGCAGCCCTTTCGATACATCACAGCAGATTCATTTTTGACTAATGTTGCCAGATTTTCAGTTTGAGATACACTCGCAATCCCGTTATATATCACTAGGCATTAAGGTTAGGAAATTTATAAAAGCTGAAAAAGGTGCGACCCGTGGCGAATTTAATTCTTAATGCGGAAAGCGCACCTAAGTTTTTGTAGTCAACTTTAGCATGCATGCCCGCCCTGCTTACTAAGGGGGGTTAGGGGGGATTCCTCTTGCCTTGCGGGTAGCGCTATATGCGTCTTGACAACCTGGGATGGCTTAATCGGCATAGGCATAATCACCATAGAACACAGACAGGCAAAGTATATCGAGCACAATCAAGATTTTTTTCAGTTGTTTCATAGCTAGAACAGCTAGTGTAAAAATTTATTATTGACCGATGCTAATGTAATCACAACTATTATCACAAGTAGTTTATGATTAATTTTTTTTACTCTATTTTAATGTCCATCAGGAAATGATTGAATTTGTCCTACCTGTTGATTGAAAGGCTAAGCAGTGGATACATAAACCAATTTATCGTAAAAATTCCTGGAAAATAAATTATTATGACTCGAAGCTCCTGACTCGAAGCTCCTGACTCGGAGGATAGTTGGTTATGTCGAACTGAGGTAATTTTCAATTATCAATTTTTAATTGACGAAAAACACTGATGGTCTATAGATAAATCAGCAGCTAAGATCGATGAATTAACAGATCAGATGTGATAGGAGATGACAATGTCTGTACCTACCCGTACTCCTTTACCAATTATCCTAATTCGTGGGTTTGGCGGTCTCAATATTGAAGAGGAACAGCGCTTAACCTACCAGGGCTTTAACCAAGGCAGTGTCTATGAACACAAAAAGGGAACAAATGAGATTTATGAAGGATTAATCCTGAGTTTCCTCAAGTCAGACTGGCAATACCAGGATGCTACTAACGTGGTGACCTTTAGTAGTCGGGAAATTGAAGATGAACCAACCCTGCCTCGGAAACTAAAGTCTTTGCAGCAAATGCTCCAGGATGGCAAACCCCTGCCATCATCACTTCAGTGGTTAAAGGATAATGGTATTTTCGATAAATTTAAGCGCCTCAAAGAAGAAACCTATACTTTAAACTATCCAGACAAAACTGAACAAAAAAGATATTTTTCAGGGGATAAAGTAGTCATAAACCCAGAGATGTCAGAATACTTTTTGGAGTCTATCAAAGAGCCTTGGCGCTCTATTTGGGTATTTCGCTACTATGACCTAAAAGAGCGTAAATTTGACACCTATGGTAATGCCTTGGTGCGTCTGATCTACTTAATTCGTGAACTAACGGCGAATCAAGCAGGTGTTAAACCTAAGGTTAACATCATCGCCCATTCTATGGGTGGGTTAATCGCTCGCGAAGCAGTTCAAGTCACCTATCCCAGCCTTGGTCTTAAGGCTGAAGACTACATCAATAAAATTATCACTTTGGGCACTCCTCACCAAGGCATTACCTTCCAAATCTTAGAAGATTGGCTGGGTTTTGGGGGAGAACTAGGAGCTCAAGAAGAATTAGAGCGCTTTAATCTCAAAAATCAAAGTAAGCTCAACAACCCCTATTCGTTCCAAAATTTTGAGAAACACTTTCCCTTAGAACGACTTTTAACTATTGTTGGCACCAACTATAAGTCTTACAATTTGCGACAAGCCTCCTTTCTCAACCGCGTTTTCTCCCCGAGATATGAGTTTGGTTCTAACTATAACCGTAGTGATGGCTTAGTTAAGCAATTCTCTGCCCAAATTCCTGGGGCACCCCGTACCTTTATCCACAAATCCCACGGTGGTTTCGACTCCGTGATTACTTCCCGAGAAGCATTTGAAGTAGCAACGCGCTTTTTCTTTGGGAATGTGCGATCGCGTTTACGTTTTGTCAACGGCCAAATCACTCGGGGTAAGGATTGGTTTGGCAAAAGTGAGTTCTTTCTGGGAGTATCCATTAAACCCCGTCTGGTGGATTTTGAACTGTTCCACCAGAGTGAGGCTGCGGAAAACTGCTATGGTCCGTTTATTAAAGAGGATTTGACCGACGAAAAGCCAGCATTTCCTTGGGCAGATGGCAAAAATCTGATCTGGGAAGGGTACTTGAATACCATATCGATTCTAGAGGATGAGAGCATCCCAGCCCAAGAGAAAGACATGGTCTTACGGCTGGACTTTTACGTCGGTGAGCGGGATTTGTTAGGTCTTGGTTTCTCTGACAATGTCATCTTCCGCAAACAATACTATATTCGGGTTCTGATTGCCAAGACACCCATAGAACTCTACCTCCATAGCGATGAAAAATTTTCTCAGCCAGATTTTACCGCCAATCCCGCTGATAAGATGAAAGAAGTGGATGGTGCCTGGGAATTTCAAGTGCAAGACACTGGATTTGAAGGAACCTTCCAGATCGAAATTGATTGTCTTCCTGAACAGGGACATCCAGAACCGTTCCTTTCCGGGATAGAGTAATGGGTAATGGTTAATTAGTAATGGGTAATGGGTAATTGGTAGTTGATGATTACCGATTACCGATTACCCTGACCCAAAAATCCAGCCACTATTTGGTAAGTGATTGTAAGCTATCAGCGTGTCGCGTATCAGCTTATGCGCTACTTGAGGTGCTACTTGAGGTAGTTATGGGCTATGGGCAAGCTACACCGAACAGCTTTTGAATAAAACCGGTAAGCATTGGTTTATCTCTGTTACGGAAAGCTGACGGCTGACCACTGACGGCTGAATGCTTACAAGTAATTAACCGGAATTGTAAATAGATTGATACTAGATTTAACCAATGGCTTCATCAAAATCAAAACGCAATGCTTCTGACTCCAAAACCTCTGGCAATCGAACTGTCTACCAGGAATTTGGCACTAGCAACGACGCTGCAGTGGAACGACCGATTCAGGAACTTCCCCCAAATCAGCAAGATTTGCGGGTACAGGCATCACGGAAGGGACGTAAGGGAAAAACCGTTACAGTAATTAGTGGATTTCAATCATCACCAGAAACCTTAACCAAGTTACTTAAACAGCTGAAAGGCCAATGTGGTAGTGGTGGTACAGTTAAAGATAATACTATTGAAATTCAAGGAAATCATACTGATAAACTAGTGCAAATAATGATTAAACTGGGCTACAAAGCTAAAGTTAGTGGTGGTTAATGGTATAAGATAAAATAAACCTGGATGTTTAAACACGGATAAACGGATAACCTAATCTTAGGTTATCCGTTTGAATTACTAATTTTAATGACTAAATTTAAATTACTAGTTTGGTAATCCTTAAAACATCGTGATCGGAACGAAGATAGGGAACTGAGGTACTTCTGAATCCAGTAACAAAGGGTCGATGATACAACTTCCAATAAATGGGACTCAGGTCATGAGCGATCGCTTTTAGGGCTTTGAGTTCTTCTGCTAGTTCCGCTGCCAGTTCATTAATCCGTTCAGCGTGGTCATAAGCTTGTTGTGTGGCTTGTTCTATTTGGTCTTCCAGGGTTAGGGGTTGACTGATGGTAAGTGCTGGCTGTAACTGCTGCTGTTTTTGTTCCAACTGGGCTTCTAAGGCTGCGATCGCATTATCGATTCCTAGTATCTCTACCGAGCGTTGGGCGTTTTCACTGGCTTGACGACGGTAGGCTTGAGCGATCGCTTCTGGAGACTGGTCTTCTAAGATAATTTCCTGGCGGGTTAGGGTATCACGTTCAGCACGTAGTGCGGCAATGCTCTGGCGAATTGCGTCAATTTCTGAGTTTATTTGCTCCATTTTTGCCTTTAGCTATGAGTTTTATACTCTTTTTATATTGAACAGTCAACAGCCCCATCCACAAGGGGATGGGGCTTGTCACTAACAGGACTTACGCCATAACTATACCAGTAAGGTGCGTTAATAACGCACTCTACTATAGGGTTTGTATTTGAGATGTAAACCTAGGAGGTCTTGTTTTTTTGTCAAATAAAACTCCGGAGCTCTTGCCCCTCTTGGTTTTTCTCTAACTTCTGGTAATCTCTTGGTGTATCAATATCAATTACACCTAATGGAAAAGGAATACTACATACTTCGTTGTAGTATTTATTGATTAATTTTTTGGCACCCACGGTCTCATCTAAGGTTGCTAGTTCAGAGAAAAATATATGTTTAAACAAAACAGGTACACCTAATGTATCTGCATATTGGCAAGCAACGATGGGTTTTCCCGTATCATGATAGGCTGCCACTAAATAATTAATAATTTCAGGAGAAAGAAACGGCTGGTCACAAACAGTAATAACTGCTGCGTCTATGGTTTCAGAACAAGTGGCAAGGGATAGAATTCCCCTACGAATTGAGGAACCCATTCCCAAATTCCAATCTAGGTTTTCAACTACCGTTACAGAAGGTTGGTTAACTTCAGAATATATCTGTTGGGCATTTGCTCCTAAAACTACTACGACAGGCTTGCAGACTGAAGCCATTGCAGTCTCTATGGTATGGCGAAGCAAGCTGCATCCCTGATAGGGTAAGAGTTGTTTAGGTCTACCCATGCGGGTTGATGCACCTGCTGCTAAGATAATAATAGCAATATTTGATTCAGTTATTTTTAGCTTTGAATTGGTTATTTTCATTTCATAATTAAAATATTAAAAAGTTAAATTCAACAACCTTTATAGTTTTTAATTGGGATTTTATTGACTTGATTTCGTTTATGAATTGGTTCCATGCGGTGTTTTAAAAAGCCACCACCACGGTTTGCTAACACAGCTTGAATTTCAGCAATGATGGATAATGCGATCGCTTCTGGTGTATCTGCACCAATATCAATGCCAACAGGAGTGTGTAACTTTTGTAGCTGTATGGGTGTACATTCTACTCCTGCTGCACGTAAATCTTGCAGTAACCTGGCAGTGCGTTGCTTTGAACCCAAACAACCCAGATAGCTGATAGCAGCAGGGATTAGCACTTTCAAAATTTCTAAATCATCGAGGTAGTTATGAGTCATGACCACAGCAATGGTGTTATCATCAATACAGATTTGCTTGTCTAGAATTTCCCTGCGGGTGAGAATCACCTGATCAGCCATGATAAAACGCTCTTGAGTTACCTCACTCCCTCGACAATCAACTATAGTGACTCGCCACCCTAAGGCTTTAGCAAACTCTGCTACAGGTACACTATCACGACCTGCACCAAAAATTATTAGATGTGGCGGGGGTTTAATCAACTCGATAAAAATATCTACTTTACCGACTGCTAATTGGTATTGATGGAAACTTGAATGTTGATTTTCCAGAGCAGCTTGAGCATCTTTGAGCAAAGCAGCAGTCAAATACTCGTCTTTAATATCAGTATTTACAGTATTATTTGATTGCAGGATTAAACGCGCCCCAACCTTAACATTTACCCTACCTTCCACAGCAATAACAGTGGCAATAATACCTTGCTGCTGGTTATAGAAACATTGATGAATAAAAGCTAAGGGGTTAAGGGGATTATCTTGATTTAGAAGCTCAATAAAGACGTTTACCACACCGTTACAACCCAGCCCAAATCCCCAGATAATGTCCTCATCAGCAGTGGTATCATAAGTGATGACTATGGGTTTTCCGTCTGGCATCGAAACGCGAGTATGCTCAAATACATCATTTTCCAAACAACCACCGCTAATGGTTCCTACCATTTTACCACTTGATGTGATCAGCATTCGCGCACCAGGTTGGCGATAGGTAGAGCCTTGAGCATTGACAACAGTAGCAAGAAATACTTGTTCATTGTTGTGTTGAATTTTGGCAAATGCTGCTATAATATTATTTAGCTCTTTCATCTTGGCTGCTGGACACTCCTGTTATAGCCAAGCTTAACAATTTGGGCTCAATGATGTAAAGTAAAAATTTTCGTGGCTTTTGTGGAGATATTTGATGAATAGAATATTGTATTATCACCAGCAATCAAACTTTTCTCGTAAAATTCGCATATTGTTAGCTGAAAAAAAATTAGATTGCGAACTCAAAGAAGTTAATCTTAAGAATAAACCGTCTGAATTTATTAAAATTTCTCCCATTGGTAAAGTCCCTGTGTTTGTAGAACAAGATGGTACAGTTATTTGGGATTCTACATTAATTGCAGAGTATTTAGACGAAACCTATCCACAACCTAGTTTTTATCCAAGTAATTATCAGGCAAAGCTTGAATGTCGTAAATGGGAAGAAATCGCTGATTATTTAGGTGATAATATCATCAATTTATGGCTTTTAAATTTGACTAATAATTTAGAGGTAACTGATTATCGAACCAAATTAGAAACGTCAATTAATCGCCTTTTACCAATTTTTGATCAACAATTAGCCCAATCTCAATACTTATTAGGCAATGACACATGGACAGCAGCAGATGTAGCAGCGTTATGTTCCTTGGGTTACTACAGCCTTCGCTTGGATAAAGATTGGGGTTCGCGGTATCCTAACTTAGGAAATTGGTTCGAGAAATTACACGAGCGTGAGTCGGTAAATTCAACTGTTCCTATGCCGTTAAATTAAGTATGAAACTACAGGCAAGCGCACAAGAAAAAACTCAAATGGGGAAGTCATCCAAACCATTTATGGAAAAAGTGGCGATTATTGGTGCTGGACTTGGAGGTTTGGCTGTTGCTATAGCACTCCGGAAATGGGGGTATGATGTCCAAGTTTACGAAAAAGCTCAAGATTTTCGGCCCGTTGGTGGTGGTTTGGGGTTGTTACCAAATGGTTTAAATTTCCTTGATGCTATTGAACCGGGGATAGTAGAAACTATCAAAAAGTCAGGTTGTGAGGTTAGGAAAAGCGTTTTAAAGAATACTCAAGGTGAAACACTTCGCACTAACCCAGCAAGCAGATTTGATGATAAATATGGTCAGCCATTGATAACTGTTTGGTGGTGGCGTTTGCAGCAAATTATGGCATCTAAGTTACCATCTGATAGTATTCATCTTAACCATCGCTGCATCGGTTTTGAACAATACGACCGTCACGTGTCAATATATTTTGATAACGGGGAAAAGGTTAGTGCAGATTTGCTAATTGGAGGCGATGGTATAAATTCTGCCATTAGAGAAGCTTTAATTGGAGACGGTAAACCCCGCTATTTAGGAAGTATGTCTTGGCGTACTGTTATCAAATGTAACCAAGAATTACTTAATCCCGGTGAACTCGGATTTGTGAAAGGTAATCAAGAATTTATGTACCTCCTAAATGTCGGTGATGGGCATATTTCCTGGCTATATCGTAAGTTATTACCAGATTGTATTGTTTCCCAAGATGCGGCTGAGGTCAAATCTCGGGTTCTCGATCAATTAGCGGACTGGGGAGAATCATTGCGATCGCTTGTGGAAGCAACACCAGCAGAGCGCATTTTGGCCGGACCAATTTGCGACCGCTTACCGCTAAAATATTGGAGTCAAGGCAGAGTTACGTTGTTGGGTGATGCGGCTCACCCAATGGCTCCTGCTATGGCACAGGGAGCCAATAGTACGTTTGAAGACGCCTATGAACTAGCATTTTGCTGTTCCCAAGCATCGAGCATTGAAGAAGCTCTGGCTACTTATGAACACCGTCGTATACCCCGTACCCAACTGATGCAAACCCGTAGCGCTTTGGGTGAAATGCGTTACTACACAACCGATAGAGAGACTGCTAATCAGCAAATCCAGGAACAGTCACAGATGCGTAGCGAAGAATATCAAGATTGGGTTTTTAACTATAAGCCTGAGGTTAAATTCGATTATAATTATTCTAGTCTCTAGAAACAGTAAATTTTATGATTATCAAAAATCCATTAAAACAAACACAATATAAATCTAGACTAGGAATGGAAGTCCTTCCAGGATGTAACTTACTGCATCTGACCGATTCACAAAGACATGAATTAAAACAATCTCTATGGGAACATGGTGTGATTGTTGTCAAAAATCAACAGCTTACTGCATCGGAGTTAGAAGAATTTGCCATAAAAACTTTTGGAAATTTGATGTTTGGAGGTAATTCTTTTTCTTTAGACCCCGATCTCCCTCCAGATATCCAGAGCCAATATACAGCTATTTTAGGTAATCCTAAAGGATTTGATCAAGAACCTCCTGAAAAGATTTATGGAGCCCGGGTGTGGCATCAAGATAAAGATGGAGTACCCAGAAGAGAAGAATTAGATATGAATGCACTGTATGTTGTCATGCTCTACACTATAAAAGTTCCTGAAGAGGGAGAAAATGGACAACCTCACACCACAGAATATTTAGACTTAGTAGAAGCTTATAACAATCTTGATCCTAGTTATCAAAAGGAATTAGAAGGAATATCAATGTATCAAATGCCACCCATGTTTGATCGTCAAAATCTTGACTGGGATGATGTTCCTAAAAAAGTCCATCCCATTGTTTCAACTCACAAAGTTACGGGTCAAAAAGGATTATATTTGGGTTCTTGGAACACAGCAATTCCTCTGGGTATGGAAGATAAACGAGAAGAAGCCAAACAATACTGGCAAGATTTGTTTCAGACTGTTTTAAAACGCACCCCTGTATATTCCCATGTTTGGGAGCCAGGAGATATTATTTTTTGGGATAACTCACAAGTAATGCACCGGGGAACTTTCTATGATTCTACCAAATACCAGCGTATTGGATTACGGTTAGGAGTTGTGGATTGTCAATGAAATAATGTATCAGCAGTTTGACAAGTCGCTCAAGGAAAAAGAGAACAGGGAAGAGATAAGAGGGCATAGGGAATAGCGATGCGCTGGATCAAGAGGTGCGACCCGTGGCGAATTTAATTCTTAATGGGTCAAGCGCACCTAACAGGGAATTAACGTCCAAGAAGACTGTACCTCATAACTGCAATAAACTCTATATGTATGTTTATGTATTCTCTCTCTATCTGCCTGTTTTCTTATCCAAAACTCAGGTCACATTAAGTTTCAAAAGCTAATTTATCACCAAAGACTTGTTGCCAATCAGTATTAAATTGTTCAACTGCCAAAGGTGTAGCCGGATGTAAAACCATTTGTCCCATTAAACCTACAGGCAAAGTAATCGCACCAACCCCTGCTTGTAATACCTCTAAAACTTGACGCGAATTTTTAAAACTAGCCGGTAATAAACAACAACTTAGGTTTTGTTGTTGGACAAGTTGTTGAAGTTGCTCCACAACTGTGACACCATTTCCCCCCAAAACATCAATTCGATTTACATAAGGAGCTAAATAATCGGCACCTGCTAGTGCAGCTAAAAAACCTTGTTGAACTGTATAAATTGCCGTAGCTAATAGAGGTATCTGCTTCCGATGTAACTGTTTTATTGCCACCAGACCTATTTCCGTGGCGGGAATTTTAACCACAATATCATAGGGTAAAGCTGTTATTTTATCAGCTTCCAAGATTATTTCATCTACAGATTGACTGATAACTTGAATGTGGAAACGTGCCTCATTCCCTAGTATAGAATTTACTTCTTTAAGTAATTGATTAACACCTATATTGGCTTGAGCCAGAATACTGGGGTTGGTTGTTATTCCTTTAATGGGTAAGCAAGAGTGAAAACGTGCTATTTGTTCAACATCGGCACTGTCTAAATATAGTTCTAACATTATTAAATCCTGATTAACCTTTACTGACTGAAAATGCTCCGCAGCACAGTTATGTAAGCGTTAAGGTAAACTTTTTGATATTGAACACCAGATTATGCCAAAACCATATAGTTATGATTTGAGAATAAAAGTGATTTTGGCCAGCAAATTGCGTTCGCTCGTGCTGAGCAAACCTCCAAGCAACTCATAGAATGAGCCATAGCGCAAGTCCCCAGAAAGGAATAAATCGAAACCAGCCAATCCTGGTGTTAACTGCCCCCAAAAGTAAAGCCTGAAAAAGGGAAAAAAGTAATAAATCTACACAGAAAGCTAATGTAAGTCGGTTCGTCATCAATTGCTCCCCAAAATAGTTCATTCTCTCGACCAAATCTCCAAACTCTGGTCGTCCCATAACCCCCCAAACTAAGGCAATGATCCCCACTATCATTCCTGTCCAACCAAATACACGAGCTAATATTCCCTTGTTCGTTTCCTCCTTTACTGGAGGAATTGGTGTATTATAGCGCAGTGCCATATAAGGGGTAAGAACAGCATTGGTTCCGAACATCGCCAGACTCCAAATGAGAATCTTGGGGAAATGAGTTGTCCTTCTATCGACGAGGAGTAGAGGTAAAAACATAAAAATCCAAGCTTCGGCAAAGTTGAAGAGTGCTTCTAAGCTAGGATGAACCACTGGTGCTTCTAGATAATGAATGCCTACGAGGTTCAAAAGGGGTAAAATAAAGAAAAAATTCAGAGATTCATTTACTATTTCCTCTATAGTTTCTGGTTGAATAGCCCAAGCGGGTTCCCCTGGAATAAGTTGCCCTGGTGGAGATAGCAACAGAATGTAAATATAGGCGATCGCTATTAACCAAAAGACTAGAGCAAGAAAGCGTTGACTTTTTGGAATCCCTTGGCCTAAGGGAGAGATTTCCCTGGTACTTTTATCTTGCCGAGGTTTCAGCAGTCGCCGTATCAGCGGAGATACCAGTCGGATGATCAAGAATGCCGCCTTCCCTGGTTTTATGGGGGGTTCAACCAGATCACGGGCTAAAACTAACTTGCCAGTTACCTCAGAAAAACGATAAAAGCTAACACCTCGTCCGTTGGGAAAGGGAATGCCGTCTAACTCAACGTGCCATAGTACTCCTACTGCCAGGGGATCCCCTGTGGTGATATCGTCAATGACAAATTTTAAATCATCCGGGATACCTTGACAGGATTCTTCCAGAAGTTGTCTGACAGCTTCCTTTCCTTTGAATGGTTGGGAAAAGTTGAGATCCTCGTAAATACACTGGTCGTCTATCCACTCCATCGCAGCGTTAACATCCCTACGATTGATTGCTTCATACATGGACTGGATCAGATTATGGGCAGGTGTGGTCATGAGATTTTAGATTTTAGATTTTAAGTAAGCATTTAGTGGTAAACCTGCATGGCAGGGATTAACAGAAGCACCTTTCCAAAACTTATCTGGTGTAATTGGTAAATCACGGATACATTTACCTGTAGCATGCTAAATAAGCTGTTGCGCATTTAAACTGTGATAACAGCATTGCCTTTGTTTTTTATTTTTCGTACCCATTTTATAATTAACCCTCCTTCATTTAAAAGATGATTTAACAAACATTCTAATTCTTCAATTGATTTGAAAACTCGATTGGCAATATATTCTTTTGCTGAATGCCAAACCAATTCAATTAAGTTATAATCAGGACTATACTCGGGAAGATATTCTAAATAAATATTCGGCATATCTTCTTCTATTTTATGAATATATTCGGCTTTTTTGTGAAAACTAGCATTGTCTAAAATAATGACGATTTTCGGTCCTTTCTTAGCAAAGTCTTCTAGTTTATTACCCGCTTCCATCCATTCATTTTCTAGCTCTTTATAAAAGGTTTTTAAAACTTTATAAAAAGTTTGACTATTGCTTTTTTTGAGGAAATCTACAAATCTTTTTTTATCTGAATATCGCAAAGCTCCCATCACATTAACTCTCCCTTGCCTTTCGGGCAAAGCCCGACGCTGCGCGAACGGTCTCCTCTAACTTTTTTTCGCTTTCCTCTTTTACACCAGTTTTTTCTTCTGATGACTCTCAAACTAAATCCGCTTTCATCCCAAAACCATACCTGAAGACGCTCTGGGCTTTCTTTTTCTATTTTTAAATACTCATCTAGTTTCTTTTTAAATGCTTCCCTTTTTTTAGGGTCTTTTTTAGAATCTAAGCTATACTTTGACCAAAGGTAAACATATTTTTTCTTGACTAGTATCCTACGAACTTGAGACCCACTTAACTTGATGCCTGTTGTATCTTCTAAATGAACGGCTAATTTTTGAGCTGTCCATCGACCAAATTCATATCCTAATTCTTCGGGTTCTTTTTCGACTAATTCTAATAATACTTCTATATATTGTTTTGTTGCTTTTTGGTGATTGCCTTTCATTCTTTTATCTTTAAGACTCTCTAAGTCATCTGGATCTCCGTGGACACACCAATAACAGACTGTGTTCTTTGAACAACCCAAAACTTCAGCAATTTCTAACTGTGTTTTTCCACTATTCAACAACAGCAAAATTAAAATACGTTCTCTAATATTTCCATTTTCTTCTATTTTTAAGGCTTTTTGAAGTATTGTTTTTTGCTCTTGTGTCAGATAATTTTTTGCTGGCATATTTCCTATTATTGGGTTATTTATTAATTTTTATTATACCAATTTAAATGCCGAACAGCTTAGCATTAGCGATCGCAGATGAAGTCTGCCTGTTTTTCGACCACAGACTTTTGAGCCGTTCCACCTCCGCAATCAGTTGTTCAATTCCCTAGTTGGCAGTTGCAGCACCAGCTCCACCAGAACTGATTGGGGCAGCAGTTCCAGAGCTTCAAACCTATTTGGGATAGCTGACGGTTTAATTTCCATGGTTCTAAAATACTAATCATCTTTCCCCTTTTGTCAACCCCACCACCTGAATGCTTACAAATAATTTAGATATAACTCGTTGCACACAAATGTAACCAGTAAGGACAATTTAAAAATCCCTGAAACCACTTTCAGCAAAGGATTTCGTGATTTTTAGCAGGGAGAACTTCAGTCAGAAGCGATCACACCATCATCTTTCCCAGATTACCAAAAAGCGATCTCATCTCAACTTCTCTATACCTCCAAGATAGATCGCCCTTCTAACTCCCTATAACCAAAATAAAAACAGTAATTTTTTATTTATCAGAGAGTAAATCATCAATATCTTTATTATTGCTAAGTAACCATTTGAGAAGTTTTTTGCGTTGGTCTAATGGTAAATCTTCTGGATTGACATCTGCTCTATCTTTTAACAATTGCACAAGAGATTTTTGTGCTTTGTGTGTACGTTTTCTCCTACGCTGATTTTCATAAGTTTCAAGATTACGTTGAATTTTATTCATGTCGGGAACAATGAATTTAACACGACCAATTTCTTCTAAAATACCTTGTATTTCTCTAAATAATAACTTACTTTCTTCTCCAACACCTGTAATAGTTAACCAACCTTTAGTTCTTGTCATTGCAGTAAAAGCAATATTTCGTTGTTTGACAATATCACTTGATTTTGCAATATTTTCAAAACCGTAAACATATACAACAGATGCTTCATTGCCTTTAGCACGAAAAACACTTGTTATAGTTACACATCCCTGTGAACGAAATATATCAGCAGAAGTATCAGTTCCTATTCTGACAGATTGTATTTTTTTATTTTCTAAACCTTTATACAAATACTCATATTCTTGTTCTGCAATTTTTTTTCTACTATCTAAGGCAATAATTGCAATTTCATCAGGTTTTAATTCTTCTTCTTTAATATTTTTTTCGATGTCGTTGATTATCCATTTAAGTTCTTGCTGTCTATTCTCAAAATTTTGATATTGTATCAAATTATGATACCCTACTAATTCTTCCAGTAAATGAGGAGAATTAGACTTAGGGCGATAAAGAGTAATTTCTTGACCTGTAATTAATTCATTACTATTTACCTGTTCCACTTCATATCCTATATCTTGCCATCCACCCACTGTATTAATAAATTGAACTGCACCTCCTCTTCGTCTTAAACCTAAACCGAAAGCATGAGCAGCAATTAAAACAGGTCTAGGATTTCTATAACAATGATATAAAATCATATCTTTTTCAATCTCCCCTGGATAAACTCCATCGAGACTAACCAGTGGATTACCATCAATATCTTTTCCAAAAAGACTCTCAGCGGTTGGAATGTCTAATTCTTCAAGACTTTGAACCTCATCATATCCCCAAATTATTCTTTTGGGTTGTTTCAGTAACTCATAACATAGTCGGAAATAATTTTCACCAAAATCTTGAGCTTCATCAATAAGAATTGCATCAAAAATTTCTGGAATTTCGTTTTCATGCTCTAATAATTCGCCACAGCATCCATTAAAAGCAAATCTTCCACTAGATGTACCAAAGTAGCTTTTAGCGTTCTTAAAGTTTCTAAAATCGGTATTTACTATAGCTGTAACTTGCTGATATAGCCCAGATTGTTCTGACCCTCCCCATGCGTGAAGTATATGAATTTTATCCCAATTTGGTTGTTCTAATTCTCCTCTTGAAAATTCTTGAACAAAACGAGTGATATAATTAATAATTTGTTCGTATAGAGAGCGAGAATAAAATGTATAAACAATTGACCAATCGGGATTTTGAACGTGCATATATGCAGCTTTTTGAGCTAAAACCACTGTTTTACCTGTCCCAGCAAGCCCTCTAATTCTTTGAGGTCCAGCAGGAGTCTGAACGGCAACTTTATGTTGTTGACTATCAAAAGTTTTTATTTTTTCCTCAACTTTTCTTAGAAAAGCAGCTTTACTGTCTTGCTTTTTAGTAGGTCTGCGTTTTTTAGATTGAATTCCTTGTGAACCTGTAATTACTGCTATAGCAGTTTTCCATTCCTCAGAATCTTCTTGAAAAGGATATTTTTGTTTAATCGGTGAATTAATAATTCTTTGATATAGTTGCTCATCTTCTAAATCTCCTGAAAATATTAATTCCCATTTAGGTGCAGATAAATGATCTTGAAATCGCTTTTTCCATAGTGGTTCACTTACATATGGTAAAGCAACAAAAGCCTTACCAGCTATTTTGCAATTTCCTTGTTCATTTCTTAAAAATCCATGCTTAAACTGCTTTAATCTGTCAAGAATAGCCCACATATGCTTTTCAGCTTGGTCATAGGGTTCTATTTCGTCTTTGTACCAATCTTGCATATACCAAGTATGCCCTTCAATAGCCTCAATATTTTCTAAATAGCATCCTTTTACTTCTATGATAATTAATCCCCATTCAGGATGAATAATAATAATATCCGGTTCTAAACGAAGACCACTATATCTAGTAATGGGATAACGATGCCAACAGTAACCGGGTTGTTCATTGAATTGTCGTTTTATCGCATTCCAAACATTTTTTTCAGCTTCACTATCAAAGTTTTTTGTTGAAATAAATTCCATAAATATATTGGCTTTATAATGTGTGATTTTATAATTTGTTACAGTTTGATTTTTTTTATTCAGGTAATTAAAATAAAACTGAATAATTGAGGTATTTATTAATGCCGAATCCGTTGTTCAAGACCTCCGATTGTGGTGGAAATTACTAAAAAAAATCAAGCTACAAGGTGATAGCTTTTGCTGTCACAACAACTTATCCGGTGTAATTGGTAAATCACGGATACGTTTACCTGTAGCATGGTAAATAGCATTAGCGATCGCAGCCGATACTCCTGTAATCCCAATTTCACCCAAACCCCGTACCCCTGCGGGATTAAAGTTATAGTCAGGTTCCCCCACAAATGTCACCTGAATCCGGGGAATATCTGCATGACTGGGATAATGATAGGTGGCCAGGTCGTAAACCACAGGATAGCCAATATTGGGGTCAAAATCACAGGCTTCCATCAAGGCGTGTCCAATACCCATAATTACGGCACCTCGTATCTGAGACGCTGCAGTTTTGGCATTCATTACTCGCCCAATATTCATCACAGACACCCAACGGTTGACGCGCAAGCGGGCAATGTCTTCATCTACGCTGACTTCACAAAAATGTGCCCCCCAGGATTGGAATGCCCATTTCTTCCCCTCTTCACCGGCTGCAGAAGAGGCTGTCGCTTCAAAAGCAGCTTGTCCCGACTGATGCAGGGTGGCAAAGGCTTCTTGGGCTGTTTTCGCTTTAGCTGTCTGTAAAACCTCTTCACAAGCCCTCATGACTGCTGGTACAAGGGTTGCTGTCATTTGGGAACCACCCGCCATCCCACCATTTGGCAGTAAGGAGTCTCCCATCTCCACCCGTACCTGTTCTACGGCTAGCCCCAATACCTCGGCTGCTGTACCTGCAACAATGGTATATGCACCAGTACCCATGTCATTAGCACTAGTGAGGATATGGGCAGTACCATCGGCTAACAACCGCACTGTGACTGTGGCTGAACTCCGTAAAGCGGGGAAGGTTGATGCCGCCATGCCCCAACCAATCAGCTTACCATCACGGGTGAGGGAACGCACCTGTTTTGGTCTATCTTGCCACCCAAATTGTTCCGCACCCAGCCGCAAACATTCCCCGAAATCCTTGGCAGAGAAAGGTAAACCCTGGCGCTGGTGTTCCTTAGTTTCATTTTTTAACCGCAGTTCCACTGGGTCGATTTTTAACTCCCATGCCAATTCATCCATGGCTGATTCTAGTGCCCATAACCCCGGATTTTCCCCTGGGGCACGCATGAATGTGGGTGTCCCAACGTTCATCACCGCCAATTCCTGACGGTTTCGCAGATTGGGTGCAGCATACATAGCTGGTGTAATGCCTGTACAAGGTTCAGTAAAAATCTCAACTGGTGAGGTACAGGATTTAACCCCATGGTCGATCGCCATCAAGCTACCATCAGCATTTGCCCCTAAACGAATCGTTTGTTCTGTTTCAGACCGGTGTCCGGCGTTGGCGGTCATTTGCCGACGGCTGAGAACAACTTTCAGGGGACGTTGCAGTTGACGGGCAGCTGCTGCACCAATAATGGCATGGGGCCAAGGGAAGGCTTTAGAACCAAAACCCCCACCAATAAAAGGTGTGATAATACGGACTTTTTCCGGGGTAAGTCCAAACAGGTCTGCATAGGTACGCTGACTACCGATTACCCACTGGGATGGTTCGTAGACAGTCAGGGTGTCTGGATCTTGCCAGTGAGCAATGATAGCATGGGGTTCCATCGGTGCGTGTAGTTCGCTGGAAGTTGTGTAAGTAGCTGTAATCTCGGCTCCTACACCTGCCATAGCACTGGCAAAGTCCGCAGCAGCAAAATTCCCCTTCTCAAACGTCATCTGTTGCCCAAACATGGGTGGAGCTTCGTTAAAGGTAGCTTTGCTGGTTTCTACAATTGGTTCTTGGGTGACGTATTCTACCTTAACTAAATGGGCAGCGTGACGTGCCCGTTCAAAGGTATCTGCTACTACCAAACCAATAATCTGTCCTGCGTAGTAAATTTGGTCATCTGATAAGGGTAGTCGTGCCTCGTAGATTTTTGAGGTGAAAAAATCGTTAGCTGGTTTAGATACGGTCGGCGGGTTTTTATGAGTGAAAACTGCAATTACCCCTGGTGCTGTTGCTGCTGCTTGGGTATCAATACTTGTAATCTGCCCATGAGCAATATTAGCAGTCACCAGATAACCATGAACTAAACCGGGAATTTGATGTTCAGCAGCGTAGGTTGCTGTCCCTGTGACCTTTGCTCGTCCATCCTTGCGGTTAATATTAGTACCAGTTACTTGATTCATGCTACTCCTCCTCCTTGAGCAGAAACCATGAGGGCGCGACGAATCACCCGTTTTGCCAGTTCGACTTTATAACCGTTGTGAGTTAAAGGTTTGGCTAAGTTCAAGGCAATTTCTGCAGCCTCGGTCAATGTTGCTACATCCGCAGACTTACCAATCAAAAACTCTTCTGCTGCTGTTGCTCGCCAAGGCTTGTGTGCTACCCCACCCATTGCCAAGCGTGCAGCTTGGATTTGCTCCCCTTGCAAGTTTACCGCCGCCGCCACAGAAATTAAAGCAAAGGAATAGGAAGCGCGATCGCGTATTTTCAAATAAACCCCAGATTTCCCAAAGGATAAGCTGGGCAGAATCACAGCCGTAATTAACTCCCCTGGTTCTAAATTGGTGTCTTGCTCGGGTGTATTTCCTGGTAGACGGTGGAAATCTGTAAAAGGTATCTGCCTTTGCCCTTGGGGACTTGCTACTTCCACCACCGCATCCAATGCAGCTAGGGCAACACACATATCTGACGGGTGGACTGCTACACACTGCTCGCTGGCCCCAAGGATGGCATGAGTACGGTTAATTCCCGTGATTGCGGGGCAGCCTGTCCCTGGTTGCCGTTTATTACAAGCAAAGGCGGTATCGTAATAATATGGACAACGGGTACGTTGCAGCAGGTTTCCCCCCACTGTAGCCATGTTGCGAATTTGCTGAGATGCGCCAGAGAGAATTGCCCTAGCTAACATGGGATAGTTGCGGCGAATATCACTATTGTCTGCCACTGCGGTATTACTAACTAGCGCTCCCAGACGCAGACTACCATCAGCCATCGGTTCAATGTTCTGCATCTGTAACCGAGAGATATCAATCAGTTGCGATGGCTGATCTAAGAATACTTTGAGACGGTCAACTAAATTCGTTCCACCAGCGATAAACATGGAGTTTTGGTCAGCAACTGCCTGGTTTACCGCATCTAACCAGGATGTGGCACGGGTATAGGTGAAGTTATTCATGATGCTTAGTTATTTCCAGATTCACTAACCATAACCACTGCCACAGGAGAGGGTGGTTTTTGTCCAATTACCTGCTGTACGGCTGCCACAATACCATTGTAAGCACTGCATCGGCAGAGATTCCCACTCAGTCGTTCCTTAATTTCCGCCTCGGAGAGTTCAGCTAGTTGTGGAGGACTATGCAAATCTGGTGTCACCGCGCTAACACAACCCCGTTTAACTTCCTCCAAAAGAGCCACAGAAGCGCAAATTTGCCCTGGGGTACAATAGCCGCATTGGAAGCCATCATTGTCAATAAATGCCTGCTGCACCGGATTGAGAGTATCCCCTGTTGCCAAGCCTTCAATCGTAACAATCTCCTTACCTTCTTGCATGGCTGCCAAAGCGAGACAGGAATAAACTCGCTGACCATCAATTAAAACAGTGCAAGCTCCACATTGTCCATGATCGCACCCCTTTTTACTCCCGACTAATCCCAAATATTCACGCAGAGCATCTAGGAGTGTTAGACGGGGTTCAATGGTGAGGATGTGCTGTTCACCATTAATGGTAAGAGTCACATTCATCTAGGCTTCGCCTCCTTGTAAACTTTCTCTGGCCAATTACGGGGTGGAATTTCCCTTCCTTTGTAAAATTGCCGCTCCAACTTACCCAAAGCCAACCAAACTCCCCCACTCATTAAAACAGCTACAGTCAAAATAATAACAGTAACAATAGATACCTGAGGGTGAATAAATACCAGTAACGGAAGCAATACCCAAACCAGTGCAGTCCCTACAGCTAATCCCAGCCTTAACCGTTGCAAGTTCCCTAAAGCCCCACGACAACTCGCGCATTTTTGCGTGTGGGAATGATACCTTTCTAAGAGAACTTCCTTAGGTAGTGATGGTGGTAGAGTTTTTCCTGGAAATGGGTCGATACTATAATGATTAACCCAAAAACGCAACTGGAATACAAATAGGTCGGCTTTAGTTGGCAAATAAAACGCTTTATTAAAATTACCACTACCCCCTTGTTGTTCGATATATCTTTCTTGGTAATGCAAGAAAATCTGATCATCTTCCAAAACATTATTTTGCCCAATATGGGAATACCAGCGAGGAGTTAGTTTCAGAAATAACCTTGGTAATTTGGAGGAAAACTTAAAAGGAAAGCGGGCAAATAGCCGACACTCTCCCTTGCGAATGGGAGTCGCGTACACAACTGTTAGTGTCCTGCCAAACTGCTTGGAGGTGAGGTCATGCCACATCAGTCCAGGAGCAATAAAGGTAGTATCCTGTCGTCCTAGGGTTCCTTTACGGGGACCTTCTGCCCAAACCCCTTTAAATCCGCACTTCCCGGATTCTACAACCTCCAATTCCACAGGAGATACATTAGCGCGGTTACCGACACTGCGGTGGTGGGTGTAAGGAATATGACTGGGATCGAGTACATTTTCCATCAATGTTAGGGCATCATAAGGCAAATCCCGAAACGTATTCAAGCAAACCCAACCGTCCGGGTCTTCTTCTAAGGCATCAACAATAGGAACCTTAGTTTTAGCCGCATTCTCAGCAAGTCCCGGATAAACAAATAACAATCCTTGAGCAATTTTAGTCGGTAGTGAATTGACACAGGCACGTTGGGAAATTTCAGCCTTTCCCCTTTCTTTTTGCTGTGGAATGACCTCACACTGGCCTGTTCCGGAAAAAGCCCAGCCATGATAGGGACATTCTAGCCGTCCATCCTGATTAATTCTACCTTCAGACAGTGGAGCCAAACGGTGTGGACATTGATCGACAAACGCTCGCCACATCTGTTCATGCTTGTCCCACCAGAGGACAATATCCTGCTCTAACAAAGTGAAGCGAGTGGGCTGGGATTTGTCTAAATCTTCGACGTAAAAAACAGGATACCAAACTTCTTCCCAGTCAAAAAAATCTGAATTATAGCCACCTAATCCCAGTTTTTTCACTGCCTTATTTTGAGAGGTTACGGACTGTAAAACGCTGCTAGACATAGTAGGATTATTTTGTAAATTATTGGATTATTAATCAGAATAAATGTAACAAAATTTAAAAAAATAGTCAATAAAAAATTAACAATATAGGATGATATAAAGTAGCATCATCAGGACAGCTAAAATTTTCAATGATATGGTAGTCGTAGATTCAGAAAAACGTACATCAGCTAAAACAGCCTTGCGTCAAGTGCTTGCCGCTTGTGGTGGAAATACTAAGCATGAAGCCGTAATTGCTGCAATTAATCATTTATCTCAACTCAATCCCACAACAGCACCAACACGTCATGGGGAACTCCTGGATCATGAATGGTTGTTAATTAGCACACCTAATTTTCCCGGAG
This sequence comes from Moorena producens 3L, assembly GCF_000211815.1. Classification (GTDB taxonomy): domain Bacteria; phylum Cyanobacteriota; class Cyanobacteriia; order Cyanobacteriales; family Coleofasciculaceae; genus Moorena; species Moorena producens. Next base: position 25,416 of record NZ_GL890923.1, read on the forward strand.
GAGAGCAACTGGCAGAGGGTCAGTATGCTTACACTCTCGGTCGTCTTGCGTTTAATATGTTTCAACCCACAGGATTAAAACTGGTGATTGACCGAGTTCTCCAACCTGTATTTTTGTTGGGAGATGGTCAACAGCGTAGTCATGATATCGTTGTGGAATTTACGACCGTTGATGAGTCTATGGCTCAAATCAAGGGAATTGTACGCAACCAAGGCGTTTGTTATCCCGTTAGTGATTGGGTGTTACAAGTACAATTTACAGGAGCTATTTTAGCCCCCCATCCATCAACAAATCTAAAAGATTGGCAAGCAATTTTTGGTGATCAATGCCCATCTTCACAGAAAAGTTGGACAGAAAAATTGATGTCTGGTTTTTTGAAGTTGATGTTCGGTTTAGTACCCCCCCAAGAGATGAACCCAGATACTGGAGAATTAGCATTTACCATGAAGCGATCGCCCAAAGGTCGTCTACAAATTCTCTATCTGGATGAGGAACTCAGAATAACTCGTGGGGAAAAGGGTACAGTTTTAGTCTGTGAAATTTAGTCTGTGAAATCCACAGGTGCGACCCCTCGCGAATTTAATTCTTAATGGGTGAAGCGCACCTACTAATTTTAAAAGCCATACAGCAATGGAAAATGGGGTTTATCAGACTCGCGTTTTGCCTCAAAAAAGTAAGATGCACCCGATTTGTTGGGAGCATCTCATTTTGGCAAATATATCGTTTTATTTTTGCTGTAGAATCACCATGATATAGCTATTTGCGGTATGTTTCTTCCAAAGTTAGATGCTCCTACTTGGTTTGGGGCGTTCTTTTTGTTTAACTCCCGCTAATCGCAAACAGGAACTAATCAATACTGGGTAACCCCAAGAATAGGTTGAGCCTTGGTTTTGGCTAACTGTGGCGCTGTGAAGGTACCAGAGTATAGAGGTGATTCCTCTTGAACAATGAGTGGTAAGGATTGGCGCATTTGAGCAGCAACCGCTACAGTTTTTACATCATAGGTTTGAGTGACTAGCTTCGGATAAAGACCGATCCCAATAATAGGGATTAACAGACAAGCGGTAACGAAAATTTCGCGAGCCTTGGCATCCCCTAGGTATTTCTCAATAATTATGCCAGAGTTATTTTTACCGAAAAATACTTGTCTGAGTAGTGAAAGCAGATAAATCGGAGTTAGGATTAATCCCACTGCGGCTAAGAGAACGATGACGACTTTGAAAGATGAGCTGTAGACACTGCTAGTGGTGACTCCAAGAAAGACTGACAACTCACCCACAAAACCACTCATTCCTGGTAAGGCTAGGGATGCCATGGAACCAGCAGTGAAAAGGGCAAATGCTTTGGGCATTTCTTTCGCCATTCCTCCCATTTTTGCCATCGCTAGGGTATGAGTACGCTCGTAGGTGACACCAGATAGGAAGAATAAGGCAGCAGCGATTAACCCATGGGAAAGCATTTGTAAGATAGCTCCATTCATTCCTAATTCAGTGAACGAAGCAATGCCAATCAATACAAAACCCATGTGGGAAATTGACGAGTAAGCTAGTCGTCGTTTGAGATTGTCTTGGCTAAAGGCAAGCAAAGCACCGTAGATAATATTGACCACACCTAATACTGCTAGCACTGGTGCGAAGTAAGTATGGGCATGAGGAAGCATTTCTAGATTCATGCGCATCAGTCCATACCCACCCATTTTCAATAAGACCCCAGCTAATATCATCGAGACTGGAGCAGAAGCTTGGCTGTGTGCATCTGGTAACCAGGTATGTAGCGGAAAAATCGGCAACTTGACACCATAGGCAATTAAGAAACCCGCATAAGCTACTAGTTCCAAAGCTATCGGGTAATGCCGATTCCCTAGGGTTTGCATGTCAAAGGTCACTGTATCTCCAGCAAACGCCATCACTAGCGCGGCGACCAGGATAAAAACTGAACCTGCTGCTGTGTAAAGAATAAACTTGGTTGCGGCGTAGAAGCGTTGTTTTCCTCCCCATATAGAAATGAGCAAGTACACTGGCAGCAACTCTAATTCCCACATTAGGAAAAACAACACTAAATCTTGAGCTGCAAACACCCCGAGCTGGGCGCTATACATGAACAGCATCAAGAAGTAAAACAGACGCGGTTTATGGTTAATCTTCCAAGCCGCAACAATAGCTAAGGTAGTGACTAAGCCACTTAACACAATCAGAGGCATCGATAAGCCATCGACTGCTACAGACCAACTAATGCCAAGCTGGGGTATCCACGTATAACTTTCCCTGAGCTGAAATTCGGAATTTTGGAAATTGTAATGATGCCAAAACCCATAGATGATTAGGACAAAATCCAGAACGGCTACACCTAGGGCATACCAACGAATCATCCTCAGCCACTTGCTGGGAATGATCGGAATCACCAAAGATGCCACTAGGGGCAGCAGAATAATCGTCGTTATCCAAGGAAAATTCACGGAGACCATAGCTAAGAATAAATACCTATTGCCACATGATTTCAGTATATTAAGTAAAGTAAAGTTTTGCAAAGGTTCTTTACCAAAAAACCAAAAAAAACTTTTTCAGTAGCCATTGCTACCGAAAAAGTAAAGAATTGTTAAAATTTTAGGTTAAGGTGGGTCACCCCCAGAACCCTTATGGTATAGGGTCATATCAAGTCAGGTGGAATACCCATAATTAGAGGGAGGGTCGGAAGTGTGGGGAGGGTGGGACGTGTGGGGAGATGGGGAGATGGCCAGATGGGGGAGATTTTTATTAAGGGTAATTATCCCGAGATGATATAAGAGGTTTGGGGTAATCAGAAGCAATTACCAACTATAACCAGCAGGGGGTCATACCATGGGATGTGGTATTAGCTACTTAATTCCAGAGCAATCTTGGTGCCTTGGCAATCTAGAGAAAGCGATCGCACTTGAGCCTGAATCCCGGCATCGGTCCAAGCTACCGCCATTGCCTCCTGAACCGCTGGTGCTTGGGACTCACTCACCAAAGCCAACAAAGTAGGACCTGCCCCACTAATCACCATGCCATAGGCTCCAGCATCCAAAGCTGCCGCCTCCACAGCGTCATAACCAGGAATCAGTTTTTGGCGATAAGGCTGATGTATCCGGTCTTGCAAACCGACCCGTAACCAATCCCCCTTACCAGACTCCAAACCCCGCAACAACAACCCCAAACTGGCCACATTCAAAACTGCATCAGCACGGCTATAGCTATCAGGCAACACCTGCCGTGCCTCCTGTGTTGAAAGCTCGAAATCGGGAATTGCCACCACCGGCACCAGATCAGAAGACCAAGCAACATCACAAACTACCCAATCCTGTTGTTGTGCTTCTGGTTCTTGGGGTCTTTGGGGTTTCATCACCAAACCTCGACCGGTCAAACGACATCCCCCCAAAAGCGCTGGAACCACATTATCAGGATGCCCCTCAATTGCGATCGCTAACTCCATTACCTCCTGCTGAGAAAGAGGTTTACCCGCTAACTGATTTGCAGCAATCAATCCTCCAACAATCGCTGTTGCCGAACTGCCCAATCCTCGTGCCAAAGGCACCCCCAAATCAATCTCTAGGTGTACCGGAGGCGGAGTTTTTCCCAGACGCTCATATAAGGTCACAAAGGCTCGATAGACAAGATTACTCTCATCTCTACTCACCTTCTTGGCTTCCACACCAGTAACATCAATCTTAAGCTTGACTGATCCAGAATTTACCGACTCCAGGCGAGTGACTTTAAACTGGTTATATACAGTTAACGCTGCGCCTATGCAATCGAAACCTGGTCCTAGATTAGCGGTAGTACCGGGCACAATAACCCTGACCGTAGAAACAACAGACATTTGACAATATTCTGAACTAAATAATCTTGCCCTAAAAATTGCTCTCCTGTCTACCTGCTTTGGTACATTTATTTACAGTTGGCTGCACGTAAGTGATTTTTTTTTGAATAAACGACACCAAGGCAGAAGTGAGAACGATTAATGATCTATGGTAATCTTGAATCAGTGTATTCTCAGCCTGTGAAAAATTCGATAAGTCGTGAGTGGAGAGCGTGCTGATAGAGCATGTTTGAAATCATCAAAGGCCGATCAGCTGCTAGGGGAGTTCTACATTAATAAAACCTGTTACTCCAAAGCCAAATTATTAAACACCTATAAAATTACAAAATTTTATAAGATACCAAGTTTTGTTAATCACTAAGCAAAATAGCTGAGCGCTTTCTGATAATGGGTAATAGGGCATAATAAATTACCTAATTAAATATAAAATATAATAGCGGTTTCCGTGGTTGAATGTTAATTGTTAAACATTGTTAAACATTGTTAAACATTGTTAAACGTTGTAGATAAAGCATAGTCCCACAAAGAAAAGGGAGTCAAGATCTATTATTTTGTTGCGGTCACAAAAAACTGAGTGGAAGCAATAGCGCGATCGCTCCTGCAAATAAATACCCTCTAAGGCTTGATCAAATTTCTCTCTAATTTCCGATAGGTTTTGACTTGCCGCAGACGCTCTAATGGTGGATAGAGAATCATCACACCTAAGGGAACTGCTGTCACTAAAATGGCGATCAGTACCAACACATTTAAAAATCCTAGTTTCAAACCGATACCTAAACTAATCCCCAAGGCTACCGATAACACAGGCACTCCTAGGGCTAAGATTTTACTAAACCCACGCTTTCGGCAGCTTTGAGCTACTCCTTCCCCTTCAAAGGCTGCCATAAACACTACCGCATCCACTGCTGCAAAGGTAGCAATCGCGCTATCCGTAGCGCGAAACTTGGCACCAAATCCAGCTACCAACAGGGCTGCTACTCCAGCAAAAAACACTGCTGCTACGGTATCCATAGCCTTTAACGGAATACTAAATCTGGCTCTGACTTTTGCTACCAGTTTCGAGACCATCCCAGATGTCACAGCCGCAGTCAATCCCAGCATTGCCACCAAGACTGAAACAAAAGTTGCGATCGCAATCCCGATTGTCCCACTGTTACTCACAATTCCCTCCCAAGCCGTAGTTTCTACCCACGTAGCTGTAGTAGCTAAGCCAATCAATAGCGCTAGGGATAGATAGGGAAGTTTTTTCGTGGCAATTGGTACCGGAGCAGTATGGATTTTCAGGGGTAAAACCTGAGTTGAGTGTTCAGCATTAGTGTGAATTAATACCTCGCGCTCATAGGTTTGGTCTGCCATCAGCTTACTGGTATCTATCGTAATGTGGCACAACCCTTGATTACCATTAACATCAGCTGTGTCCAATCGAATCCAGTCATGGAAGTAGGGAGTATGGGGTGGGTCACTGACATGGGGAGCAATTTGCCAGCGGCTTTCTAAGGCTGTGTCTGGAACTGTGTTACAAATCGTAATAGTTTTTGTCAGTTTTTCCCCTAATTTTTTAGCCCTCAACTCTAGATAAGGTTGGGATAGTTTTGCCTCTGGAATCCGGATGACGTAGATTGGCTTAAGGGCTTCTAAAGCCGTTTCAGCATCAGGAAAACGGTCTTTATGTTTCAGCTCTACCATCCTTTTCAGCCACTCCAGCCAACTCAAACTTACTTGAGGTAGACGATGCTGAAAATTGAGACAATAGTCTTCATCAATTAAAGTATTAATCGTAGTCGATGGAGTACCAGTTAGTAAACAAATCAAGGTCGCTCCTAACCCATATAAGTCTGACGCTTTACTTAGGGCTTTATCAAATAACTGTTCCGGAGCCATAAACCCGATAGTGCCTTTGGCTACACTACTCACCGCTAGTTCACTATCACCAATCCGAGCCAAGCCGAAGTCTACCAAAAAAACATTGATCGTCTCATCTACTAAGATATTTTCCGGTTTGATATCTCGATGAATGATCGGAGGAATCCGATGTTGTAGGTAAACCAGAATGTTGAGTAACCCAACCGCGATTTGCTTAATCTCCTCCGGGTCAAAACTACGAGGTACAGCCAAGGAAGGAGCATGTTTGTATTCTTGTATCAAACAACAGCCCCTAGTGGTTTGGAATGACCCTAAGTAACGGGGGATACCGGGATGATTCAGTCCCCGCAAAACTTGAATTTCCCCTTCTATGGTCTCATAGTCTGACCAGTTACTGTTGCGTTGAGCAAACTGAAACTGCTTGATCACTACCAATTGGTGATTGACCTGGTTTCGGGCTAGGTAGGTCACTCTCCCACCAGCGCGATTATGACCCAATTCCCTGATCACTTTGAAATCATGACTGGATAAGTCTAGAAAATTGCTCATGAGTCTATCGGGTACATCAGAGTCAAGCTACGCAGCAATGGGCAAGTTTTAATCGTAAGCATTCAGCCGTCAGCCGTCAGTGGTCAGTAGTCAGTAGTCAGTAGTCAGTGGTCAGCCGTTGGCCAATGGCCACTCAAGTAGCGTGCGCGTAGCGCATAAGTTGAGAGCTGAGAGCTGAGAGCTAAGAGCTGAGAACTGAGAGCTGAATGGTTACTTTTAATCCTTTCAGTTAGGCTGGGCTTACCGTGCTTCTATTTACGATAGCTTGCTAATTGGGGAACGGGAGCGACTAGATAATTTTTTTAATATGGTGGTAATGACAGGCGTTTCTACTTCTAACTGGGTTTTCCCTGATCTCCTATGAAACTGATCAAACGCACTACGCTCCATTATCAAGCTGGTAACTCAGATAAAATCTACGAAGTCGATCTCTGTGATTTCGGTAACGAGCAGTATATCGTTAACTTTCGCTATGGACGCCGTGGCAAGACCTTGAAAGAAAGTTCAAAAACTGCTCAGCCGGTAGCTTTAGCTAAAGCACAACAAGTGTTTGATCAGTTAGTTGGCTCAAAACTCAAGAAAGGCTATCAAGATGTAACTGAAGCATCAAGTAGTCAGACTCAAGAAGAGGTTAATGACTTAATTAGCAGTAACTTAGTTACCAAAGACCCACGCCATCAAGCCATTCTCAACGCGATTGCAAATCCAGATAGTAGTAAAGGCTCTAGTAAATGGTCCCAAACCCGAGCGATATGGCGGGCTGGAGAATTAAAAATTCGTGAAGCTACGCCCTTAATTATCCCTCTGATTGGCACTGATCAACCCTTAAAAGACTACTGCATTGCTTGGGCTTTAGGATGGTGTGGTGATGAGCATGTAATTCCTCATCTCCAACGCTTGTATGAAACCCCTTCAACTCCAGACTTTGTCAAGCGGATTGCTTGGGAAGCCTGGATGAAACTCTGTGATCCATCAACTCAAGAACGGTTGCGCTCTCAACAGATAGAGCAATTGCCTGCCGAATTGCAATCCCATATCGAAAGCGATAATCCTGCTGACTTCTCTAATGCCCTAGTTACCTATCTAGACAGTAACGACTATACTCGTTTTGGTGTTCTCGATACCCTATATCAAATTAATAATGCTCAAGTGCGTCCAGCACTACTAAACCTATTACGCACTGCTCCCCTACGCCCCAACTACTTCAAAGCCATTCGCCACATATTCAAGATTGCCGAATATCGACAAGATGCGGAAGTATTTGGCATTATCGCCTACCGCCTAGACACCGAGCCACCAATGTTTCGTCAGTCTTATTGGCATCGATATTACTGGGACAGAAATAGTCGCAAATATCTTCCCCGTTCCAATTACCTCGGTAGTCCTGATGCTAAACGGGCTTACAGCAACGTAACTCGTGACTATCTACGGCGGCGGGTATGGCGGACTCTCAGGAAATTGGGTGAAGAATGCGATCGCCTTTGGCACGGCAGAGCCGAACGCAATTACATAAATCTAGCCCTAGAGGTATTACTGAAATATTCTGATTCTGATGCAGTACCCGCCAGAACATCAACCTTCTATCGCTGGAACTACTCCAACGGTCGTCGCACCAGCTACACTCGCAACTGGGACAGCTATGCCGGTTACTTAACCTTTAACCATATTCTCTATACCAATAGTCCCCGTTACGTATTAATGCCCAACAGCCAGGCATGGCGTTGTCGAGACAACTACAAACCCGGTGATCCAGAGCCAGATGTCCGAGAAGAAGCCTTTCCTAAACTTTGGGAGCAACATCCAGACGCACTGCTACAGTTATTATTAGAAAGCCACTGTCATCAAGTTCATCAGTTTGCCGCCAAAGCCTTGAGGGTATGTCAGTCATTCTGTAATCAAATCGATACAGATACTGTAATCAGACTAGTTAACAAACCCTACCCAGTAACCGCTCAACTCGGCTTTGAACTAGCAACACAAAAATATAATTCCGATAATCCCGACAATCCTAACCTAGACTTATTACTTGCCTTAGCCAACTGCCAGTTTCCACCAGCTCGTACTCAAGCCCATCAGTGGATACAAGCAATACCAACTCACTTGATTACCGCCAGCCAGCTGATCATCCCTTTAGTGATCAGTCAACACTCCGATACCCGTACCTTTGCCCGTCAGTTACTGACTCAATCAATAGTAAGTGAAGCAACAGCCAAAGTATTAATCGGGCGAATGATTGCAGCAGTACTCGCACTAGAACCAACTCAAACCGATATCGGCAAAGACACTGCTCAAACCCTGCTTCTAGGTTTTACCCCCCAACTCCGGACATTGGGTATGGGAGTAGTACTAGATCTCCTCCAACACCCCATGCCAGAAATCCAGGAATTGGGAGCAAGAATCCTATTCAATCACGAAACTCCTGCCGCTGACTTACCACCCAAATTAATTGAATCACTCCTCAACGCTTCCCATCAGTCAGTGCAAGGGATTGGGGTTCAGATTTTCGGTCAACTTCCCGATCAACGGTTGCTACAAGACTACGACTTAGTATTAGCGATCGCAACCAATCAACAAGCACACTTGCGTCAAGGTATTCGTCCAGTAATTCAGCGCTTAGGAAAATTATATCCAGAATTTGTCACTCAGCTAGCCACAGAAATCATTAGCCTATTGCAGCTACCAGAAAGACATCAAGGTGTTCACCAAGATTTAGTCCAACTGCTACGAGAAGACTTACCCAGCTGGATGACTATGATTACCAAAGACAACGCGATGGAACTTCTCCAAGCCAAATCATCAGCCGCTCAAGAATTAGTAGGATTAGTACTCCAAGCTAACTATACCACTTGGGGATTAGAATTAAAAATTCCTGACATTGTTAAACTAGCCAATCATGAAATCCTATCCGTCCGTCAAGCCGCTTGGACAATGATTGAGCAAAGGCTCAACCGTATCCGTAGCAATTCTCAAGACATGTTAGCCGCAGTGCGATTACTAGAAGCAAAATGGCAGGATTCCCGAGAATTTGCTACCAAACTCTTTAGCCAACAAATTACCGAACAAGACTGGACACCTGAAGTCATGGTCAGTATTTGTGACAGTACTCGGGATGATGTTCGTCAATTTGGGCGGAATTTAGTCCTACGTACCTTTCAGCAGAGTTATGGTCAAGATTATCTGCTTAAATTTAGTGAACATCCCAGCCAAGACATGCAGCTATTTGCCACTAACTATCTAGAACAGTATGCCGTAGATAATCCCGACCGTTTGCAAGACTTAATCCCTTACTTTATCAGTATTTTGTCTCGGGTTAATCGCGGACGAATTGCTAAACAGCGCGTCTTCGCATTTCTAGAAGCTGAAGCCCAAAAAAGCCAAGCAGCTGCTAAAATAGTAGCAGAAATATTAACACGACAATCCATCACAATGGCTATTGGTGATAAAGCCCGTTCAATTCAGCTCATGCTTAAAATTCACCAAAACTATCCTACTATTCCTCTTCCTATTCAGGTTAAACCAGTATCCGAATTAAGAGGAGTGTAGGGATTTATCAGTTGTGTATTGTAGGGAGTCGGGAGTCAAGCACACCGAGGGAGTCGGGAATAGGGAGTAGCGATAGTACGAGAAACCCTATAGCATTTTCAACTATATCCTGATCGCTTATGAAACAAAGTAATGATTCAGGATAACACCAAAAAATCTTATTATCTATTTCCATTATCTATTTCATAATTTTCCCGATTCTAAATTCTAAATTCTAAATTCTAAATTCTAAATTCTAAATTCCCGATTCCCTTCTTAACAATAAAAAAAATACTTCAATACCCTAAAAACCATGGAATTTAACTACGCCTATAAAAATAGTACAGCAGTTAGCGATCGCGGCAGCAGCACCCAAATGTCCTTCTCCCCAGACACCAAGCGTCCTCCCACTTACTTCATTGGTGAATTAGGGAAAAATGTAGCCTTTCGAGAAGCCATCAGCGCCCTACATGACGTAGTATTTTCCGATTTACGCTTCAAACCCAAAGACAGAACCGAGTATAAACAATGGCGTGCCAACCAAGACCAACAAGACTGGCAACTCATAGCCGCACAACGCCAAGACATCGCCAATAAAATTAAACCCTTACAAGCAGAACTAACTCAATTAAATCAGAACCGATATCAACGATTATCCACCTTTTATAAAGCCAGACAACAGTACTACAATTACCTCTATCAGAAAGACCGTGATGCCTGGTTTGTCCTCGATCCAGTAATTACCGTTCATCCCGATGAAGTCTTCTTTGAATGTTTCAGCCAAGATGAATCCAGTTATGGGCGACTAGGAGCCAGCTACGAAGTTTTTAAAACTATCAACGAATTCGCCTGCGGTACAACAAACATAGATTACTCCGCCGCCCTTTACAACGAATTTCAAAAAATCCGCAGTTACAAGACAACCCAATTTGAAATTGACCCCTCCGGTTTTGAAGTAAAAACCACCCATGAAGCAGCATTTAAAGAAGTCAAAATTGACCTACCAGACAGTTGGGTAAGAGGATTTCTACAAGTCAGTTCCGCCATGGCCTTACCCGCCACCACCTTTGACTTGCAGCCCATGGATATTCACAATATCTGTTTTGTGTTGCGTCGCCACAAAGAAAAAACTGGCCCACGGGGAATGCGTTACCATCTCAAACCAGGAGAACCCGTGCGAATAGTATTTGAGCCTTGGAACATCGAAGTAGTCTGTTCGCGATCGCCCTATCAAGGTTCATCAGAACAGGTCATCCGAGTTTGGGGACGCCGCCGCCTCCACATCCTAGAACGTCTTATCCCCATTGCCAACAAATTTACCATTCACCTACTCGGAACCGGTATGCCATCCTTTTATGTAGCTGACCTAGGGGATATGTCCTTTACCCTCGGCTTATCAGGATGGACAGCTAACGATTGGGCACAAGCGGGTAACTTTGACTTAATGGCACCCCGTGCAGATGTAGACCAGTGGACTCAACAACTCATTTTTGACGCACTCAGAGAAAACTGGGTCGAAAGTCCCCACAGTCTCGCCCAGCGCTTAGACTTAAGCCCGACTGCTGTCCTAGGTGCCTTAGGAGCTTACACCCAAGCCGGACGAGCCATTTACGACTTAAACAAGCAAGTATATCGAGTCCGGGAACTATCTCGAGAGCCCTTACCCATGGAACGGTTACGGTTTGCCAATCAGCGAGAAGAAACAGCAACCCGCTTCTTAAGTAACAATGCCGTACAAGTAACCTCAGTAAAAGACACTCAAGGTACACTCCAGCTACAGGGAAATGTCAGAGATAAAAGCAAAACCTATAATCCCGCTTTGACAATTGATCCCGATGAGCGTATAATAGCGGCAGAGTGTACCTGTAATTGGTATCAGCAAAATAAGCTGTACAAAGGTCCTTGTGAACACATTCTGGCGTTGCGGATGCAGCACGCTCGTCAGTCTCAATAAATCACGTCCATTCCAGCAGTTGGTAAACAGCCTTGCAATCTGGGCGGTGGATCGCCGTCCCTGCGATAAGTTCAACCACGCATCACTAGCCTGCTCGTGACTGTGCGGGCTATCGGGTGCTATCGCTATTACGGTTTCGTTTTCCTAAAACTAATTAGCGATAGCACCCGAGCCCGCTTGAGTTGAGCAGTCTAGTCCGAGGGAGTTTACGAAGGGGTAACCAACGGATTGGGCGTGTTTTTTTGGTGTTGCTTAATCTGGGAATGGTTAACCAGAAAAGGTAATTTTTTGAGATTTGAAATATAGTCATTTCAAATAACAATGGAACACTTTTTCGTATGAAACCCAATTAGAGCAATAAATAGTTTTCTCAATATAAATTGAAATGACTCTAATAAATAAGAAGGGCATTGCTTGATTGAGCAATGCCGATACTTTTGCTCCATCTTGGATAGTGAGTTGAAGAATTGATGGTAGAATTACATTCTCTTTTACCTAAAACTAATGAATCGAGTTGCCCAACTAACCATAAAAAAACCATTAACAATTAACGATTTAGGCTCCGCCAATCTGAATATTGCGCACCCGCACCGGCACACAAGCATGGGTCATTTGAGCAATTTGTATCGGTTCGCCTTTACCACACATATGGGTACCAAACTGCTCCTGTTCCGAAGCCACTCCAATAGCATCAACACTATTCCAGAAATCAGTACTCATAGAATGATAGGTAACATCCTTGAGCATTCCCACTACTTTACCTTTCTCCACCTTCCAGAAAGCATCTCCACCAAACTGAAAATTACGTCGCTGCTGGTCAATGGAGAAACTACCTCTACCATCAATTAAAATCCCTTCCTCAGTCTCAGCAATCATTTCTGCGAGTGTGGCAGAGTGACTTCCTCCCTCTGCTCCCGGTTCCAACCCTAAATTAGGAATCCGCACCATCGGTACACTTGACCAACTATCCGCGTAAGCGCAACCGTTACTACTGGCATTACCTAGTCGATAAGCGGTTTCCCGGTCAGTGAGGTAGTCTACTAAAATGCCATCCTTGACAACATACCAATCTTGTGCAGGTACCCCCTCATCATCATAGCCTAAAGTACTACGTCCCCCCGATTGAGTGCGATCGCATTTAAAATTCACCCAAGGAGCAGCATATTGCAGCTTGCCCAATTTATCAGTAGTGGCAAAGCTAGTACCAGCAAAATTCGACTCATAGCCATACACCCGATCTAGTTCCGTAGGGTGTCCCACCGATTCATGAATCGTTAGGTGGAGATGACTAGGCTTCAGAATCAGAGTGCTGCGAATACCAGAAGGTCCTTTAGGAGCATGAACCTTCTCTATTGCTTCTTCTGCTACCCGTTCTACCTGATTCAAAAGGTCTGGGGGTTGAATATGCTCGTAACCGATATTTAAAGGTGGACGCTCATAGCTACGGCTTTGAGCATCCCCATTAGCAACTGCTGTACAACCCATACCTGGATAGCTGCGGTAGATAGTCTGTTCAATTAGGGAATCAACAGTAGACGCAAAAATCTTGTCTTCACGAGTAAAACGCAGGAAAGAGTAAGCCTTTTTAATTCCGCGATCGCTATAGCTAAGCAATTGATTATTGATACGCAATAGTAAATCTGCTTTCTCAGTAATTGGTATAGTAAACGGGTCAATTTCGATCGGAGTAATATAGGTATCGCGATAGGCTTCTACTGGGGCTAATCTTACCTGTGTTTGCTGAGACAGGCGGCTACCTTTAGCAATCTCCACAGCTAAAGCCACCATTCGTTCCACTTCCTCTGGAGTTTTATAGGGACTAGCCGCAAAGCCCCAAGCGCCCTTTAGTAACACTCTTACTCCAAAACCAGAACTAACATTATCACAGAGTTGGCTAAGGGAGCGATCGCGTGCAGTTAAGTTCTGATTACGGTAAGTACAAATACGGATATCTCCATACTCACAACCAGCTTTACGAATTAAATCAATCCCTAGTGTCGCCAAGTCTCTCGCCAAGTCAGTAGTCGTAATTGGTGCTAAGGCTTTTATCATTGTATGTAAAGTATGTAAATAATGTTTAAGAACAATGCCTAATATGGATTAAAGTTGCTATAATCGCACTGGCTAGATTATGATTAACCTAGCCCTCTCCTCATTTTAATAAACGTCAGTAAAATCAAGGTCGCTGGTTGTAAGCATTCAGCCTAATCCTAAAAGCAATAAGAACCAATAATAAATCAGCGTCTTTCTGGTTGTCCACAATCAATCATGTACTCCCACCCCTGGGTCAAATGCCTGAGTTTTCCTTGATTATTGATATCAAAACTATCGGCTAATCTCAAATAGCTTCAGGAATTATACATCTAGTTAGCTGGTAATAGTTAATTGGCTCCCGATTATCCATTACCCATTAGCGTTGACCACAAGGTATTCGTATTTAACTTGTTACCAATGGCGACCTGTCATCCCAGCAGGCGGAACCAGTTACCCTCTATTATCTTCCTAAAAAAAATTATATAAATTAGAATTTATACAGATTACAATTACTTAAAAAAAACTATGCTTACTGGTTCAATGTTAACAAAAATAATCACAATTTTTACCGCAATGGGAATGAGTGTACTTTTAGTAAAATCAGATTTATACAAGAGATTTAACCCTGAGCAATCTTACGCCACAGCAAATAACTACCATACCCAAGAAAACAAAACTGTAACCAAGATGGAATTTGGCCAGACTAAAGATGATCAGAAAGTTTATCTCTATACTTTAACCAATACCAATGGTTTAGTAGCTAAGATAACCAACTATGGTGCGACTCTTACTGAATTACACTTGCCTGATAACAGCGGTCAGCTAGACGATGTAGTGCTGGGATTTGATAGTCTAGAAGATTATTTTACGGCTAAGCGCTACCTATATTATGGTGCAATTGTTGGTCGCGTCGCTAATAGGATTAAAGATGCTCAGTTTACTCTCAATGGTGAAAAGTATGAGCTAGCTGCTAATGCCGGTTCCCATCACATACATGGTGGTAAAAAGGGTTTTGACAAAGTGGTTTGGAAAGCTGAACCGATTAACAGTAGCCAAGGACAGGCACTAAAACTAACTTATCTGAGTCCTGATGGAGAAGAAGGATATCCAGGTGATTTGACAGTTACAGCCATTTACACTCTGACTAACGATAATCAGTTAAAGCTGGAAATGACTGCTACCACTAACAAACCTACTCCTGTCAACTTGGTGAATCATTCCTATTGGAACTTGGCTGGTCATGGTTCTGGGAATATTCTAGGACAATATTTAACGATCAATGCCGATAGATATACGCCTACCAACGAACAGCGAATCCCTACAGGAGAGATTAAATCAGTTAAAGATACACCTTACGACTTTACTCAGCCTCAGTTGATTGGAGATGGAATTAATCAGCTTAGAAATACCCTAAAGCAAAACTATCCAGGAGGCTACGACCTCAATTATGTCTTGAATGGAGAATCAGAAAAAATCAAACTCGCAGCTACTGTATATGAACCAAAATCTGGTCGGGTGATGGAGCTTCACAGTAATCAGCCAGGAATACAGTTTTTTTCGGGAAATCTTCCTAAGCTTAGAACTGTGGGTAAAGGAGATGTTGTTTATACAAATCATCAAGGTTTGTGCCTAGAGACACAACATTTTCCTGACTCAGTCAATCAGCCTAACTTTCCTTCGGTTATCTTGCATCCAGGTGAAACTTACCGACACCTAATGGTTTATAAATTTTACACCAAACAAAATAATCTAGGAGAAATTATTGCTCCCAATACTCAAGTTGAAAAAGTAGCAGGAGGTTTTAAGTTTACTGAAGGACCTGTTTGGCATCCCGACGGCTTTCTGCTATTTAGTGACATCCCAGCTAATACCATTTATAAATGGCAACCAGATCAAAAAACCGAGATTTTTCGTCAACCTTCTGGCAATGCTAATGGTAATACGTTAGACCGCTCAGGGCGTTTAGTTACTGCCGAACATAGTAATCGTCGTCTATCCCTAACACAGAAAGATGGAAAAATCATAACTCTAGCTAGTCACTACCAAGGGAAGCGGCTGAATAGTCCCAACGATCTAGCAGTCAAATCAGATGGTAGCATCTATTTTACTGATCCTCCCTATGGCATCAAATCCGAACAAGAAGAATTAGGGTTTTATGGTGTTTATCGTCTAGCACCAGATGGCACACTAACCCTGCTAGTTGATGACTTTGTTCGCCCTAATGGTATTGTCTTTTCCCCAGATGAAACTAAATTATATGTGAATGATTCAGAAAGAGGTCATATTCGGGTTTTTGATGTCAAGCCAGACGGGATGTTAGAGAATGGAAAACTTTTTGCCGAACTGAAACCTCCTAGTAAAGAGGGGGCAGCAGATGGTATGAAGGTAGACATCCAAGGAAATGTTTACAGCACTGGACCTGGGGGAGTTTGGATTTTTGATCCCAGTGGCAACCTACTGGGCATTATTGAAGTGCCAGAAGCTCCCGCTAATTTAGCCTGGGGTGACAGTGACTACCAAACCCTTTACATTACAGCAAGAAACAGTCTTTACCGTATTCGTCTTAAAATTAAAGGGATGCCCTAGAAAGTTATAGCAATTCTCCTGGATTAATCAGATACTTAGTAGGAGTATAGAATTCATAATTCAGATTAATAATACTGAATTTGTAGGATGGGTAGAGCGATCGCAAAACTGATTCCAGCCTTACTACACGTTACTAAATGGAGTCTCAAGGCGACGTTACAAAGCCGTGACCCTTACAGCGGTACGATCAAGACGGGGCATTTTAGCCTTAATGACCGCTGTGGCTTGGTGACTCACTATCCCCCTGGTAAACCCTACGACAGTATGTTAGAGGCTTCCTTTGCTAAGCGTTGGGAATCTCAGAAAACTGAGTGGGTCTTAGAGCGAGAAGTGGATTTAATTCCGATTCCTGGTAGTGTGATGGTGCCCGACTTTCGGATTGTTCATCCTGATGGGCGAAATTTCCTATTAGAAATTATTGGTTACTGGCGTCCAGAATATTTAAAGAAGAAATTCGCTCAGGTGCGCAAGGCCGAATGTGACAATTTGATTCTGGCGATTTCGGAACGGTTAAATTTGGAGAAAGCTGGGGTGACGGTGAAGAATTTGCCAGCTCAAGTTGTTTGGTTTAAGGATAAACTTTCACCGAAAGCTGTGTTGGAGCTTTTGGAATAGTTTGGGAAAAGGCAAAGTTGTTGAGGGTGATAGCAGGGAGTCGGGAGTCGGGAGCGGTGCGACCCCTGGCGAATTTAATTACGGGTCAAGCGCACCGAGGGAGTCGGGAGCGGTGCGACCCGTGGCAAATTTAATTACGGGTCAAGCGCACCGAGGGAGCAGGGACTTCGGAGCAGGGAGTAGGGAGTAGGGAGTAGGGAGCATAAACCAGGAAACAGCAATGCAGCGTGAGACCGCGCTGCATCAAGACAGGGGTAATAAAATTGGATTTATAGCAATCGCCAGGGCAGTTAGGACTTTTGTCATGTCCTAACTGCCTTGGCGACTGCTATATGATCAGCTTTAAGCTCTCTAAATCCTTTTGTCCCTCGAAATAACCTGTTACACAGAGGACAGACATACCCATTTAACTGGCTATTAAAATTCTGCCTAAAGTAAGCTTCTTGCCAAGTTAAGGGAAAAGTTCTTCGCCGAGGATTACAGGGAGATAGTCCTTCAGGTAAATCAACCAATTTTATGTTTATTTCTTCAAAATAATTCTAACAATTTCAACAGCTTTATCGCACTGTTGCTTTTGTCCTTTTTGTTGACTCCATCGACCTTTTGGTTCTGGGTATCCATTGTTTTCATCAAGTAGCTCTCTGGCTTTATTTCGAGGGCTACGAATGAATTCACCCGCATGATTCCATTGTGTGTCTGATACCTGTTCGGGAGATATTTTTAGCTCAGCAGCTCCGGCTATAAACAAAGCAAGCTGCTTGTACTTATCGACACTAACTCCAATAAGTTTTTTTGATAAAATAGATTTCATCCAATCAACAAATATGGTAAAGTATTCTTCCGAAATAACTTCAAAATTTGAAAGTATTTGTTTACTTCTTTCTTCTTTTGGATCTTCTTGATACTGGAGTTGACTACAGTAAATATCTAAAGCGTTATCAGTTGAGCCGTTAAAAGACATTTTGAGATGAATCGGTCTTTTCAATAAATCATCAAGTTTTTTACGTTCAAGACAGATTAAGTACCACAAGAACATCAATGATGGTGTTTGACCTTTTGCTTTTTCTTTACCCTCCCACCATTGGTACCAAAGCTTTCTAGCGTCAGGAAATTTATCCCAAGGATTAGAAAGTCCTTGTCTTTGCGCTAACTCAAGCATTCGTTGAGAAGGCTTTATAGTAGAGTTAGAATCGTTGGAATCCTCATCTTCACTAACCTCTTCATTAGTTTGCTCAGGATTATCATGAATTCCAACTAAACGAATAAAGGTTACACTTTTAGATTGACTGTAATAAGCTAAACGAATATCTTGACCAGAAAGAGGAGTTCCTCCTTCGTTGATTCGTCTAAATATTTCTAGCTTAGTTTGTAACTCTATATTTTTAGGAAGATAAATTATAGTCAGCGGATAATCTTTAAATATATATTTAAGGTCTTCCTCCAATTCGCTGTATTTTTTGCCGGTATATAGATGAGAGTCTGGTAGTATATAGTCAATAGTTTTATCATTACTTATCGAAAATTCATTATTACAAAAACTTCTGATAGTGTTGAGTCGCTGTTGCCCATCAACAACTTCGCATTTTCGGTTATCATCTTCACAAAAGAAGAAAGCTGGAATAGTAAGATTGTTAAGAATAGACTCAATAAAAAGTGATTTTTTTCTAAGGTTCCATTGATTAGCATCTCTCTGGTAATCAGGAACATAGACACGCCCATTTTCTAACCTTGCCAAGATGGTTTCTATGCTTTCGCTTTGAGATTTTGTGGTGTCTTGTACTAAAGGTTTAAACATACAATCTCCTTCTGATCTTTACTATCATGGATTCTAGATCATCGGTAAGCATTCAGCCGTCAGCCTTCAGCCGTTGGCCACGCTGCTTGAGGTGCTTATTTTCTTCAAAAGCACCTCAAGTAGCACCATCTGTAGCGCTAATCGCTGACCGCTGATAGCTGATAGCTGAAGGCTTACTATCATTCTTTATAGTTACATAGTTTTCTGTTAAGATTGTAACATAGTTCCCTGTTAACATTCCAAACTAACAAGATTATCT
>NZ_GL890924.1:0-23052 GCF_000211815.1 Moorena producens 3L
CCGAATTTAATTCGCCGACGGAAAGCGCACCTTTGGTTAAAACTTTTTTATTAAGGCGACCCTCTGATCAGGTTTCGTCTCCGGCACACCGAAACCTAGGTCATAGACTAAATACGCTTGGGTCGAGGAGACCTCTATTTTTCCTGGCTCCGGCCTGGTTAAACAAGTCACCTCGTTGTTCGCGTAGCGTGGCCAAAGGCCAAGCAAGAATCCCCGTCCTTCCAGGGCGGGGAGTGTCAATTGACGTTCTCATGCTTTTAATCAATCCCTTGCTTAGTGCAAAGAAGTAAGTCGTGGTAGCTTAAAAGACTAATCTTGTCTACAGAAAAAAAATTTAATCCTTGGAGTTATAAGCCTTGGTGGTGCCAACCCTGGTCAATCCTATTGACCGGAGGGGGCATCATCTTGAGTATCTGGGTAGTTTTCAAAACCCTCTGGATAACACTACTCGTTGCTATGCCAATTCTGCTTTGGTGGACGTACTTTTTGCTGATCTGGCCTGAGCTAATCAAGATTAGTGCTATGAGTGAGGGGAACCGGTCAATATTGCGCAATGATTAATACATAAAATTAATACATAAAACTTAATGGTTACCTTCCCCATAGACCATAGGGTAATCATTGCTGCCTAGAATGTTTCAGGGGAATTCATTCACTATTGACGTAAATCATTAACCAGCCCTTAAGTCAAGCGCTACAATCTGTAATCAATGGGCTGATTTTGGCACTTCCTTTGTTGGCACATAACTCCTTCAAAGAAAGCTGTGCTAATGTTAACCCGGTTCCATCAGGCTATCTTTAGCAGCAAAGAGTTTCATGGACAATCCGGCGGCAACGCTCCACTGCCCAAACCATCAATGTCAGGCTCCCAATCCCCAGACCAACAAGTTCTGCCAAAAATGTCGCACGCCGCTGCTCAGACGATACTTGTGGGCTATTGGGTCAGGCATAAAAGCCGCTCAACCGGGAGAAGTTATTGCTAAGCGCTACCTCCTGATTCATTCTCGTGTTCTTTTAGATACTCAACCAGCGGTACCGCCAGAGACCCCACTAGAGATTCCTCAAACCATAACCCCATACTTGAGACTGGTTTCCTATGGATTACACCTGCCTCAAGTGTATGGTCTGCTAACACCTCAGCCAAGGCATAACAAAGAGATTTGGTTACTCGAAGGAGTACCAATTCAGGCAACAGGGAACATTAATACTCAAGGACAACTGTCACCAGAACTCACTAGCGTCTGGAAAGATGCCTCACCAGTACGCCAACTCAACTGGCTGCAGCAATGGGCTTCACTGTGGCAACCTTTGAGCCGAGAAGGGGTAGCGTCTAGCTTACTGAAATCAGACCTGGTGCGGGTGGAAGGAGCCTTGCTAAGGTTGTTGGAATTGCAGCCTGATCAAACGCCAGCACCAACCTTAAAACAGCTGGGTCAGCTGTGGTCACAACTGCTTGAGGGGGCTTCCCCTGTTATTAGTGAGTTTTGCCAACAACTCTGTTCCCAGCTTACAAAAGGACAGATACAGACATCAGAGCAGCTGTTAGCATTACTGGCGAAAGGGTTGTTTGAATGCCGGTCATGGCAATCGAGAACCTATAAGACTCTCACTCGTACCGATACCGGTCCCGGTCGTAGCCACAATGAAGACGCTTGCTACCCTCCTAGTGGTAAGCTAATTAGCTCTTCAAGAGGTAAGGAAGCTTTGGCAATGGTTTGCGATGGCATTGGTGGACAAGCAGGTGGTGAAATTGCCTCCCAACTGGCGATTGACACTCTCCGACAACAGCTCAAACAACTGCCAGCTAAACTGAAGGTGTGGCACCCAACCACTCTAACCCTGGAATTGGAAAAAGCTGTCTGTGCTGCCAATGACTCCATTAGCCAACGCAATGATCATGAGAACCGATTTGATCGGCAGCGTATGGGAACAACCTTGGTCATGGCTAGAACCCATGCCCATGAAATATACATTACCCATGTCGGGGATAGCAGAATCTATTGGGTGAGTCGCCATGGTTGTCACCAAGTTACTCTAGATGATGATTTAGCGTCTCGAGAAGTGCGGCTTGGATATACCCTTTACCGACATGCTCTACAACAACCAACATCTGGTGCGCTAGTGCAAGCTTTAGGGATGGGTTCATCAACCACACTGCACCCGACTGTACAGCGCTTGGTGTTGGATGAAGATTGTTTGTTTCTGCTGTGTTCTGATGGTCTTAGTGACAATGACCGAGTCGAGCAGTACTGGGAAACTGAAATACTGCCTATTCTCGACGGTCAAATTGATTTGAAGAAAGCAGCAGAACGAATCATTGAGCTTGCTAATACCAAAAACGGGCACGACAATGTCACGGTGGCGTTGATTTACTGTCAAGTCACACCAAGCCAGCCTTCCTTGCCAATCCAACTATCACCGCCACGGATAGAATCCCTTCCCACTCTCGAGACCAACAAGACTCTAATGTTAAACGTTAAGAGTGATCAGCAACCCGCTTCTACTGATGAACAAAAAACAGCGTTGCTCACACTTAACCTCATGGAAGAGGGGGACGCCTCTGGTGACCAAAATCCTAATTATTCAGCTTCAACCTTTCCTGAGAAGACTGGGAGACTTTTGTTGGGCATATTCGTGCTGTTGGTGTTAGGGGGGGTAGTCGTTTATCTGTTGAGTCCAGTGTTGAGTCCAAAGGCGAGTGGACAGATAAATCGCTTCCTGAGTGGGGTTTTTAGTCTCGGTAAGGGGCAACAAATAACCCGTTCTAAAACCCCTACACAGATTCCAGTAACTAAAGCTCCTCCAGAACAAACCCCTGACTCCGGGACCGACCCTAAGCCAGCTGCCTTAATTAAAAACCAAGATATTATTAGAACAGTGGGTCCTGTACAACTTTTGGTTAAACCTGAAAAGCAATCAATCCTTGGGAGATTTACTGCTGGTAGTGTTTTGCAGGTGATTGCCAGAAAAAGGTATCCTCAGGAAGAGACTTGGTGGATTAGATTAAGAGTTTGCTCACCTGGAACCAACAAAACTGATATTCCATCGGATATTCCATCGGATCAAATGGCTAGCCCTCCCAAAGTTGGCTCATCCTCAGTACCGTTAAACTCTAAGCAGACTAAACCCTCTGCTACCTTGGTGTCACAGGGACAGGAAGGGTGGATAAGAGAAAAGGATATTTTACCTATGATGGATCGTAATTTTACACCAACCTCTTCCCAAACGAGTCAATGTCAGAAAAAGACGCCTCCGTCTAGTTCCCCTAGACCTACTCAATCTCCCTAAGTCTCCAGAAAGTAGTGATTAGCTTATCGCTTTTAAGTTAATGCTCACCAAAGCTTTCTGACTAACCACTCAACTCCTCAACTAAGAACTGGAAACTAATGATGTCCTACTAATGACCAATGCCTCATTATTGATAGCGCCAATACCACCCAAGACTCGATAGAGTGATCAAAACATCGGTATATTCCCTATAATGATGAACCTTTAATGTCTGGTATCGAAAATCCTTGCCTCAGTTTAGCGATCGCTCGTCTATCTGCCGCTGGCAGAGAAAACTTGGCTATCTGGGTGCTGAAAGCTCCTTACCCAGGGGGAATGGTTCATCATGATTCTACTTGGTCTGAATACATGACTCAGTCCTGGCTGGCTTGGCAGGAAATGTTTTCCCCATTTTCAAACCATGTGCCGATTAGTGGTCATCACAACCAGTATCCCACCACTTTGCCCTCAGAGAATCAAAACGGTGCTAAAGGTCCGGAGATTAGCTACAGTGGTCGTTTGATGCAAGGTTTGGGCATTGACCTCTGGCAGTGGCTGTTTCAAGGCTCAATTCGCAATGCCCTCGAACGAAGTCAAGGCATTGCCTTGGGACAAAATAAACCCCTTCGCCTGCGCTTGGAAGTCCGCGCTCCAGATTTCATTCCCCTCCCCTGGGAAATTATGCAACCCATGGCGGGTAAACAGGCAATTTCCCTTTCTCAGCAAATCCTGTTTAGCCGCACAACTAGTGATGTAGACGCCCTCGAACCCCTGCGCTCCCACCAGGCTCTCAATATTTTGTTAGTTCTAGGAGAGAAGGTTCAAAAATTAAATGGTTCGACTACCAATTTGGATCTCGAAAAAGAAGCGGCTACCTTGGTAAATGCCCTTCAAGCTGGTAGAGCCGCTCAAACTTCTAGGAACCAATCGGTTCCACCAGTTACCTGCAACGTCTCAAAACTCATACAACCGACACCAGCTGAACTGATTAAAGCACTGGAAACCGGTGCCTATAACATCCTATTCTATGCTGGTCATGGTGAAAGCGCACCAGACGGAGGTTTGCTATTTTTACGCTCGGATGCGAAAATTAGTGGTACGGAATTGGCTCAGGTTCTGGTCCGCACCCAGGTTGCCTTAGCTGTATTCAATGCCTGTTGGAGTGCCAAACCTGACCAAGTGAATTCCCAAACCATTCCCCGTAGTAGTTTAGCTGAGGTGCTCATTCACCACGGTGTTCCAGCAGTTTTGGGGATGCGGGACTCCATTGCTGACCAAGAAGCCGTGAGTTTTATTAAAGCATTCGCCCAAGCCTTGGCGGAGCGGATGCCCATAGACCATGCTGTAGCTGTAGCGAGACAGCACCTGTTGACCCTTTACAAGTTTAACCAACCAGCCTGGACCTTGCCTATCCTTTATATGCATCCTCAGTTTGAAGGGGAGTTAATCCAACCGGTGGGAGAAGGAATTACAGAACTGCCCACCATCACCTCAAGCTGGGTTGAAAGTCCGCCCCCAACGGCATCTTTGCGTTCAATTGGAAAAACCGATCATGTCTGGCCGATTCGAGGTGGATTGATGCGAGTGGGACGCCTACAATCTCACAACGATTTGGTGATTCCCGAAGTTTGTGTTAGTAAGCAACATGCTGAAATTATCTGCCGTGATGCTTTCACTGACCAAGGCTCGGATCCAACTTACTTCTTGAGGGATTTTTCTCGTAATGGGACGAGAATATTAATCGATAATGGTTGGAAAACTGTTCATCATCAGGAAGTTAAGCTAAGGTCTGGTATTCAGCTTAAGTTTGGTGGTCCTCGTGGTCAGATCTTTGAGTTTATTATTGACTCCCCAGAATCTTGAGTCGGACTATCCTCCTGCCGAGGATAAAGTGCAGCTTATGCTGTTAACTATGCTGTTACCAATGGAAGTTTCACAAGGATACTGGTTAGAGTCAAATGGCAACTAGTGGCTGTCTACCTAAAGTCTTCTCTAAATAGCTAACTAATATCACACATAAGTTTAGTTGGAAAGTGCTGTTGCCATGGCAATTAAACACGCGCTGAGAAGTTCAGATTATTTTTTCAGCTGTTGCGGAACTTCCTCAAAAATTGATGTAGCTATTTTATGTCAGGTTTCATCTACTAACCCAAACAGGAGGGGCATTATGAACAGCCAAGCTATTCAATATCAAGAACATCAACAATCAGATTTTGAGGATACTTCGGTTCAAATCCAAGAAGAACTACTAGAATTACTATTACAGCCAGAAGAGGAGTTTTATCCTTGGGATCCAACTCATCCAGAAGCAGAAGCTTATTTTGCTGAGCTAGAAGGAGGTTTTTCCCTCGACGAAATCCAAGATCATCAGGAAATTGCTCAGGCTTCTGTTGCCTTTTTTGAGCGACTAAATCAGTGTTGGGAATTACCGCTCGAATCCACCATCGAATCCACCATCGAATCCACCATCGAATCCACCATTGACTCGTTGAAGGCAGCTTTAGCTAACGGATGTGCTTCTTGCATGCCTACCGAATGGCTAGAAGCGATCGCTTCTAGAGCCCAAGAGGTTGTTGACAAGAACTTGTCCTTAGCAGAGCAACTTGTGCTTTGTGTCAAGCCATTGTTACAAAACTGGACAGAAGACGATCTATTGGTTTTAGCTCGTCCGTGGGCTTACGCCATGCGCAGTAGCTCAGACTCCATGAATGTCAGCCCTTCAGTTAAATCTGAACAGTGGCACTCTTTGTCTTCTATCCAACAAGTCCGCCTAAGCCTAGAAGTAGCCCATTCGGCTCTGATCGAACTAAACAATCACACTAGTAACTAATCATCTCACTAATCATCTCACTAATCATCGTAATTAATTAGTATCGTAATTAGTTATTAGCGTAATTAGTGATTAGTCATTACCACCAAGCTGGGTTTGAACCGAAAAACCGTTTTCTGGTTCTGTCTTTGCCTACATTAATTATAATCCGGACATGATAGTTATCCCAAGTTGCATTGATATGTAGCACCATTACCTCCCATCTGCTCATGTGTGGTTTCTACCATCTACCTAATCCAGAATGCACTTTTATAGCGGTTTTCAGGTTTTTATTCCGATGGAATACAGCCGGTGATTGCACTCGGAATTTACCAGAGACTAACGTGTATTCTACTGAGCTGGAAACCGCTATAAATTTTTAATCTACTCAAAGGTAGTGCAACGTTTTAATTACATCAATATATTGCTTATTGCAATCAATAAACTAAAAAAAAATCTGACATTGACACAATACTACAGGGAGCTGGGTAACAGTGGTAGTAATAGCGTGACAAAATAATACACCAAAGGGGCAGTGAACACATAGCTGTCTGTTCGGTCTAAAATGCCACCATGACCAGGAATTAATTGCCCGGAATCCTTTACACCAGCATCCCGTTTCATTAAGGACTCAGTTAAGTCTCCTAAGAGGCTAGCTACACCAATCATTACTCCGAACATCGTGCCACTCAACTGCCAGCACGGCCAATTCAGATACCAAGCTCCTGCGATTCCTACAGCAATACTACTGACAAGGCCAAATATAGCGCCTTCCACAGTTTTTTTAGGACTGATCATAGAAAGGCGAGTGCGACCAAAAAATTTGCCGAAGGTGTAAGCTCCGATATCTGCTGCCCAAATACAGCTGAATGCTAGGAGAGTTGTACTTAACCCAGCAGGTATGTGACTTAGATTAATCGAAAAATTAGACCAGTATTCACTCCCGGGTAGGTTCGTAGCAGCGACTGTAGCATCTCTAGCTAGGGAGGAGGTTTCAGTTAAACCCACTCGCAGACGGACCCAATAGCCGGGCAGATAACCACCATAGAGTAAACCCAATATGGAAGCCCCAATATCCGCAATGGTTGCTATCTTGGGTTGGAAGAGTAAGTAAAAACAAATAAATGTTCCAGCAATGGGAAACACCGCATCAGCCAGGGTTGGTGAAATGGTAGCTGTAATTAGTAGTAGCTGAGACACAAACATGGTGCTTTTGGTTGCTGGCACCATGCCTTTTGCTTTGACTAGTTGAAAAAGTTCTAACTGACCTAAATAGACAATGACACAGAAGCCGATGGTAAAATACCATCCCCCAAGTAGGATCATCCCCATTGCCAGGGCGATCGCAACTATTCCACTAAAAATCCGTAACCAGGGCATATGACGTTTTTTTTTGACACTCCTGTTCTGACAGAAGAACAGGTTATTTATCTTATTATTGTTAATTTTGTTCCCTGAATGGGTCTATTCCTTACTCTAACTTCTCTCCACTAAGAATAAAAATGGGGTTAACTGCTGCAAATGTTTGATAATTCCCCCGTGTCTCTAGGCGGTTGACGGCTGACTGAACCACTTCGATATTGCGAGCCTGTAACTCTGCTAAGCCTTCTGATATGGAATAGAGTCCTTCTAGATTGTTGGTGGTTGCGACTATCCTCCCTGGAGATTGTAGGTAGGGCCAGACTTCTTTGAGTAAAGTTTTGATTGGTCGTCCTCCTTCAAGGCAAACTCGGTGGGGTTTCAATGGTAGATCTTTGAGACATTCTGGGGCGTTACCTTCGATCACTTCTACGTTGGTGACATTAAAGCGATCGCAATTGTGTCGAATCAGGTTGGCTACTTCTTCATCCCGTTCTACGGCAATAATCTCACTTTTGGGACACAGTAGTCCAATTTCTACAGGAATGGTACCGGTTCCAGCACCGATGTCCCACAACCGGTCTTGGCTTCCTAGTCGTAGGGCAGAAATGATCAGCAGTCTGACTTCTCGCTTACTTAAGGGAATACCGGGTAGGCGTTCAAAGAGGTGATCTGGGATTCCAGGAGTAATGTACGGCCAAATTGGGGATGACATTTGTGGTATTTAGGTTTCGGGGTATTTTTTTTCCTGTAGTTATTTTGATTTATTAAACTAACCACTTCAGGTAGAGAACACACAAAGAGTATTAGAAAGATGCCTGTTCGGTACCTGTTAGGCTAATTTTTTAAGTTTAATCGACTAAAACGATTACTGTGTCTAGTTTTGATAGTTTGATAATTTATTTTTTATCCTAAATAGGAGCTCAAGTTTATAACAACTTAGCATCCCTTTGTAGGGAATAACCATAACTATTTACGAAGATTATAGCCTTGATCATACTTATGAGGTACATTCAATTTTATTACCTCTTTATTAAGGGGGTAAACCCCCAATACCTCTCTGCATCGCTACTCCCTACTCCCTCGGTGCGCTTGACCCGTAATTAAATTCGCCACGGGTCGCACCGCTCCCTACTCCCATTAAGCCAGCAATCTCATTAGTCAATAATAACTTTTATGGTTTGGAGGCTGGGGTCGCTACAACCGGTAATTTGACCACCTAAGGTTAGGATTTTTTGGAGGTATTCAATAGTAGTTGATTTGATTTGTTCTCCTGGCATTAGGGCTGGTATTCCTGGTGGATAGGGACAGATTAATTCTGCACTGATCCGGTTTATGGTTTCGATTACCGGTAGGGTTTGGGTGGGAGCAAAGAAGGCTTCACGGGGGGAGAGTAACGGTTGGAGATTGCAGGTTGCAGGTTGTAGGTTACATAAGGCAGGTTGCTCGGTGGAGGAATTGCCGTTATTTTGGGCAAGTTTGGTGAAAGCTTGTACAAGTTGCTGAATATCGGTTTGGGTATTGCCTAGGCTAATGATAAAGGTTAAGTGGTGAAGTGTGGGTAACTCCGCTGTGACACCAAGCTGTTGATGAATAATTTCATCGGCTTCAAATCCGCTTAATCCTAATTCGGTCACTCTTACGGTTAAGCGAGTTGGGTCTAGGGCTTGGAATCTTGGGGGTTTTATTGGTTCTAAAACTGATAATCGAGGAATTTTGCTGATTTTACTTCTGGCATCCTGGGCTAGCTGCAAGGTACGACTCATGAGTCGTTCTCCATGGAGTGCCATTTGTTGTCGTGCAGCATCTAGGGAAGCAAGTAGTAAGTAACTGGGGCTGGTGGATTGAACTAGCTGTAATGCTTTACTCAACCGCTGAGCATCAATGCGATTGCCCTGAATGTGCAACATCGATGCCTGAGTCATGGCACCGATTACTTTATGAGTTGATTGTACGGTTAAATCGGCTCCGGCTGATAGGGCATCGATGGGTAAATCGGGATGGAAGGCAAAGTGAGGTCCATGGGCTTCATCCACTAGTAGGGGAATATTATGTTGGTGAACTATTTTAGCGATCGCTTTTATGTCACCACAGATTCCCTGATACGTTGGATAGACCATCATCACCGCTTTGGTGTCCGGATGCTCAGTCAGGGCTTGGTTAACTGCAGTTGGGGTGATGCTATAAACTACGTCAGTTGATGGGTCGTACTCGGGGTTAATAAAGATCGGGATAGCACCACACAAGACTAATCCTGCGATCGCGGATTGGTGGATATTGCGCGGTAATAGGATTTTCTCCCCGGTATAGCAGGTGGCTACTATAGCAGCCATCACCCCACAGGTGGAACCGTTGACCAGGAACCAAGTTTTGCTTGCACCAAAGGCTGCTGCTGCTAGGTCTTGGGCTTCTTGGATTACCCCTTCTGGAGCAAAAAGATTATCTAACTCCGGTAATTCTGGCAAATCAGCCCTAAATACTGATTCTCCTAGCAAATCCGCTAATGGATCAGGTATTCCCTTCCCTTGTTTGTGTCCTGGTGCATAAAAGGCTGCATGGGGCTTCTGGGCTGATGCCCGCAGAGCGTCCAATAAAGGTGTCTTTTCCTGAGAAGGTGGTCGATTGTTCACAAATTTTTCCCAATGGCTCTAGCTTATCGAAAATCGCGCCAATTTTAAACCCCTTTGTGAGGCAACCAGGGATTAAAAACCAGTGGACTAGGGGAATCGTGAAAAGCCATCTCCTTCATCAGACTATAAAGGAATTGGTCAGTTAATGATCTCAACTATTACTGACTCACTAGCTTTTTAAATTCCGTTTATTGCTAGTAACGAAAAATCAACTAAAGCGTCCATACACTGCTAGATACTGGCTTGGATCAATTGGTTACTGATCGATAACCAGGATATCGATAATTTTTAATTTATATCATGTCCGGAAGTCCGGATAACTGATAGCTTAGACGTTTCAGATCACTTTAAAATCAGAGATAGTCTCTATCCACACCCTTGCGCCACAATGTAAGGGATTATCAGGACGATACATTACTCTACATGGTCCATTGACTTCCACGGTATGACCATAAGTGTTTTTAGACCCTCGTTTTACGGTAATCACAGGGTTGCGCTCTCCGGTCTTGAGATTTTGGCGAATCACTTTCTGGTTAACGTGAATCACCGCAGGAGTGTAATTTGTACGCTTTGACCAGTTCCGCTTTGGTCCGCGAGTGCCGGGAGTGACCACTGGCATGCCATCAAACAGAGGAATCACCCAAGTTCTACCCACTTTATAGGCTCCTTTGACTCTGCCTTTGCCCAGAAGGTAACGGACGCGACTGGCGGAAACACCTAGTAAATTGGCGGCTTGTGCGGTGGAAATCATCATGAAGGCTTAACCATTGCGTTTACGATATTTTTTATAATAGCATAATTTTATTGATAATGCAAGGGTTAATAAAAACTATTGCACTGTAGCAATGTAAAATACTATGAGTGCTGTAAATAAATAGGGTAAGTGCTGTAAATAGGGTAAGTGTGGGGAGGTGGGAAGAAAGTGCTAGGTATGAATGGAACTTGAGTACAGAAAAACTATTGTACTGTAGCAATAGATTGAGTTAGTGGTTGTTCAAGGCTTGATACTGATGACTGATATAGGAAAAATGCTTACCCTCGCACTATCTTGTTGGTAAATCGAACTTGGAGACATAAGAACTATTGCACTGTCACCATCAATTCGGTCAGTGGATGATCTTACCTTGATACTGATTACTGCTATTCCAAAAATGAGATTGATGACCCTATCAAGTTGGTAAATCCAACTTTGGGAAATAATAACTATTGCACTGTCGCAATCGACTGATTCCGTAGGTGATCAAACCTTGGTCTGTTCGACTCAAGTGAAAAAAAAATACTAATTAAAGTAGGGTGGGCAAAGCCATCTCATCATTAATACTCATTGGAACCAAACTGTTTTTGCCCACTAATTAAAGTAGGGTGGGCAAAGCCATCTAATTATTAATACTCATTGGAACCAAACTGTTTTTGCCCACCCGACAAGTAAGACAAATACCAATTAAAGTAGGGTGGGCAAAGTAATCTCATCATTAATACTCATTGGAACCAAACTATTTTTGCCCACCCGACAAGCTTGCTGCTTACTCTTCCCCCGATTCTAAATTCTAAATTCTACTTGGTGGTGCGTTACGGTGCGGGCTATCCCAATACTGGCGCTCGGTGTTGAACATCAGGGCGAGCCCGCCCCTAACGCACCCTACTGGCGTGGCAAGCTTAAAATAGTGCAATAGATTTTTGAGTAAAAGCTTTTAAAAATCGGCATCGTAGCATTTTTCTAAAGCAACATTTAAGGCTTGCCACGCCACTACGCAATAAATTCTAAATTCTAAATTCTAAATTCTAAATTCTAAATTCTAAATTCTAAATTCTAAATTCTAAATTCTAAATTCTAAATTCTAAATTCTAAATTCTAAATTCCCTGTTCAAGACTATTGGGATTGACTAACTAACGACCAAATCCTGATAGTACCATCTTCGCCACCACTAACTAGAGTGTTTCCATCTGGACTAATGGCAACTGACCAAACCCAGCCATCATGTCCAGATAGAGTGCGCAGCAATTGTCTACTCTCTACATCCCACACCTTGATAGTTTTATCACTGCCAGCACTAGCGATAGTTTTGCCATCGGAACTAATGGCAATGGTAAGAATTGGTGCGGAGTGACTTTCGAGGATAGCTAATTCTTCGCCACTGTTGATATCCCACAACTTGACGGTTTTATCAACACTAGCAACTAGGATGTTGCTATCTTCACTAATGGCAATATCATAAATCTGGGTTGTTTTGAGATGGTTTGCCGCAATTCTAGGGAAGACAAATCCCAAATCTTGATAGAACGATCTGACCCGCCACTGGCACTAACCAAATGTTTTCCATCGGGACTAATGGCAACAGCAGTAACCCAGTCGGAATGCTCGGTAATGGTGCCTAAACTTTGGCCAGTGAGGACATCCCACACCATCACAGTCTTGTCAGGAGAGCCACTTACTAGGATTTTGCCATCGGGACTAATTGCTATTGATCTGACTATACCCGTATGTCCTTTCAAGGTACGAGGTGGTGCTCCAGTTTCTAGGTTCCAGATATTTATTTGTCTTTCTGTTGCAGCAGCGAGACGTTTACCATCTGCACTGATTACCAGAGCACTGGGCGTTCTCGTAAACCCTTTGATCGTCCTCTGTAGCCTACCATCCCTGAGATTCCAAAACTTGATGGTTTTGTCTTTACTGCTACTAATTAGGGTTTTACTATCTGGACTAATGGCGAGAGAATTAACATCTGACCGATGACCTGAAATTACTTGAGTCAGCTGAGCCTCTTGCCAAGACTGGGCTAGCAATGGTTGTTGATAATGTGAGCGTCCTAGGGTTAGCGGATAGACTATCCCTGTAGCCATAGTTAAGATAACCGTAGTGCTAGATAGAGCCAACAGCGCTATTAATCTTTTTCTAAACATCTGTTGGATTTTCATCACTCCTTCACCCTGCTAACGCTAATCCATCACCACGGGGTTCAGATGCCGCTACCAAAACCCCTGACTGACGCAAGATTACTTGACCTTTACCAAAATTTATGCTATCGGC
The DNA here is from genome assembly GCF_000211815.1 of Moorena producens 3L. Lineage (GTDB taxonomy): Bacteria > Cyanobacteriota > Cyanobacteriia > Cyanobacteriales > Coleofasciculaceae > Moorena > Moorena producens. The sequence continues at coordinate 13,095 of NZ_GL890924.1, forward strand.
CTTAACCTGAATGTCATGACCCATCTCAGCTAGCTCCAGAGCAATATGACGGGGTACACTCTGTTCCAACAGGACTTGTGACCCATCTACAAATCTCCATCTGGGAGCATCTAGAGCAGCTTGAGGATTCATCCCGTAATCTGCCAGATTAACCACTACCTGTACATGCCCCTGAGGCTGCATGGGGCCTCCCATAACTCCAAAGGGTCCTAGAGGTTGACCATTTTGAGTCAGAAAACCCGGAATAATGGTATGATACGACCGCTTACCTGGTGCGACTTGATTAGGATGACCGGATTCTAGGGTAAACCCTAAGCCTCGGTTTTGCAAGGCAATCCCAGTGCCAGGAATAACAATCCCACTCCCAAAGCCTTGAAAGTTGGATTGGATAAAGGATACCATTAATTCCCCATCTGCTGCTGCTAGATAAACTGTCCCACCTTTGGGTAAACCGGGTTTTGCTAAAGCGATCGCGTTTTCCCCAATTAACTTCCGGCGTTCCCTGGCATACCCATGGTCTAATAGGGTTTCGATTGGGACTTCCATAAACCGGTGGTCACTGATATGGCGGTGAACATCAGCAAACGCTAGCTTCATGGCTTCGATTTGTAGATGGTAGCTTTGGGCTGATTCACGGGGATAGTGGCTTAAGTCAAAACCTTCGATTATATTCAATGCCATTAAGGCCGCTATCCCTTGGGTGTTGGGGGGAATCTCCCATACGGTCAGGTCACGATAGTTAGTTGAAATGGGGTTTACCCACTCAGCTTGGTGACTAGCTAGGTCAGCTTTGGTCAGCACGCCACCAGTATTAGCGGCAAAGTTTGCGATCGCATCAGCAATTTCCCCTTGATAAAAGCTTTCACCACCACTGTTTGCGATCGCTTTCAAGGTCTTAGCATGATCCTTACTCCCCCATACCTCCCCAGCTACTGGTGCGCGCTGGTTAGGGAAAAATACCTGTTTAAATGGTTCAAACTCTGGTCCAGTCAGGGGGAGGTACAGAGCTTCCGCTTGTTTCCAAGCTCTTGCTGTGACTGGAGAGACTGGAAATCCCGCTTCGGCGTATCGAATCGCTGGGGCAAACAATTGCTCAAAGGGTAGCTTTCCCCACCGTTGCCACAAACTACGCCATGCTGATACCGCTCCTGGCACTGTTACCGATAACCAGCCGATAGCAGGAATTTGACTCATACCAGCAAAATGCTCAAGGGTCAGGTGTTGAGGGCTTTTGCCAGAACCATTGATGCCATGGAGTTTACCATCCCATACTAAGGCGAAGGCATCCGAACCAATACCATTGGAAGTAGGTTCAACCACTGTCAATGCGATCGCTGTGGCTATAGCAGCATCTACAGCATTGCCTCCAGCCCAAAACATTTCCATACCAGCTAGGGTGGCTAGGGATTGGCTGGTGGCTACGGCAAATCGATTACCCATGACTACCCTTCGTCTTGATGGGTAGGGATAATTGCTTAAGTTACCCTTGAGCATAATTTTCTCTGGTGAACTATTATCTAGTTATTTTAGAGAGAAGCTGCATAACCCCTAAGTTTGAGTACCAAGTAACTAATGAGGTTTCCTTCTACTTAGTTGTTTGACCTATGAATCGGTTCAAGTTAGGAGTTAGGCGAAAGCGCTACTACAAGTTAGGGGAAAGAATCAATGCCTACTAACAACTCAGATAACAACTCAGGTATCAAACCGTTTTCGACATCTATTTATTTAAAAGACCGCCAAGGTAATAGGGGGATCGAGCCGGTTTTTGAGTCTAATTCTAGATTAGAGGATTTCATGGCACATCTAGTCGAGTCTGAGCCAGATAGGAGCGAAGCCGAGTGGGCTGCTTGCTTCTTATATCAGTTGAGACAAGCATCTGGTATTTACCGGATTTTATCCATGACTAATCCTCCGATAGTGGTGATTAGAGCTGATCTGTTATTGTTAACGTTATCTGATCAGCTCTTATTCAATTATCTACAGTTTGTTTGTTGGTCTGCAGCTCAAGCGATCGCCCATCAGTTGAGTAAATCTCATAATCTTGCGTTACATTACCCTGTAGAAGAATGTTTCATCATTGCTAGTGCAGCAGCCAGCAACCCCGCTAAACTCCTCAGAGGATTTAACTTTTATCCTAAGTCTTCTATTTATGCCTATGCTTTTAATGCCCTCAAGCGAATTATTAGAAATCAAGTCGCCAAGGAACTCAGGTTAAAATCTATCAAGTTTTCTGATTATGGCTTGTTGCGATATTTGGATAAAACAGAACTTGAGCAAGCACTTAACGACTATGGCATCACTAATCAATATTTTAACTATTATCGTCTGGCTTGGCAATCGTTTAAAGACTACTTTAATGAGATGTATCCTCCCAGCAGCAAGGGAAATCATCGCCATCATTCCCCAATTAAATTCCTAACCCAGCAACAGCTTAACCAAATTGCTCTTCGTTACAACCAGCAGTTAAATCGGTTAAATAAACTGGTGAGCTCTGAGTTCCAAAGTGATGAGTTTCATAGGAATAATCTTAGAAGAAGTGATTCAGATTGGTTAAGACAAGTACTACGTTACTCAGCAATCAGCACTCAGCATATGCCCTACGCGCATGCTACGCGAACAGCACTCAGCAATCAGCACTCAGCACTCAGCACTCAGCCCTCAAGACTCAGCACTGAACACATTGAAGAAATGCTAGCCATTTGCATCCAAGCGGTGCGGATGTCTCAACAAAGGAATTCAGTATCCTTAGATGAGTATGGGGAAATTACTGATATAGGATCTAATCCTTTAGAGGTGGTAATCCAAGAGGAAGAAAAGGATGAGTTGACTCAAGTCAGGAGTATTATCTTAAAAGAATTTACGGCTTTAGATCAGCTAGCTCAGAAATCCCTAAGACTTTGGCTTGGTCTAGGCATCAATCAACAAGATTTTATCGAGCTTTTCGGGTTTAAAAAGCAATATCAAGTGGCTCGCCAGTTTCAACGTTATTTTAAACGGATTTTGAAGGCAGTCGTCACCTTTTATTTTCGGGATGCTATGAGCAAAAATATTACCTCTAAAGACATCAATCAGCACCTTAATAAAACCACTAAAACTAACTATATTAATAACTATCTCAAATCTTACTTAAGTGCTGATAGTAAAGAATTATTTGCTCAAATTATTTATAAAATTTATGATGAAATTGTCGATAAAATAATCACGACAAAGCTTAGTAATCTAGAAAAAAAACAACTAATTAGCAGCAACCAGATTTTAAGGGAATTAATTCAACCAAAATTTGAGGTAATGATTGAGGAAAGGTTTGCTATAAAACTGATTAATTTCAGATCAGCTAAGCCAGCGATCGCTAAATTTATTGAGCGGTGGCTCCAGCAAAATCAGGCACTAATAGAGCAATCCCAATCACAAAACAGTCAAAAGCCATGTAGGCACAGTGAAACCTGAAACGTGAAACGTTAACCCAAATATACCAAATACCAATTAACGATTAACCAAAAAGGAGATGAGTCAATGAAATTACGTTTAGAGGATGTAGCTTGCCTACACCCAGACCAAATGTTGATAGAATTCTCCCCAGAAGAACGAGAAAAAGCATGGCAACAAACCCAAGCTCAAGGTTATTCTAACCAAGCTGCTCGTTGGCGAGCCTATCTGAATTGTCTCTGTCTGAATACGTTTTTAAGCTATCTGGACACAGAAGCAAATTTAACAGAACCAAATTTAACAGGAACAAATTTACTAGAAACAGCACTAGACAAAGCACTAAACAAACCACTAGATACACCACTAAACAAACCACTAAACAAACCACTAAACAAAGCATTAGTATGGCCAGAGTTGGGGGATTTACCAAGTTTCTGGGACGTAGTGAATGGTACAGCTGTTGAGCTAAACCAGACGCGACTGGTATTAATTCCTAGTGAAGAAATCAAATTTACAGCGTTGCGAGTACCGCGAGAGTGGGTTGATATTCCTGAGTGGGCTAGTCATTATTATGTGGCGATGCAACTGAATTTAGAAGAATGCTGGTTACAGGTGTGGGGATACACCACTTATCAACAGTTACGTGATCATGGTAACTATGACATCATCGATGAAACCTATGCTGTGGATGCAGTAGATTTAATTGAAGATTTGAATGTGATGTGGGTAACGGAGGAACTTACTCCAAGTCCCAAACTGACAGTAAAGCCAATGGCAAGATTATCCTGTGATGAAGCAACAACGTTAATCAAGCAATTGAGCCAGGAAACTCCTTACTCTCCGAGGCTAGATATTCCTTTTGCTAAGTGGCAGGCACTGGTATCAAATTCTAAATGGCGCAAAGAATTATATAAACAACGTTCCCTAGTTTACTCTCGTAAGCCATCTATAAACTTACTCTCATGGCTGGATAATTTCCTGGAGGCTGGTTGGCAAACTGTTGAGGAAGTTCGAGCACGTAATTGTCAACCTACTCTAAGAGTAGCTTACCGGTCTCAACAGACTCGTTTGAAGGATAGTTTGAATGGTAATTCTTCAGCATCTTCCCCCTTTTACGAAAATATCCCTGAAGCTGTGACCGCAATTATTAAACTATTAAAGACCAATAACAGTAAACAAACTAACTTACCGGCTATAGAATTATTGGGTGAAATTGCTCATGGTAGCTTAGACGCGATCGCATTGCTTGCTGACATGATCAATACTACTCACGATCATGACTTACGCCGCCAAGCCGCTGTCAGTTTAGGAAAACTTGACCCAAATCATCCCCAAGCTGGGATTAGGCGAGTTAGGATAATTGATTTAGAAATGCAACTGAATGGGAGCAAAGTAGCATTTATGGTTACTCTCATACCTGAAGCAGATGGGGGAATTAATGTTCACTTACGGGTGTATCCTACTAATGAGAAATATCTAAAAAATAATCTCCAATTGCTAGTACTTGATCAGCAGGGAGAAATTTTCTTGTCGGCTCAGTCGAGAAGTGCTGATAATTGGATCCAATTAGAGTTTCATGGCGAAAGGGGGGATAGGTTTATGGTAAAATTGGTACTGGTAGATGCCAGCTTTTCCAAAGAGTTTGTCTTGTAACTTATCTTGGGTTGTTCGCGTAGCGTGGCCTTTTGGCCAAGGTTGTGAGGTTGTTCGCGTAGCGTGGCCTTTTGGCCAAGGTTGTGAGGTTGTGAGATTGTGAGGTTGTGAGGTTGTTCGCCTTTGGCGTTCGGTGTAGGGTAGGTTGTCTGTCAGAATGCAGAATGTAGAATGTAGAATGCAGAATGTAGAATGTAGAATGCAGAATGCAGAATGTAGAATGCAGAATGCAGAATGCAGAATGCAGAATGCAGAATTCCCAATTCTAAATTATAAATTCTACATTCTTAATTCAAAAATGTTGTTCGCCTTTGGCGTTCCCGTAGGGTAGGGTGATTAATTTGTCACCTATGTTCGGTTGAATGTTTTTATATAGCGTTTCTCATACTTATCAGGTAGAGTCAATTTTATTACCCCGACTCCCGACTCCCTCGGTGCGCTTGACCCGTAATTAAATTCGCCACGGGTCGCACCGCTCCCGACTCCCTAAAACCCAGGACTTTCTCTCCCAACCAATTTAAAAAATATATTAATAAATTCAATAATACCGGATGAAAAATGACGAATTTAGTTACTTTAAAAATAGTTGATGGTGACTTTGAACAGGGGTTTCGGGTCATCCTCAAAATTGGGATTGATGCCAAGGAAAATAATTTAATGGCTAGAGAAATTGACGGTTGGTTACCACCAGCACCTCACATTAACCAATTGTGTGACAGTTGGCTCTTAAGCTATCGTGCTCAAGGGAGAATCAAAGTGCATCGGAAACTGACAGCTCCCTCAGAACAGATAACCAACTATTCAATTATCCACTCAGCTCAGGATTTACAAGAGGCGATCAATAATTGGCTAAATTCAACCGATAGAAAGTTTCAACGCTTCCGGGATCAAGTGTTAAAATCTTTATCGACCAATGACCAGATTCGGTTTATTATTCAAACTAATAATCTCAAACTTTGGCAACTGCCTTGGCATCTCTGGGATGTCTTGTCCGATTGTGATATTGAGGTTAATTTCAGTGCTTCAGAATTTCCCCCACCCTCACCACCAAGCAAAAAATATATAAATAAAGTCAGAATATTGGCAATTCTAGGAGATGACACCGGGATTGATATCCAGAAGGATTTGGCATTACTCCAGGAGGAATTACCCGATGCAGAAATTTCCCCCTTAATCAGTCCCCAAAAAAAACAATTAAGCCAGGAATTATGGGAAAAAAAGTGGGAGATATTGTTTTTTGCTGGTCATAGTTTTACCCAGAATAAAAAGAATTTACAAGGACGGTTTTTCATCAATCAGGATGAAAGCATCACCATTGAGGAGTTAAAGTATGGTCTAACCAATGCGATTAAGAATGGGTTGAAGTTGGCTATCTTTAATTCCTGTGATGGGTTAGGATTAGCAGCAGAATTGGTTAGTTTACCAATCTCGACAACCCTGGTAATGCGGGAAAAGGTGCCAGATGAGGTAGCTCAGAAGTTTTTGAGGTATTTTCTCAACGCATTTGCCACAAAGGGAAAATCCTTATCGGATTCAGTGTGGGAAACCCGGAAAAGATTGCAGGAGGAGGTAGAAGATAACTATCCCTGTGCCAGTTGGTTACCAGTGATATTTCAGAATCCTGCTCTGAAACCGCCAACTTGGAAAGACTTGACTAAGGGATTCTATACCAAGAATAAACCCAAACTCTCAACGGTTTTACTGGTAAGTTTTATTGCCACTATTGCAGTGATCACAATACGATCGCTAGGGCTGTTACAAGGATCAGAATTACGTGCTTTCGACCATCTCATGGGTCTGCGACCACCTGAAAAGCGGGATGAGCGGGTTTTAGTAATTGCGGTGGAAGAACCAGATATTAAGTATCAGGACAAGATGGGTTGGTCGAGGAAAGGGTCATTATCCGATACGGCTCTGGCACAACTGTTGCGGAAACTCAACCCTGATCAACCGCGAGTGATTGGCTTAGATATTTATCATGACTTTGAGTTTGAACCCAGCTTAGCTACTCAATTGAAGCAAAATCCCCGTTTCATTGCGGTGTGCAAAATGCCAAGTATTGATCAGACTGCTATCGCTTCACCACCCGGTATGGCATCACAACAGATCGGCTTTAGTGATTTGCCTCGTGACCCAGATGATATTATCCGCCGCCAATTTCTAGCGATGACCCCTTCGGATACTTGTGATACCAGTTACTCTCTGAGTTTACAAGTCGCTCTGAATTACCTAGCCCAAGAGGGAATCCCGCCGATGACGAGAAATTCAGCAGGGGATGTAGAAATCGGTGGTGTGATGTTTCGGAAATTCCCACACAATGCTGGTGGGTATCAGTTAGAGCCAGATCATGCCATGGGATATCAGATGCTCCTTAATTACCGTGCTAAGAATCCCAAAAAAGTTAATCTCCAAGACTTACTCAAGGGTAAACTCGATTCCCAACTGCCCACTTTGGTCAAGGATAAGATTGTCTTGATTGGGGTGGGTAAAGATTCAAAGGATGTACACCTGACTCCCTATACTAAAGGGCCATGGCCTGACAAAATACCTGGGGTTATGGTTCACGCTCAGATGACTAGTCAGATTATTAGTGCTGTTTTGAATCAACGACCCTTGCTCTGGTGGTTGCCACAGTGGGGGGAACTGCTTTGGATTGGTAGTTGGTCTTTGGTGGGAGGCCTATTAGTTTGGCGTTTACATTCCCCATCCTACTTGGGAGTTGCTGTTTTTGCTGGTATCAGCCTCTTATCTGGAGTCTGTTATGTTCTCTTACTCCAAGGGGGATGGATACCCTTTATACCATCAGCCTTGGGGTTAGTGGCAACCAGTGGTTCCATCGTAGTTTATAGCATTTTCAAATGAATTGTAAACAATAATGACAGTTTTTTATATTCCCAAAAATCCCTAGATACTTGATTAGCTATTGCCTGTTGCCTCTTGCCTCTTGCCTTTACTAATCACGATTATGTTTACATCTCAAATGGAAAGGCTAGATTTATCATCCAAGTCTTTTAGATAATTTTGATAAAAAGGTTATTTGTTTAAAGATTTAGTGAATTTTAATTCAACTAGAGAAATGAGTCGGGATTGATATGTAATACTGTTTTTGGTAGATAAATCAGTCATCAAGGTTAACTGCGTCATTGTTCTCATAGCTACCAACCTGAAGGCGTAAACGAAAAGTAACCATTCAGTGGTCAGCGGTCAGTGGTCAGCCGTCAGCCGTGGGCTTTTGGCCCACGCTGGGCGAACAGTAGCGTGGCACAGGCTAGAAGCCTGTGACGTAGCCCATAAGCTGATCACTGATGATACCTGTACCTGAAAGCTGATCGCTGAATGCTGATAGCTGAATGCTTACAACGAAAAGACACCCAGGTTGAGATCTAGCATTTCTAAATAGATCGCGTTGCATCAGTCTTTGAATGAATAGGAGTAGAGTGGGCATCCTGCCCGCCCGAAAATATATTGAAACTGGCAAGATGCCAGTTCCACGCAAGATGCCCATTCCACAGGTGCGACCCGTGGCGAATTTAATTCGCCAAGGTCAAGCGCACCTAAGCAAGATGCCTATTCCACAGGTGCGACCCAAGGGCGATTTACTCGCCCATTGGAAAGCGCGCACCTACTCTTAAAATCATTCCATTATTAAGCAACGCCAAATAGATTGGCAAATGCTCTATATCCGATCGGTGTGATAAGAAATGTAAACGTTTGCATAAAATCCCTGAGTAAGGACTGATAAAGATTATGGAATGCTTTAAAAAAATTAACGTTTGTCAAACCTCTCAGTATGTATAAACTCAAGCTAGCGTTGTACAAACCTTCTTTGATCTTGGCCCTTGCCTGGGTACTACTTAATTTCACCATTTACCCTCTACGAGCGCGTTCGCAGTCTGTTGCCCTAAACAGCAACTCTGTCACAAATAGTTTCTCCCGATCCGATACTCCATCAGGTCAACCAGATGTAGACTTTGGGGGTGATAGCAGAACTGATCAGATCACAACAGCTGGAGGACGTTTATATTTCCTCCCACCAGACTACACTACACCAAATGCTACACAAAATCAAGACTTTGATGATGTGGGCAGACCACCGAAACGAACATCAGGAGGATCACGTGGTCTGTGTTCGGATCAGCTGATTGCTATAGTCCCTGGTAGTAGCGAGATTGTCGAGGCAACGGGCAACTGTAGTAATGATTCCAACTCTTCCTTAGCACTGACCTTAGCTGAGTCTCCTACCTTTTGGTTTTATGTTCCTGAACAGTCTACTCGTGAACTAACGGTAGAGTTTGTACTGCTCAATCAGAACCAACAGGCTGTACTAGTAAAATCGATCACCTTATCTGGAACTCCTGGTATTGTCCGTGTTCGATTGAACCAACCCCTACAAACTGACCAGCTATATCGATGGCAGTTCTCTGTTTTAGTTAATCCCCAAAACCCGTCTGGGAATCCCACGGTGGAAGGATTAGTCAAACGAATCACAGCAGACTCTACCCTCAGTAGTAAGCTAAACGCTGCTACTTCGCCACGGGACCGTATTGCTATTTATGCGAGCCACGGTATTTGGCATGATGCGATGACAGCCTTAGCTCAACTACGGTCCCAGAAACCAGAGGATTCTAGGTTAGAACGGGATTGGGAGGATTTCCTAGGTTCCGTGGGTTTGCGTGCGATCGCAGTCAAACCCCTAGTTGATTGTTGTATAGCAAAGTGAGTCGGGAGTCGGGAGTCGGGAGTCGGGAGTCGGAACCCACCCCTAACCCCTCCCAGGAGGGGAACGGGAGTCGGGAGTCGGAACCCACCCCTAACCCCTCCCAGGAGGGGAACGGGAGTCGGGAGTCGGGAGTCGGGAGTCGGGAGTCGGGAGTCGGGA
>NZ_GL890924.1:23407-35780 GCF_000211815.1 Moorena producens 3L
TTTGGAGCTTTGAACAGTGGACAAGAATTGAGAAAAACACGATCAGCGAGCCCGTGGGTGGTGCATTACTCAGCATTCGTTTTATTTGAGTTAGGTCACAGGGTCGAAGCCTGTGCCACAAAGCTGATAGCTGATAGCTGATAGCTGATAGCTGATAGCTGACCCCGATTCCCGATTCCCGATTCCCGTTCCCCTCCTGGGAGGGGTTAGGGGTGGGTTCCGATTCCCAATTCCCAATTCCCGATTCCCGATTCCCGATTACAGCCAATTTCCCACTAAAACATAGGCTCCCCAGAACAATGGAGCTTTATAACCAGGTTCTTTTAAGAGATTAACTTGAGCACGGCGCAAGGCTTCAGCTTTGGTAACCGTTGCGCCAGAAGCAGCTAATTCTTCGTAAAAAAATGTCATCAGTTTAGCGGTAGATTCATCATTAATGAACCATAGGGAAGCCAGAGTACTCCTTGCTCCTGACTGAATTGCTACCCCGGCCAATCCTAAGCTAGCACGACTATCACCATCGGCAGTTTTACAAGCACTCAGCACTAGTAATTCAATTGCTTCTAAACTATTGTCACTTCTGTTCTGGATGACATTGCTTAAATCCTTGATATTGATTCGTTTATCCCACGCCAGCAGAAAGGTCTCCTCTGGTACTGAACTAAACTGACCGTGAGTGGCTAAATGCACCACGGGAAATGGCACCGAACTGATTAACTCTTGCCATTTCTGACTGGTAAAGTCTTGATTGAGCAATTGCTGACTGGGAATTTGGGATTTAATTTCTGCTAATTCTGTTTTAACATTGGGTAGGTTAGCGAAACCTTGATGATCAGCCAAATCCTCGCGCATGTCTGACAGTCCAAAGGCTAAGGCATTTAACTCAACTTGAGCTAAGGGTTTGGGCTCCAGTAAATTCAAACCAGGAATGAGTGCGATCGCATAGCCTTTTTCTACTATATACTGTTCACCATCATGAAGGGTAGCCATGGGAACATTGCGAAATCCACCATCAAGAACAAATACTAAGGTTTTAACTTGATTGGCTTCGAGCAACCCTTCCGCCGGTCGAATTAACCAGTCATAAACCTGTTTGGATAAAGCTAGACTGTCTTTAGAAATAAAACGTTTTTCTAGCTGTATACGCAAACTTTCTAAGGTTTGCTCAAGTTTAGCTTTAGGTAAAGCAGTGGTATAGTGAATAAATTCTCCTGATTTTGGTAATTTCACGATCACCGCTAACCGGTCATCGAGAATAATCGGATAGACTAATGCTGCACTCGGATCGATTTCCTGCTCGGCCAATTCCACAATGTCAGAAAGGTTACACCCCAGAAAATTCTCAATTTGGGCTAGCTGGAGAGAGTCAATTGCTTCGGTAGCTTGCTTGAGCTTGTTATCTGGGATCCGGTTATCTGGGATCCGTTTATTTGCGATCGGTTCAGCGGTTTGCTCGTCCTGCAAAAGTAAATCGACTAATTCTCGATAGACTTGCTCAACATTTTCCCGAAAGGAAAACTGCACATCTGAACTGAGAGCCAGTAAATCTTGGCGGATAGAATCTAGGGTTTTGACAGTGGCTTCGTAAGCAGTGATTGCTTCTTCAGTTTTTCCCAGAGCTTGATAAATTCGTCCTAACTGCCATTGCCATTGATAGGCAATGTCATCGGCTTGAATCCCTTGAGCTAAGGTGAGGGCTTTTTCGGTAAATTCTTGAGCTTGATACCATTGCTGAGTTTGTTCATAGAGCTGACCCAGGGTACCGAGGGCATAGGATTCGGCTCGTTTATCGTCTAAAAGTTGAGCCTCTTGGAGAGCTTTGACTAAAGTATGGGCAATTTCGTAAGGCTGAAGGATAAAGGATGACCGCTGAAGATTGTCTTGATGCTTGTTCGATTTTAGATCATAGGTGATCAGACTTTCCACAAAATTGATTTGAGCATAGATTGCTGTTCGACTAGCTGGTAATTTAGTAATCTCGCTGTTGAGTAATTCCTTGACTTGGTCATTAATTTGAGATTTCACGTCTTGGATATTTGGAGCTTGATTATCATTATTATATTCATTTTTTAAGGTCTCTAACCAATTGTGGTAATCAATGAGTAGACTTAATCGCTGTAGTTTTGGTTCAATGTCTAAGCTGGTTGAAGCTGATAATTTGCTTGACTCTTGAAGAGATTCTTGATAGTATTTTATAGCATGATTAACCTGAGCAATAACCTGTTGTTTAACTTTTTTTTGCTCAGTTATCAAGTTGGTTCTGGTGTATAATTGTTTATAGTGGTTGTACCAAGAACGTTCTGTATCCCCCAAACTCAGTAATGTCTCTCGTTTTTCTAGAGGAGGTTGAGCTACTTTCAAACTTGCCTTAAGCACTTGCTGAGAGTGGTTCAAATCCCCGAGGAGACGGAGAGTATTCCCAAGGCTACGTAAGCCAAGGATTTTAATCTGGGGATCAGGGGTTTGTTGAAAGGTTTGCAGCACCGTTTCAAACCGTTCTTGATTGGACAAATCGCAATTATTGTCCAGCTTTAAGGCTTGTAATAAGGTTTTACAGGTGCGACGGTAAAGTCCTAAGGCTTCCATCGCTTGGGCTTGATTAATTAGGGTACCTGTAATGCCAATGTCATCCTTTAATTGTTGATAAATCTCAGTAGCCAATTGCCAGGCTTCTAGAGCAGTGTCTGGTTGTCCTAAGGCTAATTCTAAACTACCTAAGGTGTTGAGAGCTTGGGCTTGGATTTGCTGGTAGTCTGGGGTATTGCTGAGATCTGCTCCTGTCTCTAACAGGCTGAGGCTAAATGCGATCACATCTTCCGCATCAAACCACTGTTGCAGTTTCTGGTAAGCCAAGGACAGATAACTCAATGCCATCGCCTGATGTAGTATATCCCCTTGGGATTCATAGGCTTGTGCCGCTTGTTCCCAAGTGGTTGCTGCTTGATTAAACTGACCTTTGGTGTAGAATGCTCTGCCTTGTTCCACTAAATCTGACGCTGACCAATCTTGAGGAATTGGCTTAACAGTGCTGGGATAGGATAAGACCGGGAGGATGCCAATGGGGAGAACTAAATTTAGGAGAAAAAAAAGTAGGGCTTGGGTGCCAACTCGGGTCGCGCGAAGCATAGGGACGCTAAATCTAGGGTTTCTATTAAATTATCTCTTGAATAGAGTATGACGTTTCATAGTAAGGCTGAGGTATATCTAAATTTTTGTCATTTGAAACAGGCAAGATGCCTGTTCCACGCTGCATCCCGATTCCCGATTCCCTATCGCAGATAACAAGACCTAGACACCTGCCTAAATCCATCCGGTGTCACGGTAGTTGGATATGCAGTAAGAAAGATATTGCCCTCAGCATCAATCATGATGCCTTGAGCTTCTATAATTCGTTTTGGCTTAGGGGTAGTGGGGGGCTGAACGGGGGGCTTCACCAATGCAGTCCGGGAGCGATACCGTCCACGGGGAGTGGGACGGCGTATATCTTCCCAATTGCTATTGCTGCTGATTTGACCTGGGCGAGGGGGTATGCCGCCACGTCCAGTATTGATCAGACTACTGCCAGTGCTATTACTCGGTTGACAACGCTGGTCAAATTGAGGCTGGGCTGGGTCCGTGGGTAAGCTGTTGGGCTCCCGCTCCAGGAAGTCATCGATGGTGTTGATGGTCACCACACCGTCTGTCTGACCAGAGGCATCTATATCATTGGTGCCATTGCCTGGGATAGCTTTGCGCTCTTCAATATCACCAAAAATGCTGAAGGCATTGATCCTGATATTACCCCCTTGACCCATTGGAGCATTAGCAATGATATCGCTACCATTATCACCAGTTGGGGGAAAAGCAATCAGAAATGGATTATTATCAATCGTGATGTTACCTCCGTTAGCTTCTAAAGCCTGTGCGGAGATCAGACTTTCGTTTTTGAGCTGTATTAAGTCTGATACGTTTAGTGTGATGTTCCCTCCTGATACTTGATTATTATTATTGGCAGTTTCAGCGAAAAGTTTTCCGTTGTTAAGCAACAGGGAATTAGCATTAATTCTTAGATCGCCTGCTACCCCTTTGTTACTGGTTACGGTGATTATCCCTTCATCTTCAACCTTGAGGGAATCACTATTGATGGTGATATCACCGGCTTGACCTGTCTCACTGGTTAGGGTTATTATCCCTTCATCTTCAACCTTGAGGGAATCACTATTGATGGTGATATCACCGGCTTGACCTGTCTGACTGCTTACGGTGATTATCCCTCCATCCTCAACCTTGAGGGAATTAGTATTGATGGTGATCGTACCAGCTTGAGCTGTCTGACTGCTTACGTTTATTTCTCCTCTATCCGCCACTTTCAAGGAATCAGTCTCGATGCTGATTTCACCAGCTACACCACTGAAATTGCCTGAGCTGCTAGACACTAAACCACTAGCAAGGTCACTATTAGTGGGACTAACTCCAGATATAGTAATCTGATCAGTAGCATTGACTGTAATGGTGCCAGCATCTGCTGCACGATCAGGTAAGGATTCCGGAGATACACCAAGATTTAGTTGGCCCAGTAAGAAGTGACTAGTAATGCTTTCACGGGATAAGGCTTCGTCATAGACTGCGACTTCATCAATCACACCATTGAAGGGTTGGTTGAATCCTCCGTTACCCCTCGTCCAATTCCCGATCAAGACACGGGGGTTTTGACTTTCAAAAGCACCTTGGTTGTTACTGATCACTTCCCGACCATCCACAAAAATGGTGTTGGTGTTGGAGTCTTGGTCATAAGTAGCTACAATGTGATACCAAGTATTTGGTTCAATGATGTTCCCTGGTGTTTCCAAGTCATCGGGAAAGTCACCAAAACGGACAGACCCGTTACTGGTCACTCGGAAATATAGACTGTCACCGTCACCATCGTTTCGGTTATTGCTTGGATGTATCCCAACATAGGATTGCTCTTTTAGTTCGTCTGGCTTGACCCAGGCTTCTACGGTGAAGGCTTTATTGCTGATATCTAATTCCGACCCTGGTGCAATAATACCAACATCCACAGCATCATTGTTGCCATCAAATTCTCCTGCTGTGCCTGATATTCCTGGAACTCCCTGAGTTACACCATTCCTGTAAGTACCATTGAAGCCATTGCCAGAACTGTCAACAGCCGTTATCGAAGTAGTTTCGTCTAAACGCCAGTAGGCTACTGGCTGATCTCGTTGCACAATATTCTGATAGGACTCAGAAGTTAGAGCTGCTTGACTTACACCGAAGGTTCCTGCTTCCACCCGCCCACCATTAATAAGAGATAGGGAGGAAGTAGTGATATTAATATCTCCTCCATTACCAGTAGCTCCCTCTTCTACACGGGTCTGAATGACTGCATTATCAACAGTTACTGTATTGCTACCGGTTAAGTTTATATTTCCACCTTTCCCATTGCCGCTGGTGCCAGCACCTAGCCTCGCACCATCAGTCACTTCAATGGAGTTAGATTCAATTATAATTGAACCACCGTTGCCCTCTATTGTCCTAGGTCCTACACCAGTCAATATCCGACTAGGTTTGTCATTCATGCCCACGCCGTCTATTAAAACCTGGTCACGAACCTTAATGATCACATCACCACCATTCCCCTCGCCTGCAGTACCAGATGCTAACCTGGCACCTCCAGTAATCGCCAAGGAACCTTCTTCAACTGTGATCTTGATCTGGCCACCATCCTTCTTGCCATCCGAGAGAACATCACTAACTATGCCACTATTTGTATTTGCTCCAATCAACTCGCTGAATCCGTCAACTAAAACGCGATCGCGAGCTATTATTTCCACATCACCCCCTTTTCCTTGGCCACGGGTGTTGGAAATTACCACAGCACCGTTGGTAAAGGAAACTGACCCAGCTTCAATAAATACGTTGCCACCGTCACCCTCTGCTTCAGGTCTAACTCGACTGAAGATAATACTTGAAAATGTATCCCCGTCTTCATTCCTAGCAGCGCCATCAAAGATAACTTGATCCTCAGCAATAATTGATATGTTGCCAGCATTTCCTATGTCATTGATTTCAGTACTTACTTGACCGCCATTGGTCACAAAAACTGACTTTCCCTCTATGGTAATTGCACCACCCTCACCTTCAGCTTTTGATTGGTTGCTAGACTCTCGATCCGGACCGACCCGAGAGCGCAAACCGCTCGATATATTCCCATTACTTGCTATCCCGTCAATGGTAACTGTATTGCGAGCTTTGATAGTTATCTCGCCTGCATCTCCTTTTCCCAGGGTGTCAGCTACGACTCTAGCACCATTTTTGATAGTCACTGATTTGGCATCAATCGATATATCTCCTGCGTTGCCGATTGCGTCAGCCTCCACTTCGGTCCGAATCGAGTTAATGTTCTTGTCCAGGATAACTTGATCTTTAGCAGTAATTGTTATATCACCACCATTTCTCTCTCCTTCATCCCGTGCTCTGATCCTCGACTCCAAGGAACCATTCTGATTAATGAACAAAGAGCCTGTGGTAATGGAAATACCACCACTATTACCGGTAGCGTTTCTTTCTATGTTGTTGAAAATGCCAGCATTCCTACCCCTTGTTGCTTGCCCTTCTAAGGTAACTGTGTCATCAGCAACAATAGTTATCTGGCCAGCATCACCTGTGCCATTGGTGTTGGCTTGGATTTGACCGCTCTGGGTCAGGGAGAGAGAGCCAGTGCGAATGGTGATGTTACCACCGTTCCCGACCGCGTCTTGCCTAACGAATTCTCCGACGTTACTCCTAATCCTACTAAATCGATTTCCTGTTCTTCCAGACACCGTTACGCTATCACTAGCTTCGATTTCAATATTGCCCCCAGTGCCTTTACCGTTGAGATCAGCACTGAGTCTAGCACCATCAAGGATTGATAAGGATTCGGTTTTAATAGTTATCGTACCCCCCTGGCCGGTTGCCCCACGCTCAACATTAACTGTGGCTTCACTGGAGGCTTCATTTTCATTGCCTCGGCTATTCTTTGCCCTCGGTGCCCCTTCAAATATCACTTGACGAGCCTCGATGTTGATATTACCTGCACTCCCTTCACCCCGGAGCCTAGCATCAAGGACAGCGCTTTCTGTTACTGAGACAGAATCCCCTTTGATGGTAATATCCCCACTTTTGCCTATGCCTCCGTTGTCCAGACGAGATACTAGTTCAGTGCCGTTGTTATTGGCTTCAGTGCCGTTTCTGCCATCGATGGAAACTGCCCCACTGGCGGTAATCGTGATATCTCCGGCATCGGCTTGACTGTTGCTGTTAGTTCGGATCCTAGCTCCTCGGCGGGCGGTAAAGGAACCGGTTTCAATGGTAATATCTCCAGCTTGGCCAGCATTGGAGGTACTGGTGATTATGTCACTATTGTCAAGGGTGATGTCATCAAACGTAATTAATTTAATCTGACCAGCATTACCGGTAGCGCTAGAGGTATTAATGCGATCGCTTATTTCAATCCCGCCTCGATAATCGATAATCACATCACCACTATTTCCGACAAACCCACCGAAATCGTCATCAGTGCGGAGTGTGCCAATCTCCAGCTTGTTACTAGGATTAGATCCGTTCGGTTGATACTGATTGGTTAAGAATACTAGTCCATTTGGTGCTTGAATCGAGATGTCACCAATCGTAATATCTGCACTAGTAGCAGCAGTCCCAAAGTTAGACCCTAAGTTTCCAGTATCGCTATTTCCTGGAAAACCGCCGAGTAATGACCAATCTATGCCAGCACGAATATCTAAGGTAGGTTGACTACTGCCATCAATTACGATAGAGGTTCCGGCTTGGTCAGACAAAGTAACATTAGCCAGACTAGCCAAGAACGGATTGGAATTATTAGGGCTAATGGCATTATCAGCGGTATCGGTAGAGTTAATCTCCAGGTCTCCAACGGTAACACTCCCTCCAGCCAAAATATGTAGTGAGGCTCCGGTATAGTTTCCTAAACTGACATCTCCATTGGCCAGAATAATGGGATCATGGGGACTGAGTAAATTTCCGGGTAACCCATCCAACTGCTCAATACTGAAACTTCCGCCAGCGGTATAGTGAGCATCCCCGGCTACAGGATTATGGGAACGCAACCGTAAATCAGCACCAGCGAATAAACCACTATCGGTATGGTTATGGGCAGCAATATTAATTGACTGATTCCCCTGAATTAGCAGTAAACCTCCGGCATTGGCGATAAAGGGTTGCGCTATACTATCCCTGATGCTAACCGTATCTTCTCCAAACAGAGTCAAATCCCTACCAGCCTCCAGTTGACCCTGTAAATCCAGATTGCCAGCAGCTAGAGTTAAATCTTGTCCTACTGCTAAATTCCCAGCATTTTGAATTCTTGTCCTGGGGTCATATTTGCCATACTGCAATCCTGGGGTTATATTAATTGTTAACAGTGGCGGGGCTTCTGGGGATGTGGCACTAAACTCCTGGCCATCAGCAAAGACCAGGCTATTGGCAGTAGAAGCGAAAAAGGAACCAGCTACATCTAATCTGGCATTGTGTCCAAACACAATGCCATTGGGATTGAGCAAAAACAGATTCGCTGACCCATCTACTCCCAAGGTGCCTAGAATATTGGAGATATTACTTCCAGTTACCCGGCTTAGAATATTCTCGATTCCAGAAGGATTAGCAAAATAAACCCGTTGTAGTTCCCCGACATTAAATTCTTTAAAACTGTGGAATAGGTTAGAACCACGTTTAGCGCCACCTTCGATCACATCCCCGATTTCCCCTCGGACAGTGGTATTAGGTATAACCACAGACCCTTCTGAACCCAAGGTTCCATCTGGAACAATATCGGCTAAGGCATAGTTTCCCGACATGGTTAAGGTCACCCCACCCAGGGCAATCGCCATTGCCCTGGCCCAACCTGCGGTGAGGGTGATCACTGGTTTTGCTGCACCCATATTCAGTTTCAAGTTATTGCTTGAAATAGCTTCGGGATCATTATACCAGTTATTGGTACTTTTTAATTTCGGGAGTCGGGAATCGGGAGTCGGGAGTCGGGAATCGGGAGTCGGGAGTCGGGAGCGGTGCGACCCGTGGCGAATTTAATTCGACGACTGTAAGCGCACCGAGGGAGTCGGGAGTCGGGGGAGAAAGATTTTGTCTGGATATCGTAAGTTTGGGCAATTATCGGGATTTGATGTGACGTACTCCCACACTGACCTTTACAGGTTCAGTGTGGGCTTCTTGCCAACACCACCCAACGGTTCGGTTGCTCGGCAAGCTTTACTTCTGACGGGACGTCCCACCGCCAAATTCAATATATTCCTGGCCGCATTTACATCTCTGTCCTCGGTATATCCACAATGAGGACAAGAATGAATGCGGTCTTTTAGTTCTTTGGGCACTTTTTTGCCACAATTGGAACAGTTTTGACTGGTGTTCCGAGGATTTACTGCTTTCGTTCTCAAACCAGCATTTAAGGCCGTAGGCCACGCTACGCGAACGGCTTTGTTTGACAATATTGACAGGAATTGACCCCACCCAGCATCTAACACTGATTTAGCTAGCTTAGTCCTGGCTAGTCCTTTGATATTCAGCTTTTCATGAGCTATTAGATCGTGGTCAGCTAATAGCTCTTTTGCTGTCTTAAAATGAAAATCTTTTCTAGTATCTGCGACTTTTTTGTGAGCCTTTCCAAGTTTTAGTACAGCCTTTTTTCTGTTATTGCTACCTTTCTTGGAACGGCTCACAGTTTTCTGTATTTTCTTTAATCGCTTTTGGGCTTTACGATAGTACTGAGGAATTGGTACCTCTGACCCATCAGACTTGACCAAGAAGGACTTAAGTCCCATGTCTATCCCGATAGGGTTAGCCACATTTTCTAGTGGTAATATTTCTGGAACTGTGTCATCTTGGATCGAAAGCGTGACGTAATAACCATCAGCCTTTCGAGTTATAGTAGCAGTCTTTACCTTGAAGCCTTCAGGGATAGGTCTGTGATAGATCATCTTAACTTTTCCAAACTTAGGAAGAGTTAAGGTGTTTCCATCTATAGGACTTTTGGACAAACAAGGGAAAGTGAAAGACTTATACCTGTTTTGGCCTTTGAATCTAGGTCTTCCGCTCTTCTTTCCGTTGCAGTATCCTTTTAGGAATCGCTTAAAAGCTAAGTCAACACGCTTTACACAGTCTTGTAAAACTTGAGACTGAATATCAGCGTACCAAGGTCTATCCTTTTTTAATTGAGGAAGGGTTCGTTTCTGTGAAAAATAGTCTGGATTATCCCTTAATTCTGGGACATTACAAATAAGAGGACAAGAATTGATTGAGCAGCGGCTTTGCTCGTACCATCTAAATCTATCAGCCAGTAAGTAGTTGTACTGGTGTCGAAGCATATCTAGCCATTTTTCTACTTTCTGTGCCTGTTCTTTTGTTAGTCTTAGCCGGTACTGATACGCTGCTATCATCGTTGCTGCCTCCTGTTTTTCGACCTATACTTAGTATAGCGCAAGTATTTACAGGTGTCAACGCACAATGAAGGATAAAAATTTGATGATTAGATTGACTGATTTTGAAAAAAGGCAACTAAGACAGGAAGCCGATCGTAGAGGTATGACCAACTCTGAGTTGATAAGAAGCTTGATAGCTCGTTTCCCTGATCCGAAAGAGTCTGTGTAAAATTCATCCCACACCTATGCTACGCATTAGGATGTGGGGCTTCTTTTACCGGACAGCTAACTATGGGATTGGCCAAAGGCCAGGCTACGCGATTGGCCTTTGGCCACGCTACGCGATCGCATGGTTGTTTAACAGTTAGGCTTCCGCAACGGTTAGGTTTCCGCAACGGTTACTATAGTCGATGCGATCGCATAGTTGATTAAATCTCTAGACGTAAGCTATCAGTTATCAGCTATCAGCTATCAGCTATCAAATGTCGGCCTGTGGCCAAACTACTGTTGGCGCAGCGTGCGCGTAGCGCAATCAGTACTTTTGAATAAAATAAGCTGACGGCACCTCAAGTAGCGTGAGCTAAAAGCTGACCGCTGATAGCTGACCGCTGACCGCTGACCGCTGACCGCTGATAGCTGATAGCTTAGGTTGCTGTTACCCACAAGGAACATTCAACGCGCCATTTTTCTTCAGCCATTGGCACTGTTGAGCACTTAAGCCCTTAGCATCAGTAAACACCGCACCTGCTACCTCGCAGTTATAAAAATCAACACCATTCCAAATAGTATTCTCTAAATTAGCGTACTGTAAATCAGCATTTTTAAGATTAATATTAGATAAGCGAGCGCCTTCTAAATTCGCAGAAAATAAAGACGCTTCAGTTAAATCAACATCCTTTAATAAGGCATTTTCCAAACTTGACTCCAGCAACTGAGCACCACGCAAAATCACCTCGGTCAAATCAGCAGCTCTGAGATTAGCAACAATCAGATTAGCAGAGGTTAAATCTGCTCTGACTAAACTAGCACGGCTTAAATTGGCTCGTTCCAAATCAGCACCAACCCACTTAGTATCCATTAAGTTAGCTGCCTCTAAGCTAGCTATATCAAGGCTTGCTCCACTGAAATTAGCCTCAGGGAAATTCACAGCTCCTAAATTCGCCATCTTGAGATTGGCATTGATAAAGGTTATCCCTTTCCCAGTTGCTTCTCTCAAATCAGCCTTTTGCAGCTGAGCTAAGGAAGCCTCAACCCCATCTAGTTTTGCCCCACACAGCTTAGCCTTTGTTGCACAAGCCCCTCGGAGATTCGCCCCCTCCAAACCAGCACGATTCAGTTGAGCTCCTGAAAGTCGGGCATAAACCAGAGTAGCTCCCGATAGGTTTGCCCAGCTGAGATTGGCTTGAGTAAAGTCTGTCTCTTGACAAGACGCTCCCGAGAGATTGGCATTACGTAGGTAGGCATGGGCAAAGTCAGCCTTATCTAGATTCAAGCCCTGTAAATCAATATGACTCAGCTCGGCTTTCTGTAACGACAGTCCTTGCTTAAGTTGTTTAAGAACTTGATTAGTAGTTAATAATGTCATAGATTTAGTTCTATAAAACCTGTAGTCAGTTAGTTTTGTATCTAATTTAACTTTAATCTGACCTCAAATGTAATTATTGCAAGAATATTTTACATAAATGTTTAGGATCCAAAATATACTTTCCACAAAAACAAATTGAGGGTTTGAGGCACTCGATCAGCTAAAGTATCAGGGAGTCGGGAGTCGGGAGCGGTGCGACCCGTGGCGAATTTAATTCGCCTACGGAAAGCGCACCGAGGGAGTCGGAACCCACCCCTAACCCCTCCCAGGAGGGGAACGGGAGTCGGGAGTCGGGAGCGGTGCGACCCGTGGCGAATTTAATTCGCCTACGGAAAGCGCACCGAGGGAGTCGGGAGTCGGG
>NZ_GL890924.1:35996-77032 GCF_000211815.1 Moorena producens 3L
TCCGATTCCCGTTCCCCTCCTGGGAGGGGTTAGGGGTGGGTTCCGATTCCCGATTCCCGTTCCCCTCCTGGGAGGGGTTAGGGGTGGGTTCCGATTCCCGTTCCCCTCCTGGGAGGGGTTAGGGGTGGGTTCCGATTCCCGTTCCCCTCCTGGGAGGGGTTAGGGGTGGGTTCCGATTCCCGATTCCCGATTCCCGATTCCCTGCCCGATAGCTTTCATGGTCAAGTTTTCTATCAGTCGCTTTATCCTCATGGCAGCTATAGTGATCGGTGTAATTGTTCTTGTCCCAACTATCAAGCAAATTACCCAGCAGCGAGCCATGACATCCGCTTACGAATTACTGACTGACCCATTCTTACAATTTCCTACAGAAGATTCCGTGCGGGTGGTTTGGTTTACCGACTTTCCTGGCTCCCGCCACACCGTTACCTACGGCACGACCTCTTACCGTAAGGCCACTGCTACTACTACTAAACTCAGCCGCACTCGGGAAGACCAAAAATCCCGAGTCGGCAACCAGACCGAAGACTCCCAAGTCTACCAGAAGCCAATCATGCGGGATATTTGGCGTCATGAAGCCATCGTAACTGGACTGACTCCTGGTCTTCGTGTTCCCTATCAAGTCACCAGTATCAAGGAGAATGGGCAAGTTGTCAGGAGCAAGCTCTATAGCCTCAGTGCTCTACCAAACCCTGAGACACCCCAGAAAATTCTTCTGACCTCTGACCATCAACTAATGCCGATGACAGCAGCTAATCTCCAGAAGGTGGTAGAAACCGTAGGCCAAATCGATGGGGTGTTTTATGTTGGTGATTTAGTTAATATTCCTGACCGGGCTTCGGAATGGTTTGATGATAACCGGGGTGGTGCCTTTTTCCCCTGTCTTCAGGGTCGAGCCAATTACCAATTGGAAAAGAATGGGGTTCAAACTACCTACCATGGCGGTGAAATTATTCAACATGCCCCGATCTTTCCTGTAGTTGGCAATCATGAAGTGATGGGGCGTTTTTCTATGGAAAAGGATTTGAATAGCCAATTCAATGACCCTTTTCCTCGGGCTGCAGCACAAGCCATCTATCAGCAAAAAGCTGAACAGTTAAATCCAGATAATGACCCTAATTATTACCAAGCTTGGCTAAAAAATAATACCTATAATACTGACACTTATAACGAGATTTTTTACCTACCTAATGGCAAACCTTATTATGCGGTAACCTTTGGTGATATTCGCTTAGTGGTGTTGTACATTACTAATATTTGGCGGACACCTAGCTTAAGTCCTAATGCCAAAGGTAGGTATCAAGAACGGCAACAAGATTTAGACAATCCCATCGCTTGGGGATACGGACAACATATCTTTGAAGCAGTTAGTAAAGGGAGTCCCCAGTACCAATGGCTCCAGGCAGAACTCAATAGCACTGAGTTCCAACAAGCTAAGTATAAAATTGTGATGCTTCACCATCCTCCCCATAGCCTAGGGGACAATATTGTCCCAGCTTATACTGACCCAGTGCAGATCATTGAGCGGGATCGGACGGGTAAGGTGACAGCAGTGCGTTATGAGTACCCCAAAGACCAGGATTATATCATTCGGGATGTGGTGCCATTGTTAGAAGCTGCTGGTGTGCAGTTGGTGTATTATGGGCATTCCCATCTATGGAATCGCTTTGTTGATGGTAATGGCATGCATTTTTTAGAATCCTCCAATGTGGGGAATAGTTATGGTGCTTATGTTGGTCAGAAGAAGCGCCCAGTACCAACTGGTTATAACGAAAACTATTCCGCTACTGGAGACCCAAATGGATTAGAGCCAGTGAGGCCAACCATAGCGCCATTGTTAGGAGACAATAACCAGCCCTTGCCTTATATCGCTAGTAATGACGTGACTGTGTTTAGTATCTTGGATACTGGCACCGGTATAGTAACTAGCTATCGCTTTGATACGCGATCGCCTAATTCAGAGGTGATTAAATTCGATCAGTTTCTGTTAAAGCCAAGGGATTAGGGTGGTCAGAGGGGGGAGTGTGGGAAGTGTGGGGCGGGGGCGCGGGAAGTGTGGGAAGTGTGGGAAGTGTGGGAAGTGTGGGAAGTGTGGTAATAGGGGGGGAATTTTGATTAAAGGTATAGCAGAAGTCAGAAGTCAGAAGTCAGAAGTCAGAAGTCAGAAGTCAGAAGTCAGAAGTCAAACTCTTGCGCTTCTTGATGCAATAGCGAGTGGGGGAAACCCCCAAGACCGCTTAGGTGCGCTTGACCTTGGCGAATTAAATTCGCCACGGGTCGCACCTCTGCATCGCTTACAAAGGGTGTGAGACTAATGTCGATGTCCTAACTGCCCTGGCGACTGCTATAATTATCCTGGAATTATATTATATAATAAATAATTAATTTGCTACTCTTGCCTATTGCTAGCTTGCCTCTTGCCTCTTGGTAGGTTGCCTATTGCTAGCTTGCCTCTTGCCTATTGCCTATTGCTAGCTTGCCTCTCTATAAAAAATAGACACCCTTGGACATTACTTACGAAATGAGGAATAATAGAGAGCGGAGTCATGAGATCTAGCATTGATATGGAAAGTCATTCTGAGATGACATTAAGCATTGGGGAGGCAGCTAAACAGCTAGGAGTCTCTACCAAAACCCTAAGACGGTGGGCTGATGGGGGAAAAATCAGATATCAACGTTCACCTACTGGACAACGACGATTCTACCTTAAAGATATCAAACATATAACACCAAGAAATTCTCAGCCATTGACGGACAGATTGACCATCAACTATGCCAGAGTTTCCAGTGATGAGCGAGAAAAAGACCTGAGGATTCAAATTCAATTATTAGAAAATTTTAGCACTGCTAATGGTTGGCAATACGAGACTATTTCTGATTTCGGGGGTGGTTTAAATTATCACAAAAAAGGATTGAACAAATTACTCAAAAAAATTATGACAGGGGATGTTGAACGGTTGGTGATTACTCACAAGGATAGATTGCTGAGATTTGGCTCAGAATTAATCTTTACCATTTGTGAAGAGTTTGGCACAGAAGTCGTTATCATTAATAAATCCCCAGAGGGAGTCAGCTTTGAAGACGAATTAACCCAAGACATGATGGAATTAATCACAGTCTTTTCTGCCCGTCTCTATGGCGCTAGGAGCGAAAAAAATAAAAAATTACTTGATGGAATGACTCAAGTGGTAAAGGCATTAGAGTAAAGAGTAGGTGGAGAGAGGGGAGTGTGGGAGGTGTGGGGAGATGGGGAGATGGGGAGATGGGGAGATGGGGAGATGGGGAGATTGGGGAGATTTTTATGTAAGTATTCAGTCGTGAGCTTTTAGCTCACGCTATGCGAACAGCTGTCAGCTGTCAGCCGTCAGCTTAAAATAAACCTCTTTTGTAAACTTCTTTTGGTATAATTTAAGGTAAGCATATGCGCTACGCGCACGCTACTTGAGGTGCCGTCAGCTGTCAGCCGTCAGCTTAAGATCAACCTCAAACGGGAGAATTTAATAGTTCGAGATTTTGTAAGCATATGCGCGTAGCCGATAAGCTGAAAGCTGACAGCTGAAAGCTGATAGCTGACGGCTGAATGCTTACATTTTTATTAAGGGTAATTATCCCGAAATGATATTAGAGAGTATGGAAGAAACCCCGGCTGTGAAACGAACTCCCAACCGATTTGAGCCAATCATACATCAAAAGGGAAGAGGCGGTCGAGGAAGGGGTTAGAAAAAAGTCGATCAGGATCAAATTCTTTCATAAGCAGAGCGAAGTCATCCCAACGTGGGTATTGTGAGCGAAGATATTCCCGATTGGAATAAAAGTGCTTGCCCCAGTTGGGACGGCCACCATACTCTAATAATATCTTTTCGGCTTCCCGGTGATAGTTTTCAATCACCTTAAAATCTGACCCTGATAAGTTAAGGCTAATATAAGCAGACTCTCTTTGATACAGTGGGCTTAACCAATGCTCTTCGGAACTAGCAAATCGAACTGATATTGGTAGGTTTATCCTAAATCCCTGTTTTTTTATCATCTCGTGAATTTGCTCCAGAGCTTTGATTGTAGCTGACCTTGGTATGGCATACTCCAACTCGGAATAGGTGAAATTAATATTCTCAAAGGCGAGGATCTTAAAGCTCTTATCCCAACGGTTTAATCCCCGTAGATTAGTAAAAAAAGCTACTCTAAAGATGATAGGAATTAGAGCAGGAAAATTTCTGGTAATCCAGTCACCGATTCCATTGCCGGATCTAGATATAGTTCTAGATAGGTCGTCTAGGAATTGTCTCCAGAATGGCATGGGAGTAACCGGCTCATCCATTTTATTAAACTTAAACCAATAGGAGCGTGAGGTGTGGGGAAATTCAAAGAATTGGAAATGATCGTTTTCTTTAACTAGTGTGTCTATTTCTTTTCTGAGCACGGAAGTTAACATCGGTTGTTGAACATCTCGCAAGAAGAATGTAGGTACACAACGAAGCGTTAATCTAGTAATAATACCAAGGGCACCCAAGTTGACACATACTCCATAAAATGTGGGATTATCTTGTTGGTAGCGGACAACTTCCCCGGATGCTTTCATTAGCTCCAGCTCGACCACTGCACTGGCCAGTGAGCCATTCTTGTCTCCTGTTCCATGGGTAGCCATTGCTATGGCACCAGAAATAGTCTGCTTTGTAATTGCTCCCAGGTTTTCCAAGGCCATGCCGTGTTGGTCTAGGTATTGATTCAAGCTGTTTAGTGTTATTCCTGGCTCGACAGTAACGGTGCCCCGTTCTCGGTCTAGCTCGATTACTCGGTTTAGTCGCTTCAAGGATACAAGAACACCATCGGTGCATGCAGCTTCTGACCATGAGTGTCCCGAACCAACAACCTTAACTTTCATCCTTTCGGTTCGAGCCATGGCAAGAACTTTCCTGAGATCTTCGTTAGAAGACGGCTCGACAATACTTTTGGGGTTGCAAGAAACATTACCCCTCCAATTTGACCAAGTAACTGACATATTAATTTATGAAAAATCTTGTAATGGTTTTTATATATTATAGCATAGGATACTCATTGCTTATTTAGATCTGGTTATCTCTAATCACAGCTCGCTCCTTTGGTGTCAATCCATAAATTTCAGACACTGCATAGTTTCCAAGGTTAAGATCTCCTGTGTTTGCTGCTTCTATTAGCATTCTTTGAAGATTCTCTGAAATACTTTGCCACTGAGGAAGTCTGATTCGCCGCAAGTATTGTGCTTGAAAGCGAAGATACCCTCCCCTGAGCTGAGTTGAGTAAATAGATACAAATAGTTTAGCTATACCTGATTTGAGAACTGTTTGAAGTGCCTTTAAGTCCCACTCTTGTGAAGTAATGAAATAAAGGTTATGATGGGGGTATAATTTTCCATCTTCATAGACAATATGTGCTTTGGATTTAATATCAGGAATTAGCAGTTTAGGGTAAGCGGTCAGGCTGGGATAAATTCTATCAATTGTTCTGTACCAATTCTTGGGATTTTTCTTGGCACAGTTCCGTTTCAAAATTGTATCGGAATGTTGGGCAAGGTAACTTGCCAGCTTGGGATAATTTTCAAGTTCAACTAAAGAACCATTGTCGTGAAATGGGTTGATAACACCAAGGCCACCCCACTTGATAATACCAGTTTTAATATCTTGTGTCTTGACTAAAGGCAATTTTCTATCGGGTTCAACCTCCAGTTTTTCAAAGGGCCCAATGTAAACTTTATCTGCTCCGGTCGCTACACCAATGCCTACCTTACAACCAACGTCTTCTAAACTAGGAAAGTCTTCTTCCAGGCGACGAACCACCATAAGTTCTTTAACAGAATCTAGAATCCATGGTTTTGAACCATTTGTGACACCCCTAAGCTCGATGATACCACTTTCCGGTGAAATAGAGTCAGCACAAAAATTTTGGGCTAGTTTCTTAAGTGTGTTGTATTCAACTAATGGTCGATGAGCAACTCGAACAACTTCGGATTTTTGGCACTTGATGACTGTAATGGCAGGATAAGCACTAACTTCAGTGCGAAACGCTTGAGTATCGACCATATCAATATAGTAAGCAAGATGATAATGATCAGAAACCATTGCTCGTAGTAGCTTACCGTATTTATTCTTTAGCCATTGATTGGCACAAATAAAACCTAAAACCCCTCCAGGTTCCAAACTACTTAGGGCACGTTCAATAAAAGGGACATATAAATCTGCTCGATCATATATAGTGTTATATCTGGCTCGATACTCGGCCAAGAGAATATCCGGAATCAGCTCTTGCCGAACATAAGGCGGATTGCCAACTGCATGAGTAAATGAACCTGGTAAATCTACAAGTAGGAAGTCACCTTCAATCAGCCAGGATGTTAGCAATTGATAGGCGTCATCTTGATTAATTCCATGGTGCTGGAGTAACCTTAAAAGTTTAATTCTGGTATTTTCAAAGCTTTGAGGATTGATCTCAACTGCACGAATAGAATTGTGGAGACTATCAACTAGTCTGACTTGATTAGAATCATGAGCACCATAAGCAGTTAACAGTCGCTCTACAATCGGAACAAGAAAGTCACCTTCACCAATCGAGGGTTCAAGTATCCGATAGTCTGGCAAAGGGCGATCTACGGTATAACCTGTCAGGTCAAGAATAAACTCTACAACCTCACGTCGGGTAAAAATTGCTCCTCGTTCCTCACTACTCTTTGCTGCAAAGCTTCCGACAGCAGAGGAAAAATCAAATAATCGCAAGCTTAGTTGCTGTTCCATTGTGACCGAACCATGACTTGTGGTATTTTAAGGTATATCAGTTTCTTAGCTCAATCAGTAGTCTAGCAATATGACGTTGAATGTTTTCCCAATCTTCGGGAAAGTCGTCACGGGTAAAGATTTCTGAGGCATTTTCATAGCATGCGATCGCATTTTCCAGATTCTCTGTAGTCTCTCCTACTATTCTGTTGCTGTAAGCATTACCCAGGTTATATAGGGTCCTTGCCCACTCTTCGGGGAAGTCTGGTTTGGTATAAACCTCCAAGGCTAGTTGGTATTGGGCAATAGCAATTTCAAGGTTATCAGCCCGGTCTCCACGGATTCTGTCACTATAGGCTATGCCCAGGTTGTTGTGAGTACTTGCCCAATCTTCCGGGAAATCTGGTTTGGTGCGAACGTCCAAGGCTAGTTGGTATACTTCTATGGCAATTTCGAGATTATCACCCCGGTCTCCACGGATTCTTTCACAGTAGGCATTGCCCAGGTTATAGTGAGTCATTGCCCAATCTTCGGGCAAGTCTAGTTTAGTGCGAACGTCTAATGCTAGTTGGAATGCTTTAATAGCTTTTTCGAGATTATCAGCCCGGTCTCCACGGATTCTTTCACAGTAAGCTATGCCCAGGTTGTTTTGAGTACTTGCCCAATCTTCCGGGAAGTCTGATTTGGTATAAACCTCCAAGGCTAGTTGGTATGCATCTATGGCTTTTTCGAGATTATTAGCCCGATTGCCACGGATTCTGTCACAGTAGGCATTGGCCAGGTTGTTTTGAATAGCTGCCCAAATTTCCGTGTTACTGTGATTAGTAAAAACCGTTAGCATGGTTTGGTAACCAGCAATAGCGATTTCCCTATTATTGGCTTGATTACCCAGTGGAAAATCGCTGATCAGGGTGCTGAATTCCCAGATAGTATTAGCGATTTCTGTTGCTGTTTCTGGTTCCGCTTCTGAGAGTTTAGCACTTGCCCAGGTTTGCAGGATAGGGATAAAATTATGATCGAGTTTGTCTAGGTTTGCTACCAGGAGTTGGTAGACAGCTTCGCGGTCGCCTTTGCTGTCTGCGATTGCTAGCAATACTTCCTCTAAGAATTGCTGATAATCTTCCGATGAAGCCTTAGCTGAAGTAAGGGTTTCTGAAATTGCCAGACCCTTTAAAAGCTTACTCCTGATCCGCCGTAAAAAGTTAGCAGCATTTTGCTGACCCTTTGCTGTCAGATAGTCTGCTGATTGTGCCATTACCTGTAAGAATTCCGCATCCACTAACTCGCGGTTGCTATTAAGAAGTTGGACTTCTTTGCCCTTGGGACAAGTTAGGAGTTGGTGGAGCAAGTTGAGGTATGCTTGTTTTCTTTGTTTGTCCATTGTTTATTACCCCTGGGTCAGCTGTCAGCCTTCAGCTGTCTTGGTTGTGGGAGCATGTAACTTATGCAGAACATTTGTACTAAATCTTTAGCCCCCTCATTGGTTTAAGCTTGCTCTGATGGTACATAGTTGATCTGTTCTGCAACTTTGAGTTGCTTCCTTTGGTTGTTACTTATATAATAGTATTTTATAAATAGTATTTTAGACACGCTTATCCTGCCTGAGATATCAACAATGGAAGAACTAAAAAATAAAGTTGCATTAATTACTGGTGCTAGTTCTGGTATTGGTCGAGCAACGGCGATCGCCTTTGCCAAAGAAGGTGCAAAAGTTGTGGTTGCTGCCCGTCGAAGTAAAGAAGGAGAAGAAACGGTTGATTTAATCAAAAAAGTAGGTGGAGAAGGTATTTTTATCCAAACTGATGTCACTCAAGAAGAACAGGTTAAGAATTTAGTCGAAAAAACCGTTGAAATCTATGGTCATCTTGATTGTGCTTTTAATAATGCTGGTTTCGCTGTAGGAAATCCAATTACTGAAGAAACAGTAGAAAATTATGACCAAGTCTTTAATGTCAATGTTAAAGGGGTATTTTTATCTCTGAAATACGAACTATCCTATATGTTAAATCATGGAGGGGGAGCAATTGTTAATTGTGCTTCTATTCTAGGTTTGGTTGCTTTAGCACCAATATCTCTTTATACCGCTAGTAAACACGCAGTATTGGGCTTAACTAAAACAGCGGCTTTAGAGGTGGCACAGTCTAACATTCGTGTTAATGCCGTATGTCCCGGTGTAATTGACACAGACATGGCTCGTCCTTTCTTCCCTATTCCTTTCTATCAAGAGTTTATTAAAAAACATCCTATGGGTCGAGTAGGCAGAGAAGAAGAAGTTGCCAATGCTGTAGTTTTTCTGTGTTCAGATAAAGCATCTTTTATTACAGGAGAATTTTTAGCTGTAGATGGAGGTTTTCTCGCTCAATAGATGTAGGAGCTGTAAGCATGCAGCGGTCAGCGGTCAGCGGTCAGCGGTCAGCGGTCAGCTCAGAGGGCTCCCCCAAAGGTGGTGCGTACGGGGCGGATTATCCCGATCCGGGCGTTGAGGCCAAAAATCAGAGGCTTTCCGCCCCTAACGCACCCTACGTAACTACTCATTTCTAAATTCTAAATTCTAAATTCTAAATTCTAAATTCTAAATTCTTCATTCTTCTTCATCTGACTGCTCTGACGGAGGCAAAAGTAGAGGATTTCCTTGATATTCCGCTGCTTTATCCGTAGGTAAACGACGCACTAAGTCAAATTGGATTAATTTATCTAAAATCGGTAAAACTTGAGTAAACTGTTGAGCTTTAAGACGCTTGAGGTCATCCATGGTTACGTTTTCATCGGATAGCACCCCTTTTTCTAAAACTAAGTCAAGGACATAATAATCTTCAGGAGTTAATTCTGACTGACCACGCAGTTTCTGACTGACATACTCTAAACCTTGCTGAAATACCTCTGGTGTAATCTTTTCTGCTTGTAAATCCGCTGCTTTCAGTAATACATAATTACCAATGCGATTAAACCAACGGGGTATCCCCTGGGAATGTGCGCACAGATTTCTAGCGGTTTCTAGAGTGAAGGGATGAACCGCATCAGGATTAGTTTCGTCTTTGCTGGTTTTGTTAATCCGGGCGCTAGCGAGATAGTTAATTAACATTTGATAAGTGGTGGGTTGGTCTAATGCTTTAATCTCTAATGCTAAATCAAATAATCCTCGTTCAGAGATCAACAAATCCCGAGTCAACCCGGAAGGATGCCCAGTCAAAATAAACCAAGCATCACCTTTGAGCATGCCTTGAGCATCGTGCAATAGTTGACGCACCTTAGCTGGGTCTTGTTTATCTAAGTCATCGATAGCAATCACCACACGACTATACTTTTCCAGCGCCCTTTCCAATAAGTCTTGAAAAGTGAGGGTGGGAAACTTTGGGGCATTAACGGGTTTTGATTCCGTTTCAATACTTCCCCCAACCATTGGAATTTTTACATCAAACTTGGTCTTGGTTTTGCGAGTCGATTCACTCATCAATCCCATGTTGTTTAACAGTTGTTGCGCCCACTCATCCTCTGGCATATGTCGAGCTAGGGCAATCAAAGCAGCGGTTGCTAAATCAGTTTCAAAGGGTAGACTGATATAGGTAGCGAGAGTATCTTTACTTTTTCGTTGTAAGACGCTCAAGACTTCTAAAATAAATGCTGTTTTACCAATCCCAACGGAACCGTAGACTAATATCCGCTTCCGTTCGCGACCCCGCAACAAATGAAATATCGTCTTTAACTCCTGGGTGCGACCTGTGAAAACTTGGTCTAGGTTTGATACCAAGCTAGAAGCACTTTCAGAAAAAGGAATGTCTTTAAGATTCCAGCTAGTAAAAATTTCGTCGGTTTCATCCCAAAGTTTATCGGCTTCACTCATGGCTATGGCTTGGTTTTTATTTTGTTAATTACTTGGAGGAGTTGTTGAATATTATCAATTCCTTGGTTATTCTTAATTGTATGACAAATTTCATAAGCTTGGGTTAGTTCTTGTCGGGCATCGTCGATAAAGCCAATGGAAATCATCAGCATGCCTAATCCCGTTTTGCAGATAGCTATTCCTGGTTGATTATTGAGATGATTGTAGATGCGGAGAGCGTCCCGGTAATTCATCCGGGCTTTGTCTAGGTTCATGATTAAATGATGGGTGCGGGCAATGTGGTATATTGAATCCGCAAGGGCTTCTAGATTTTCGGTTTGGCGATAGATAGCGAGACTTTGCTCTAAGCGGGATAGCCCATCATACCAGCTTCCTTGCTGAACCAGCAGTTTACCAATATTACGTTGGATGTCTGCCCAATATTCGGGAAATGCTTCACGGGTGTAGATTTCTGAAGCATTTTGATAGGATGCGATCGCATTTTCCAGATTCTCTGCACTATTTCCTAGTATTCTCTTACTGTAGGCATTACCCAGGTTATATTGAAAAATTGCCCAATTTTCGGGCAAATCTTGTTTGGTGATAACTGACAAAGCTAGTTGGTATGCTTCAATGGCTTTTTCGA
This sequence comes from Moorena producens 3L, assembly GCF_000211815.1. GTDB lineage: Bacteria > Cyanobacteriota > Cyanobacteriia > Cyanobacteriales > Coleofasciculaceae > Moorena > Moorena producens. The sequence continues at coordinate 47,203 of NZ_GL890924.1, forward strand.
GATTATCAGCTTTATCTCCACGAATTCTGTAAAAGTAGGCATAGCCCAGGTTATTTTGAGTCATTGCCCAATCTTTTGGCAAGTCTTGTTTGCTATAAACGGACAAAGCTAGTTGGTATGCTTCAATGGCTTTTTCAAAATTATCAGCTTTATCTCCACTGATTCTGTAAATGTAGGTGATGCCCAGGTTATTTTGAATCCTTCCCCAATATTGGGGGAAATCTTCTTTGATATAAACGGACAAAGCTAGTTGGTATGCTTTAATGGCTTTTTCGAGATTATCAGCCTGATCTCCACGGATTCTGTTACTGTAGGCAAGACCCAGGATAGCTTGAGTGCTTGCCCAATATTGGGAGAAATTTTGTTTGGTGATAACTGACAAAGCTAGTTGGAATGCTTCGATCGCAAGTTCAAGATTATCAGCTTTATCTCCATGGATTCTATTACTGTAGGCATAGCCTAGGTTATTTTGAGTCCTTGCCCAATCTTCGGGAAAGTCTGATTTGGTATAAACGGACAAAGCTAGTTGGTATGCTTTAATGGCTTTTTCGAGATTATCAACTTTATCTCCATTGATTTTGTCACTGTAGGCATAGCCCAGGTTATTTTGAGTCCTTGCCCAAGTTCCCGGGTTACTTTTACAGTTTATAACTGTTAGTATTATTTCGTAACCAGCAATAGCAATTTCGATGTAATTTGCTTTATTGCCCAGGGGAAAATTGCTGATAAAATTGCTGAATTTGCCAATAACTATAGCAATAAAATCTGCTGTTTCTGGTTCCGCTTCTGAGAGTTGATAACTTGCCCAGTTTTTTAAGATATCGATAAAGTTATGATCGAGTTTGTCTAGGTTTTCTTCCAGGAGTGGGTATACTACTGTGGGGTCGCTATTGCTGTACGCAGTTGCTAGCAATACCTCTTTCAAGAATTCCAGATAGTCTTCGGATGAAGGATTAACTAAGGTATAGGATTCTGAAATTATTTCTAAAAGCTGATTCCTGAGACTAGCTAAAAAGTCAGCAGCGTTTTGGTTGCCATCGGCTGCTAGTTTTTCTGCTTCTTGTGCCATTACCTGCAATAACCATGCATCCACTAACTCGCGGTTGCTCTCAATAATTTTAACTACTTCACCGCTGGGACAAGTTAGCAGTTCCTGGATAAATTCGAGGTATGCTTGTCTTCTTTCTTCGTCCATTTTTACTTATTCAGCTATTAGCTATCAGTGCTCAGCGGTCAGCTATCAGTTTGACCTGGTGGTGCGTTACGGGACGGACTCTTCCAAGACTGACTACCTATAAAATGATGCCGAGCCCGTCCCTAACGCACCATACGCCTACTCTTTTCCCCCCTTTTTTTAAGGGGGGTTAGGGGGGATCAAAACTCCCATTAATAACTTCTATAAGTATAGCAATTAATAAAAAAATTCGGTCAAGCTCAGATAAACTCTAATACTTGACCGAATTATATTGTGTAAACCTCAAAACGTACAGCTAAGCTGCACTTAAACCATATAACTCCTGATTAATTGTACATTATTCCCGAGTTAGTCAGCTATCAGCGTGTCGCGTATCAGCCAAAGGCTTAGCCTGCGCGTAGCGCAATCGGTGCTTTTGAATAAAATAAGCTGACGGCTGACCGCTGACGGCTTGCTGATTTATACCCCTCCCCAAAAAAACGTTCATTCTTCATTCTTCATTCTTCATTCTTCATTCTTCATTCCTGGTCGCCAGGGCGACGCCCTGGCAATTTACTATCCTAATCTACGTAAAAATATCGAATCAAAGTCACCATAACCTCACCAGGATTTCCGGTAGGTTCGGGAGTGCTCCACTCGTCGGGATAAGCGTATTTAAGAGAATAGATGGTAAGAATTGTTTTCCGAACTTGTTCAGGAGAACCGACCAAGATGTGCTTGGCTTTCTTAGCTTTGCGACCTTGGTTTTCAGGGTTTTGATTGTCATCAGGGTTTGAAGGAAAGTTTGTACTCATGAATCGTTATTGGTTTAAAACGCTTACATTATTAATATATCAATTTATTAATCTCTGGTCAAGGGGTTTAGGAATTTTTTTTTATTACCAAATAGCGACGATTAATCGTAGGGTGGGCAGTGGATGAAACCAATAAAATCGGATCGGAATCGGTTGGATATGCACTGCCCACCAACAGTTTTAATAAAATTAATCGTAGGGTGGGCAGTGGACGAGACCAATAAAATCGGATCGGAATCGGTTGGATATGCACTGCCCACCAACAGTTTTAATAAAATTAATCGTAGGGTGGGCAGTGGACGAGACCAATAAAATCGGATCGGAATCGGTTGGATATGCACTGCCCACCAACAGTTTTAATAAAATTAATCGTAGGGTGGGCAGTGGATTAAACCAATAAAATCCGATCGGAATCGGTTGGATATGCACTGCCCACCAACAGGGATTTAATTAGATATTAATCGTAGGGTGGGCAGTGCTCTATCCGATAGAGCACTGCCCACCCTACATGTATATCTGGCTGGTGGGCAGTGCTCTATCCGATTTTCAACTATTACTATCCCTTAATAAACCACTGCCCACCCTACATCATATCTACATCAGAACTCAATTTGTAACGTTTTGCAACTATGGCCAAAATGGCGGGACAGATTGAGCCTATTGTTCCATTTTTTAGATAGGTCTGGGATTAGCAACATCTCAAGTCTGATTGATTACTTATTTGATATAGGGGTTTCTAGCCTAATCAGACCCGGTGGTGCGTTACGGAACCGGCTGTCCCAATAGTGGGAACCGAAAAAATGAGGGCGAGCCGGTTCCTAACGCACCCTACGTAACTGTTCCCTGTTCCCTGTTCCCTGTTCCCTACTCCCTATTCCCTATTCCCTATAAACATACATTTCATTAATAGGAAAGTAACCATGATAGTAATCAACGATAGCGACAATTCCAATTCACACCCAAACCCATTGCCTACTCCGGTACCACTACCAGAACCAAATCCGAATGATCCTACTGGTTCTATTGGCAATTATGTTTGGTTAGACAGCAACAGAGATGGTCTCCAAAATGAGCCTCCTGAAAATGGTGTCAATGGCGTTACTGTTAATCTCTTCGACATCAACGGTAACCTAATCCAGACAACTACTACGAATGATGATAATAATGAGAATCCTGGTTTCTATCTATTTGAGAATATCCCGGATGACCTTTCTACTCGTTATACCCTGGAATTCGTTGCACCGGAAGGGTTTACTTTTACTACCCAAGATAATGACCCACGACAGTTTATTGATACCGATAGTCCCATAGATAGTGATGTTGATCCCAATACCGGTCGTGTTACTATCGGTCCGATCACTCGATTCTTGCCAGAAGGGATTGACCAATTGGTATGGGATGCTGGTCTGGTGCCAGTTAAACCAGGGTCAACCGGTACCCCAGGGGATGACAAACTGATTGGTACTCGTCGTAATGACCACATTAGTGGTGGAAAGGGTAACGATACTATTGTCGGTCGTGGTGGTAATGATACCCTCTCCGGGGATGGAGGCAAGGATGTAATTAAAGGGGGTGCTGGTAAGGATGTGCTTGATGGTGGCACTGGTCGTGACACGATTAATGGTGGTCGTGGTAATGACACGATTAATGGTGGTGGTGGTAAGGATCGTTTAGTGGGTGGTCGTGGTAATGACCACATCACTGGTGGTGGTGGTGATGACAGGATTAATGGTGGTCGTGGTAGTGATACGTTAGTTGGTGGTGCTGGTCATGATCAGTTTTTGTTCACTAAGGGCAGTAGCTTCCGCCATGGTGACGTGGATGTGATCGAGGACTTTGAAATTGGTGCAGATCTGATTAAATTGAAGGGCTTTGGTGCCATTGATCCTCAACAGTGGTTTCATAGAGCAGTAAAATCTGGTATCCTATCTGACAGTGACAAGGGTGTTGTTCTTTCTCCTAAGACTGGTGGAACCCTTGTGATTGAGGATGTGCATCTAGATCAATTGAGTGGTGACGATTTCCAATTGGTATAGAATAGATTTCTTGCAGAAGTAGGGAATAGGGAACAGAGAACAGGGAACAGGGGATAATAGTAGAACAGGCATCTTGCCTGTGGTGCTATGGGCATCTTGCCCGTGGTGGAATGGGCATCTTGGTAGAACAGGCATCTTGGCTGTGGTGCCATGGGCATCTTGGCTGTGGTGCCATGGGCATCTTGCCCGTTTCATTTCCGGGCAGGCAGGATGCCCACCCCACTCATATTCATTCGAAGATTCAGCAATGCCGTTTGGATTAGCGCTACCACCATCCACAAACAGGTAGTTAGGTGTGCATCAAGACAAGGTCGTTTAAATGCGCGACAGCTTACCAAAAATTTAGGGACTATTTGGGTTGGGAAGTGATTAACCGGAAATGATCTAATATCATGTCCGGTGCTTTCGGTAGTGTTCATAGTTTTCTGAAAAATTTGTCTGGAAATAATTTCACGCTTTTTTAAGTTGAGAGGAATTCACAAACTATTCACACACTAGTGTTATCACTTTCTAAATCCAGTAGCTATTCAATTTTTGATAACTATCCGGATTTAGAGTTTTGAAGGTGTATTACTAATCGGTATATTTGTTTAATTTCAAAATAATTACGTTTATTTTAGTTAGTTATTTACCTCAACCTTTTGTTGGTTTTATTTATGAGCACCACTCAAATAGAAATGCTATGGGGAATCATACCCAGAATCAGCACTGCCCAGGGGGATAGGGTTTGACGTTTTTGTTCTAACTAAATAATATCTAATTTAAATGCACAACAACTTACTCATGATCACTATAGCCTTTGTAATGGAAAGCTTTTGGCCATAACTACTTAATGCTACAAGCTCAAGTGCGGAAAGTGGGGTATTAATTTTCCTGATTATCTAGTTAGCACTTGTAGTATTAATCAGCGTTTACTCAAGTGAAATTCGTTTTCACTCTAGATAGAATAGTTCTCGCTCACCAGAACTACTTAACAGAACATGAGCATGGAAGTAAAGACTGAGAGTGTTGAGACCGGACAAGAGGAAATTAACCTATTTAAACTGGGGTCCATTCTGCTTCGGTTTTGGAAAACGGCATTAGCAGTGGGAACGACAGTTTTTGCAGGGGGGGCAGCAGCGACTTTTCTCAAGACCCCTGAATATGAGTCAGAGATGCTGATCCTAATGTATCGGGAAGCTTCCGTGCCTGGTGTTCGTGGGTTAGAAGCAACAGAAAAACCTAAAAATAGGGAAGATTTATCTACCGAAATTGAGATTCTTAAAAGTCGCTCTTTGGTTGCTAAGGCAATTAGCCCCCCAGAAAGCTCTTTTGACAAACTGTCTGTTAAAGAAGTAATCGAAAACATGTCGATTCGTCAGGTAGGGGATGCTGATGTACTGATCGTTTCATACCAAGACATAGATCCCCAAAGGGCTCAAAAAGTACTAGAATCTCTCAGTTATACCTATGTCGATTACAGTATAGAGCGGCAGCGCTCCCAGGCAACCAATGCCATTCAGTTTATTGATGAGCAACTACCGAAAGCACAACAAGCCCTAAATGCAACCACATCAATTCTGCGTAGCTTTCGAGAACGCTATGGTATTGTGGAACCAGAAGCTTATGCTGTTCAGGTATCTGAACTCAAGCAATCTCTTGTGCAACAGGAGCAGGAAGTAGAAATTGCTCTGAGTCAGACTCAGCGACAGCTTCAGGAATTACGCCAACAGCTACAAGAAGCAGGTCAACAACCCCAAGCAGCTTTAGCCAATTCGGTTCTCAGCCAAGATCCTTACTATCAAAACTTAGCTAATCAACTGACAAAACTAGAATCCGAGCTGGCTCTAGAACTAACTCGTTTCCAGGATAATCATCCTGCGGTGGAAAGCTTACAACTGAAGCGTAACCAAATACAGAATCTATTGCAGAAGCGTACCCAAAGCATCCTGGGGTCAGCAAGCTCACAAATTGATATTAACCAGGTGGTGGGATACGGGGAAACTCGCCAAACATTAACTAATCAATTACTTGCTCTAGAGACAGGATTGGCCGCTCAGGAAAACCAGCTAGAGGCTATTCGTAAAGCTCAAGCTGAAGTGGCAGCTCAGTTTCAGCAAATTCCCCAACTCCAGCAAGTGTATACCGAGCTACAGCGTCAGTTGGAAGTTAGATCCCAAGCAGTCAATAACTTACTAGAAAAACGGCAAGAGTTACAGATTGCTGAAGCTCAAGAAATTGCCCCTTGGGAGATTCTTGAGTCTCCTTACTTACCAGAAGATCCTATTTCTCCCAATATCAAACTGAATTTGCTTTTGGCTTTACTTATGGGAGGATTGTCTGGGGTAGGAGCCGCATTCCTGCTGGAGCGTTTAGACCAGAAGGTAAAACAGGTCGAAGATTTAAAGCAACTAACGGGGCTATCTTTATTAGGAACTATTCCCCGTATCCGGGGACATATAATCGGTGCTCGAATCGAAGAACAAAGACCATTATCGAGTGATCAGCAGTCAGCATTTACAGAATCCTTGCGCTCTCTAGCCATGAATTTACGCTATCTTGGTGCAGCTACAAACAGGATCAAGGTTTTGGCTTTCACTTCTGCAATGCCCTCTGAAGGTAAGACAACGATTACCTATCATTTAGGAGGTGTTTTGGCTAAATTAGGACAGCGAGTTTTAGTAGTCGATGGGGATTTGCGTCAACCAACGTTACATCTATTGGCAGGATTGCCAAACCATGGGGGACTAAGTACAGCTCTTACCAGTGACCGTCCTTGGTATTCCCTGGTTCAGACGGCAGAGACTGAAAGTCTTGATTTCATAAGTTCTGGTCCTACTCCTGCTAATCCAGTGGCGCTGTTGAATTCCCAGAAAATGAAGCAGCTAATTGATGAGTGGCGACAGACTTATGATTATGTGCTAATCGATACTCCTGCTGTGGTAGGGCTTGCTGATACCCAAAGTGTAGGCAGTTATGTGGATGGAATTATCTTTGTTGCTGGCATGGAATGCAGTACCCATGATGATATTACCCGTTCCTTGGAGATTTTACGGAGCAATCAGTGTACTTTAGCTGGGGTGGTAGCAAATTTTGTGAGTAAGAAGCATGGTCACACTTACTCCTACGGGCAATCTGCTGGTAATCCTCCCCAGTCTGACCATGAGAAAAGTAATCTTGGATTGGTTAGGGAGTCTTGGTAATCGTTATAGCGGTTTTCAATTAGGTGAGGTACACATTTTTGGGTTTTAGGGAGCAGGGAGCAGGGAGCAGGGAGCAGGGAGCAGGGAGCAGGGAGCAGGGAGCAGGGAGCAGGGAGCAGGGAGCAGGGAAGAGGGAAGAGGGAAGAGGGAAGAGGGAAGAGCGAAAAAATCTTGTGTACCTCATTAGGCTAAAAACCGCTATAGTTCACACAGCTATCAAAAATTTAGATGAAATATTGACAGTGAAAAAACAGCCATTACATAATGCATTTAAGTTCTGGAAAAATATTTCCAGTGGCTCTAATAATCGCCAAATTTTTGGTGCTGCAGCTAAAGTAACTGGTATGACTGTACTGGTAAAAATGGTATCTGTGGGCAAAGAATTTGTGGTTGCTTGGAGTTTTGGCACCAGCAATGAAGTGGATGCATTAGTGATTGCCTTGTTGCTTCCTCAGTTTATTGATAATGTAGTCGCTGGTTCTTTTAAACCTGCTTTTATTCCTACCTATATACGGGAAAGAGAGCAACAAGGACAACAACAGGCTCAGAAACTGCTTTCTGGAGCAATGTCTTATGTAATTGGATTGTTACTAATAGTTACCATCCTCATGGTAGCTTTTGCTCCCTTCTATTTACCTAAAATCGCAGCAGGTTTCGACTCTGGCAAAATCGACTTTACTTTCCAACTACTATTAGCAGTTTCTCCTCTACTTATACTTAATGGAATTGTTTCGATTTTCCAGGCAGTTTTGAATTCTGGTGAACGTTTTGGCTTGGCTGCTATTTTGCCCATTGCCATCCCTGCCTTAAGCATTATCTTACTTTTAAAATTTTCATCTTGGGGAGTCTTTGCCTTAGTTATAGCACTACTAGGAGGAACTTTAATACAAATTATTTTCCTAGGTATATCACTGAGGCGAAAAGGCATTAGCTTAATACCAAAACTATATAAGCTTGATTCTAAGCTTAAAGAGGTCTTTCGGCTCTATGGAGCCTCTGCTGCTGCTGCATTTTTAATAGGAAGTACTACATTAGTAGACCAATCAATGGCAGCCATGTTAGCACCGGGAAGCGTCGCAGCCCTGAGCTATGGCTACAAATTGACTGCTCTGCCCCTTACTCTTGCCACCATAGGATTAGGGACAGTTGCTACGCCTTACTTTTCTAAGATGATCGCCAGGGAAGATTGGCAAGGGGTAAAACATACGCTAAAAAAATATCTGAAGCTAATATTAATCACAACTATTCCCTTAACCATTATTCTCTTAATTTGTTCCGTTCCTATAGTTAGGATTCTCTTGCAAAGGGGATCATTTACAGCTGATGACACATCTTTAGTGGCTCAAATTCAAGCTTTGTATGCCTTACAGATCCCTTTCTATGTTGGCAACATTTTAGTGGTTCGACTGATTACTTCAATGAGAATGAATTATGTATTTACTTGGACTTGTGCATTTAATTTACTGGTAAATATTATCTGCAATTTTTTATTTATCCAATGGATAGGAATCGCTGGAATTGCTTTATCTACTAGCATAATTTATGTGATTTGTTTTTTATTACATACTACATTTATTACTCAAAAAATTAACACAAATTACCAACAAAAAATATGAACATAACGTTAGTGATTTCATCTCTTTCTTGTGGTGGTGCAGAACGTGTTTCGGTTTTGCTTGCTGAAGGATTTGTAGCAAAAGGTCATCAGGTAACACTTATCACCATAGCTGGTAAAGAACGTGATTTTTATAAACTGTCACCTAAGGTCTCTAGATTAGCTCTGAATATTGCGGGTGCTTCACACAATGCTATGCAAGCTTTACGAAATAACTTACACAGATGTTTAGTTTTAAGAAAAGCTATTAAATCTACTAATCCTGATCTAGTTATTTCCCATTTAGTAGCTACAAATCTATTAACTATATTATCTTTATTAAAAACTAATCTGCCGACAATTATTACTGAACATTCTTACGGCAGAGAAAAATCTGATAAACGCAAAAAGTACACTCTTAGAAAATTAGTTTATAAATACGCTAATAAATTAGTGAGTGTAAGTAAAGAATTAGATCAGTCATTCCAATGGCTAAATCCAAATAAAAGAGTAGTGATATATAACCCAATAGTGAAAATACCAGAGAATGATCTGATTGAAGACCATGTCTTACATAATCTAGGTATAGATTCCCACAAAAATTGGATCACAAGTATGGGGAGGCTAACAAAACAAAAAGGTTTCGATATTCTAATCAGCGCATTTTCAAAAATTGCCCATAAATATCCCGATTGGCAAATACTAATCATAGGGGAAGGACATTTAAAATCTGAGTTATTAGCTCTAATTAATAAACTAAATTTATCTGCTCAGGTTGTTTTAGTAGGTCGTTTAAGTAATCCTTTTCCTGTCTTAAAAAAGTCTGAATTATTTGTTATGGCTTCTCGCTGGGAGGGGTTTCCTATGGTACATTGCGAAGCCTTAGCTTGTGGATTACCAGTCATTGCTACGGATTGTCCTACAGGACCAAAAGAAATTATTCGTCACAACGTAGATGGTGTCTTAGTTCCCAATGAAGACTCAGAAGCTTTAGCTACTGCCATGGAAAATTTGATGTCTAACTCAGAAGAACGTCAACGTTTAGCTAGCCGTGCGACAGAAGTCAATAAACGCTTTGCTTTAGAAAAAATTTTGCAAGATTGGGAAAAACTTTTTGAAAATGTGAGTAAATAATGAATTTTAGAGGATGGCTTTATTCACACTATTCTTCTCTACAAGGTAGAGGATACTCTGCTATTTTTGACAAGCTTAGTCAAGAAATTACTTCAGGAATACACCCTGAAACAACTCAAACAAACTTGATAAAAATTCTTAAACATTGCCAAAAAAATGTCCCCTATTATACTCAAATAATGGCTCAAATTGGCAATTATAAACTTCTTGAACAAAATCCAGAAGTATATCTTCAAAACTTGCCAGTTTTAACCAAAGATTTAATTCGCCAAAACTTTGAACAAATAAAATCTACGGATTTAAAACAACGACAGTGGTATTTTAATCAATCAAGTGGCTCAACCGGAGAACCAATAAGGCTTATTCAAGACCGGGCATATTTCAACCGTTCGATGGCGATTAAGTCGCTTTATTCTTATTTTGTTTCAGGTAGAAAATTTGGTGATCCACAAGCAATTTTATGGGGCTCACGAACAGATTTATTATCAAACAAAGGTATTAAAGCTAAGTTATCAAGCTTTCTTAGAAATACGACCTATATGAATGCTTTCTTGATGACTCCTGAAAAAATGGCGGGGTTTATTCACAAGCTAAATAACAAACCTCCTAAGATAATTATTGCCTACGTTCAGGCAATATATGAATTGGCACAATTTGCTGAACAGGAGCAAATAACCATTGTTCCTCAAAAAGCTATTATAACCACTTCCGGCACACTTTATCCTTGGATGCGCGAAAAGATTGAGTCTGTATTTCAATGCCAAGTTTTCAATCGTTATGGCTCTAGAGAAGTGGGTGATATTGCTTGTGAACTACCTGGTAAAGAAGGTCTATGGGCTGCACCTTGGGGCAGTTATATTGAAATTGTAGATGATAATAATAATCTCTTGCCAACCGGTGTTGAAGGAAACATCTTGGTTACTAATTTAACTAACTATGCTATGCCATTAATACGGTACAAAATTGGTGACAGTGGCACTTTGTTAGTTAACGAACCCTCACGGCAGATATTCAAGGAAGTTTCAGGTAGAATTACGGATATGTTTAAGCGTAAAGACGGCAGTCTAGTATATGGATCATATTTTACTTATCTTCTTTATTTTAAAGACTGGATTTATAACTTCCAAGTTGTTCAAAAGGATTATTCAAAACTAGTGATAAGAATCATGAAAGGAAATCAAGATTATCAGCCAGAGCAAAAAGAATTAGATGAAATAGTTAATCATTGCCAAATAGCGATAGGAGAAGAATGCCAAATTAGTTTTGAATTTGTTGATCAAATTTACCCAAGTGCTTCTGGTAAGTACCGATACACAATTTCAGAAATTTAAACAGGATTTGGAGCTTTTTATATATGCAAATATTTTAAATATTGACAGCACTTAGTAATCTTTCGCTTCAGTGTGAATTACCGCTTCACTTCTCCCAATCAATACTTTTAACAGATTACTATAATCTAATCAAAGAATTTGGAGGAGAGTAACATTCTAGACATGATCACCACGATGGAGGATGGAAAGCTATAGGTTTAATAACCTCTGGGGGAGATGTTTATACTGATAAACTTATTACTGGGAAGCCTTTTTTATAAACACCCGCTATGGGAATGTGCCCATATATTAAAGAGATTTTGACCAAACTTCCTGGCTCTAAGCGTCGATTCAGATTAATGTTTCTAGAACCAGGATCTGTAATCAAGTGGCATAGAGATAAAACTGACACTCTTGATGGAGCAATATCTTCTCGTTTTTATATTACAATTATCACTAAATTTAAGATAGTTTTTACAATTTTATAAATATATTATTGATGCAAATTTATGAAGTTTATGCAAAAAAAAAATGCTTTACTGTACTATAATATTTTATTGTCAGTAGCGTCATTTGCGATATTTTTTACAGGTATAGATAACTATTTGCACAATGCTGATATTGTCAATATTATTCCTCTTTGGTTTATTGCTGTATTTTGTTTAGCAACCTTGTTTTTGTTAATCTTAAAAATAAAAATCAATTATAAGTCTACTTATTTAATCACCTGGTGTGGAGTTTTTTTAGTTATTTCAATTGGGTCTTTCTTTTTGTCATCTCAATCTAGCATTGCTTTTCAAGCCCTTGAAACTAGAGTTCTATCTATGATTTTTGTGCTGATTATGCTAGTAATTTTATCCCAAAATAGTTTAGTACAAACTTGTGCTATTTGGACTATATTATTTGCTGTTTTACTAGGAATTGCTAATAATATTTATGAAATATTTTACCCAGAAGCATTTTACTGGGATGATGTGGGACGCTCCGCAGGTTTTTACCTAGATCCTAATGATAGTGCAGGGACATTAACCCTAGGAATGCTTTTTACTGTCGATCTTTTCAAGCCTAAATATCGTATAATATTTGTTATTTTAGTTGGTTTGGGGGTTTTTTCTACATTTTCCCGAGGAGGAATACTTGGTTGGATTATTAGTGTTATTACTCTGATTATATTTAACGTAATTCCACAATATAAATTGGTAAAAGCCTTTCTAGTTATAGGAGTATTACTTGTTGTGATCGGAAATCAACTAACGTTTTTTTTAGATAATAACTATCAAGTTAATAATTTAGAGTTTTTACATGGAGAAGCTCAAAAAAGAATTGAAATTTTTACTACTGGATCTACTGAAGATAACGCTGCTCAAGAAAGGTTCCAGCTAGCTAAGTATGCCTGGGACTATTTTTCAGAAAAACCATTGTTAGGAAATGGAATTGGAGCTACGGAAGAATGGGAATTGGAATTAAATAGCCATAATATGTATTTATCTTTACTAGCAGAGCATGGCATTATTGGTATTTTTATTATTCCTTCTCTAATCTATACCATTAATAAAAATACCCGTACTAACAAAAAATTTTTAATCTGGAGTTTTGCCGTATTTATTTTGGTGTGGTGCCTTTTTAATCATCGAATTTTATATTATCGTCCTGTTCTTATGTCCTGTGCTTTATTAGCAGTTATTAACAAAAAAGGCAAAGTAAAATGAGAAGCTTTATGTCAACTCAAACTATAGCCATTTTCCTAGCTTCCCTCCGGGGTGGTGGTGCAGAGCGTAATATGCTCAGACTCGCCAATGGTCTTGCGGAACAAGGTTTAAAGGTAGATTTAGTTCTGGCGCAAAAAGATGGTGCTTATTTTTCGGAGATATCTCCCCAAGTTAATCTAGTTCACCTTGAAGCCAAACGGGTGCTGTTGAGCCTACCTAAGCTAGTGGGATACCTGAAACAGGAAAAACCTGCTTACCTCATCTGCGCTATGGATTATGTTAACTTAGTTGGCTTGTGGGGTAAATTTATTGCTGGAGTACCCACCCGCATCATTGTTACTGTGCGTAACACTCTCTCTTCTGAGGGCAATCAATCCCCATGGAAAAACCCCTTAATTCACGGCTTAATCCATCATTGTTACCCCTGGGCAGATTCCATTGTAGCGGTATCGGGAGGTGTGGCAGATAACCTAGCCACTACAGTTAATTTACCCCGCAACCACATCAAAGTTATTTATAATCCAGTAGTTACCCCTAATTTATTACTCAAAGCTCAAGCTACCATAGACCATCCCTGGTTTTCTCCCAGAGAGCCTCCCGTAATTTTAGGAGTAGGTAGACTCACCAAGCAAAAAGACTTCCCTACCTTAATTAAAGCCTTTGCCATCGCTCAACAAAACTGTTCCGCTCGATTAATGATTTTAGGGGAAGGGGAAGAACGCCCTAAATTAGAAGCCTTAGTCAAGGAATTGGGCTTAGAAGATCAGGTAAGTTTACCAGGATTTGTTAATAATCCTTTTGCTTACATGGCTCAAGCAGCCTTATTTGTTCTCTCTTCTAATCGAGAAGGTTTACCCACGGTGTTAATTGAAGCTATGGCTGTGGGAACCCCTGTAGTAGCAACTAACTGCAAAAGTGGCCCAGAGGAAATCTTAGCAGGGGGTAAATACGGCAATTTAGTTCCAGTGGGGGATGTTGAGGGTTTAGCCCAAGCAATGGTAGCTACTTTGAATAATCCCATTGCCCCGGAAGTTTTGCAATCTAGAGCTAAAGAAGAATTCTCCCAAGAAAAGAGTACTACTGAATACTTAAAACTATTGAATTTAAGCACAGATAATGAGTAATGCCACAGATAAATTGAGTATAGTCCTTCTTTCCACTGGTTTAGGAGTAGGGGGAGCAGAACAACAAGTTATGTATCTTGCCCATGCTTTAGTAGCTAAAGGTCACCAAGTAAGGATTCTTTCTCTAATTCCCATAGGTCAAATGGGTTTAGAAGCCCAAGCCCAAGGATTATCTGTCCATAGTTTAAACATGAAACGGGGTGTACCAGAACCCAGGGCACTACTAGAGTTAATTAATCTCTTACGCCAATGGCAACCGCAAATTGTACACAGTCATATGTTCCACGCTAATCTGATGGCTAGGATCGCCAGGATTTTTACTCCCATACAGGTTTTGGTGGCTACAGCTCATAATCTTAAAGAGGGGGGACGTTGGCGAGAAATTGCCTACCGTTGCACAGATCCTTGGTGTGATTTAACTACTCAGGTGAGTCAAGCCGGTTTGGAACGCTACATCAAAGTGGGGGTAGTACCCAAACAGAAAATTAAATTTATACCCAATGTTGTGGACAGTGAAAAATTTCAACATCACCCTGAAGTACGCAGCAAAATTCGCCGGGAATTAAATCTAGGAGATGAATTTGTTTGGTTAGCAGCAGGGCGTAACCATGAGCAAAAAGATTATCCCAATATGCTCAAAGCCTTTGCTAAAATTGCTCAAAGATATAAAAATGCAATTCTACTGATTGCTGGAGATGGTTTGTTAGGTTCTAAGGAAGAAACTTTGGCGGACAAGTTGGGCATTCAATCCCAAGTAAGATTTTTAGGGGTACGCCGGGATATACCAGCTTTGATGAGTGCTGCCGATGCTTATTTGATGTCGTCAGCTTGGGAAGGAATGCCAGTAGTACTTTTAGAAGCATCTGCTTCTGGTTTACCTATGGTAGCTACTGATGTTGGGGGTAATCGTGAGGTTGTATTAGATGAAAAAAGTGGCTTTTTAGTTCCCCCACAGTCTCCTGAATCCCTGACACAAGCTATGCTGCATTTGATGGAACTTTCTCCAGAGAAACGTAAGCAAATTGGTGAAATCGGGCGCTCTCACGTCGAATCGAACTATAGCATTGAGCGAGTAATGGAGATCTGGGAAAAACTTTACAGGACAGTGTTAGCGAAAAAAAGGTGTTTAGGTTCTCAATAATCCTTTCAATCAATTGAACTTACATTAACTTGAGGTCTGACATTTCATTGCCCATTTATAAGTGATTCAATCATGTTAAAGCAATATAGCCCATGGTGGTTAAAAATAATAGCTAAGTTAGTACTCTCTAGATTACCAATTAGCTACGATTTTTGGAAGAGCATCTCATGGTTCGAGCATGGAAATATGCATGCAAAATTATAATTATGCATATAACGTCTTCAAAAAGCATTTTGATAGAGCAAAAGCAAAGTCAGGTTTTGTTAGCTTAGAACTTGGAGTGGGCGATTCGTTATCATCAGCCATTATCAGCTATGCTTTTGGAGGATCGGCTTCCTACTTAGTTGATGTTGGAGATTTTGCACAGAAAGATATAGAAATGTATAAAGCATTGCTACTCTTTCTCGATCAGAAAGGATTGCCTGTACAAGATTTACAAAATCTAGAGTCTTTACCGGATATTCTAAATGAATGCTCAGCTAACTATTTAACCTCAGGTTTATCATCTCTAAAAGCCATACCTGATCAATCTGTGGATTTTATATGGTCTCACGCTGTACTGGAGCATATTAGACGTGGAGAGTTCCTTGATACATTCAAAGAATTGCGACGAGTAATTCGTGATGATGGAATCTGTTCCCATGAAATTGATTTAAAGGATCATTTAGCAAAAGGTTTGAATAATCTTAGATTCCCTGAGCAGATCTGGGAATCTGACTTTATGTCTCGATCAGGGTTTTACACTAATAGAATTCAATACACTGAGATGATAAGCCTTTTTAAGATGGCAGATTTTGATGTTGAAGTTGTGGAAGCAAATCGTTGGCCTGATCTTCCAATAAAGAGGGCAAATCTATCAAAATTATTTCAACATCTACCTGATGAAGAATTATGTGTATCAGAATTCTCTGTAATACTCAAACCAGTGTAGTATCTAGATATTTCACTAACCTGGAAAGCTATCCATAGTCTATTTCAGTAAACTTAAATTAGCAAATCTATGTTAGTAACAACTGATCTCAAAACTAAGCCTAAAGTTCTAAACATTGTTACTCGCTTGGCGGTTGGAGGAGCTCAAGATACGAGCCTCCTCACAGTCAAAAAACATGATCGTACTCGATTTACTGTACATTATGCCTCTAATCCTGATGGCTATTGGATAGAACGTGCTCAACAAGCTGCTGACAAATTTTATCCTCTTCCCCATCTCATTCGTCCTCTTCATCCCACTCAAGATTTTCAGGCATTATTGGATATTGTACGACTGCTACGCCAAGAGCAATTTGACATTGTTCATACCCACAGCTCAAAAGCTGGAATCTTAGGTCGCTTAGCTGCTCGCATTGCCAGGGTTCCTGTGGTTGTTCACACCATTCATGGTTTTCCCTTCAACGACTTTATGCCTGCTTGGAAGCGTCAACTCTATATCAACCTAGAACGGAGTGTCCGATCTTGCACTGATTTTTTTATTACCGTTAGTGAACTCAACCGTCAACAAGCTGCTCAACTAGGTATATTAAGTCTGGAAAACTCTAAGACTGTTTATGGTGGCATTGACTTGACTAAGTTAGACTACCCGTCTAATCCTACAGAAATGAGGCATAAATTGGGAATTCCCGATGCTTGGCAAACGATTGTCATGGTAGGACGTTTAGATGAACAAAAAGCACCTTACTTTTTGATTGATGCTTTCTCCCAAATACTTGCAAAATTTCCTAAAACAATTTTACTTATTGTGGGTGAAGGACAGCTACAACCCCGCTTAGAAACTCAAACCCAAAAGCTGGGCATTAAGGAGAATGTAAAATTTTTAGGTTCTCGGGAAGATGTCCCTGAAATTTTAAAAATCGCTGATATTTTCGCTCTTTCTTCCCTTTGGGAAGGGCTAAGTCGAGCCATGACTGAAGCTATGCTACTGGGTACACCAGTTGTTGTCCCGAATATTTATGGTATGCCAGAAGTTGTACATCATAATGAAACTGGTCTACTCTTTCCGCCTCGGGATACTGAGGAATTAGCAGCTCATTTAACTGACTTGCTTCAAAATCCTCAAGAAAGAGAACGCCTTGGTCAAAATGCAAAAAAACTAACTAGAAAACTTTTTGATGCTAATGTAATGGTACAAACAATTGAGACAATTTATTCTGAATTAATAGTTGATAAGTTGATGTGCATTTAAATTGGTTATTCGCCGTTCCGTGTGGGTTCATCTCACTGTCTTGATGCAAAGCGCGAGTGGGGAGGGGCTGTGTGGGTCACCTGCGTCCGCACCGCTGTTTGCCCCGTGGAAACCACGCCAGTCGCTCATGGGGTGGCCTGCTTTGACCGCGCTGGCTGCCTAAGACCGCACCGGTAGTCGCTCATAGGGTGGCCTGCTTTGACCGCGCCACCTCCCTGCATCGCTTTTGCAAAAATACGACCATTGAAGGCTAATATTATGTCAGGATAATGACCCTTAATAAAAATCTCCCACACTCCTCTGAGTTATAGATTTACAACAAAAAGATGCACCCGTTCCTTGATCCGAAGTTCCCCGTTCCCTTTGAGCAATTTAGGTATCCCAATCTAAATGCTGAACAGCTTAAACTTTCATGACTTCAAATTTGGGTTCAAACTTGCCCCACTCTTTCCAGTCACAATCCAGAGGAGAGAACGAATACAGTCTCGAATAACTCGTATTTTTGACTCTTTTGGATAGCCTTTTGAGGGGACAGAAACAGGAGTGAAAGTAATACCCCGACTACCAAAAACAAAAGTTGCTATTGCCCGGGATCTTACCATATGATAATCCGAGGTGACTAGGTAGATATGTTGAATATCCTGCCGATAAAAATAGTTAACTGTGCAAGTAAAATTTGTCACCGTATCCGTGGGACAAAAATCATAGTGAATTCGCTGGTCTGAGATTCCTACTTTTCGGAAAATCTGCCTGTTACGCTCAAAATTACTGTAGTAGTCAGAAACCCAAATATCTAATTCAGGATGGGAGTGGGAAAACTGGGCAGTGAATTTGAAGCGATCTTTATTACTACCAAGAACCAAAATAGCCTGGGGTGCTGGTTCTTGATGGCGTGCAATGGCTAAACGTAAGGGAATGATACTAATAAAAAACAGTCCCATAGGAAGCAAAACAAGCCACAACTTATTGAGTCTAATTTTTGCAATTGGAAAGCTCATAAAATCCTTGAATAGCCTATTGTTTATACTCATAATCCTCCTTAATAACTAGCCATCCAATTCGGACTCTAATAGCTCTTATTGTATAATGTGTTCTAGTCTAATGAGGTACAGATCATTTTTTCCCTGTTCCCTGTTCCCTGTTCCCTGTTCCCTGTTCCCTGCTCCCTGCTCCCTGCTCCCTGCTCCCTGTTCCCTGCTCCCTGCTCCCTGCTCCCTAAAAAAATGTACCTCACCTAATTGAAAACCGCTAGAGTTAGTAGTACCGATAGTTGAAAGCCATCACTGAATCACTTCCAACTTAGCACATAGCGATTATGAAACATATTCTTGTTACTGGGGCAACTGGCTTCATTGCTAGTCATCTTTTGCCTATTCTCCATCAGCGAGGTTGGCAAATCACCGCAGCAGTGCGTAACCAATTTTTCCATCCCCCAGACATCTCCCTCAAAACCATTGCTGTAGGTGATATCAATCGTCATACTGATTGGAGTAAGGCTCTTGAAGGCATCGACACCGTAATTCACCTAGCCGCAAGGGCTCACATCTTACAGGACGACGCACCGAATCCGGAAGCAGAATTTCTGGAAGTGAATACCTTAGGTACTACTCAGCTAGTTAAACATGCCATTAAAGCTGGTGTACAGCATTTTATATTCATTAGCTCTATTGGTGCTATGGCTACCTTAAGTGATCAGATTCTCACCGAAAACTCTCCTTGCCAACCTGATACTCCCTATGGATGCAGCAAATTGAAAGCAGAACAGGCTTTAATTGAGTTAGCTAGCTCAAGCAACAAGATGACTTGGACTATTTTGCGTCCTACCCTAGTTTATGGTCAGGGCAATCCAGGTAATATGGAACGTTTAATTAAATTAGTACAGAAAAAATTACCCCTACCCTTTGGCTCTTTAAATAATCGCCGTAGTTTGGTTTTTGTAGGCAACTTAGTAGATGCGATCGCCACTATTATCACCCATCCCCAAGCTAAAAACCAAACGTTCCTGATCAGCGACGGCGAAGACCTCTCAACAACGCAACTGATCAGACAAATTGCTCAATGTCTAGAACTACCCTGTCATATCTTGCCAATTCCCCTGAGCTTATTGAGGCTAGCCGGTAATTTTGGAGATACTGTAGAACTAATCACCAGGCGAACTTTCATCCTCAATAGTTCAATGATTTCTCGATTGGATGGTTCCCTATGGGTTGATAGTAGCAAACTTTGTCAGACTCTCAACTGGCAACCACCCTATACCCTGGAGCAAGGATTAATATCAAGTCTGGTTGAATACCCATAATTAAGGAGAGTGTGGGGAGGGTGGGGAGGGTGGGAGGTGTGGGGAGATGGGGAGATGGGAAGATAGGGGATATTTTTGCGCATTTGCCCCCGTTGGTCCCCATCTTTAAAAAAGCGAAGCATCCGCTAATTCCCCCCCCGGTGCGCTTGACCTAGGCGAATTAAATTCGCCACGGGTCGCACCGCCAAATTGGGGGGTTAGGGGGGATTGCTTCTGCCTTCGATTCGCGCCTCGTGTAAGTATTCAACCGCACATCATATTAATGGGGACATTACAACCAGAAGGCTGGTACTCTGGCACCAGATTACACAGTTGAGTAACAATACCTGCACGATCATTGAGTCGAGCTTTATCAACCAGAACTGTCAACTGCGGTTGCAAAATCTCCCAACTCCAAAAATATTCTTGAGCAGAGAAAATTTTATGATGTCGCGTGGGTTTGACATTATCCCCAGATATCAGCAACTCCTCATAGAGTTTTTCCCCTGGTCGCAATCCCGTTATTTTGATCTCAATGTCCTGTTGGGGAATAAGCCCACTCAAACGAATCATTTGCAAAGCGAGATCGTAAATGCGAATTGGTTCTCCCATATCCAGCAAGAATACCTCTCCTCCACTTGCCATTGCCCCTGCTTGCATCACTAAGCGAGCGGCCTCAGGAATGGTCATGAAATAGCGAGTAATTTCCCGATGGGTAACGGTAATGGGTTGACCTTGGTCAATTTGTCGGGAGAAGCGAGGCACAACCGAACCACTACTATTAAGGACGTTGCCAAATCTGACAATGGCAAAGCGGGTAGAATGTCCTGGTTGAGCTGCTAATGCCTGTACTACCAACTCTGCTACCCGTTTACTAGCGCCCATAATATTGGTAGGACGTACCGCTTTGTCAGTGGAAATCAAGACAAAGTTTTTCACAGCGCACTCAATGGCACAGCGGACAGTAGTCCAGGTTCCTAAAACGTTGTTCTCAATGCCTCGCGCTGCATTTACTTCTACAAGAGGAACGTGCTTGTAGGCTGCTGCATGGTAGACTGTCTCGACTTGATGATCCCTTAAAACAGTACTGAGATGATCCTTATCGGTGACATTGCCTAGGTAAGCAAAGCGCTGCAATTGAGGATAGGTTTCTGCTAGTTCGAGGTCAATATTGTAGAGAGCAAATTCACTGAGTTCGTAGAGTACTAGACACTGGGGCTGCTGCTGAGCAATTTGGCGACACAGTTCTGAACCAATGGAGCCTCCTGCACCAGTCACCAGCACTACTTTTCCTGTCACCTGCATTTGTAATAGTTCAAGATCAGGTGCAGCTTCTTCTCGTCCGAGGAGGTCAGCAATATCAATGTTGCGAAGTTTCTGAATAGAAACTCCACCAGAGAGTATTTCATTTAAGGAGGGTACGGTTTTAACAGGAATTGAAAGACTCTGTAGGCGTTCTAGAATACAGCGTTTTGTTTCTTTTGTTACCGAAGGCATTGCCAAAATTACCGTATCAAAAGCTTTTTGTCGCCAAAGTAACCGCAACTTAGCAGGAGAGTAAACCTTGAGTCCCTGTATGACTACACGGTGTTGCAAATCCGAGTTGTCATCGATAAAGGCAATTAGTCGGTAAGTTCGCTGATTAGCTAAAGCAGCAGCAAGCTGAGAACCTGCTGCCCCTGCACCATAGATCACTAGCCGTTCTGGCGGTAAATTGCTATGGGCGTAATAGGCTAGATTATGAGTTGAGCTGCGAATTAGCAGTCGTAACCCAATCAGGAGAAATAGAGTAAGGAAGGCATCAATAATCAGAACTGAGCGAGGAAGAGGCCAAGAACCGTGTAAGTAAGCGAGGATCACTAAAACTCCGGAACTGTAGAAAACAGCTTGGAGTGCTGTGGTAATAAACTCTAGGCTTGTGTAGCGCAGAATAGGACGATAAATGCCACAGACTTGGAAGCCTATAAGTTTGACCACAATTAACAGGATAATTAGCCAAGCATACTGAACAATTCCTGAGAGGGGAAGTGTTTCGTCGAAGCGGAGCCAAAAAGCTAGATAAATAGCAAGGCAAAATAAAAATGCATCTAGAGCAACGAGGAACTGGCGCTTCTGCCGTCTGGAGATTGAGTTATAGCCACCATAAAGCTTAATCAGCAGGTAGTTAATATAGGATTTCATAAAGATAACGAATTCAGAAGGTTATTGCTTGTGCGATTTAGGGTCACTGGAACCCTAGATTAATGATTCTCTGCCCCACCAGTGGCACGACAGCGCTGACTAGAGCTAGATCCGCCCCTATCTGTAGCGACGACCTCCAAACAACGGGATTTTCGACCCAGATTGGGGGGAGATTGGGGTAAGACCGAGATAGGGATACTGTGGGAAAAAGTGCAATTGGCACTTAAGTAGAGGCAGTGCTGATTCTGGCGATGATTCCCCATAGCATTTCTATTTGAGATGTAAACATAGAAGTGATAGAACAAGGTAACTTCGGATCAGGGAACTTCGGATCAGTATGAAAGAGGGATGCATCAAGACGATCCGAGGATTTTTTGGTGTGCTGATAAATCAGTCTTGGGTTTTATGAGCTATTTGGAAATGCTATATATAGCGTTTCTCATAGCTATGAGGTACAGTTTTGATTGGCGCTGATTGCCTTTAAGACCTTATTAATTCTGCCCTCTGCCTTCTGCCTTCTGCCTTAAAAGCATAAGCTTTGTCCTCACTCGTCCTGAGAATTTATAGAGTTAACCATAGTGTGTTCACCAACTAAGTAGTATTGTTGGAATCGTTCCCCTTGAACCCTATAGATAATAGGTGGATGGCATTGATTAACATCCCTAATCTAGGATAAAAATATTTTTTTTCACTAAAAGAATTATTCGGTGGTCATCATAATACAATAAAAAAATGTTAATAACTCAATTAACAAGCATCATAATTTTGGAATTAAACCATGAAGTATCCCGATTATTAATACACCGTATCAACTCTAAATCCGGATAGTAAAAAAAAATGAATAGCTACTATATTTAGAAAGAGATAACACTAGTTTGTGAATAGTTTGTGAATTACTCTAAAATGAACAAATGGTGAAATTATTTGCAGAAAAATTTTTCAGAAAACTATGAAGACTACCGAAAGCACCGGACATGATATAATCTCATCTCCGGTTAATCACTTCCCAACCCAAATAGTCCCTCTTAAGGGGTGAAAATATGGCTACACTATAGACTTTATAAGGGATAGAGCTTTCATGTCTTTGATAAAATTGAGGTGTTTATGAGGTTTGAGATTCATCAGATCAGTAGCTAGGTCTGACCAAAGTTCCATCGATTCAACCCAGATAGATCCATATAATTATATCCAAAAATCACTGTGCCTTTTCACAGAACGTTTCTCTTCATTCGGGTGAAAAATATACTCATCCACTCTCATTTTTTGTAAATATTATAAGGAAACTTATATCAATTAAAATAAGCGATATTAATGAGCAATATAATACCAAGTTAACCCTGAATATTAACTATCGTGTTTACCCGATTTTCGCCTCCAGTTTTGTAATATCTGAACATTGTATCAATACCCCAACGAGCCGCCTAAAATGATAAAGTAAGTTGACTAATATCATGTCCGTTTGAATACTTATACTAAGCGCCGAAAGCAAGGCAGAAGGCAGAAGGCAGAAGGCAGAAGGCAGAAGGCAGAAGGCAGAAGTAAAGAAGTAAGCTTTCAAGGGTAATGATTTTTTATAACTAATTATCCGAACCTGATATAATCTGGATACTTTTCAGGATATACCAAGGTTATTTAGGACTCTTGCTTCGATAGTTACGCTTCCAATATGCCGCCAAATTAAAATTTAATAAATTATGTTTTATTTGTATAATAAATGTCTTGATAAACTCGCAACATTCCCGGTTTAATTACTAAATTTTTTAGAGCCATATAAATTTGCTCGTCATCAGATATAAGCAGGTACACAAAATTAATTACACATTTTACAAAACTCAAAGCCTTGCAGGGTAAGGGTTACAGAGATTGGGAGTAGGCAATTAATTCTGTGTAGGTGCTTAGCAATCCTAAATCATTGTCTTGATGCAAAGCGCGAGTGGGGGAAACCCCCAAGACCGTAATGGTGCGTTTTCCGTAGGCGAATTAAATTCGCCACGGGTCGCACCTCTGCATCGCTTGTAAAATCACTGGACTTCTTAAAAACTAGCTCCAACTCCTGTCCCTTCTGCCATTCCCCTCCTGGGAGGAGTTAGGGGTGGGTTCCTTCTGCCTTCTGCCTTAAAGCAGCCCATTTCTTTCACGAATCAGATAGGATTGCTATAAGCATGTCCCCTCTGACGTAATGCCAAGTCTATCCCCCAGAAATTCGCGCCACTTGGCTAGCTTCACGCTCTGAAATTACGCACCGTTCGCGTAGCGTGGCCGAAAGGCCAAGGTCTCCTAACAAGACAACTGGATAAGGACGCAGTAAGGGTAATACTGGTGCAATTACTTTTTTTTGTTGGCCGAAACTGCTATTTCATTTTTTACCAAGAAGTTCCCAATATACGGGGATGGCATGGTTTCCTCAAACCCGACTTAAAATGCCCGCGCATGTCATAGCTACAAAACTCATAAATATGGTCATCACAGAGGAAAATCAAGATATAAATTCACGAATTTTGTCGTCAATTTTTAGAGTTTAAAACTTCTTATGGTTACGAATAAAAGACTAAATATCAATGTATAAAAGCGATCCAGCGCGGTAAAACCGCGCTGGATCAATACAATGAGCTATAATCTGAGCTATATCCTGACTTTTGGCACTTAAGAGTAATTATCTTTGATTATCTTCTATTTTCTTGAGAATGAAACAGCCCTGGGAACCAACGGGGGCTTTCTCAAAACCAGACAATCTAAATTCATACTTCAATTCAGGAACGCCTAAGTAGACGACAGCATACGCGTCCGTAGGTAAGTTTCTGCGCAGGCGATCGCCACAATTAGGGAAGCTAAACTACTCCAAGCTCCTATGGTTCCTAGGAAATCAATACTAAAGGCCATCAGAAGAGTTATGCAAATATAGGTAATCGCCACTTGACTATGGGAGCAGCCTGATTGCTGGAGCCTCTGGTACAGATGACTACGGTGAGCTTTGAAGATATTTTCACCACGCAGCAGCCGCCGACAGAGGGTATAGATCCCATCGCCGATTAGAGGTAAAGTCAATACCAGTGCTGACCAAGCAGAAGTCGGATTATGATTCTGACTTAGGAGGGTTATCGCCACCACAGCACCTAACACAGTACTACCGACGTCCCCCATAAAAATCTTGGCCGGTGACCAGTTCCAATAGAGAAATCCTGCTAAAGCTGCTACCAATAGCCAGAGAAGGGGCTGATTCAACCAGAGGGCAAAAAATCCTAACTGTACAGCAGTTACTCCGCCTACTAAGCCATCTAAACCGTCCATGAAGTTATAGAAATTAATCAGGGCGGTCATGCCAATGATGGTGAGTAGAGTAGCAATAAGCTCGCCTGCTATACCTAGGTGAGCTAGCCCAGGAAAGGGAAAAGCACCACAGGAGGCGACCACGACGGTAGCAACCGAGAATTGTACTAGATAGCGAACGCTGGCAGGAACTCCTCGCGAATCGTCGATAATGCCAATAATTACCAAGGGAATGAGGGCGAACCAAAGCGTATTTTGTCCGGAATCAATCAGGTTAAGACCAAGAAATTGGCTGGCAATGATGGCAATAGCAAAGGCAATAATAAAACCTAACCCACCCCCTCTGGGTGTGGGTTGACTATGGGAACTGCGTTCGTTGGGGATGTCAATAAGTTGTTGACTTAAGCTTTGTTTAATTAGAGCGACGCTAAGAAGGCTGAGGGAAAAACTGATTACACAGAGAGTTAATAGTGGGTGCATTTAAACTTTTTGATTAATACACCACTATTTACTAGCCTCAGTTAAACATTCAGTATTAAGAGTGAGAAAAGAAAACTTACAATACGTTTCGGTGACAGGGTAAACGGCAGAAGTGTTTAAGCTGTCGCGCATTTAAACGACATATTATTAAATCAGAAAAAAAAACTGAAACTCTTGTCCCTTATGCCGGGTGCATCTCCTAAAAGCTGTTTGACCTGGTGGGTGGAACGGGCATCTTGGTGGAACGGGCATCTTGGTGGAACGGGCATCTTGGTGGAACGGGCATCTTGCCCGTTTCATTCCCAGTCGGGCTGTCCCAACACTGGCGACCGGGAAAATGAGGGCGAGCCCGTCTTATCACGCACCCTATACAACATTTACAAAAGTGAGATACACCCGTTCTCAATCGGGTACTGCTATACCCATTAACCATTACCAAAAACCTGGTACTATTTGAGAACTTATTAATGAGTAATGATTAACCGGACTTGCTCTAAACCATTCTTGAGGTTTGTGATATGCGCAACAGTAATCAGGCAAATCCTATTGTAATCGGCAGTTTAGTCGTTATTTTGATCAATCTAGTAATAGGTATTATTTGTTTAAGTATTTATCTACACTTTTCTACAGGTTATGATGGTCTGTTTTATTTTATTATATTGTCTATGATTGGTATCGCTCAGTTAGTCTATGTTATCCCAGTCTTAGTTGTGCTAAGATTGCTAGGACGATGGGAATTGATGAAAGGAGTGATTATTGGTGGTTTGATTACAGGTTTGTTGAATCTTGGCGGTTGCTTTTTAATGCAAGCTTGACCTTAAAGGTATAGGTAGCAAGAGTTATTGAAAAATAGCTCTTAATTTGGCTTTGCTTAATAATGGAATGATTTTAATAGTTTTGTGGAATGGGCATCTTGCCCGTTCGGGGATGTTTTCGGGCGGGCAGGATGCCCACTCTACTCCTATTGATTCTAAGATTCAGCAATGGCCTTAATCTAACTAACTAATTAAACTGTTGCGTCAAGGCTATCTTGAGACTCCTCTAATTTATCGTCGAGGTTCTCACTACCAGTAAACACTTTAGTAGTCACTAGAACATTAGGCTCAACTTGGAGCCACACCGAATCACTCATAGACTCAGCTTGTAATGGTCGATAAACCAGTCGGCAGGCTCCTGCTATTTCTACCTCATGACAGTAATGAGTCCGCTCACCCCGTTTAACAGTAAACACTGGCAAAGATGTCTGGTTCTTGTGATTGCTCTTTAACGCTTCCTCATTAACGTGGATATAGGTAGCTCCGACATGCTTCTCCTGATTCCATGTACCTTTTGGTCCCCTACGACCTTCGGTGACCACTGGCACACCATCATATAATGGAATCTGCCAAAACCGACCAACTTTTTTGGCTCCTTTGATGCGATCTTTACTTAATAGCATCCGCAGTCGTTGAGATGATATACCCAGCAGAGATGCAGCTTGTGTTGTACCGACAATCATAATTAAAATACTATTGCGGAATAGTATTGTAATCCCATCTAACTCGGAAAGTCAAGCTCAAGTGGGGAGTAGGGAATCGGGAGTAGGGAATCGGGAATCGGGAATCGGGAGTAGGGAATCGGGAGTAGGTAATCAAAAATTATCAGAATTGATTTAGGTAAGCTATATCATGTCTTTGTGAAGTTCTTGTTTAACCAGTTGAGCTAAGGTTTGGGCAGCTCCTGGTTTTCCGCGAACGCTCTTGAGATGCGATCGCATTTCCGACAACTTCTCTGGATGCTCCAGATAGTCTAGAGCAAGTTGGGCAACCTCAACCGGCTCAAGCTTTCCTACCAATTCTGGCACAATTTCCCTTTTTGCCCAAATATTGGGCCATGCAAACATACGCTTTTGCCCTAGCACCAACCAGTTAATCACTTTCGCTACGCTAGAGCCTACTCCTGGTAACTTGACCAATAGACCGGGTAAGCCATCCCAAGCCCGCATGGCATCTAACTGTTGCGTCGGCAACAGCACAATCATTGGCACGGCCAGAGACCCCAACTCAGCGGTATTCGCTCCCACTGTGGTTAAGCAAAGACAACATTGCGATAACAATTCATAGGTAGGAAAGGACTCCCAGAGTTCTACACACAAGCCACTGGGGGTTTTGAGGAATAGTTGCGGGGGCGGGGTATTTGGTTGAAGGGTATTTGGTTGAAGGGTATTTGGTTGAAGGGTATTTGGTTGAAGGGTATTTGGTTGAAGGGTATTTGGTTGAAGGGTATTTGGTTGAAGGGTATTTGGTTGAAGGGTATTTGGTTGAAGGGTATTTGGTTGTTCGCCTTTGGCGTTGCCGTAGGGTAGGTTATCGGAGTTTGAACCTGTAACTTGTAACCCCTTAACTTGTAACCCCTTAACTTGTAACCCCTTAACCTGTAACCCGTTAACTTGTAACCCCTTAACCTGTAACCCCTTAACTTGTAACCCTGGATTAATCACCGAGTCGTTATCAACTTTATATATAAGTTGTGCCTCTGACCATCCTGTCTTGTTAATAATGGGATTGTGATCTCGATTGGCAAATTTGGCTAATGTTTTTAGATCTATGGTAGGAGCAACCGGAATCACAAAGCGAGTTTGGGGTCTAGCCCTATGGATGTGTTCAGCGATCGCTAAAGATAAAGGTACTCCCTGAGCTAGTTTGGCTGGTTTTGACCCCGGTAATAGTCCGATCACTTCAGTGGAATGTTGAAGGTTATCTTCGGTTGTTCGCGAAGCGTGGCCTTTTGGCCAAGGTTGTTTAGTTGAAGGTTGTTTAGTTGAAGGTTGTTTGGTTGAAGGTTGTTCGCGTAGCGTGGCCTTTTGGCCAAGGTTATCTTCTTGGGTTGTTCGCGTAGCGTGGCCTTTTGGCCAAGGTGGTTGGGTTGAATGTTGTTCGCGTAGCGTGGCCTTTTGGCCAAGGTTATCTTCTTGGGTTGAACCTGTAACCTGAGAACCTGCAACCTTCAACCCCTGAGTAACCTGTAACCCCTGAGTAACCTGTAACTCCTGAGTAACCTGAGAACCTGCAACCTGTAACCCTTGAGTAACCTGTAACTCCTGATTAACCTGAGAACCGGTAAGGGGTAATCCCCTAATCTCTGCCATTAAATCCCCTACTAGGGTGAATTTGTGGGCATATTTCTTAGGCACTTGAGCGATAATATCGGGTTTCATCACGCCAAAGTGGTCAATCCAGGGGTACCAACGAGCATCCCACTCGGCATAGACAACACTGCGATACCCTAAGCGCTTACTAATCACTACTGGAAAAAATTGGTCTCCCCCTAGGAATAGAACAACCCCTTGTGGATGCCAGTCCCAGTTTTGAGCTGTCTTGCCCCACAACAAGAATGGCAAAAAATCCTCTGCTGCTTGAACCCGGTCTACTTCTGGGTAGGATTTTGCGATCGCATCTTCTTTGCCCGTGGCATGAGGGCAAGGAGATAGGACTACCGATATCCGGAGTAATGAACGGTCATTGCCTAAAGTTTCCCGCAATGCCTTCACCACTGGTCGCACCCAGGTGGTCACCTCTCCTGGGCCATTGGACATAACTAAAATATCTGCTGCTGGCACTCTTCCCCACTCCTAATTATGACGATATGGCTTGCTATCAGTTATCAGTTATCAGTTATCAGCTATCAGCTTTCAGCTTTCAGCTTTCAGCTTTCAGCTTTCAGCTTTCAGCTTTCAGCTTTCAGCTATCAGTTATCAGCTTATGTGCTACCCGCACGCTACTTGAGGTGCTTTCAGCCAAACGCGAGTGCGTGGCCAACGGCCAAGGTCAAGGTCTGACTGCTGACTGCTGACTGCTGACTGCTGACTGCTGACTGCTGACTGCTGACTGCTGACTGCTGACTGCTGACTGCTGACTGCTGACTGCTGACTGCTGACTGCTGACTGCTGACTGCTGACTGCTGACTGCTGACTGCTGACTGCTGACTGCTGACTGCTGACTGCTGACTGCTGACTGCTGACTGCTGACTGCTGACTGCTGACTGCTGACTGCTGACTGCTGACTGCTGACTGCTGACTGCTGACTGCTGACTGCTGACTGCTGACTGCTGACTGCTGACTGCTGACTGCTGACTGCTGAC
The DNA here is from genome assembly GCF_000211815.1 of Moorena producens 3L. Taxonomy (GTDB): domain Bacteria; phylum Cyanobacteriota; class Cyanobacteriia; order Cyanobacteriales; family Coleofasciculaceae; genus Moorena; species Moorena producens. Next base: position 76,926 of record NZ_GL890924.1, read on the forward strand.
TGCTGACTGCTGACTGCTGACTGCTGACTGCTGACTGCTGACTGCTGACTGCTGACTGCTGACTGCTGACTGCTGACTGCTGACTGCTGACTGCTGACTGCTGACTG
>NZ_GL890925.1 GCF_000211815.1 Moorena producens 3L
GCTACTGATCGTTGCCTTGGTAGGCCTTTACCCTACCAACTAGCTAATCAGACGCGAGCTCCTCTTCTGGCAATAAATCTTTCACCAATAGGCATATCCGGTATTAGCCACTGTTTCCGGTGGTTGTCCCCGACCCGAAGGCAGATTCTCACGCGTTACTCACCCGTCCGCCACTCCCCCGAAGGGGCGTTCGACTTGCATGTGTTAAGCATACCGCCAGCGTTCATCCTGAGCCAGGATCAAACTCTCCATGGTACTCAAGTTGTTTTTTTTCTTTCCCTGACTCTTAGTAAACAGTAATAATAACTGTTAACTTCGAACCAGTTCGGAATTTTAGGTTTTAGTTTTGGCCAATCTGTCCTATAATTAGGTCAGATTAACCTGAAAATTTCTTGACGAGTAGCGACCGTATATTGGCTCTCAAACTATAGATTTTTCTTGGTTCGGGGCGGTGCGGTGCGCTTGGCTTTCCTCATCGCCATTTACTAATTTACAGGGTAAAAAAGCGTTTGTCAACCTAAAACCGAAACTTTTTTCTTGATAAATCCTTGAAGCATAGGTATGGCAAGGGTTTTAGAATTTTTAAATTTTTTTTTGAATCCATTTCGGAGGTCTGACCAGGGGAAGAGGGGGAAGCTCTCAGGTCACAGGGGTAGCTTCTTTAGATTTGGTTCGGGAGTCGGGAGTCGGCAGCATTATTTTGGGAATTCTTGTATATCTTAGATACATACCTGGTGACGGGCGTGTCTGTCGATCCTGCCTGTAAGTGCGGATTGGGACTGCTGCGATGCTCGCGAGTGAAATGGGAAATTCACCTGGATTTACGGTAATTGTCCAGGATTCATCAGAGGCAAGATTAGTGAAGAGCCCTTTGCACTGGCACCATGAAATCCATTGTTGAACAACTTACTAACCTAGCTCTGACAAGGCATTTGCGCCAGAATAAATAGGTATGCAGGGTGGTCTTGGGGAGAAAATGGCTTTATTACAGGGTTTAACCCATTAGCAACTGGCCTGGTTTCCACGGGGCTTACAAGGTGCGTTTACTTAGTGTCTCTGTTCGTGCAGCGTCTCCAAAGGAGAAAGGAGAATCACGGCGTGACCCACACAGCCCCTCCCCACTCGCCCTTTGCATCAAGAAATGTCTTGGCCATAAGTTACCGTTACCAAACACTGGAGGTGTCAGTGAATTTTCAATCAGTGATTGCAACATTGAATCAATTCTGGGCAAAACATGGTTGCTTGATTGCCCAGTCCTACGATACCGAGAAAGGAGCAGGGACGATGAGTCCTCATACATTCTTGAGAGCTATTGGTCCAGAACCCTGGTCAGTTGCTTATGTTGAACCATGCCGAAGACCTACCGATGGACGCTACGGCGAAAACCCGAATCGCTACCAGCACTACTACCAATACCAAGTACTGATCAAGCCGTCACTGAATAATATTCAAGATATTTACCTAGATTCCCTCAAAGCTTTAGGTATTTGCCCTGAAGACCATGACATTCGCTTTGTTGAAGACAATTGGGAATCTCCTACCCTAGGGGCTTGGGGAGTTGGCTGGGAAGTCTGGTTAGATGGCATGGAAATTACTCAATTTACCTACTTCCAACAGTGTGGTGGCATTGATTGTCGTCCTGTACCCATTGAGATCACCTATGGTTTGGAACGATTAGCTATGTATCTCCAGGAAGTAGAGGCTTTTACTAAAATCCAGTGGAATGACCAAATTAGCTATGGAGATGTTCACCTTCAGGGAGAAGTTGAACAATGTACTTATAATTTTGAATCCTCTAACCCAGATTTACTGTTCACGCTATTTGGTCTTTACGAGCAAGAGGCAGAACAACTAACCCAGCGAGGACTTGTTATGCCTACACTAGACTACGTTCTGAAGTGTTCTCACACTTTCAACTTACTGGACGCTAGGGGTGTGATTTCAGTGACTGAGCGAACTCGTTATATCGGTAGAATTCGCAATCTAGCAAGGCGAGTGGCTCAACTCTATTTGCAACAACGAGAGATGTTAGGGTTCCCGCTCAATAAACAGACCATAGCTTGAATCTAGAACACAAAGAGCTTGACCCAATCGGTAGCAGCAAGGCATTCCTACCAGTAATCACGACTGAGAGTGTATTCGCCAGGACTTACGCAAAAATGGGCATCGAAACCTATAGGTAGTAGGGTGCTTTATTAACTCACACCACATCTAGATTTACTAGGTAAGTCCTGGCACTCTTGACCCCTGTCACTGGAGGATATTGCTAGTGCTTGGAATTGCTGGATCAACGGGTCGAGCGACTACAATCCCAAGGGAATGTCTAACATGTCTGGCATACCGTTGTAAATCACGGGCAATGGTGACTCTACCGGCAGGTGATGCATGAATAAAACCGATATTCCCATCAGCAGTACGATACACTAAGCCAGTGTGGGTGACATCTAGACCAGGAATAGTAGTAGCAATGCCAATAATATCCCCTGGTTGCAGTTGATTGTAGGCTTTCCTAATCTGATCATGGGGAATGAAATTAACAGTTGTCTGCTTCAGATTAGCTTCCATGGCTACTATACACTGGTAATTTGACTCATCACTTACTAAAGATGGGTACTTACCCCTGTGTTTACTCATGTAGTTGAGGGTTTTCTGGCGGGATACTCCTCCTAAATCTAGCGCTATGTTTTTAACTGTGCCCCTTCTCTGATTGTCATCAATCCATTGAGAGAAATAGTGTAATCGGCTGCAATAGCCATTTAGATTACCATCCCCATAACGCTGGTCACGAAGGTGATTGACAAAGGTCTGCTGAGAATAATCCTTTACGGTTATCCCTCGCGCTAGGGCTAGAATGGTTTCCACAAAAAGGACGCAGTCAAATTCATTGAGGGTGATAACTAAAGTTTCTTGACTGGCTTGGTCTAATAAGTGAGCTTTATAGCTTGCGCCCAAAAATTGCTGTGCGATCGCTTGCATGATCTCTGGGAGCGTCCGCTCAGACAAGTGGTTTGCGATCGCATACTCCATCACCTGCTCGAAACGCTTTTTATCTGCTGGGTCACTAATTTCTGGTAGGGGAAATTGGGCTATCATCAGTGACTCAGCCCTATCCTTTAATGATTCGGATATAGTGCTAGTAATTAATTTGCTAGTAATTAATCGTTTATGGCCTAGTTGACCAGATTCTGACTCAACAGTAGCTTGAGATACTAAACCAGAAGCCACACAACACGTGAGTATATAAAAAACCGCAGCTAGCCTCAAGCTTTTTTTCATTCTTAAACCTACAAACCTACCCTAAACCGAATGCGAAGGGAGAACCACTTTTGATCTGTTAACCCATATTTATTCACTGGTCAGTGTTAACTATTTCACTGGCAACTTTAGGCTCCACAAAATTATTTTCCTGTTCAGCATTTTTGACACTCCCCATAGCTAGAAGCTAGGGGATTCTTGGTTCAACGAGCTGACTTGCTCAACCAGACCGGAATCAGGAAGAGTAGAGGCCAATTCTCCCCAAGCGTTAATTAAAGTTCCCGTGTGCCCCACGGTACTCAAGGCTCTAGTTAGGATGTTTTTGGCGGCATTGTGGTCGCGATCTAGCCGACACCCACACTTACAGACATGGGTTCGAGTTGATAATGACTTCTTGACCACCTCACCACAATTGGAACAATTCTGGCTTGTATAAGCAGGATTAACTGCGACAGTTATCCGACCAAACTTTTGACCAAAATACTCCAACCATTCCCTAAACTGGTACCAACCTGCATCATTAATAGACTTGGCGAGACAGTGATTTTTAACTAAGTTTTTAACCCTCAAATTTTCGTAAGCGACCAGGTCGTTAGACCTGATTACGCAACTTGCCGGAGACGAAACCTTAGATAGTGGAGCCTTTATGGGTGTTCGGCTTTGCATAAAAGGGTTAAATCTTTTGTAATAAGGCTCCACTATCTTACGGTAACTTCTAACCAGTCTCTTGGCATGTTCTTCACGTTGCCTACTTATTTTGAGGTGTGTCCTGCCTAGTCTATTAATGGCTTTCTTTCGGTTAGCAGAGCCTTTCTTTTTTCGAGAAACCCGACGCTGATAGAACTTTAATCGTTTCTCGCCTTTTCGGTAAAATCTAGGATTGGGTTCTGCATATCCATCTGAGTCCGTATAAAACTCTTTTAAGCCAACATCTAGGCCGACATTACAGCCAGTGGCTTGTAATTGTTCTGAAGTATCAACTTTCACGCAAAATTGAATGTAGTAGCCATCAGCTCTTTGGACTATGCGAACCCGCTTTATGAGCTTAGGGTCGAATCGCCATAAGTCCCAGGTACCCTTGAGCTTTACTTGCCCAATCCCCTTTTTGTCCGTGAATTTTATCGACTTACTATCTGGGGATAACTTCCATCCAGATTGCTTATACTCGACTGACCTAGAATGCTTCTTAAATTTTGGATACCCTTTCTTCCCCGGGACTTTCTTTTTACAGTTATCAAAGAAGCGTTTAATAGCACGTTCTACGTTTTCAACAGATGCTTGACAAGCATGGCTGTTAAGATGTTTGACAAATTCAAATTCATCCCTTAATTGAGTGTTGTATCGATAGAGTTCTTTCTTTCCAATTCCACGATTATCCATCCAGAATCGGAGCACCTTGTTTCTGACAAAGCGAGCTGTTCTAATAGCTTCATTTATTGCTACTTTCTGACTCTCTTTTAAGACAGCCTTGAACTCCATTCCCAGCACTTTACTATCACCTCCTTTGCTGTAGTTTCTTTACTTACTATTATAGTCGAACTATTGAAGTAAAAGTTCCCGAACAGTTAGGGAATAAATTACCGTTCGGGCTAACCCCATGGTTTGAAGTTACCGTAAGGAGAGTGGAGCCTTGTCTTGATGCAGTCGCTCATGGGGGAAACCCCCAAGACCGCGCTGCATCGCTAATCAATAAGTTTTAACCTTTTTATGCATAGCCTGCCAACCATAAAGGCTCCACTCTCCTAAGGTTTCGTCTCCGGGATAGAATCCAGGGGCTTGCGCCCTCAGGGTCTTCGGTCAAGTTATGTCTAGTTAAGCAGATCCTAGTTAATCAGCTACTAAGAAACAACTCCCCAATCCATATAAGGCAACCTAGCCGCTGTGGATCGAATCGCTTCTACTTGAGCAACCAGTTGTCCACAAGTATCCCAAGTCCCAGTCAACAGCATGTTTCTTGGTCCATCCTCCATAAACACAGAAGCCTGCAACTCACCACAATAGACTTGCATCTCTTCCAAATCCAAGGTCATCGGGATTTCAGGATTCTCATGGAGGCTTGTTTGTAATTGCTTGACGGTTTCCGAGTCAGCGGTCACACAGGGAAGCCCTATCGCCAAGCAGTTACCAAAAAAGATTTCGGCAAAACTCTCTCCGACAATTCCTTGAATCCCCCATTTAGATATCGCTTGAGGGGCATGTTCCCGTGAAGACCCACAGCCAAAGTTACCATTTACTACTAAAACCGTTGCACCTTGATAGTGGGGTTGGTCAAAGGGATGTTGTCCGTTAGCTTGAGCGCGGTCATCAACAAAAACCTGTTGTCCGAGACCATCAAAGGTCACACAGCGCAAAAATCGAGCTGGGATAATCCGGTCGGTGTCGATATCATTCCCTACTACAGGAATTCCTGTTCCGGTAATCATCTTTACTTCACTACTCATCAGACCTGCTCCTATACCATCAACTCCCGAACATCAGCCACTGCCCCTTTAACGGCTGCGGCTACAACCATAGCTGGACTCATCAACAACGTCCGTCCCGTGGAAGACCCCTGGCGACCTTTAAAATTGCGGTTAGAAGACGAAGCACTAATCTGACTCCCTTGGAGTTTGTCCGGATTCATTGCCAAACACATCGAGCATCCAGGCTCTCGCCACTCAAACCCAGCCTCCACAAAGACTTGATCGAGTCCTTCTGCTTCTGCTTCTTGCTTAACCCGTTCCGAACCTGGAACCACAAAGGCTTTGACTCCCTCAGCCACATGATGACCTTGAGCAAATTTAGCGGCTTCTCGCAGGTCAGTCAGTCTACCATTGGTGCAGCTACCGATAAAACACACATCCACCTTTGTGCCTTGAATTTCTGTGCCTGGAGTTAGCTGCATGTACTCATAGGCTTGTTGTGCGATCGCTCTTTCCGTTTCTGGCAAACTCTCCGGTATCGGAATGGTTTCATTAACCGCAATTCCTTGACCTGGTGTAATCCCCCAGGTCACTGTAGGCGCAATGTCTGCCGCCTCAAACCTAACCACATCATCATACACGGCATCATCATCGGACCGGATACTGTTCCACCAAGCCACCGCCTGATCCCAATCTGCGCCCTTGGGAGCAAAATCTTTCCCCTTAAGATAGTCAAAGGTTACCTGATCCGGGTTAACATAGCCGCACCGAGCCCCCCCCTCGATGGACATATTACACACAGTCATCCGTCCTTCCATGGACATCTGTTCAAAAGTAGTACCAGCATATTCATAGGCATAGCCAACGCCACCTTTGACCCCTAATTTACGGATGATGTGTAAGATCACATCTTTCGGGTAAACCCCTGGGGGTAAACTACCATTCACCTCTATTTTGCGAACCTTAAGCTTAGACAATGCCAAGGTTTGGGAAGCTAAGACATCACGGACTTGAGAGGTACCAATTCCAAATGCGATCGCACCAAACGCACCATGAGTCGAAGTATGGGAATCCCCGCAAGCCACCGTCATGCCTGGCTGAGTCAACCCTTGTTCCGGAGCAATCACATGGACAATGCCCTGATTCCCAGAGCCGATATTATAAAATCGAATCCCAAACTCCTTACTACTGTTTTCCAACGCTTGCATCATCTCCTCTGCCAAGACATCAGCAAACGGACGACCTTGGTTTTCCGTCGGAACAATATGGTCTACCGTTGCCACAGTTCGTTCCGGAAACAGCACTTTCAATCCCCGTTCCCGCAGCATCGCAAAGGCTTGGGGACTAGTAACTTCATGAATTAAGTGTAAACCAATAAATAGTTGAGTCTGACCCGAAGGCAACGTGCCAACACTATGTAAATCCCAAACTTTGTCAAACAGTGTTCTCGCGCTCATTTAGAAAAGGCTTCTTACCTGGAATCCAAGACAGGGGTAATGTATTTTACCCCCAGATTTCACATTCTATTCTAAAATATGTCCTGTTCAACACAGGTTTTACATTTTTGCTAAAAAAATTAACAGCTTCCCTATAATTATTCAGCTATCATCTATCATCTATCAGCCATTAGCTATCAGCATGCAGCTTATGGGCTATTATGGGCAAGCTACGACAACAGCTTTTGAATAAAACCGGTAAATTTCTTTAATCAATGTTATTGAAAGCTGAGTGCTGACTGCTGAGTTCTGACTACTGAGTGCTGACTGCTGAGTGCTGACTGCTGAAGGCTTCCCCATCCCCACCAATCACTAATCATCAAATAAACCTAAGATTGGACCAAGGATAGCTCCGAACACAAATCCACCAGCATGAGCCCAGTAAGCAATTCCTCCCCCCTCCATTCCCACTTGAGCCTGTGCTCCCAGACTAGCTATGCCATTAAACGCTTGCTGTAGAAACCAAAACCCTAGATAAAATACAGCTGGTATCCTAGCTACGAAAAATATGATAAATAGGGGCACTAGAGTCAGGATTTTAGCATTAGGAAACCTGATAATATAGGCACCCATCACTCCAGCAATTGCTCCACTAGCTCCTAAAGCAGGGATAGGAGATAGAGCTGAGAAAAACCATTGGGCTAACGCGGCTAAAGCCCCACAAGTGAGATAAAAAATTAAGAACCTTATCCCCCCAAGTTTTTCTTCAATGTTGTTACCAAAAATCCACAAAAATAACATATTGGAGCCAACATGAAGAAAGCCAGCATGGAGAAATTGGGATGTGATCAGAGTCAAGGGTTCTGGCACAGGCTGGCCCACAGGAAAACCCTCGAAACTAGCGGTTAACTCCCTAGGTACCACAGCATAAAGCCTAAAAAACGTGTCGAGTTCTGGTTTACTTAAGCTAAGTTCATAAATAAAGACTAAAATATTAATAGCAATCAGAAGGATAGTAATATATGGCGTGATTGTGATTGGGTTTTCGTCTCTTAGGGGTACCATAATTCATTTTTATTTTATGAGTTCACCGAAATAGTCACACCAGATTCTAAAGGAAGTTTACAAAATTAACTAATCTTTGAGTTTTTGCTAAGCAGTCAGTTTTCAACCCCCGTCTATTATCACACTTTTCTCAAGTTAACTAAAACTTGATTTGTGAACTAGATAAGTCAGCTGATTGAGGAGTGCTAGATTTTGGCGTTGCTGATCTAAGGAATAATATCAAGTCTAGTTGGGTCAGTTACCACTTACCACTTACCACTTACCCTAAATCATTCCACAAGTGAGCAACGCCCTATGTTTAGCTTTTGTTGAATCTACCACTTCAGCAGATTAAATTGTTCCATATCCACCGTATCCCGATTACGATATATCGACAGCACAATAGCTAAACCCACCGCCGCTTCTGCAGCTGCTACCGTAATTACAAAAACAGTAAACACTTGACCTTTAATCCCTGCTGAGTCCATAAAATTAGAGAACCCCATTAAATTCAGATTGACCGCATTCAGCATTAGCTCAATAGACATCAGCACTCGCACGGCATTGCGGCTAGTTACTAGACCATAAATACCGATGCAGAACAAAGCAGCAGCAAGTAGTAAAAAGTATTGGAGTTGAAGTTCCATAAATCTGATAGTTTTTTAGGTAGGTAATAGTAAGCTATTCAGCATTTAGATTGGGATACCTAAATTGCTCAAAGGGAACAGTTAACAGCGGTTATGGTAACAGGTAATAACCAATTTAAGCGATGCAGCGCGGTCTTGGGGGTCTCCCCCATGAGCGACTGCATCAAGAAAAATGAACATCAGCTTAGTTTTTAAATGGGTAATTACTAGTTGGTTATTGACCCTTGAGGGGTGACAGTAAACCTTGGCATTTCGGCCACGCTACGCGAACAACTTACCCTTCACCATGCCAAGGGCGAACAACCTTCAACAAAAAACTAAACGGTTGTCTTAGTGGAATCTCCTGCTACAGACGCAAGCTCCCGAGGACGTTCAGGCAAGGTCAAAGCTGTAGCAATTTCCTGATCTCTCGAAACCAATTCCTCAGGAATATAATCCCGACGAGCTATGATAATTGCCCCTACCATTGCCATTAACAAAAGTACAGAAGCTAGCTCAAACGGCAATAAAAAGTCACTGAAAAAATGCTGACCAATCTCCACAGCAGTATTAGTAACAACCATAGCTGGATCAATTTCAACTGACCATGGCGTTGCCAAAACCATTGTACTCAGAAGCGCAAACAAACCAATACAGACTATAGCAGTGGATCCAGTGCGCACCCAGCGCTTAGTCATTGGTTGAAAATCCTCTCGCTTATTCACCAACATGATGGCAAATAAAATTAGGACATTAACCGCCCCAACATAGATTAATATCTGTGCTGCTGCTACAAAGTCAGCATTTAGCAGAATATACAATCCAGAAATACCGATGAAAACACCAGCCAGTAAAAACGCTGAGTATACAATGTTGGAAAGAAGGACAACCCCTAAAGCCGCCCCAATCATGATCACCGATAGTATGGCAACGGAAATTATCTGAACCCCTTCCGCTAGATTCATGCTTAGCTTATCTCCTCGTGATATATTTTTGGCTAATCGTTATTAGTGATAAGTCATTGGTCACAGTCAACAGTCACTAGTTAACCTTCAACCTTCAACCTTCAACTTTAAATTTTCAACCTTCAACCTTCAACCTTGGCCTTTGGCCACGCTACGCGAACAACTTTTAAAAGACCAATGACTAACAACTAACTCTTAACGTCTTCTTCCTTTGATTGCATTTGCTCGAGAATTTCCTCTGGACGCATACCAGCCCTTTGAGAACCTGCTGGCAAATCATGAGGATCCATAACCCCTTTCGGTAGATAAGCCAATTCCCTTAGAGGAGTTACCATTGGGTCTTGGGTAACTTTATAGGGGAGGCGTCCCAGGGCTACATTATCATAGTTCAACTCATGACGGTCGTAGGTAGAAATTTCATATTCTTCCGTCGCTGATAGACAGTTAGTGGGGCAGTATTCAATGCAGTTAGCACAGAAAATACAAACTCCGAAATCTATACTGTAGTGCTTGAGATTTTTCTTCTTAGTAGCTTTATCAAATTCGTAATCTACCACTGGCAAGTTAATCGGACAAACCCGCACACAGACTTCGCAGGAAATACACTTATCAAATTCAAAATGAATCCGACCGCGATAGCGCTCAGAGGGGATTAGTTTTTCGTAAGGGTATTGTACTGTAATTGGACGCCGTTGCATGTGATCAAAAGTCACCGATATCCCTTGACCAATGTAGCGAGCAGCCTGCACAGTTTCTTTAGCGTAGTCGCCAACCTGTTTGATGAACTTTAGCATAATAATAGTTTAGTGTCTCTCTCTTGATGGTCTTGCTGAGTATTGTAGTACTGATTTATGATTCCTAAATTATGTACTTTTTTAAGTATATCTTGTCCGTTTTACTACTTATTACTATCGTTTTTTCGTTACTTGTTAATTCTTAACTTTTAATAAAAAAGTAGCCAGTAAACGGACTTGATATAACTAATAACTAACCACCAAAGGCAATTGGAAATGCCAATTTAAGAGCAGCAGTTAATAGAAGATTTACCAAAGCTACTGGTAGTAGAAACTTCCAGCCTAAGTTAAGCAATTGGTCAATCCGAACCCGAGGCAGTGTCCAGCGTAACAGAATAGCTGTAAAGATCAGGAAGTAAGCCTTTAGCAGGGTCATGGTAATCCCTAAAGAAGCAGTAATCACCTGCAACCAGGAACTGGTTTCACTCACACCTAGCCAGCCCGCAAGCTTATCGAGAGGAATGGGGAACTCCCACCCACCGAGATAGAGCACTGCTACGAGCAAGGCAGATAACACGAGATTGACGTAGGAACCGACATAGAACAAACCAAATTTCATCCCAGCGTATTCTGTCTGATAGCCAGCTACCAGTTCTTCTTCTGCTTCGGGTAAGTCAAAGGGGAGTCGCTCGCATTCTGCCAAGGCCGAAATCCAAAAAATTAGGAAACCCACTGGTTGACGCCAGATATTCCAACCCAGAATGCCGTATCCCGATTGCTGATCAACGATGTCAATGGTGCTGAGGCTGTTGGACATCATGACAACAGCTAGAACCGCTAATGCTAGAGGAATTTCGTAACTGATAGACTGAGCTGCAGCTCTTAAGCCTCCGAGTAAGGAATACTTATTATTAGAGGCGTAGCCAGACATTAACAGACCAATCGGCTGAATGCTCGACAGGGCAATCCATAGGAATATGCCTGTGCCCACATTGGTAATTACCAAGTTCTGTCCAAACGGTACAATCAGGTAGGAGATAAATACCGGCAGTACAACCAGGATTGGTCCGAGGGTGAATAATAAAGAGTCAGATTTGGCTGGAATAACATCTTCTTTGAAGACGAGTTTGATGCCATCTGCTACAGGCTGGAGTACCCCTAGAGGGCCAGCGTATTCTGGACCAATGCGCTGTTGAGCAGCAGCTGAAATTTTTCGTTCTAACCAGACCACTACCAAAACCCCTACGGTGGCAACGGTAATCATTAGAAATAGGGGTAATGGCATCCAAATGGCTTTAGCTGCACCAGCGGGGATGCCTAGATCACTCAGCGATTGAATAAAACTGCTTTGGAGGTCAATTCCTGGATTCATATTTTCCCATGAAGGTTATCATTGAGACCATCGATACCGCTGGTATCAGTGGGTATAAGTTTCTTTATGAAGATTTTTTGAGAACTTCAGTGTCTAGTATATACTTGAGAGCTTAATTTCTCCCGATCACCCGATCACCCCTTGTCTATCCTAGACCTAAAGCATTGCTAGGATAGCTCTATCGCTATTGTTTTTATATATAGGGTTCATCAGCAATTGGATGGGAGTGCGATCGCACTGTTATAGATATCACTGTATAGATCGCGATAGATCGCGCTTTTCCTGGGATGTTAGAACCGCAGGTGCTGCTTTCCCGGCATCCAGCTGCGGAAAATCTAGTCTGTAGACTTGCCTATAAGTATCTTGCCCATAGCTATCTGTTCGTGGCATTATTAATGACCAACGATTAAGTTGTAATATTTAGGCTTATTATTGTCGTTGACTATACCAAAAGCGATTGGCCGTAGACCACACTACGCGAACGCATTTCTACTTAAAACTTCTACTTAACAAACTTAAAGCTAAACTTTCAAGTAGATCAACCCATCTTTAACCCCAATGATCCTGTGCATAAATCCTGGGTGTCCTCAGCCCGGTAACCCTGATACGGATCTATTCTGCTCAAGCTGCGGTTCTGAGTTATTGCTGGCGGGACGGTATCGGGTCAGCCGATTACTCGGAGAAGGTGGCTTTGGACGAATCTATGAGGTGACTCACAAGGGAATTGCCAAGGTTCTCAAAATTTTGATTAACGATGAACCCAAAGCTGTGGAACTTTTTGAGCAAGAAGCCAGAGTTCTCACTCAGCTCAATCATCCAGGTATTCCTAAAGGAGAGGAAAATTTTACCTTCTTTCCCAGAAACCACCAAACCCCCCTATACTGTTTGGTCATGGAAAAAATCTCTGGGCTGAATTTAGAGGAGTATCAGGAAAAGCGAGGAAATCGCCCCATTGATGAAAAATTAGCCTTGGATTGGTTATTTCAAATCGTTGATATTCTCCAAGCAGTTCATCAGGAAAACTTTTTCCATCGCGATATCAAACCTTCCAATATTATTTTGCGTCCAGATGGACAACTAGTATTAATTGATTTTGGCACAGTGCGCCAAGTTACCGACACTTTTATGTTCAAACAATCTGCTGGGAATGTTACCAGTATGATTTCCCCTGGGTATACTCCCCTAGAACAAATCCATGGTCAAGCGGTACCCCAATCGGATTTCTACGCTCTAGGACGGACATTTGTTTATTTGCTGACAGGGCAAGAACCCTCAGATTTGTATGATGCTGGTAATGATATCTTGATGTGGCGACCCCATGCACCACACATTTCTTCAGAGTTAGGGGATTTTATTGATAGTTTGATGGTGCGAGTTTATCAACGTCCTAAAGATACTCAGGTTCTTTGGGAAAAGTTACAAGCAATCAACTCCGAACTTAATCCTCCACGGCCATCCCAGAAACCAGAAGATTCTACTGTTGTTAATAGACAACAATCAAGTCAAGCGGGGGGGTTGGGCAGTTTAGGAATAGCTGTAGTTGGATTTTTTAACCAATTCCAAAACTCCGAGCCCTCACCAGTCGAGGGAGTGACCCTAAAATCTTTTGAGTTTGATGTGGTAACTCTAGATAAATACGGTGAAATTAAAAAGCGCCGCCGTCACCAAGCCCAATATTTCACAGAAGACTTAGGCAATGGTGTAGGGCTAGATATGGTGTACATCCCTGGGGGAAGATTCCTCATGGGTTCACCAGAAACTGAGAAGGGACATAGCGACGATGAAAGTCCACAGCATTGGGTCAGAGTCTCTCCCTTCTTCATGGGAAAGTTTACGGTTACCCAGGCCCAGTGGCGGGCTGTAGCAACCTTATTCCAAGTCTCCCCTTCCCTAAACCCCCAGCCCTCTAAGTTCAAAGGCGATACTCTGCCAGTGGAAAAGGTATCTTGGTATGAGGCGATGAAATTTTGTGCTATTCTATCTAGGCTGACTGGACGAAACTATCGGCTTCCGAGTGAGGCGGAATGGGAATATGCCTGTCGGGCTGGTACCAGTACGCCATTCCACTTCGGTGAAACCATTACCACCGATGTGGCCAATTACGATAGCAACGGTACATACAGCTCTGAGCCAGAAGGGGTATATCGAGAACAAACTACTCGTGTAGGTAGCTTTGGTGTAGCCAATTCCTTTGGTTTGTATGACATGCATGGGAATGTTTGGGAGTGGTGTGCTGACCATTGGTACCCAAACTACCTAAGCGCTCCGGTTGATGGTAGTGCTTGGCTAAATAGTATCAATGAGTATGATCATCATTCCCGGCTTCTGCGCGGTGGTTCCTGGGATATCATTCCTGGGATATGCCGCTCGGCTTGCCGCTTCAGCTATATCCCGGCAGACAATATCCAAGTCAACATTGGTTTTCGGGTAGTGTGTGATGTTATTACGGCTTGATGGGTTAACCATGGGTAATAGCCGTTGAGGGAGTATTGCTGGTCTCGTGTTGCTGCTATCAATGGGAGCAAGAACTTACGAATGCGATCGCATCAATAAACATCCTGCAAAACCCGATAACCAATATCCCGACGGTAATACATCCCTTCAAAGTGGATACAATCCATAGCGCTATAAGCAACTGATAAAGCTTGCGCTATTGTTTTCCCCGTTCCGGTAACCCCCAAAACCCGACCACCACTGGTAACTAGCTCTTCCTGCTTCAAGGTAGTACCAGCACTGCAAACTATTGCTCCGTGTTGCTCAGCTTGTTGGATACCAGTAATTACCTTACCCTTTTCGTAAGCTCCCGGATACCCCTTCGAGGCAGCAATCACACAAGCAGCAGCCCCTTGTTTCCAGGTAATCGTTGGTAATTCAGCCAGTCGCTGTTGGGTGCAAGCCAGAAGCACCTGATCTAGGGGAGTTTCTAGCAAGGGTAGGATAGCTTGAGTTTCTGGATCCCCAAAGCGACAATTAAATTCCAGAACCGTTGGGTTTCCTTCTGGAGTAATCATCAATCCTGCATAGAGAACTCCCCGATAATCAATGCCCCTGACCTTTAAAGCCTCAAGGGTAGGATTAAGAATCTCCGTCTCAATGCGTGTGCTTAGCTCTGGGGTAACAATCGGTGCAGGAGCATAAGCTCCCATCCCTCCGGTATTGGGACCCGTATCCCCTTCCCCAATTCGCTTATGGTCTTGAGCTGGTACTAAGGGACGAACCGTCAAGCCATCCGTAACAGCCAAAACCGAAACTTCTTGACCGGTGACACACTCTTCAATCACTACCGTCTCAAACCCATTCTGAAAGAGTGACTCCACAGCCATTTCTGCCTCGTCTATCGTCGCCGCAACAGTTACCCCTTTACCGGCTGCTAAGCCATCGGCTTTGACCACAATTGGTGCTACCTGGGCTTTCACATAAGCCAATGCTGGCTCTGGTTCCGTAAACACAGCAAAACTTGGGGTAGGAACACCAGCCGACTGCATCAAATCCTTTGCCCAAGACTTACTCGACTCAATTTGCGCTCCCTCCTGGGTGGGACCAAACACAGGGATATCTTTACCTTGGAGATAGTCTGTAATACCTAAAGACAGTGGGAGTTCTGGACCTACCACCACTAGAGATATATGGTTAACCAGAGCAAACTCAGCAATTGCTTCAAAATCTTGAAGGTTTAATAAACGATTTTGGCAACCTGTTAGTGTAGCGGTGCCACCATTACCAGGAACACATATCACCTGCTGAATACTTTGAGATTGCAGTAGTTTCCAGGCCAGGGCGTACTCCCTTCCCCCATTGCCAATTACCAAAATCTTCACTTTTTTTCTACACTCTGTGCTGAATACTCTATCTTATTCTATGACCTTACCAAAGTTTTGAATCCATTTTTACTAAAAAAAAAATTAGTCATAATTTCAGATATTGTGCCAGACTATATTTAATATACATTCAAAAATAAACTAGTCTGCCCAAAGCTTAACCAATAGTTTGAAATCTTAAATTTATGGCTCTTAATATCGTTACGGGTGCTGCGGGTTTTGTCGGTTCTCACCTAGTAGAAACCCTTTTGAATCAAGGTGAGCGAGTGATTGGTATTGATCAATTTAACGATTACTACGATCCCAACCTCAAGCGCCGGAATATTGAAAATTTTAAAGAGCATCCCGCTTTTGAGTTAATCGAAAGTGATATTCAGACCTTGGATTGGGGATCGCTCCTAACTGATGTAGAGGTAGTTTATCATCAGGCAGCACAAGCTGGAGTTCGGGCTAGTTGGGGGGATGGTTTTCGGGATTATACCGAGCGCAATATTAACGCTACCCAAATCCTACTCGAAGCCGCCAAAGATGCCAAACATCTGACGCGATTAGTCTATGCTTCCAGCTCTTCAGTTTATGGTAATGCGGAAGCCCTACCGACATCTGAAACAATTCTTCCCCAACCGGTTTCCCCCTATGGGGTAACCAAGCTAGCAGCAGAACACCTATGTTTGCTGTATTACCATAATTTTGGTGTACCCGTTACTGCCTTACGCTATTTCACCGTATATGGACCGAGACAGCGCCCAGACATGGCATTTCACAAATTCCTAAAAGCCATTCTCACGGATGAAGCCATTAGCATATATGGTGACGGAAAGCAAACCCGAGACTTCACCTTTATCAAAGACATCATTGCCGCGAATCTGGCTGCAGGTAGCACACCAGCTGCTGTTGGGGAAGTCTTTAACATTGGTGGTGGTAGCCGAGTGGTGCTTGCGGATGTTCTCGACACCATTGAACAAATTGTTGGACATCCCATTAAGAAAAACTACATCGAAAAAGCGAAAGGAGACGCACGTCATACTGCAGCAGACATTACCAAGGCCAAAACCTTGCTAAATTATCAACCTCAGGTATCCCTATCCCAAGGCTTAGCCCAAGAATGGGAATGGATACAGACTCTTTACGCTCGTGTATAGAAGTGATCTAATCTTATATATCAATTCTCATGAATCAGATCCCCCCCTTATTAAGGGGGGTTAGGGGGTATCCCAAGTAAAAGAATAGTGTATATAGCAATTCTCTCTCCCATGAGGTACAAAGGGATCCCCCTAAATCCCCCTTAATAAGGGGTACTTTGACCTTTAGAACTTACCTCATATGAGGTACAAAGGGATCCCCCTAAATCCCCCTTAATAAGGGGTACTTTGAGGTTTAGAACGTACCTCATAAATGCAATAAACGCTACTATATCATAAGTGCGATAAACGCTATCTATTCTTCTTCAAGCTACAGAAATTCAGCTAAAGCTCAACCCCAGCTATTTGAAAGGCTTGTCTAATTGCACCAGCTAATTGCGATTGGTACTGTTGCATGTAAAATTCAGATGCTTGACGATAGGCGGACAACAGGGGACGAAAATTCTCAACCTGACCGTCTACAGTTCTGATATTAAGTAAAACCCAACCTAAGTTGTGGTAAGCCTCAGCATAGTCTGGTTTTAACTGCACGGCTTTTTCCAGATGGGAGCGTGCTTGTGCCCATTGTCCCACTTTTCCTAGTAAAGTGCCTAGACGGAATAAAGCAAAGGCATCAGATGGAAATTTCTGAATGTAGGCTTGATAGGTTTGGATAGCACCTTGATAATTCTGCAAGTGTTCCTGAGTGATTCCTTGATTTAGCGATACCCAGCTAGGAACGTCTGCTTTCTGGCTGGCTTGGTCAAAATTGGCCAGAGCCTCAGGCCACAACCCTTGCACAGCTTGCTTCCAACCTTTCAATCCCCAAGCAACTGCACTATCGGGGACTTGAGTGGTAAACTCTATAATCCTGCGCTCCACATCCCTAGACTGTCTAGTAACAACTGCCTTTTCCAAAGCAATGATTAAATAGGGATATATCCATTGTTGTAGTTCTTGGGATTCCCTAGACTGAGCCTGTTTTGACTTGAACAGTGCCTGGGTAGCAGTACGAATTGCTCGTTTCCATTGCTGTTGATTGACATTAATCCAAGCTTGTAACCCTAGGGCAAAGGTACAGTTACTATCAATTTGTAGTGCCTTGGAAACAGCAGATTCTGCCTGTTGCCAATTGCCAAGCTTTCCCCATGCCCAAGCTAGATTAGCTTGTATCCAAACCTCTTGGGGAGCTAATTTGGCAGCTTGTTGCAACTGTTTTACCGCTGTTGACCAATTTGATTTACGACAATTTACCAGTCCTAAAACCCCATAGCTCCTGCCATCATTTGGTTGTAGTCGAATCGCTGTTTCTGCTGCTACCTCAGCTTGAGAGTCATTGAGATGCATCTGGACTAGGGCTAGTTCAACCGCAGCTTCACCATGGTTTGGCTGATTAGTTAGACATTTTTGATAAGCTTGAACCGCCTCTGCTAACTTTCCTTGCTTAAGTAATCCCCACGCTTTCCTTTGACTGGGAGAAACAAACTTACCTTTGAGGGCATCAATCAGTTCCTCGGCTGTTTGAAATCGCTCCTCTACCTTCATTCTCATTCCAGTTAAGATTACCTGCTCAGTTTGGGGTGTAATCTCAGGAGCTAACTGTCGCGGTGGAATTAACGTTTCTGATCCAGCCCTTTCCGTAGCTTGAGCTGGTAATTCACCAGTGAGTAATTCATACATTGACGCACATAGAGCATAGATGTCTGTAGCTGGCCAACGCTTACTTCGGTAACTGTATTGCTCAAGAGGAGCGTATCCTGGTGACAATGTTGCACTCATTTCACGGGTTTGACCGGCGATGAATTCTTTAGTAGCACCGAAATCAATCAATACAGCTCGATCTTGGTGATCAATTAGAATATTATCAGGTTTAATATCTCTGTGTAATAGTTGATTAGAGTGAACAACTGTTAAGGATTCTGCTACTTTGATAAAATAGCCCTTGAGCTTTTCTTCCGAAAGAACACCTTCTTCTTGTAAGATTTTGGATAAGGACTTTCCAGAGATAAACTCCATGACTAAATAGGCAGTATTATTCTCCTCAAACCAATCATAAACCTGAGCAATATTAGGGTGGTAGCATTTTTGTAAGTAACTGGCTTCTAACTGAAATTTGTGGAGTTGTCGTTGTCGGTCAATCGGAGCAATAGAAGGGGGCCAAGTAATGGTTTTACCCATCCTAGCTGCTTTTTCTGGCCAGAGTTCTTTGATGGCAACCTTGGCCGAGTTAGGTAGGTAAATTCCTTGGTAGGTAATGCCAAATCCCCCTTCTCCTAGGACTTTTTCGATCCGATAATGACTCTGCCTTAGGAGTGTGCCAGCAGGCAAATGGTAGGCTGATGAACTAACAGTCTCTTCAAACTCAAGAGCCGCACCACAACTAGTGCAGTAGTTGGTACTGCCAGTATTAATATGACCTGAGTCGGAGACAGGTAATAGACATTATTGTAGGTTTCTACTAATTTTAGGAAGG
>NZ_GL890926.1 GCF_000211815.1 Moorena producens 3L
TTGACTTAAACTCTGAGTATCCCTGCCCTTGTCGGCGTCGGGGTCATTTAGTGCCAATTACACTGACCGAAGCCCTTGGCTGCAATCGCTGTCAGCAAATTTTTGTGGTAGACGAAAGTGGTTATGTGATTGAGCAACTATCCACCCACTACCCCTATAAAAAAGCTTGGCTTTGGACAGGACATCGTTGGAATACAATCCATGGTAGTCTTGGGGAAAGCTACTTACCTGTAGCGTTGGGTATTGTCTTAGTTCTGCTGATTGTCTGGTTGCCTTTGGCACTTCACTCCCAAAAAGGGCCAGGTATCATAGTATGGGCATTACTGGCAGTACTGCTAGCAGTACTTCCGGCTATGATGGTTTGGCTAGCTTACCGGCGTTAACTAACAATGAACACAGACTCTGGGAGCAAGGCCTCGAAGTTACATGATTTAATGGCCAGTGTCCACCATGCTTCTCGGGCATTGGCAAACACCAAGGGAGAAGAGCGCTCTCGTGGCATCGAGGCCATGGCTCAAGCAATGGGAAACTCCTTTGATGATATTTTGGAAGCTAACACCCTAGATCTGGAAACCAGTAGGGACATGGCAGTGCCAGACCTAATTTTGGACTGGCTGAAGCTAACACCAGAAAGGCTACAGATGGCTATCGGGATCCTGGAAAGGATTGGAAATTTATCTGATCCAATCCGGCGGGTGATGAACGCTTCCTATCAAACTGACCAATCTCAGACCTACTGTCAGCTAATGCCGTTGGGAGTGATTGCTCTAATTTATGAGGCATTCCCTGAACTAGGTGCAATTGCCGCAGGCTTTTGTCTCAAAACTGGTAACTCCCTGATTCTCAAAGGCAGTAGCGAAGCCAGTCAATCTAACCAGGTGATTGCTCAAGCGTTGCAAAATGCTTTGGATGAGGTCGGTTTGCCAACGGGATGTCTGGAACTATTCCCCTCTGGACAGGGAGCTTCGATTCGGGATTTGGTCACTCAAAATCCATATCTGAATTTGGTAATTCCCCACGGACGACCAACCCTGCTCAAGCAGGTGATCCAGCAATCAACTGCACCAGTTTTGCAATCGGCCATTGGTAACTGCTACCTTTACTGGTCTGCTAATGGTAACGTCGATCTGCTTAGGCATATGGTTTTAGATAGCCACGCCAGTCAGCCGGATCCGGTCAATGCTATTGAAAAAATTCTGATTAACCAGAATCAAAAAACCTCTGCCTTAGTTACCCTGTTGAACAACCTCAAGGAAAACGGTTTTGAACTCAGAGGTGATGCCCATCTAGTGGCTAAGTTTCCTGAACAATTGACCTTAGCAGCAGAATCCGAGTGGGGTCAAGCCTATTTGACCAAAACTATTGCGTTGAAAGTGGTAGATTGCATAGAGTCAGGGATTGCTTGGATTAATCAATATAGCAGCGGTCATGCTGACTGCCTGGTGACAGATTCTTATCAGGAAAGCCGTCAGTTTGCCTTAGGTGTAGATAGTGCATCGGTTTACATTAATTCTTCACCAAGATTTTCACGGAATCCGCAACCAGGAGACTCCGTGTTTCTAGGTATGTCTAACCAAAAAGGACATCATAGCGGCATGATTAGCCTGGAGACTCTCACTACCCTTAAACACGTAGTTCAGGGTAATGGGCAGTTTTAGGCGTTGGTCATTTGACCATTAGCTGCTCTCAACCGGGAGGGGATAAATCGATCCATCCAGTATTCCAAATACGCTCGATTTTCGTCAAGTTCAGCAGGATCCGTGGTATCCATGGGATGAGGGGCTAGCCCCAAAATCGCAGCTGTAGTTACACAAAACATAGATTTCTGGAAGGTTTGGCAAATTCTAACCCGCAAGTCAATTTCACCCCGATGCGATCGCATATAAAAATCTCTGAGATAGTTGGGTAGATAATGCCTCATATCCTGCATCAGCAATGTCGGTGGAATTCCAGAACCACCAATAGGCAATGGGTCAGCATACAACGCGCCATAGGTAAATCGAGTTTGATCTGGGGAAATCTGGTACGCTTGGGCATTGAGAGATACTGTGCCCAGAAAGGGTGTTCCCCGGAAGAAAATTGCCTCTACATAGGGTATTCCTGTATCAGACAGGAAGGTCAAACCAACCGATTCGGGAATAATCTCATACCTTTTATCCCCAATCTTAGGGGCATAGGTAATGGGTTTGTTTGCTGCTGCGACTAACCCTGCTTTAATATGGTCTACCACTTGGGGAATCGACTTAATTTCCCCTTGGTCATAGCCCTGAGATAGGGACATAAATATATCACTCATCACCCGCCAGAATTGCCCTAATCCACTGTAATAGGCAAGCATTCGCACTTGTTCGGGCAAGAATTCAGGAAATAGCTTGTTCATTCCCAGCATCAGGGGATTGGTCTTAAACTTTGCCTGAATTGCTTTGGCACATAGTTGCTCAAATTCATCGGTATCGAGATAAGTATCTAACCCCCCACCACCGTGCCATAACATCGAGCGCATACAGTATTCAGCGTACTCAAAGTTAATTCGGTCGTGCCACCAATGACGTAAAAGCTTTGAGAATGAAATCTCCCCATTAAAGTATTTAAAGAAGGGAAAAAACACTAAAAATTGATGATCGGCAGTGTAGATAAGATTGCGGGAGTAAGCATCTAAAACAATCCCGTAACTGTGAAGTATACCCACTACTTCCATAAGGTTTTCTGGGGAATCCGATAGCAGGGCACTACCAGTTTGTAGTCGCTGTATATACTCCTCTAGGGGATGCTTTTGTTTGGTTTTCTGGCTAACTAACATAATAATTAGGGTGAAGGTTATTTCGGGTTGAAGGTTGTTTGGTTGAAGGTTGTTGAAGGTTGAAGGTTTGTTTTGGTTGAAGGTTGTTTGGTTGAAGGTTGAAGCTTGTTTGGTTGTTCGCCTTTGGCGTTCCCGAAGGGTTGAAGGTTGAAGCTTGTTTGGTTGTTCGCCTTTGGCGTTCCCGAAGGGTTGAAGGTTGAAGGTTGTTTCGGGGTGAAGGTTGAAGGTTGTTTGGTTGTTCGCCTTTGGCGTTCCCGAAGGGTAGCTTCAACAGTCAAAGGGCTAACTTTCAACCAGCTAACTTTCAACCAGCTAACTTTCAACCAGCTAACCTTCAACCTGTTAACCTTCAACCTGTTAACCTTCAACTAGCTAACCTTCAACCTGTTAACCTTCAACCTATTAACCTTCAACGGGTTAACCTTCAACTATTGGTTGATACCTTCACAGCTACATTCGGTGGTGTCGTTACCAAAGTTGCTGTGATCGGTTCACTTAAATTAAGTAACCATCCTGGTTGTAGTCCCAGAACCACAATCAATAGCGCTAAAACCAGCCCTGGTAATTGTTCTGTGAACTTAACGGTCGGTAAATCAGTTAAATGAGTAGCGAGACGACCAAAGAAGGCTCCACCAACTAGTTGTAAAAAGTAAACAACCGTTAAACCGGTGCTGAGCATGCATAGGATAGTTGGGATTGGTAATACCTGGAGACTACCCCAGTAGACCAGAAACTCAGAGATAAATCCCACCATGCCAGGGATACCAGCACTAGCCATTACACCAAGCACCATCAAACTACCAACTACTGGCATACCTCGTTCCGGATTTAATAGACCATTGAGGATAGTGATATCCCGTGAGCCAGTTTTCTTATAAATGATACCGACTAATAAAAACAGTAGCGCTGATATTAAACCGTGACTGATCATCTGTAAAACTGAGGATACCAACGCTAACTCAGTGGCAGCAGCAGCAGCTAACAGAATGTATGCCATGTGAGCGACAGAACTATATGCCACCATTTTTTTCATGTCTTTCTGGACAATGGCATTGAACGCTCCGTAAAGGGAACTTACTGCTGCCCAAATTCCCAACCAAGGTGCCAGAATTGTCCAAGGTTCCGGAAACAAACCTAAGCCAAACCGCAACAAACCATAGGTACCTAATTTCAGGAGCACACCAGCTAATAGAATTGAAACTGGGGTTGATGCTTCCACGTGGGCATCTGGCAACCAGGTATGGAATGGCACAAAGGGAATTTTAATCCCGAAGCCAATTAGAACCGCTCCTAAGAGAATTAATTGCTGAGCAACGGGTAGTAATGATGCCAGCTCCCTGGTCTCGGTGTAGCTAAAGCTAGAGGAACCACTCAAAAACACTAAGCCGAGGAATGACGCTAGAACCAAGGCTCCGGAAAGGGCTGTGTAGAGGAGAAACTTGGTTGCAGCATAGCCTCTGCGCTTACCCCCCCAAATGGCAATCAACAAATATAGGGGAATGAGTTCTAGCTCATAGAAGATAAAAAACAGCAGTAAATCCTGAGCTAGGAAGGCACCGGCAACAGCGCCATTCAGCAAGAGCATCAGAGCGTAATACAACCTAGGGCGAATGACGTTGGAATCTGTGCAGTACAGGGCAATTGCGGTTAGCAGACCATTTAGGATCAGTAAGGGCAATGATAGACCATCTACCCCTAAACTATAGGTCAAACCGATCGCCTGAATCCAAGGAAGATTTTCCTGAAATTGTAGATTCACGTCACCGGGGTTAAACATGGTCATCAATATTACTGACCAGAGGAAAATACCACCAGTAACTACCAAGGAAATTTGACGAGCTGCTTTAGCAGTGACATTCCCGGGCCAAAACCCCACTATAGCGGCACTCAGTATTGGTACCAAAATCAAGGCACTCAACATAAATCGACCAGTCTCCTAATCATTTGTTTACTAACTGTTGTCATGGGGTTTAAGGTTGAAGGTTGTTTGGGGTTGAAGGTTGAAGGTTGTTTGGGGTTGAAGGTTGAAGGTTGTTTGGGGTTGAAGGTTGAAGGTTGTTTGGGGTTGAAGGTTGAAGGTTGTTTGGGGTTGAGGGTTGAAGGTTGTTTAGGGTTAAAGGTTGTTTGGGGTTGAAGCTTCAACAGTTAAAGGGCTAACCTTGGCCTATTGGCCACGCGATCGCGTTCAACCAGCTAACCTTCAACCAGCTAACTTTCAACCTGTTAACTTTCAACCTGTTAACTTTCAACCTGTTAACTTTCAACCTGTTAACTTTCAACCTGTTAACCTTGGCCAAAAGGCCACGCTACGCGAACAACCAGCTAACCTTGGCCAAAAGGCCACGCTACGCGAACAACCAGCTAACCTTGGCCAAAAGGCCACGCTACGCGAACAACCAGCTAACCTTGGCCAAAAGGCCACGCTACGCGAACAACCAGCTAACTTTCAACCAGCTAACCTTCAACTAATCACCTATGAACAATGACCACTGCTCCAAAGACCACTGACTCAAAGACCACTGATTCAAGGGCCAAGTGATGAAGATTGCCAATAAGCTGATTCCTAATAGGATAGTCAGTACATAAAACTGTGATTTACCGGAAACGCTGTATTTTAGGCCTTGACCACTAAATACTGTTCCTAAACCAACCAGATTGACTAACCCATCAACGATATATCTATCGATCCAAGCTGTAATGTTGGAAAATAGGAGAACAGCAAACACGATGGTGTAACGATACAGTTCGTCCAGGTAAAAGTCATAGGCGAATAGGTCTTGGAACAATTTCAACGGCATCCGAATTGACCGCGACCAGGTTCTGGGTAGGTAAATTAAAGCCCCTGCAGTGCAACCTACGACACCAGAGATTACCAAGGTTACCTCGGCTAGGGGATTGAGGTACTCCCATTCCGATAGCAATTCCATCGGACGCATTAGCACTGGTACCAGCAATGTCAGTATGGTTAACGCTACCATTGGTAATGCCATAGCCCACGGTACTTCTGGTGCTCGACGGGTCTTCGCTTGGGGTTTCCCTAGGAAAACGAGCCGAAACACCCGGACTAAACCTAAGGCAGTAACTGCGTTAACGAAGAGAAAGGGTATGACCAGAAGAGGGGCATCAAACCAAAAGGCGTTAATCCCTTCACTCATTGCCCAAAAGCCACCCAGGGGGAAAAGTCCAATCAGACCAACGATACCCACGGCAAAGGCAGTGCTAGTAGCGGGCATTTTTGACCCTAAGCCCCCCATTTCAGCTAGATTTTGGTTATTGGTGTTCAAGATTACCCCCCCGATGCTCATAAACATCAGGGCTTTAGCAAAGGCATGGGCAACCAGTAAAATCACACCAATATCAGAGCGCTGCATTCCAACCGCGATAAATACTAAACCAATGTAAGCGCTGGTGGAATGGGAAAGCGATCGCTTAATATCGATTTGTGCGATCGCTACCATTGAGGTGCCTAGTGCTGTGATAGTACCAATAACTACTAACACTGATAAGGTCAACGGTGAGATCATGGTCACGATCGGCACCAGTTTAATCAGCACATAAGTACCACAAGTCACCACCAAGGAATTCCGAAGTACTGAGGCGGGATTCGGTCCCTCCATCGCCTCATCCAACCATAAATTCAAGGGGAATTGGGCACATTTACCAATTGGACCAGCAATCAAAGCCAATCCCAGTAAGTTACCTACGAGTGGCGGTAGATTAGCTGAATAAGCCCAGGTATACAAGTCTGAAAAGGTTAAGCTTCCCGCAAAGGTGGCTAAGCTCACCACCCCAATTAGCAGCAAGATATCTCCTACACGCTTGGTTAAAAAAGCATCTCGGGCAGCTTTGAGTGCTAAAGGCTGAGCATACCAAAAACCCACAATTAACAAAGTACACAGCGTGAGCATCTCCAACAGAGCATAGGTCAGGAATAAGGAATTACTCAAGACAATTCCAATCAATGCCCCTTCAAAAAACCCCATCAGGGCAAAGAAGCGAGCTAATCCCCAATCTTTCTCCATATATCCAAGAGCATAGAGTTGAGCCAATAGACTTAGGCTGGTGATAAACTCCATTGCTGCAGTACTCACTGGTGAGACTTCCAGAACAAAGGATATGTCAATATCAGCAACCATTAGCCAGTGAAACTGTATCTCTTGCACGGCTTCTTGTAATGAAGCCTGGAAGATTAGCCAGCCATGAATGCAGGCGAAAAGTGTCATCAACAGGTTAAAGTAAGCCGCTGGTCTTGGTCCTGTACGACGCACTATTCCTGTTGCCCAGGGGATAGTTAAAAATGCCCCAATCCAACTGTAAATAGGAACTACCCAAATAGTCTGAGTAAGGAACTCAGTCATCACGCCTTGACCTCATCATTTCATTGAATCAATTAAATAAAAATCGGTACTAATTAGCCCAAACGGATTTTTAAAGTTACGATTTTCCTCGGTTTACAGCTAATAATGTGGTGATTTGTCTTAAATCATTAGTATTTTTATAACTTTATCAGTTAAGGGTTATCTTGGACATAATCCAGGCAGATTTTTCCATAATATTTTTTTGATCATTACCATAAAACGTGGTTATTGACATCATGACAAGTAACCTTTATAGAACCGATAACGCTAACTGATTAAAGGTCAAGTCGGGCTTGACAACTGATCAAGCATTTGTATTAAAGCTCAAATCAGGCTTGACAAGCCATCTATCCACCCATCTCTCCTTAGTCAGGTTAGAGCGACCCAGTTCCCCGTGTCGTAACCCAGGAACTCGGTGACCGCACTCAAATTCTGGCGCTTAGTGAGGATTACTTATCTAAAAGTTATAAAAAAATTATAAAACAAAAGCAACCATTCTCCAAAACGGTTAATTTTCGTTAACTAATCTAGCTGACCCCCTCGGAATGTTAAGTTTTGTTAAGGTCTCTCATTAAGAAGTATTATCATATTTTATATTGTCAAATACGCCAAGGTTCTCTATGCTTAGTTTTGGTTGTCCTTTAAACAAAGATGTTGGGGGCATTCCCCGTCTACTATCTTTGTTTGAGCCGGGGTGTTAGCGTAGCTTGGCCGAAAAGCCAGGGAAACAATGACTTTTGGTCAGGCAAACCCACACCCCCCTCCACCCTTTAATCCCCCCCAAACTAACCATGAGGCGGATTAAGCGGGGAGCAAGGGAAGCACAGAAGCACGACCAATACACTTAGCTACCTGATTTAGCTAGGTGAATTAGCTAGGTCAGTTAGCTAGGTCAGTTAGCTACCTGCAATGGGCTTGGTCGGCTCACGTTCTGACGGTGTATCGAAAAGGCCGATTTACCCGGCAACATTGCAGTTACAGGACTTACGCAAGTGCCCCATAAATCCCCCAATTCTGGGGGACTTTGACATCATTACCCCCCAAGCGAACAATCCCTCGCTTGGGGGGGCAGGGGGGCAAAACCAACTAAACTTCGTAAGTCCTAAGTTATCTGCAATGCCACAGAAACCCTAACTACACTGCCCTAACTACACTGCCAGGTGAGTTAGGGAGCGTTCATCACTATTATTTGACTAATCCACTAGGAGAAAAGCGAAATGCCAATTGCTGTTGGAATGATTGAAACTGAGGGCTTTCCAGCTGTTGTAGAAGCAGCTGATGCGATGGTTAAAGCCGCTCGCGTCACCCTTGTGGGTTATGAAAAAATCGGTAGCGCTCGTGTAACCGTGATTGTGCGGGGAGATGTTTCCGAAGTGCAAGCTTCCGTATCCGCTGGGATAGAATCAGCAAACCGGGTGAATGGAGGTAAGGTGGTATCAACCCACATCATCGCTCGTCCCCATGAAAACTTAGAGTATGTCCTACCAATTCGTTACAGCGAAGCTGTGGAACAGTTCCGTAGCTATTAGCCAAGATGCTCCTAAAAACCATAGAGAGTCTAGAGGCAATTGGCACAAGCTTGGGTGCTGAACTGGTTGGTATGCAGTGACTATAGGTTTAGCAAAGAGCGCTTATATGCCGTCACAACCATCCCACGTGTGGTCAGCGCGTGGGTTGATCAAAATCTTGATAAACGTCTAGGAGTAAAATTCATGTCAATTGCTGTGGGAATGGTGGAAACCCTTGGTTTTCCAGCGGTTGTAGAAGCCGCAGATGCTATGGTGAAAGCGGCTCGTGTCACCCTTGTGGGTTATGAAAAAATTGGTAGCGCTCGTGTAACCGTGATTGTGCGGGGAGATGTGTCTGAGGTGCAAGCCTCCGTATCCGCTGGGGTTGATAACGTTAAGCGTGTTAATGGCGGTCAGGTATTATCTACCCATATTATTGCTCGACCTCACGAAAACCTGGAGTATGTTCTACCAATTCGTTATACCGAAGATGTGGAACAGTTCCGGGAGAGTACTAACGCCATCCGTCCGATGAACCGTCCATAATCGTCCGTCAATTTGAGATTCAATACATGCCGGTGTCAAGTAGGGGATGTGCTTACCATGAGGGGAGAGATTGCTTGATCCACTAGTTTTGGCTTCGCCATATAACTGCTCCCTAATCCATCTCCCCCCAAGTCCTGTCACCCCAAGTCCTGTTATAAGTTAGGTCAATGCAAATTGCCAAGGTCCGAGGCACGGTCGTTAGTACTTATAAAGATCCTAGTCTTAGAGGAACTAAATTCCTTTTCCTGCAATACCTAGATGATGCAGGAGAACCACTCCCCAAGTATGAGGTCGCAGCTGACATAGTCGGTGCTGGTATAAATGAGTGGGTGCTAGTCAGCCGTGGCAGCGCGGCTCGGCAAGTCGGTGAGAGTGACAAGCGTCCCATCGACGCTATGGTGGTGGGGATTATTGACACGGTCAGTGTGGACAATAGCATGCTCTACAGCAAAAAAGACCAGTATTAGTGAGTAGGTTCGGACAATAGTAGCTTTGGGTAGTAGCTTTGGGTAGTAGCTTTGGGTAGTAGCTTATCCCTGGTTATCCATTGCTCGATTCTGACTTGAGCCCTATAGCTTTCCAAAGCAGTTATTTGTAACGATAAGCCATAACGGTAGAGGTTAACTATTAACAATCCAGCAATTTCTGCGTGATTACAATTCCCGAGTGGGAGCAGCAGAAATAACTAACCCCAATCCTCAAGTGTGGGGCTTGACAAAAATCTATTTCATGACAGTGTATCTCAAATAAAAATTAGGAGGAAAACATCTATGGCATTTAGCACCCAGGCAGCTCCCCCAACACCGTGGTCAAGGAATCTGGCCGAACCAAAAATTGATGACACAGCTTATGTGCATTCTTTTTCCAACATCATTGGAAATGTAGAGATTGCGGCCAATGTATTGATTGCTTCGGGAACCTCGATTCGAGCTGATGAAGGGGGAGCATTTTACATCGGTGAAGGCACTAATATTCAAGATGGTGTTGTGATTCATGGTCTTGAAGAAGGTCGGGTTGTTGGGGATGACCAGAAAGAGTACTCGGTCTGGATTGGCAAGAATGCATCAATTACCCACTTGAGCCTGATTCATGGTCCTGCTTATATTGGGGATGATTGCTTTATTGGCTTTCGCTCTACGGTGTTTAATGCTAGAGTTGGCAAGGGCTGTATTGTGATGATGCATGCCCTTGTTCAGGATGTCGAAATTCCTCCCGGTAAATATGTGCCTTCCGGAGCGGTGATTACTAATCAGCAGCAAGCTGACCGACTACCGGATGTAGAAGAGCAAGATAGAACGTTTGCTAACCATGTGGTGGCAATCAATGAGGCATTGCGGGCGGGTTATCAGTGTGCAGAGGATGATTCCTGCATGATGCCCATCCGCAAGGAAATTGCCGAAAATGCTGACTCTAATGGTCATAGTAGCCCTGATAGTTCCCATAAATCTTTCAGATCAATGTCTTCAAATACAGGATTAAGTTCAGAGCTTCAACAACGAGTTCGTCAACTGTTAGGCCAAGGATACCGAATTGGTGCTGAATATGCTGATGAGCGTCGCTTCCGTACTAGTTCCTGGAAGAGTGCTTCCGGAATAGACTCCGATCGTGAATCAGAAGTGCTCCAATCCTTGGGTGATTGTCTGGCAGACCACGCTGGTGAGTATGTCCGACTAATTGGGATTGACCCGAAAGCTAAACGCCGGGTGTGTGAAGAGATTATCCAAAAACCGGGTGGCCAAGTGTCTCGGAGTTCCAGTGGATCTGGTTCAAGCAGCTACAGCCCCTACAGCTCTGCTCCCCAACCTGCTGCGGCTGTATCTAACAATGGCTTAGAGGCATCAGTGGATGATCTAGTTCGTCAACTGTTGTCCCAAGGGTATCGCATTGGTATTGAGTATGCTGATGAGCGTCGCTTCCGGACTAGTTCCTGGAAGAGTGCTCCTGGCATAAACTCCGATAACGTATCACAGGCTGTGGCAGACCTGGGAGCTTGTTTGGCAGACCACGCTGGTGAGTATGTCCGACTGATTGGGATTGACCCGCAAGCTAAGCGCCGGGTGATGGAAAAGATTATTCAAAAACCTGGGGACACTGTCAACCCTGGTGCTAAATCTGCCCCTAGTAGTAGTAGCTATACTCCCCGTTCAACGCAATCCTCAGGATTTAATGGCAGCAGCGCTTCTGGTTCATCCTTGAGTCAAGATATCATTGATAAGATTCGTAACTTGTTGTCCCAAGGTTTTCGCATTGGTACTGAACATGCGGATAAACGTCGATTCCGCACCAGCTCTTGGCAGAGTTGCTCCCCCATTGATTCTACTCAGGTTTCAGACGTGGTTGAAGGTCTAGAAACCTGCTTGGTTGAACATTCGGGTGAGTATGTAAGGTTGATTGGTATTGATCCGAAAGCTAAACGGCGTGTTCTAGAGACGCTGATTCAAAAGCCGTAATCCATAATTATAGCACAGGGAACAGGGAAAGAGGGGGAAGTGTGGGAGGTGTGGGAAGTGTGGGAAGTGTGGGTAGATGGGGGGAAGCCCCAATACCGCACTGCATCCCTTAGAAAAAAAACCGTCAAACCCTATCCCCCTAATCCCTTGCTGTCAGAATCATTCAATTTAAATCAAGACCAGCTTATTGATAGCTATTAGACTTCTTGCAACGGTAAAGAAGCCATCAAAAATGATAGTGCTAGAGTCAAATTTAATCCTAAAACCCTTTACCCAGAATTCTTTACCCCGACAATTGCAGCGAAGTCTACTGTGCCCAAAATTATGCACTTGCCTAAACTTCTATTGAGTAATAATTCTCATATACACGTGGAAGGAAATGTGAGCATTGATCCTAGTGCTGCTATTTCAGCAGGGGTAATTTTGCGAGCGGATCCAGACAGTAAAATAACGATTGCAGCCGGTGTTTGTATCGGTATGGGAGCAATTATTCATGCTCACAAAGGTACTGTGGAGGTGGAATCAGGAGCGAGTTTGGGAGCTGGGGTTCTGGTCGTGGGGAAGGGAAAAATTGGCGCTAATGCTAGTATTGGCTCCCTGACGACAATTTGGAATCATTCTGTAGAATCCTTACAAGTGGTACCATCAGCCTCCGTGTTGGGGGATAAGGGGCGTCCATTACCGGAAGAGTCTCAACCAACTCCTGATAGCTTGGAGCAGAAACCTCAGGAGTCGTCATCAACTTTACCTGATCAAAGCTTTACCACTGAATCTGTGAATGGTCAAGTGCCATCCACCAGTAATACGGTGGCTACAGATACCACCGAGACTAATACTACAGATACCAATTCTATAGAGACAAATACAACAGAGACTAATACTATAGATACCAATACCACAGATACCAATACCACAGAAACTATTGAAGCTGAGACGACGGCGGAGTCGCAGACAGAATCACCAGCCCCTAAGACTCAACCTACTGTTCATGGGCAGGGGAGCTTGAACCGATTACTGGATACTCTGTTTCCCTATAATCAATCTTTTAATAGTCCTAGCAAAGATACATAGCACCTGCACCGTCTTGACAAAACCCAGTCGAGGCTGGTAAAATAATCCGGGCTTTATTACGGAATTTAGGAAAAATGTCTCCAGAAAAGTTTTTGTCATCCAGTGTTTGGGTTGCCAGGGTGAAAACTTTCTTCCAGGCCATGGATGTCGATCGAGATGGATTTTTGTCCCTCTCGGACTACGAACATACCGCAGATAGGTTGGTGGAACTTGGAGGTGATCCGTCGAGGTCTGAAGAAATCCAGGAGCTGTTTCGCGCCCTGTTTAAGAACATGATGGCTGGAGGGGCTCCGGTCGATGGCAACACCAGAATCAGCGAAGAAGAGTGCCTCGCCAACGCTGCGAAGGCAGTCACCTTGGTCGAATCGGCACGGGAAGTGGCTAGGCGCAAGAACGAAGTCTTCTTTGATCTCATCGACACCGATAACTCCGGAGAGATATCCAGTGAAGAGTACCGGAAGTATCTGGCCATATATTTCGGTGAAGAGGACTCTGAGCGAGCCGATCAGGCTTTCGATAGCATTGATGTTGATGGCAACGGTTCCATCAGCCGCGACGAGTTTATAGAAGGTCATATACACTACTGGTTTGAAGACGGTAGCGACCCAAGCTTTTTTCCCCTTCCCTATGGGCCGTTGGTCGATTAATAGAACTCTTTAATCAATATTTTGTGGCATTTTCTTCGACTTTGGGTAGTATTAACAATCTTGCTGTGTCTTGATGCAATAGCGAGTGGGGATAACCCCCGCAGGTCGGCGCTGCAGTCAAAGTTTGGGGAGTTTGGGGAGATTTTGATTAAGGGTAATTATCGGTATATAATATAATACCTTGGCTGGAGCAGGAAAAGATGACTGCTACTATAACAGGCTTAGTAAGAATAAATTAGCGATCGCATAAGCGCGGAAGCTGAGGCCTTTGGGCCACGCTTTGCGAACGCTTCATCGCGTAGCGTGACTTTTGGTCAATCCCGTAGCAGCTCCCTAGACTCATCCCTTGTTTGCGAACGCGCCCCGCGTGACCAAAGGTCAATCGCAAACGCAGCTACCTAAACCTATCCCTTTTTTGCGATCGCGTAGCGTGACTTTCAGTCAATCCCGTAGCGTGACTTTCAGTCAATCCCGTAGCGTGACTTTCAGTCAATCCCGTAGCGTGACTTTTGGTCAATCCCATAAAAATATTACCATTTTGCGAACGCGCCCCGCGTGACCTGTGGTCAATCCCATAACAGCTCCCTAGAAGTATCCCTTACGGTCATGATCACCAAATTTGGTGATCCAATTGTTTGGCATGGGTGACGTTCCTACACTTCACTATCCGTTAAGTGTAAGCTTCTAGCACTCCTTAGAGCTACTAAAACTTCCTTTGAGGTACTATTAGTTATAGAGCTATTTATAACCGGATTCCCTTTACATACGTCCTGTAAAGTATTCGCCGGAACTCGGGTAAAGTCCAGCAATTCACCTGAATGGACAACTGTCACCAAGTCTTTTTTCCAGATTGGTAACAGCTTTTTTTGACTGAAATAACCGGGGTTATCTCTGAGTTCTGGTAGATAAGTAATCAACGGACAAGAATTAACAGCAGTGCGGTTTTCATTCCACCACCGAAAGCGATCGCCCAACTGCCAGTTGTACCAGTACCGACAAATCCGTAGCCAATCATTTAGTTCTAGTTTTTGTTGACTACTTGGATAAGCCTGGTATTGGTAGTTGAGCAGCATCACGATCACCTCCTAGTTTTTATTGCGCTTTACATATTATAGACTGTAGTGCTTCTCAATTAGGTGAGGGACTTTCGTCTTAGGGAGTACGGAGATGGAGAGATGGAGATTGAGATCAGCAAGAATTGTCGTTTCGCCGATCAGCGACTGCATCACTACTCCCTGTTCTCTGTTCCCTGTTCCCTTTTATATATTATCAATCCTATACTAATCAGGCAATTTGGCATCGGCACTTTTAGGGCTTTTGATAAAGTATTGACATAGAATTTAAAGGTAAGTATAATTCAAGCTAACTCTATTTTTTTAAATCGATTCTGATAAATCATAATAATTTATCATAGCAAAAAAATCCTGTTAACTATTTCGTAAGCATTCAGCCCTCAGCTGTCAGCTTTCAGGCGTAACTCAGATTAAACGTTCCCGTAGCCTGGCCTTTATCCAAATCTTACCTATTTTCTTCAAAAACTGTTCCCGTAGCGTGGACGTAGCGCATTAGCTGAATGCTTACACTCTTTCCTACCGTTCCCTGTTCCCAGATCCGCTGTTCCCTATTCCCTATTCCCTATTCTACACATACTGAACGAGGATACTTTCTGTGACTAATCTTTCTCACCAATTCGCACTTGTTACTACTGCTGTCGCTTTAACCTCTGCTACTGTTGCAGTTTTACCGGCTGCTGCTGAGCAGATAATTAACCAAGAATTCAGCGGCGAACTTGAATTATCGGATTTTCCTGATTTTCTGCTAGAGCCTCCTCCCGAAACTAGAGATTACGAGGGGTTTGTTGAGTACAATACTGAAGGGGAATTACTCTCTTGGTTTCTTGATGTAGAAGGCTTAGAGCAAGTCGGTTCTGATATTACCCTTGAACCGTTGCCTTCTCCTTTTCCTTCTCCTCTTCCTGTTCCTCCTAGAAACTTTATTACTACCTTTGACGCTACCCCTGATAGTTGGATTCTAGATATCGATTTTGGTAGGGCTGTTGATGCCGGGGCTTATACTCTTACCTGGAACAGAGACTCAGGAATTACCTTTACTCTTGGGGGTTCGCTATTACCTCCAACTGTCTATGTTGATCCCAATCCTACTTTTAGCGAAACGATCACCAAGGATCCCTCAAAGCCAGATCCAACTAGTGTACCTGAACCTGCTTCTGGATTAGCGCTACTGGGACTTAGTGCTTTAGGTGCTGGTTCATTGTTGAAAAGAAAGCAGCAATAATAAGGGATTATGGTTAAGTTATATTAACTAAATATAGAGCGATTTTAGTCCATTTTTATGGACTTTTTTTTTGTTATATATACTTGTAATGGCTGATATAACTTACAAATAATGTATCAATATTGCAAATAAACGGGCGGCAGATGCAGACGCTATCCCAAAAAATAGAAGTCAGTAAAATGGCCTATAAGTTAATTTAATCTTTCCCCTGTTGTTATTTTTTGTGATAGTCTAATTTTAGCAAATGTGATCGAGTTATTTTTTTTGCCAAAAGAATAATTCGGCGTAAAGGTTAAAGTTTTACCAGATTAAATCGTCTGTGTGATAAATTATTCGGTGCTTGAGATTTTTTGGGAAACTATCCAAAATCTTAATTGCCCACTTTGTGGTGCAATTAACTCAATTTGTCTACTTACTCAACCAGGAGAATTTCTTTGATTAATTTTTATAAACAATTAGGTGTTGTTACTACTGCTATCGCTTTAACCTGTGCTACTGTTGGAGTTTTACCCGCTGCTGCTTTCCAGATAATCAAGCACGAATTCAGTGGCGAACTTGAATTGTTGTCTTCTCCTAGATTTGGTCTGCCGTCTATATTTATATTGGATGAGTCTAGTGGTACACTAGAACCTTTTTCCCAAACTAAAGATTACGAAGGGTTTGTTGAGTAAACTACTGAAGGAGAATTACTCTCTTGGTCTCTTGATGTAGAAGATTCATCTCGACTAGGTTCTGATACGCTTGAACCTTTGCCTTTTCCTGTTACTCTTGATCCTAGAACCTTTGTTACTACAGTAGGTTCTGATCTTACTTTTGAAATTTTGCCTACTACTCTCCCTATTATTCCTAGAACTTTTGTTACTACGTTTAAAGCTACCCCTGATAATTGGACTCTAGATGTCGATTTTGGTAGGTTTATGGACCTAGGAGGTCAGACCCTTAGCTGGAACAGAGAGTCAGGAATTAGGTTTACTCGTGACTCAGTCTTCTTTCCTCCAACTATCTATGTTGATCTCAATCCTAATTTTAGCGAAACTATCACCAACCTTCCCTCAAACTGGGTTGATGTTGATCCCAATCCTAATTTTAGCGAAACTATCACCAACATTCCCTCAAACTGGCTTGATTCAGCAAGTGTCCCTGAACCGGCTTCTGGATTAGCGCTATACTGGGTTGATCCAACTAGTGTCCCTGAACCGGCTTCTGGATTAACGCTACTGGGACTTACTGCTTTAGGGGCTGGTTCAGTTTTGAAAAGAAGGGATAAATAATTAAGAGCACCAAGTAAAAAGTTTATCTGTAAAGGTAGGCAACATAGAACAGGTCTATCGTTAAAATTAATACAAAAAAAAGCGATCGCATAATCTTTGCGATGCTCTGAAAGAGCCGCTACGCGATCGCTTTTTTTTTACCCTTAAAATAACCCCCAAAAAAATTATAAAAACCCCTTGACAAATTAATACTATAATCATTACAATAATCATATAAACAAAATTCAACTCTTGAGCTATGTCGCAAGAATTTATCCCTAACCCCGACAATAATCCTGAACATCCAATTCCTGGCATTAATCTTGAAGATCTTTTCCCAAAAGAACAACCTGTTCAGCACATTTTAAAGGGGCCTCGTCAAGCAGTAACTAATACTATTCATACCCTCTCTGCCATGGGCTACGCACAGGCTTCCGAGTGGAGTCCTCTGCAACCTACGGGCATGCCAGGAGAGGTGATTACTATCATCACTAAGTATTGGATGCTACGTTAAAACGTTAGTTTTTCGGGGGGTTTCTCCCCCCTTGGCAAAAACCAAGGTTCCGGTATGATTAAATAGGATCATATTTCGATGGGTTCGGGAACTGAGTGACATAGCGATGCAGCGCGGTCTTGGGGGTTTCCCCCATGAGCGACTGCATCAAGAGAGCGATTTAACTCCACTTACTGTGGACTTGAAATAGCCGTGGACATGATTTATACGGCTATTTTTTTTGTTGTTAAGGGGAGCATGTCAATTTTGTTAATCCCTGATTTAGATCCCCCTAAATCCCCCTTAATAAGGGGGACTTTTGAATCTAATTCCCCCCTTTTTTAAGGGGGGCTAGGGGGGATCTATTTACCTAATTACAAAGGTGACATGCTCCCGTTGTTAAGTATCTAATTGGGTAGGGAGTAGGGAATCGGGAATCGGGAGTCGGGAATCGGGAATAAAATTTAAATGAACCTCACGCTTACTAAAAAGCGCTATAACTCTACTACTCAGTTTTATGGTTAAATCCTTAATTAGATCATGGTTGTTGTACTTAAGTCTATCCTTAGTTTTAATAGCTTGCGGTGCTCCTAGCCTTAACAATCAACAGCCAGAAGTGGTGAGCCTAACGGTATCAGTGGCTGCTAGCTTACAAGATGCTATGAAAGCTATCAAAGTACTCTACACTAAGCAAACACCAGACGTTACAATTATTTATAACTTTGCATCCTCTGGTTCGTTGCAGCAACAAATCGAACAGGGAGCGCCAGTGGATGTTTTTATTTCAGCAGCTCCGAAACAGATGACTGCTCTGGAATCTAAGGGGCTTTTACTAGAAGGTACCAGGCAAAGTCTTCTTAATAATCAGGTAGTTTTAATTAGTCCTAAAGACGAGACTGGTATCTCTAATTTTCAGGACTTAAGGTCTGATAACATCAGTAAAATAGCAATGGGAGACCCGGAAAGTGTACCAGCTGGACAGTATGCTAAGGAAGTTCTCTCTACTCTTAATATGTTTGACCAGCTCAAACCGAAGTTGGTTTTTGCCAAAGATGTTCGCCAAGTTCTATCTTATGTGGAAACCGGTAATGTGGATGCTGGATTGGTGTATGCAACAGATGTTGAGGTATCAAACCAAGTTAAACGAGTTGCTACTGCTCCGCCAGAGTCTTACTCCCGGATTATCTACCCAGTAGCGGTATTGAAGGAGTCTAAAAACCCTGATCATGCTAACCAGTTTGTGCAGTTTCTTATGGGTGATTCAGCTAAAAATGTATTTTTGAGGTATGGGTTTACTATGGCAGATAAGGGAGTAGGGAGTAGGGAGTAGGGAATAGGGAATAGGGAACAGGGAACAGGGAACAGGGAACAGGGAACAAATAAAAAATTTTTATGTACCTTATTAGACTAGTAAACGCTATATTTAAATATACCAAATTATCGAAAAATACTTCTTCTCTCTCCCCTGGTGGTGCGTTACGGGACGGGCTTGCTAAGGCTGACGACGAGGCGAAAAATCAGTTCGAGCCCTTCCCTAACGCACCCTACGCAATTTGCCACACTACCCATACTCTTTGTTCAACACTATGGAAGATTTATCTCCTTTATGGATTTCCCTAAAAACTGCTGGCTTGGCTACTATCTTGGCTTTCTTTCTAGGAATTACAGTAGCGGGCTGGATGTTTAGCTATCAAGGGAAAGGTAAAGGAATTATTGATAGTATCTTAACCCTTCCGATAGTGCTACCGCCTACAGTAGTTGGCTTTTTATTACTGTTGTTACTAGGTAGAAATAGCCCAGTGGGACAGCTATTGAGGCAATTGGGAATATCTGTAATCTTGTCTTGGCCTGCGACTGTGATTGCTGCTACTGTAGTTGCCTTTCCTTTGATGTATAAAACTGTATTGGCAGCTTTCAAACAAGTCAATCAGGATTTGATTAATTGTGCCCGTACCTTGGGGGCTTCTGAATGTAGGGTATTTTGGCAAGTGTTGCTACCGTTGGCTTGGCCAGGGGTGATGGCGGGGACAGTTCTGGCGTTTGCTAGAGCTTTGGGAGAGTTTGGCGCTACTCTAATGCTAGCCGGGAGTATTCCTGGCAGAACCCAAACCATTGCGATCGCTATCTTTTTTGCAGCCCAAGCCGGGAGGATGGGGGAAGCACTACTATGGGTGTTGATCATGGTAGCGATCGCTCTCGTGGCAATCACTATCATTAACTATGAACAGGGAGTAGGGACTTCGGAGCAGGGAACAGGGAACAGGGAACAGGGAACAGGGAAAAAATCTAACATAGAAGTAAGTAAGGGATCCCCCCTAACCCCCCTTAATAAGGGGGGGACAAGAACTTCCCTGATTAAGGGGGGGACTAGAGCTTCCCTTAATCAGAGAGGAAAAGAGCAGGGAGCAGGGAAAAAATCTAATATAGAAGTAAGTAAGGGATCCCCCCTAACCCCCCTTAATAAGGGGGGGACAAGAACTTCCCTGATTAAGGGGGGGACTAGAGCTTCCCTTAATCAGGGGGGAAAAGAGCAGGGAGCAGGGAAAAAATCTAATATAGAAGTAAGTAAGGGATCCCCCCTAACCCCCCTTAATAAGGGGGGGACAAGAACTTCCCTGATTAAGGGGGGGACTAGAGCTTCCCTTAATCAGGGGGGAAAAGAGCAGGGAGCAGGGAAAAAATCTAATATAGAACCAAGTCAAGGACTGTTAGTAGAGTTACGAAAAGAGGTAAGCTCTAGCTTTACCCTAGATGCTAAATTTACTGCTAATGGTAAGCCCTTAGGAATCTTAGGGGCTTCTGGTTCTGGTAAAAGTATGACGCTACGGTGTATTGCTGGTTTGGCTACACCCACTCAAGGCCGCATTGTCTTGAACGGAAGAGTTTTGTTTGATTCCAAACAGGGTATTAATCTTCCTCCTCACCAACGTCGCATTGGTTTTGTTTTTCAAAACTACGCCCTCTTTCCCCACATGAATGTTGCTGAACACATCGGGTTTGGCTTGCAGGAATTGCCCAAACCCCAAAGGAATAAACGGGTATGGAAATATATTGAATTGATGCATTTACAGGGATTGGAAAACCGCTATCCTCACGAACTTTCTGGGGGACAGCAGCAGCGGGTAGCCTTGGCAAGAGCAATGGCGATCGCACCAGAAGCGTTACTATTAGATGAGCCCCTTTCTGCCCTTGATACCTATCTACGGAATCAGATCGAAATGCTACTAACGGAAGTTTTCTCTAATTATCAAGGAGCCACTCTTTTCGTCACCCATAAATTAGAGGAAGCTTACCGGGTTTGTGGTAATCTGTTAGTACTTTCCGAAGGAAATGTTATTGGTTATGACTCTAAAGAAGCTATTTTTGAGCATCCTCCTAGTTTTAGAGTAGCACAATTAACGGAGTGTAAAAACTTTTCTCGGGTTGAAATCATTGACCACCAAAAAATTCAAGCCCTGGACTGGAACTGTAGTCTCTCAGTGGTGGAACCGATCAGGAAATCCTTAGCCTATGTTGGCATCCGTGCCCATCATTTGAGATTTCTAAAAGAGCCAAATCACGACAATACGTTTCCCTGTTGGCTGGTGACGATGAGTGAAACCCAGCACCGAGTTACACTTTATCTGAATTTATATACTCCTTCTAGGAATCCTCAACAATACCACCTCCAAGCTGAAGTTTTTAAGGAAAAATGGCATCAGATTAAAGCTTGGCCTGAGCCATGGTATGTGGAGTTAGATGCTTTGAGGTTGATTTTGATGGAGAGTTGATTGAACGATAGAAGTTTTGAATTGGGTGAGGCAAAAATTATTGGGTTTTAGGGAGCAGGGAGCAGGGAGCAGGGAATAGGGAGCAGGGCATAGGCAACAGGGGGGAGAGGAAGTGCGATGCTCGGTAAGAGCCGCTACGCGAACGCAAAAAATCCCAACCAGAATCTGGTAAAGTAAGATGTGTGGAATAAAATAACGTTTTGCCATGGCACAACCTAGCTAAGGAAGTTGGCCATAATAAAGATAGACACAATAGCCGCTTAAGAAACACTTTCAGAATCCATCACCATGGCTCAAAACCCCTTTACCGTAGGACAACCCGTTCTCCCAGAACGCTTTGTGGGACGAGAGTCTCAGATTGAAATAGCATTCGATCAAATCTCTAGTCGTGGTAATCTGGCAGTTTGGGGTGGACCTGGAATTGGCAAGACTTCCTTCTTAGAACTATTGACCTCACCTGAGGTCTGGCACCTACAAGGCCAAGATCCAGAAGCAGCAGTAATTGTACTTCTAAATTGCCTAAGTATTCAACCGTTTAATGCTGATAGCTTCTGGCGACAAATCTTGACCGAGATAAAAAGTCAACTAGACAGTAATCCAACGCTACAGACTGATATTGACCAATTCCTTGATCAAGACAACCTCACTTCCAGTCATCTACGCCAGCTATTACGTAAGCTTGGAGAATCCCACAAATTTTTACTATTGCTAGTGGATGACTACGATGTTGCTTTGCGTACAAACGACGGTTACCAGGAAGCTGATATTGAAGCCTTTGTGAATGAATGTCGCAGTATTGCGAATTCTGGTATCGAAAGGAAATATATCTCAATGATTGTAGCATCGTCTCGACGTCTGAGTGAATTGGGACCTCAACTCACCCCAGATAAATCTCCTTGGTATAACCATTATTTATTTCAACCACTCAAGCCATTTACTGATAACGAAGTGGCTGCCCTACTACTTGGTATGCCAATCACACCAGCTTTACGAGACGGAATTCGGGAAATTGCTGATGGAAATCCCGCCTTGCTACAGAATGCTGGTTATCTTCTCTATCAAGAATTGCGAGCTAATCGAGTACCTGACCCTAAGACCTTTGCCAGAGATTTTCTAAGTGCAACTGAACAGTTTTTTAAAGCTACCTGGGAGCTTTGCAATGACCTAGAGAAGATTTTACTGATGCTAATTGCTTTGTCAAGTTTAGAAGGTCGATTATCCGATAAGCGCTATGCTCTGAGGGGCATTGAGACTATTTTTAGCCAAAAAGAGATAGAACTGAATGCCTTAGAAACGAGAGGAATCATCAAACGAGAAGAGCAAGCCGGTAAAGCGACTTACTCCTTTGCTTCATCACTAATGGAATGGTGGGTGGTTAAAAACATTCAAAACAGTACCGAAACCGAATTACAAGAGCGTCAGAAGGTTTTTCTTAACTTGATGAGTCATAAGCAAGCAGAAAAGGTTAAAGAGATAATTCGTTTAATCTGGAAAAATAAAGATAAAATACCAGATATATTTGAATGGATTGGTAAGGTCATGGCTGCTATACCGAAAGGAGCAATTAAAAGCTAATCACTTTCACAAATAGGAAACCTTTCGCAAATCACCAAGATTGATATGACCACAGCAACAGTTCGGAGAAATCCTTATATTGTTGGTTCAGCTATCTCTGAGCCAAAGTCTTTCTTTGGCAGAGAAACCTTGATCCAATTTGTCGAGGATAATTTAAACCAGGGTGAAAGGGTTATCCTGTTGCATGGTCAAAGACGGATTGGTAAATCATCGGTTCTTTTACAGATTCCCAACCTTGTTCAATCTGAAGAATTTGTCTTCATCTATTTTAATCTTGAAGACAAAGGGCACTTAGCCCTCAGCAATGTATTGCATCTCCTGGCTGAGACAATTATTAATCACCTGCTCAATCACCTTAAGCTAGAGTTGGACTATGGTAAACTACCAAGTGAAGCAGATTTAGCCAGCAATCCCAGTATCTTCTCCCAGAATTTTTTGCCTGAAATTTATCAGGGTTTAGGGGAAAAGACTATAGT
Organism: Moorena producens 3L; assembly: GCF_000211815.1. Classification (GTDB taxonomy): domain Bacteria; phylum Cyanobacteriota; class Cyanobacteriia; order Cyanobacteriales; family Coleofasciculaceae; genus Moorena; species Moorena producens. The sequence goes on from NZ_GL890926.1 coordinate 23,240, forward strand.
ACTAATGTTGGACGAGTTTGATGTCTTGAATAGCTATGATCCAACTTCTTCAGTTCAAACCTTTTTTCCTTATTTACAATCTCTGTTAACTCAACATAAGCAACTGGTGATCATCCCAGTGATAGGGCGTCAGCCGGATGATCTAACAAAGCTGCTGAGCTTATTCAGAAGAGCACCAACCTATAAAATTGGCTTACTTAGTCTCCAAGATACGGAAAAGTTGATTACTGAGCCAGCTAAAGGGTCGTTAGTCTATAGCCAGGATTCAATACAAGCAATTATTGACTTGTCCGCAGGGCATCCCTATTGCACTCAATTGCTATGTTATGCAGTGTTTTTACGAGCCAAAATTCAACACCAGATTACTCCTGGGGATGTTAAAGCAGTTGTGGATCAGGCCATTGAACTTGGTGGGGGAGGATTGCCCTGGTTTCGAGAAGGGCTGCCAATCCCGGAACGGGTAATATTTTCAGCGGTTGCAGAAGCCCAGAAAAGAGCTGATTTAAGAGACGATCAGTTTGTGGAAGAACCATTGGTGATTCTGAAAGAGTATGGCGTTGTTGAAACCAAGTCATTAATACAGGCGGAGAACCAACTGCTTGAATGGGATTTTTTAGATATTGCACAAGGGTTAAATTTATTATCCCAAACTGCTGATAGCTATCGGGTGAAAGTTGAATTGGTACGTCGTTGGTTAGTTAAGCAACATCCTCTCCAACGGGAGATCTGGGAATTGGAAAAGCTTGAACCAGCAGCAGAGAGCGTCTACCAATCAGCCACTGATTTACAGGGCTACAACTTGTTGAAAAATGCCATTCCCCTTTATGAGCAAGCGTTGTCAATCAATCCCAACTACTTCAAGGCTCTGTTTGAGCTAGCTGAGGGATATTTGGAAACCCGAGATTTTAGTAAAGCAGTAGAGCTTTACAAACGAGCCTATCAGATTGATTCAAATCGTGTAGAAGAAGACTATGTGCGATCGCTCCAAGGTTACGGCCTATATTTAATGACTCAACGAAAGTTTGAACTGGCCAAGGAGCAGTTTGCGCCAATACTGATAATTCAACCTGACAATGGGTTAGCTCAGGATAAACTAAAAGAAATTGAAACCTATCAAGAAAGATTACATCAGCCAGGGTTAGATATTAGGCGATTATACAGGGCTTCAAATCCTGGAAAAACAATTAACGTAGGGTATGCTGAGGATCAGAGATACTATATAGATTTTTCTGCGGTGCGTGGTAACCAGTTTAATAGTTTGCTGCGGACGATTACTCTCCTTTCACCAGATGAACCAACCTGTCAACTTTTTACCGGTCATATTGGCTGCGGTAAAACTACAGAATTGTTGAGACTTAAGGCGGAATTGGAAGAACAAGGATTTCATACCGTTTACTTTGGGTCTAGTCAAGATATTGACATGGCAGATGCTGATGTGACTGATATCTTGTTATCCATTGCCCGTAACATCAGTGCGAACTTGGAAAAAGCTGGTATAAACAAAAGACCGGGAGGATTTAAAAAGATTCTGGCAGATGTCACGGATTTATTGAAAACACCAGTGTCCTTAGATTTAGATGATCAAGAGAGTTTTAGCCTATCTTTTGGTATTGGTAAAATCACTGCTAAAGCTAAAGAAAATCCCACGCTTCGCAGTCAGCTAAGAGAGTATCTAGAGCCAGGTGTAAGTAGTCTTATCGAAGCAATCAATATTGAGCTAATACAGCCTGGGATAGAAGAATTAAAACAAAGAGGAAAGGAAGGGCTAGTGGTAATTGTCGATAATCTTGACCGAGTGATGGATAGGCTAATGCCTACAACCGGGCGTAATCAACAAGAGCATCTGTTTATCGATCGAGCAGAGCAGTTCAAGCAGCTAAGCTGCCATGTAGTTTATACCATGCCAATGGCATTAACCTTCTCAAAAGAGTTTGAAAAGCTAAGAAATTACTTTGGAACAGATCCCGAAGTTTTACCGATGATTCCAGTAAGACTACGAGATGGTAGCGAGTGTCATGAAGGAATGGCCCTAATGCGACAAGTGATTTTAGCAAGAGCATTTCCTAACCTTCCTCCAGAGGAACGACTTAAGGCAATCTCAGAAATTTTTGATAGTCCTGCAACTCTCGATCGACTGTGTGCAATTAGTGGTGGTCATGTACGGAACTTGCTAGGACTTCTCAGCAATTGTCTTCGGGAAGAAGACCCACCTTTATCCCAAAGGTGTTTGGAAGAGGTGATTAAGGAAAGAGATAATTATTTAATTTCAACCATTACTGATGATGAGTGGGAGTTATTGAACCAGGTAGCAAAACATAAAAATGTAAGAGGAGAAGAAGAGTATCAAATCCTACTTAAAAGTATGTTAGTCTTTGAATATCACTATCAGGGTGAGCGCTGGTTTGATATTAATCCTGTGTTAAGAGAAGCAGAGGAATTCAAAGCAAGAAGTAGGTTAAACCTTGGACAAAGGATATTTGGTAAGGAATAGGAGAGAGAGTAGGGAGTAGGGAGTAGGGAGTAGGAAAAAATTCTTTGTAGCTCACAGAAGCGATGGGCGAGCATTGAGCCGCTACGGGAACACAATTGCTAAAGGTTTTGAAAAAAGCGATTGGCCGTAGGCCACGCTACCGGAACGCGCTTATATTAGAAGAAGGACGAAAGACTCGTTCAAAGGGTTGCTTGCGATACCACCTGACCATGATGTTGATCGGCTGAATCATAGAAAGCCACCAATAAGCCTGTATCCAGCAAAATAGTGGGATGATAGCTGGGTCAAACAACTTTTAGGAGATGCACCCAGTGCGATGCTCCTTGGCCTTGGCCAAAAGGCAACGCTACGCGAATGGGCAACGCTACGCGAATGGAGCCGCTACGGGAACGCAATCGGCTCGATATCTTTGCTAATCCCTAGAAAACATTTCCACTAAAGTATCAACTACCTGATTACCAATCTCTTCAGGAAGCTTTCCTAGCTTATTAATTAAGCGACTCTTATCAATCGTCCGAATTTGATCTAAAACGACTTGTGCTTCTTTTCCTTTAAAAGTTAAATTAACTCGTGTGGGATAATTTCGCTTCGCTGTCGTCATTGGTGCAATAATCACTGTCTTGATATACTTATTCATCTCATTAGGAGATATAATCACACAAGGGCGAGTCTTCTTAATTTCAAAACCAATGGTGGGATCGAGACAAACCAAATACACCTCAAATTGCTTGGGAATCGCTACCATTTCCAATCCTCTTCATCCCAATAATTTTTAATTCGATCATCAATTAATAATTCATCATCACCATTTTCGGCCATTTCTTTAAACCTTTCTTCCCATCCTTGACGAGAGTGGGATACTGGCGAAATGATCACCTTTCCATCTTCTACTGTTATTTCAACTACATTAGCTAAACCACATTTTTCAATAATTTCTTTAGGAATTCTAATTCCTTGGGAATCTCCAATACGTACAATTGCCGCTTTCATCAGCTTAATTAATATATAAATTGATTAGTAATTAACATCTTAGCACTAATAATTAATAATCTCTATATAGTGTACCTAAATGAATTGTGAGTGATAATTTTTGTCCCCTGTTTCCTACTCCCTACTCCCTACTCCCTGTTCCCTGTTCCCTGTTCCCTGTTCCCTTTGCTCTACGAGTGTCCCGATCAGATAGATTACCCACCGATAGCAAATGTTTAGGCATTCCTCCCATTCGTTCTAAAACCGATTTTTGGGATTGAAAATTTTGGCGATAATCCCGCAGCAATTTTTTAATCAACTCACTGCTAGTTGTTTTTTCCTGACTTAAAATTTCAACTAAATACTGTTCTGCCTCTTGATCCAGACTTACATTCAACATCACGTTTTACTCCATGGTACTGTTGCCTTCTTTCAATCTTACAATTTTCTAGAGCTCATGGGTTTTCTTCAAGAGCCTTTTGTAATTGAGAAATTACAGTCTCTGTTGACTGAGGTCGTAACTTGCCCTGTTGAAATGTAGCAATCGATTCTTTGGCATCCTGAGCAATTTCTTTACGACGGGATTCGATCAGACGGTTTTGGATGATTTCAACCAGCATAGCCTGTTGTTCAGGAGGGAGTTGACTGACGGTGTTGAGGGCTTGCTCAGGTGCGACCCGTGGCGAATTTAATTCGCCAACGGAAAGCGCACCTAAAGGGAAGTTGTCATTGGCTTAACACAGAGCTTTGGTCGGTCGATTCAATTCTAATCCCAATCTAAATGCTGAACAGCTTATTCGTGAAATCAAATAAAAAAGATAAATCCCAGCCCCATTTTACCTTTTGCCTATTGCCTATTGCCTATTGCCTATTGCCTATTGCCTATTGCCTCTTGCCTATTGCCTCTTGCCTATTGCCTCTTGCCTATTGCCTCTTGCCTCTTGCCTATTGCCTATTGCCTATTGCCTATTGCCTCTTGCCTATTGCCTTGCTAAAATGCATTTTAAATCCGTTTTAGCTTAGAAATGCTGCTCAAGCCAACTGCGGTCAAAGATCGATTGATAAATCCGGTTATTGACTCTCAGACATCCCTGTTGCTTAACCACTAACCCAGACAACAGCAATTCCTTTTCGTCTGGACTGTCAACAGCCACCACTTCTCCCTGGTCCACAATTTGTCGATATATCTCCAGTAGCCCTACAGATTGCTTACTTTCGAGGATGCGATCGCGTATAGTTCTCAAATGCTCCGGTTCATCCTGGGATTCCCAATTCTCTATCACCCTGGTTCGCACCAAATTTTCAATCCATTCAGCTTCGTCGTTAGTAGGGATAGCAGACGAAGTACTGCGGATGAATTGACAGATCTTTTGGGTCAAAAAAGGCTGACCACTCGTCCATGCTAACACTTCTTTCAGCAGTGTTTGAGGATTGGTCACTTTCTCTGCTAATCCTTGAAGCAAAGGTTGGGCTTCATGCTCTTTAAACCCCTCCAGTTGAATCGCCTGACCAATATTAAAAGGGGTTCTTTTGTGGTCAGTAATTAAGCCAGAGGGGGTAGCAACCCCAAACAGAGCAAAGGTTAAATTGCCATAGTCTCGATTGATAGTACGCTGATTATAGCAGGAGCGAATCAGAGCAAAAAAGTCATTAACTGGAAAATTCAATCCCAACACGCTATCAACTTCATCAATAAAAACTACCCTTTTATTCGGTAAACTGTTATCTGGTTGCTCAAGTTCATCTAGCAAGACTTCTTCTATAAATTGACTCAACCGCTGAACCGTAGAAATATCCCCTCGTTCATTCCACCACTTTTTTAAATTCACCTTTCTTAGTAAACCAAAACTTCGCCATAGCTCTACTGCCAATCCCTTATACCATTGGTCAGGGGTAACATTTTCGCTGCCAATCCGAGTCAGGTCGATGGCCGCGCAGCTAATCCCCTCATGGTTCAGGTGGTTAATCATACGTACCATCAGGCTTGACTTGCCCATCTGGCGGGGATTGAGAATGTAACAAAACTTCCCTTGCTTTAATGATTTGTAGAGAGTTCTGTCAGCAGAACGCACCACATAAGTGGGAGAATCCATCGGTAAACTTCCCCCCACTTGATAATCAAAATTCGCGGCTTGTTCGTCACTCTTCAGTAACTCGTTTTCAAATATTAGTTCCGCTTGAGTAGCTTTGAGAACTTCCAAAGTTTGAGATAGTTCTTGAGTGCGCTCTTCTACTTTAAGCTCTAGATTGCGGTTATAGTCTTCTAACTGTCCATAGAGACGAGCATTTTCAATAGAGATAGCAGCTTGAGCAGAAAGCATTCTTAAAACTTCAATGCGATCGCTCGTAAATGCCTCTGTGGTTAAATTATTTTCTAAATATAAAATACCGCTTAGTTTACCTTGATTTAACAAAGGAGTACAGATAATCGATTTGGGTTGAGTGGCAACAATGTAAGGGTCACGAGTAAATTGTCCTTGATTAGCCGCATCACTTAAGACTAAATTTTCCTGGGTGCGAGCCACATAATTAATGATGGAGACTGACAAGACCGGGGTTTGACTAGCAGCATCCACAGAGTCTACTGGCAGGGATTGCAGTGTAGTAACTTGATCAGAATCCACTGTTCCTTCAGCTTCAATTACCCAATCACCGTCTTTATATAGTATCAGAAAACCTTGTTGAGCGCCAGCATTCTCAATCAGGATTTTCATTAACTTTTCCAGCAACTTGTCTGGGATAATTTCCCCAGAAATTGTTTGCGATGCTTTGAGAATGCTATTGATATCCAAAACACCGGATGTAGTTTTACCTGAGTCGGTAATGGACGGATTTAAGCTAGTTTTAATACTATCTGTTGAAACTGTAGCTAAAAATTGTGGGTATCGAGCTTCCAAATCTTTGACCTTAGCCACAGCTCCCCAGCCTTGATAAGTATAGTGGGCATCTTGTAGGTAGTGGCGAGCAACGTGGTTTTGGTTTCTGGCTAAATAGAATTTGCCTGCTAGTTCATAAGCTAGGGCTTCGTCGTTGAGATATTCGTTTTTATGGGCTAAAGTAATAGCGCGGTCGTAATAGTCTCTAGCTTCGCTATCTTTGCCTAAAACTCGGGATCGTTCAGCTTCGACTAGATAAAATTTGTGTAGAAAATTCATCGGAGCTTGCTTTGCCCATAGTTCCATTTTTTCTTGTTTAGCAGCAACCTTGGTCAAGATTTCTGCTCTTTCAGTCTCTGAAGCATCAGGATAAAATGCTAGCCGAGCCAGGGCGTCATAGAAGTAGGCAGTGGTAAAGATGAATGATGAGGCAGCATTGGCAGCATATTCTTCAAACTGGTCGGCATTTTCAACCGCTTGCTGAAATTCCTGGAAAAGATAACATAGAGTGAGTTTATGTGAATAAGCATGCATCAGTGCAGTGCGATCTCCACTGGCAAGATGGGCTGGCATCATCTTTTCTTCATCATATGCTTCACCAATCAAACGGCAGGGATTGTCGGCTTCTCCCATCAAGTTAAGGATAGCCTGCATATAGGTTTGAGTCCAATGAATGAAAGCTTCCTGCTTAGTTTGAATAGTAGCTGCAATTGCTTTTGCCGTCTCTTTCTTAGCATCGATTAGTTCCACACCACTTAGGTACAAAGCGTAGACATATCCATCTATAGCACTAGCAGCATGTTCAAGATCTCCAGTTTCTATGCCACTTTGATAACCTTCCATGCAAAAAGATGATGTATCTCTGAGGGGTTCCTTCCAATGCTTGAGAAATATTTTATAGGTTGAATAAGTTCTGGCTTTGAATGTTCTATCTTTGAATAGTTCTAGCAACTTTAAAGCAAGTTGACCAAACTGATAGCCAGCCTCAAGCTCTCCTCTTAAGCAGAGGATAATCCCGTAACCTACATAGGGAAAAGCAGAATCAGCAGAATTACCGTACTGAATCGATAAATTAACCTGTCTGCACCAAATGACCAAGCAAAGTTGATTATTTGTTATGAACGTAGGAGTAAACAAGTAGTTCATAATCCCCATAGTTGTTAATTTATAAGGATCGGTCATTTGGGGTAAGTCAATTAGCTCCTGAGGTTGCCTGCCCCCTAAGGCAGACTTGATCTGCTCTATCTCTGCCGTCAGATCAGATTGGCTGGGTCGTTCGGGTAATTCGATCCCAAGTAATTTCAGAACTTCTAGCCCAGTTTTGATTGCTTCTATGAATTTAATTTGGGCAGAATAGGCTTGGATTTTGACTTCATAGACTTTGACTTTGTCTAGCAGTGTTTGGGCTTTTTGCAAGACTATCTCAATCAAGGGCTCCATTTGGTCGTAGTTGGCAATTGTATAAGCGGCTTCTGCTGCCTCCACATAAAAATTTAAGGTAAGATCATACTGCTGTGACCAACTCTGGTTACTTAACAAACTTAAGCCGGTCTGGAGATAATTGAAAGCCGGTTGACGAGCAGCTGAGGATTTGGCTTTTTTGCCTGCCCGTAGATTTAATCGAGCTAACTCATCTCGCTCTGTTTGTTCCTCAATTAGCTCCCGACCTTTGTTCAACTGGTTAACAATCTCAAACAGCTTCTGTTCAGATTCTTCAGAGGATGTATTTTGCAGTAACAACTTGCCAACCCCCAGATGTACTGCTTGGGTATCTGCTTTGGGAATCAGCGAGTAAACTGCTTGTTGGATGCGGTCGTGGGCAAATTTGTATTCTACAATTAACTGATTTGACAACCCTTCGATATCAAGTTCCACCAACTGGTAGGCATAGCTAAGGGGTATAATTAGACCAGATTGGAGTGCTGACCGTAAATCCGTTGCAGTTTCCCCTATAGATTTTTCATATATCACTGCCAGTGTTTTCAGGTCAAACTGGTTCCCTATGCAAGCTGCTAATTTTAATAAGGCTTGAGTTTTTGTGGGTAAGTCTTTAACTTTTTTAGTCATCAACTCCACCACATTATCTGTAAGGGGTTGCGCTTTTATTTGCTCTATATCCCACTCCCATTTCTGAGAAGGATAGTTAAAATACAACCAACCTTCAGAATACAGAGATTTTATAAATTCATTGATAAAAAACGGATTTCCGCCAGTTTTTTTCTGTATTAATTTTGCAAGGGGTTTAGCAGTTATTGAATCTACGAAAAACGTATCAACGATAAGTTGGCTAACATCAGTTAAGGCTAAGGGGGGAAGTAGTATTCTCTTAATGTTTACCCTGGCTGATTCAATCTTTTCCAAGGTTTGAGTCAACGGATGTACTTCGTTTACTTCATTATCTCGATATGCCCCAATGAAAAATAGATATTTATTATCTGCTGCTGTCATCAGCAGTTGAATTAATTCCAACGAAGCTCTATCTGCCCACTGTAAGTCGTCAAGAAAAATGACTAACGGATGTTCCGGTTGAGTGAATATCTTAATAAATTTTTGAAAAACAAAATTAAAGCGATTCTGGAGTTCTGTTGGCGGAAGCTCTGGCACAGGTGGTTGTGGACCAATAATTAGTTCTACTTCAGGAATAACTTCAATGATTACCTGTGCATTTTCCCCTAATTCAAGTTGTAGCTTTTCTCGCCAATTGTTAATCTCTTGCTCACTTTCGGTGAGTAATTGTTGTACTAATGACCGAAATGCCTGAATTAAAGAAACGTAGGGAATATCTCGTTGAAACTGGTCAAACTTACCAGAAATAAAATAGCCATGTTGGCGAGTCAGGGGCTTATATACCTCCTGTATTAATACGGACTTGCCAATACCAGAATACCCCGAAACCAGCATCATTTCACTAGCTCCTTGGCTGACTCGATCAAAAGCAGCTAATAGGGTAGAAATCTCCTGTTCTCGCCCATATAGTTTTTGTGGTATTTGAAATTGATCGGAAACATTGTGCTGATCGATCACGAAAGCATCAATTTGCCCTTTGGTTTGCCACTGTCTGAGACATTCTGCTAAATCTGCCTTAATCCGATAGGCTGATAGATAGCGTTCTTCAGCATTTTTCGCCATCAATTTCAACAGGACCGCCGAAAGAATTGCTGGAATTTTTGGTTTTAGTTCCTGTGGTGATTTCGGTTGTTTAGCAATATGACAATGGACTAATTCCAAAACATCATTGCTGGGGAAGGGTAACTGTCCCGTCAGCAATTCATAAAAGGTCACCCCCAGGGAGTAAAAATCAGTGCGGTAATCGATGGCTCGATTCATTCGACCCGTTTGTTCTGGGGAAATATAAGCTAGGGTTCCTTCTAATACATTCGGGTTGCGAAAGGTTGATATTTCTCGCGACAGTGTGGTTGAAATACCAAAATCAATTAGCTTAAGCTTACCAGTATTCTGATTTAAGATAATATTTGATGGGTTAATATCTTTGTGAATAATATGCTGCTGGTGAACCTGACCGAGAATGTCAACAATCTCAATGGCCAGGTGGAGAAACTCAGCAATTGTGAATTCCTGCTTCGGAATTATCCGATTGAGAGATTCGCCCCCAAAATCTTCTAACACCATCACCCAGTTAGTTTCTAGCTTTTCCCAGCTGTAAACATCGATTACACCGGGTAGGTTAATAGTTTTGGTTGTTTCATACTCTCGCTTGAACCAAGCAATCCTTTCAGGGGAAGGATAAGCCTGTTTGAGCATTTTAAGGATAACAGGTTGGTTATCTGCCCGCCGATGTCCGCGATAGACTAGGGAGTTGGTGCTCTCATGGAGTTTTTCCGTAACTTGGTAACCTGATAAATCGCGCATGCTTATCTCCGTTCAAGGAGTGTTTATTATACAAAACTGCAACCAGTGCCGTTTGAGCTGATTAAATAATAATCCATTTGCCCAATTGTATAAAGTTATGAGTGATTTAAAATCAACTACCCCACCTAACCTAACCGTTAGGTGGGGCTTCTAGGGAATTTAGCTAAAACTCAAAGAATTGAGCTTGATGAAACTTTTCTACACCAAATTCTAGTTAAAGTTAGGTGTGGATTCTTCTGATGGAGAAGGCTCTGGATCTGGTATGGGAAAAGGGTCTGGATCTGGCAAGGGATCGGGACCGGGATCGGCGCAGGTAATAGCAAGCGGGGCTTGTTCGTTTGCAAAGAAGGCTGCAATTTTAGCAGGTTCTTTGCTGATCATTGCAGTCTGCTCTACTTCAGATAAACCCACCTCGTCCATTACGGAACTGGGGTTATTGATAAAAACACTTTGTTTGTTGGGGTCAAGGGCCAAATCTGTTAATAAATTAAATAGTTTACTCATGAGATATCCTACCAATCTTTAACGTAGTTACCAGTGAAAAATGCCAGCTAATTGTCGCTTATTTTTTTTACCCAGTCGATTCTCTTTAATTAAGAGTTTCAGCGCTTGTTTAAGGCACCGATTAAATTGCTATAGCAATTCTATTTTAGAGCCGAATAATCAGCACTTATAAACTCAATCTTTGTCAGGATTCAAGAACATTGAAAAATATTTTGTGATTGCTTTCTTTATTATTTGTGAACGCTCTATATCCGAAAGTACTGGAGTTTGAAAAACCCTTTCTATTGTGTAGTAAGAATTGATTCGAAAGCCAATGTCTCGATAAAGGTTCGCGGTACCAATAATACTGTCTTCCTCCAGAAGAACACTTAAATCACTAAGCAAGAAAAGAACATTGCTACATGTTTCCGTCAGGGCAAAGTTTTTCCATAGCCATAATTGTGCCTCCTCACACTCTTCAGCAGAATCTATAGAATCTATATGAGGGTTATTTATCACATCGTTCAGAACAAGCTTTGTTAATGGATGTTCATAAGCATTATCATATTCTATTATAGCTTTTATTTGATTTGTAGTAAATTTATTAGCACTAATTTGATATCGCAATACAGTTTGACAGACTTCAGAAAACGGTAACTTGGCGTTTTTAATGAATGTGTTAAATTTTTCGATAATATCATCATTAATATCTTCTAATTTTTCTTTATTTTGCTGAGCTTCAATTACGGTGAGGATTAGGTAAGCAATCAAGTCACCTGGCTGAACCATCAAGGCTTTTTGGGCATAAGCGATCGCTCTACCGTAGTATCTCTCTTTCTTATCTTCGTCTTTTATCTTCGTTAAATAAAAACATAGCAATGCATGTTCATAAAGATCTAGCCTCCTGCTTTCTAAGAATGGGACAGGAGAAGGAGAGAACTGTAAAACCTGAGATTCCGGAGCTATTACTATCTCTACTGATAAATCCCAGTGTGAATCCTCGTATTCTTGAACCAATCTGTAAACTGTTGCTCGCATACCCCAAGCCCAGGTATAGGTGGGGATAAGTTCAATCGCTCTGTTAAGACAAGCCAATGCATTGTTTTTACTGTCTTCATCTATTATTATTTTTTTCAGAAATTCCACATGGCCTTTTTCTAATTCTTTGTTTAATTCTTCTTTTACTTTTTGTGAAATCTTAAACATCTTCAGGCGGTAGGTTGCTCCCAAGTGAGCTAATGCCCACGCATAGTTGCTGTTTGTTGGTTCTTGATTATCAAGGGCTGTTTGGAAATGTTTTATAGCTGAGTCAACATATTCCTTTTTCCGATTTTCCACAATTGCCCGCAGACGATAGGTTTCACCTAGCTGTGCATGAGCCCAGAGATACTTATCATTCTTTTCGATGGCTGTATTTAAGTACTTTTCTGCTTGATCATAATTCATCAACTGGTAGTAAGTTGTTCCTAGGTGGGCATTGACCCAAGCATTGTCTGGATACTTACTTTGGAGCTCTTTAAAAATCTTGATCGCCTGTTCATAGGCCCCTGACAAGCGAAACGTTTCTCCTCTTTGGGCATTCATCTGATCGTTGTAATCCATCTTACTCAAATTCCTCCTTAACTGTTATTTGAAACTTAATTTATTGAGGTTTGTTGTCTCAAAAGCTTAACTAGCGAGTAATGCTTGAGTTCTCGGATCATCTCGCCACTCCATCCAAGCTGGGTCGTGACCGACTAACTCAATGGCTTCATCATTAATAGGAATAGCTTCTTCTAGATATTCCCATGCTTGTTCGCAGTTACCTACCAAGATGGCTAAGCCGCTCAGTCGGTACAGAATATCTCCTCGATCCCCTGTCTGCCATTGAGAGCGCAATACTGACCGCGTAAGCTCAATCTCGCTTTTGGCCTGGGTCAATCCTTGCCAACGAGCCTTTGCTACTGCAATACAGTACAAAGCTGTAGTGTCATCTGGAACTTCCTCTAACCTCTGCTGGCAACAAGCGATCGCTTCAGCATATTGGCCATCGTAGCAAAGGATTAACCCTCTCTCAATCCGCCAATTTTTCACAAATATGGTTTTGTCAAGGGCGATCGCTCGGTCAAAATCAATCAGGGCTTTCTTGTAGCACTTCATCAGTGCATAGACGCGGCAGCGATAGGCAATTGCCCAAAGGTAATCCGGCTTCAGCTCAATGGCTCGATCCAAGTCAGCCACTGCCATTGTGTAATATGCTTCCCCCATAAAGCGGTAGGTTACGCCCCGGTGAGCCAGAGCCCAAAGGTAGTTAGGGTTGAGATCAATAGCGCGGCTAAAATCTGTTCGGGCTTCCTGATAACGTTTGATCTGATAGTAGGTTTGCCCACGGTGAGCGAGAGCCCAAGGGTAGTTAGAATTTAGCTCAAGGGCATCGGTGAACTTGGCGAGGGCAGCTTCAAAATTTCCCATCAGCCGATCCGCCTCACCTTGCTGAGCTAGAGCCTTAGCTTTCTCAGGGTTCTGTGGGGACGCTAACTTGAGGTCAGACACAGTTTGTTGATAAGCTGTCATCAGATCTGTTTCTCCCCTGTAGCTTCTTTAACAAAAGACATACCTAAGCGCGCCATCATTTCTTTGTCCACAGGTGCTAGAGCGTGAGGCGGAATATAAAGGGTTGAAACCTCACTAACACTGCTTTGTGGTAGCTTGGACAGAGGAATACGCTGGATAACTGGTTGGCAAACTGGATAATAAACTGCTGCTTCGTAAACAATCACTTCATGGTCACCTCCATAATGTGTCTTTAAGACCTCGGTCAATATGGTTAGAGGACGAAACTGTTCCTCCGGTTTATAAAAACCGAGATTGCCAACCATGGCAATCTGCCACAAAATCAAGGGGCTAGTGGGGTCAAATTTACGCCGTCGAATCAAAAAGTCCGTTGCTTCAAAACTTTGACACCCGTTTCGACCAGGATCGACACCAAGGTCAGCAAATAAGCAATCTTCCGCAGAAATTCCAGGTAGCATCTGTGCTCTGAAGCCTTCACGATGTGCCTGTTTAATAGCTGCCTGCACTGGATTGGCAAAAACCCCAGGATGACCGTAAAACACAGCACAGACATTCAGCCCCTTACGAACTTCTGTCAATATTTTTTCGGTCATTTCTTGATAAGTCTGTCTGCGCCATTGATTGTTCCGGTTATATGGCAAAGGTTCTGCTGTGGCATTCAATTCTTTGAGCCATTTAGCGGTTACTGGGTCAGCCAACGCATATAAAACCTTGTCCGCTTGTTCTATCCAGGCTTTCGCCCCCAAGGTCAGATGACTTACCAATTGAATCCCCGTACCGACAATAGTTAAAGAGCCAGTTTCCAAATTCAATTTACTCTTCAGCTTAGAATCGGAGTTTTTGATCATCAGAGTAACGGGTGCATCTCATATTTGTAAAAAAGTTGCGTAGGGTGCGTGATAAGACGGGCTCGCCCTCATTTTCTCGGTAGCCAGTTTTGGGACAGTCCGTCCCGTAACGCACCACCAGGTCAAACAGCTGGGATTTATGGAGCATTGATTGTTTTAGTTGTTTTATTAAAATTCACACTCAATTTTTTAATAAACTAAAGCATGTTTCATAGCTAGGGTGCATCTCAATGCATGCTGTTTGATCCGGTGGTGCGTTACAGGGCGGGCTGTCCCCAACAAGGAGCGAAGAGGTTGAACATGAGTGCAAGCCCGCCCCTAACGCACCCTACGCACTACTATATGTTGTATATTAGTTTGAATTTTGACCTATTAAACTCATAAAACTCATATAAAATCTCATATAAAATCTCATGAAAAAACTAATAAACAAAACATTGAATCGTGAACGGAGCATTAAAAACTGATCGTAAGCATTGAGCATTGAGCATTGAGCATTGAGCATTGAGCATTGAGCATTGAGCATTGAGCATTGAGCTTATGGGTTACGTCCCAGGGTCGTTCGCACAGCGTGGCCATTCGCGTAGCGTGGCCGTTCGCGTAGCGTGGCCAAAAGGCCAAAAGGCCAAGGCCAAAGCCTGTGCCACAAAGCACCTCAAGTAGCGAATGGCTCACGGCTGACCGCTGACCGCTGACCGCTGACCGCTGACCGCTGACCGCTGACCGCTGATCAATAATGATTAGGCTACAAGACAGATGGTGCGTAAATAAACTGCTGCTCTCCCTTTTTCATAAAATACTGTCGATACAATTCACAACTTGCGATCGCTTGAGCCCCTGAAAGTTTAATCAACCCCATACTGCTTAACTTGTGAGTTAGGATGGGGTCTAAGGGCACAGGTTCAGTGGCCTTGAGAACCGTATCAAGAGCTTGTGCTAATTCCGGCTGTTTTGCCAATGTTGCCCAATGACGCTGCAAGTGATGAGCATAAATTCCAGTGGCAGTGGGAGCACTTTCTAGCAGTTGGGACAGAGTTATATCCTTGCGACTAAGATGATAGAGCGTTAAGTTTACCAGTGCCGGATGTCCCCCCAGCATTACCATTAATTGTTTAGCTTCTTCGGGACCTACCCAGTCGAGTCCGTAGCTTTGGGCTAACTGCTGCACCTCCTCCTGGCTGAAGTTTTTTAACTGAACCGGCAGCCCCACATTGAACGGAGACTGGTTAAGCTCCAGGGGAACGTAAATTTCCGTGGAGTGAACCACTACCAGGCGAAGCTTTTGCCAGATGGGCAGTCTTTTCCCTTCTTCGTACCAAGAACGCAACAGAGGTAAAAAATCCTTGGCGACTTGGGGATGCTCGAAAATCTGGCTCACCTCATCCAATGCCAAGATTAGGGGAGTATCAATTAACTCAAGTAGATAGTCTTGGAAGTAGAGGGTGCAGCTAATTTTACTGCCCAGGTCTTCATCCCAATACTCGTCTAGCATCGGTTTACGCTGAAGCTGGTGAGCGATGTTGGCACACAGCCAGCGCAAAAATTGATTCAAATTGCTTAAAATTTCCTGCTCGACTTGCTCTAGGTTCAAGCTCACAGTATGGTAGCCCAGGCGGTTGCCATGGTCAAGAATCCTCAGCAGCAGAGACGTTTTGCCCATTTCTCTGGGAGCTTTAATCCTGATTAACGCTCCCGGTTTCTTGATTTCTTGATCAACTTGCTCCTCAAGGGAAGAGCGTTCTAGGTAAAAGGGAGAGTCGAGAGGGATTGAGCCACTGGGGTAGCTTGGTAGTATCTCACCGGTTTCATGGGCGGGATTGCCCGGCAGATCTTGCTTCACCAGATCTTGCTTCAAAGGGTTTGTCTCTGAGGATGTTTGGGCAGTGGCATAAGACTCCAGCAGCACCCGACAGTTTTTCTTGCTTACCCGCTGGCCAATCACCTCCGAGAGTCGCTGATACAAATCTGGAGCAACGACATTGGTCAGGTAGCCTGCACTATAACCTGCTTCGAGGGCAATTTGGTTATAAGTTCTATACTGCCAAACCCCACCCAGCATAATTACTTCTGTGGAAGTAAGGGGTCGATGTTGACTATCTTTTAGTTGACGGTCAACAATTTCCAGTATACTATCAATATTCATGTACAAGGTCACTGAAATTTATCAACAAGCACCTTTTAAGTGCTCGAGCAAACGTGACACACCGAAACGTCACCTAAAGGTTTGGCCTTACCCTTTTGAAAACTAAAAGCTATAGTGTTTATTGAATTTAAAAAACACTATTAAAACACTATTATGCATAATATGAATCAGCAAATTAGATGGGTTTACCCTGAATGAGCAACCAATTTTAGGTAAGCATTCAGCCGTCAGCCGTCAGTGGTCAGCCGTTAGTGGTCAGCCGTTAGTGGTCAGCTTATTGTATTCAAAAGCTGTTCATAAAGTAGCGTGCCCATAGCGCATAAGCTAATGGCTAATAGCTGATAGCTGATAGCTGATAGCTGATAGCTGATAGCTGATAGCTGATAGCTGATAGCTGATAGCTGATAGCTGATAGCTAATGGCTAATAGCTGATAGCTGATAGCTAATAGCTGATAGCTGATAGCTGATAGCTGATAGCTGATAGCTGATAGCTTACAATTTTAGAGCTGATGACTGGGCAATGGCACCCCAGTTAACCAGCAGTGGTAGCATGTCACTTATGCAGAACATTTGTACGCTTATTTGGGTAATAGGTAATGGGTAATAGGTAATGGGTAATAGGTAATGGGTAATAGGTAATGGATAATAGGTAATAGGGGGAGCCTGTCACCTATCAATATTTGTACATTATCTATAGCTCCCGGGTTTAAGCTTGCGCTAATGGGAAATAGTACTAATGTTTCAGCAACGCCAGACCTCCTTTCATTTCTTCTCCTGACCCTCAGCTATAATACCATATATAATTTCCAGCTTAATATTAAATATTGTTAACTAGTTGTATTCCTGGGACTCCCTGACTGGGGAGGGCTATTATAGCAGAGAATAGCAGAGAATAGCAGAGAATAGCAGAGAATAGCAGAGAATAGGCAAAAAAGTGGCGTTTGCGCTTCAAAGCCATTGATTTTGTTTGTATAAACGCGATTTAGTCAGATTTTTATAAGCGGGAAATGGGGAGATATAGCGCTACGCGCAAGTCCGCAAGTCACAAGTCAGAAGTCAAAAGTTTACTACAACAGGTTTTCAGCTTTTAGCCATTTCCTAACTTTATTGCGTAGTGCTATAGGAAGAATTCTCCCCATTTCCTGCTTCTGTTGACTCCCGACTTCCGACTGTATATAGGGTTTTTATTTGAGATGTAAACGTGTATGGTCTTTTTTGATTGGACAATAAAACTTTGAATCTCTTGGCCCTATTGCCTTTTGCCTCTTTTCTATTCGCTTTTTGAGCAATAATTTTGTTTACAACCTATATAAAAACCCTAGACATGAGTTTTTACATGAGTTTGCTCTACCGTACTTGTGGTGATAAGTAAAAGTTATTTAATGGTAAAACCCTTTCTCCACAAGGATTTCACCATGATGCCCTTAAAAATTATGTATTGTATTATACATTTTTTAACATAAACCCGATAGAGCCATGAGTTTTTACATGAGTTTTTACATGAGTTTTTACATGAGTTTTTACATGAGTTTTTTCTACCGTACTTGTGGTAAGAAGCAAAAGTTATTTCATGGTGAAACCTTTTTGGAGAAAGGCTATTACCATGAAATAATTCAAATTTATGTATTGTATTATACATTATTTTACCATAAACCCCATATAGCCATGAGTTTTTACATGAGTTTTTACATGAGTTTTTACATGAGTTTTTACATGAGTTTTATGAGATTAACAGACTATAAACTGATGTACCCTCAAATGGTGATCGGGTAATCGAGGTCAAAAATGTGGAGTACAAATCCTAAGCATTCAGCCGTCAGCCGTCAGCCATCAGCTAAAAGCTCACGCTACTTGAGGTGCCGTCAGCCGTGAGCTAAAAGCTCACGCTACTTGAGGTGCTTATTTTATTCAAAAGCGCCGATTGCGCTACGCGCACGGTACTGTTCGCCCAGGGTGGCCACAGACCCAAAGCTGATAGCTGATAGCTGAATGCTTACTACAAATCAGCCCTGGACTCCCGTGGAGAGCATACACCATTGTATTGATCAATTATGATCTCAGATATTCAATTAGAAGCCAGTTCTACTGCATTGGGCCAATCCCATCAGGTTTCAGAGAAAGAGTTTTGGCAGCAATGGCAGCAATATCAAGACTATCTCTATCATCGCTGTCTCAGGTGGATGGGTGGAAACCCTACCGATGCTGAAGATGCCCTGAGTCGGGCCATGCTCAAGGCATGGGAGAAGGTGCAAAAGTTTGGGCGGAAAATCGCTAATTTTAAGGCTTGGCTGACAAAGCTGACTCATAACCTCTGCGTCGATATTCATCGAGAACATAGTCGCAGCGCCAACCACGTTCAGAATATAGAAGGGATTCCAGAGGAAAAAGGACTGCTTTGCTGTAACGATACCCCAGACAGGGCTTTGGAAACAGACGAGAAAAAGATTGCGATCCGCCGTGCCATTGATAACTTACCTGCTCGGCTGCACCAGACCTTTATCCTGCACTTTTATCAAGAACTGTCTTATCGAGACATAGCCCAACAGCAAGAGATTTCCTACCAGAATGTCTGTAAGCGCATCTCCCAGGCACGGGCAATTCTGCGAGAGGAGTTGAGGGGATATTTTATTGGGGAAGATGAAACTGATCCGGAATTATCGGTTACACCAACTAATCAGGCAACTGAGTCAGCAATTGGGGAAAAGTCCGAGGGGAATACAGAACTTGAAGCGATTGTGGGCGAGACGGTGACATCATCTGTTGCCGTGGAGGAAGTGCAGGAAATAGCACTAGGGGTGCAGCACTCTGAGTCGGTTCCTGTTCCAGCTACTTCTGAGGAGAAGTTAGAGGTAAACAATGAGGCATTGCTGAGGGGCCGGATGAACATGAAACGGGCAAGATGCCCGTTCCACCAAGATGGCTGTTCCACCAAGATGGCTGTTTCACCAAGATGCCCGTTCCACCAAGATGGCTGTTCCACCAAGATGCCCGTTCCAGCAATATGGCTGTTCCACCAATATGGCTGTTTCACCAAGATGCCCGTTCCACCAAGATGGCCATTTCACCAAGATGGCTGTTCCACCAAGATGGCTGTTCCACCAAGATGCCCATTTCACCAAGATGCCCACCCCAAAAAACTATTACAATCATCCCGCATTTATGCAACGCCATAGCGGGTTTATCTTTTTTGATCACAATTTGCTCAAATTTCCATGCGGTAAAGCTTACAGGCCGACATTGCTTAATAATGGAATGATTTTAAGAGTGAGGTAGAATAGGCATCTTGCCTGTTCGGCGGGTCGCATCTGTAGAATAGGCATGTTGCTTAGGTGCCCTTGACCTATTAAGAATTAAATTCGCCACGGGTCGCACCTGTGGAATAGGCATCTTGCCGTGGCATGGGCATCTTGGTGGAACTGGCATCTTGCCGTGGAATGGGCATCTTGCCCGTTACAATCTTTGGGCGGGCAGGATGCCCACTCTACTCCTATTAATTCAAAGACTGACGCAACGCCTACAGGCCTTTTTGTCACCCCCTCAGACCTTGGGAATGGCTGACGACTGACCGCTGAACGCGCACGCGTGCGCGTAGCGCATATGCTTTCGTTGCCGTAGTGGCTCAATACTCGCGCATTGCTTTTCTTTTTTAGGGAATGCGATCGCTTTTCTTTTTTAGGGAATGCGATCGCTTTTTTTTTGAGGGGACGAAGGGATGCGATGCGCGAGCATTGAGCCGCTACGCGATCGCAGTTAGTATAGCAGTCGAAGTAAAGCTTAAGACATCTTCTGCTCCCTGCTCCGAACGCGCCCCGCGTGGCCTACGGCCTCAGTCCCTGCTCCCTTTCAACTAAAAGACTATGTCCTAAACTATACTTCCCTTGCTATAAAGTTTGAGTATGAAGGAGCGATGCGCGAGCATTGAGCCGCTACGCGATCGCTTTTCTTTTTTATGGAATGAGGGTGCGATTCGGCAAAGCCGACGCTACGCGATGAAGCGTTCGCGTAGCGTGGCCTACGGCCTCAGCTTCCGCGCTTATGCGATCGCATATTGTCCAACTAAACGGGCAAGGGGTCTCCCGTTATAATCTTTGATTTAACGGGAGGGGAATTGCCCGACGGGGTATTTTGGTTTTGAACATAACTTTTCAATTGTTCTATTGTTACTCCGCCACAGGAAGCTACAAAATACGAACCTGTCCAGAAAGCCCGTTTGTCACCGTAAAACTTCTCGAGGTGTTCTGGAAACTCCTGACGTATCAGACGACTGGTAACGGTTTTGATGTTTGCGATCAGTTTTACAGGTGCAACCTTTGGGTTTAAATCAACTAGCAGGTGAATATGGTCTGTTTCTCCGTTGAACTCAATCAAATTGCACTCCCATTTCACGCAAGTATCAGCACAGATTTGATTGAGTCTGGTCAATACCTCGTCCGTAATGGTTTTTCGTCTGTATTTAGTGACTAATACAATATGCACAGTAAGTCTATAGACAGACCTATTTTGTTTGGTATAGTTGCCTTTCATGAGATGACGATAAGTGGTAAAATAAAATCATGATACTTACATACTGCTACCGAATCAAACCAAGTCACGAACAGATAGCCATCATGGATAGATGGCTAGAACTGTTGCGCCGTCACTGGAACTATGCTCTAGGGCAAAGGCTTGATTGGCTCAACAGGACTCGTTCACCGGTTGATCGATGTAGCGTTAGTTATGAGCCGATTGGTGAAATTCCTCACCCGGTCAACTACTACACCCAGCAATCTGCTCTCAAGGAAACTAAGCGGTTGTTCCCTGAGTACAAACAAATTTACGCAGAGACGCAACAGGTTAACCTACAGCGGCTTAACAAAGCCTGGGAGAAATGGCGAAAACCAGACGCCAGTGGTAAGCGTGGCGGAAGACCTCGCTTCAAAAAGCCCGGAGATCTCCGGTCATTTGTATTCCCCAGGGTTAACAATACCAAAGCGGGAGCACACCTAGTTGACGGTGTTTTAAAACTAAGTCGAATTGGGTCAATACCTGTGGTAATGCATCGGCCATTACCTGTTAGCGAAGCTTGCCCGAAGGGCGTGGGTTTTGTACTCAAGCAATGCACTATCGTCAAAAAAGCTGATGGTTGGTATTGTTGTATTTCGATGAAAGATGATACCGTACCTGAACTGCTACCTGTAGATTCAGTCAATTCTGCCGTTGGTATTGATGTTGGCCTGGAGAAATTCTTGACGACATCTGACGGCGAAGCAGTGCCTATCCCGCAGTTTTACAGAAAAGCTCAGGACAAACTTGCTCAAGCTCAAAAAGTAATGTCGCGCCGCGTCAAGGGTTCTAAAAACTGGAAAAAAGCTAAACATAAAGTAGCTTTGATGCACCTTCATTTAAGCCGTTGCCGAAAAGAATTTCATTATCAGGTTGCTCATTGGCTGTGCAGTAAGTATGACTTAATTGCTCACGAAAATTTAAATATCAAAGGACTCGCTAGAACTAATTTAGCAAAATCAATACATGATGCGGCCTGGGGAGCATTCTTGGAAATATTGCAAGCAGTGGCGGTTAAACGCGGTTTGTTAGTTCAGGAAGTTAACCCACGTGGCACAAGTATCGAGTGTTTTAGTTGTGGTTCTAGGGTCGAAAAAACTTTAAGTGATCGCATTCATTATTGTTCTAGTTGTAAAGTTAAAATTGACCGCGACTGGAACAGTGGTATCAACATTTTAAATCGTGGACTATTGGCGGTTGGACTGCCGCTTAATGGCTGTGGTAAATCGGTACAGGATATCGTTCGCGTAGCGTCGGCATCCGCCGAGGAGCAGCAAGTCTCATTCGTGAGGTTGAGAAGCCCACATCATAATCTTTGATTTGATGTGGGAGTAGTCACAATTCAGATATTCCCCTCTGAGATCGTCTTTAGATTGAAAGGTGGAAAACAAGTCTACCTGTAACTTTAAACAATTCATTCCTTTTAAGGAGTAAATAATGTTCTCAGAAAAGTTTGAACAGTTGCTTAAAGCAATTCCAGCTACATTAGTGGCTATGGCTTTGATCATTGGTTTTACAGTTTTCACACAACCGGTCCATGCTTCGACACCACAACTACATTGTCAGAAACCCATCTTCACCAGAATCTTGAGTCAAGGAGATGTGTGGGATAGTAATCAAGATCCTAAATCCCAAGGGGCAGTGTACGGATTTCGCGCCTCAGGTTATGGTGATTATTGTACATGGCAAGCAAAGGTGAACAATTATCACGATACACTATCATTTGACGATTTGGGTGTTAGCCAATCTGTAGTTCTTTTTGAGACTCCAAATGCTCCTGCAATGGTAAGCCTTAATAATGGTTGTCGTGAACCATTGACTCTTGAGGTCTGCCCATTGTTTGAATTTTGATGTCTGCCCATTGTATTAGGGGACAAAAGTCACAGTCATTATTTCTCCATTGAGAAGTTGACAAAAGTGCGATAGCTTATCTTGTCGGGTGCGTTAACAAAGTGTAACGCACCTTTTTAATTATCAGTAATGGGATGGCTTATTGTAGGATTAATACTGCCATGGTATAATCTAAAACTAGTCGATTTTCATTCCCGGCTACATTTACCCCTGACGAGTCGGATAGCGGGTTTATGGTAACTTTGGCTGGATTTGCCAGAAGCCATTACTCAGGGAGATTCCATT
Organism: Moorena producens 3L; assembly: GCF_000211815.1. GTDB lineage: Bacteria > Cyanobacteriota > Cyanobacteriia > Cyanobacteriales > Coleofasciculaceae > Moorena > Moorena producens. Next base: position 46,152 of record NZ_GL890926.1, read on the forward strand.
GAACAAGCCAAAGCTTCAGCAGCCAACTGTTTGGAAGAAGCGATTGCTGCGAGCATTGAGCCGCTATGGGAACGCAGTTAGTAGAGTTTGAGTGGGATTGGCCGTAGGCCACGCTACGGGAACGCTACATATTAGAAGAAGGACGAAAGACTCGTTCAAAGGGTTGCTTGCGGTAGCGTCGATAGATATCAAAATCCTTATCCAAAGTAGCGATCGCCGCAATATTCAAACGTTCAGAAATTGCCACAAGAGACAAATCAGAAAAATCACCAGGCAAGTCAGCATACTGGGCGTTTAGCTCAGCGATACGGGCAAAGTCTTGCAGTAAAAGCGACTCACACTCATAGATGTTATTGGCCAGATGAGTTAGAAATTCATTCTGCACTCGCCAATCAGACCCTAGCAACCATAGCACTTCTGTAACACAACCTACGGTTGTAACTAACCGACTGGTACAACTGGTAAAAAACTCAACCACTTGACCATGATGTTGATCGGCTGAATCATAAAAAGCCACCAACAAGCCTGTATCCACCAAAATAGCGGGATGATAGCTCATACTTCTCGTTGATGGCTTGCCCGTATCCGAGAAGCAATAATCTCTCTACGAGTGTCCCGATCAGACAGATTCCCCACCGATAGCAAATGTTTAGGCATTCCTCCCATTCGTTCTAAAACCGATTTTTGGGATTGAAAATTTTGCCGATAATCCCGCAGCAATTTTTTGATCAACTCACTGCTAGTTGTTCTTTCCTGACTTAAAATTTCAACTAAATACTGTTCTGCCTCTTGATCCAGACTGACATTCAACATCACGTTTTACCCCATGGTACTGCTGCCTTGTTTCAATCTTACAACGTAAGCATTCAGCCGTCAGCGGTCAGCCTTTAGCTGATAGCTGATAGCTGATAGCTGATAGCTGATAGCTGATAGCTGATAGCTTACCTAATCGCTATCTACAAATACCGGGATAAAGTCAACCTAAATCCAGGCAATAGATTCTCTCCAGATAATTCCGTGGGAAGGTTTGGCACCTCTCCTATAGCACCATCATACAGCAATCGAGAACAAGCAATCGCTTTTCAATTGAGTTTGAGGATGATAGTGGGTTTCATAATTAATTGTAAAAAGCACTGCATCGCTACTTGATTACCTATTGCCTATTGCCTATTGCCTCTTGCCTTTCCCGAAGAGATTCTGTTCACAACTAAAATAGAAATGCGATCGCATTTCTATTTTCAATCCCACACCCGACGCAAATTCAACACGAAACCCGGTAACACCTCTTCCCCCGACAACTCAGGCGGATTCTCCAACACTTCCACCGCCAAACCTGGTCGATAAATTTCCACTAGTCGCTGTTGTGGATCGATTAACCAACCCAATCTCGCCCCATTGTCGATATACTCGGTCATTTTAGATTCCAGAGACTGAACCCGATCTGAGCTAGACCGTAACTCAACCACAAAATCCGGGCAGATATTAGCAAAGGTTCCTTTTTGTTCTGGAGTAAGTGCCTGCCAACGTTCTGCGCTCACCCAACAGGCATCGGGAGAACGAGTGGCACCATTAGGTAAAATGAAGCCAGTGGAGGAGTCAAAAGCTTTACCCGGTTCCCCTGCATTACGCCACCACAAATACAACTCTCCAGAAATACTCCAATTTAGCTTTCCAGTTTTCCAGCCTGTTGGTGGGTTCACAATTAACTCTCCAAGTGCCGTTCTTTCCAGTCTCAAGTCGCGGTTAGCTGCTGCGAGGGCTGCAAACTGTTCCTGGGTGACGTACAACCCGATTGTCCTAGGCAACTCAATCAATAGAGTTTCGGTTTCTGGACTCGCAGGTGTTTGTATCATCTTGACCTCTGTTTATAATACCCCGTGGGAAGGAAATCCTCGTGTCAATATTCAAAACGAAAAGAGTGGAAATGCTAAAGTTTATCAAGTTGTCAAGTATTAAAAACTATTGATAAGTTGGAGCAGAGTAATGAAAGTTAATCCCCAACACTACACTTATAGCATCAAATGGTCAAAAGAAGACGGAGATTTTGTAGGATTGTGTGCAGAATTTCCCAGTCTATCTCACCTTGACACATCTGGTTTTGCTGCCTTACAAGGCATTACTAATTTAGTCGCAGAAGTGCTCGAAGATATGGAAGCCTCTGGAGAACCTATTCCACAACCTCTTGCCGAGAAAAAATATACCGGTCAGTCTTATGAAGATGAAAGGATGATTCAAGCTATCCTTCAAGAGCGAGAAGGTGGAGAGCGTGAGGTGGAGTCACCAGTTGGCTACGTTGATTTGTTAACTGATGATTATGTAATCGAGGTCAAACACGTTAAAGTCTGGAAGGACGGCACTAAAGTGCTTCTGTATGCTCCCTACTTTCCAGGTCGAAAACCACGAGTTCATCTGTTTGGTGGCTATAGTAAGGATTTCCGAACTCTGGTAGAAAATTCCTTTGAGACGTTGGGTATTACTACAACTTGGGAGCGTGAACCCTTTTAGGGTGTCTGGACTGATAAAAGAGCGAGTAAGCTATCAGCTTATGTGCTACGCACACGCTACGCGAACAGCTATCAGCTATCAGCTATCAGCATATGCTTACGTTTATCCTACTTATGAGGTATAATAATACAGAGATTAACTAGTGAGTTATAACAATCTGGGATAAAATCTTACTCAATTGACTTTCGGCCAAAATTTATAGAAGTCTATAAAAAGTAAAATCTATTAATATGAGTAAGAAAAAAAAGAAAAAACATCCTGGGGGACATAAGTTTTATGAACCTAGCGACTACAGGCCGGTAAACTGTAAAAACGTCCCAGGAGAACGAGCTAGGAAAAAGTGTAAGAAATGGAACAAATTTGTTGCAGAAAGATCTAAGCTTAAGAAACAAGGTCTGTTTGAAGAGATGAAAAAACTAGAGGAAGAGTATCACGGAATAGACTTAACAGAAGAGACTACTGTCGATACTCCAGATTGCCTTGAAGAAGAAGAATTGTACTACGACGGTTATTTAGATGAATACAGAACTTGGTTTTAAGTCACCGGATTGAGCTAGCCTATTAATGCTTCAATTTTAATCAGCTCTCCAAACTTTTCTGATCATCTAAGTTAAGAAATAGAAGTATATTACCAATGGCAATCCCGATGACGATAAGATAAATTGAGGTAAAATTACTGAAAGTAAATCACCCCAAAAATTTTTCATAAAAGGAAGACTAGTTAATACACTATTCAAGATAAATTGTAAGCATAAAGCACTCAATCCACTTAGAAAAATGAAGAAAAATACTTTCCACCAATTCCCTTCAACTCTGTCTTGATGCAGTCGCTCATGGGGGGGACCCCCAAGACCGCGCTGCATCGCTGGAGCGACTGTAATCGAAAGCATCTTTTCCCCTTTGGTCTCGGAGAATAAAAGCCAGCCCATAGTATTGATTATTTACCGTATAAACTATCCCTGGGATTATAAGTAGCATAAATCGGATAAAATAGTTAATACTAAATATCAAAACCAAGCCAACTAGAGGCAGTAAATTTGAAACTATTTTTTGGACTGCACTCTGATAACTGGTATCTCTTCCATGAATATAATTTTCTGTAATCAGCGATAGGGCTATGTAATAGATCAAACTTGCTAAATTGACAATGATCGAAACAACTACAAAAAATGCTAAAAACAATCCTGAAGGGTTATTTATATTTTCCGGGTTCAAAGCTGATAAAATTATCAGCAAAGGTAAATAAATTGTACAAAACAACAGTAGGATAGGCTTCAAATTTTTCAGATAAACATCAAACCCCATTGAGATTAATTCGATTAATCCAAGTTTTCGGCTTTGAAGTTGAGATAGACTACTCATAGTTACGGCTCCATCAACGGGTATTGATATAGTATTTATCAACTAGTTTATGTCCATTTTTGATTTTATGGAACAGTAAAAAGATAACAGTAAAAAAATCGGCGTTGCTGATTATGGGTATGGTTTCGCCCCCCTAGCCCCCCAATTCTGCGGTGCGACCCGTGGCGAATTTAATTCGCCGACGGAAAGCGCACCGGTGGGGGAACAAGACTTTCTTGCGTCCCTTCCGGTGCGCGCCTCCTAGGGCGAGTAAATCGCCCTTGGGTCGCACCGCAAAGTTGGGGGACCCACGGGGGCTTGACCAAAACCAGATGATCGCGCATTCATTCCTTGATTCAGCAACGCCAAAAAATCTGTATAACTGAGATCTTGCACCATTGTCATTAATCGTAGGGTGGGCAGTGCCTACCAACGCGCTTTGCAAGCTTCATTATCTGT
>NZ_GL890927.1:0-51639 GCF_000211815.1 Moorena producens 3L
GAAACTGAGTCTCAGAACTATGGTAACAAGTTCGGTCATGAGGAAGAAACTTACAACATCGTGGCAGCTCACGGCTACTTCGGTCGATTAATCTTCCAATACGCTTCCTTCAACAACAGCCGTTCCTTGCACTTCTTCTTGGGTGCATGGCCTGTAATCGGCATCTGGTTTACTGCACTGGGCATCAGCACCATGGCATTTAACCTGAATGGCTTCAACTTCAACCAGAGCATCATTGACTCACAAGGTCACGTGATCAACACCTGGGCTGACGTACTCAACCGTGCCAACCTAGGTTTCGAGGTCATGCACGAGCGTAACGCTCACAACTTCCCTCTAGACCTAGCTGCGGCTGAAGCTACTCCTGTAGCTTTGACTGCTCCAGTTATCAACGGCTAATAAGAGTTTAATCTCATCACCCCTAGGGGAGTACACAAGTACCCCCTATCAGCGCTCTCCAAAAAGGGAGCGCTTTTTTATTTGGTGGCAAAGCACCAATCGCTTTTCCAAAAAAAATAAGAGAGCCGTCAAAAAGACTCTCTAGGTCATCAGGGTGCATCTATCTACTGATATCAATATAACAGATTTAGTGAGGGGTGTCACCCCTCATTTAATAATTTTCCAAGCAGCTGACCCTAGGTATAGCGCTACGCGCAAGTCAGCAAGGTTCGAAGTCAGAAGTCAAAAGTAAGCTATGACTAAGTTTTGGAATTTAGGAATGTCCTAATCTAAATGGGTAGTGCTATATGTTCACGTATCAATTTTCCCAAAAAAAAAAAATAAGAGAGCCGTCAAAAAGACTCTCTGGATCATCAGGGTGCATCTATCTACTGATCTCAATATAACAAATTTAGCGAGGGGTGTCACCCCTCATAGATAAAATTTGGTAAAAATTCCCTAATCGACAGTATTGTTCAGCTTAACTGGCTGCTTCCCAATCAAAGCTAAGATTGGCAGTTATTCAGTAATTTAAGATTACGATAGTGCTCTAGTTCCGAGAAAAGGCGAAATTAGCAAAACTCAATTCATTTGTGCCATGCCACTTGTAAATTTGCTTGCGAAACCCCTTCCACTGTTCATAAACCTTCTTAAACTTGGGATCTTTGCTAGCATCTTCCTCAAATAAATCGAATGATGCTTTCTCAGCCGCCTGCAAAATGTCTTGAGAGTAAGGAGTCAACTTAGCACCTGCTTTAATCAAGCGTTCCAATGCCGCTCCATTCAAAGCATCATACTTAGCCCCCATGTTGATATTGGCGTACCTGGCGGCATCTTTAAAGATTTCCTGATAGTCCTTAGGCAACTTATCCCAAGCTTTTTTATTAACCTGTACCTCTAGGGTTGGTCCGGGTTCCCACCAGCCGGGATAATAATAGAACTTAGCTGCTTTGTACAAGCCCAGCTTCTCATCATCATAGGGACCAACCCATTCAGCAGCATCAATGGCTCCCCGGTCTAGGGCAAGGAAAATGTCACCCCCAGGTAATACTTGGACATTCACCCCCAAGCGCTCCATCACTTTACCTCCTAATCCAGGGATACGCATTTTTAATCCCTTCAGGTCAGCTACAGAATTAATTTGTTTCTTGAACCAACCTCCCATCTGAGCACTGGTGTTACCCGCTGGAAAATTAATCACGCCAAAGTCAGCATAGAGTTCCTGAAGTAATTCCAAGCCACCACCGTGGTACAACCAGGCATTTTGTTGTGGAGCGGTTAGACCAAAGGGTACACTAGTGCCGAATGCTAAGGCTGGATTTTTGCCAACGTAGTAGTAACTAGCGGTATGACCACACTCAACGGTTCCCTGTTGCACGGCATCGAGAACCGCTAATCCTGGTACAATTTCACCAGCAGCAGAGGGGGTAATCTGGAAACGCCCATTGGTCATGGCACTGACCCGCTTACAGACAGTATCAGCTCCCCCATAGATAGTATCCAGGGATTTTGGCCAGCTGGTGACCATTTTCCATCGAACTATAGGCTGACTGCCAGATTGAGCAACGGGTCCTGTACTAGCTTGATTACAGGATGCTAAGGCAGCTGTACTGGCTGCACCAAGCGCAGCGTTACTAAAAAATTTTCGGCGTTTCATGGTTGTTGATTCAATAGTGGGTCATCTTTTGGGCAAATTCTATCAACTTTATTAACTAGACACCCTTTCGCCAAAGGAATATCGCAGGTAAGCATTCAGTTATCAGCCGTCAGCCGTCAGCTAATGAATGGACTGAATTGTGATCTCATTTCTGGTTGAATACTTACACTTTTGCGAATCGAAGGCATTTGGCACCCACCCCTAACCCCTCCCAGGAGGGGAATGGCAGCTATGCTGAAGTAAAGGAGTAAGGTTTCAAGGGAGAAAGTTTTTTATCACTAATTCTCCGGACATGATATGAGAATTTTGTTCCCAGATCCGCTGTTCCCAGATCCGCTGTTCCCAGATCCGCTGTTCCCTATTCCCAGATCCGCTGTTCCCTTTGCTATTTACCGAGATGTAATATCTGCGATCGCATTTTTAGTCATAGCTGCGATCGCTTTATCTGTAGCTTTCGGTAAATGATAATACTTACCACCTGCTTGTTTGGCCAATTCCTTAGCAAAACCAGTAGAAACAAACTTACTCTCGGTATCAATCACTAATAATTGAACCCCATTAGCTCGAATCCGAGCGGCAATTTCCAACAATTCCCCTTTAATATCTGGCTTTTCCCCTTCTGGTAGAGGTTCTCCCAAAGAACGAGCTAAGGGAATATTGCCCCGACCATCAGTAATTGCCACAATTACCACTTGACCAATATCCCCAGACAATTGAGCATTCATGCCCACATGCACTGCCTGAGTCAATCCATGAGCTAAAGGGGAACCGCCACCACAAGGTAATCGCTCTAAACGCCGCTTTGCTAAAGCAATGGAACGGGTAGGGGGTAACAGCACATCGGCTTGTTCTCCCCGGAAGGGAATCAGGGAGACTTGATCACGGTTTTCATAAGCTTCCGTCAGAAGCTGCATCACTGCTCCTTTAGCAGATTGCATCCGGTTTAGAGCCATAGACCCTGACGCATCTACCACAAAAACTACCAAGGAGCCAGCTTTTCGGGCTAACCGCTTGGATCGTAAATCCCCTTGTTCGATAATAACCCGACGGTTAGGATGACGTTGCCTACGAGCTTTTTGATAGGGTGCAGCAGCTCTGAGGGTAGCATCTACAGCAATCCGCCTTACTTTACCCTTCGGTAGTATCGGTTTGACATACCGACCCCGGTCTTCTGAAAAGATAATGCTACGGTTTCCGGACTTACCTTGCCGTTGTGCCATCTGGGCAAAGTAGAGCACACTCGGGTCAAGGATCACCCCTTCTGGGTCAAAGAGAAACTCTTCCGGGATATTCGGAGCTTCCTGTTCTTGCTCCTCTGAGTCATTGTCGTCCTCTTTGTCTTCCTCTTGGTCTTGCTCTTCCTGAGATTGATCTTGTGGGGGTGGGGGAGGAGGAGGTTGTGGTGCTTCTTCTGGTGGTGTTTCTACCATAGTGGCACGGGGGACAATTACCAATTCCACCGCCCGACGCAAATCCTCGGAATTAACTGTCTGACGACCCTCTAAGGCTGCTGCAGCTTTTGCAACTCGAACGGCAAACAGTTCTGCGCGATGACCTTGGACACCACCTCGGATGGCTTCATTGACCAGATAGGTAATTTGGTCATGGGTAATCTCAACATCCTTGAGCCACTCTCGCGCTAGAATAATATCCGTCTTGAGGGTATCAAGATCCTCCTGGTATTCATCCAGAAACTGCTGGGGAGAGTTAGCGTATGCGATCGCTTGTTCTACTGCCTCCACCCGTTGCTCTAATGCCAAAACACCGTCAGCAGAGAGGGTAATGGCAATTCTGTCCAATAAATGTTCCCGTAATGGTCCCTCGTCGGGATTGTAAGTGGCAATTAAAATTGGTTTGCAGGGATGTTGGAAACTAATGCCTTCTCGCTCAATTAGGTTCCGCCCTTCGGTTAAAACACTCAGTAGCTGATTAGCAATTTGGTCATCAAGGAGGTTAATGTCATCCACATACAACACACCCCGATGAGCTTGGGCAAGTAATCCTGGTTGAAAGACAGGTTCCCCTTGTTTGACAGACTGTTCCACATCCACTGAACCCAGGAGTCGGTCTTCAGTAACTCCTAGAGGAATTTGGATGAAGGGAGCTGGGATGATTTCGGTATCTGGAGAACCGTCAACCTTCAACTGGTCAACCTGTAACTCTTCTTCTTCTGGAGTACAGTTACTCAAGGAACCCTTAACCACTTCAATTGGGGGGAGCAGAGTGTGGATTGCCCGTGCCATCACTGATTTAGCTGTGCCACGGCGTCCTGCGATCGCAACGCCTCCTAATCCAGGGTCAATGGCCGCGAGGAGGAGGGCGAGTTTAATAGCTTCTTGACCCACCACGGCGGTGAGGGGAAAGGTAGGGTTGGCAGGTTTTGTGGTCAGTGCGGGCATAGAGCAACTATTGTCAAACTTCCCTGAGTCAAATCATAGTAGTCTAATAGTACTCTTTAACGACTCCCTATGGTTGATCTAGCCCCATGGGAAATTCTTGAGGGCGACTTTTTCAATAGGTAAGCATTCAGCCATCAGCTATCAGCTATCAGCTATTAGCGATTCGGCGCTTTAACTGCACTGGTTCGGATCAGTAAAACGAGCAGGGATTGTCAACCAGCCATACTCGTTCGTAAGCTTATTTACTACCTCCTAGCTGACGGCTGACGGCTGATAGCTGAATGCTTACTCCAATAGTAATCTGATTTGGAAGCAGACATATAAGCACCTACACAGAATTAATTACCTACTCCCAATCTCTGTAACCCTTACATTGTAATACTTTGAGTTTTGTAAAATGTGTAATTAATTTTGTTTACCTGCTTAGCCTTTCTCCTAGTGAGGGGAGAGGGAAAAAAACCTGTGTAGCTAATTACTATGAGAAACGCTATAAGTCTAGAAGCTAAACGATTACCATCAATTCAAAATTGCTCTAGGAATCTAGGTCTGACCACACTTATTGTAAAGACTTATGATCCTCGGGTAATTCTAAAACCACCCGATAGGCCGTCGCATAGTATGATGATTGGATCATGGTACCCGCTGTCGCCGCAAAAAGTATCCGGAACGTGCGCCAGATTTGTTCATTTGACTTGTCGATAATATCTGCTTTTTTTTCCATCCAGCGCTCATACATACCCTTAGCCCAAAGATAATAGTTGCGACGGTCATTATAGATGGCTTGGATCTCAAATGGTGATTCTCTAACAGCATCGATAAATTCCGTCATATACACCATCCGAAAGGTCCCCGGCCAGATATACTTGGTAATAAAACTGTGCGTAACAAATGACTCTTTGTCTGAGGCAAAGTCGAGATATACTCGTCCGCCAGGTTTAAGATAGTTCAAGAGACGCTCCATCACGCGAGGATAATCAGACAAATCTTCGATTACCCCCATCATGACTATGCCATCATATTTCTGGCTGGGTTGGAAAGAGAAAAAGTCTTGATACTTGACCTCTGCATCAAAGTTATTTTTTTCAATTAAATCTTCTACATACTGTTTTTGGTGCTTAGATAAGGTAATTCCAGTCACACGGATATTTCGGCGTGCGGCAAAACGCAGGAAACCGCCCCAGCCAGAGCCAATATCGAGTACCGAATCATTCGGTTTGAGATTAAGAGATTGAAAGGCAAAGTCTAACTTGCGTTCAGCTCCAACCTCTAGGCTATCCTCATCTTTATCATATATCCCAGGAGTATAAGTATTGTAATCGGTATCCATGGCGAACAATTGGATATTATTGGAGTCATAATGCTTTGATATCCAATCTGGATTGCATTTTTCCCGCCCAAGTAAGATGGGCTTGAGTCGCCGACCTATCTTTAGCCAAATATGCTGATCGGATAACAGCTCCTGGAACGACATGGCGTTGATTAAGTTCCCTTCGAGATCAATATCACCCTTGATGTAAGCTTCCAGTATCAGTAATTCGTCTAAAGACATGAAAGCTTTTCGACCAGCTGGATTTTTGATGTATATATCCAAGATCGGTTTCTCTTCTCCCATAGTGGTGCTTGACCCATCTTCCCAATGAAGTACAAAGCTAATTGGTAGTTTGCCACGTTTGGATAAGGAGGAGACGAAGTTGGTTACAAATTGGTTTTCAATCATGGGTAACTTAAGATGTTATTGGTTTTTATGCAATTAGCTTACCCCACTAGCTGTCAGCTATCATGCTTACAGCGGTTTGCAATTCAGTCAGGTACAAATTCTTGGGTTTTAGGGAGCAGGGACTTCGGAGCAGGGACTGAGGCCGTAGGCCACGCGGGGCGCGTTCGGAAGAGGGAAGAAAGAGAAAATCCTGTGTACTTGATAGTTATGCAAACCGCCGTAAAATAAATCTTGTTAGCGTAGTGTGCGCCTATGGGCAATGCGCAATACGCAAACGGGAGAATTTAATAGTTCGAGATTAATCAGAATGGAAAGTCTGGGTAAAAGCCCTTGGCCTTTGGCTGATAGCTGACGGCTGATAGCTGAATGCTTAGGATTAACTGACTTATGAAACCATAGTTGGTTAACCGGGATCAATTGTCAATCTAGAATATTCTCAGGCATTGTCAGGTATTTCCAACTGGAACGATGCCGATATAACTAAGCCCAGGAGTTATGAGACCAGGAGTGATGGTGATGAATCCCAAGGCTATTTTAGGACTGCTTAAAGAAACGTTTAAAGAATGGAAGGAGGATAACGCATCTCGACTAGCAGCAGCATTATCCTATTACATGATTTTTTCCCTAGCGCCAGTGCTAATAATTGCGATCGCAATTGTGGGGTCTATTTTTGGGGAAGAGGCGGCTAAGGGCGAGATTGTAGAACAAATCCAAGGATTGGTTGGGGAACAGGGGGCACAGTTTATTCAGACAGCAATTACTAATGCCAATCGGCCTGATGCTAGTGGGGGGTTGGCTTCCTTGATTAGTATTGTGGTGCTGTTGTTCGGTGCATCTGGGGTATTTGGCGAACTCCAAGATGCCTTGAATACGATTTGGGATGTGAAGCTGAAACCAGGACGGGGCATCTGGGGTATTTTGAAAAAACGGATTCTTTCGTTTCTGACCGTGCTGGGTGTAGGACTTTTTCTGCTATTATCCGCTGTGATCAGTACTGCCTTATCCGCTGTGAGGTCTTATAAGAGCGAATTTCTCCAGGAACTGGGTTTACTGTGGCTCTACCAACTTGACTTTGTCTGGACAATTCTGGACTTGCTGGTGTCCTTTGGTATTCTTAGCCTGATGTTTGCTCTGGTTTACAAGTACTTGCCAGATGTGAAAATTGCCTGGAAGGATGTCTGGGTTGGAGCAATTATCACTACCTTACTGTTTAACTTGGGTAAATGGCTATTGTCATGGTATCTCGGCAGAAGCAGTTTTTCTTCAAGTTACGGTGCTGCTGGTTCTTTGGTGGTTTTATTGGCTTGGGTATACTATTCCTCTCAAATTATCTTTTTAGGAGCTGAATTTACCCAAGTTTACGCTAAAATATTTGGTTCAAAAATCGTTCCCGATGACCATGCTACCCCTCTCCCGGCAGTAGGTCAGTTGCCCAGTATCGAGGAAAGGGATAACCCAAGATCGTAGGAACAGTGAACAGTGAACAGGGAACAGGGAACAGGGAACAGGGAACAGGGAATAGGGAATAGGGAATAGGGAATAGGGAATAGGGAAAAAATCCTATGTACCTCATTAAACTAAAAACCGCTTTAATTAATTACGATTAATTAAGATTAATTAATCGTAATTAATATCTTAATTAATATTTAACAAATAATATAGGTCAGATTGTGCTAAACTACCTGAAGTTCCATCGGTTCTGGTGAAGAGCACTCACCAGAGGTAACGGGGAAAGTCCGGTGCAAGTCCGGCGCTGTCCCGCAGCTGTGATGAGGTCTGTCACCTCTTAGTCAGAATGCCCGCCAATGGTGTCAGTTGTTGTTAAATGCATCTGCGAGGTACAGATGATGTCTGATGTAGCATTTCCATAAAAATTAGTCAGTAGGCAACCACATTTCCCAGTAACGTTTGTGATGCCCTTTTTGAGAACTAGTGGTTGAGTAAAAAGTATTTAATAGGTTTGATCTGTAAGCTATCAGCTATCAGCTATCAGCTATCAGCTATCAGCTATCAGCGAACAGCGATTAGCGCTACGCGCACGCTACTTGAGGTGCCAAAGGCCAACGGCTGACCACTGAGCACTGACCACTGATTGCTGACGGCTGACGGCTGACGGCTGACGGCTGACGGCTGACTGCTTACAAAGTAACTAACCCCTAAGAAAGCGCTGACAGTAACTAAGTAAGAAGAAAGTGATAAGAGACTAAAAATTAATAAATTCAACGCTTTATCACTTTCTATTTTATCAGTTTAAATGTGCTACAAGACTACTTTATACTTTTTCAAGCTAGTCTTATAAAGCCTAGTCTGTCAAGGTAATTAGCACTAAACTGTTGCAAGTATTTTTATCAGTCATTGACCAGCATTTACCAGATGTCAAAAAGCAAATTTTCCCCAAGCAATCGGTCTTCTATCTCCCGTTACCAAAACCAGAAACTTGGCTTTAATGCTATGGCTCTGTTGGTATGGATGGGGATTTTAAGTACAGCACAACAAGCTATGGCTCACCATCCCTTTGGTGGCGAGAGACCCGATAATTTCATCACAGGATTTTTGTCTGGATTAGGTCATCCCGTGATTGGTTTCGATCATCTCGCCTTTGTGATTGCTGTTGGCTTAATTGCAGCTGGATTTACCAGTGGTTTCCTGATTCCCGGTGCTTTTGTCCTCACCACCCTAGTCGGCACAGGTATTCACTTGCTGGGAATGGACTTACCAATACCAGAGATTGCGATCGCTACTTCAGTGGTGCTGTTTGGCGGACTACTGTTGAGTGCCAAAATTCCCAATATATCCGTAGTGCTAGGGTTAGCGAGCTTAGCTGGTATTTTTCATGGCTATGCCTATGGTGAAGCAATTGTAGGTGCTGAAATCAGTCCACTCTTGGCTTACCTGATTGGCTTCAGTGTGATTCAGTATGGTATCGCCATCCTAGCACTATACCTGAGTAAGAGCTTGATCAAACAATGGAGAGATCAACCCTTCCCACTGATGCGAATTTTAGGCTTTGGTATCTGCTCAGTAGGAGTAGTTTTCTTATCTTCTGCAATTTTTGGATAAGAGGTTTTAATAATGAAGAATGAAGAATTAAGAATGTATAATTAAGAATGTATAATTAAGAATTGATGAGAATTTATAATTCTGCTTTATGTATTCTGCTTTCAGCATTCACCATTCTTCATTTTGCCTTCCGCCTTAGAGGATATCTAAAAAGTTTTTTGATACTGAATTTTGCCCCCTAGCCCCCCAATTATGCGGTGCGCACCGGTGGGGAAGAATCAATTTGCTGCTAAAAGTCCCCCAAGCGAGGGATTGCTCGCTTGGGGGACCAACGGGGGCTTGGATGTAGCAAATGAGACTTATCAGACAACCTCTTAGGTAGCTAGTCCTTTAATTCTGTGTCAAAAACCGATGAAAGCTAACCAAGTTAAACAACTTAACTTTTCCGGTGCCTACATAGATGGGAAGTACGTTGAAAATGTGGAAAATTATCCCATTAACAGTCGTACTATCACCGTTAATCCTGAAGAGACAGATGCTTACCTGAGCGAAACGAACACCAGCATTATTCCGGCTTTTTCATCGACCATCCTCAAAGATACTACTGTCCAAAAAGCCAAATCCTTACTTTTGCTGGAGGTAGTAGAGAGCAAAAACATCGGCAAGATTGTCTTTGAGCCAGGGTGGAATCTATTAGGTAATTTGATCGACTTCCCCAAAGATGTACCGCTGTGGAAGTCTCCTCAAGATGAGGCTGGAATTATAGAAGTCGATCCCTATTTTATGGCAAGGCAATCGAGTACACCCCATCAACAAGAAAAGTTCTCTGTTAAAGTTAACCTTTGGTATGCCCCTTCTCGTACCAATTGTGCCATCCATAACCAACATGACTTTCTTGAAATTCACACCCAAGTCTTGGGACAGGGACGAATGCAGAAGTTCAAAGAAGAGGATTTTGGGACTCTCTATGAAGATCTCTTGATGACTGAGGGATACACCCAGATCGTTCCTTTTTGTGAAGTACACGAAAACCAGCAATATACCTATCCGTGGCATCAGTATTATTCAGATACGGATTGTATCTGGATGGCGATCGAATATCATCCGATTAAAATTTCTAACTGAACCGTTAGATATTGATGTCTTCTCTTATTGGTTTTACTTTCCCGGAAGATTCCAAAGTTGCCAATTGCTCATTGAGCAGCTATAAATACCTCAGCCAAAAAGCTGAGAGGTCACAACTAAAAAGTATTGTTAGCTTATTGAAGAGTTATAAAAAGATAGTCTATGATTTATATAAGTATTTTGGGACGTTTGAAGTGGTTAAAAGCCGGGATATTAACTGCGATCGCAATCGGGCTTTGCTGGGCGTGTTTTTCCGCTCCAGTACTTGCAGATGCTTCTGTTGGGAACGCGGAACCGAGCTTGAACACCAATTTGGTAGCCTATTATAACTGGCGTGCCGATGAAACAACAGAGGAAACGAGAAAGGTATGGGAACACCACATTAATGCATGGGCAAACTCCGACCTAGAGGACATTATCTCTGACTATTCCGAAGACTCCATCTTGATTCTCAACAACACAGTTTACAAGGGTATTGACCAAGTAGCCTGCGTTTTTGACAGTCTTTTTGAAATATTTGCAGATGGCAATAATATAATCGTTCCTGAAACGATCGAAGGTGAAGTTATTTAGCCGGGGACGTACAAGTCGAAAGCCCCGCATTTTTAAACCGGGGATGAAGACTCACAGCGGCTTTAGCCGCCTTGAGAAAATATTCTAAAAATGTTCCGTAATTTTACTATAGATGTTGTAGAATAAATTAAGAGCGGTAGAGGTCGATAACCGATGATTATTATGGAATTCAAAGTCAAAGTAAAAAAGAGTCAATACTCAGCAATTGATGAGGCTATCAGGACAGTAAAATTCATCCGTAATAGCTGTATAAGGTTATGGATGGATAATAAAGGAACCAACAAATTTGATCTCAGCAAGTACAGTAAAGTATTGGCTCATCAATTTCCATTTGCTAATGAGTTAAACTCAACGGCTCGCCAGGCTGCCTCAGAAAGAGCATGGTCATCGATCGCCCGTTTCTATGACAACTGCAAAAAGAAAGTACCTGGAAAGAAAGGATTTCCCCGATTCCAAAAACACTGCCGTTCAGTCGAATATAAGCAGTCAGGATGGAAACTTTACCCTGATAAAAAGTCAATAACATTCAGCGACAATAAAGGGATTGGAAAACTTAAGCTCAAGGGTACATGGGACTTGTGGCGCTTCGACAAGAAGCAAATTAAGCGAGTCAGGATCGTAAAAAGGGCTGATGGCTACTATGTCCAATTTTGCGTGTCAGTTGATAACAACGAGGAAATAGAGCCATCAAAAAAGACTATCGGGTTAGACGTAGGGCTAAAAGAGTTCTATACCAATTCTGATGGCAAGACAGAACCCAATCCCCGTTTTTACAGGACTGGGGAAAAGAGATTAAAGTTTTATCAACGCCGAGTTTCTCGGAAAAATAAAGGCAAGGCCGTAGGCCACGCTTCGCGAACAGCCAATCGTAAAAAAGCAATTAATAGACTAGCTAGGCATCACCTTAGTATAAGTAGGCGACGTGAAGAGCATGCCAAGAGACTGGTTAGAAGTTACCGCAAGAAGAGTGCAGCCTTTATAGTTGGTAGGCTATGCATCAAAGGTGGCAGGTTTTGTTGTAAGGCTGCACTCTTCTAAGGTTTCGTCTCCGGCACGCTGCGTAGTCCGGTCTAACGACCTGGTGGCCTATGAAGATCTAAGAGTTAAAAATCTAGTAAAAAATCATTGTCTGGCTAAGTCTATTAATGACGCAGGTTGGTATCAGTTCAGGAAGTGGTTGGAGCATTTTGGTAAAAAGTTTGGCAGAGTAACTGTTGCAGTCAACCCCGCCTATACCAGCCAAAACTGCTCTGAATGCGGTGAGGTTGTCAAGAAGTCGCTATCAACTAGAACTCACGTCTGTAGGTGTGGTTGCAAACTAGATCGCGATCATAATGCCGCAATCAACATCCTTAATAGAGCCTTGGGTACGGCGGGGCACGTCGGAACCTGGGTCACAGACCCGTTCGCGTAGCGTCGGGTTCCCCGAAACGCTTCAGGAGATTTGGCCTCTACTGTTCTTGGCTCCGGCCAGGTTCAGCAAGTCGAATCGTTGAATGAAGAATCCCCGCGTCTTTAGACCGGGGAGTGTCAAATTACTTGGAACTACACGCCCTTAAATGACCATGCCTACGATGGAACAGACAGTTTTGTAGTCCGAAACAGCATCATTGAATACCAAACAATTGCTTCTCGACTGTATGAAAAATACCCAGTATGTACGTTTAGGTAATATAGCGAGTCTTGGATCGTGCAATACCTGACAAAGAGTTTCAACGGCAGACGGCACGGCAAAGGCTAACAAAAAAATAACCTTGGCCAAAAGGCCACGCGTTCGCGTTCAACCTTCAACCAACCAACCTTGGCCAAAAGGCCACGCTACGCGAACAACAAAATAACCTTCAACCTTCAACAAAATAACCTTCAACCAACCTTCAACCTTCAACCTTATTAGACTCCTTAACTTACTTAAAATGGCTGCAAAAATTCCTGTTACAGTTGTTACCGGATTCCTCGGTAGTGGCAAAACTACTCTCGTGCGTCACCTGCTACAAAATAATCAGGGCAGGCGCATTGCTGTAATTGTTAATGAATTTGGTGAAGTAGGGATTGATGGGGAACTATTGCGTTCCTGTCAGATTTGTGATGAAGAAGATGACGCCAATAATAATATTTTAGAACTAGCGAATGGTTGTCTGTGTTGCACGGTTCAAGAAGAATTTTTACCGACAATCCAAGAATTGCTGAAGCGTCGTGACAAAATTGATAATATCCTGATTGAAACCTCAGGATTAGCTTTACCTAAACCTCTAGTTCAAGCCTTTCGTTGGCCAGAAATTCGCACGGGCGCTACCGTGGATGGAGTAGTTACTGTCGTAGACTGCGATGCCTTAGCAGCTGGTACTTTAGTCAGCGATATCAATGCTTTAGAAGCCCAACGTCAGGCTGACCCAACCTTGGAACATGAAACTCCCATCGAGGAATTGTTTGAAGACCAGCTAGCTTGTGCTGATATGGTGCTGTTGACTAAAGTGGATTTAGTGGATAGTCCTACTCAAACCAAAGTAAACAATTGGTTGCAACAGCAGTTACCAAGTAGTGTGAAAGTTGTTCCTTGTCACGAGGGAGACATTAGTCCTGATTTACTGCTAGGATTTAATGCCGGAGTAGAAGATAATTTAGACTCCCGTCCTAGCCATCATGACCATGAAGAAGACCATGACCATGATGATGATATTAATTCAGTTAATATCATTTTAGATCAGGCATTTGATCCACAGGTAATCAAGACAAAATTACGACAATTGGTGCAACAGCAAGAGATTTATCGCATTAAGGGATTTGTGAATGTTGCTAATAAACCGATGCGGATGGTGATCCAAGGAGTAGGCGATCGCATTGAGAGTTTCTTTGACCGTCCTTGGCAAGCTGATGAAAAGCGTCAGACTCTCTTGGTCTTGATTGGGCGAGGGTTGGAGCAGTTACGAATTCAGGAGGTATTTGGGTAATAAAGGGAATCGGGAATCGGGAATCGGGAATCGGGAATCGGGAATAACCAATTTGGTAGAGTGGGCATCTTGCCCGCTCGGGAATAACCAATTTCGTAGAGTGGGCATCTTGCCCGCTCGAATAGATCGCCGAACAGGCAAGATGCCTATTCCACCAAGATGCTCATTCCACCAAGATGCCGGAACATGAAACAGGCAAGATGCCTGTTCTACCAAGATTCCCATTCTAACCATCGGGTCAAACAGCTTTTAGGAGCTGCACCGGATCAGATTACCGTGCAGTTCCAATTTCAATGATGCACAATATTATTGTGCAACTCAGCCTCAATGAAACGATGTCAAGTCGGGAAACTACCTATTCTCAAGCAAAAGCTAACCTAGCTAGCATCCTAGATCAAGTTTACGATCAGCGCGAAATTATCGTCATCAAGCGTAGTAACCAGAAAAATGTGGCGTTAATTGCTGAAGATGAATTGTCCGGTATCTTAGAAACTATTTATTTGTTGCGATCGCCAGAAAATGCCAAGCGTCTGTTTAGGGCCTTGGAATGGGCAGAGTCAGAAGAAGCTACTCCTCAAAGTTTGGAAGAATTGAAAGAGGAATTAGGGATTGAGTCGTGAGAAGGGTAAGAAAGACGGCATTGCTGAATTAACAGAGTTGAGATTCAGTCAATTTATCCAAATCTAGCTACAATACAGCCAATACTCCCATTTTTAGTGCATTGAGGGTGCTCATGGCTGAAAAGGGATATAGGATTGGCTTTACCGTGAGGGGCTAAGGAGAAATTAGTTATGAGTGGCGATCGCAATATTCAAGCTGGTAGGGATTACCGTGAAACAGTAGGTAGAAACTACCGTGACAGCAACTTCAGGGACCAAGGTGCTTACGTCGAGGGCGATTATTACAATAATAACCCAGAGCAAAAACAAAACCTCGCTAAAGCTGCAGCAGAGATTCAACAATTACTAGAGACCTTAGACAAAACTTACCCTACCGATACTACCACTGGAAAGATGAAGGTGGCAGCAGCAGCAGTTGAGCAGATTGACACTAACCCTGCTTTGAGTAATAGAGTACTCAGTGCCTTGAAAGCTGGTGGTGTCAGTGCTTTTGAGCAACTGCTGAACCATCCGGCTGCTAGTTTTGTTATCGGTGCCCTGCAAGATTTGCAGGAAACTAGGCGTTGCTGATTCTGAGTATGGTTTCGCCCCCCTAACCCCCCAATTCTGGGGGGAAAAAACTCTAAAAGTCCCCCAAATTTGGGGGATTTAGGGGGCTTTAGCAAAACCAAACGATTGCGCATTCATACTTCAATTCAGCAACGCAAACTCAGCAGTATTAACAGCAGACTAGACCTCGATCACCCTAGCTTGATTTACAGTCGTGACTGAAGAACCAAAGCAGCCAGAGCGTGAAATTAAGACAGGACGTAATTACCGCGAGACTGATTTTGCTGACCACGGTGTGTATGTTGAGGGTAATTACATTAATCATCGGGAGCAGCCAAGAAATTTGCCAGCTCCCCTTTGGAGAGAATTACAACGCAAGCTAATTGGCTGGCTTGAGCGTGATCAGTATGCTGCTAGTTGCAATCGCAAAGACTTACTGAAAGCAGTTAATTGGGAGGTAACAACTCGACTCCAGGATTCTCTGCACCAAGACCAGTTAGAGATTAATCTGTATCTGGAATTACCAATGGAGCAGAGCAAGGGGGCGGTAGAACGTGACCAGCGACAGAAAGTAATTCCCCTAGCGCCTCAAACCTCAGCAATGGAGGTATTTGAACGGCCAGATGTGCAAGGTCGGTTACTCATTTTAGGGGAACCGGGGTCTGGGAAAACCACCACTTTACTAAGACTAGCAGAGGATTTAGTTAAGCAAGCAGAACAGAATCATGCTGCACCGGTCCCGATCATCTTCGAGCTTTCTGCCTGGAAAAATGATCAGCAACCGATTGATCAATGGTTAGTGGCTCAACTAAAACACAATTACAGCATTGACGAAAAAATTAGTCAACAATGGCTCAAAAACCATCAACTACTGCCCCTTCTCGATGGTTTAGATGAGTTAGGCATACCCCGTCAAAGGCTGTGCGTCACCAAAATTAATCAGTTTTTCAAGCAAAACATCCAACGCCGTGGGGTGGTTTGCTGTCGCCTGGAAGAATATCAGCAGGGAATAGTCAAACTACGTAAACTTAATGGGGCTTATTGCTTGCAGTCCCCCAATGATGTCCAAATCCAAAATTATCTCCAGCGCCTGGGTAAAACCAAGCTTTGGCAACTGCTATCCAGTGATGCTCAGATGAGAGAAATGGCAGATAAACCCCTGTTTTTAAACGTGATGGTGACAGCATACCAGGGGCAGCCGATTACCAATGAGGCACAACTGTGGTCAGCCTATGTGGAGGAGCGCTTAAAGTTACCCCTTAATCCGAAAAACTATCCCAAGGGAGTTCCTTATGGGGATGAGGAGACTAGACATTGGTTGACTTATCTAGCTCGGCAATTAGTAGCCGATTCAACCACTGAATTTCTCATTGAAAATATGCAGTCATATTGGTTAAAAAAAGGTCGGGAAAGAATTGCGTTTAGATTAATTTTTGGGCTGATTTTTGGGCTGATTTTTGGGCTGATTTTTGGGCTGATTTTTGGGCTGTTTTTTGAGGAATTTAAATACTACGAACTAAATGCTGAAGCTTTTGCTATAACTACTTGTTATTGCGTGAAATCTGGGCTGATTTTTGGGCTGATTTTTGGGCTGATTTTTGGGCTGATTTTTGGGCTGTTTTTTGGGCTGATTTGTGGGCTGATTTGTGGGCTGATTTTTGGGCTAAAAACAGAGATTAAAGTTTTAGAAAAACCTAATCAAAGTATAAAAGAATCGTTTAAAAGCACGTTTATTATTGCCCTGTTTGCTTTTCAGGCTGGGGCATTAATTGATCCCCTTATCTCCATCGTTACAGAAGCTAACGTTGATTTGACTAGCTCTTTAAGAATGGGTTTACTTGTAGGCTTGAGTTTGGCACTAGGAACTGGGGGTCAAGACTTGATACGGCACTTGACCCTGAGGCTGATTTTATGGCAAAGGGGAGCAATTCCTTGGAACTATGCCAAGTTCCTCAGTTATGCCGCAGAACGGCGGTTGATTCAGCAAGTGGGAGGGCGTTATCGTTTTATTCATGATGCCCTGCGTCAGTATTTTGTGGGCAATCAACCTGTTCGAGCCCCCCTGATTGAACGTTCTAAAAACCCTGGTCTGGGCTATATTCTGTTGGGATTTTCTCTGTTTGTTGTTCTAATTCTCACTATCAGCATCTATAGGGTTGACAGTGGGCTAAAATCAACGGTAGTACCAGTAGTCCAGAGCGGTGATGTGGTTCTCACGGATATGGTCACCCGTCATTGGCGCAAATTCCACCACGGAGATGTAATTGACTTTTGGGTTAACAAGGATTTGGCTAAGCAAGGCTTTAATGGTAACAACTACATGATGCGGATTGTGGCGTTACCTGGGGAAACGTTTGCCATTAAGCAAGGAGAGGTTTATGTCAATGGTCATCTGCTGCAAACTGACTACATTCAAGGAATTCCCATCCAAGATTACCAAGAACTAGAGATAGACATCCCCTCTTGTTGCTACTTAGTTTTGGGTAAAAATCCAGATGATCAGGATAAGTTGTTGGTGGGCTTGGTGGATAGGGAGCAAATTTTTGGTAAAGTCTTATTCCGTCTGTTTCCCCTTGGGCGATTTGGCCGGGTGGATTAATATCATGTCCGGTTGAATACTTATACTAAGGGCAAAAGCAAGGCAGAAGGCAGAAGGCAGAAGGCAGAAGTAAAGAAGTAAGGTTTGTCCTCACTCGTGATGAGAATGGCTATATCTCTTTTCAAGAGCACTTTGGCAAGCAGACTCTAATTCTTCCATCTCAGGATGTGTAGCTAGGTAATCATCAAGCCAGTTGCAACCTAGCCTCATCAAATTATCAAGATCTAGCTCCAAATTCCACAACTTTACCGTGTTATCAGACCCAGCAGAAGCGAGCAATTTACCATCAGGGCTAAAACTCACACTGTTAACCCAATGACGGTGACCAATTAAGGTTTGCAGTTCCTTTCCTGTGGTCACATCCCATAGCTTTATCCTACTGTCAAGACTAGCAGAAGCTAAGAGCTTGCCATCAGGGCTAAATTTGATACTGGTAAGCTGGTTGTTGTGACCACTTGACATCTCCCCTGGTTAAAACACAGGGGATTCTACAAGGTTGTTACGAAGTGGGTTGAAACCGCACTTCTTCACATCTTGTCCTGTATGATCTATTCATTGAGGTGAAAAGGTCATACCGGTGTGGGAGTGCCAAAACTCCCCTACCCACCTTAGCTAGGTCGATTTTTAGCTGTGTGGCTACTTTTCGGGCTATGTTAGCGGCTCCGTTACAATCCGCATTTACTAGCCACCCAAAAGAGGTTTTATATAATCCGCGCCTAACTCGTTTACCCGACGGTTTCCATCCTTTGGGTTTTTCGCCAATTTTTGGGAGGCTGTCGTCGTCAAGAAAGGACGCTTTACTGGTGTACGATTCTTCAGTGATTGTGAGTTTTATTCCATACTCTGGACAAAGTTGTTTTAACCGTTCGATTAGCCTTTTAGTGGGGATTACAACGAAGTTCTGATTACCCCGTTTGCCCATGTTAGAACGGTCTTTCTGCCTCTCGTTCCAACCAACGATCAAGTTTCCGATTCGATCATTTAGGCACCTATTGATGATGAACCTAGCAGCCTTGTTGATCCCATCTCTCATCTGGTTATTTCTCTTTCGCTGAACCCGATCCAAGTTAGCGTCCCAGTAAAAATCAGACTTACCTGCTTTGTATTTGGCTACTAACCGGCAGTATGCCTGATTCAGTGACTTTAGCTTACGACCGTCGATAATTAGGCTTTTACCGTGAGTCGAAACACCTGTTAGCCAATTATCCCCGCCGTGATCGAAACTCCAAGCCTGGGAGTAGTCAAGATTGGGGTTGTCAGAGACTGGTTGCTTTCCGTCGTCAATAACCCAATCAATCCACAATTCTCCTAAATATGGGCGAACAGTAACCTCTTTTACCCAGTCTGGATCTATGAAATCTGGCGGTTCTAGGGCTATTTCAGTGATCAACTCAGGCTTTGTCTCTTTGCTGATGGATGGGTAAAACAAACCTGACTTGTAATTGAGAGCTTGCCTGGGAAAAGTCACAGCTGCCAATCCGCCTTTCTTTCTGTATCTTAGTAGCTTTGGTCGATCAACATTCCCTTTGTAATAATGGCCAACTAAGTGATTATAACTATTGATTGATTCGGCTACAGTCTTGAGGGTTTGCTGAGCTGATTGAGCCGCCATCGCCCTGTAATGATGATTTTCCTTTAAATTCTTGCAGAGTTCGGCATGCTTAATGCTGCATTTATAGGTCTTCCACCCATATCTAAGATCATCCCCTCGCCAATAGGTTGTAAAAGCTTCTTCTTTTTGCTCTAACCAACTGTAGTGTTTCTGTTTGGTGTAATAGATAGCACAATTTAATAAGCTATTAGCTTGCTGGCATTGAAAAACCCAAAAGGCTCGCTCTTCGTCCGTGAAGTTTGCTTTTACTGGAATCGTCTTGTACATCTTATCACCTCCCACTATAATCGTAACAAATGTACGCGCAAATGGTAACTCACAAATGAAAGACGAAAGATTGATGATCCGAATTACCAAATTTGAAAAAATGCAGTTAAAGCAGGAAGCAGAACGGCGTGGTATGACTCCATCTGAGCTGATCAGAAGCCTAATAGCCAGATTTCCTGAACCTAAGCAGAGGGACACGGCGGGTTAAAACCCGTCGCGTCCGGAGACGAAACCTTAGATAATGGAGCCTTAATCAATAAGTTTTAACCTTTTTTGCATAACCAATCAACCATAAAGGCTCCATTATCTTACGGTAACTTCTAACCGTTTCATCCTCCCCTTGAAACCAGGGTAAGCGCAAGAAAAAATTGCCCATAATGTGCATTGGCTGGATATCGGTTGATCGTGGCTCGAAACCCCTATAATCTCGTAGAACTTGATTCTCAATAGAGTTTAATAGTTGAGAATGAACCCAGTTTTTTCTCAATAAGCTACAGCTTATTGATTCTTGCGCTTACCCTGCCCTTGAAACAGGGAGGCTCTCACGTTCCCGGATATTTTGGTAGTAAGGTAAATTGCCTGACGGAGGGTATCAATTACCTGCTTACGTGTCTCTGGTTCCACTGGCTGCCACTTTTCCATGCCTCGTAGTTTTTGTCCTGCTTGCAGGGCTTTCCACAGAGACTCAAAGGGACTGGAGTCCAACGCTTTTTGGGAGTTGACACTAAGCAGTGATAGCTTTAATTCTGCAAGCTCCCGTTTGGCTTGTCTAACTTGCAATCCGACGACGGTGGCAACTAACAACAAAATTGCCAGAATGCCAGAACCAATACCAACGATCATCTTGGCTGTTTGTTTCGCTTTGGTTAATTCGGCTTTAGCTTGCTGTTGCGCTTTGGTTAAAGTTTGATTGGCCTGGGCTAAGAGCCGACTTTCTCCTTGTTGAATAACTAGATTAATTTCAACTTTTCGCTTCTCAAAATCCTGACTCGCCCCTAAAAAACGATAATCAATGGGACTTAAACTTTTATCACTCGCCCATTGCAAGGCATCTTGCAATGCTTGACCGTGCAATAGACGGGATTCATCTTGATAATGGGAAGCAACCCAAGCCGTGAAATTTTCCGAGTAAGGACGCAGCTTTTCTAATTGCTTCTCTACCCATTGCTGATTGAAAACTTGCTGGTAAATTCGGTTATAGACCCTTAATTTACCCTGCTGTTGTACCACTAATCCTGCTAAACGCAACTCTGTTTGTTCAACAGAAGAGTCAGCAATGATTTCTCCTTGCAGTAGAATCTGTTGATAGATGCCGAGGAGCCTAGCAACACCTTGAGGATTACGGAAGATGCGATCGCGGATTGTCGGCAAATGTTCGGGTTCGTCTTGTGCTTCCCAATTCTCAATGATCTGCTTGCGTACTATCTCCTCAAGAGATTGGGAACTCACAATGCTATCTTTGTCTGCTTCTCGAACTACAAGCTGACATAGTTTTTGCGTCAGAAATGGCTGTCCTCCTGTCCAAGCGAGGATGTCTGCTAAAATCCCTTGCGGCTTGTCTACTTTTCCTGCTAAACCTTTAGCTAAGGGTTGGGATTCCTGTAGTTTAAATCCTTGTAGTTCTATGGCCTGACCAATATTAAAAGTAGTTTGGGTTTTATCTTTAATCAAATCGCTTGGGGTTGCCACTCCCAAAAGGGCAAAAGTCAGACGACGATAGGCAGGATTATCTACTCGCCGATTGTAAAAGAAGCGGATTAAGGCAAAAAAGTCATCTAACGATAAATTTAGACTTAAAACGCGGTCAATTTCATCAACAAAAACAACAATATTTTCTTGTGTTTCTGTTAAAAAAATATCCTCAATAAACGAATGCAAGCGCTGTATGGGCGAAAGTAAATCTCTGCGTTCCCGCCACCAAGAAAGCCAATTAAATTTTTCTTTGAGCGGGTGGCTACTAACAATAGAATAGATAATTCCGGCATACCATTTTTCGGGAGTAATACCCTCTTTGCCAATCCCGGTCAAATCAACAAAAGCACAAACGATCCCTTCTGCTTGTAGCTTTTGCATCACCCGCACGCGCAGGCTAGATTTACCCATTTGTCGGGAATTGAGAACATAGCAAAGTTGTCCGGCTTTTAAGTTGTGATAAAGTTCCCAGTCGGCTTGTCGCGTCACATAACTTGGTGCATCAGCCGGAAGACTACCACCAATATGATATTCGTAATCAGAGTTTGAATTGTCAGTCATGGTAGCACAGCACATCTACTGCGGGATATAGTTATCATCGCATAAATTTGCCAGCCCAGAGCAATCCACCTGACTTTTTCCTATTTTAATTTTGTTTGACCTGATTTAATCCTATTTTTATCGCTCAACTATCCTTGGAATTACCTGATTTTATTCCCATGGTTGCTTCCTAGATTTACCAAGATAATGATTGATATCAAGCTTATTTCAGCTTTGGGCTTGAGCAATGTACTAATTAATCAGAGGTAAAAATCATGGCTAGAATTTCAGACTATAGCATTATACGAGACAGCAAGTTCACTTTGCAAGTTGGCGGAGATATCGATCAAGATTTTTCATTTTCTCTTCCCAGTGATGCCCATTTAGGTTCAAGATCCATTCTTGCCTTCATGGTTTATCCCACTAGCGAGCGAGTTAGCTTCAATATTTCTGTCAATAATTCTAATCAGGTCAGTTTTACTTTAGGGAATTCTGGCTTAAACAGCATCCACGAAGTGATTAGTGCCAATTTACTCAAAAATGGCAACAATCGGATCAAATTTGTGGTTACCCAGGGTCGTATGACCTTTGCTGATGTGGTCCTGTGGTGGCAGCGTGATGTGTAGCAGGTAGTCTAGACATTGCCTACACTGAATCACCAAAAACTCATTACCACATTTACAACCTAAATCAATAGGAAATCTAAATGGTTTATCAATCTTCTGAATGTATGAAACAACAGTCATCTCCTGAAATATCCTGGATGCAGGAAACAGTGCAGATGCTTTGTAAAGAAGGGAGCAGAAACATTTTCCGCTCTCGTCGTCCTCAAAGAGTTCTCGCAAACTTTACTAATCGAGGTAACAGCAACTTTGAAGTAAAAATTGTCACCAAAAACTGTACTGAACCCCTGACAAGGAAAGTTCGTGCTGGAGCGCCTTTTGTTGAAGAATTTGAGCAGGTAACAAGCATTGAATTAATCCCTTCTCCTACAGATAACCAAGCAGAAACTGCTGTTTTAATTCTTGACTCTCTCTTCTTTTACGCAGAAGAACTAACTCAACCTTTTCCAACCCTTGTCTGGTTTTTACCAACCGCTTGCGTAGAAAATGAAGTATCTCGCCAACCGGATAGCTCTACTGATTGCCTTTGGGTACCCGACTTAATTTGGCAATCAGGAATTCGTCGCAATATTAGCCTAGAAATAGAAGCTACTGGCAACCACGATCTCAGGGTCGAACTTGAAGGCCCAGTGGGGATATTTCAAGTCTTTAATGTATCTGCTGCACCAGCTCTTCCTCAATTCCGAAAGTTAACAGGAGACTTTGAAGGCATTGTTTCTGTGCGCGTGCAATGTGAGAAATCACCTGTTAATTCTTGTTCGGCTTGTACATACAAATCTGGGGGGGTGACATGCAAGCTGAAATCCTTACTGGGTAGTAATTTCAGCCGATAATTAACAAAAATATACATTCTGTTTTGGGCTGACTTTGGACGTAGTTATAAGGGTTTGGGCTTCCAGGAAATGAATTGAGGGTTAATTTCCGACTGTATCTTCCATGAGCCCATTGGCATCAAAGCCTTATAGAGTAAGCTTTTTGGGGCTCATGTCACCCCCTCAGCATACAAATACAAGATTTGCTACCCCAGACAGCTTGGTTTTGTTTCTTCTAACTGAGAATTTTAGTGGGAACTTAATGACTCGATTTTCGTCAACTCAAATCTAGAGTGCATCTACCATTAACCCCAACTAGCACGCAAAAGAGAGCAAATTGGCTAGTTGGACATTCACTCCACATTACATCTATGCATTCAGGTGAACAAAGATTATGAAACGAAATGCGATCGCATTCTTCCTAACACTCGGATTCACTTTACCACTCTTGAGTTTAAATGCTAATGCATCGAGTCCAGTTTTCCCCGAATCTACTCGTCAATTGCAGCCTCTTTCCTCAGAAGCTAATCAACTAGAAACCACTGCCAATACACAGATTGCTCTGACGGAAACATCAGACACTACTCCTACTCAGTTTTGGTGGTTGCAAGGTGTGTCTGTTAACCAAATCAAAGCCAAGCTTAAGGAAGGTTATCGAATTATTGACCTGGAAGTAGAATCTACCTCTCCCTATCGCTTTAGCGCCGCAATGGTAAAAAACCAAGGTGCATATGCTAAGAAATGGTGGTGGTACTACGGTATAACTTCTCAGACGCTCAAAGAAAAACTCTCGCAAAATCGGGCTCGGATTATCGACTTGCAAGTTTATCGGGTCAATGGCAAAAAACGCTATGCAGTCGTTCTCGTCTCCAATACAGGTTCTGAAGCTAAAGCTTGGTGGTACTATACTGACCTTTCCTTTAATGACATCATGGCAAAAGCCAGGGATAATAAAGCACGCATTGTTGACCTCGATACCTATGTTGTCGGTGGTCAGCGCCGGTTTAGTGCTGTAATGATTAAAAATACAGGTGCAGACCACAAGGCGTGGTGGGTTTATTCCAACAAATCAGCCAACTTTATTAGCTCGAAACTCAAAGAAAACAAAGCCAGATTAATCGATATCGAAAGACGTGGCAACAATACTTTTACTGTCGTCATGGAACGCTCTCAAGGTCAACGCTGGTGGTGGTACTACGGTAAAACCGCAGCGCAAGTTAATCAACTGTGGCAACAAAATGGGGCGAGAATTTTTGATGTTGAGCCTTACACCGTCAATGGCAACAAACGCTTTGCAGTGCTGATGCTAGACAACTAAAGGGCGCTCACAGGTCGGATGCCGAAACTACTGGCAACTAACCGGAAGGCTGGGGCATAGGGTCTTTATCTCAAGCGAGCGAACGGTAACATTCTGGCATCGTTACAACGTGATTGTACTGATTATCCATCCACAGGATAAGTGACTGTGAAAAGGATGCATCTACCTCCACCACAGTAATAATCACAAGGAATTCAGACATGAAATCTAAAAATCCTCAATTTGAGCTAGGCACGAATGTATGGAATTTGGGAGCATCCCATTTTGGAAAATACAAGGAGAGGGGGAGAATTTAATTCGCGATTATATCTCGCGAATTAAATTCCAAATGTAGAGTTGGAGGTTTAGGAGCTGGCATAATAGAGACGTAGATGTTCATACGCTTTGCTAATGACTCCATCCGAACGGGAAGAGCTGGAAGCTTGTTTAATACGAGCCAGTGAGATTCTGTACAACAATACTGACACTGATAGCTTAGAAAGCCTAGCAGATATCGAAATTACAGTCAGACAGCAGGTTTGAGAACATGTCAGTCCCAAAATTGCCCTTTTTTGATCGGAAAAAAGACCCAAATCCAACGAGGAAAAACCAGAACCATTAAAAGCTGTCTGGGAAAACTGAAGATTACCAAAAAACAAGCAGATGCTTTGGGAATACAACCTTATACGCGCCATAGCCCTCTGTTGGAAAAATGCTGTCTCCTCTTGAGTGCCAATGAATCTTATCAAGATGCAGAGCAGGACTTATATCTGTTAACTGGACTCCAAGTTGGTCACTCCACTCATCATTGGCCAAAGGCCACGCTACGCGAACGAAAGGTTAACCAAATTGAGTTGACACTTCCTGATCTAAAACAAGGGTTATCCGAGGTAAGTGTTGATGGAGGGAAAATCCGCTTGAGGACGGAAACTTTAGGAGAACCTAGTTCTTGGAAAGAATACAAAACAGCTCGTTTACAAGCGATGCAGCGCGGTCTTGGGGGTTCCCCCCATGAGCGACTGCATCAAGACAGGTATTTATTACGGAGCATTTTTTCAAGATAATCTATCTTTAACGGATTGGATAAATAGTCAATTATTAACCTCGCCCTTCTACTGCTTAGGAGATGGACATGATGGAATCTGGAATATATCTGAAATTGGAGATAATAAGGATAGGATTGAAATCTTGGACTGGTATCACCTAATCGAAAATCTGCCTAAAATAGAAACGACAAAATCCCTCAAAAAACAGTTAGAGGCTTACCTGTGGATGGGACAGGTATCCGAGGCAATGAAGTTGTTAAAGTCAGTTCAGCCAGTGGGAGGAACTCAATTTATTTGCTATCTCAAAAAACATCGTAAAAGGTTAATAAATTATCACTCTTTTCAAAGGGAACAAATTTGTTCAATTGGAAGCGGAGCGGTGGAATCGGCTGTCAAACAAATCAGCCACCGAGTTAAACTAAACGGAGCCCAGTGGCACCGGGATAATGTCGCTAATATCTTACAACTGCGTTGTGCCTATCTCAACGGTCAACTAGCTATTTAAGCCCTTAAAAATCCTGCTACACTAGACAATATTCGCGATTTATACTCGCGAATAGATGTCCCATGGAGATTTTCCTCAATGGGCAGAAGAGTTTCCCGTAAGTCACAACAAGATACACTAGAGAGAATAACTCGTTTACAGACAGCGATTGCTAGTCTCGAAACCTATCAAAAGTTCTTCGAGGGTCAAGGGGAACTTGCTCCGGAAGATGCTTGGGTAGCGCGTTATCAAGTTCGACAGCTCCAAAAAGCCTACTGGTATTACAAATTACAAGCCAGTTCACCCACCTTTAAGACCACAGGTTCACGGCCCAAGTTAAGTAAATATAAGCATTTGGGGAAGGCTGGGAGTGAAGCCCATGTCACTGGGGTGATGGGTGTAGCCAGAAGAACCATAGTTTCTGAATTACAAAAAACTATTGATTCTCTTAAAAAGAGCTTACTAGATATTTCTTTTGACTCCGAACAAGAAAATATCTAAGTTGGGATATTATTCGCGATTAACACTCGCGAATAAATTTTATTTTTTTTCCAAAATGGGATGCTCCCTGGAATTTGGGATACTGACGAATATGACATTACCCTTAATAAAAATTTCCCCCATCTCCCTATCTCCCTATCTCCGTATCTCCCCCTCTCCCCACACTTCCCAAACTTCCGACACTCCCCCTTCTTTTTTACAAATATGAGATACACCCGGTTAACTCTCTAACTGTGATGTCTCCCAGATTACCCTGTTGTGGCTCCTTGATTCACCCTTAACTTGCCAAGTCGTGTAATATAGAAAATAGAATCCAGACTGGTATCTGTGTCAGGGTAAACGCAAGAATCAATAAGGCGGCATTCTTATCAACAATATTGATATAAATATGCAATAGTGCTGAGCAATCTTGGCTTAATATGGTCATAATTCTTGCCCTATATCGCATTTTGGCTCAATTTGTCTTGCGCTTACCCTGGTATCTGTGTCTTCATCCGAAACGACTCAGAATGAGTAACTTAGAATCAGGATTGACTTGGCAGCAGGCAAAAGAAATAGCAGAACAACTGCTTTTCCAAAAGACCCAAAAGCACCTTAATGATATAGAAATACTTGTACTAGAAGGTTCTTGGGAAGGACTAACCTATGAAGAAATTGGCAAACGCTCTGGCTATAGTACAGAGTACCTTAACAAAGATATTGGCAATCAATTATGGAAAAAGCTGTCTGAAGCTTTAGGGGAAAAGTTAACTAAAAAGAATTTTAAAGTCGCCTTAGAGAGAGGTAAAACAAAACTACAAGATAGGATAAAATTGCCATCATCGCTCCGTGTTTCAGCAACAGAATTACCGTTTCCAGAAGGTGCCGTGGCACCGTCTTCTCCCTTTTACATTGAACGAGATGGTATTGAATCTCTTGGCTATAAAACAGTAGTTAAACCGGCGGCGTTAATTCGGATTAAAGCCCCAAATTTAATGGGTAAGACCTCTTTGATCATGAAGCTGTTAGACCATGCTGCTTCGGAAAATTATCAAACAGTGTATCTGGGTTTGAATAGCGTCAATAAGTCCGTTTTGACTAATTTGGAGCTGTTTCTACGGGGAGCATCCCATTTTGGAAACAATATTACCCAAAGCAACGATATTTCAAGGGTTTCAGCCCCCTAAAAAGAGCTAACGTGCCAAATTGGGATGCTCCCTTTCTACGTTGGCTTTGCCTACAGGTTAGTCGGGAGTTAAAGTTAGCTAATCAGCTAGAGAATTATTGGTATACAGAAATTTTCGGTAGCAACGATAACTGTACACTGTACTTTGAAGAGTATTTATTGCCCCAAATTAATTGTCCTTTGGTATTAGGATTAGATGATATAGATCGTCTATTTTCCTATAGGGAGGTCATTGAAGATTTTTTGGGTATGCTACGCAGCTGGCATGAAAAAGGAAAAATTGCTGATGTCTGGAGACAACTGCGATTAGTCGTCGCCCATTCAACGGAAGTTTATATACCCTTAGATATCAATCAATCTCCTTTCAATGCGGGAGTACCATTAGAACTAACAGAATTTGACCCGATTCAAGTAAAAAGTTTAGCTTGTTTCCATGGGCTTAATTGGAACAATAGTGAGGTTGAAAAGCTCATGAAAATGGTATGCGGACATCCTTATCTAATACGTTTAGGAATATATGAAATTGCATGTGGAAAGATAACATTAAGCTGTTCGGCATTTAAATTGGTATAATAAAAATTAATAAATAACCCAATAATAGGAAATATGCCAGCAAAAAATTATCTGACAGCAAAAAACAATACTTCAAAAAGCCTTAAAAATAGAAGAAAATGGAAATATTAGAGAACGTATTTTAATTTTGCTGTTGTTGAATAGTGGAAAAACACAGTTAGAAATTGCTGAAGTTTTGGGTTGTTCAAAGAACACAGTCTGTTATTGGTGTGTCCACGGAGATCCAGATGACTTAGAGAGTCTTAAAGATAAAAGAATGAAAGGCAATCACCAAAAAGCAACAAAACAATATATAGAAGTATTATTAGAATTAGTCGAAAAAGAACCCGAAGAATTAGGATATGAATTTGGTCGATGGACAGCTCAAAAATTAGCCGTTCATTTAGAAGATACAACAGGCATCAAGTTAAGTGGGTCTCAAGTTCGTAGGATACTAGTCAAGAAAAAATATGTTTACCTTTGGTCAAAGTATAGCTTAGATTCTAAAAAAGACCCTAAAAAAAGGGAAGCATTTAAAAAGAAACTAGATGAGTATTTAAAAATAGAAAAAGAAAGCCCAGAGCGTCTTCAGGTATGGTTTTGGGATGAAAGCGGATTTAGTTTGAGAGTCATCAGAAGAAAAAACTGGTGTAAAAGAGGAAAGCGAAAAAAAGTTAGAGGAGACCGTTCGCGCAGCGTCGGGCTTTGCCCGAAAGGCAAGGGAGAGTTAATGTGATGGGAGCTTTGCGATATTCAGATAAAAAAAGATTTGTAGATTTCCTCAAAAAAAGCAATAGTCAAACTTTTTATGAAGTTTTAAAAACCTTTTATAAAGAGCTAGAAAATGAATGGATGGAAGCGGGTAATCAACTAGAAGACTTTGCTAAGAAAGGACCGAAAATCGTCATTATTTTAGACAATGCTAGTTTTCACAAAAAAGCCGAATATATTCATAAAATAGAAGAAGATATGCCGAATATTTATTTAGAATATCTTCCCGAGTATAGTCCTGATTATAACTTAATTGAATTGGTTTGGCATTCAGCAAAAGAATATATTGCCAATCGAGTTTTCAAATCAATTGAAGAATTAGAATGTTTGTTAAATCATCTTTTAAATGAAGGAGGGTTAATTATAAAATGGGTACGAAAAATAAAAAACAAAGGCAATGCTGTTATCACAGTTTAAATGCGCAACAGCTTAGAGGAGTTGTTACAAGCAGCAGCCACAGAAGCAGGTATTTACAGCAACCATTTACGACGACATTTGCAAGCACTACGACAAGCACCAGAATTAGCTAAAGCATTGCAGCAAGTTGTCACTTCATGGGAGCCAGTAGAATTAGATTCACTCCAGATTTACAAGCTACATAGTATGGGATTAGTAGAGCAGCAGGGTAATCGAGTCGTACCTCGATGCCATTTGTATCGTGAGTATTTTAGTCGAGTTTTGGTTTGAAACCATCAACCTAGATATTATCGAGTATCCTAGTTTTTAACATAGGCAAGTGGCTGTAGAGTGATTAGTCCAACATTTTCCCTCTTGCCTATTGCCTATTGCCTATTGCCTCTTGCCTATTCCCTACTTCCTCCTTGTTTGCGGATCCAAAGCATCCCTCAATCCATCCCCAATATAATTAATACTAAGCACTGTTAAAAAAATCGCTAATCCCGGAAAAATTGCCATATGAGGGGCTATTTCAATATAATTTTGGGCATCAAATAGCATTCTTCCCCACGTCGGAACATCAGGGGGAAACCCTAATCCTAAAAAACTCAAGGTAGACTCAGTAATAATCGCATTTCCCACCGCCAAGGTAGCTGCAACAATTACCGGACTAAGCACATTAGGAAGAATATGAGCCCAAATCAATCGACGAGGTTTAGCACCAATCGAGCGAGCTGCTGTTACAAAATCCATCTCTCGCACTGTCAAGAAACTAGCTCGTACTAATCGCGCCACCGACATCCAATTCAAGCAACCAATTACTAGCACTATCAATATAAAAATACCCAACTCTGGCCCAGCCAGCTGCCGCATGACATCTCGGAATAAATAAATCACTAACAGTAACAACGGTAGCTGAGGTAATGCTAAAAATAAATCCGTCAGACGCATTAGGAAGGTATCAATTACTCCTCCATAGAAACCCGATAACGCTCCAATTAAAGTTCCCAAGGAAATCGCCACTACCATAGCCGCAATCCCCACCGTTAAAGAGATGCGTCCCCCCCACAATACCCGAGCCAGTTGATCCTGCCCTAAATCATTAGTACCAAAAGGATGTTCCCAACTTGGTGGCGCACTGGATAGACTAAAGTCAATTTTGTCAATAGGTGTTTTATCAATGAATGGCCCTAAAACAATGGTAAGCACCATAATTATAAGTACAATAGACCCGATTACAGCCATTCGGTCTTGGCGAAACCGACGCCATCCATCTCCACCAAAAAACTTCCACAGAAAATTCATTTTTTGTATAGTGTATAGGCTTTTAATTAGGTGAGGTAAATTTTAGGGAGCAGGGAGCAGGGAGCAGGGAGCAGTTAAGTTCTAATAAGTAATAGTTTAAAAATTCTGTGTACCTCATTATATAGCAATTCTATATCCCATAAGGTACAAAATGACCCCCCTAAATCCCCCTTAATAAGGGGGACTTTGAGGTTGATAAGCGTACCTCATAACTGCGATAAACGCTATAATATAGACTGCTGTAGACCTCAGTTAGCTATAGCATTTATATCATGAATTGTGATAGTTTTTATTCCCTAATCCCTAATCCCTACTCCCTAATCCCTGTTCCCTGTTCCCTGTTCCCTGTTCCCTACTATATTATCTGAACTCTCGGATCTAGAATGCCATAAAGGATATCAGCGACTAGATTAAAGACTACAATTAAAATAGCGTAGATAAAGGTAATCGCCATCACTACTGGTGTATCGTTTCGATAGATAGAATCAATCAGCAAAGCACCAATTCCAGGTACTCGGAATACTTGTTCAGTGATTAAAGCACCAGTGAATACAGTAGGAATATCTAGGGCGACTAAGGTAACAACCGGAATCAGAGCATTCCGTAAGATATGGCGATTGACCACTACAAATTGATGTAATCCCTTAGCATAAGCAGTACGCACGTAGTCTTGATTTAGCTGTTCGAGTATGGATGAACGAATAAAACGCATCAATACTGCTGCTTGAAATAAGCCTAATACTACGATGGGCATGATAGACTGCTTGACTTGGATAACAAAACTATTCCAATCTGTTACCTTCAGGGTGCTGTCGTAGATAAACGGTAACCAATTTAGCTGGACACTAAACAGAATAATGAACAGCAAACCAGTGAAAAAGGTTGGTAGAGAAAATCCTAGAAAAGCCAGGGTGGTGACAATGTTATCAAAGATAGAGTAACGTTTAAGTGCCGAAATTATTCCTAAGGGAAACGCCAGCAATACAGCAAAAATATAAGCGGAACCTACAACCCATAACGTAGTAGGTAAACGCTGGAGCATTAGGGCACTAACAGGACTACGGCTAGTGAAGGAGTATCCCATATCCCCTTGGATAAATGACCACGCCCATTTAATATACCGAATCGGGATGGGTTGGTCTAAACCAAGGGCTCGACGAATATTTTCCCGCACTTCTGGGGTAATCGAAGGATTAGTGGCAAATTCCCCCATCGGGTCTCCAGGTGCTAAGGCCAGGATACCGAATACTACGATACTGATAGCAATCAAGGTGGGAATAGAAACTAAAAGACGATTAATTAAGTATCGCGTCATTGAAATTGATTATTAGTTAATTTGTAAGCATTCAGCTATCAGCCGTTGGCCGTTGGCCACGCTACGCGAACAGCCGTCAGCTAATGAACAGGAGGTAGTAAACAAGCTTATGCTGGTACGGCTCGTTGAAAATCCCTGCTCATTTTACTCATTCGACCCCCTATAGTTAAAATCCCTCCTAGCTGATAGCTGATAGCTGATAGCTGATAGCTGATAGCTGACGTTAATTGAAACTTGAAACTTGAAAAATTAGGAATAACTATCACTTCCGCTTCCAATCCATAATATTCCAAGTATTGCGATCCCATGGTGTCAAGTCATAACCCTCCAGCTGATTGCTAAACCCAGCTGCGTCAGCCCGATGGACAATGGGCAAAACTACCACATCATCTTTAACCAGTAAGTCATTCATCTGGATAAAGATTTTCCGACGTTTTTCTGGGTCTAACTCCTTTGTAGACTGCTGCCAAAGCTGATCGTATTTCGGATTACAGTAGCGAGCGACATTTTTTCGAGACCATTGATTAGCTTTCTGGGAAATTTCATCACAGGTATAGGTTTTCAGATACGCACCAGGGTCGGGGCTATCATTCCCTGTGGTGAACATTTGTAGGTCAGCATAGAAGCGTTGGTTAGTATCGGTGTTGGCTGGATCACCAGAGAAATAAATACTAGCATCAATACTCTTGAGTTCTACCCCAACCCCAATCGAGGCTAGGGTCTGTTTGACAATTTCCTGAGTCTTCTGGCGCACGGGATTGACCGAAGTCTGAAACAACACGGTCATCTCCACCCCATCTTTATCCCGAATCCCGTTACCATTGGTATCTTTCCAGCCTGCTTCCTCCAACAAGGCTACCGCTTTTTTAGGGTTAAATTCATAGGTAGTATTGGGAGACTTATATTGCTCTGGTAACACTAAGAAATTCCCTGTGGCTTTGCCCGTTGGTCCATAAAGCTGTTGGGCAATGGTTTCCCGGTCTAGGGCTAGGTTAAAAGCCTGACGCACTCGCTTGTCTTTGAAGAACGGATGGGGAAATTTGACACTAGACCGTTCTCCAGAGGGGGCTTGTTGATTGGGGTCGGTTTGATTGATTAAAATCCGTTCTACCAACGCCCCAAAGATAGCCACCACTTTACCTTTACCCCCCGCTTCCAGTCGCTTCAACACCGGTGCTTCCACTTGCAGATTGTAGGCATAATCCCCATCGCCGGTTTGTAAGACTGCTCTAGCAGCAGAGGTAGCATCACCACCGCCTTTTAGTTCTACTCGCTCGAAATAGGGTTTATCGGCTTCTCGGAAGTTAGGGTTTGGCTGATAAACTACAGTATCCCCTGGCTTAAATTCTACGACCTGATAAGGACCGGTTCCTACAGGCATCAAGTTGGCTGGCGCTTGTCGTGCATTGGCACCATTGAAATCTTGATATAAATGCCGTGGCAAAATAATGCCATCACTACCGGAAAAGACTAAAAACCAAGCTGGATTAACATCCTTGAAGTTGACTTTGACTGTGTAGTCGTCGATTGCTTCAACGTTTTTGATAGTTTTATAGGTACTAGCAGTAGTCGAACCTACGGCTGGATTGGTGATGAACTCATAAGTGAACACCACATCAGCAGCGGTGAAAGGGGTGCCATCGGACCACTTTACATTGCGCTTTAGTTTCCAAGTCACCGACTTACCATCAGCAGCAATTCCACCATTCTCTACCGTAGGAACTTCTGCTGCCAAAAACAGAACCATCTCCCCATTTTTGTCATAACTAGTCAGAGGTTCAAGGGTAATCCGACTCGCTTCGGAATCCTTGTAACCATTAGAAAGATGGGGATTGAGGATAGTGGGTGCTTGCCAGTACAGTAGCTTCAAAGTACTGTCCTGGTTGGACTGTAAAACTGCACTATCAGGGGAATTACAGCCAGTTAAACACAGAAGACTCAATAGAATCAGGATATAGTATCTAGTCAAAAATCGTCCCACCAACTTTTCTCGTTCACATACATTTGCCGCAATTGTTGCAATTCTGCCTCAAAAAGTACACGTTTGACTAGACCAACCAATTTTCCCCACTGATAAAGATTAAGCTTTGAGGAAGCTTGCTTAAACTGCTGGGCGTAGAATCGGCTCCAAAAACCCAGGGATTGCTTGGATTTGTGCCTTTTGTCCCGCCGTTTAAGCCAGCGGTCGTAATCTCCAGTTTTTGGGGGGTCTACCCCTAAAATTGGCGGAAAATCGGCGTAGCTGACAAATTGACTGACACCTTTGGCGTGTACGTAAACAACGTGCTGCCAGCAATCGATGCGATAAATTTCCTCTGGTTGGATATTAAAAAACAAGGCTACCGTATTTTCAGTGACAAATCGTGCCAGTGGATGAACCACTCGCGATTTATGGTTGATTTTAGATACGGTGACTACGGGTAATTTATGGCTAGGTGTTGTTAACATAATTAGTATTACCTCCATGTTTCTTGACATGAGGTTTGCTATGTGCGATCGCCCTGGTGTTTAAATTTTTTGAGGGCGATCGCTTTTCATAGTTTGCTCGATTGAACTATTAAACTATAAACTTCATCAATTGTCAAGTATGGGTTTAGTCAGACTGAAAGTACGAGAACTAGCACAGGAGAAGGGCTGGACACTCAAGGAAGTTTCTGACCGTTCCGGAGTGATTTACAGCACTGTAAGACACTATGCCCGCTGTCCTGGTCTAAAAACAATTGACTATACTTCTATGGATAAATTAGCCAGGACGTTTGATGTAATGGTTCAGGACTTAGTAGAGATTTTAGAAGAGTGAAGGAAATCAGCGCTAAATTCTTAAATCTTTCTAAACGTAAGCTATCAGCGTGTCGCGTATCAGCTATCAGCTGATGCCCGTAGCGCAATCGGTGCTTTTGAATAAAATAAGCTGACGGCTGACCACTGACGGCTGACCACTGACGGCTGAATGCTTTGCTGTCTCAAGGACGGGAATTGACGGGATTCTGTTCAAAGGCTCGAATTGTCCCAGCACGACAATCCCGGAGCCAAGTCTTAACCGCTTGACCAATAACACCATTAGTACTTTCCCGTGGCGGTGTAGGAAGTTTGCCTTCTGAAACAGAACCAATACGGGAAAAAATCATCACTAAGCGCCAGCCATCAGAGCTTTTGGTCAAAAATAGCCAGTGATAATTCTGAAACTCTACAGCTTTATCCTTGAAATACTTGCGCTCTAGGGTAGTTAGAAAGATTTGTTGAAGTGCTTCGCTATCCGTTGGGTTAGGTACAGTCGTGGATTGAAAGGACTTAAGGGGCAGAGGTTCAAACTCTGGCTTTCCTGCCACGATTACATAACTGAAATTGTCCACAGTGGAGTCTGAGC
Source organism: Moorena producens 3L (assembly GCF_000211815.1). Classification (GTDB taxonomy): domain Bacteria; phylum Cyanobacteriota; class Cyanobacteriia; order Cyanobacteriales; family Coleofasciculaceae; genus Moorena; species Moorena producens. The sequence goes on from NZ_GL890927.1 coordinate 35,371, forward strand.
GCCGCGCCCTCTGAATCACTCGATTGGCATAGCTAGGTAAATCCTTCAGCAATAGGGAGGTTAAGGTTTCCACCTCTACCGAACAGGTTGGACGGGGTGAAGGTTGAAGGTTGGCAGGTCGGAGGAACCTTGAAGGGTTAAGGTTGGTCGGTTGGAGGTTGGCAGATTGAAGGTTGGGAGGTTGAAGGTTAGTAGGTTGAAAGTTGGCAGGTTGAAGGTTGACAGGTTGAAGGTTGACAGGTTGAAGGTTGACAGGTTGAAGGTTGACAGGTTGAAGGTTGACAGGTTGAAGGTTGACAGGTTGAAGGTTGACAGGTTGAAGATTGACAGGTTGAAGGTTGACAGGTTGAAGGTTGGTCAGTTGAAAGTTGGTAGGTTGTTGGCCAAAGGCGTTCGAGAAGGGTAGGTTCAACAGTAGACCTCTTTCAAAAGTAGTTTTCTGATACTGTTTTCGTGAATTCTTGTCCACTGTTCCCTGTTCCCTGTTCCCTGTTCCCAACTTCTGAAAGAAGTGTAGTTGAAAGTTTTCTGGGAAACCTTCTAGGTTCAACTTGCTAAGGTTCAACCCATTAATCTGTAATCCCAAGTAAGCAATTAGAAGTAATCCCGTCAGCTGAAAGCTATACACCAGTACCAGCTAATTCCTCACAAATCCTATTCCAGGCAGCCACTGGGTCGTCAGCAGCGGTAATTGGTCGCCCTATAACTAGGTAATCTGCACCAGCTTGTAGAGCAGCTAGTGGGGTCATTGCCCGTCGTTGATCACCTTTTTCTGACCATTGGGGGCGTACTCCTGGACAAACCAGGAGAAAATCATCACCACACACTTGTCGTAGCTGTGATACTTCCATGGGGGAGCACACTGCCCCATTCAAACCTGACTCTTGAGCGAGTAGTGCCATTTGTAAGACAAATTCGGGCAACTCGATCGGAATTTTCAGGTCAAAGGCCAAATCCCGGGAATTGAGACTGGTGAGTAGAGTAATACCAATTAACTTTGGGGGGGGACATCCCGCTGTCAAAGCTCCCTCAACTGCCGCTTCAGCCGCTCGTTTGAGAGCATTGCGACCAGCAACAGCATGAATGGTGATTAAGTCCACACCATAGGCGGCTGCAACCCTTGTTGCTCCAGCGACCGTATTGGGGATATCGTGAAATTTAAGATCCAGAAATATCCGCTTTTGCCGATGTTTGAGAGTATGAATAATCTCAGAACCAGTGCTCACAAACAGTTCCAGCCCTACTTTCCAAAAGCTAACCTCAGGCAACTGCTCCACTAATGCGATCGCATCTTCTTTGCTCGGCACATCCAAAGGAACAATAATCCGATCTTCAACCTTCAACCTCCTAACCTCCTAACCTTCAACCTTCAACCTCCTAACCTTCAACCTCCTAACCTTCAACCTTCAACCTTCTAACCTTCTAACCTTCTAACCTTCTAACCTTCTAACCTTCATTGATACCTTCAATCAACTAAACGGGCAAACTTCTTTTTCCCCACCTGCAAAACCTTTCCCACCAATTGATCAGGGGAATCAAAGGTCTGGTCAACCGCTGAAATGCGATCGCCATCCAACTTAACACCTCCCCCTTGAATCTGTCGCCTGCCTTCGCCACTACTTTGGCACAAACCGGATTCTTTAAGGATATAGAACAACTTAGCGGGAAAGTCCACAGAAGACAATGAAAATTCTGGCACAGAATCCCCCGTACCAGTAGTGCTACCCTTTACTAAGTTTAGTGCTGCCTGCTGAGCTTCTTTTGCCGCTGCTTCACCGTGATATTGGGTCACAATAGTCAGAGCCAATTGTTTTTGCTGCTCCCGTGGCTGTTCTGGAAGCTGATCCAATGGCACATCAGTCAACAGCTCAAAATATTGCGTCAATAGATGATCTGGTGTGCCCTCCAGCTTCGAGTACATGGTCAGGGGATCATCTGACAAGCCCACATAATTCCCCAAAGACTTAGACATTTTCTGTATCCCATCCGTCCCAATCAAAATTGGCAGCAGTAAGCCGAACTGGGGAGATTGCCCAAAATGCCGTTGTAAATCCCGTCCCAAGGCAATATTAAACTTTTGGTCAGTTCCCCCTAACTCCACATCAGCCTTGACTGCCACAGAATCATAGCCCTGCATCAATGGGTAGAGAAACTCATGGAGGAAAATAGGATTTTGTTGTTGATAGCGTTCAGCAAACCCTTCCTTCGCCAGCATTTGCCCTACGGTCATAGTGGCTAACAACTCAATAATCTCAGACAAATCCAACTGGTTAAGCCACTCAGAGTTATAGCGAATTTCTAGCCGTCCTGGGGTATCAAAATCTAGAATAGGGCGCACCTGTGACAGATAAGTTTCAGCATTTTCCTTGACCTGAGCTGGTGTCAACTGGCGACGTACCTCAGACTTCCCGGTAGGGTCACCGATTCTAGCGGTAAAGTCACCAATAATTAAGACAGCGGTATGACCAGCATCTTGGAATGCCCGTAGTTTTCTGACTGGGATACTATGACCTAAGTGGAGATCCGCACCGGTTGGGTCTATACCTAACTTGACCCGTAAGGGACGCTCAGCTTGCTTGAGCCGAATAGCTAGATTTTCACTCGGATCCTGAGAATCCGGTTGTAGGGGAAAAATTTCACTGGTACCTCTGTCTAGCCAAGCTAGCTGGTTAGAAAGGGGAATTTCAAAATTTGACATTGGTTGGGACTATGGTTGGCAATTAACTAGGTTAGTACAGATTGTTTAAATTTATCCTAAGGATCGTTTACAAATTCTAAGCAGCTAGACCGACACTTGCCAAAACCATGTCTAAATGCCGCTAACTATTATACAAAAAACCGTTGACAACTGTTACGAGATGCGGCTTTTGCCCACTCTTCTTGATGCAGTCGCTCATGGGGGGAACCCCCTTTGGCGGCGCTGCATCGCTTGTAAGATAGGGATTAAATCCCCCATGCTTTAGGCTCTCAAGGGTTCAATCGGTGGATGCATCTGCCACAGGGACTGCATCAAGACGGGAAATGACCGTCGTAGAATACAAAATGGTATGAATTGGCTAGAATTAGCTTTAATTCAAAAATTATTTATCGCTACAGTAGTTGAAGCTTAAGTAGAAGCTTACCTGTAGGGCTTGACACTTATCCATAACGTCCTGGCATTATTAAGAAATTCGATGCTCAAGACTTGTAAGTAATCCTCCTAGCCAAAGCCTAGGGAATTCCCGGTAATCTCCGGGATTGCCAACTAGGATGCAGACTCAGGTGCGATTCCTAGGTTGGTTTGGTTATGACACCCAGAGGTGAACTCCAGCTTCTGGCTCTGTCGCTAATCATTAAGACAAAGGCAAATGTGTGGTTAGCCCAACAAGCCATCCCAACATTGTCAAGGAACACATTACCAAATTGAGAGCACTAAAAATGCCAAAGTATGTATTTGTTATTGACACAAACAAGCAGCCATTAAACCCTATTCCACCAAAGAAAGCTCGTCGGTTGTTAGACAAAGGTAAAGCTGCTGTTTTTCGGATGTACCCGTTCACGATCATCTTAAAAACAGCGATTGATAATCCAATTGTATCACCTTGTAAAATTAAGATTGATCCTGGTAGCCAAACAACTGGATTTGCTCTAGTCCAAAACAACCAAATCATTTGGGGAATGGAGTTAGAACACAGAGGAGGGTTGATCAATAAAAAATTAGAGTCTAGAAAAGCTGTAAGGCACCGAAGACGTAATCGTCACACCCGTTACAGAAAGCCACGGTTTTTTAATCGCAAACGTTCAGAGGCTTGGCTCCCACCCAGCCTAGAACACAGGGTTTCGACTATTGAAACGTGGGTAAAGCGATTAACCAAGTTTTGCCCGGTCAATGAAATTTGGGTCGAAAGAGTTAAGTTTGATACCCAGAAAATGCCGAATCCCGAAATCAATGGTATTCAGTACCAACAAGGTGAACTAGCTGGCTACGAAGTTAGGGAGTACTTACTTGATAAATGGGGAAGAGAATGTACCTATTGCGGTAAACAGTCTGTTCCCTTGCAGATCGAGCACATTCACCCAAAGTCATTTGGTGGAAGTAATCGAGTCAGTAATCTCTGCTTAGCCTGCGAAAAATGTAATAAACGAAAAGGAAACAAACCTATAGAGGAATTCCTAAAAAAGAAGCCAAGTTTACTCCAAAAAATCAAAACTAAAGCCAAACAACCATTATTGGATGCGGCAGCGGTAAATGCAACTCGTAACAAGTTAGTGAAAGTACTCCAAAATATCAAGTTTGTAGTTACTGGAACCGGAGCGCAGACCAAGTACAACCGGACTAGACTGGGTCTTCCTAAGGAGCACTGGATTGATGCTGCTTGCGTTGGGGATATTGAGACCTTAGTCTTGAAAACGTCTCAGCCACTGTTAGTTACTTGCAAAGGGCAGGGAGGCAGACAAAAAGCAGCACTCAACAAGTACGGTTACCCCGTCAGGCACAATCCATTAAAACCAATTAAGGGCTGGGTCACTGGAGACATAGCCAAACATCAAAGACTAGGTATAGGCAAGGTAACTCCTAGAAGTAAAGGAAGCTTTGGATTTACCCCGTTAGGAATGAAGGGCTATAAAAGCTGCAACCCTCAAGATATATCAGCAATACACCGAAAAGATGGATACACTTACAGTTTTTGCAAGTAACTGCCGGAATTTACCGAGAAATAATTGTCCTAGACATTCCTGCTCTGCCCACCTATCCTTGGAATTGTCTTATAGAAAGTACTTATAGGAAGTAAAAAAAACACCCCAAGCACAGCCCCTAGCTTACATGTCTGTTCTTTAGTAAGGAAATGAAATCACCGTGCCATATAGCACTATTCGACAACCACAAGATCGGAAAAATCGGAAAAGAAAGCCTTCACAAGTATTGCAGTTTGTGCAAGGGGTGGCTCAGGTAACTGGAGGGACTATCCTCGGGGTTACCATGTTAGCTAGCTCGATTGTAGCTGGTGGACTTGTGGGCTTAGCGACTAGCTTCCGTAACCTGCCAGATGTGCGCATGCTCCGGAACTACACACCGACAGAAACAACTTACATTTACGATGTCAAGGGTAGACCTCTAGTGAGCCTTCATGGGGAAGCGAATCGGGAAGTGCTCGAATTCGGCCAAATCAACCCTCAACTCAAGCGGGCTGTACTAGCTATAGAAGACAGTCGCTTCTATATGCACTATGGGGTTAACCCCAATAGCGTCGGTCGTGCTTTTTTAGTCAACTGGAGACAAGGGACAGTAGTAGAGGGGGGTTCTACAATCACCATGCAGTTGGTGAAAAACCTGTTTCTGACTCGGCAACGCACCTTTAGCCGCAAAATCACTGAAGCTGTACTCGCTATCCGAGTTGAGCAAATCTTCTCTAAAGACGAGATTTTGGAATTGTACCTCAATCAAATCTATTGGGGTCACAATAACTATGGCATTGAAACAGCTGCCCGCAGCTACTTTGTTAAGCCAGCATCTGAGCTATCCTTAGGGGAGTCAGCCATGTTGGCAGGGCTAATCCAGTCCCCAGAAGAATACAGTCCCTTCAGCAACTACTCTAAAGCTAAAGAGCGACAAGCCGTTGTCTTAAGGCGGATGCGGGATTTGGGATGGATTACAGCAGCCCAAGAAAAACAAGCTAAGGAACAGCCCCTGTTAATTGGGAAAAGTACTTCCTGGAGCACCAGTAAATTGCCTTTCGTCACAGAAGCTGCTGTGGTGGAGTTAAAAGAGCGATTTGGTCAGGAAGCGGTCACCAAGGGCGGAATGCGAGTTCAGACCACGGTTGACTACGAATTCCAAAAGCAGGCAGAAAAGATCATTAATCGTGCTCATTACACCCTGCGTCGCCGTGGACTTTACGATAATCAAGTGGCATTAGCCGCCGTTGACCCCCGTACCCATTTTGTGAAAGCGATAGTCGGGGGATACAGCTATGAAAAGAGCAAATTCAACCGTGCTACTCAAGCTCGACGTCAGCCTGGGTCATCCTTTAAGCCATTTGTTTACTATACTGCCTTTGCCACAGGTAAATATTCCCCCCGTTCCACTGTTTACGATACCCCCGTTCGTTATCGAGATGGTAGAGGCTATTACAGACCCAAAAACTATGGTGGTGGCTACTCTGGTGCCATGAGCATTCGCACCGCAATTGTTCAATCGAGCAATGTGCCAGCGGTGAAGATTGGCAGGAGAGTGGGACTTGATAAAGTCGTTGATGTGGTTAAGACCCTTGGGATTAAGAGTCCGATGCAACCGGTGCTATCCTTACCCCTAGGGTCAGTTGGGGTAACACCATTGGAAATGGCAGGAGCCTATGCTACTTTTGCCAATAATGGCTGGCACTCTGACACTACCTTAATTGTCCGAGTGACCGATAGTAAAGGCAATGTGCTGCTAGATAATACCCCTAAGCCTAAGCTGGTGCTAGATCAATGGGCGGTTGCTTCCCTTAACCATACCCTAACCGGTGTAATTAACGGAGGTACCGGAAAATCTGCCTACATAGGGCGTCAGGCGGCGGGTAAGACAGGAACAACCTCTTCAGAGCGAGATGTATGGTTTGTGGGATATGTACCCCAGATGGCTACCGCAGTTTGGATTGGTCGAGACAACAACCGACCCCTTGGGCGAGGGGTAACAGGTGGTGGCTATGCCGCACCGATCTGGCGGAGGTTTATGGCTTACGCTTTGCGGAACGAGCCAGTGAGATACTTCCCTCGACCCTCAAAATTTAAGCGTCCTCGATCTAGATAAATTCTAGATAAATTAGGGATATCAGCCGTCATTATTGGCGGCTCCTTACTAAGGCACTCTCAATCCTGAGCCTAAGACCCTAAGCTCTCAGCTGTCTTGGCAGATGTCCATGTATACCCACCCCCACCAAGGGCGTTCCTGACTACAATTGCTTCTCTAGGTCTGACTTCATCCGCTCCAATGTCATGTTCATCTGGTCAAACATCTGCTGAGGGGTGATCCCAAATTGACCTAACTGAGTATTGAGCTGCTCTATGGTCATCTGAGCCATGAAGTCATCGGATAACTCGAAGCGCTTCATAAAAATACGATAGCGCTCCATCATCTGTTCCATCTGATCGATGAAAATCTTTTTGCCTTCACGGTCAAACTTGCCATAGTCGTTGCCCAATTTAATCAGCTCTTGGTAATCTTCAAACAGCTGTTTTGCCTCTTTTTGGACAATTTCCGAATCAAAAAAACCCATTGCTCTTACCTGTCAACCGGTTTGGTTGTACTCAATCGCCGCTTCTAATCACATTTTAATGTAGCGTCAAACCTGGACAAAATTCGGTTTTCCGTATTAGTCCGTTGAAGATTAGTCAGTTGTTCGCCCAAGGCGTTCGTTGTAGGGTAGGTTGGAGCGTTGAAGGTTAGACCGTTGAAGGTTAGACCGTTGAAGGTTAGACCGTTGAAGGTTAGACCGTTGAAGGTTAGACCGTTGAACCTTCAACCTATTAACCTGTAACCTGTTAACCTTGGCCAAAAGGCCACGCTACGGGAACAACCTATAACCTGTAACCTCTAAGTTTCGACTCTGAGATAAGTAATTATTATAGGAACATAGGATTGAAAGTTTTTGGATCTCCACCAAGCTATTCAACGCGGGTCAAAGCAAGTATGTTGAGCAAGCCAAAAAGCCGTAAAGTCGCTTCCCTACTGGCATTGAGTGGGGTAGTGCTCCCCGTTTGTGGATTACACAAATTTTATCTCGGACAACCCTTCTGGGGAGTAATGTACTTACTCCTGTGTTGGACACCCATTCCTCGCATTGCTAGTGCTATAGAGGGGGTGTGGTATTTACTACAAAGTCAAGATCAGTTTGACCTCAATTTTAACCTCGGTATTGAGTCTACAGTATCTTCCTCAGAGAATCCATCGGCTGGGATTGACCCAGCCAAGGTAGGGGAAATTGCCGATGCCCTAAGACAGCTAGACAGCCTGCGTCAGGAGGGACTAGTGTCTGAGTATGAATTTGAACAAAAACGTCGTCAATTACTTGACCTAATTGCTTGAGTTTCATGGCAATTTTTGATTGGCTATCACCCAAGACTCGACAAAACCCAAATCAGCAATCAATTCAGCATAGGCTGAAGCGTGACCCCTACTATCGGCTACAATCCACAGAAGAAATTGCTGTAGCTGCCAAATTGGGGCTCACCATTGATGTGAATCAAGCTGGTGTGGATGATTGGCTGAGATTGCCAGGGATATCTATCCATCAGGCGCGGACGCTTTTTGAACTCACCAGCAGCGGTGTGCAATTTTGCTGCTTAGAAGATTTGGCCGCTGCCCTAGGTTGGTCAGTACAACGTCTGACACCCTTGCAACCAATTTTGAGGTTTTGTTACTACGATGCTGAGAGTTTAGTAACGCCTGGGCTAGTCAACCCTAACACCGCATCTCTAGAACAGTTGACGAAAATTCCAGCAGTGGACTTGTTTTTAGCTAGAGCGATCATGCAAAATCGCTTTGATGGTGGCCCATACCGTAATCTGGCTGACCTTCAACGACGCCTTGAGCTTAATCCTCAGCTGACATCTGAGTTAATGTACTATTTAATCTTTTGAGATTAATAGTTTGAGCTTACTAGTTTTATAACCTATCCAGTTTACTACTTATCCTTCTTGGTTGATAGTCACTTAAAACTAGAAACTAGAAACTAGAAACTTGTCAGTGGCCAAGTCACAACTGAGAACTGAGAACTGAGAACTGACAGCTGATAGCTGATAGCTGAATGCTTACCACAAAACCTAAAAAAGGAACAGACTACGAGAAAGTGGTCTAGTTCCTACAGAGAACTGGTTGAATCAGCTATGCCGACGAAAAAATCCGGGAATCTTTAAAATTCCTAGGTCAGACCAATTCCTTAGACTTGCGCTTTAATGACGTCACACTTAATCCCAGCAAGCTTAGGCTGAACAAGCCCATTGTCATGGGTTCAGGAACAGGTTGAGAATTGGAAGGATGGTTAGGATCCAGAGTTAGATCAACATTAATATCAGCATTGCTAAGAGTAAAAGAACCCGTAGCACCTAGCCAGCCAGACATACCAAAGTTAGTGTTTTTTGCCATTAGCTCCAACCCCAACCTGGAAGGCGTATTTACCATTTTCAGGTCTTTGGTAAAGATTCAGTTCCTTGCCATCGTAGAAACCTAGGCCACTTAAGGTCGCCCGAGTTTCATCCATGTTATAGTAGCGCCAATTACTAGTATCGACGGGGCCACCTTTTTCTACGTATTCAGACTTCGGTAGTTCCTTTTTAGGTCCTCCCCAAGGTTCTGGTGTGCTCTCGAACCAAATATCAACCTCCCATTGTTTAGTATCATCTTTTTCGGAAACGATGGTACCCAACAAATTAGCACTCCCATCATCGTATTCATTAAAGATACCTGAAGTGTCAAATACAAATCTCCCTGAGTCCAACTCAGGTAACCAGAAAGCATGTCCTGACCAATATGTGTCTGGGTTGCTATGAGCTTCATCGGCTAACCAGGACTTGACGATATCAGCTGCCTGGGCTTGTCCTACTGCTCCCAAAACTATAGACCCTAAAACTAATCCACTGCTTAAAAATTTAGTTATGTTCATGTTATAGACGCCCTAGTTATTTGAATTAATTAATTGACTGTAGTCTGTAACTAATTGGTTTACTAATTGTGTGACTAACTCGATCATAGCCTGAGCTGTCAGTAAAATCACGTTAAGTAAATTAACTGATATTTATAGTTTGCAAATCTGATGATTGCGATCGCGTTAGCGCTAACGTATAAAACGTATAACTTTTGTATTTTTTGTGTATAAATTAATACCAATAAAAAAATCCCCTCACTTTTGAACTGGCACCAAACTTGATTCCATGACCTGGAGCTAATCTACAGAAAAGAGCTGGTGAATTTTTTCGGTCCTATTCAGGACTATCAAAACAGCGCTGTTTCATTGTCCGACTAAAATGTGATTGGTAGGGATGTAGGGAGATAGGGAGATAGGGAGATAGGGATTTTTAACCTCAAAAAAAACCTCTCCCCAGCACCCCACCTTCCTTTCAATCCCATTGATCTGACAATTTATGCCAAAGAATTAAACAGCCCTGCCTCTCCCCACGCGCACCCGCCCCTCTAACCACACTCTTCCCCCGCCCGATTCCGGAATCCGGATTCCAGAATCCGGATTCCAGCGGGGGTAGCGCTATAGCTTGACAAGTTACCCTTAATTGAGGGAAACTCTAGGTTAGCCTATGGGAGGGCGAAGCAAAAGCACATAAAACCTAGGGTTTGAGCCATTAATTACTTGCCCGAATTACTGGCTCGAATGGGTCGCCCCTACCCAAAAATCAACGACGCCAGACTTTCCATCGGAGGGGTTCTATGCCGGAAAACACGATTTCAGCAGAAATTCAGTCATCCCCCAACCACTCTAGACAAGCTGCTTTAGCTCTACAACAACTTGGCTTCCGGATCCTGCACATTGGACCGACTATCAGTGTACAAGCCCCGCAATCCCTGTGGGAATCAACTTTCAATGTTTCCTTCCAACCACAGCAGAAAACCCTGATCCAGGAGATAGATGGCAGTGACGTTACCTATCCCAAAGCTGCGGTTGACAATCTACAAATTCCTGAGCAACTACAAACCTTGGTAACTGGGGTGATGTTTGTAGAACCCCCAGAATTTTTCTGATCCAGTTAACGATAATCCGAACATTGTCCAGGCTAGAGGCACAATCGGGTCGTGCCTGTAGTTTTCTATAGTCAAATCATGAAGCTTCCCCCACCTGGCTATCGCCGAGGTGGAGGTGTCCTATGCTAATCTTTGGTTATCCCTAACCCAGAGATCACACAGGCAAGCCCAGCTTCTAGGCGATCGTCCAGGGCTTTTGCTGGAACGACCCCCACTACCATTTCTGTTAGTGAGTTTAAACACACCTCTAGCACCAATGTTGTAAGCGCCGTTTAGATTGGCCGTAGGCCACGCTACGCGAACGGCATTAAACCGCTTACCTGAGGAGAAGGTTGCTAGGGCATAATTTTTTGAATCACGTTTGACCTTGCCGGAACCATCGTAGGCGAGTTTGGAGGTATAAGCTGCCACAACCTCTATTACTTTGCCGCCTAACTCAACCCATTTCATCTCAGTAAAATCGCGAATTTTTGCTTTGAGCCATCCATGAAACCTTTGCCGGAGGTTAGAGCGTTTCCGTCCCCCTTTGGGCTTCCATCCCTTAAGACTCTCAAACACAATTGCTTCGGAGTTAAACTCTTCAGCAATCTGAACAATTCGCTTAGAAACAATGTGCCCGATTTGGTGATTGATTCTCCGGCATTTTTGATAGGTCTTGGAGCAAAAACCTTTATGAAGTTTTCCTCCTTTGCCCATAGTCTTAGATGCCCGCATAGATACGGACTTTAGTCGCTTATCCCGACGGTCTATGTCTCTTCCTGGGTGTATAAATTTCCTGTGGATTACAGTGCCGCTGTGGGTTACAACTGAGATTGTCGCAGTAGTATTAATTCCTAGATCTACTGCTGTTACATTAGCCTCTGGTTTTCGTTTTTCTGGCTTACAACTGAACGGAACGGATAAATGACAGACCCTTTCATTGAATATCAATGAAGGCGATAGTATTTTGTTACTAGCTATTTGGTGTCTTTCTCTTAGGCCGGTAATTTGAACTGTAGTCCAAACCCAATCTAAGCCATTAAATACCTTGATATCGACTTGGTTAAAGCCATGTAATTTATAGCATTGACCCTTGTATAAAGCTGGGTAGCAACCAGTATCAGCATTCAGTCTCGGAGGACTATCGCTGCGTCTTTTTCTAGTGCCCGCTTGCCATTCTCGGTAACGGGTCACAAAACTACTAACCTGACCCGCAGCAAAAGCGTTCGCGAAGCGTCGGCTTTGCCGAATCGCAGCACGACGGTAATAACTGGGAAATTTGTAGAATGCTTGATTAAACTGAGGATACTTTATATTAGGACGCTTGGCAGTCTCATGCATTAGACGTTCAACAGCAGGAGTTAGTTGATCAGCTGTCAAGCAACCTAATTCAGACCAGTGAGTATAAATGATTCCAACCAAATATCGACAAGCACGGCGGTACACCTTAACCGTCTCCCCAAATAGCAATTTTTGATCGGGGGTTGGATTTAGTTTCCACTTATCGGTTCTAATTACTTTGGTTGCCGCTTTCACTGGTCTAAATAAAATAAATTATATTTATTATTTTAACCTATCAAATATAAGGCGGCAATTATTTAATTTTTGCTTCATGTTTTTAGCGATTGGTTTTGGCATGGACTAACCCCCACCTGAACGAGGTGGGGGAATGCGTCACACGGTTTGTTCAATAGTCAAAAACACCCTGGGGAATTTTAAACAAAAACCGAACAAAACACAAGTACCCACGAGGGTGACGTCAATATGTGATCACATATACCACACTAAAGAAGTAAACCAAAGAAGTAAACCAACTTGGTTTGTTGATCAACAAAGACAGCCATAGTCATCAACCGCTGTCTAACTAGGATTTAACTAACAGGATAATTATGATACAACAACTACAGACTGGACAAGAGCGAGTTTCCTTTGAAGCCATTCTCGTATCAGAAAGTGGCCAGTCCATGTTCGCCACTGACACCTACCTCCAACCGGAGAATCTTCAACAATTCGCCCCACCCCCTGGACGGGGCATTCAAGCTGCAAATGTTTTACAATCCCTTGGCTTTCGCGTCCAGCAAATCGGAACCTTTTCCATTAGTGCTGATGGACCACGGGAACTGTGGGAACGGGTCTTTAGCACCCGAGTTGAACGGGACAGCCAACTCATTAGCGAGGCTCATCCGAACCTGGGACAAGTGACCTTCTTGCGCCATGTTGCTGGTGCTCCCTTTACCATTCCCGAAGAGCTATCTGGGTTGATAGAGCGCGCTTATCCCCAACGTCCACCGATTTTATTTGAGTCGCCACTGCCTCCACGGGTTCGTTATCATCACCTTAATGTTCCCTCTGATGTAGCTATGGTATGTCGCTCGACCCCTGTCCACAAAGTCGGGGTAACCGGTAAGGGAGTTTTAGTAGCAATGGTAGACACTGGATTCTACAAGCATCCCTTTTACGAGTGGCATGGCTACAACTACCAGGCAACCCTGGCACCAGATGCTCAAAACGTGGAGCGGGATGAGAATGGTCATGGTACGGCTGAAGCAGCAAATATTTTTGCCAATGCACCGGATATTGACTTTATTGGTGTCAAAATGGGGAGTAACCCCACCCTGGCGTTTAAGATGGCATCGGATTTACATCCAGCGGTGATGACCAACAGCTGGGGCATGAGTATCCCAGAAGGCCATCTACCGAATTTCCTCAAGCCCCTAGAGGCAGCAGTTATTGAAGCAGTCAAAGAGCGTGGTATTACCGTCTGTTTCTCTGCTGGTAACGGACACTATGGATTTCCTGGTCAGATGCCAGAAGTGATTTCTGTGGGTGGAGTCTATGCCCACGATACTGTTGAGGGCAATGACTTTCGGTTAGAAGCTTCCAACTACGCCAGTAGCTTTGATAGCCAAATTTATCCAGGACGCCACGTCCCTGATCTGTGTGGACTGGTGGGAATGCGACCCCGGGCTGCCTATATCATGTTGCCCGTTGAACCAGGGGACGAAATTGACCAAGGCTTGGGCGGCGGTGAGTATCCGAATCAGGACGAAACGGCTACTGATGATGGCTGGGCGGTGATCAGCGGTACTAGTGCTGCTTCTCCCCAAGTAGCGGGTGTTTGTGCCTTGCTTAAGCAGGTGCAACCTGGTCTGTCTCCATCCCTGATTAAGCAGATTCTACGGGCATCAGCGCGAGATGTTAAGCTGGGCAAGAGCGCCCATGGTCAACCAGCAGGAGAGGGACACGACGGAGCAACTGGATCCGGTTTGGTGGATTCCTATGCAGCCTATAAGTTAGCTCGCTCCGTGACCATTCGCAATGTTCATGACTTGCCAGCACCTCGATGATATAGCGCTTCTCAAATAGGTGAGCTATATTTGAGATTTTAGGGAATAGGGAGTCGGGAGTCGGGAGTCGGGAGCGGTGCGACCCGTGGCGAATTTAATTCGACGACTGTAAGCGCACCGAGGGAGTCGGGAGTCGGGAGTCGGGAACTTCGGATCAGTAGCAAAGAGCGATGCAGTGGCTCATGGGGGAGGGGTTGTGTGCAATGGCTTGCCTCCCCGCCTTGAACGCCTTAACAAGGGGGGGACACAACCGTTGCTCATCTGACTCCCCACCTACCCATACCTCCCACACTTCCCACACCTCCCACACTTACCCTGTTCCCTGCTCCGAAGTCCCTGTTCCCTATTCCCTGTTCCCTTTGCTACATATGCTGACTAATAGGATAATTGCCCATCGTGGAGCTTCTAATTGTGCCAAAGAAAATACTACTACTATTTAAGCCAAAGAAAAAGCGATTGAACTTGGGGCTGACTTTATCGAATTTGATGTAAGAATCACTAAAGATGGGGTATTGATTTCCCATCATGATCCAATGATAGCTAATAAAGCTATCAGTCAGTTAAGCTTTGCAGAAATAAAGGGAGCATCCCATTTTGGAAACAATATTACCCAAAGCAACGATATTTCAAGGGTTTCAGCCCCCTAAAAAGAGCTAACGTGCCAAATTGGGATGCTCCCGAAATAAATCGCATTGCTGGTCAGCAAGGGTTTAGAGTGCCTACGGTTGAAGACGTTTTAAGACTGACTCGTAACAAGATTAAACTAGCGGTTGAATTAAAAGAGGAAGGCTATGAAGAAAAAGTCATGGCCTTAGTAATGGGATATACCAACATAGATTACTTTGTAATTTTATCATTTAATATTCCATCGTTAAGATGGATAAAATAAAATTATCCTGAAGTTAAAACGGGATTGTTATTAAGTAAAAAAAATAATAAATTTATGATTATATTACTGAGGGTTTTCGGGATTTTGGTGTTTCAGAAACTGATCAGATTTACCCCATATATACTAGCACTACAGTGGGAAACGTTAAAATTTGGTTTATTGAAAATTGCTGCTAAACAGGGCAAACCGGTTTTTGTTTGGACTGTAAATGATCAAAAAACGATTGGAAAGCTTCTAAATGATAATCGGGTACATGGTATAATCACCGACAGACCTGACTTAGCTCGTAAGCTATTAGCTATCAGCCGTCAGCCGTCAGCTTTTTAAGAAAACAGGTAAGCATTAGCTATCAGCTATCAGTGGTCAGCCGTCAGCTTTTTAAGAAAACAGGTAAGCATTCGTTTAATCTCTTTTAGGTCTGCTGTCAGGGATTCATAGTCTTTGGCTGAATGCTGATAGCTGAATGCTGATAGCTGAATGCTGATAGCTGAATGCTGATAGCTGAATGCTGATAGCTGAATGCTGATAGCTGAATGCTGATAGCTGAATGCTGATAGCTGAATGCTGATGGCTGAATGCTTACCTATTCACTAATCTTGAATATACTCTTCGCCATTGATCATGGCTATCTCGGCTCTGACAAATTCTCGTCCTAGGTAAAGGGCGTGATCGAAACGACTTAAAGGACAGGGTTTAGTTTCTTCGGTAATTTTCATGCCTAGTTCCTTGGCTGTCCTACCTTTGAAAATAGCGGTGGGAGTACGGTTTAATTTACCATCGCAGGGAAATGGTTCTCCGGTTTCTGGATCAACTGCTAAGCCTTTCTCATTAATTTTGTTACTGTAGTGTTCAGCACAGATCAGACTTGCCTCTCGGTCTATGTAAATAATGAAGTAGCCCTCTGGATCGAGTTCAATAAAGCGTTTGGAGAGCTTCTCATCAATAGCAGTCATGTCTTGGGCAGTGATCATCATGGTGAACGGTCAAGGGCTAAAGCTGATGGCAAATTCCACTATTATAACTTTAACAGAACAATTAGACAAGGTCAGTTCATGTAGTTCATGTAGGGTGGGCAGTGCACCAGACAGATAATCAAGCTTGCAAAGCGCGTTGGTAGGCACTGCCCACCCTAGGATTAATGACAATGGTGCAAGTACTCAGTTTAACAGAACAATTAGACAAGGTCAGGGATGAGTAAAACAGGGAAAGACAGAGTGGCGCGGCAGGTGTGGCAGGTGTGGGGAGTTACTTGGTCAGTTACTTAAAAAAGTTGATAAATTTTACTGCTATACTTACTCTAGATTTTAGTATAGTAGAGCTTTGGGAAAACTAAGNGTTAACCC
>NZ_GL890927.1:51659-76699 GCF_000211815.1 Moorena producens 3L
TGGAAACTAAAGAGTTAACCCTATTGGTAGTGTTGTACCTTGAGGGTTAGCAAGCAATAGTGTATTATATCTAAGATTCTGAGCAACTGCTGAAAAGGCCACAAACCCTGTCGGCAACAACTATAAGCCAAGTCAATCCAGATTTAGTATAGTAGAGCTTGGGAATTAAAGAGTTAACCCTATTGGTAGTGTTGTACCTAGGGGTTAGCAAGTCATGGTGTGTTAAATCTAATATTCTGCCCAACCAGTGAAAATGCAACAAACCCTGTCGGCAACAACCATAACCCAAAATCAAGGTAATATTCAGGTGATCAAACGCGATGGTTCTCTGACTTCCCTTGATATCTCGAAAATTCGTGCTGTTGTTGAGTGGGCTTGTGCTGGCAAGGATGTCAATCCGATCACTCTAGAAGCCGGACTCACTACCCGCTTGCGTGATGGTGTTACTACCAGAGAGATTCAGGATAACTTGATCAACTGTGCCCTGGAAATGTGTAGTCCTGATCAGCCTGACTGGCGCTATGTAGCAGGACGACTACAGATCTGGAGTCTATGGAAAGACACCCTGGTAAACCGTGGTTATGAGTACGGTGACTACCCTAGAACTGTTCGCTCCAAAGTAGAGTCTGGTCAATATGACCCCAGTATCTTAACCTATACGACTGAGGAGCTAAAAGAAGCAGGTTCTTGGATTAATCGGGATTGGGACACGGATTATGATTATGCAGGGGCTGTACTGCTAACTCGTCGGTATCTCCTAGGGGATGAGTTGCCCCAAGAGGCATTTTTAACTTGTGCTCTGCTGCTAGGGTCAGTGGAAGTCCCGGAAGATAGACTAGGTTGGGCAAGGCGATTTTATGAAGCGATCGCACAACGGAAAATATCTCTAGCTACCCCGATCCTGGCTAATCTCAGAATTCCTCAGGGGTCTCTGTCTTCCTGTTTTATCACTAGCATTGATGACAACCTGGAAAGCATCTTTGAAGGAATTACTGATACGGCCAGAATCTCCAAAAACGGTGGTGGTGTTGGGGTCAATGTCAGCCGGATTCGGTCAACCGGTAGCTGGGTGATGGGCAAAGCCAATGCTTCGGGCGGGGTAATTCCTTGGATTAAACTGCTTAACGATACTGCGATCGCAGTTAATCAAGGAGGCCGTCGGGCAGGGGCAGTCACCGTTAGTGTAGATGTGTGGCATCTCGATGTGCCAGAGTTTCTGGAGATGCAAGCGGAAAATGGCGATCCCCGGCGCAAGGCTTATGATATCTTTCCCCAATTGGTGATTCCCGATGAGTTTATGCGTCGGGTGGTTAATAAAGAAGACTGGACATTAATCGATCCCTATGAAGTACGGATCAAGCTAGGCATTGAGCTATCGGAACTTTGGGCAGAAGAGTTTGAAAGCGCCTATCAAACCATTGAAGCAGCCATCGGCGAAACCCTGACTCTCTATAAGACCGTGAATGCTCGGGAACTCTTCAAGACGATTATGCGATCGCAAGTAGAGACCGGAATGCCTTACTTGGCGTTCAAGGATACCATTAACCGCGCTAATCCTAATCAACACCAGGGCTACATCCCAGCGGTAAATCTTTGTACCGAAAGTTTCTCTAATGTCGAAATTGGACATGCTGCTCACTGTTGCAATTTGGACTCGATCAATCTCGCCAATATTGAAGAAACTGAATTGCCCAATATCTGTCGTCTAGCAGTGCGGATTCTGGATAACACTATTGATTTAAGCACTCCTCCTTTTAAAGCAGCTCATAGTCACAATCAGAAATACCGCACCATCGGAGTAGGTTGTATGGGATTAGCGGATTGGTTAGCTAAACGGTGGCTAACCTATAACAACCTCAAGGAAATTAGTAACTTATTTGAGGATATTGGCTACTACTGCACCCATGCATCTATGGAACTGGCTATCGAACGTGGTGCTTACGCTGCTTTCGATGGTAGTGAGTGGAGTAAAGGTAAGCTAATTGGCGCTAAACCGGTGGAATGGTTTGTAGAAAATTCCCAGCATGGAGAGCGTTGGGTAGCCCTATCTCAGGATATTCAACAATTTGGGATTCGCAATTCTCATATTAGTGCGATCGCACCCAATACATCCTCATCCTTAGTACAAGGGTGTACCGCTAGTGTCTTACCAGTTCACAGCAAATTCTTCTATGACAAATGGGCAAAAGGCACTGTACCCATTGCCCCACCCTTTATTAAAGACAATTTTTGGTTATACCACGAAAACAAAAACTTTGATCAGAAAAAAGTTGTTAAAGCAATCGCCACTATCCAGCAATGGATTGATACTGGGATTTCCATGGAATTGTTATTTAACTTAAACCAAGGAGTCTATTTCCCAGACGAACCTGAACGCACCCTCAAAGCCAAAGACATCTATGAAACCCTAGTCATGGCTTGGGAATTAGGATGTAAAGCCGTGTACTATATCCGAACCGTCCAGCGTGACAACTTCAAAGAATTAGACAACACTTGTATCGCTTGCGCGAATTAGTTAGTAAGCATTCAGCGGTCAGTGGTCAGTGGTCAGTGGTCAGCTTTGTGGAACAGGCTTCCAGCCTGTGAAGCATAGGTCAGCGGTCAGCGGTCAGCGGTCAGCGGTCAGCGGTCAGCGGTCAGCCTTGTGGCACAGGCTTCCAGCCTGTGACTTCACTCAGATTAAACAAATGCTTACCTGTGTTATTCACAAGCTGATAGCTGATGGCTGATGGCTGATGGCTGATAGCTGATAGCTGATGGCTGTTGCTCCCCACCCTCCCCAAACTTCCCGCGCCCACTCCCCACACTCTCTGTTCCCTGTTCCCGACTCCCGACTCCCGAGTCCCGACTCCCTAGAAAAAAAATGCTAACTACAATGCCAATTAACCCTATCTTTAATCCAGATGGGGATGACAAAACTGAACACCGTTCAATTTGGTTTGGTAATACCACTAACTTGATGCAACTCAATGATGTCCGTTATGCTTGGGCAATTGGGTTGTATCAACAGATGCGGGAGAATTTCTGGATTCCCCAGAAACTAGACCTAACTCAAGATGTAACAGATTACTCCAATTTAACGCCAGCAGAACGTTATGCTTATGATGGGATTCTCTCCTATTTAACCTTTTTAGATTCCGTTCAAACCTGCAATATTCCTCACATCAAAAGTAGCATTACTGCCCCAGAAGTTAGTCTGTGTATGGCGGAACAAATTTCTCAGGAAGGGATGCACAATCAAAGTTATCAATATATCATTGAAACCGTTATCCCTACTGAACATAGAAGTAAAGTCTATGAATTCTGGCGCACTGATAAAGTGCTCAGGGATAGATGCGAATTTGTCGCCAGTTTCTATCAAAAGTATGTTGATAATCCCACCCCAGAAAACTATTTTGTTTCCTTACTGGCTGACTTTTTATTAGAAGGAATGTACTTCTATAATGGCTTCATTTACTTCTACAATCTCGCCTCTAGGATGCTGATGCCAGGCTCAGCGGACATTTTTAAAATGATTAATCGAGATGAACTGAGTCATGTCCGCCTTTATCAAAAGTTAATCCCCATGGCCATGGACGTATTTCCCTATTCCAGTGAGCAAATTTATGAAATGTTTGCCACAGCAGTGGAGCATGAATGTCGCTGGACTAATCATATTGTTGGTAACGATATTTTAGGGATTACCGAACGGAGTACTGAGCACTACACCAAGTATCTCGCCAATATCAGGTTACGTTCTATTGGATTAGACCCCCTTTACAAGGGCGAAAACTATCAAAAGAGTCCCTACAGCCACTTAGAGCGTTTTTCTGATACTAAAAAAGATGCTCATACTAAAGCCAACTTTTTTGAAGCTAGCGTAACTAGTTATGTGATGTCTTCTGGGGTCAGTGGTTGGGATGAAATTTAGGGAGTAGGGAATCGGGAGTAGGGAGTCGGGAGCGGTGCGACCCGTGGCGAATTTAATTCGCCAACGGAAAGCGCACCGAGGGAGTCGGTAGTGAGGTAAACAAGATTTTTTCCCTGTTGCGGTGATCCGCTGTTCCCTATTCCCAGATCCGCTATTCCCTGTTCCCTTCCCCCAAATAGTAAACTAGAAACCAAACCATCCAAATCCACCAATAAATTCTCAGTGACTAGAAGCCGCGAACCATTGCCCAGCCTGCTGCTGTATCACGCCCTGAAGTGGTCAGTGGTTAGCCCCTTAATCCATACCTATTTCCGGGGTCGCATTTATGGTGCTAAACACGTACCCACGTCGGGACCACTGGTGGTGGTGAGTAACCATGCTAGTGACTTTGACCCACCGATTTTAGCCAATTGTGTGGGACGTCCAGTAGCCTTTATGGCCAAAGAAGAATTGTTTCGTGTGCCAGTCCTGAAACAGTTTATTGAATTGTATGGTACTTACCCGGTTAAACGAGGGACACCAGACCGGAATGCCCTGCGTTCTGCTCTCGATTGCCTCGACAATGGCTGGGCCGTTGGTGTGTATTTGGATGGCACCAGGACACGGGATGCTCGCATTCATAACCCCAAGCTTGGTGCGGCCTGGATTGCAGCCCAAGCCCAAGCACCACTGCTACCGGTTACCTTGTGGGGAAGTCAAGCAATTGTTAAAAAAGGTTCCTTGATGCCACGGTCTGTACCCTTAACCGTGCGCATTGGTAAGCTGATTGATCCTCCTAGCTCCAGTAAGCGAGACGAATTGCAAGCTGTGACCCAACAGTGTGCTGCAGCGATTAATGCCCTCCATGATTTGGGACGTTGATTATGTGGGAATAGGGAGTCGGGAGTAGGGAATCGGGAATCGGGAATAGATGTAGGGTGGGCAGTGGCTCAGACAGATTCCGACCTTGCCATCGAAGTTGGTAGCCACTGCCACAATTTGATCGTAGTTGCGTAGGGTGCGTGATAGGACGGCTCCCTCTCATTTTCGCTCGTAGTCAGCCTTGGAACGAGCCGGCCCGTAACGGCGACCACCGGGTCAAACAGTAGAATTTGATGTAGGGTGGGCAGTGGCTTAGACAGATTCCGAACCTTGCCATCGGGTTGGTAGCCACTGCCCACCAACTGCCGACCAACTACCTCGCCTCGCCAATCACAGTAAAAGCCGCCCAAGCTTTCGGGTCTGGATTACCATCTTCATCATTGAGCATCGATAACATCGCCTCTCGCATGGCTTTGGCTTTATCCATTTTGTGAGTATAAATATTAGTATAAAACTCCCTCATCAACTTGGCCGTATCATCATCAGGCACTTGCCATAAGGACACCACTAAACTGGGTACACCTGCGGCAATCAAAGAACGGGATAAACCAACTACCCCTTCCCCTTTAATCTCACCCCTACCAGTATCACAAGCACTCAGAACCACTAACTTTGCTTTCAATAAGGATTTTTCCGGTAGTCCGTAACCAATCAGAATTTCATCACTGGTCAGAAAGCCATCATGGTCTGGTTGGTCAGGAGCTAATGCGATCGCACCGGGATAATCAATACCATTGACATCATCCAGTAAACCATGGGTAGCGAAATGGATAAGCCTTGCATTGGCCATTTTCCGCACAATGGTTGGTTCTGTTGCTTCCAAACCAATTAGAGCTTTTGTATTCAGCAATTGAGCAATGGTTAATGCTTCTGTTTCTGCACCCAGTAGAGGGGTTAAGGGTTTTTGTTCTAGTCCTATTTTAATCGTAGGCATGGTGGGATTACCCACAATCAATGGTTTTCCCCGGCTGTGTTGGACTCGATGCCAATGTTGACGGGTAAACGACAGGGATTGGATCGAAGGAGCAGTGAGAATGGTATGGTTTTCGATTAGATACTTGTGGTTATTATCTTGGAGAGCAGCAAAGGGGACTAGAAATAGTGAGTGATGGGGAATAAAAATAATACGGTCTGATGGGTTTATTGGTAATACGTCAACAATGGGAGTAATCAGCAGTTGGTAGAGTTGGTGTAGTCGATTACTATCGTTAGTGGTTTGTAGTGAAGCAGCATTCTGATTACCTCGACCTCTGACACCAATCTGCATACGACTGACTTTGACTAGTTCGGCCAGAGAAGTATCTTGTGGTAATGTATTACTACGGAAAGTAATCTCACCAGTAGGAGCAATCACCCAAATATAAATCTGGTCATCAACAATGGAATATTCCACCAAAGTGGCTTGTTGTTGTTGAGCAATCTCTTGAATGTCTTTAAGAGTAGGAGCTTTAGTTTTTTGAGGAGTTTCAGATAACTGTGCCGCTAATAAATCAATCAGAGCGCGGTTGCGACCCCGTTCGGAAATCTCTAAGGCTTGTTTTGGTTTACCTTGAGCAACCAATACCTGTTGTAAAAGACGATAGCTGGCAGCTTGTGTTTCAAAAATAGAAACCTTCCAATCATCTTCGTTACCGAGGTCTTGGCGGATATATTCCCAAATTTCAATGGCATCAAACAGGTGAGTTTGGGCTGGTTTTAGTTGATTCTTTTTTAAGAATGTAGCACCGAGATTATTCAGGAAGACAGCTTCACCCTTGCGGTGTCCGATTTCCCTAGCAATAGCTAAAGATTGTTGGTAGTAATCAATCGCTTTTTTATAGTCTCCCAGATTATCGTATGCATTACCCAGATTATTCAGGGAGGAAGCTTTACCTTCGCGGTGTCCGATTTCCCTAGCAATAGCTAAAGATTTTTGGTAGTAATCAATCGCTTTTTTGTAGTCTTCCAAACTATCGTATACATTACCCAGATTACTCAGGGACCGAGCTTCACCCAGGCGGTGTCCGATTTCCCTAGCAATAGCTATCGATTGTTGGTGGTAATCAATCGCTTTTTTATAGTCTCCCAGATCATAGTATGCATTACCCAGATTATTCAGGGAGTAAGCTTCACCCAGGCGGTCTGAGATTTCCCTAACAATAGCTAAAGATTGTTGGTGGTAATCAATCGCTTTTTTATAGTCTCCCAGATTATCGTATGCACTACCCAGATTATTCAGGGAGGAAGCTTCACCCAGGCGGTCTGAGATTTTCCTATCAATAGCTATCGATTGTTGGTAGTAATCAATCGCTTTTTTATAGTCTCCCAGATTCTGGTATGCATTACCCAGATTAGTCAGGGAGCCAGCTTCACCTTCGCGGTGTCCAATTTCCCTAGCAATAGCTAAAGATTTTTGGTAGTAATCAATCGCTTTTTTATAGTCTCCCAGATGATTGTATGCATTACCCAGATTATTCAGGGAGTTAGCTTCACCCAGGCGGTCTCCAATTTGTTTATAAATCACCAATGCTTGCTGCCAAGACTCTAATCCTTCTGGGAACTTACTGCGACGAAGGTGACTAAGTCCTTGCTTAAATAGTTTGTCCGCCTCTGCTTGATTAATGGCTACTTGAACTATGGCATCCCTAGGGGCTAAATTCCCCTCTTGCTCTGGGCTAACCGTGTTTTGTTCTTGAGCCACTGGTGGTAAAGTGAGGAATCTAGCCACAACAGGCAATTCCCTAGGAGTGAGGCAGACAGTGAGAAGTCCCAACCATAAGACGTGCTTAAGTTTCATATCGGATATTGAATTATTCCCTACTTCCCTATATCTGAGAGATTCCTGATCCTATGCAATGATTCAGGGAGCAGGGAGTCGGGAGTCGGGAATCGGGAGTCGGGAATCGGGAGTCGGGAGTCGGGAGTCGGGAATAGGGAACAGTTACTGTTTGAGCCGGTGGGTGGAATGGGCATCTTGGTGGAACGGGCATCTTGGTGGAATGGGCATCTTGGTGGAACGGGCATCTTGCCCGTTACAATTCCCAGACGGGCTGTCCCAACCTGGACGTTGAGGCGGACAATGAGTGGCAGCCCCTCTCTAACATACCCTACGCAACTACTAGAAAAATAGCGATCGCATTATAGCTGGACAAGGGTTATCAAAATTAATAAGCATAAATACTGATTGGCTCAATCTCATATCCACTAGGTATTTCAAAATAAGATGCGTTTACCCTGGGTACGCTATGGTCAGCCATCTCACGCTATCCTCATCTTTAGTGGCAGGGTCGTTCCCCAAGCATGGAAGGTAATTGGGGAACGACCCTGCCAATAGTGCTCGAACAATTGGCAAAAATCGTCTACCTCACAGAAAATGCCTGTGATGTCCTTTCGCGATACAATACTGGTCGTAGCTGGCACAGATCTCATTGCTTCAAACCTAGTCGAGCGCCTTTCTTTCAGTTTTGTCTAGTTCGTCGAACTCACGTTAATTTATGAGATCAGGTATGAATAATATGTATGAACTAACTGATGATCAAGTTAATACTTTCTACCATAAAGGTTGGATTGGACCCCTTGATATATTCTCATACCAAGAAGTGGAATCTGTGAGAAAAGAAATAGAAGCAATTAGCCAAATTGAATTGCTGGACGAGCAGAAAATCTTAACTTTTTCACATAGTGATTTTGGTGTAAAAACAGCACATAACCATCATTTATACTGTAAGCTTTTGTCTGACATTTTTGAAGACAAAAGAGTGGTGTCTCGCTTAAACCAACTCGGGGAAGCAAACTTATTATTATGGAGGACAAGTATTTTTCATAGAATGCCTGGACAAGAGGGAATTGATTGGCATCAGGCAATTCAATACTATGAAGATTATCCAAATATAAATGAAAATGACCTTTTTTTACTTTTTCCCAAAGGGGAAAAGGTGCTTAACATTACTGTGTGGATAGCCTTGGAAGATCTTACTTCTGAAATGGGCACATTGTTCTTTGCTAATGGTTCCCATCGTCAGCAATTTCAAAGCATTGAAGTTTCTTTGGGAGAAGGATTGTTGAAAGAAGAAAAGTGTGACATAAACTTGGAAGCAGAGCCAGAATCAAAACGATACTCTAAAGTCTGTCAATTTAATGAAAACGAGTGGGAGATAGAATCTATTCCAATGGTAAAAGCAGGTCAGGCAATTATATTTACTGAGCAAGTAATGCACAGTGCCCCTTCCAATTGTTCCAATAAAGAAAGATGGGTAATTGTTGGACGCTATATCAGACCTAGCGTAATAGTTCATCCACAACTACAAAACAATAATTACATTGATAGCTATGGTTGCGATCTAAGAAAACACTTTTGCATTTTAGTATCCGGTAGCGACAATTATAAAATCAATAAAGTTGTTACCAGGAATTGACAAGGAGAGTAGCTGGGGGGGCGATATGTAAGCTGAAATCCTTACTGGGTAATATAGCAGAAGTCATTTGTCAGAAGTCATTTGTCAGAAGTCAAACTCTTGCGCTTCTTGATGCAATAGCGAGTGGGGGAAACCCCCAAGACCGTAATGGTGCTTTTTCCGTTGGCGAATTAAATTCGCCACGGGTCGCACCTCTGCATCGCTTACAAAGGGTGTGAGACTTTTGTCATGTCCTAACTGCCCTGGCGACTGCTATAATTTCAGCCCATAAGTTACTTAGGGATACAGCGCCGCCAAAGGGGGTTTCCACGGGGCTTTCAAGGTGCGGACGCAGGTGACCCACGCAGCCCCTCCCTACCCTCTCTACCTCGCTTCACCAATAACAGTAAAAGCCGCCCAAGCTTTCGGGTCTGGATTACCATCTCCATCATTAAGCATGGATAACATCGCCTCTCGCATGGCTTTCGCTTTATCGAATTTGTGGGTGTAAATATTCGTATAAAACTCCCTCATCAACTTGGCCGTATCATGATCAGGCACTTTCCATAAGGACACCACCAAACTGGGTACACCTGCCGCAATCAAAGAACGGGATAAACCAACTACCCCTTCCCCTTTAATCTCACCCCTACCAGTATCACCAGCACTCAGGACTACTAACCTTGCTTTCAATAACGGTTTTTCCGGTAGTCCGTAACCAATCAGAATTTCATCACTGGTGAGAAAGCCATCATGGTCTGGTTGGTCAGGAGCTAATGCGATCGCACCGGGATAACCAATACCATTGACATCATCGAGTAAACCATGGGTGGCTAAATGGATAACGGAAGCATTGGCCATTTTTTCCACAATGGTTGATTCTGTTGCTTCTGGTCCAATCAGAGCAGTGGTCTTCAGCAATTGAGCAATGGTTAATGCTTCTGTTTCTGCACCCGGTAGAGGGTCTAACGGTATTTGTTCCAGTCCTACATTAATTTTGGGCATGGTGGGATTACCCACAATCAATGGTTTTCCGTTGCTGTGTTGGACTCGATGCCAATGTTTACGGGTGAACGACAGGGATTGGATCGAAGGAGCAGTGAGAATGGTATGGTTTTCGATTAGATAATTTCCGTCATCATCTTGGAGAGCAGCAAAGGGGACCAGAAATAGTTCTTGATGGGGGATAAAAATAATACGGTCTGATTCGCTTTCAGGTAATAAGTCAACAATGGGAGTAATCAGGAGTTGGTAGAGTTGTTGTAGTGGATTACTATTGTTAGGGTTTGGTGGTGAATCAGCATTCTGATTACCTCGACCTCTGACACCAATCTGCTCACGACTGACTTTGACTAGTTCCGCCAGAGTGGTATCTTGGGGTAACCTATTACTACGGAAAGTAATCTCACCAGTGGAAGCAATCACCCAACTATAAATCTGGTCATCAACAATCGAATATTGTACCAAGGTGGCTTGTTGTTGTTTAGCAATCTCTTGAATGTCTTTAAGAGTAGGAACTTTAGTTTTTTGAGGAGTTTCAGATAACTGTGCCGCTAATAAATCAATCAGAGCGCGGTTGCGACCATGTTCGGAAATTTCTAAAGCTTGGTTTAGTTTACCTTGAGCAACCAATACCTCTTGTAAAAGACGATAGCTGCGAGCTTGTTCTTCAAAAATAGAAACCTTCCAATCATCTTTGTTACTGAGTATTTTGCGGATATATTCCCAAACTTTAATGGCATAAAACAGATTACTTTGGGCTTGTTCTAGTTGATTGTTTTCTAAAAAGATAGTACTGAGATTATTTAGCGATTTAGCTTCAACCAGGAGGTGTCCGATTACCCTAGCAATAGCTATGGATTGTTGGTGGTAATCAATCGGTTTTTTGTAGTCTTCCAGATCATAGTATGCAAGACCCAGATTACCCACGAAGCGATCTCTACCCTTGCGGTCTCTAATTTCCCTAGCAATAGCTAAAGATTGTTGGTGGTAATCAATGGCTTTTTCGTAATCTCCCAGCTCATAGTATGCATTACCCAGATTAGTCACGGAAGCAGCTTCACCCATGAGGTCTCTAATTGTCCTAGCAATAGCTATGGATTGTTGGTGGTAATCAATCGCTTTTTCGTAATCTCCCAGATGATAGTATGCATTACCCAGACTAGCTAGGGAGTTAGCTTTACCTCTCGGGTATTGGTTTTCCCTAGCAATAGCTAAATATTGTTGGTAGTAATCAATGGCTTTTTTGTAGTCTTTCAGATGATAGTATGCATTACCCAGATTACCCAGGGAGTTAGCTTCACCAATGAGGTCTCTAATTGTCCTAGCAATAGCTATAGATTGTTGGTGGTAATCAATGGCTTTTTTGTAGTCTCCCAACTCATAGTATGCATTACCCAGATTATTCAGGGAACCAGCTTCACCCTCGCGGTTTCCGATTTCCCTAGCAATAGCTATCGATTGTTCCTGGTAATCAATGACTTGTTTGTACTCTCCTAGATAATAGTATGCACCACCCAGATTATTCAGGGAGTTAGCTTCAACCTCGCGGTTTCCGATTTTCCTAGCAATAGCTAAAGATTGTTGGTGGTAATCAATCGCTTTTTTGTACTCTTCCAGATTACCGTATGCAAGACCCAGACCTCTCAGGGATTTAGCTTCAGCCTCGCGGTTTCCGATTTCCCTAAAAATGTCTAAGGATTGTTGGTAGTAATCAATCGCTGTTTTGTAGTATCCTAGACCATTGTACGCACTACCCATATTACTCAGGTGGTTAGCTTCACCCAGGCGATCGGTGATTTCCTGAGCAATAACTAAGGAGTTTTGGTGGTAATCAATGGCTGTTTTGTACTCTCCCAGAGTACCGTATGCATTACCCAAACTAGTCAAGGAGTTAGCTTCACCCTCGGGGTATCGAATTTGTTTATAAATTACCAATACTTGCTGCCAAGACTGTAATGCTTCTGGGAACTTACTGCGACCAAAGTGACTAATTCCGTGGTTCAGGAGTTTATCCGGTTCTGCTTTCTTACTGTCTACTTCAACTATGGCATCACTAGGGGTTATAGTCCCTTCTTGCTCTGGGCTCACAGTGTTTTGTTCCTGAGCCAGTGCTGGTAAAGTGAGGAATCTAGCCACAACAGGCAATTCCCCAGGAGTGAGGCAGACACTGAGAAGTCCCAAGCATAAGACGTGCTTAAGTTTCATATCGGATATTGAATTATTCCCTACTTGGCCATATCTGAGAGATTCCTGAACCTATGCAATGATTCAGGGAATAGGGAGTAGGGTGTGGGGTGTGGGGTGTGGGGTGTGGGGTGTCAGGAGTCGGGAGTCGGGAGTCGGGAGTCGGGAACAGTTACTGTTTGAGCCGGTGGGTGGAATGGGCATCTGGCTGTGGAATCGGCATCAGGCTGTGGCATGGGCATCAGGCTGTGGCATGGGCATCAGGCTGTGGCATGGGCATCAGGCTGTGGCATGGGCATCAGGCTGTGGCATGGGCATCAGGCTGTGGCATGGGCATCAGGCTGTGGCATGGGCATCAGGCTGTGGAATGGGCATCTGGCTGTGGAATGGGCATCTTGCCCGTTTCAATTTCCGGGCAAGCCCGTCTGATAGCAATCGCCAGGGCAGTTAGGACATCGACATTANTCTCACACCCTTTGTAAGCGATGCAAAGGTGCGACCCGTGGCGAATTTAATTCNCCAACGGAAAAAGCACCATTACGGTCTTGGGGGTTTCCCCCACTCCCTATTGCATCAAAAANCGCAAGAGTTTGACTTCTGACAAAGGACTTCTGACAAAGGACTTCTGCTATATCACGCACCCTACGGAACTACTCTCGACTGCGGAAGGGGGAGAGCAAGAGTACCCTCGCGGGTACCTTCAAATTCCAGAGAGCTTTGGAAAAATGGTAGTTAACAGTTCAATCTTTCTGAAGTCCTTTTCTAAATTCATAGAGATTCACTATGACAACTAACAACGAAGATTTAATCCATGCTCTTCTGGGAAAACTTTACCAGACACTTACCGCAGGAGTTTAAAAAGATATTGAAGAGGATAATGCCTAAAGTAGACTTAGCAAAATTTGGTATTTTTGCCGTTTTACTGGTATTTCTGTTAGGTAGTTCATGGGTGCTGGCTGATATGTTGCAAAATCAGGCTATTGCGGCTTCCTACGTGCAATTTGCTACAGGTAATTTCCAGTTGCGGAGTTATCGGAAGGCTACTCATCCCAAGTTTGGGAGTAGTCCTGACAGAGAAATCTTTTCGCCTGTGTCTGTCCCTAACTGCACTGCCGTAATTCCTGACCAAATTTATCGTTTTGTTGAGGGTATAGATAGCTGCCTTCAACTAATGACAGATGATGAAATTGAGCAGATGCTCAAGGATCCATTTGCTACTGGGATTCTGAGCAAAGGAACATTTCCAGAGAATGTAGATGCTCTAGCTGCTGCTATTGCTGACTCCCAACTCAACTTGGAATCAGCGAACTACTTGCTTGGAGAAGGCAGTCAAATCCCGACGACTATTGCATCCCGTGAAGAACCCCGTAACCTTCGTTATGTTCTTACTTGGGGAACGAGTCGCACCAGTAATGCCGATATTCTTGTGAGTACAGCTGCCGGTGGCAACTCTAGCTTTTTGCAAGTAATTGCCTGGGATGCACAAGCCAAAAAATACAACTTCTATGAATTGCGGGAACAGGTAGGTGAACAACCAGGTACATCTACCAAAGTTTGGACTTGGGCTGGGGATTCTGGGATGGCGCGGGCAAAACCAACTATGGGAGTGGGCTGTTTTGATTGTCACCATAATGGTGTGGTGATTATGAAAGAACTTGCTCCACCCTGGAACAATTGGCATTCTCAGCGGGGGCCAATCTCACCCCTAGTAGTGCCGTTAAGGGTGACCCAAGAAATATTCTTTCAGAACTTGCAAGGAGCCGAGGTGCTTGAGCAGGTAATTCGCAGTGGTTTCATTAACTACCATAAGAATTGGTTGCGCGATCGCTACAAAAGACAAGAAGGAGTTATTAACTTAACGGACGTCAACCAGATGCTACGTCATCTGACCACCAACACTACCATCAATTTGGCCTCAACGAAGATTGAAAGCAATGGAGCCAATACTAGCCCAGCCAACCGTGCTGTTGATGGTATTCCCAATGACTTTTTTGTTTGGGATTCAGCCCTCAAGACCAGCTTAGGTCTTAACTACAATATCCCGCTGATTACCTTCGAGCGACAAGAGTATGACAATTACCTAAATACCAATCATTTCCAACTGGTTCAATCTGACTTCACCAAACCGGATGATTCTCCACTGTACGAAGAGGATGGCTCTACCTACTTTTCTTTCTTTGTGCCAGTTCCTGCTGCAGAAGACCTCTACATGCTCACACGGATGCGAAGTGCCAAGATTTTGACAGATAAATTCATTGCTGCTGTCTTGATGGTGGACTTCAAAAACCCTGTCTTTTCCGAAAAGCGGTCTAGCTTGCAGCAGTACGCTGAGCAAGTCACAACAGGCACAATCATCAATGGGATTAGTAGTGTACCCAATGATTTTGCCGAGAAAGTTAGAGTTGCTGCTGCTAACCAGTCTCCCTGCGATCCTACTAACTTTGACCAATGCACTGCGGAACAACAGTTTTTGCAAACATGGGAACTACCTGATAATCAGTGGAAATCCTTTGTCGAAGAGCAAATTCAGGCTTATTTGGATGAATTAAACACACTTTCTCCTAGGGAGCAGTTAGCTCAACTGATGGAATCAAGTGTCAAGCGCCGGGAGCAGTTTCAATCCTGGCCAACAATTAGTAACCTGAATGAATTTAGCTTGTTACTTCCCCAGAGTGATTTAAGGTAAGCATTCAGCTATCAGCTATCAGCTATCAGCTTAAGCGCTACGCGCACGCTACGCGAACAGCTATCAGCTATCAGCTATCAGCTTAAGCGCTACGCGCTACGCGCACGCTACGCGAACAGCTATCAGCTATCAGCTATCAGCTTAAGCGCTACGCGCTACGCGCACGCTACGCGAACAGCTATTAGCTATCAGCTATCAGCTATCAGCTTAAGCGCTACGCGCACGCTACGCGAACAGCTATTAGCTATCAGCTATCAGCTATCAGCTATCAGCTATCAGCTATCAGCTATCAGCCTATGCGCTATGCGCACCCTACGCGAACAGCTTTTGAAGAAAATAGCTGACCGCTGACCGCTGACTGCTGAATGCTTACCTATTAAATTCTCTCGTTCTAGGTTTATTTTAAGCACCTCAAGTAGCGTGAGCTTTTAGCTGACGGCTGATCGCTGAATGTTTAGAAATTAACTGAAACAACAACAACTTACTTGTGATATCGATAACAGTAAAAAACTAAGGAGTCAATCAATGGCTAAACTACCTCAATTTGATCCACCAGCCAATCAAAATGATTTTTGTGGAGAAGAAGAAAAGGAACAAGCATTACGCACTCGCTGGAGTAATAACATCAATCGCTATACAGAACAAACCTTGAAAAACGATCCGTGGAGTTCAGTTAACCAACCACCCCTAAGCCAATATTTCAATCCTCTCAAAACTGATATTCCAGAAGGAACGAAGGGTGTACCTATTAAATGGACGGCGTTCCCGAACCGGATTTTAATGGCATATCCCAATGTTGGGGAACGTACCCAGTGGCAATATGCTGACGAAGGACCACCCCCGGAGGATAACTATGGTCCGAGTGGTCCCCGTGGCTGGCAGGATGAATATTGTGAGTGGAGCGTCACCCGCAATGCAGAGGGTAAGATTACCAAAATAATGTTCACATGTGAGAACCGAGAATACTGGTATACCTTGTGGGAAGTCGATCCCAATGTTGTCTTGGGCCTTTACCAGAAATTAGTCAGTCCCCAGGTCAAAATTGAGGATCTGTATCTGCGTAACCAACAAGGTAATTTAGTTATCGATCCCGCCACGGGGCGACCAGCTTATAACGATCGCAATGTCTGGAATAGCACCACGACTGCTGGAGCGGTTCACCTGATTAGCAATCCTAATTCCCTAAGTGCGGAAGTATTTCTAGCTGGACAAGCCACAGTCCTCCGTAGAGATGTAGCAGGTAATCCAATTACAGACAAAAACCAGCTGATCAATTGCAGTCGGTATGGTACCCCAAACCGTAACAGTGATCCCACCATTGGAGCGTTGGTTAACGGAGTAGTGCGGGGAACAGGAGAACCAGGTTCTGGCATGCAGATATCCCTGGCAAATCCCGTCGGTCTGTACATCCAAGAACCTAGTTTTAACACCTACGAATTACCCTTTGATGCCCCTGAAGATGCTAAACCCTCAGACTACTGGAAGGTGATTCGCGGACGTAAACGGGACTCTGGCCAGGAAATGGACTATATTCTCCATGCAGTTTATGAAGTGCCTGAGGAGTTAGGCTTTACGGTTAGCGATATTACCATCAATGGATTCAATATTGAATACGGGGCACAAATTGCTCAAACTTTCCAAATTGCTCTTGCCGGTCTGCCCTTGCCTCAGGTCAACCAAGATGGGCTTCTTTGTGCAGGGGAACCAAAGTTATTACCTCGTCCGTATGTCTTGAGAGAATTGGAAATGCTTAGTGTAGCGTTTCGTTCTAGCTTAAATATGCGTATTGAGCCAGGGACTACCGTGGAGAATGTTGTACTATACGCATTTGACAGCGATTCACAATCCACTATTGAATTTACTGGTTCACCAGGTATTACCTTTGAACAAACAGATTTTCAGGATCTAGGTAGTAATCAGCAAGTGTTCATCCTCACCATCACTGCTGCTCCTGATGCTCCCTTGGGGAATCGTTCTATTCTTATGAAAAATCCCGATCCGGATAACCCCGCAAACTATTACGGTGGTCCTGCTGTTTTTGGTTTATTAGAAGTCGTTGCACCAGGTACACTTAACAGAAAACAGGATGCTGCTGTATCTGAGTTGGCAGAAACTACTCCCACAGCGATAGCAGTGCCAGATAAACTTCTCTTGGCTCCCATTGAGTTATCCAACAGGAGCAATGGTAGGTAATACTTAGATCTTGCACCAAGTTTAAAATTTACCTGTCAAGCTAGGGAACAGGGAACGGGGAACAGGGAGCAGGGAATAGGGAACAGGGAATAGGGAATAGGGAACAGGAATAGTGGTGCGTTACGGGACGGGGATCCCAACCGATGCCAAAAGCCGGAAAACCATGGCAAGCCCGTCTTATCACGCACCCTACGCACCTCCCCCATCTCCCCATCTCCCCATCTCCCCATCTCCCCACACTTCCCACCCTCTCTACCTAGCCTCACCAATCACAGTAAAAGCCGCCCAAGCTTTCGGGTCTGGATTACCATCTCCATCATTAAGCATCGATAACATCGCCTCTCGCATCGCTTTCGCTTTATCGAATTTGTGAGTGTAAATATTAGTATAAAACTCCCTCATCAACTTGACCGTATCATGATCAGGTATTTTCCATAGGGACACCACCAAACTGGGTACACCTGCCGCAATCAAAGAACGGGATAAACCAACTACCCCTTCCCCTTTAATCTCACCTCTACCAGTATCACAAGCACTCAGGACGACTAACTTTGCTTTCAATAAGGATTTTTCCGGTAGTCCGTAACCAATCAGAATTTCATCACTGGTGAGAAAGCCATCATGGTCTGGTTGCTCAGGAGCTAATGCGATCGCACCGGGATAACCAATACCATTGACATCATCGAGTAAACCATGGGTGGCTAAATGGATAACGGAAGCATTGGCCATTTTTTCCACAATGGTTGATTCTGTTGCTTCTGCTCCAATTAGAGCTTTTGTATTCAGCAATTGAGCAATGGTTAAGGCTTCTGTTTCTGCACCCAGTAGAGGGGTTAAGGCTTTTTGTTCTAGTCCTATTTTAATCGTAGGCATGGTGGGATTACCCACAATCAATGGTTTTCCCCGGCTGTGTTGGACTCGATGCCAATGTTTACGGGTGAACGACAGGGATTGGATCGAAGGAGCAGTGAGAATGGTATGGTTTTCGATTAGATAATTTCCGTCATCATCTAGCAGAGCAGCAAAGGGAACCAGAAATAGTTCTTGATGGGGGATAAAAATAATACGGTCTGATGGGTTTGTTGGTAATACGTCAACAATGGGAGTAATCAGCAGTTGGTAGAGTTCCTGTAGTCGATTACTATTGTTAGGGTTTGGTGGTGAAGCAGGATTCTGATTACCTCGACCTCTGACACCAATCTGCAGACGACTGACTTTAACTAGTTCCGCCAGAGTAGTATTTTGGGGTAACGTATTACTACGGAAAGTAATCTCACCAGTTGGAGCAATCACCCAAATATAAATCTGGTCATCAACAATGGAATATTCCACCAAGGTGGCTTGTTGCTGTTTAGCAATCTCTTGAATGTCTTCAAGAGTAAGAGTTTTGGTTTTTTGAGGAGTTTCAGATAACTGTGCCGCTAATAAATCAATCAGAGCGCGGTTGCGACCCCGTTCGGAAATCTCTAAGGCTTGTTTTGGTTTACCTTGAGCAACCAACACCTGTTGTAAGAGACGATAGCTGCGAGATTGTTTTTCAAAAATAGAAATCTTCCAATCATCTTTGTTACGGAGGATATGGCGGATATCTTCCCAAATTTTAATGGCATCAAACAGGTTAGTTTGAGCCTGTTCTAATTGATTATTTTCTAACAAAACAGCACCGCGAATACTCAGGGGTATAGCTTGAAGCCGACGATCTAAAATTTTCCTAGCAATAGCTAAAGATTGTTGGTAGTAATCAATCGCTTTTTTGTACTTTTCCAGAGAGTAGTATGCAAAACCTAGATTATTTAGGGAGTAAACTTCACTCATGCGGTCTTCGATTTCCCTAGGAATAGCTAAAGATTGTTGGTGATAATCAATCGCTTTTTTGTACTCTCCCAGAGAGTAGTATGCAACAGCCAGACCAGTCAGGAAGCCAGTTTCACCCTGGCGGTTTCCGATTTTCCTAGGAATAGCTAAAGATTGTTGGTAGTAATCAATCGCTTTTTTGTAGTCTCCCAGATTGCCGTATGCAACACCCAGATCACTAAGGGACTTAGCTTCACCCTGGCGGTCTTCGATTTCCCTAGCAATAGCTAAAGATTTTTGGTGGTAATTAATAGCTTTTTTGTACTCTCCCAGATTATAGTATGCACTACCCAGATTACCCAGGGAGTAAGCTTCACCCAGGCGGTTTCCGATTTCCTTATCAATAGCTAAAGATTGTTGCTGGTAATCAATCGCTTTTTTATAGTCTCGTAGATAATAGTATGCAAGACCCAGATTAGTCAGGGAGCGAGCTTCACCTTCGCGGTTTCCGACTTCCCTATAAAAAGCGATCGCTTCTAGCTGGTAATAAATCGCTTTGTTGTAGTCTCCCAAACTCTCGTATGCATTAGCCAGATTAGTCAGGGAGCGAGCTTGACCCTTGCGGTGTCTAATTTGCCTAGCAATAGCTAAGGATTGTTGGTAGTAATCAATCGCTTTTTTGTAGTTTCCCAAACTCTCGTATGCATCACCGAGATTAGTCAGGGAGATAGCTTCACCCTTGCGGTCTCCGATTTCCTTAGCAATAGCTAAGGATTGTTGGTAGTAATCAATCGCTTTTTTGTAGTTTCCCAAACTCTCGTATGCATCACCGAGATTAGTCAAGGAGATAGCTTCACCCTTGCGGTCTCCGATTTCCTTAGCAATAGCTAAGGATTTTTGGAGGTAATCAATCGCTTTGTTGTACTCTCCCAGACCAAGGTATGTAAGACCCAGACTAATCAGGGAGGCAGCTTCACCCTCCCGGTTTCCGATTTGTTTATAAATTACCAATGCTTGCTGCCAAGACTGTAATGCTTCTCGGAACTCACTGCGATAAAGCTGACTAAGTCCTTGCTCAACGAGTTTGTCCGCCTCGGCTTGCTTACTGTCTACTTGAACTATGGCATCACTAGGGGCTATAGTCCCTTCTTGCTCTGGGCTAACCGTGTTTTGTTCTTGAGCCAGTGCTGGTAAGGTGAGGAATCTAGCCACAACAGGCAATTCACAAGGAGTGAAGCAGACAGTGAGAAGTCCCAACCATAAGACCTGCTTAAGTTTCATATCGGATATTGAATCATTACTTACTTGGCCATATCTGAGATATTCCTGAGCTTATGCAATGATTAAGGGAGCAGGGAGTCGGGAGTCGGGAAGTCTCTACCTAGCCTCGCCAATAACCGTAAAAGCCGCCCAAGCTTTCGGGTCTGGATTACCATCTCCATCATTGATCATCGATAACATCGCCTCTCGCATGGCTTTCGCTTTATCGAATTTGTGGGTGTAAATATTAGTGTAAAACTCCTTCATCAACTTGACCGTATCATGATCAGGTATTTTCCATAACGACACCACCAAACTGGGTACACCGGCGGCAATCAAAGAACGGGATAAACCAATTACCCCTTCCCCTTTTATCTCACCCCTACCAGTATCACAAGCACTGAGCACTACTAACTTTGCTTTCAATAAGGGTGGTTTCTGGTGTTGGTCACTGATCATAATTTCACGACTGGTGAGAAAGCCATCATGGTCTGGTTCCTCAGGAGCTAATGCGATCGCACCGGGATAATCAATACCATTGACATCATCCAGTAAACCATGGGTAGCGAAATGGATAACCGAAGCATTGGCCATTTTCCGCACAATGGTTGGTTCTGTTGCTTCCAAACCAATCAGAGCTTTTGTATTGAGCAATTGAGCAATAGTTAATGCTTCTGTTTCTGCACCCAGTAGAGGGGTTAACGGTTTTTGTTCCAGTCCTATTTTAATCGTAGGCATGGTGGGATTACCGACAATCAATGGTTTTCCCCGGCTGTGTTGGACTCGATGCCAATGTTTACGGGTGAACCACAACGATTGGATCGAAGGAGCAGTGAGAATGGTATGGTTTTCGATTAGATACTTGCCCTGATCATCTAGCAGAGCAGCAAAGGAAACCAGAAATAGTTCTTGATGGGGGATGAAAATAATACGGTCTGATGCAGTTCTTGGTAATAAGTCAACAATCGGAGTAATCAGCAGTTGGTAGAGTTGGTGTAGGGGATGTTGTAGTAGATTATTATTGTTAGTATTTAGTGGTGAAGCAGCATTTTGATTACCTCTACCTCTGACACCAATCTGCAGACGACTGACTTTGACTAGTTCCGCCAGAGAAGTATCTTGTGGTAATGTATTACTACGGAAAGTAATCTCACCAGTAGGAGCAATCACCCAAATATAAATCTGGTTCTTAACAATCGAATATTCAACCAAAGTTGCTTGTTGTTGTTGAGCAATTATTTGAATGTCTTCAAGAGTAGGAGCTTTAGTTTGACGACGTTCAGATAACCGTGCCGCTAATAAATCAATCAGAGCGCGGTTGCGACCCTGTTCGGAAATTTCTAAGGCTTGTTTTAGTTTACCTTGAGCAACCAAAACCTGTTGTAAGAGACGATAGCTGCGAGCTTGTGCTTCAAAAATAGAAACCTTCCAATCATCTTGATTCCCCAGGTTTTGGCGGATATCTTCCCAAATTTTAATGGCATCAAACAGGTGAGTTTTTGCCTGTTCTAGTTGATTGTTTTCTAAGAAAGTAGCACCGAGATTATTCAGGGAGTAAGCTTCACCCTTGCGGTGTCCGATTTCCCTAGCAATAGCTATGGATTTTTGGTGGTAATCAATTGCTTTTTTGTACTTTCCCAGATTACCGTATGCAATACCGAGATTCTCTAGGGCGTGAGCTTCACCCTTGCGGTGTCGGATTTCCCTAAAAATCCCTAAGGATTGTCGGTGGTAATTAATCGCTTTTTTGTAGTCTCCCAGATTACCGTATGCAATACCCAGATTATCCAGGGAATAAGCTTCACCCCGGCGGTTTCGGATTTCCCGTTTAATAGCTAAGGATTTTTGCTGGTAATCAATCGCTTTTTCGTAGTCTCCCAGATGACGGTATGCATTAGCCAGATTACCCAGGGAGCCAGCTTCACCATCGCGGTTTCCGATTCCCCTAGCAATAGCTAAAGATTTTTGCTGGTAATCAATCGCTTTTTTGTAGTCTCCCAAACTCTCGTATGCATTCCCCAGATTACTCAGGGAGCGAGCTTCACCTTGGCGGTTTCGGATTTCCCTAAAAATGTCTAAAGATTGTCGGTGGTAATCAATGGCTTTTTTGTAGTTTCCCAGATTACCGTATGCAAACCCCAGATTAGTCAGGGAGCCAGCTTCACCCTCGCGGTCTGGGATTTGCCTAGCAATAGCTATCGATGGTAAGTAATTATTAATTGCTTGTTTGTACTCTCCCAGATTAGCGTATGCACGACCCATATTACCCAAGGAGTTAGCTTCACCCTGGCGGTGTCCGATTTGTTTATAAATCACCAATGCTTGCTGCCAAGACTTTAATGCTTTTCGGAACTCACTGTCACCAATGTGACGAAGTCCTTGCTTAAATAGTTTGTCCGCCTCTGCCTGCTTACTGTCTACTTCAACAAAGGCATCACCAGGGGCTAAACTCCCTTCTTGCTCTAGGCTAACAGTGCTTTGTGCCTGATCCAGTACTGGTAAATTCAGGAATCTAGCCAGAACAGGGAATTGCCCAGGGGTAAGGCAGAGAGTGAAAAGTCCCAAAAACAAGACCTGTTTAAGTTTAATAGGATGTGGTATCATAACCTATTTACCTAAATCTGAGACATTCCTCAGCCTAGGCAATTATTGGCAAGGGTAGGGTGCGTTAGGGGTGGGCTAACCCGGATGGATTTTCAAGCACTGAGCGCCTGGTTGAAATAGCCCACCCCGTAACGCACCACAGCAGAATTAGGGAGTAGGGAGTCGGGAGTAGGGAGTCGGGAATAAAATTTAGATGTACCTGACTATACAAGAAAACACTAATACTCCTCAGACCTACTTCCTACCCTTCACTTATACACTTCAAGCCCAATTTTTTCCACAAAATGCATAGGGTCGGATAGTTACCAGATAGGTAAGAGTAAGATTTGGTTCCCTTGTCGGCGGAGATTGCTAGGATGCATCTCACTTTGCTTTTTGACCCTGTGGTGCGTTACGGGGCCGACTATCCCAACCCTGGCGCTCGAGCCGAAAATTAGGGCAAGTGGTGCGTTACGGGGCCGACTATCCCAACCCTGGCTACGAGGCGAAAAATAACGGCAAGTCCGCCCCTAACGCACCCTACGCACCCTACGCACCTATTGCCTATTGCCTATTGCCTATTGCCTATTGCCTATTGCCTATTGCTACTCCCTACTCCCTCATGAAAACCAGCTTAGCCAAATACTGGACACTCAATTATATTAATCGTTTGGGTCAACATCAAACTAAACCCATAGAAAAGGCTAAGGAGTTTATCAGTGCCCAAGCTCTTACCTTGTCTACAGGTGAAGACACCATAGACCAAGCCCTGATTAGCAGACTGTGGGAACGTTATCATAGCCAAGACGAGGACCTTGAGCTCGCTGAGGTTTGTCTACGTTGTTTAGTTTCTCAGCAAATCAAGGAGGTTTGTTATCAGTTAGTAGAGCAATTTGGTCAGCAGCATAATTTTACCATGGATGACCTAATGCCATTAGTACTTGACCGTTATCATGAGGGCGATCAAGGCCATAAACTAGATGAAAATAAGTCTCTAATTACCTATACTTTAAAAACCTTTGACCCAGATAAAAGTAGCTTATTTGCCTGGACAAAGAGACTGGTTAAAACCAATAAGGAGGTAAAACGATTTTTACTATACTATGGAATTGAGCAGGTAACCGATTGGTTATTACTCAAACAAACCACTCCTGGTAAACTACACCGGATTATATCGGAGTTTCATCAGCTAACTGCTCAGGAAATTAACCACTATCGTGAGTTATTAGAAAGTTATCAAAGGATTTATGTAAGTCAACTGCAAGCAGAGCGTAATCAAATTAACCAACAACGACAACAACAAGGCTTAGGTAAACTCACAACTCCCTACCCAATTCCTACCAAAGAGCAATTACAGCTGATAGGTAAACTATCTCCAGAAGCAGTGCTTACTGAGTTACAAACCTTAGCTCAGCTAATTCGAGACTATAAACGGAATCATGGCCGGAATGTGCCCACTCAAGCTTTAGGAAAATTTGAGCATCAATTAGCAGCTGATGATACAAGTAATAATCAGGAAGAAAACGAAGTATTAGCTGCCTATGACCAATTACTACAGGATTGTTTAACTACCGCTATTCAAGACGTTATTCAAAACCGAGTTACTTATCTAAGTCGTCAACAAAAGCCAAAACATCAGCAATTTTTAGAAGCCCTAGATTTATTTCACTGTCACCATGTCACTATGACTAAGATTGCTGCCCAAATTGGCTTCACTGCTCAATATCAAGTCAGTCGCTTGCTAGACCTGAAAGCTTTTCGGGCTGATATTGCTAGACGCACTTCCGTAAGATTACATCACCAACTAGTGGAGTTAGGCCAAGCCTACGCTTCTGCACAAGAGGTTAAGGAATTAGACAAACGAATTAGTCAGTTTGTAGAGGAAGCAATTAACCAGATTATGACTGCAGCTAGGAAGGAGACTTTTGTTAAAAACCAATACAAACTCTCTAGTAATTTTTCTCGCACCTTATGTGAATTATTGAACAAGGGAGTGGGGAGTCGGGAATCGGGAATCGGGAATCGGGAGTCGGGAGAAGAAAAAGGGAGTAGGGAGTAGGGAGAAGAAAGTTAAATGGACGTCATATAGCCATTTGCAGATAAGTTAATTATGAAAATGAGACAAAAAAGATAAAGTCCACTTCTTAATTGGCAATAATAAATAACTTAGCTTGAATGCCAACTTTTATTACGG
>NZ_GL890927.1:76782-137686 GCF_000211815.1 Moorena producens 3L
ACTCCCTATTATTACTCAACTAAAAATGCTAAATACATCTACAGAACTGATTTCATTTCCAGCATTAACCGAAACCCTAACGCTGGAATTAGAACAACAACAAAAAGCCCTGGATATAGCTAACCAGATGGCAGAAAAATCAGGAATATTAGCTATCTATCTCCAAGAATTAGCCTTACTAGTGTTTGAAGATTGGCTGGAAAAACGGGAGCCAAGTTTACGGGTAGAACGGGCAGCTAATGGGTTAGGATACTCGGAATTATCTCAAGCTATTGCTAAAGCTATTAATGCTGTGTGTAATCTACGAGTAGGAG
This sequence comes from Moorena producens 3L, assembly GCF_000211815.1. Lineage (GTDB taxonomy): Bacteria > Cyanobacteriota > Cyanobacteriia > Cyanobacteriales > Coleofasciculaceae > Moorena > Moorena producens. The sequence continues at coordinate 77,097 of NZ_GL890927.1, forward strand.
ATTTTAAGATTTGCCTTATTCCTAGCTTGGGATTTAGTGACCCGTTGGTAAATCTGCCTCAAGGGATTGTTACTATTCCCCAATTTACTGCTCATTTTTATGTGGTGATTGCCATTGATGATGACTTAGGTATTGCTGGGATTAAAGGCGTAAATCGATACGACCAGCTAGTCAAAGATATTAGTAATCTAGCTGTTGGCTCTGATCATAATTACGAGCTCCCTTTATCTAGGTTTACTATGAGTGGAGACGACTTACTACTGGATTTACAATGTCTATCTCCTGAGGAAATTCCTTTACCAGAGATACCACAGCGCGAGCCTAATTATGTTAGAGACGTAATCGAAATCCTGAATCAACGAGCGATTAATGTGGGACAATGGTTATATAATCAAATTGATGACCTAGCTCAAGAGTTATCTTGGCAGCTATTACCAGCACCTTCCCCAGCATTGCGGTTTCGTCCTACCCCAGCCCAAGAATTAGCTGAGATTATAACTATTATTGATATCGAAATTCCTGCTGCCGCTGTTCGTAGTTATCGAGATTTTCAACTAGCTGGAATTCCACTGCGCCTTTATGCTGTAACTTGGCAATTACCCCAGTCTGAACCAGAGGGAGATTGGACTATAGTGCTAATCCTGGGAGCTAGCCCAGGTAATACTCCACCTTCGGGGATAAAATTGCGTATTACTGACTTTACCATGGTCTTGGATCAACAGGAATTTACCACTGATGATGACTATTTATTTACTCAGTTTGTGGGAGCTAATCATGAAAAGTTTCTAGCTACAATTACCACTGCTGAGGAAACAGTACAAACCTCGATGTTGTTTGAATTTAAAGGGAGTAGGGAGTAGGGAGGTAAGCTATCAGCTATCAGCTATGAGTTATCAGCTATCAGCTATCAGCTATCAGCTATCAGCTATGAGTTATCAGCTATCAGCTATCAGCTATCAGCTATCAGTTATCAGCTATCAGCTATCAGCTATCAGCTATCAGCTATCAGCTATCAGCTATCAGCTATCAGCCATTGGCCGTAGGCCAAGCTACACCGAAAAGCTTTTGAATAAAATAAGCTGACGGCTGACCACTGACTGCTGACTGCTGACTGCTGACTGCTGACTGCTGACCGCTGACTGCTGACCACTGACCGCTGACCGCTGACCACTGACCGCTGACTGCTGACTACTATAAGTAACATGAAAAGTAAAATTTTTCACCTTAAAGTCATCAAAATCAAGTCAGGTTGTAACTTTGAGTTATCTTGGGAAAACGGTAAGACTATTGCTGCCATAGTAGATTATCCTCAAGACCTTGATCAAGGTTACCAAGACTGGAAATATGCTTACATTAATTGTTACAAAAATTTGCGAGGAAAAGTCCCAAAAAGTGGTAGACTTACCCTTATGAAAGATCCGGCTGGGCTGTTGCGGGAAGCAGAAGCTAGGTTTTTATCAATATTTCATAATTGGTTACGGGATGGAGAGTTATATGAAATTCGTGAGGAAATTGCTAAGGCAGCTACGGATTCGTCTATTAATCGTCGGTATTGGGTTGATATTCTCCTCACCTGTAATTGTCCTGAATTAACTCGCTTACCTTGGGAAGCTTGGGAAATTAGTACTACTACTAGGACGAATTTATCGGGATTCGGAACTATCCGGATTGCTCGGGTTTCTAATACTATCCATGCTGGGATTAGTCATGATAAAATTATTCCTTCAATCCGTCGCCGAGCCAGAGTTTTGGCTATCTTGGGTGATGAAAAAGGATTAGACTTTGAAGAAGACCGCAAGGCGTTAGCTCACCTGTCTAAGCTAGCTGACATAAAATTTATTGGTTGGCAACCAGGAAAAGACTCTACTAGTCTTAAGCAGGAAATTGTTAAGGAAATTGCTAATCCTAGGGGTTGGGATATTTTATTCTTTGCTGGACATAGTAATGAAACTGCCTGTACTGGTGGAGAATTACATATTGCTCCTGATGCTTCTCTAGGAATTAATGAGATTCAACAATCCCTCCAACAAGGGATAGCTAATGGCCTGAAGTTTGCTATTTTTAATTCTTGTGATGGTATCTCGATTGCGGAATCCCTAATTGCTTTAGGGTTACCTCAAGTGGCGGTGATGGCAGAACCTATTCACAATCAGGTGGCTCAAGTTTTTATTGTCCAGTTTCTCAACAGTTTGGCTGAGTATAAGGATGTCCATGAAGCCCTAAGGGATGCTTGTGCTTTTCTTAAAGACCAACAAAATCTTACCTATCCTTCTGCTTACTTAATCCCTACCTTATTTCGCCATCCCCAATCAGTACTGTTTCGCTTGGAACCATTCGGTTTAGGGCACAGTCTCAGAAATTGGTTGCCCACTAAGAAGGAAGCCCTGTGGTTATCGGCATGGTTAACCGTTAGTTTAATCCCGGATTGTCAGGATTTACTGTTAGAATCTCGTCTATTGTTACAGGCTGGTTACCGTCAGGTTACTCAGCAGGTGGAGTGGCAAGCTAATCCTTCTCCAGTTAAGTCTCCAGTTCGGTTAGTTCAAATTGATAACAAGTCTCTTGAACAGGACAAGGTTAAATTGGTTGATGGCAGGTATATGGATTATGGTTACTTAGCAAGTATTTTAGATAAATTAGTTACCAGTAATGCTAGCATAATTGGATTTGATTATATCTTAGATCAAGACCAACAACAGCCCGATAATAGTAAACAGTTACAGCAATCAGTTAATGAAGCGATTAAAAATAATACCTGGTTAGTTTGGGCAGCAATTGAAGCTGATCATCCTGCTGATTATCAGGGAGTGAGTGATAAAATCGCTAACCTCAATCAAACCATGGAGGGAGATATTACAACCTATGATTGGTATGTGGAGTTACCTAGCAATAATTGTGATAAACGTTGTCCGTTTAGCTATTTACTAGTTCTTTCCTATTGTTTAGCTGATCAAGATTCCAGCGCTACTCAATTAGCTATGGGATTACCTCAGACTCAACACAGTAATCAGGATTTTAGAACTTCAGTGATTGATTGGGTTAATGATACCAAGACACAAGCCCATACACAAGTGGCTTGGTTGGGGAGGGTCAAACGTCCTGCGATCGCATATTTCTTAGAATGGTTTCAACCGATTATTGACTATTCCCTGCCTCCAGAGCAGGTTTATCAAAGAATTTCTGCTTGTGAGTTATTAGGCACCTGTTCTGAAGATGCTCTAGCTGATGATATCAGCCTTAACCAGACCATTGTGATTGTTGCTTCAGGAGGATATCAACAAGCAGGAATTGATCAAGAAGGGGAAGATAATCATCTGCTTCCCCTTCCGGTCGCCTTCTGGCGTAGTTCACAGGGTTGGCAAGACTGGTTCGATAGCAAACCATCATTTACTGGTGGTGAAGCCCATAGTTACATTGCCCACCATCTTTTTTCCCAGCATCTGGTGATACCAATTCCTAATGCTTTGATGATTTTGCTAACCGCTGTTTTAGGTAAGGGATTTAGGTTAATTAAACAGAATTCTCCGGAGCAACAGCAATGGTGGTTTAGCAATATAGATAACGCTTGGTTGCTTTATTGGTTAGTTTATTGCTTGGTTTCACTACAAGTTTATATCTCCTTAAAGGTGCTGCTACCTACTTTGATGCCTTTAGTAGTGTTTAGTACCTATAGCGTTACGAAAAGGGAGTAGGGAGTAGGGAGTAGGGAGTAGGGAGTAGGGAGTAGGGAGTAGGGAGTAGGGAGTAGGGAACAATATAGCAATTATTATACTATTACAAAGCTTATCCTGTTAAGGCAAAAGGCAAAAGGCAAAAGGCAAAAGGCAAAAGGCAAAAGTAAATAATAGTTTACTGTAATCAGCTCAAATATACCGTTTTTCATAACTATCATGTACACAATATTTTTTACCAATTTCCGATTCCATATTCCCGATTACCGATTCCCAAAAAACCAATAATTTGTACTTTACCCAATTGAAAAATACTGTATTATGATTAAATTAATCCAAAACAAATCAACCCTGGCACTAACAGTGGTCGTGCTAGTCTGTTCTTCTGCACTGCCCCTTGATGCCATAGTAAAAAGACCTCAGTCTGGTCAGAATTTATCCCAGTTTAAAGGCCAGCTAGTTACCTTAAAATGGGGTGATATCTGGGATATATTGCGACGTGACAAAGGTAAAGGGGGCTCAAGAGGGAGCTCAAGATATGATAATCCTATCGAGCAAACTCTCTGCATGCTCACCCCTGGTCAACTACCAGATCGTGACCCAAATTCTAATCATAAAGGAAGCTTAGAAATTTGGAGTGAGCAACCCCTATTCCTATGGCAAGGAGAAATGAAAGGTATTGAGGTGCGTGAGTATCGTACTGAAAAACAATTGTGGGAGCAACCGTTAGAGCCTACTACTAATAGTATCCTTTATCAAGGGGAGCCTTTAAAACCAGGTAAAGATTACTATTGGCGGAATACAATTCCTTTAGAACAACTTCCTACTAAGAGAAGTTTTCGTCTAATGGATGACGAAAAGCGTAATCAAATCACCACTGACTTAAATGAATTAGAAAGTAACCTGAAAGCTGAAGATGCCAGTGCTGATAAGATTGCTCTGAAACGAATTAACTATTTCATAGACAAACAACTTTGGTCAGATGCATTACGGGAAATTTATCTGATGCCTAATCCTCCGGCTGAGGTAACTGATCTTATTGATAAGATTAACAATAAGGCTCATGATTTTTGTAAGAAGGAGCGTGAATAGCAAGTAGGGTGGGCATTGCTGATTAAGATCATGATTGAACGCGGATCAATGAAATGGGCAATGCCCACCAATCCACCATCATCGTAGGGTGGGCATTGCTGATCAAGATCATGATTGAACGGCGAGCAATGAAATGGGCAATGCCCACCAATCCACAATAATCGTAGGGTGGGCATTGGTTCAGAAACCGGCCATGGGTACCCTGCTTGGTGGGCATTGCTCAGATAAATTTGGGCAGGATTTGGGTAAGTAAACCGGCAATGCCCACCCTACAGAATGCTGAATAATATAGCGCTACACACAATGTAAGCAAGGTATGTAAATTATTTTTGTGATTTTGTCAAGTAGTTCATTTGTTCTATTATTTTGACCTACTCCCCGTTGACCCTGTACTTATATGAAGTTTGATATGAGGTTTGATATGAGGTTTATGAGGTTTGATATGAGGTTTGATATGAGGTTTATGAGGTTTGATATGAGGTTTATGAGGTTTGATATGAGGTTTGATATGAGGTTTATGAGGTTTGATATGAGATTTATGAGGTTTGATATGAGGTTTATGAGTTTGATATGAGGTTTGATCTGAGTTTTTATATGAGTTTTTATATGAGGTTTGATCTGAGTTTTATGAGAATAAGAGATATATAACAGGGCTAGTATTACATTGTTCCAACTAAGAATTAGGAACTGGGGGGAGCAGGTCAAGGGTTGCAGAACAAATGAACTACAGTACCATCACAGCAAGCTTATGTAAACCCATGAGGGGGCTAGAGGTATAGTACAAATGTTCTACATAAGTGACATGCTCCCTGCAATAACCTAAAAAGGAGAAGTTCAAAATGCAAGTAGTCCACAAGGTGTTGAAAGGGATGTTGGTGTTTTGCCTGTCCCTAGTAATGATCGTTGGTAGTGCGCAAGCTGCGGAATGTTATGTCGAACCTCGCTTTATTCTCTTGGCCGAGGGATCTTCTCAGTATATACTAGATGTTATAGATGGGCCAGCATCGTCACTGGATGTCAGCTTTATAAGCTTTGAAGAAGACCAACAAACAATATCATTGATTGTAGATCCACCCGGTCCCCATGATTATGTTGAAAATCTTCCTGTTCCGGGGTATAGCTCTGATCAACCCACTTCTTATGATCACGTGTTTGAAGGTGTGGAGCCATTCTACCAAGTAATAGTTCGTGACGCACTACCATGGGATATATACATGGATGTAGAGGGTTGTCACAAAGCGTAAAAAGTCTAAGGAGCATCCGCAGGTTGCAGATCACAAAGGACTTCCAAAAAATCAAACATTCTACAAACAGAATGATAATTATTGGTAATTAAGGAAGTAAAACCTTTGCCGTAGGGTAGAAAGGTAACGGGGCGATCGCTCCGTTACCTTCTTCTGGCAACTCAACCTTCAATACTCCACTTCTAACCCATATCCACCAACGGCGAGCGTATTCCTCAATGGGACTCGCCGTTGCTTTTTGCTAGGTATTGCCGAGAAACCCGCTCAATAAACCGTTCCACCGTCACCCGCGCCACCGCCTATAGCATGTAGGGTGGGCAGTGGATCAGACAGATCAGATCAGCTGGCAAAGCGCCTAGGTAGGCACTGCCCACCGACGATTAATCACTTTTATCCTAATAACTTACGCTTTAAATCTTTAGATGAAATTCCTTTATCGTTACCGGAGCGATAATTTTCCCATGCTTCTTGAATTTGAACAATTTCTGTTCTAGGAATAGTTTCCTGAACTCCTTCTAATTCTATCAGCTGATGCTGAATGTGCTGACGCAACACCTGATTAATCAAGGTTTGATAATTCCCTCCACCAGACAGATTTACCTGGTCACGAAACCACTCCAAAACATCGTTATCTAAAGGAATTGTGATCCGAGTTTTACCAGATGGCATCGGGTCAATCGCGCCACGCTTACCTTTACTAAAATCATACTCAGCTTCCATCTTCATCCCTCCAGATATTGTTTACGTTCAGTACGAGTGGCTTTGCGAGTTGAAATCAAACGGATTTGATCACCTCGCCAGGTATAGACGACAACTAAAACTCGCCCCAAAGCATCTAACTGAATAATATAGCAACTATATATCCTATAAGGGACAAATTGATCCCCCTAAATCCCCCTTAATAAGGGGGACTTTGTTGAGAAGCGTACCTCATAAATGCGAGAAACACTATATCCAATTTAAATGCGCAACAGCTTACCAGTATTTTTTCCCGATTCCCGATTCCCGATTCCCAATTCCCGATTCCCGATTCCCGTTCCCCTCCTGGGAGGGGTTAGGGGTGGGTTCCGATTCCCGACTCCCGATTCCCGATTCCCTTTTTATATAAGTATAAACAGAAAAAAAAATAGCCGTAGAAATACTATCTACGGCTATTTAAATGATCTATGTCAATGAGTTTCCAAACCAATCCGGACGTGATTTGATGTAATCAAACCGGAGCCTTTGCCAGGGGGGGAAAACCCCCCATAAATTTAAAGTGTTATGGCAACAGCCAATACTTCATCATTTTAGTAATTACTTCCCCTGGAACCTCAGTCGGCTCAAGAGGAGTCCATTCCGCAATCTCTGCATAGCCCAATTTATAAAGCATTTGGATACTATAGATTACTGCTTGACGAGAGCCTTTCAGAGTGTGCTCAACAGGTTGTTTCTTGAAGTTTGGCTTAAAGTCTTTTGACATAGATCAAAACTTGAATTCATCGTGTTAATATGATTATTGTAATGATTATATTTGTAATTGTCAAGGGTTTTAAAAATTTTTTTTTGGGGAGTTTTAGGGGGAATAAAAAAAGCGATCGCTCTTAGCGGAAGCTGAGGCCTTTGGCCACGCTACGCGAACGCTTCATCGCGTAGCGTGACCTTCGGTCAATCCCGTAGGGTCTCTTTGCTGAGAATCCCATAATCATTGGTAAGCGATCGCTTTGGTAATTTTAACTAGTAATTTTAAGGATAGGGCTGGGAGGAGGAAGTAGGGAATAAGGAATAAGGAACTTCAGATATCTTTCCTAATGTTGCCTTTTGCCTGTTATAGCAGTCGCCAGGGCAGTTAGGACATCGACATTAGTCTCACACCCTTTGTAAGCGATGCAGAGGTGCGACCCGTGGCGAATTTAATTCGCCAACGGAAAAAGCACCATTACGGTCTTGGGGGTTTCCCCCATGAGCGACTGCATCAAGAAGCGCAAGAGTTTGACTTCTGACTTCTGACTTATGACTTCTGACTTCTGCTATACCTTTTGCCTTGTGGTCAGGGTGCATCTCCTAAAAGCTGTTTGATATCATGTCCGGATAATTAGTTATCAAAAAACATTACCCTTGAAACCTTACTCCTTTACTTTTTATATGGGAGATGGGGGGCATTTCTTTGGGTCGCAGTCCATCTGCTCAGAATTAAAAAAATTAGAAAGTCTCGAAATCCAGGAGAATCAAGTGTTGGGTAAAACCCATCACCATGTAATGCTGAATCTACCTGGACACGAGAAAAAATATCGGAATAGTTTCATCTAATTATATCCCATAATCAGAGATTTTGACTATAATCAGGTACCCGGAAATCACCTGAGGACATAATTATGCTACTGGTGTAGGGGTGCTGTTGGGACCGTAAGCAATCAGCAATCAGCAATCAGCAATCAGCAATCAGCAATCAGCAATCAGCTATAAGCAATCAGCAATCAGCAATCAGCTATAAGCAATCAGCAATCAGCAATCAGCTATAAGCTTTTGAATAAGCGATGCAGCGCGGTCTTGGGGAGGCAGCGCGGTCTTGGGGGTTCCCCCCATGAGCGACTGCCGTGGTTTCCCCCATGAGCGACTGCATCAAGACAACAGGTAAGCATTAGTTTAATCTGAGTTACGTTAGCTGACCACTGACCACTGACCACTGACCACTGACCGCTGACCGCTGACCGCTGACCACTGACCACTGACCGCTGACCGCTGACCACTGACCACTGACCGCTGACGGCTGACGGCTGACCGCTGACCGCTGAATGCTTACTTGGGACCAAATCCCGAGATGGTAAGATTAGATGATAATCTTCTGCCTGATTACACTGCCTTGGATCTAAAAGAACGTCTAATCACCCACCTCAGCCAGATAGTACGCGATCGCGATCCGTATATGGCATCTGCGGGACATTTCTATGTCCAGGAGTACATCCGCCAGGAATTAGAACAGTGGGGAAGCGTTGAAATTCACAAGTTTCAGGTGTCGGGCAAAACCCATCATAATCTGATTCTGAATCTACCGGGAAAAGAGGCGAGACCGCAACAGTTTGCTCCGATTTTAATTGGCTCTCACTATGATGCGGTACCTGGAAGCCCAGGAGCAGATGATAATGGTACCGGCGTAGCGGTGCTATTGGAATTAGCTAGAGCCTTTGCCACTACTGGGCCTAAACACCCAGTCCGACTGGTAGCATTTGATATGGAAGAGTATGGATTGCTCGGAAGTGCTGCCTATGCTGCCTATTTAAAAGAACAACAGCAACCCTTGCGGTTAATGCTGTCTTTGGAAATGTTAGGGTATTGCGATCGCACTCCCAATTCCCAAACCTACCCACCAGGACTAAAATATTTTTACCCCAATCAGGGGGACTTCATTACCTTAGTGGGAAACTTGCCAACAATCCTTGACTTGAGGCATTTAGCTCGCCGTATCCGCCAAGTGGGGATCCCTTGTCAGTGCTTACCAATACCATCACGAGGGATAATCGTTCGTGAGACCAGGCTCAGTGATCACGCTCCATTTTGGGACCAAGGTTATCGAGCTTTGATGGTAACCGATACAGCATTTCTGCGCAATCCCCATTACCATCAACCAAGCGATCGCATTGATACCCTAGATTTAGATTTTCTCACTGGTGTCTGTCGTGGCTTAATCGCTGGTCTTGGAAATCTTGTCTAGGGGAATCGGGAGTCGGGAAGTTAGAATTTAGAATTTAGAATTTAGAATTTAGAATTTAGAATTTAGAATTTAGAATTTAGAATTTGGAGTCGGGAATCGGGAGTCGGGAATCGGGAGTCGGGAATCGGGAGTCGGGAATCGGGAGTCGGGAATCGGGAGTCGGGAGTCGGGAAGAAGTCTCGAAAACTACTTCTTCCCGATTCCAACACTATTCTCCTCAGCTAATCCTTCCTGGGGTTTGGGTTTCAAAATGTGTTTCTGATAGCGGTTCTGATCTTAATCAGGTACACAGGATTTTTTTCCTGTTTCCTACTCCCGTTTTGATGCAAAGCGCGAGTGGGGGTTTCCCCCAAGACCGCCCTGCATTGAGATGCACCGAGATCAGATCAGCTGGCCACAGGGCGTTAGATCATGTCAGGATAATTACCCTTAATAAAAATCTCCCCTATCTCCCCTATCTCCCCATCTCCCCATCTCCCCACACCTCCCACCGTCCCCACCCTCTCCTTAATTATGGGTATTCAACCAGACTTGATATTAGTAGGCACTGCCTAGGCTGTTTATTATGGGCCTGAGCCCAGAATGGATATCATGCAAGAGATACACTGTCTGATACTATCAGACAAAAAGTGCATGAAGTTTAAGCTATGGCCATCGCACAAAGTGAACACCCTACCCCACACCTCACCCGGTCACCCCACACCCGGTCACCCCACACCCGGTCACCCCAGGCACTGCCCACCCTAGAGGAACTGGTTGCGATGGATAAGGCTAAACTAGTTTGTTAATGACTGCTATATCGGTGCCTGTTTCACCGTAATCATCGACTAAAACCATTAGGAGCAACTTATGAGCGTTGTCGCTGCCAGAAAATACCCTGATCAACTAGTTTTTGCCTCCGATAGCATTCGGCTGTCAGGATACCTCAAGCAAACTCACCGGGTAACTGGGGATGAGTGGGGCAAGCTATTTGAAATCAATAACATGATTATTGGCGGCGTGGGTTATACCATGGAATTGAGTTTCATGCAAATATTTGCCAGAAACCATTCTCCAGCAGCTCCTACGGTTGAGGCTGTTCTCGATTTTATTGTGGAATTTTATAGTTGGGCAAAGGATAAAGACGATACCTTTGGTCGCAGAAACGAATATTTGTTAGCAGTAGAACAGGATATTTTTTGTATCAGTGATGGCTATCTCGTGGATAAAATTAATGAATTTGGTGCCATTGGTGCTGGACAAGATTATGCTCTGACCGCAATGTACTTAGATAAAACCCCTGAAGAAGCGGTAGCGATTGCTAATGAGCTTTGCGTATATTGCTCTCCTCCGATTAATGTGATTACTAAGCAAATCAGCGATATCTGACTTGGGTATAGTGCTGAGTACTAAGCTTTTTAGTAAGCTATCAGCTTATGCGCTACGGGCAGCCGACGCGAACAGCTTTTGAATGAAAGAGGTAAGCCTTCGAATAATGCTGAGTTAAGTCTGCTGTTCGCGCAGCGTGAGCCTTTAGCTCACGGCTGACCGCTGACAGCTGAACGCGCACGCGTGCACGTAGCGCATATGCTTAAGCGTTTTTGAGGGTTGACGCTTGGGTGTAAACCAGACCCTGTAAACCAGACATTAGTACCCAGCACTCAAGACTCAACTTAATACTGTTAGGATTTAGTAAATCCTAAGTCATTTTCTTCACTATACCGTTCCATAAAACGCATGAAACGATCCCACTCTTCTGGAGATTTCATTATGTAAGTTGCTTCTATAGCCATTGGTTCACCATTAACAAATTTGCCATTAACCTTACTGGTAGAAATCTCACCTTCCTCATCAATCATGTACATTCCGGTGATCTCATCCTTAGAGTCTTTATCGTATACTTTAGGCTTGGTAAAAATAAAGGTTGCACTGCCAGTCTGACCAGTTTTGGAGCGAGTCAAACGTACGTCGGGCACAACTTCTTCTTTGATGCCTCTAGAGAACTGAATTTCAGCCATACTATAAGTCCGATTAAGAAAATATTAAGAATCTTTACCCCACTATCTTCTCATCCAAGCTGCCCTAAATGGCAAAAAATTTTAACTGATGGCTGAACTTATGGCTGAAGGTTTCCCTAGGTTAACGACCTAGCAAGTAAGCATTCAGCCGTCAGCCGTCAGCCGTCAGCTTATTTTATTCAAAGGTGCGCTCTTACCATTAAGAATTAAATTCGCCACGGGTCGCACCTAAAAGCACCGATTGCGCTACGCGCACGCTGGGCGAGTAGCGTGTGCTATGGGCATAAACTGTTCGGTGTAGCGTGGCCACAGACCCAAAGCTGATAGCACCTCAAGTAGCGTGCCCGTAGCGCTAATCGCTGATAGCTGAATGCTTACCATAGCAATGGCGAAAATAATCCAAATTTAGCCTAACCAGTGGGAAAATTGGATTACACTGATACCGTTTCGGCAAACCGATTTAAGCAATCACTAGATCATACATGGGTAAACAGCGCGTTCTATCTGGAGTTCAACCAACTGGCAATCTTCACCTGGGTAACTATCTTGGAGCTATCCGCAACTGGGTCGAAGGTCAAAGTCAGTATGATAATCTATTTTGTGTAGTTGATTTACACGCTATTACTGTACCCCATAACCCAGCAACTCTAGCAGAAGATACCTTAAGCATTGCTGCCCTCTACTTAGCCTGCGGGATTGATTTAGAATGCTCTACCATCTTCGTACAATCCCATATCCCTGCCCACAGTGAACTAGCTTGGCTGCTCAACTGCATTACCCCTCTTAACTGGCTAGAGCGAATGATCCAGTTCAAGGAAAAAGCGGTTAAACAAGGGGAAAATGTCAGTACTGGCTTACTGGACTACCCGGTATTGATGGCAGCGGATATTTTACTTTATGATGCCGATCAAGTTCCAGTGGGAGAGGACCAAAAGCAACACATCGAACTGACTCGTAATATCGCTATCCGAGTTAATGACAAGTTTGGCAGTCAGGAGAAACTTGTGCTAAAGTTGCCAGAGCCTATGATCCGAAAAACTGGTGCTCGTGTGATGAGTCTTACTGATGGCAGGCGCAAAATGTCTAAGTCTGATCCATCCGAGTTGAGCAGGATTAACGTGCTTGACTCCCCTGAGGAGATCCAAAAGAAAATCAAGCGCTGTAAAACTGACCCGATTAAAGGATTATGGTTTGATGATCCAGAACGCCCGGAATGTGAGAATCTACTAACTTTGTATACCCTGCTTTCTGGGAAAACAAAGGAAGAGGTGGCTACAGAATGTCGGGATATGGGTTGGGGCAAATTCAAGCCCTTACTCACAGAAGTAACCATTGAAGCGCTCAAGCCGATTCAACAGAAGTATCACGATGTGAGGTCAGAGCAGGGCTATCTTGAGTCGGTGTTGCGAGAGGGGCGACAAAAAGCAGAAGCGATCGCAAACCAGACCTTGTCCAGGGTAAAAACTGCATTAGGGTTCATTGCTGTAACCTAATTCCTGGAGTTGAACCTCCCCATCCGTCGCAGGAATGGGGTATCCTTTGCACAACCACCGTTGGTTGTTATCGACCTGGGCGTAACTTTCCCTGGCCTATGGCCACGCTACGCGAACGCACCGAGGGTAGCTGAGTAGGGTCAATACCCAGTTTTTTTTGAGACCCTTACTTTTTATATTAACACTATTTGAGAGGTAAAATTCATCCCCGACCTTTGAGGACGGGGTATTCTTTTCCCTCTCAAACTCTCCGACTCTGATAAGTAAATACTATAACCAATGACTAACCCTACTAATAACTCGTTTCGCACTGCCGTTGAATCCGGTGAATTTTTGATTACTGCAGAAGTGGCACCCCCCAAGGGGGGTAACGCAGCTCACATGGTCAAAATGGCTCAAACCCTCAAAGATAGAGTCCATGCTATCAATATTACTGATGGCTCTAGGGCAGTCATGCGGATGTCGTCTTGGGCAGCCTCGGTGATTTTACACCAGCAGGGCATTGAACCAATTTGTCAGGTGGCTTGTCGCGATCGCAACCGCATCGCCTTGCAAGCTGACTTGATGGGTATTAATGCTTTAGGTATCGGTAATATTCTCGCCCTAACTGGTGATCCAGTCAAAGCAGGTGATCATCCTGATGCTAAAAGTGTATTTGACTTAGAATCAGTACGCCTATTGCAACTAATTACTAAGCTAAATCAAGGGGTTGATTTCAATGATAAGCCCCTTACTGATCAAGCAACTGATTTATTTACTGGTGCAGCGGTAGACCCCCAGCTCAAGAGTTGGTCAGGCTTACAGAGTCGGTTTGAACGGAAACTAGAGGCGGGAGCACAGTTTTTTCAAAGTCAGCTCATTTGTGATTTTGATCGCCTAGAGAAGTTTATGGTTCAGATTGCTGCTGGTACTAATAAGCCAATTTTAGCAGGGATATTTTTGCTCAAATCCGCTAAAAACGCTAAGTTTATTAATAAAAAAGTTCCAGGGGTTAATATCCCTGACGAAATTATTGATCGGCTAGCAGCAGCAGATAATCAGTTACAAGAAGGGATAAAAATTGCCGCTGAGCAAGTTAAGCTCGCACGGCAACTGTGCCAGGGTGTTCATATGATGGCAGTCCGGCGAGAAGACTTGATTCCCCAGATTTTGGATTTGGCTGGCATTTCGCCATTGCAGAAATCCTCTCCCGTTAATGACTTAGTTTTTAAGTAAGTAAATTTCAGGTCAATTGTTATAGCGCTATGCCCAGGGAACAGGGAACAGGGAACAGGGAATAGGGAATAGGGTAAATATACCTTTTTCTCTCCCCACCCTACCCAAACTTCCCAAACTTCCCACACTCCTCCCTGTTCCCTGTTATCTTTTCTCCTTTTAACTAATACTAAGAATCACCGAACTAACTACAGGGTATAGGGTGAAAAAAGTTTGACTAATGTCTGTGAATGTCTCAATGAGTGAACGCCTCTGGAGGGATTGTAAAACATTGATTAGTTTTGAATCCGAGCTAATGGTCATATCCTGGCGCAATTGTTCCCGGGAAACGGGTACGGGTTTGGTACTTATCCCTAGATACCTGATCACTTCTCTTTCTGACTTATCTAAGCGATTCAACTGTGCAATTAAAATTAACCTGATTGGCTCAGGAACAAATACCTCATTCAAGCTTAAAAATTTCGATACACTGCCATTAAAATATTTTTCAATTGTTGTCGCTACTAGATTTAATGCTAAGGGATTGCCTCGATAACGGGTAATCAAGGTTTCCCATTCTTCTGTATTTCCAAATAACCCGTTATCTACTAAGATTTTCTCAGCTTCTTCTGTAGGTAACCCCTTCAGGGTTAATGAAGCAGTAGTGTTATTTTTTTGCTCCAGTAACTCTAGTTGTAGAAATTTTTCCCAACTGATCAGCAGCAAAGCACTTTGGTGTTTTTCCTGTGCTACTCGTCTAAATAGCTGACCATAATCCTCATAGTTGGCTTGATAGTATCCAGCTATAGCGCCAGGACTTAGAATCTGCTCTGCGTCATCCAGTCCGATCAGACACCGATGCTCTTGTAAACATTTTATCAAGCTAGAAATAAGAGCGTTGATGTCTTCTGGTAAATTGAATGATTGCTGGTGAGATAGGAATTGAATCAGCTCTACTAGCAGTTGTTTCAGGGGTGGAGCATGGCGCAGATTACGCCAAATAATATACTCAAATTCCCCTTGAAGGTTGTTTGCAAGTTTGACAGCAAGAGTGGTTTTACCAATCCCTCCTATACCGAGAATCCCTACTAGTGAGTATTGCTTTTTACTAATCCATTGCTGCAGTTGATTGACTTCATTAGTGCGTCCATAGAAAGCATAAATTTCTGGTGCTTCCCCCCAATCGTGGTGGTACTGAGGCATTTTGTATCCTGCAACTTCTAGCCACTTAGAGACGTCTTTCCAGTTAGTGAGGCTATTTAATTCTCGATTAGTTAGTGCTTCGACATATCGATACAATCCCCTAGTCAGGGCAACAGCGATTGAGTTAGAGCTCCGATGGAGAGTCTCAGCTATTTTTTTTGGGGAGTAGCCACAAAGCAATCCTCTCAAGTACACTTTTTCCACTGATGTAAGTGTGCTTTTATTCTGAGTTTCCCTCTGTTTTTGCTCGCCAATATCTATATATAACTTGTCTAAATCCCAAAGCTTTACTGCTTCTAAAAACAGTTCATCTTCTGGATAAAACGCACCCTGCGCCATTTGCTTGCCTTCCTTGAGATAAAACTTATAAACCCTTACAGACTGAACACTGGATCTAAAGTTTGTATAACGACTAGTACACCGTCTCGGAAATAACTGACTAGTTAAAATCTCCTTGATCTGGCTTGTCTTTGCCCTGTTCTTCCTCTCCGTTAAACTGAGATCATGGAGCATTGTGATTAATCCGTTGGTGGGCAGCAGTGCAAACCCAAGGCTATGGCCAGCTTGGTGAATCGGTTTGCTTCACTGCCCACCCTACATCAAGCTAAGTGGGACAGGGGATGCGGTGCGAATGCGTTCGCGTAGCGTGACCGTAGGTCAATCGCGTTTTCACCAATTGTCTGGTTAACTCAATACCCCACTTTTGTCAATAACTGAGCTGATCAAGGGTTATGTGAGCGAGAGACGCTTTGATTTACCTGTAACCTCTAGCAAGGGAGCATTGAAGCAACAGTGATGGTAGTAGAGATCCGGGTAATGGTCTGGTTTCATCAAAGACAAGCTTTTACTATCTCTAATAAATTTTCTCTGATCTTGCTATCAGTATCAGCGCTAGAATCACTCAGTAAATTTAACAAATTTTCCTTAACTTCCTCTTCTTCTGCTTCCAGCTGTTTTTTCCCTTCTAAGTCTTCTAATTTTTGACGCCATTCTCTACGACTTCCATATGATTCCTTGCTAGCCTGTTTGAGCTTTTCGCTATAATCTTCCTCCGTGTCCAAATCAAAGACAAACATAAAATAAGATATATCTTTTGACATAATCTTATTGGCGATTGCTAAGGCTGATTCATCTGGAGCAACTTGCCAGACCTGTTCAAATACTCTACACAACTCATAAGCCATCGAATTATTACTTTTTTTATAGGCTTCCTGTATTTCCTTGAGTTTTTCACTTTTGCTGACAGTTGTCATGTTTATAACCCCTTCTTCTTATTTTAAGATGAAACTACGTTAGTCCAGCACCGGTGTATTATAAATCATTGGGGGCTATGTGCCCAGGGTGGCGTCCGCACCTTATAATCCCCGTGTAAACCCGATCAGCGCCTGCATCCAGACCTAAGCATACAGCTAGGTTGAAGTCTGGTGATAGGAATGAATCATACTAAATAATACCGTAAGGGCGTCTGATCAAAAGCTTTTAAAAAGCTGATGATCAGACGCCCTTGTTTTTCCCAAGATTTATCCGGGGTAGAGTTCAAGCTTATGGTTAATAATTTCCATTCAAGAGGTCTAAGTTGCTAGGATCAGTAGCCAAATCACTCTCCTCATCTAAGCTGTAAACACGGGCTGTGTTATCATCAAGCAGGTTGCCTTGCTGTAATTCAGTACTATCGGCGGGTTCACCATAGCCATAGACCATGCTACTCCCATGGTCGAATTCCGGTTCTGGATTACCAAGAGTGGGCTCTTGGTAAGAATTGAAACCAGTTCCTGCGGGAATCAGACGCCCAATGATGACATTCTCTTTCAGACCTCTGAGCCAGTCAGATTTCCCTTCGATCGCTGCTTCTGTCAGCACACGAGTAGTTTCTTGGAAGCTGGCAGCAGAGATAAATGAATCGGTATTAAGGGATGCTTTGGTAATTCCCAGTAGTACCGGTGTATATTGAGCTGGCGCACCACCAGTGATGGCCATGGCGTCATTCACTGTCTCAATCTGCCGCAACTCCACGAGTTCTCCTGGTAGCATAGTGGTATCACCACCATCGTCTACCCTCACTTTAGAGGTCATCTGACGAACAATCACCTCAATATGCTTATCAGCAATATCAATTCCTTGAGACTGATACACCGACTGTACTTCATTTACCAAAAATGCTTGTGCTTGTTGCAATCCCTTTAAAGCAGCTTCGTAGACACCTCTTTTTTCGAGACAGTAGTTGAAGAAAATCTCTAAAATTTCATGGGGATTGGCTGGGCCATCGGTGATGGGTTCAGCGGTACCGACTTGCTGACCATCGGAAACAATAGCATTTTGCCCAGGCGAAATCGGGTAATCGGTCACGACTCCGTCTGACTCAATTACCTTGATATCAACGGTTTCGCCTTCTTCATAAATCACCTGGGCTTCTCCAGGACGTCTGGCCAATATACAGGCTTCTTTGGGTTTGCGAGCTTCTAGTAGTTCTTCAATCCTGGGCAAACCTTGGATAATATCCCCTGTCTTAGCCCGTTCAAACACCAGTAGTACCAGGTTATCACCCCGCTGCACCAAATCTGCCTTGTCAATTTGCAAAATTGCCCCCGCAGAAACTCGGTATGGACGAGCCAGTCGCAGGATAACAGAATCATCCGTCACCTGAACCACCTGACCTGATTCTCCAGCGGGTGTCCCTTCCGCTAAGGTGTTGGTACCAACGACCAAATCCCCTACTTTGACTGTGGCAGGAGACGTAATGGGGATTGTGACTCGGTCAGCATCCCTGACCACCAGCACTCGGCGAATGGCTTCTAATCCTTCTTGAATTCCCCGGATTTCACCAGCTTCCTTGCACTGAATTTCTGTTCGAGCAACTACCGCACCTGGAGGAATTTCGTCCCCATAATTTACTAAAATCCGGGTTTTGGTATTACCCCCTAACGGATCTGCATTGGTATCCCGGCGAACCACCAACGACTCCAGGATCACCAGTTGTAATCGCATATCCTCAGAGGCTTCATCCTCAGTACTGACTAACTCAATATCAGCACTCAGCTGGGATGAACTAGAATGGTCACTGCCAGCATCGGGGTTGCTCATTTCCAATACCAACTGGGTGCGGAGTAATTCCACCCCATCCACAGACTTGACCCGTTCTCCATCTTTATAGGGAATGCGTTGGATGGCTCGCAATTGAATCTGGGTTCCTTGGGTCCCTTGGTTGGAATTGTCTTGGGTATTAATGGACGCCTGAGAGGGAACCGCTGGTTCATCTGGTACAGCAAACTCAGTCACTGGCCGCAGCAGCAGTCCCATACCATCAGGTGTGTCAACTGCTTCTCCATAACACAGGTTTTCTACCGTTATCCCTGGCAAATCTTCCGAGCCGGGATAGATCAGGTGACCCTCACTAGTCATGGTCTCTGGTAGGTTCTCCACCAGATGAAATTCCCCAGGCTTAACCACAATTTCCCGGAGGATATCATTTTTTTGGACAACTTCCACTACACCTGACGATTGACAGAAGATATCCTTAACCACTTCTGTGCCTGCTTCCACATATTGACCGTCTTCCACAAGCAGCAGGGAAATATCTTTGTTGACCTCATGGCATTCTTCCGGAATCCAGAGTAAGGTACCGCCTTTGGTAACTTCGTAACCTTGCTTGGCTTTACCCCGTTTAGCCACCTCTACACCAGCATATTTAATAATGCCACCGGTTTTAGTGTAGTATTGGTCATCAATCAGTTCCGCCACCACCTGGTGGTTGAGTACCTTTGTGCCAGGGGTTGCCTTCAGGGAAAAGTGCTGATTATTGGCAGTGTGAATCACATATTGTTCCCGACCCCCCGTGCTTTCCATTCTCACCTGTGATTGATCCAAGCGGACGGAAGCTGTGATAATGTCAATTTCTCTTTTGCCTGGGGTCAGTCGCACCACACCACCATTGAGTGTGACTAATTTGGTTTCCGCCAGTACTGTGCCAATCTCTACAGTATCCCCATTTTTCACCACCGGTTCGGCACCAGGGGGTAGGTTATAGACGTCCCCAGATAAAATCCAGAGCAAACCGCTGCGTTGGGCAATCCGAGTAGTATTACCCTGTCGATCTGTTTTTTCCTCAGGGACTAAGTCGGCAAATAGCACTTCCCCGGCTAAGTCCGATGCCACATCCTTAGCCGCTTTTTCTGTGGAAGGACGGCTTTTACTCAGGGCTACTTCTGCTAACAGATCACCCTTGCTGACTGTTTGCCCATCACTGACTAAGACCAAGGAGCCCGCTGTTAAAGGAAAGGTTTTGGCAGAGCCATTAGTTGGTGCCAAAATCAGATCCCCAGCTAGTTCCACTTGTTGACGCTCGTCACCGTGGCGAGTCCTAACTTGGCGGGTACGTAGGCTTTTGCCAAAGTTTACTACACCCTTAACGGGAGCAGAGAGCTGGCGTGCCACTTCCCCGGTAAACACACCCCCTGTGTGGAAGGTCCGCATAGTCAACTGAGTTCCTGGTTCCCCAATAGACTGGGCAGCAATAATCCCCACCGCTTCGCCCAAATCCACCATGTGCCCATGAGCTAAGCTCCAACCATAGCATCTCTGGCAAACTGACCGCTGGGCTTCACAGGTTAGAGGCGATCGCACCATTACCTCTTTAATACCAGACGATTCAATCTCTTTGGCTAGTTGATCAGATACATCTTGGTTTTGTTTAGCAATTACTTTCCCGGTTTTTGGATGAACCAATTCCTCTGCTACAATTCGACCTAAGAGCTTATCCGCTAGGGAAATTAAAATGCGATCGCCGTCAGTCATGGCTGCGATTTTGATGCCCCGACTGGTGCCACAATCAAGGTCTCGTACAATCACGTCCTGGGAAACATCCACCAGACGACGGGTGAGGTAACCAGAGTCAGCCGTTCTCAGGGCAGTATCCACCAAGCCTTTGCGGGCTCCGTAGGATGAGATAATGTATTCTGTTACCGTTAATCCTTCCCGGAAGTTAGTCTTAATCGGTAGGTCAATAATTTCACCTTGGGGATTAGCCATCAGACCCCGCATACCTACCAATTGCCGCACCTGAGACAAGTTACCCCGTGCTCCGGAAAAAGCCATCATGTACACTGAATTTAGGGGGTTTGTGTCTTTGAAGTTACGGACGACCTCATCTTTGAGAGCCTCAGAGGTGCCGTTCCAGGTATCGATAACTTTTTGAAACCTTTCAACTTCAGTAATTTCACCCCTAGTGAACCGGCCTTCTGTGGCACGAATCATAGCTTCCGCCTCATCTAACATCTGGCGTTTAGCTGGTGGCACTTGCAGGTCATCTACACTGATAGAAACCCCCGCCTGGGTAGCATAGCGAAACCCCAGATCTTTGAGTTTATCGGCCATTTGGGCTGTCCGGGCACTTCCGTATTTGGTATACGCCCAAGAGATCAGCTTTTTTAACCGGCCTTTATCAACAATCCGGTTATAAAAAATCAAGTCTTTTTTAGCTTTTTTATCTGCCATGATGCTTTTGAAGGGGATGAATAATTAAGAATTAAGAATTAATAATTAAGAATTAAGAATCAATAATTAAGAATTAAGAATTAAGAATTAAGAATTAAGAATTAAGAATTAAGAATTAAGAATTAATTCTTTAAAATCCTACATTCTACATTCTACATTCTCTTGAATTTCCTAATTCTCAATTCGCGCATTCTCAATTCTAAATGCTTACCTTTTACCTAGCCCCATAGGGCTTCTTGAATAGTTTTGTTGTAGATGATCCGACCTGCGGTGGTGCGGATGTACTGGGAAATAAGTTCACCATCGGCTGTTTCCCTGACTCGCCGGTTTTTGTAGAGTTTGGTCACCATACCATCGGGTGAAGATTCTTCAGAAATCATCTCCGTGTCTTGTTCGTCTGTGTCAACTATGCCGTCATAGCGGACCCAAATATAGGCATGGAGGTGTACTTGCTTTTGTTCGTAGGCTTTGATTGCATCCTCGAGGTTAGCAAAGTAACGACCTGCTCCCTTGGTGGCATTTGGATTTTTTGCGGTTAGATAATAGCATCCCAAGACCATATCTTGACTTGGTGCTATAATCGGGCGACCTGTTGCTGGTGACAGAATATTGTTCGATGCCAGCATTAACAACCTAGCCTCTGATTGGGATTCTAGGGATAGGGGCACATGTACTGCCATCTGGTCGCCATCAAAGTCCGCATTAAAGGCTGGACAGACTAAGGGGTGCAGTTGAATGGCACGACCTTCTACCAAAATGGGTTCAAAGGCTTGAATTCCTAGTCGGTGTAGAGTTGGGGCTCGGTTTAGCATCACCGGGTGACCTGCAATCACTTCTTCGAGTACGTCCCACACAGTGGGATCTCCCCGTTGAATCAATTTTTTAGCTGCTTTGATGTTATTCACCAAACCCTGACGAATCAGGCGGTGAATCACAAAAGGTTGAAACAGCTCAATCGCCATCTCTCTGGGCAAACCACACTGGTGGATATGCAGGTTTGGACCGACTACAATCACTGACCTTCCAGAGTAATCCACCCGTTTTCCTAGCAGGTTTTGCCGGAAGCGACCCTGTTTACCTTCGATAATGTCAGAGAGGGACTTCAGGGGTCGATTGTTTGCCCCTACGACTGTCCGTCCTCGCCTGCCATTGTCAATCAGGGCATCCACAGCTTCCTGAAGCATCCGCTTTTCATTGCGGACAATGATTTCCGGTGCCAGAATTTCCTGCAACCGGGCTAGTCGATTGTTGCGGTTGATGACTCGTCGATAGAGGTCATTCAAGTCAGAGGTAGCAAAGCGACCCCCATCCAGTTGCACCATCGGTCGCAGGTCGGGGGGAATGACAGGGATGACACTCAGCACCATCCAATCTGGCTGAGCCCCGGTGCCAATAAAGTTGTCAATCACTCGCAACCGTTTGATGAGCTTAGCTCGCTTTTGACCTTTAGAAGCCGCAATTTCTTCTCGCAGCTTTTCTGCGATCGCGTCTAAATCCAAATCCTGTAGGAGTCGTTGCAGAGCCTCAGCCCCAATCCCCACGTCTACCCCAGATAGGTCTGAGTCTTCGCTATAGAGCTGCTCCTCAATTTCCAGCCATTGGTCTTCGGTGAGCAGCTGTTTATAGCTGAGGTTTTCCGCATTACCTGGGTTTAGTACTACGTAGGCGTTGAAGTAGACAATCTGTTCTACATCCCGCAGGGGCATATCAAGCAAAATACTGAGGTAGCTAGGAATCCCTTTGAGATACCAGACGTGAGCCACGGGTGCGGCTAGTTTAATGTATCCCATACGGTGACGCCTTACCCGGGACTCGGTCACTTCTACACCACAGCGTTCACAGACAATACCTCGGTGGCGCACCCGCTTGTACTTACCACAATGGCATTCCCAGTCTTTAGCTGGACCAAAGATCCGCTCACAGAACAGCCCATCCATCTCCGGTTTGAGGGTGCGATAGTTAATGGTTTCTGGCTTAGTCACTTCACCGACCATTTGACCGTTGGGAAGAGTCCTTTCTCCCCATTGACGAATTCTCTCAGGAGAGGCAATACCAATTTTTACGTAGTCAAACCGCTGTTCTATTTGGCTTCTCATAATTTTGTCATTTCCCTATTCACAGACACTCATATAGAGCAACCTTTTAGGGTTGCTCTTCTTCCACCAACTCTTCCTGGTTTAGGGATTCATAGGTTGGTGAGCGTGGTGTTCGATGGCGTTCTGAATCGGTCATTAAATCCACTTCCATATCATTACTACTACCGTCTTCTGTGGTTTCGACTTTGTGAACAGCTATGTCGAGTCCTAAGGATTGGAGTTCTCGCATCAGTACCTTAAAGGATTCGGGAGTACCAGGTCGGGGAATGGCTTTTCCTTTCACAATCGCATTGAGAGCTTCGTTGCGGCCTTGCATATCGTCTGATTTAACAGTGAGCAATTCTTGGAGGGTGTAAGATGCTCCAAATGCTTCTAATGCCCAGACTTCCATTTCCCCAAACCGCTGACCACCTTGTTGGGCTTTACCCCCCAAGGGTTGCTGGGTGACTAGGGAGTACGGTCCGGTGGAGCGAGCATGAATTTTATCATCTACCAAGTGGACTAGCTTGAGCATATAGGCTTGCCCCACTGTGACTGGTTGGTCAAAGGCTTCTCCGGTGCGACCATCGTAGACAGTAATTTTTCCGGCATGCTCCGGATTAAATACCCACTCTTTATCAGGTTGCTCACTGGCTTCTTTAAGCTTGTTATGGACAGTGAGGCGGGATGCTTCTGCACCGTACATTTCGTCGAAGGGAGTAAGCTTAAATCTGACATTCAGGTGTTCCCCAGCCCATCCTAATAGACATTCAAATACCTGACCCACATTCATGCGACTGGGTACTCCCAGGGGGTTTAGTACAATATCTACAGGTGTACCATCGGGCAGGTAGGGCATATCTTCGATGGGCAAAATCCGGGAAATAATTCCCTTATTGCCGTGACGACCTGCCATTTTGTCACCAACCTGGATTTTACGCTTCTGAGCCACATATACACGCACTACCATGTTGGCTCCCGGTGGCAGTTCATCCCCTTGCTCTCTGGTAAATACCCGCACATCTACCACACGCCCTTTTTCACCATTGGGGACTCGCAGAGAATTGTCCCGTACATCCCTAGCTTTTTCCCCAAATATAGCTCGCAACAGTTTTTCTTCTGGTGGCTGGTCTGATTCCCCCTTGGGAGTAACTTTCCCCACCAAGATATCCCCAGCTTCTACCCAGGCTCCAATCCGAATGATCCCGGTTTCATCTAACTGACGCAGGGCATCTTCCCCCACATTGGGAATTTCTCGGGTTATTTCTTCCGGACCTAGTTTAGTCTGTCGCGCTTCTATTTCATACTTTTCAACGTGAATACTTGTGTAGACATCATCGTAAACTAGCCGTTCACTAACCAGGATGGCATCTTCGTAGTTATAGCCTTCCCAAGGCATATAAGCGACTAGAATATTTTGTCCGAGGGCGATTTCACCCCCTTCTGTAGCCGAGCCATCTGCCAGTACCTGACCCCCCACAACTTCATCTCCTACATACACCAAGGGTCGTTGATTTAAGCAGGTATCTTGGTTAGAGCGCTGATACTTTTGGAGGGAGTATTCAATAATTGCTGGGGTTTCTTTTGGTTGAACAGGGCTAGGAAATTCTAACTCATTCTCATTGCCCTTTTCCCCTGGCAGGGCTGGCGTATCTGTGGTGGTTGGATAAGGCTGTAACCGAATTGTGTTGGCATCGACATACACCACCTCACCATCACTGGCAGCCACCACGACCATACCTGAGTCCCGAGCCGCCTGGGCTTCCAATCCTGTTCCCACTAAGGGGCGCTCAGGTCGAAGCAATGGCACAGCTTGCCGCTGCATATTTGAGCCCATCAGAGCTCGGTTGGCATCATCATGTTCTAAGAAGGGAATTAGAGAGGTGGCAACAGAGATAATTTGCACTGGTGATACCGCCACATAGTCCACTTGGTCAGGGGTGGTGGTGGTGAATTCTTGTCGATATCGGACTGGTACAGACTCTCCCAGGATGTAACCTTCCTGATCTAAGGCAATATCTCCTGGTGCTACCCTCAGGTCATCTTCTTCATCTGCAGTCATGTACAAGGGCGGTCGGTCTTTTAGGACTCGCCCATTTTCTACTGGGTAAGAAGGAGTTTCAATAAAACCATAATTATTCACCCGAGCGTGGGTTGCCAAGGAGCCAATCAGACCTGCGTTGGGACCTTCTGGAGTTTCAATGGGGCAAATTCTGCCATAGTGAGATGGATGAATATCCCGCACTGCAAAACCTGCCCGTTCGCGAGTTAACCCCCCAGGACCTAGGGCAGACAGACGCCGTTTATGGGTCAATTCAGCTAATGGATTGGTCTGATCCATAAACTGGGAAAGCTGAGAGGACCCAAAAAATTCCTTAATCGCTGCTACTAGGGGTTTGGGGTTTACCAATGAGGCTGGGGTAAGGGTATCGGATTCTGAAACGGTCATCCGTTCCCGAATAATCCGCTCTAGGCGATTTAGTCCCACCCGCACTTGGTTTTGCAGTAGTTCACCAACAGAGCGAACTCGGCGATTTCCTAGGTGGTCAATATCATCTGTGCTACCAATGTCAAATTCCAGGTTGATTAGGTAATCAATTGCCCCGAGTATGTCTTGGGGGGTCAATACCCTTACCGTGTCAGGAATATTCAGCCGTAGTTTTTTATTGATTTTGTAGCGACCGACCCGACCTAGGTCATAACGCTTCTGGTCAAAGAAACGGGATTCCAATAACTGCTGACCACCACTAACAGTGGGAGGTTCCCCAGGACGCAGCTTGCGGTAGAGCTCCAGCAGGGCTTCTTCTTCACTGGGGTTCCCTTCTTTGTCAAGGGTTTTTTGATAGTAGTCTGGGTGGCGCATAGCATCAATAATTTCACTATCACCAAGCCCCAAGGCTTTTAAAAGCACCTGTGCAGACAGTTTACGGGTTTTGTCGATTCGCACCCAAACTAAGTTATTTTTATCGGTTTCAAACTTCAACCAAGCCCCCCGGTTGGGAATCAAGGAGGCTGAGTAGGTACGACGTCCGTTTTTATCAGTTTCAGACTTGTAGTAAACCCCAGGAGAGCGAACAATTTGGTTAACAATGACTCGCTCAGCACCGTTAATGATAAATGTGCCTCGGTCTGTCATCAGAGGCAAATCACCGATGAATACTTCTTGTTCTTTGATCTCGCCGGTTTCTTTATTAATCAGGCGAGTATGAACGTACATTTGTACGGCATAGGTACTGTCTCGCCGCTTAGCTTCATCTACATCATATTTAGGATACTTCAGCCTGTAGTTTTCACCCAAGAAGTGCAGCTCCATTTTGCCAGTGTAGTCGGTAATCGGCGAGAAGCTATTGAGTTCTTCAATTAGCCCCTCTTCCAAGAACCAGCGAAAGCTAGCACGCTGAATTTCAACTAAGTCTGGCAACATATAGGTGGCTGTTGTGTAAGTCTGATTAGTCATGGGGTCTGTTCTTCACTCTTTTTAAGTCAGCGCCGATTTCGATTCCCTTCCCAAGGCAGTACTTGTACTTGAACAGTTCCTTAAAACTTGGGTTCGAGCTAATAGATACTAGATAAATAGATACTAGATCAACTGTTAGAATTGACAGTCCCACAGATAACGTAAACGTGGAATTCTTAAGCTGAACACCACCGGACCTCAGGTAACCCTAATCTAGGTTTTAGATGTTCATAGCTATGGCTTAGAGTGCCTTCTATCTTCCACTTTTTCTCGAAAGCCATCCGTGGGAATTTAAACCATGTCTATTACTAGATTGAAAGAAACTCAGGCATGGATCAGGAAAACAACCAAAACACTATACTGGACTATACTGGACTTGGAGTACTTGCTGCCGGTGCTAGTTGTGGTTTTTACACTTGTCACCGTCGATATGCCCTGTCCTACACATGGCTTGTGCTTAGCTGGAGGCTAAAACCTTTGTAGGGCTTGTCCTTTGGTTAGTCATATTCAGGATAAACCTGGTAGCATCTGTTCTCTTTTTTGTCAACCCTACTTCGGTAAACCTCTCCCAAAAGTACTATTCAAAGAGTCGGATTATTTCCTGTTATTTCCTCTTCTAGGTGTTACCATAGGTGTTCACAGCAAGCCTAGAAGTCGACCCATCATTCTCTTTCTACTGAACCATAGCAGAGTAGGGGAGTTGAGATTATCAAGAACCCACCTTCAGGTTTTCCCCTTTCAGGTCTGGTTGAGATTTACCCAATCCCTATTTGGGCAGCAGTTGCTGTTGAGAGGCTAAGACCAAAAAGCTGACAGGCATTTTGGGTGGTCTGAGCAGCCAACTCTTCTAGAGATATCCCTCGTAATCGGGCAACGCACTCGGCTACATAGCGAACATAGGCTGGTTCATTTCGTTTGCCTCGCTTGGGTACTGGTGCCAGGAACGGACAATCCGTTTCGATGAGTAGGCGATCGCTAGGTACCATGGTGGCTGATTCTTTTACCTGAGTGGCATTTTTAAAGGTCACAATGCCACTGAAGCTAATGTAAAACCCCAAATCCAAAAACCACTGTGTCTGTTGAGGATTACCTCCCCAACAGTGCATCACACCTCTTATTGGCCCGGTACTTTCCCAAAACTCTTGGAGTATGCCCCTCATTGCAGCAGCAGCGTCACGGCAGTGGATAATGACTGGCAAGCCAAGTTGGTGGGCAATCCCTAGTTGGGCTTTTAACACTTCTATTTGGTATTGTTGGTTCTTTGCTTTATAGAAATCCAAACCCGTTTCTCCGATAGCTACGACCCTAGCATCAGAGCGCCCTAGGGTCAAAATCTGATTTTCCGTTTCGGAAGTCCATTTTTCCGTATCTAAGGGGTGCAAGCCTACCGCGAAGGAGAGTTCGGGAAATCGCTCGGCTAGAGCTTGGATGCCTGTAAACTCAGACGGTTCTACGCAAGAGTGAACTAGACGAACCACACCAGCTTCAAGCCATCGGTGCCTTAATTGCTCTAACTCCGACTCAAAGACATCGAAGTTGATATGGACGTGGGTATCAATCAACTGCATCAATACAGTTTTTAATCTATTTATCTATTTTTAGTTTAATTAACAGCGGTTTTTGCTGAATTACTAATTGCAGCACTTAGCTAAGGTCAGCTGAGTCAGGCAATCTCATCATACAGCAGGTGATTCGGTCACAGTAGCGTTAAGTTGAGCCTCTATAGCTTTGAGCTTTTTGGCAAGACTTGCTTTTTTCCGAGCGCCATTATTGCGATGGAGCACCTTACGCTTGACAGCCTTGTCAATTTTGCTGTATGCTTCTGACATTCGACGTTTGACTTGTTCCAAGGCTTCCGGACTTGGTTGGCGTTCGTACTCTTCTAAGGCAGCACAATAGTTCTTCGTCAGGGTTTTCACCGCTGATTTGTAGGCTTTGTTCCGAATTCGGTTCCGTTCGGCGATTTTTATGCGTTTGAGGGCAGACTTGTTATTAGCCACAGCAGTCTTTACTTAACTTAATTTAGTTTGGGAGTTACCTCCCATAGAAAGTGGTATGATACCAGAAGTAACATCATACCATATATCATAATAAACTAGTATCAACACCCATAGCGTAACCCAAGCATCATCGTCTTTAAGCTATATTCTTAAAGTAAGTCCAGGAAAAATAGACACCTTTGATCAGGAGAAGTGTATAAACCTGGTCTAGGACGAGCAACACTAGCGTGATGGGCACTCCGACTCCATGCTGCGAATCATAACTGAGCAGGCTGAGGCACAAACTGAACTGCGGCGTATCCGCGATCGCACGGCTTCTGACCAAATGCTGAACAAAGAGGCAACTGTAAGGGAAGTTTTACAGGCAGTGAAGCGTAAAGGAGACGTAGCGCTCCTGCACTACACTGAGGAATTTGATCAGCTGAGATTGAGTCGAGAACAACTGCGAGTCAGCGGTTCGGAACTAGATGCGGCTTACCAACAGGTCTCCAAGGAATTACTTGATGCGATTCAATTAGCTGCTGGACAAATTGAGGCATTTCATCGACAACGAATTCCCAAATCCTGGGTGCAATTTGGTGAAGATGATGTGGTTTTAGGCAAGCGCTACACTCCTGTAGATAAGGCTGGACTATATGTTCCTGGCGGTAGGGCGTCCTATCCCAGTACTGTGTTAATGAATGCCATCCCAGCCAAGGTAGCTCAGGTTGACCAAATTGTAATGGTTACCCCACCAAGACCTGATCAAAGCATTAATCCGGCTGTGCTTGTGGCTGCTCAGGAAGCCGGGATTCATGAGATTTACCGGGTAGGTGGTGCCCAAGCAATTGCCGCCTTAGCCTTTGGAACCGAAACCATTCCCAACGTGGATGTGATTAGCGGTCCGGGGAACATTTACGTAACCCTGGCCAAGAAACTGGTTTACGGTATTGTAGGGATTGACTCCCTGGCTGGTCCTTCTGAGGTATTAATTATTGCGGATGAGGAAGCTAATCCAGTTCATGTGGCTGTCGATCTATTGGCTCAGGCAGAACATGACCCAATGGCAGCAGCGATTCTCCTGACCACTGATCCTCAATTAGCCAAACAAGTGCAGGGACAAGTGCAACAGCAACTAAAAGACCATCCACGACGCCTGTTGACAGAAAAAGCGATCGCTCACTATGGTCTAATCGTTGTTGTTGATTCTTTAGAAGCGGCAGCACAACTGTCTGATCAGTTTGCTCCAGAACACTTAGAACTAGAAATTACCCAACCTTGGGACTTACTAGACTATATCCACCACGCTGGGGCAATTTTCCTGGGTAACTCAACCCCTGAAGCAGTAGGTGATTACTTGGCTGGACCCAATCACACCCTACCAACTTCAGGTGCTGCTCGTTATGCTTCTGCCCTAGGTGTGGAAACCTTTATGAAGCACTCCAGTTTGATTCAGTATTCAGACCGAGCCCTCCATAAAGTGGCTGGTGCTATCGAGACTCTTGCTGAAGCAGAAGGTCTACCATCTCACGCTGAATCTGTGCGCTTACGAACTCAGCTTGATGCTGGGGGGTCAAAGGCAGTAGAACAATAATAGAAAAATAATCTAGTTAATGCTCTGCCGGTAGTCAGGTAGTTACTCATTCCCCAGAATGAAGAATTAAGAATTAAGAATTAATTCTTCATTCTTACTCTTTAGCACGGAAAATCCCAAAAACTGAGGTGAAGCCGTGCAAAAACGTACTACTGCCTACTGGACCAATTTCCCCGTTACAGAAGAAGCCAGCCAGCTGAATATCCTTGATGTAACGGTGGAATAGTTGGGAATCAAAATTAGGTTTACCGTAAAGTCCTTCTCCTCGCCCCAGACAGGAAAACATCAAAGCACCAGCAGCTTGAGTGGTGTTAGTTTGCTTTTGATAGTCCTCAAGAAGGAGTGCCAAGTCTTCCTCTGAAGTCTGAGCATCTCTGAGGTGGAACTGAATACGTTGACCGGGTCGAATCCGATCAGCAATAGCGATCGCACCAATCCTCGGATCCACACCTAACAGATTGCGGATCAGAAAGTCTCCCTGACCCAGCTGTTGTTTAAACTCATCTCGGGCAACTCCCACAAAGAGTGAATGTTGTGCCAGCTTACGGTCTGCCTCATCCATACTTTGGATTAACTCGCGCAACACCATTAATGGGGGATGGGATGCTGGCTCACCGCTGGTGATCTTGCCTTGATCGAGGGCTGTCAATTCCAGCAGGATATTCTGGTCTGCTTTAGCCACCTGATAGGTTTCACCGATAGGACGACAGCCTTGAGCCACAATGGTTTCTAATACAACATTGCCGCTTAGAGCAACCCCCACAGTTCCTTCATGGTAGAGAGACTTTGCCAGTTGGGTCTGGTCTTTCAGGCAAAACAAGCCATTCTTAACCATCATAGAGCCACCACTAGCCTGTCCTCCTACCTTGGCTGAGCCTGGATAAGCATAATCCAACCCTTGGAGCAAATCATTAATTTTAGATGACAAGGGATCAGAGAATAAAATAAACTGGGGTTGCTCTTGGGGGGAAATGCCAATCAAGTCCACCCAAGCATCAGGAGGACTATCCAAATCTGGCAAGGCGTCTCCAGGGATATGAAAGCTATGGACACTAACATCAGGCAAACAGGCTAGGCTGAGGCTTAGGGCTGGTCCTTCCTCAACTTCCACAGCCTGACCATTGGTGTTCATCCCAATGATGCCACTCCCACCACAACCAATCAGCACAGGTAAAGACAATCGTTCCTGGAGCAGGGGGATGAGGCGAGGATACTCACTGGCATAGGCAGATGAGATGAACACCAGACCCAAATCTGCTCTTGAAGGCAAAGACTTCTCAAGGCAGTCTGCCACTTCGGCCACTGCCGCTTCTAATGATGCACGGGTTGATAGAGCATTTGCCCACTTGATCACTTTAGCCATCTATTCTACCTAATTCACTCCCGATACCATTGCCTATTGAGGGGATTGGCCACTCCTTAAGGTTTTATAATAACGGTGAACTACCACAGACTTCCACTAAGCCTTACCTGATACTGAGAAGAGGATTGGTTGTGGTAGACTAAACTTAATATAACTTAATCTAAATTACTAGTTATCAAAAAGCTAGCGTTAACGGGGTTATAAACTGTTTTTCTTAAGGCGCGCTTTCCAATGGCCGGGTTTCCCGGCCATTGGAAAGCGCCTCAAAAAATCTGTCTATATCTGCATAACTATGAATAGTTATTGCCATATTAGCCATCCGCTCTACTGCAATTTAAGAGTAACAATTCGTAATATAGTGGGTAAATCAGACAGGCTCCCTTAAATTCCCAGTTCCTCTAACTCGAAGTCCTTCCTCAAGTCAGCCATGGCAAGAAGGATAAGGGCTCAAGGTGAATTCCACCCCAACCACACTACCAAGTTAGCTATGTCAATATCTGTCGATTAAAGGGGGAATTTGACAATCCCCGGTCATTAGACGCGGGGATTCGTTAAGAATCCGTAATCGAATCTTACAGGCGTAGTCAATGCGCCCCTACTGAGTTCCACTTGGTCCAAGCCTTGGGTTCCCGCTACTTTTTTTTGTTGGTTATGCTTTCTAGGTACTACCACGCTTGCCAGTGCGGTACGCTCTGCTTANAGTTACCGTAAGAATAAAGAAGCCTTAATAACAAAGATTTAACCCTTCTATGCATAGCCGACTAACCATAAAGGCTTCTTTATTCTAAGGTTTCGTCAAAGATCTGCAATTATTTACCCGTTCACAAGAGGTGCGACCCGAAGGTGCGACCCAAGGGCGATTTACTCGCCCTTGGGTCGCACCTTGAGCGAATTTAATTCGCCGAACGCGCCCCGCGTCTCCTACGGAGAACGGAAAGCGCACCTGAGGATTAACGCAATGCAATCAAAGAGGGTCGGCATTTCTGAGGTACTAGAATTGCTTCATCACGTAGGCGTTTACCATTACTCACTTCACCATTGTAGTTTTCATGACGGCAGTTAAAACTGCCGCGTCGCGTTTCCTCCCGGAGACGAAACCTTAGAATAGGGTTTGAAGTCTCCGTAAGGATAGGGTCGCCTTATTACAAGAGACTTAACCCTATTTTGCATGACCTACAAACTATAAAGGCGACCCTATCCTAAGGATTCGTCTCTGGCCAAAATCGGCAAAGTTTTAACCCTTTTACCCATAGCCGACTAACCATAAAGGCCAGAGACGAAACCTTAGACAGTGGAGCCTTATAACAATAGCCTTAACCCTTTTACCCATAGCCTGCCGACCATAAAGGCTCCACTGTCTTACGGTAACTTCAAACCCTATTCTGGCGGTAACTTCTGACCCGGATTGAAATCACGGGGCTACCACGCTCCCGCGTTCTTTCCGTGTCAAGAGTTCTAGAAGTGGTGTAAGCTACCAGGGGGTAAGGGGAAATTGGGAAAATCTTAAAAAATAAAGAACAAATTTGTGTTAAAGCAGGTCTTTTGCTTTAACCTAAGAAGTTAAAGTAGCTAAGTAAAGTAGCTAATCAAAGTAGCGCTCTTAGTTAATTCCCTGGTAATTTCTGGTTAATCCGGGATTTCCTAGCTAAGATGCAGGTAATGGACACTAGTCCGATCGTTGTAATGGCCACGACACCTACGAATGACCGCCAGTTCGTAGCCCTGTCCCTAGTAGTTAAGATGAGGGAAACATGTGCTGCTAGCCCAACCAGCCTTTACAACATTGCCGTTCCCGGAAGCGGGACAAACTCCGGCAAACCTTACCCCTGATAGGAGTTGCACAAAACCTAAGTCAACTAAGGTCGTCTTTTCAACGTAAATTACTAGTTATTAAGCCTCCTATCGTTAAGTATTTGCTAAGCGCGGTTGGTTACTACTACCAATCCTATCAGCAAATAAATAGACATCATTAAGTTATAAAGCGAAAGACAGATGAGCGAATTACAAGAGAAATAGACCAAGAGCGTGAACAAGCTAGAGCCGTTTGTGATGCTGAGGGGGCGTCTTCAGCAGAATGTGCAGTAGCTTGGGATAACGTAGAAGAACTACAAGCAGAGGCTTCCCATCAGCGGCAAAATGCCAAGCCCAAAAACTCCCTTGAAGAGTACTGTGATGATAATCCTGACGCAGCTGAGTGCCGGGTATATGAAGACTAGACTCTAGGATTGTTCTGCCAAATACTCTGAATAAGGGTAGCAGGAGTAAATCCCCGATTAGGATTTGCTCCTGCTACCCTTTTTGGTGGCGTTATAGCGCTACGCGCAAGTCCGCAAGTCCGCAAGTCCGCAAGTCCGCAAGTAAGCGATTACTTACGTTTCGGAGTTTAGGAATGTCAAACATCTGAATGCGTAGTGCTATACTGGCCTGATGCTTTCCTTGGCTTTGTTTCTAGATTTCCAGTATGGCCATTGGTGAAATAACATAGATCAAGGTCATTTCGGCAACAAGCAATGCAAGATGAAATTATTCAATTACTGGTTTGGATGGACTACCGTTTGGCAGTTTTGTTCACAGTATTTATCCCCTTGATGCTGCTAATTTGGGCATTTTTCCAGAAAGCAGATGCTATGGTACGCCTGTTGATTATCTATTGGCGTGTTTCCAGTCTCCTAGCGATTACAGTTTACTTGTTGATTGTCGGTTGGCCGATTGCTTATGTGTGTGCTTTGAGCTCCCGTATTCTGATCCCCATCTC
This sequence comes from Moorena producens 3L, assembly GCF_000211815.1. Lineage (GTDB taxonomy): Bacteria > Cyanobacteriota > Cyanobacteriia > Cyanobacteriales > Coleofasciculaceae > Moorena > Moorena producens. The sequence continues at coordinate 111,395 of NZ_GL890927.1, forward strand.
CCTGTGGTTTTGGATTGACTTGAATGAGGAGATTGATGATAGGCCCGCTAGTCCCCTGAAGCTAACACTGACATCTTGGCGTTGGGCAATGACTATTTACTGTACTCTGGGGACAATCGCTAGTATTCCATTTCTACGTTGTGCCTTTGTCCCAGGAGCAATCACATCTGGATTTTGTCAGGTGTTGAGGGAGCCGCCTTTGTTATTCAAACAGTATTTCCATGGTGGTTATACCCCTGGATTTTTGGGCTTTATCGGAATGGTGGGATTATTCTTCTATGTCCTTTACTTAAGCTATTTCGTTCTGTTTCGACTCGGCAAACAAGGACGATCAGCTATTGAACCATGAAATGGGTTATGGCTTTGGATTTTGTAGGGCAGTAGCATCTTCTTTGAGACTCCCCACGGCGCTTATGCCGGGGGAGTCTTGGTTCAAAGGAGGTAAGCATTCAGCAGTCAGGGGTCAGCGGTCAGCCGTCAGGTTATTTTATTCAAAAGCTTTTCCCGTAGGGTGCCCATAGCGCATAAGCTGTTCGGTGTAGCATGGGCGTAGCCCATAGGCTGATAGCTGAATACTTACCCCGGTGCGCTTTCCCCATTAAGAATTAAATTCGCCACTGGTCGCACCGCAAAGTAAGGTTGATTAACGGATTCGGAATTCTACTTAACCTACAGGCAAAGCGCTAGATCAGATTTTATGGTCACCACCAGTACGATAAAGCTAAATATATCATTATATCCTGCCAATAGGCAACGCCACAACTAAAAACTCACAACTGAAAACTCACAGATGATGGATTCCATTGGTAGGCGTCTAGAACAATACACCATCAAACGCCCAAAAGAGGTATTGATAGTTACCGCACAGATAGCTGGTGAACAGGATCAAATTGCTATTTTTAAAGGTTTTTCCAGTTCTTTAATGCGTCCGACATCCTTTGACCCAGATGTAGCGGTCTTACCAGCACAGGCAAAGATCATTAGCATAGATCGAGTGGCTGCTCCCTATAATCCACAGTCTCCTCGTTATCTTCAGCAAGGACTGACTTTGGAAACTATGGAAAAGTTGTTGGAGAATGCTGGTGTTTAATTTAGCATCCTGGCTAGGTTGTGGCTGCTAAGTTCCAAGGGAGGAACGTAAATTTTGGTAAAGTTTTGCCTGAAGGCCCTTGGGACCTAAGTGTATTTGGATCTAGTTAGTCAATTTTGATAAAGTCTTGCCAGAAGCCTAACAGGGCTAAATGTACTTGGATCTAGTTAGTCAATGTTTGAGTAAATCTTGGATAAACTCTGGCCAAAGCGCTCACAGGGCTAAATGTACTTGGATCATAATCTGAATGTACTTGGATCATAATCTGATCACAAGCATGTATGGGATCACAACCATAGGTTGGATGTATTGATGGATATCTACCAAAGCAAAATAAAGTGTTATTCTCCACAGTGAGTGTGTAATGTGAGGAAATTGAAATTATGGTTACATCCCCTGTCCGTATCCAGGGATTGGATAGTGCTGAGTTCTCATCCAAGAATCAGCCAATGAACTGCCCCAATGTCAGGTTACCTTGGCAACCCCTAACTCTACCCACAACCCCATTATTCGGTACCGATGGCATTCGGGGACGAGCAGGAACATTGCTCAGTGAAGATTTGGCTTTACAAGTGGGTTTCTGGGCTGGTCTTGTGTTACAGGAATACTCAGCTGTACCAGGACCGGTGATTTTAGGGCAGGATTCACGCAATTCTAGTGATATGTTGGCAACAGCCTTAGCTAAGGGGTTGACTACAGCAGGTCTAGAGGTGTGGCACCTGGGATTATGTCCCACTCCTGGTGTTGCCTACCTGTGCAGTGCCACAAGTGCCATAGGGGGTGTGATGATTTCTGCTAGTCATAATCCTCCAGAAGACAATGGGATTAAGTTTTTTAGCGGGAAAGGCACTAAGCTATCTCAGGAGCTGCAAAAGCATATAGAAGCTGGATTGAGGGGTTTTATTGGTCAGGCTGTAGTGAGTAAAACCCAAGGGAAGTATCACTATCGCCCAGGGTTGGTCACCGATTATGCAGCAGCACTTCACCGTCCTCTGAAAGGAGTGACGAATTTACAAGGCATGAAGATTGTGCTGGATTTGGCTTGGGGGGCAGCAGTGCGACTCTCAGGACAAGTGTTTGAGCAGTTGGGGGCACAAGTGATCTGCTTGCATGACCAGGCAGATGGCGATCGCATTAATGTCAATTGTGGCTCTACTCACCTCGAACCCCTGAAAGCTGCGGTAAAAGAATACCAAGCAGATCTTGGGTTTGCCTTTGATGGTGATGCAGACCGATTGATGGCAGTAGATGCCCAGGGTCGGGAGATCAATGGAGATTACATCCTCTATTTTTGGGGTCAAACCTTACGTGCTGCCCAAAAGCTACCAGAAGACATAATGGTAGCAACGGTAATGGCAAATTTAGGATTTGAACGAGCCTGGAAGCAGTTGGGGGGTAAATTCCTACGGACAGCGGTCGGAGATCAGCATGTCCAAGCTAAAATGCTCCAAACTGGAGCTATGCTAGGGGGTGAGCAATCGGGACATATCATCTGTCACCATTATGGTTTGACTGGGGATGGCATGTTAACTGCTTTACATCTAGCTTCTTTGGTCCGTGAATCTGGGATGACCTTAGGGGAGTTAGTAGACCAAAGTTTCCAGACTTACCCCCAACTGCTGCGTAATGTCAGGGTAGAAGACCGAGAACGCCGACGTGGATGGCAAGAGTGTGAAGCGATCACGAATGCGATCGCAAAAGGGGAAGCAGCCATGGGAGACCAAGGTCGAATTCTGGTTCGTGCTTCTGGTACTGAACCCCTGATCCGGGTGATGGTCGAAGCCGCCAATTCTCAACTTGCTCACCACTGGACATCAGAGTTAGTTAACGTCGTTGAGCGATATTTAGCTAACTGATTGACCAAACTGTTTCCAGCAACTGCTCAGCATATAACTTGCATCGTTAACTTGTATCTTTGTTAACTTATACCGTTTCAGTGATCGGGTTGTGTTGTACGGTTTATGGTTGACGGTTTATGGTTGACGGTTTATGGTTGACGGTTTATGGTTGACGGTTTATGGTTGACGGTAAATCATCAACCCTGATGTGAGTCTCTCTTGAGGAAAACTCCGTGCCTATCTACGGTCACAAACCAGATCGGTGGAAAGCATCAGGAAAAAGGGTTAAAAACCCTGAACTTAATACTTAATAGGGGTGCATAGAAAACTATTGCCAGCATTTTCGTGATAGTTATAGCTGACGAAATGCTTGATTACTTTCAAGGTTCCAATAACGCCATGGCCACCTCACCATAACATTAAAACTCCCGTTACTTTTGCTCAATTAGTCCCGGTGCGCTTTCCGTTGGCGAATTAAATTCGCCACGGGTCGCACCGCAAATTAATGGGAGTTTTTTACCTTGTTTTTCTATCAATAAAGGTTAATCATGCTAGTTTTCGTAATTCCACTCAAGAGTCGAAAGCTTTCCAAATCTTGGGAACATGTATCTAAATTATTTGAACGCTGTGTCAAATCAGTATGTAATCAAACATCATCGGAATTTAGAGTAATCGTTGTTTGTAATGAAAAGCCACAGATTACATTCAGTCATCCCCATATCATTTATCTTCAGGTTGATTATCCTACTCCCAAAGAGCCAAGCCAGAGGGTTAGAGGAAATACAGATAAAGGACGTAAGCTTTTGACAGGATTAACTTATGCTCGTCGATTTGACCCAACTCATGTTATGAATGTCGATGCCGATGATTGTGTTAGCAAACAGTTAGCGGAATTGGTTAGGCAAAATCCTCAGGAAAATGGCTGGTTTATTAATAGAGGTTATAAGTATCGAGATGGAGAAGATTGTTTGTATTTAAAACGAAAACAATTCTATCGAATGTCGGGTACAGCGAACATTCTTAGATGGGATTTACTAGAGTTACCTGAGAAACCTGAATACAATCGCGGTTATGGCTACTACAAGTTTTATATTGATCATGGGAAAGTTAAAAGTATTCTAGCCAACAAGGGAACCCCTCTAAAACCATTACCCTTTTCCGGTAGTGTTTATATCCTTGGTACTGGTGAGAATCTATCAGCAAATGAAGAAAGATTATCCTTTAACATCTTCAATCGAAAGGCGTTGAGCAAATCAATTTGTGATGAATTTGGCTTGTACAAGCTGGCTTGACCATCGCGCAAACACCAATTTCAAATTTATCATGCCAAATTAAGAAATAATAACATCGATAGACAATGGGATGGTTCTGCCATGGTCAAAGGTCGGTCAAAATCTAAGTCATCAAAGAAAGGGAAAACGCCATCTGAGACCACAACCTTAAATCTCAAGCAACAGTTAGCTCAAAAACGCCGAGCGCAACGGGAGCGTAGAGAAATCATCCAAATTATTACTATGACAGCAGCTTTTGGAGCCATTATCGGGGTGTTGCTTGCTCTAGTGGTTGATCCTAAAGCTGGTGCAGCTGCAGTAGCTGGTCTGCCTTGTCTGGTTCTGTCCTATAAATATCCTCGCACAGCACTTTGGGCATTCCTGATCTATATGCCTTTTAGTGGTACAATCATTTACTCCATTGGCAATAGTCCACTGCTGCAGCTGGCTAAAGATGGTATCTATATCCCTGCTTTGATTGGTCTAGTACAACAGTGTAAGCAGGAAAGAAAACCAATCATAATAGCCAAGTCCCTAATGCTACCCTTAGGCATTTTGTGCGCATCAAGTTTGCTGACATTCTTGTTTGCTAATGGCTCCCAGCAACTACTTCCCCCTTGTTCAGATCTACCAGGGATGCGTAGAGGTATAACCTGCGAAGATGGACAGCCGATACTAATGGGAATTTTGGGTTTGAAAGTTTTTTTGGGATACATTCCCTTAATCTTTTGTGCCTACTACCTGATCCGTAGCAAGAAAGAATTACTCTTCCTCTCAAGGATGTTCACAGTTCTGGCTATTATCTGCTGTAGCCTTGCCTTTATTCAGTACATGATGCTGAAAACTGGTAGATGCGCTGGAACCCAATTCAGACACGGGGCTGCCTTATTCAAAGCTTCCCTAGATGCTAGATGTTTTGTGGGTGGGTCTTTGCTGTATAGTCCTCAAGTGGGACAAATCCGCTTACCGGGAACCTTTGTTGCCCCTTGGCAGTGGGGCTGGTTCCTGATTTCTAATGCCTTTTTTAGCTTTGCTACTGCTTTCAGCGACCCCTCAGCTCGTTGGCGGAGTGTTGGTTTAGGTGCCATGGCATCGGTTTTTGTTCTCGCAGTAGTCTCTGGTCAGCGGATTGCTCTGGCTTTGGTGCCAACTGTAACCGTAATCCTGCTCGTTTTAACGGGTCAAGTCACTAACCTTAAACGGTTTTTACCTATTTTGGGAGGATTAGGGCTTTTATTAGGAATTGCGGCAACTGCTTTTCCTGAAGTAGTTCAGGAACGGATAGATAGTTTGATCGGTCGTTGGGAAGCTTCACCAGCGGATGATTTTATCCTTCATCAATTTGCTTTTACCTGGAGTAGACTAAGAGGCTCATTAATTGGTCTGGGATTAGGACGAGCGACCAACTCTGCTCGTGTTTTTGGTAAAACCAGTTTGGTAGAAACTTGGTTTCCCAAAGTGATGCATGAAGTTGGTCCGCTGGGGCTGCTGGCTTTTCTAGTATTTGTAACTGCGATTACTGTACTTACCTTCAAGGCTTACCGCTCAGTGAAAAACAAGGATTTGCGGAGTATCGGTGCCAGCTATTGGGTACTTATTTTGTTTATTAGCTACCAAACCTATTACTATCCCTTGGATGTAGATCCAGTGGCAGTATATTATTGGTTGATTACTGGTGTTATCCTCAAGTTGCCTGAAATAAATCGTCAAGAACAAGAGGAACTAGAGAAACTAGAGGCAGCACAGGCAAACGAGCCTCAACCTAAAAAGAAACGAGGTATCAAGGCATCGAAAAAGGGAAAAGGGAAACGGCAAAAGGCAAAAGGCAGGGTAAGCGCCCTAAAAATTGAGTAAAAATGTGATATAGAGCCAGGATCATGACCATATTAAGCCTTGATTCCTAGCACTATTGCACTTTTTTAACCCAAGTACCACTAGCCCAAAACTGGACATTCATCGATTAATTTGAGTTTGCTGATTTTTTTCGATTCATCAAGATTCCTAAAGAAAACAAACTAAGCCCTAAAATCGTTCCTGGTTCTGGAACAGTGCTAAAAATAATATTCCCTTTTTCGACTAATATTTTGGTATCCGAGGTTGGGTCAACAGCAAAAGTTTCAAAAGTTGTTCCTAAAGCTTGAGCAACAATAGGAACTCCAAAAGTGTTACTTGTAGTGTTAATTGTATCGTTGAAGCTGGTTAATATACCATCTGTAAACGTTAGAAATGGACTGGGAGGTACCACATCACTTTCATCAATAAAAACACTATCAGTGACTAATCCCAAACCTGGTATGTCAAGATAAATTTCAGCCGACGCTTTTAGATCTAAATCGACACCAACTAACTGATTCATCTGGATAGTTTCCACTCCAACCCCAGTGATAGGGGCACTCTCATAGCGAAGGATACCAAAGCCAAGATTATCATTGAGAGTCTCAAGTGTACTAATAAACTCAAATTTCATAGCAGCAGCTTGAGCCAGATTAGGGACAAGAGCAAAAAGACCTAAAATTGCGCCAGTAGTAGTTGTAACTGCTAATGTTTTATAAAGGTTAGGTTTCATGATTTTTGATTCCTATTGAATTGATTTGTGGCATTGACAGGATGAAATAGCGTGGTCAAGCTCCTGATTGACTGACGAAAAATTAGTTTTAGTCGGCGTTCTTGGGAGTTCCCCCCTGAGCAACTGGCTTTCCACTGGGCTTACAGGGGTTCCGCACACAGCCACTCCCCATGAGCAACTGCATCAAGACAGATTGGTTTGATGAGCTATTTTGAAATGTTAGATATCAAGTGCTGACCTTAGGCTTGGTTTCTTTTCTTTTACTGCTTGAGGTTGACAGCTATGAAACCAATTAACTCGTTAATGTTGATGGCTGATTCCTTTCCCAAAAATATTATTATATAGAATCGGGACTAATTTAGCTATTTGAATTCAAATTTATAAAATCTTTAAATAAATAAAGTTAATATTTCCAATTATGAAGTTTTTATAAAAAATACTTTGATGAGAAATAATTCAGAGCAACAGATGAGTAATGGATTTAAGGGACTTTCGTCCTGGGTTAATAGGAGTAGGTAGTAGGGAGTGGGGAGTAGGGGTAAGCAATCTGATGAACAGCCAAGGCATCGGTCTCAAGCACTGCCCACCCTACATGAACTACAAAATAAGCCCAAGTACTGATTATAAAATATAAGTAAATATGATCAAGATATCACTACAAATAGCAATAGGTTAGGAGTTGGCTGTAGCGAACGCATAATCACCACTAAGCCGAAATCCCAAAACCAGATGACGAAGCAGTCAAGGCAGGCAACGCGATGTTCCTTCGGAACCGCTACGCGAACGCATTAAACCTTCACAACCCTGATTAGTTGATTAACCAATTGATTAACCCCTAGCAAACGGGAAAAGGCAAACTACAAACGGTTTTTTGAACCGGTCTCCACGGATAACTGTTCCCTGTACTATGCTGGGACAGCGTTTCTAGCTCCCGTGAGGTACAGATTCAGCAATGAAACCCCTATCTTCTAAGACTCAGGTGTACCTCACCAGCCATGGTAAAGCTGTATTGGTTTTACCTCTTAGCTTAAGAATTGTCTAACTTTCCATAAAACCACGGATGTCCAAGGATAGCATGTTAGTTAAACTGTTATCGATTGTCGGCATCATTAGCAGTTAAATGCTTAAGGACAAAGTACTCACAACAATGACGATGATTTCTGTAATTATCCCTACTTACGGACGGGAAGACCCTTTGCGGGATACCCTAGAAGATGTCCTGAAGCAAGACTACCCTGCTTTTGAAGTACTGGTTGTTGATCAAACTCGAAACCACAAACCAGAGATTCAATCCTATTTAGAGCAGCTGGCTAATACTGGTAAGATTCTCTGGTTCCGGGTTGATTGGGCGAGTTTACCTGGGGCAAGAAATTATGGGGTAAGGCGGGCATCCGGGGACATTATTGTGTTTATCGATGATGATATCAAGATGCCACCGGGGTATTTAACTGCTCACGCTCGTAACTATGAAAAATCCCCAGAGATTGGGGCAGTAGCAGGACGAGTATTTGACCGGATGAAGTTAGCAGAGAAAGGAGCAGCAGTAGATACCCCCACTCCCTCTTACACCATTGAAGACTTGCCTAAAGAGGCCATGGATCCTGGCATTGCATGGTATTACATAGACTTAGTCCATACCGTGAAGCCTCAACGGGTGATCTCAGCCCGAGGCTGCAATATGTCTTTCCGCCGGGAGATTTTTACTAAATACGGGCTGCACTTTGATGAACAGTTCCGGGGCAGTGCGGTTCGTGAGGAGTCGGATTTTTGTTTGCGATTTCGCCGCACTGGTTATCAAATTTGGTATGACCCAGATGCTTGTTTAGTCCATTTAGGGGAAGAAACTGGGGGGTGTCATGATATTAGTACGCGATCGCTTGAGTATCAGTTGACTTTTTATCACAACCATTTCCTGATGGGAATGAAAAACCTTACCCTTAGTGAACAGCTACGGCTGTTTGGTCGTCTATTTGATTGCCACGTCTTAGGGAATCCTCCTTGTAATAAAAGTGGTTCCCCGATCAAAATTATTACCCGCGCTGGTTTCTACATGTTGGGCTTTTTAAAAGCACTTGGTACACGCATCAAATCTATCTGGGATGATGGTCAAATTTATAGTCGGCTAGACCGTTAGAAGGTTGTTCGCCTTTGGCGTTCCCGTAGGGTAGGTTAGTTGGTTGAACGCGATCGCGTGGCCTTTTGGCCAAGGTTAGTTGGTTGTTCGCGTAGCGTGGCCTTTTGGCCAAGGTTAAAAGGTTGAAGCCAGTTTTTAAAACTTAAAACTACGATTAAGTAAACTTAATAAGCTCTTGTATCTTTAATTAAAATATTGAAAATTAATGATTCATAATTCAGGATATTAAAGTCATAATAATTCAAATTTAATGGTATTGTGATAACCAAAACCATAAGTATAGTTTAAGCAAATAAATAACTAAAAATACATTTTGATTTTCCAGGGTTACCGCTCTTGGTTTACTAGTATTAAGTCGTTTTGTAATGCTTCCATAGCTAAGTTTAACTGAGATCTCGCACCATTGTGAGTAATCCTACATGAACTAAGCTGATTGATACTATGGGAACGCCAAGGGCGAACAACCTGCAACCTTAATCCTCCAACCTTAAACCTTCAACCTTAAACCTTCAAGCTTCAACCTCCAACCTCCAACCTCCAACCTTCAAGCTTCAACCTCCAACCTCCAACTTTCAAGCTTCAACCTCCAACCTCCAACCTCCAACCTTCAAGCTTCAACCTCCAACCTTCAACCTCCAACCTTCAACCTTCACCCATTAACTGTCAAAAAATTACCCATGAAAATCTTAGTTGCTAGCCACTCGTATATTGTTGACCTTAACTGCGAGAAGTTACGAACACTCGCTCAGTTAGAACCTAACATTGAGGTAACTGTGGTGGTTCCCCGGCGCTGGCGTCCTGGTGGTGTCCAAAATCGCATCATTGAAACCCAACCCCGTGAAGAAGGTTCATTTCGGGTCGTACCAGTATCTAACTTTAGTGAAAATAATCAGGGACTGCTGACCTTTGGGCTAGATATTATCCCTTTATTGAAACAGTTTCGACCCGAAATTATTCAAGTGGAACAGGGAGCTAAGGCATTAGGTTATGCTCAATTTATTACCCTGAATAAGCTATTGGGACTGAAGGCAAAAAACCTATTTTTTACTTGGTGGAATCTGCCCTACCAGGTAAAATTTCCGGTGTCTGTGTTGGAAGGATATAACTTGCGTCATACCGATGGACTGATTTGTGGAAATCAGGATGGGGTAGAAATCCTGCGACAACATGGTTATAACGGACCAGCTAAAGTAATGCCCCAATTGGGGGTAGATGAAAGCTTGTTTCTTCCCCAAGCTCAGCCAGAGCTAAAACAGCAGTTGGGAATTCAACCCAATGACTTTGTGGTGGGATTTGTGGGACGGTTTGTAGAAGAGAAGGGATTACTGACTTTAGGTAAAGCCCTAGCCGGTTTATCTAGGATGGAGTGGAAGTGGCTGCTGCTAGGGCGTGGTCCCCTCAAGCCGATATTGATGGAAAAGGCGGCAGAATGGGGAATTAAAGACAAATTAATTTGGATTGAGAGTGTTCCCCATGACGAGGTACCTCGTTATATTAATGTGATGAATACTCTGGTGCTACCATCAGAGACTAATTATAAGTTTAAAACCTTAACTAGTGTAGGTTGGAAGGAACAGTTTGGTCATGTGCTGATTGAGGCTATGGCATCTAAAGTACCAGTAATTGGTTCCGATTCTGGAGAAATTCCCTATGTGATTGGGGATGCTGGGTTGGTGTTTCCTGAAAAGAATGAGTCGGAGTTACGACATTGTTTACAGCAGCTAATCAAGCAACCAGAGTTGGCTGAGAAATTAGGATATTTGGGTTATGTACGGGCAATGGAGCAGTATACCAATAAGGCGCTAGCTAAACAGCTGTTGAATTTTTATCAGGAATTAATTGAGAATTGAGAATTAAGAATTAAGAATTGGGAATTAAGAATTAAGAATTGAGAATTAAGAATTGGGAATTGGGAATTGGGAATTGGGAATTGGGAATTGGGAATTGGGAATTGGGAATTGGGAAGTAAGAATTAAGAATTGAGAATTAAGAATTGGGAATTGGGAATTCGGAATTGGGAATTCACCATTTTAGAAATTAATAATTCTTCATTCTTCATTCTTCATTCTTCATTCCCACCTCTATGGACTGTTTTCACCCATTTCAAGCGTTTAGGACGCACAGACATCCGAGCGGTAGTAGCAGCCATCACCAGCATCCAGTGCAATAGATAAAGATTTCCCCTCAAGGTCTGCAAGAAACTAACCAATAGGTTAGAAACACGTAATCTTCGATTTTGATTGGTGCGGCGCAGCCCGACAAACATGCCAATCACTGATAGGGTGACAGTTAGGCCAGTAATGGGGCTAAAAATAGGTAGACGGTTACGGGCAATAGCCATCAAACAGTCTGGTACAGCAGCAGTGGGCAAAAAGTACTGGATGATCAAGTAGGTAAATAAATCTAGAGTTTTCCGCAAACCTAGGCGGTTACTTACAATTAAACGCCAGTAATCTAAATAGCGCTGGTACCCTCCTTCTGCCCAACGGTTCCGTTGATGCCAGAGTGCGATCGCACTGGTAACTCCTTCTTCTTCTACTGGCGGAAAATTGAGAAAGCCAATATCCCACTGATCGAGGTGTAGGCGAATGGTTAAATCTAAGTCGTCGGTGATGGTTTCTTCATTCCAGGCACCGCAACGCTGTAGTGCGGAACGTCGGACAAACTGACCATTGCCCCGCAATTCACCAATCCCACCAACTGCAATACGTTGCTGTTGGAAATAGCTGTCGAGAGCCATTTCTGCCATTTGCCCTCGTGTCCAGAAATTCAGTGGTGCATTTGCGATCGCTTTTCTGACCTGCACTGCTCCCACTCGCGGGTTAGTAAATAAGGGCAAAACCCGCCGTAGCATATCTTTGGGAACTTTAGCATCTGCATCAAATACTGCTACAATCTCCCCTTTAGTTAAACCCAGTACCTGATTGAGTGCCCCTGATTTGCCGCCCCCGGCATTAGCACTCCGGTGCAGTACCTTCAACTGGTCGTATGTTGCTGCTAACTTATCTAAGATTTCTGGTGTTTGGTCAGTACTGTAATCGTCAATTACCCACAGTTCATACTGATTTTTGGGGTAATCTAATTGACACAGAGACTTAACTAAATTACTGATGACAGTTTCTTCATTTTTTGCTGCTACTAGCAGAGACACAAAGGGAAAATCGTCTTTTTCCTCATCTAAACAGGGTTGAGGGGTTTTTAACGGTCGAGCCAGCAAGCACCGTAGGGCATGAATTCCTAATATTGTTGTTAAGCTCAAGCTCACCCAGATCCCCCAAGACACCAAATGCAGTGCTATGGTTATGCACCACACTATGGTTAACACTAAAGCTGCTTTGCGTCGGCGTCCTTCTAGTCCCTGGAAAAATAAGCTAGTTTCAAACTCTTCCTCTGACAAGTTAGACAGCATAGAGCCAAGTTGCTTCAGCTCTTGGCTTGGCGCTTTTTCTGACCAGGAATTCTCCGACATAAGCTATGTACTGCAACTACCAACTAAGGCCACTAATGCCTTATTCTATCCGAAATTGTTACAAAACTATTAAATTCTATCAAGTAAAGTATAGTTTAGGACATAACTCTCATCTGGGGTTTGAAGGAAACAGGTAACATAAACATTTGTTAACCTTTACTTCCACGTAAGGAGTCTGTTCAGGAAGTTTTGAGGGTGAGGGCAAGGTGTTATCTTAATGGTGTTATCTTAATGGTTAATGGCTCAAGCCAATAGCCTAATCCCTATCATTTATAACAGCCAGAGTTCCCGCCATAAAACTCTGGCGACAGGCATGACGCTGAATCTTACCACTAGATGTCTTGGGAATAGTACCTGGTTTGAGCAACAGAGCAGTATGAACCGGCAAATCGTGATGTTGTAATACTGCTCGTCGGATTAACCGGATTAACTCCTTGCTATCAAGGGCATGGTCTTTCGCTCCATTGCCAGGGTCAGAAGCAGCTAGCCGAGTAGATTTCCAATAGCTACGTTCTACCTCAGCAATCACCACTAACTGTTCCTCACCAGCAATATTCACGGAAAATGCTGCCGAACACGTAGGTCTGAGCAAGGAGTGGGTGTTTTCTACGGTCCATTCAATATCTTGGGGATAGTGGTTACGACCATTGATAATGATCAGATCCTTGAGACGACCAGTAATAAATAATTCACCGTCGAGCATGAATCCCAAGTCACCGGTGCGTAGAAATGGCTTTTCCCCCATCGATGCTAGAGTTACGCGAAAGTTTCGTTCGGTTGTTGCCGGTTGATTCCAGTAACCTTGGGCAATGCTTGGTCCTGATACCCAGATTTCTCCCACTTGTCCTGGGTCACATCGGGTCAAGGTTTCAGGATGGACAATTACAATCTGCTGGTCTGGCAGACTTTGACCACAGCCTACGAGGGTAAGGGTACCTTCTTGCTCAACACTAGCTGGCACAACGTGATTTTGCTCCAGTGCTGCCCCCTCAACTGTTCTTAAGACAATTGGGGCACTTTTGACACCACCAGAAACCATTAAGGTGGCTTCAGCCATGCCATAGCAAGGGTAGAATGCTTCTCGGCGGAAGCCACAGGACTCAAATTTAGTTGCAAACCGCTCCAAGATGGCGAAGTTAATTGGCTCAGCTCCGTTAAAGGCCAGGTCCCAACTACTCAAATCCAAGTTTGTTAGTTGTTCTGGCTTGATTTTGCGTACGCATAAGTCGTAAGCCAAGTTTGGTCCTCCACTGCTGGTGGCTCGATAGTGGGAAATCACTTTTAACCACCGAATCGGACTTTGCAAAAACATCAAGGGGGACATCAGAGTAGCTGGAAAACCGCCGTATAGAGGTTGGAGTATACCACCAATCAGACCCATGTCATGGTACATCGGCAACCAAATCACCCCACTGCTGTGGTCGGTGTGCCCAAAATACTTATAGATAGCAGCTGAATTATGGACTAGATTGCTGTGGCTAATCATCACTCCCTTCGGTGCAGCGGTTGAACCAGAGGTGTATTGGAGAAAAGCTAGGGTGCTACCATCTATAGCTGGTTGCTGCCATGATTGAGCTAAGTTGCCGTTAATGTTTTCTGTGGCTAGCCAGTGCAGTGTCTTCAGTTCTGGAGCCTCAGTAAACCGTCGCTCTAAATTAGACAGGATTGCTTGGGTAGTTAGGGCTACCCTTGCCAGGGAATCTTTGACAATTCCCTGAACACGGACAAGGGAGCGGTTGGGTCTAGGAGGATAAGCGGGCACAGCTACAACCCCAGCGTACAAACACCCGAAAAATGCACAAATATAGTCTAGACCAGGAGGATACAGTAGTAGCGCAGTTTCTCCTGGGGAATATATTGATTGCAGGTGGAACGCGATCGCTTGGGCTTGTTGCTCCAACTGTTGGTAAGTCAGACTGACCTGTTCAGTTTCTCCATCCACCAAAAAGGTATATGCGATCGCATCTGGCTGGTTAACTGCTCTGTAGCGCAGGATATCCACTAACGTGGCTGCTTGGAGAATAGTTTGTGACACCTTTTACCCCTGCACTTAAAAACTTACACAAAAAAACTTATTACTTTGTAAGCATTCAGCCGTCAGCTGTCAGCCGTCAGCCGTGAGCTTTTGGCCTTCGTCTTTTGCTGATAGCACCTCAAGTAGCACCATCTGTAGCGCATTAGCTGATAGCACCTCAAGTAGCACCATCTGTAGCGCATTAGCTGATAGCTTACACATTGCCAAACATTACTTTAGCTTGATTCCGACATCACCAAATATCCTGATATTGAGGATTCATAATTCAGTAGCTTCGATTAATAATAATTCATTTTCCGGGAATTTTGAACATAAATTGAACCTAAAAAATAGTACTATATTATGAAATAATCCACCAATTATTCACACTACGCACTTTACACTGACCGCTGATAGCTGATAGCTGATAGCTGATAGCTGATAGCTTAATGGTTACCCCCACCCTCCCCAAACTATTCCCGCAATTCCCTATTTCCTAGTTATACGAATTTGCTGCCCCGAGGCCATCCAAACAACTGTAGTTTTAAAATTTGAATATTTTAAAGCTAAAAGGCTCATCATAAGTTCCTACCCATTCTTGGTTTTTCTCAATCCAGCTGGCGATTGTATTAGCTACTTTTTCAGCAGGAGGAGCATAATTGACTCGGTTAGCTCGGATTTTATAACCTTTTTCATTGAGACGGTTCACTGGTGCCCAAGCCAAGGGACCGCTGATCACACCAGGACGGTAAAGCCTCATGAGGATTTGATGATTGCTGGCGTGGTAAACTATTGGTCCAACACCTGACCATTAATAGTGCAAAGCGATTTTACCAGAATGATAGACTGGACCAAAACAAGAAGGGCTACCATCTGCAATCGAACCAATAGCAACCACATCGAGGGGTCGCTCGCGCTTTAGCTTGGCTGCTTCGAGGGCTACCAATGCTGGCCAACTGTAGTTAACACGGTTCATCGATTCTACTATCTCAACCAGTGGCACTCCTCCATCCCCTACCTCAGTTTCGATTTGTCCTGCATTCAGGATAATCACATCGGGGTCATACTCAAGCCACCTTTGGGCATCCTCAAGGGTTTGTTGTTGAGACACACACAATGTATTGAAATAGTTACCTCTCCCCCCTCGCCCCACACTCGCTCTGTTCCCTATTGATTCATTGTCGAGCAAACACCTTATCTAAACGTTCTTCCCATTTCTTCTGATTAGCCATAGCATCTTGAACGTAGGGTGACCAAGCAATTACTTTAATAAATAATTGATTAATCCATGAAACAGGAAAACGGAGCGGCCTGACAATATCTAGAAATAAAACCACCCGCATCCCATCGGTTTCATTCCATACCTCATGGGGGAAGCTATCATCAAATATCATCGTTTTTCCTTCTTCCCAATAGCGAATGTCGTTACCAACACGAATCCGACAATTTTCCTTCGGTTCAGGAACACGTAATCCTAGAAGACATCTGATTACCCCTTTATAAGGTCCCCTGTGTTCAGGGATATGTTTACCTGGTAATAGGATTGAAAAAAATGCCGTTTTCATACCAGGAATTTTTTCGATAATACGAGTGGTTTCCGGACAGTTTTTACAATTTTGTTTAGATTTAATTCCATAGCCATAAAAGCCATAGGTTTTCCACCGATTATCTGTGCTGGTATACTCACCTTGGTCTGGAGAAATATCCTGGAAGTTGGGTAGACTATCTCTATATTTCAAGACTTGATCGAGCTCTTGGCGAATCGTCATCCATTGGGATTCTAACTCTTCCACCCAATTAAATTTATCAGGATCAAAGAATGTTGAATTACCAATTAATGAAGAATTAGTAATTAACGTTTCCAACTTGTATATAAGTGGTGTACCAATACCATAGATCAGGAAATTCCTCGCTTTTTCCCTAAGAGCGTCTAAAGAACGTTTCATGATTAATTATTAATTTAGCTGCGCTTAGATAAATATATTACCATACCTAATTAGTTTTTTTAATTGTTGCTAAAAAAAATTATAAATTGCTAGTGATGGTCGAAATTAGTAACTGGGAATTAGTAATATTTAACACATTTAATAATTCCAATAACTTAAGCATTCAGCAGTCAGTAGTCAGCAGTGAGTGGAAACCCCCGTGTCTGCCACTGCATCGCTTATTCAAAATCACCGATTGCGCTACGGGCATAAGCTGATAGCTGATAGCTGATAGCTGACCCAATAACAACTCTAGGATTCTGATGAAGCAACATTCAACTGACTCAACAAATCGGTAATGCTACGCTGCTGAAGTTGACTCTGTCGCCATTCACCTACTGCTTCTAAAGTGCCATCAAGAAATCGCAGCCGACATTCCCGACGTTTAATCTTACCACTAGAGGTTTTGGGAATACTTCCGGTTTTCAGCAGCACAATCCCATAAACATCGGCAATATGCTCTTGGGCTACCGCTTGACGAATGGCTGCCACTACTTCATCAACCACTAAGTGTCTCAGGTAACTCCGCTTTATCTCTTGAGCAATAACTAATCGTTCTTCCCCTTCTAAATCTACGGAAAACGCTGCACTAGCGTTGGGTCGCAGGGCTGGATGACTCTTCTCAACAGTGGCTTCAATATGCTGGGGATAGCGGTTGTTGCCCCAGAGGATCATCAATTCTTTGAGGCGACCGGTGATAAAGAGTTCCCCATCTTTTAGGAATCCTAAGTCTCCGGTGCGCAGAAATGGTCCAGTGCCAGTGTCTTTTATATAGGCACCGAATGTGCGTTCTGTTTCCTCTGGTTGATTCCAATAGCCCTTGCCCACACCTAAACCAGATACCCAAATTTCGCCAACTTTATTCTCTGGACACTCTATTAGGGTTTCCGGGTCAACAATTACCAACTGATCATCCAACCAAGGCTGACCACAGCTGACAATCCCTTGTGTTTGC
This sequence comes from Moorena producens 3L, assembly GCF_000211815.1. Taxonomy (GTDB): domain Bacteria; phylum Cyanobacteriota; class Cyanobacteriia; order Cyanobacteriales; family Coleofasciculaceae; genus Moorena; species Moorena producens. The sequence continues at coordinate 128,717 of NZ_GL890927.1, forward strand.
TGTTGGTCTTTAGTAGCAGTTATCACCCGATTCTCTCCTAGGGCACCTTGCTCGACATACTTAATCACAGCAGAGTTAGCTTTCAATCCCCCGGAAATAAATAATGTGGTTTCAGCCATACCGTAGCAAGGGTAAAATGCTTCTGGTCTAAACCCACAAGGGGCGAAGATATTGGCAAACCGTTCTAGGGTTTCGGCTCGAACCGGTTCAGCACCGGAAAAGGCTACCTCCCAACTGCTGAGGTCTAGAGTTTCAATCTGTTCGGGAGTTACCTGACGACATAATAGGTCATAGGCAAAATTCGGACCACCACTGGTAGTGGCTCTGGCTTTATAGCGGGAAATGGCTTGGAGCCAGCGAACTGGTTTTTGAATCAAGGCTACTGGTGACATCAGTATAACCGGAAATCTCCCATAGATCGGCTGGATCACACCACCAATCAACCCCATATCATGAAACAAGGGTAACCAGATTATCGCTTGACTGTTGAGGGTATGCTCGAAGGACTGATAGATCGACGCTGAATTGTGCAGGATATTGCCATGGGTCACCATTACCCCTTTTGGCTTACCGGTGGAGCCTGAGGTGTACTGTAGAAAGGCTAAGCTATCGTGATCTGGGCGCTCGGTTTCAATCCAGTCTGATGCTAGAGACGGGGAAATTTCGTTGGTTTCTATCCAGGACAGTTCAGTTAAGGTTGGAGCTAATTCTGGATTCGAGCTACACTGCTGCTGGATTCTTTTCCATAAGTCCGTGGTAGTAAGCGCTACTGTGGCTTGGGAAGAAATGACCCGCTGCTGTAATTGGGCAATAGCCTGTTTCGACCGGGGGGGATTAGCGGTCACTGCTACAACTGAGGCATACAGACACCCAAAGAAAGCGGCAATGAACTCTAAACCAGCGGTATAGGGGTAGACTAATAAGGCACGGGAGCCAGCGGCAACTAGAGACTGTAGCTGAGCAGCAATGGCTCTGGCCTGTTGATCTAACTGTTGGTAGGTCAACAGGCCAGATTCTGTTTCCCCGTCTGCTAGGAAAGTGTAAGCAATTTGGTTAGGTTGGTTTAGTGCTCTATCGACCACGAGATCGACTAAGTTGGAGTATTTAGGTTTATGGTTTGCCATTATGCGATCGCGGATTATCCCTGGGTAGTTTCCCCTCATACCAAGCCTAGAGGTTACCAGACCCAATCAATCAAATCTGCATCTTACGAAACAGATTTTTCGATGCCAAATAGCTTACCTGTCAAACGCTATCGGCGCAAGAGGGTAGACTTGACTTGATTGATAGAATTTTTCACAAGTTTTAGTAGTTCATGGCAAAATAACCATCAAGTCAACCCCGAAAATAGCAATTCATTGGCTTCAAGAGTGGCAACTAGACCGAAATAAAGGCATAATCTCTGTTTAGAACATTATTAGCTGAGATTGAAGGTTCACAACTAGGCTCAATGATCGAAAAGTCATGGAGGGGTAAGGCCAGACGATCACCCAGTGCCAGTAACTGGAGTTGGGTGATTTAATCTTTTAGTGTGGTGAAGGAGTGCAACATGGAATTGTTGAACCAGGTCTGGAACGGGAAAGAAAGCTCACCGGCTACTTTAGTTACCAGTGATCAGAAATCTACCGTCAGTTCCCCAAAATTATCTCAAGGAGCATCAAGCATTGCCACTTGGTTAGTGTCCAAGCTAGCAGAAGTACTTGAGCTGGATGTCCAAGAAATCGATATTCATCGGGATTTTACCGATTATGGTTTAAATTCTATTGAAGCTGTTAACTTATCCGGAGAGCTGGAGAATTTCCTCGGACATCGGCTTTCCCCAACGCTTTTATGGGATCACAACAATATTGAGGCATTGGCTGAGTATTTGGCCGAATACGTTGCTAAACAACCAACAGGAAACTCACAAGCTCACCTAGAAACCTCGTCAGGGAGGTCAATACGGGAAACGAATGGTCATATATCGGCCAAAAACGGTCTAATTCCAAATCAAGATGTAGAAAAGCTAGACAATCAAGATATCCCACCGGAATACCACCATTTCCACCTATACCCAGAATACCGCAAACTGCAATTGCAACAGGAGGAAATCAAAGCGCTGGGGGTCAACAACCCTTTCTTTACCCCCCAAGAACGGGTAGTCAACAACACCACAGAGATTGGTGGCCGGGAATTGATTAATTATGCCACCTATAATTATCTGGGGATGTGCGGTGACCCAGTTGTTTCTCAAGCAGCAAAGGAAGCCATTGATCATTATGGTACCTCCGCCTGTGCTAGCCGTCTGTTGTCAGGGGAAAAACCCTTACATCGAGAGCTCGAAAAAGAAATTGCTGACTTTATTGGTACTGAGGATAGTATCGTCTATGTGGGCGGGCATGCTACTAACGTAACGACTATTAGTCACCTATTTGGCAAAAACGACCTAATCTTACATGATTCTCTGAGCCACAACAGTATTCTACAGGGATGCATCCTGTCGGGAGCGAGCATTATTGCATTTCCTCATAATGACTGCCAGGCATTGGAGAAAATACTCCAGGAGCGTCGTCACCACTATCAACGGGTACTGATTGTGATCGAAGGGGTTTACAGTACTGATGGTGACATTCCCGACTTGCCCCAGTTCATTGCAGTCAAGAAACGCCACAAAGCTTTCCTGATGGTAGATGAAGCTCACTCCATCGGGGTACTGGGCAAACACGGTCGAGGGGTTGGTGAGTTCTGTGGGGTTGATCCCGCTGATGTAGATTTGTGGATGGGTACCCTCAGCAAGTCCTTCGCTAGCTGCGGTGGCTATATTGCTGGTTGCGCTGCTGTGGTAGAATACCTCAAGTATACCTCCCCGGGGTTTGTCTATAGTGTTGGCATAGCTCCCCCTAATGCAGCCTCGGTGCTGGCTTCCATAAGGCTACTCAAGGCAGAACCAGAGCGAGTTGCACTGTTGCACCAGCGAGCTAAACTTTTCCTAGAATTAGCCCAGAAACAGGGACTGAACACAGGGACCAGTAAAGACTCTCCGGTGATTCCAATTATTGTGGGGGATGCGTTGAAGTCGGTGCAACTCTCTCAGAATCTGTTTAAACGTGGTATCAATGTCCCGTTTATGTTCTACCCGTCGGTGCCACAAAATGCTGCCCGCCTGCGCTTCTTTATCACCTGTAACCATACGGAGGAGCAAATTCGCTTTACGGTGAACACCCTGGCTCAAGAAGTAGCAAAGCTTCAGCAGGACGATAGTACCCAGAAATCACCCTTAGATTAACTATCAAATAGTAGCAATACTGGATACGGTCATAACTTGAGCTAATTGATGATCCCCCCCATCCCCCCTTAACAAGGGGGGGGAAGAGCCTTAACAAGGGGGGGAAGAGCTTCCCCAAAACACCGGGGGGAGAAGAGGCCGAAAGCTCAGTTTAGGCCGCTGCTAAGTATAACTACTGACAGGTAAATCTAAGGGAAAACTGGCAACTTACAGATTAAAAATCCCGTTGGCGAATTGAGTGGGAATTAACTGGGGGATCAGACTATATATATTAGCAAGCCTTAGCAACTAACTAACTCGGGAAAAGTCTCCCACCCCGTTACCTACCTAATATTTACCTAACCTAATAGTTAGTGGCTGACAGGCAATCCGCCAACGACATCTTTCCAACTCTGGTTAAGTTAAGCCAGCTGTGATCAATTGATACATTCTGATAAATCAATTCCGGAAAACCTAACTATCGTTTCAGGTGCCACTTATGCGAGTTTTACTGCTATATCCTCTGTTTCCGAAAAGTTTCTGGTCAATGGAGAAAACCATTGAGTTGGTGAATCGCAAGGCACTGGTGCCACCCCTAGGTTTGGTGACAGTAGCGGCGATATTACCTCAGACATGGTCCTTTAAACTGGTTGACCGCAATGTATGTGAGGTAACGGAGGCAGAATGGGATTGGGCTGAGATAGTGATTATCTCAGGTATGATCGTCCAGAAAAAGGATTTTCTTGAGCAAATTCAGGAAGCTAAGCGCCGTGGGAAAAAGGTAGCCGTTGGTGGTCCTTACCCGACCACCTCACCCCACGAACCTGAAGGGGCTGGGGCAGATTACTTGATTTTGGATGAAGGGGAAATTACCCTACCGATGTTTGTCTCAGCGATTGAACGGGGCGAGAGTCAAGGGGTGTTTCGTGCCAATGGTGAGAAGCCGGATGTGACGGAGAGCCCAATCCCCCGTTTTGATCTTCTCGACCTCGAAGCCTATGACACTATGGCAATCCAGTTCTCTCGGGGCTGTCCATTTCAGTGCGAATTCTGCGATATTATTGTCCTCTACGGTCGCAAACCCCGCACCAAAACTCCCGAGCAGTTGTTAGCTGAACTAGAACGCCTCTTAGAACTGAATTTCCAAGGGGGGATTTTTCTAGTCGATGACAACTTTATTGGCAATAAGCGCAATGTCAAGATTCTGCTGAAAGCCATGAAAGTCTGGATGGCTGAACACGAGTATCCTTTTAACTTCATCACAGAAGCTTCCGTGGATTTGGCTCAAGACCAAGAACTGATCGACCTGATGGTCGATTGTAATTTTAAAGCGGTCTTTTTGGGCATTGAAACTCCTGATGAAGACAGCCTTACCCTGACTAAAAAGTTGCAAAATACTCGGGATTCTCTGAGTGAATCGGTGGATGCAATTACCCAGGCAGGTATCAGGGTGATGGCTGGGTTTATCATGGGCTTTGATGGGGAAAAACCTGGCGCAGGCGATCGCATTGTCCAGTTTATTGAGAAAACGTCGATTCCTATTGCTTTTTTTAGTATGTTGCAGGCATTGCCTAATACTGCTCTGTGGCATCGCCTTGAGAAAGAAGGACGACTTATCGATGGTGGGGCTAATATTAACCAAACGACTTTGCTCAATTTTGTGCCAACTCGGCCTGTGGAAGAAATTGCTCGTGAATATGTGGAGGCGTTTTGGAGACTGTATGACCCAGAGCGATTTTTAAACCGCATCTACAACTACTTGATGAAGCTGGGTCTACCAAGGCATGGTGTATCTCGTCCGATCGATTGGATAACTATCCGGGCGCTACTAACCATATGCTGGCGACAAGGGGTTGTCCGTAAGACCCGCTGGACGTTCTGGAAGAGTCTGTTTAAGCTGATTCAGCAGAAACCGAAAGTGGTCGGCTCTTTCTTTGTACTTTGTGCCTACGCAGAACACTTCCTGGAATATCGCCAAATTGTCCGTGACCAAATTGAGGCTCAGCTGGCTGAATTTATGACTAATAAACCAGCACCTTTACCGGCTAAGAATGAGGAAGTGGCGGTAAGCGAATCCGCGATCGCATAATTCATTCTTTAGGGAACAGCGGATCTGGGAACAGGGCAAAAATTGGTGTACCTGATGACGATCACAACTGCTAGATAAGAGTGCGATCGCAAAACGTTGCGTCAGTCTTGGAATGAATAGGAGTAGAGTGGGCATCCTGCCCGCCCCAAAATAAGGAGGAAACTGGCAAGATGCCAGTTCTACACAAGATGCCAGTTCCACGCCTGATGCCCATTCTACAGGTGCGACCCGACTCCCGATTCCCGACTCCCTGTTCCCTATTCCCTGTTCCCTATTCCCTGTTCCCTTAAAAATTAAGGCTCCTTCGGAATAGACTCAACCATGACCTTCAATCAACAGCACGCTATTATCACAGGGGGTTCCAGTGGGATTGGCAAAGCCACTGCCAAATTATTAGCCCAGAAGGGAGCTAATCTGACCTTGATTGCTAGGGATACAGCTAAGCTAGAGCAGGCTAAAGTCGAGATTGAAGGGATGGGAACAGATCCGCAAGCAAAAATTATAACTATTTCTGCTGATGTTTCCCAGCAGATACAGGTAGAAACAGCCATTGAGCAAGCAATCGACCAAATCGGTCCGGCTGACCTATTAATCACTAGCGCTGGTATTGCTCATCCCGGTTACTTCCAAGAGCTGCCCATAGAGGTATTTGAACAAACCATGGCAGTTAACTATTTTGGTTCCCTCTATGCAATTAAAGCAGTACTACCCAGCATGGTAAAGCAACACAAGGGTCATATTGTACTGCTATCTTCCGGTGCTGGACTGATTGGTATTTATGGCTATACCCCTTACAGTCCCAGTAAATTTGCCCTGCGGGGTTTAACGGAATCCTTACGGGGTGAGTTAAAGCCCCAAGGCATTCATGTTTCTATTGTCTATCCTCCCGATACCGATACCCCACAACTGGAAGCAGAAAATAAAACTAAGCCCCTGGAAACTAAGATGATTACTGGCAGTGCCCAGATGTGGAGTGCAACTGCTGTAGCGAATCAGATTGTACGAGGTATTGAGAAAAAGCAGTTTGGGATCATGCCAGGATTCGAGATGAGATTACTAGGCCGGTTTCATAGTTTGCTCGCTCCGGTATTGAATTGGTATTTTGATCGGATTGTTGCAGGGAATCGGGAATCGGGAATCGGTAATCGGGAATCGGGGGAAGACTAGTTTGAAGGATTAGACACTCAGGAGTCGGATAATTACCCTTAATAAAAATCTCCCCATCTCCCCATCTCCCCATCTCCCCATCTCCCCATCTCCCCGCGCCCCCGCCCCACACTCTCTATCAACTACAAGGCATCAGCTGAGTCAATCGCAGAACAATCTGATCAATTCCTTTTTCTAAGACTTTGCCTGACTGGGATGGTTGATTAACCATGATGCTAAACACAATAGTTCCGTAATCGGGATGTTCTAGATATCCAGACAGAGCTTTCACTCCTCTGAGGGTGCCGGTTTTGGCCTGAACTTTGGTTTGTGTAGAGGGATGACGCAACCGATTTTTGAGGGTACCGCTCACTCCTGCAACCGGTAAAGAGGCTAGGAAAACTTCGTTATTATTGGCATCACTCATCCCTTTGAGAGTGGTTACAAATACCTCTGGAGTCGCTAAATTTTTCCGGGATAAGCCAGACCCATCTACCAGTCGATAACTATTAGGGTCAACTCCCAATTCCGCCAAAGCATCCTGCACTACTTCCGACCCGCCAATATAGCGCAATAAGGTATCAGCATAGCTATTGTGGCTTTTTAGATTCGTTATCTTTACCCATTCTTCCATTGACTTAGAGCGAATCGGAGTATTGGGATGAAGCTTGTTTAATGCTGCCGCTGTAGTTAATAGTTTGATGTTAGAAGCAGGGATAAAGTATTGATTAGCATTGTGGCTGTAAAAAATCTTCTCTTCCGATAACGATTCAACCAAAATCCCCCATTTACCTCTGGCAAAAGAAGGATGATCGATAATCGAGTCAATCACTGGTGGCAGAAACTCCGGACAAATGCCATTCTTGTTGCTTTCGGGAGGGGGAACAGGGATTTTAATGGAATCTGGATCTGTGTCTGGAGGAAGGACAGAAATTTCCAGAGATTTTTCCTGTTGCCTTAAGTCCGCAACTGTTCTAGCGCTAGCTTTTTTAGACGTAATAGGAGTTACCGTAGTGAGCACAGCTACAGTTAGCATTCCTAAGGATTTCAACCAATAATTCAATTGGGTCATAGTGAGGTAGTCGTGTTGCTACAATTCAACAAGCACTAACAGATCAAAAAAAGCATTGGTAGTTTAGGGTTTTATCCCAAACTACATCCTACAATACCTTTGACAAAACTGAATAATTTTTCGTTGCTTAATTAAAAATAAGCATCCCAAAAATCAAGACATTATAATAGTCCCGATCTAGACTATGACTATTCTTTCAATATTCCTGAATTTTATTCAAAAACAGATTATATTTCTATGAATCTTAGATGAATTTATCCATTTTTTTTTTAAGGTTGTTCCCTCTTGGGGTTCCTTGTCAGGTGGGTTGTTCGCGTAGCGTGGCCTTTGGCCAAGGTTACAGGTTGAAGGTTACAGGTTGAAGGTTGAAGGTTGAAGGTTACAGGTTGAAGGTTGTTGACCCTGGGGGTTTGAGTCTGGTGGGTTTAAGGTGAGTTTTATGTTAGTCCACCCACAGGTACTTCAATTTGTAATAGGGGAAATAATACATCAAATCTGGTTAGGTTTCAGCAGTTTGCGTTCGCGTAGCGTGGCCGAAAGGCCATCCCATTAAGGATTAGATACCGCAAGGTCAAAAAGTAGGGTGTGTTAGGGGCGCGCCTTGCCATCATATTCAACTTCGTAGCCAGTAGCCCCGTAACGCACCACCACAAGGCTTGCCCTGATTTTCCGCCTCTTTGCGCCTGCTTGGCACAGCCCGCCCGAAAATAATTGTCACGGGCAAGATGCCCGTGCCACAACAACATGCCCGTGCCACAACAACATGCCCGTGCCACAACAACATGCCCATGGTACTTACCGGGTCCGCTACCAAAAGTCGAAAGAACGGGCAAGATGCCCATTCCACGGCAGGATAGATAATCGTGATTTTTTGATGCCATCATGGAAGTAGCTCCTACTTCGTTGGGAGGAAAGCCGCGCTGGGGATGGTTAACGGGCATATCCAGCGCGGTTATTAGTTTCAGCGTCTACTTTCTATACTATACATAACTACTTGAAAAAATGCAAGGGATAATTAATTATTATTACATTTATTTACAATTATTGTGTATCCATTTTTTAAATAAATTATGTGTAATTTATGGTTAGGTTTTTCCTTAGTTTAGCCGTTAGCTATTACCTGATATAGTTAGGGAGGGTGGGCAGTGCTTGAAACCAATAAAAACAGATAGCGATCGCATTAATAGCACTGCCCACCTCAGGATTAATCACAATCGAAAAAGTTAGGGAGGGTGGGCAGTGCTTGAAACCAATAAAAACAGATAGCGATCGCATTAATAGCACTGCCCACCCTAGGATTATCAATTTTGGCTCTCCTAGGGTGGCTATGATAAATTAGTATAAAATAATCGCCATAGCCCTTACTAAGTAAGGTTTTGAGCCCACCTCAGGATTAATCACAATCGAAAAAGTTAGGTA
>NZ_GL890928.1 GCF_000211815.1 Moorena producens 3L
GGAGCCGAGGGATGAAAATATCTATCCCTATCCGATCACGGAGCGATGCAGCGCGGTCTTGGGGGTTTCCCCCATGAGCGACTGCATCAAGAAGCGAGAGCAAATCTTGATTCTACTGTACAGTTACTGCCAATTGGGTATGACACCCCAACGGTTTTACCAAAAGTGGGACTTGACTCACGAAGATATAGCTTTGATCTGCTCTTGTTCCGTTCACACGGTTAATGGCTGGTTTTCCACCAGTCGTCGCTGTTACCCTCCCACTGCTGGTCACTTGCGCCATCTGGCGATTATGGATTTTTTGTTGGAGGATTTTGAGACTATTCCGAAGGAGTTATTGGAGCGACTGCATCAAGACAACGATTGTGCTTGAAGGAGGGCAGAATGTAGAATTTAGAATTTAGAATTTAGAATGTATAATTCTACATTATAAAACGATTTTGGTTTGCGATTCTCCTAGGAGAATCGCACCTAATCAAACTGCTGCGATCGCCTTTGGCGCACCTCCAGGACATGCTCCCAACAAATCAGGTTATAATTCCTTGTAATTTAAGTTTGAAACCGGGAAGCACCGCTTCTCCAGATAACTCGTTGGGATTATCTATAACCTCAGTTTTTTGTCCTGACCGATAGATTTCAACCCGTCGATTCTGAGGGTCAATCAGCCAACCTAAGCGCAAGCCATTGTCAATGTATTCTTGCATTTTTGCTTGTAGCTCCTTGAGACTGTCAGACTTTGATCGCAACTCAATTACGAAATCAGGACAAACTTTAGGGAGCGATGCAGCGCGGTCTTGGGGGTTTCCCCCATGAGCGACTGCATCAAGACAACGTTTGTTTTTGTTCCTCGGTGAGTGCATCCCAGCGGTGACGTGACACCCAAGAGCTATCAGGGGAACGATTCGAGCCACTGGGAAGTTCAAATCCGGTAGAAGAGTCAAATGCTTCTCCTTTTTCTGGGTTTTCCTCATACCAATTTCCTAATTGCCTGGTAATACTAAGATTTCTTTTACCGGTTTCCCATCCTGTTGGTGGATTCACAATCAATTTTCCTTGGGCAGTTCTTTCTAATCTCAGGTCTCGGTTAGCAGTGGCTAATTGTTCAAACTGTTGGTGATTTACTTTGAGGTCCAAAGATGGTGGAACTATTAGCTTCAGTAGGGGGTCTAGTTGACTTGACATAACCGTTAATCCTGGCAATTGAGATATAACGAGGGAGCAGAAGATAAAGAAGTCACTTCGGGTAATTACATTGGGATTTTGGGGAGTTTATATAAGTCGCGATCGCTTAATGGATAATTGAGTAAGGATAAAAAAGGTTGGGCAATCTGCGAACATTTATCTTTCTGTTAATTTTTGTCCTGATTCAAAAATTTTATCGGCGACATCCTGCCCAAGATTCTACATCATCCTCCGACCAAGGCAATGGTGGATTGCTGCTATAGTCAATAAAATAGTCGTAGCCTAACTGGTCATAAAGCTGATCCACCAATGTCTGTAATTGTACCATTGGTTCGGTATCCCCAGGAAGCAGGGGAAGCGGAAAAGAGGGAATGCGATCGCTTAAACTAAATGGATAGCACTAATTCACCTTAGGGGCAATCAATTCCTGACCCGCCTGATCAAGGGTGAGTCCCTTAACCGTTTCCTCTAAGGGAGCCTTGCCTCACACCAAATATCAGCTGATAGAGCTGATAAAGGTACCGAGTAAATTCCAGAATCTTTTCCCTAGCCAAGCAGATAAAACTCCACAGTAAATGGAGAAGCCTATGCTTAAAAGCATTATTGTATTCAAAGATATCTCTACATGCCAAAGCCATCGATAGATAGACATGATAGCGATGCCCGCCAGTAATCCGGCAGCCGCACCTGCTGCCGCCTGAGTTAATACTTGTCTTGTAGTACGTTGAATCGTTTCTGTTTCCATAACTAGAGGCTCCTCGTTAGTATCGTCAGCAATCCTGCACGGGACACACAGGAGTGTGCCCCCAATCTCAATCTATTCAATTACTTCACCTTGGATGCAATCAATTCCTGACCCCCTTGATAAAGTGTTAATCCGTCAACCGTTTCATCTGCTGACAAATTGAATTGAATCGTGATATCTGCAACCTGAGCCAAGAATTTAGTTTCTGAAACAGCATAAAGGCTAAACGCTTCCTGCCCTGTGGCTTGGGCGAGTAGTTGTTCTTCCTCGACTCGAATAGCGATCTGCATATTAGGGAGTAACTGGTAGGTTCCCACATAGCGGTTGTAAATTGCTGGGTCAAGCTCAACAATCTCAGGCTCACCGGATTCATTAACTGTGACAGTGTCAATATCAACAGTTAATTTTTCTAGTTGAGCTTGTACGTCTTCAGACATCTCAGCCTGGTAACGTCCGCCCAGGTGTTCAGCTAAAAACTTCTCTAATGCAGCTGTCATGGCCAGCGAGTTGATCTCCTTACGGAAACCATGGCCTTCATCGGGGGCAATCAAATATTCCACCGGTCGGCCTAAATCTCGCAATGCGGCCACAATTTGGTCCGATTCCGCTTGCTTAACCCGGGGATCCTTGGCTCCTTGAATTACCATTAGTGGGGCCTGAATTTGGTCGGCGGAAAACAGGGGTGACTGGGCTTTTAGACGGGAGCGATCGCTCGGATCATCCGGATCTCCCAGCCGCAGAGCAAAGGTAGCCTTCATCGATTCCCAATAGGGGGGAATTGACTTGAGCAAGGTAATCAGATTCGATGGCCCCACATAGGATACGCCAACGGCATAGATATCTGGTGTAAATGCCAAACCAGCTAGGGTGGCATAGCCTCCATAGGAGACACCAAAAATTCCCACACGCTCGGGATCGGCAATCCCTGCATCAATCAGATACTGCACGCCATCCGTCAGGTCATGCTGCATCGCACCCGTGCCCCATTCGTTGTTACCGGCATTGAGAAAAGCTTTACCATAGCCAGTAGACCCTCGAAAGTTGGGTTGGAGAACGGCGTAACCGCGATTAGCCAGAAACTGGGTAAACCGCTTGTACCCCCACATATCTCGTCCCCAAGGTCCACCGTGGGGCATGACAATCACCGGTAAGTTCACTGGGTCTACCCCCTGGGGCAGGGTCAGATAGGCTGGAATCTCTAGACCATCACGGGCTGTATAGCGGATCGGCTGCATGGTGGCCAAATGTTCCCTGGGCAGCTCTGGCCGATCATCGTAGAGTTTTTCCAGGGTTTGAGTACTACGATCAAATAGATAAGTAGACCCGGGATTCACATCGCTCCGGGTTCCAATCAACGCAAAGCGATCATCCAGGGTAAGGGATTGCAACACAATATCAACGTCGGGCAGTTGTTGTTTCAGAAAGGCTAGATCAGCCGCTATCTTGTCGTTTTGAGGATAGATGCGGATGCGATCGCCAATATAGGAGGTAGCAATCAACTCATCAGTCGCTTGTGAAAACACTGCACCCCCAAAATCCACCTGGTTTTCAGGATCAACTTCCACGACCTGACTCTGTTGGCTTTCGAGATTAAGCAGCTCTAACTGGATTAAATTCCCATCCCGATTGCTGATCAGATACACCCGTTGGCCATCTTTATGAAAGCGAATGGGGACACAGGTTTCTTCAATTCGACAGGTGTAAACAGGTGTTAATCCATCTTTTTGCACCGCCAGAATCTCATGCCCCCCTTCCAGGGTTTGGCGATAGCCGATGCGCACATTACCGTCTAAATCCGTTGTCCAGAGGGCAATATTATCGTCATTTTGAATCAACAGCGTCCGCTCGCCTGTTGTCAAATCCAAACGATAGACATCATGAAACTGGGGATTGCGCTCGTTAAGACCGATAATGATGTGGTTGGGAGTCCGTTTAGGAACGCTATATATACTGGCCGTAATCCCCTCTACAGGGGTTAAATCGCGGGTTACCGGGCTAGTCTCACCTAAAGATTTAGCTTCAACCGCATAAATGTGAAAATTCTCATTGCCCCCTTTATCCTGGCCGTAGAGAATGTAACGACCATCGGCGCTCCAAAAGTAAATTATAATTGGGCTTTCAGCATCAGCCGTGACTGGACGAGCAGCTTCCATCGGTTCATTGATGCCCTTAACCCACACATTGATCACGCCGTCTAGAGGTTTTTGAAAGGCCAGAAACTGACCGTCGGGGGAAAGCTGGGCACCCGTAATCTCTGGATCGCCAAAGAATAGTTCCCGCTGAAGTAACGGTGCTACAGCGGTCTGACTTTCAGCAGCGCTAGCAGTTTTTGCCGTTAGGGGCAGCGGTGGATTGCCAAGGCTAAAACCCATCAAACTAATAGACATCATCAAACCTGCACCAAATTGAAATTGTTTCATGACAAACCGTATCCTCTGAAGAGTTGCTTATAATTCAATATTAAACAGGCCATTTCAAACTGACTATAGCGAAAGGTCATATGGATACATGACGTTTGTCATGGAAATTTATCCATAAGTTTCATAAGCTGTAGAAGCAGTCATAAGCATTAGGTAAGCTGATGTCAGCTCGGACAACTCCTCAGGTTTCCACCATTAATCCTTCAATTCCTAAAATCCTGCGCTATCTGGAATGGGCATGTTTGATCATGACCATCCTGCTATTGCTGTTCCTCATCCTGAATAAATCATTGTCCAACGAGACCAAGGGCAGTGACTACCTAATAAGCTTTTGTGTATTGGGAGTTTTGGCCATTCTGAGCTTTTTCTTTCCAATCCGTCGCCCCATGTGGCAGCGACGAGTTTATGTCTTTGCCGGAATTTCCTGTGTGTTGGTGACAATAATCTTTAGTGATGCCGGTCTCGGTCTCTTTGTCTTTCTATACTTAGCCAAAAGCTGTTTTCTGTTGCGTCGTCGGGACGTGATCATCACGGTTGTTTTAGTCGGCATTACCTGGCATGTAGGTTTTGCGTGGCGGTTAACGAATGATTTACTAACTGATCTCTCAAAACCGATTGCAGAGCAGCAAGCTCGCTTTGAAAAAAACCTACAAACCCTTCAAGAGACTCCCCAAGTATTTATTGCGCAACTGATTTTCACTGAACTTGTAGTCTATATTTCTCTGAGTGTGCTAATTACGCTGCTTTGTTTAAGCTTAGTGGCTGAGTACAGGAGTCGTCAGCAAGCAATCGCTTTAACTCAGGAAGTTGAATTGCTAGCCGCAGATTTAGAACGCACCCGCATTGCTCGCGATATTCATGATTCATTGGGGCATACTTTGACCTCCCTTGATGTGCAGCTAGAATTAGCACAACGACTCTACGAACGAAACTCTAATCAGCTTCAACCAGCGTTAGACACGGCCAAACTGCTGGCCAGCCAATCCTTACAAGAAGTGCGTCGGGCAGTGACCACCATGCGAGAAGAGACCTTTGATCTCAATAAGGCCCTGCCACAGCTGCTGGAATCTTTTACATCCAACCCATCCATAACGGTTAAAAGCAAAATAGATTTGCCCCAGCTGCCGTTACAAACCAATCATCAGCTTTACTGTGTGGTTAAGGAAGGATTGGAAAATATCCGCAAACACAGTCAAGCCCAGGTTATTCACCTCAAGGGATATGCTTCGGCTGATGCGGTTATCCTTGAGCTAAAGGACGACGGTATTGGCTTTGATATTGCTAAACCCACCCAGGGTTTTGGCCTCAGGGGTATGCAGGAGAGAGTTCAGCTGATAGGCGGATCGATACAATTAGATAGCACACCGGGACAAGGCAGCTGTATTCAGATTAGGATACCACGATGATTCGACTTCTATTGGCTGATGATCAACCCATCTTTCGTCAGGGACTGGCGGCACTGTTGTCCCTGGAGGATGATCTCGAGGTGGTGGGTGAAGCCAATCACGGTGAAGAGGCCATTGCCCTCACGGAGAGGTTACAGCCTGACATTATCTTGATGGATGTGCGGATGCCCATCTGCGATGGCGTGCAAGCAACCCGAGAAATCCATACCCGCTACCCCTGGATTCGGATTCTGGTCTTAACCACCTTTGACAATGATGACTATGTGTTCCAGTCTCTTCAGGCTGGGGCGTTGGGATATTTGCTTAAAAGTACTCCAGCACCTAAGGTGGCAGCGGCCATTCGTAGTTTGCATCAGGGATACAGCCAATTAGGTCCTACCATCGCTCCAAAGGTGTTTTCTCAACTGAATAATACCCAACCTGAACGGGAAAAAACAGATTATCATGCTCAATTCAATCAGAGGGAACTACAGATCCTGAAGCTGTTGGGACAAGGTAAAAGCAATCGAGAAATTGCAGCCGCCCTTAATCTGACCGAAGGCACGATTAAAAATCATCTAACTAATATTTTCTGTGAGTTGGATGTTCGCGATCGCACTCAGGCTGCCCTCTGGGCTCATCAGCATCTTTAATGTGCATTAAATTAAACTATTTTATCACTATTTTATCTGGAAAATCATCATAGCAGAGCTTTTTTGGTAAAAACTAAACTGCAACAACCAACCCACGGGATGATTACCTGAGTTTGACGTAATAAAAATAGCAATAATTCCGGAATTTGGACAAATATTTTCTGAATTAAACTATCATATTTTATAGCCGTATAAGTATAGATGAGGACGTTAAATAAACAGCCAAATCAACTCTTAATACGAAATTTTTCGATAGTAATTATTTATTTTATCACTCGATTT
Organism: Moorena producens 3L; assembly: GCF_000211815.1. Taxonomy (GTDB): domain Bacteria; phylum Cyanobacteriota; class Cyanobacteriia; order Cyanobacteriales; family Coleofasciculaceae; genus Moorena; species Moorena producens. The sequence continues at coordinate 6,668 of NZ_GL890928.1, forward strand.
TTAATCGAAAATCAATAATGTTCTATTTTCTTTAAATCAGGAGAATAGGGGGGCAAATAGTAAGGTGCGCGCCTCCAAGGGCGCGAGCAATTCCTCGCGCCCTTGGGTAGCACCTGAAGTTAACAACCGGCTGATTCAACTAATTATCGAATTTTTTATCCTCTCTTGGTGCGCGTGACCTAGGCGTTCGCGGAGCGGCGACCTAGGAGTTGGAAACCTCACGGTCGCACCGCTATGTAAACTAGCTTGTCTGGCTTCTTTTTAGAAATTTTTTCTAGAAACTCTTGCCTTTTTTATTCATCCCTTTCTCGATAACCGTAAGTTTTTTTTTCGGGTATAACCGATTTTTTTTAAGGCAATACCAAAAGTCCTATCACTAATCTTTTCGTAAGCATTCAGCCGTCAGCCGTCAGCCGTCAGCCGTCAGCCGTCAGCTAAAGTAACTCAGCATTATTCCAATGCTTACCTGTTGTCTTGATCCCAAGCGCGAGTGGGGGAAACCACGGCAGCGCGGTCATGGGGGGAACCCCCAAGACCGTAATGGTGCGTTTTCCGTAGGCGAATTTAATTCGCCACGGGTCGCACCTCTGCCTCCCCAAGACCGTAATGGTGCGTTTGACCCGTAATTAAATTCGCCACGGGTCGCACCTCTGCATCGCTTATTCAAAAGCACCATCTGTAGCACCTCAAGTAGCGTGCGCATTAGCTGATAGCTGATAGCTGATAGCTGATAGCTGAATACTTACATCTTTTCTGACCATGCTTCTGCCATTTCATTCTGAGTTGAGCTACCATGAGATTGGACAAATTTACTAAATCTCTCCAAATCAGCTATTTTCGGATTATATCCCTTTTGATAACCCTCTTTTGGCCTATAATCTCCTGTTTAATTTCTCTTTTTTAACCAGATATCAATTGTATTTCGGCTAATTTTCAATAAACGACTAGCTTGAGTTTTTACCATGCCATCGTCGATAGCACTAATCACTTTTTTTCTTAAATCGTAACTGTAAGGAACTGCCATTTTATTAATTTATTAACAAGTCCTGGCTATTTGGCTTTTTGACTATTATGTCCTAAGCTTTGCTTCGACTGCTATATCATATGTTGGAGAAGATCTATACTGGCGTAATGGTGATGCCACTGAACTAGCAAGAAATACCCAACAGATTCTTATGTTGGGGAAGCGCTTTTAAGACTTAGATAGCTTTAGGGGCGACATGGGCTCTAAAAAGCTTACTATATTTTGAGGCTAATGAGCTATGGCTTGATACAGTCGAGAACTTATTTTTGTCCTGATTCACAAATTTTATCGACGATCTCTTGCCCAAGATGCCACATCATCCTCCGACCAAGGGAATGGCGGACTGGTGCTATAGTCAATAAAATACTCGTAGCCTAACTGGTCATACAGCTGATCCACCAATGTCTGTAATTCTACCATTGGTTCCCTATCCCCAGGAAGCAGGGGAAGCCGAAAAGAGGGAATGCGATCGCTTAAATTAAAAAGGTACAAGTCAGCAGTGGGACGGGTATTAGAACGACTGACTAATATCCGATAATGACTCGGATTACTGCTGTTAGAAACAGGCAAGGGTTCCCCATCTCGCAACAGGTCAATTTCTACCAGATGAGTCATACTCTCCAAAATCTGCTGGCGTTTGGCTTCGTATTTAAGACGCCCTTCTCCTCGTTTATTGGCAGGGGAGATCACTTCAATCGCTGTTACCACTTCCTTGGTGGCTACATCTTTAACCTCGATGTAGGATTGTCGCACTTCTTCTCGTAAAGGAACAGCTACCTTAATCGGTTGAACTGACGGTTCAGATACCGCAACTGCTGTAGCCATTGCGACTGAAGCATCTCGGCTTTGTTGAACCGTAACATCTGGTCTACCAATGGCAATCTTCGTTGAGCCAGCAATCTTATAAACCCACTTATCGGTAACCACCCGATATTTAGGTAGCAGTTTAGGAATTAATGCTCTAGCCAAAGCTGCCAGCAATTGGTTGTGGAAATCCGACCAATATTCCGGTTGTTCAAGGTAGGGATTCATCCCTGGAAATGGGTTAGGCATATAGCATTTTGATTTGAGTTGTGAACATACTTCCTTAAGGAAAGGCAAGAGGCATGCATGCTAGAGGCAAGAGTTAATCAAGTACAGAGGGATTTTGGGTAAGGATTTGAGCTCTTAAGATTTACGCTATAAATTAGCTCTAAGGATTTCAGCTTACATGTCGCCCCCCAGGATTGCTCTATAGTATAGATGCACCATTATTGTTAACGCAATTACAACAACGTAACATGGTACCATTATCTCTCAGAAGTCTATGGGCTTTTCTGCTGAGCGCGGTTTTGATAATTCCTGCCGTGATGCTCTTCCCCGCTCCAAGCCAAGCCATGGTTAACGCTGAAAGCGGGAGCATACAAAATGTAGAAAACCCCCAAGTAGCACCAATCACTGGCAATCTTCAACTAATTACTACAGCAGCGGGCAATGGAGCAGACACCTTTATCCGAGGTGGTTCCTACTCTAGTAAGAATAATGGAACAAACGGTAAATTAGTCGTCAAGCTTGATAACACCGTCTCTTATAGCCGCAAAACTTACCTCCGATTTGATCTCAGTGAGCTGAATGATGGTATTGATGATGTGAGCCTGAATTTGAGTACGATCAACCTTCCCAACACCAAAGGATCTATTGAGTTTTATGGCTTGAATGATGGAGTAGACGAAAATTGGTCTGAAACCAAAACCACTTGGAATAACGCGCCGGGTAATGATACTTACTCTACCAATTTATTTATCTCAAACCAAACAACTTACTTAGGGAAACTCCCTGCAGCTTCTATAGCGACAGGAGATTCTTTTAGCTTTAACTCACCTGAGTTACTAGATTTCATCAAAGGTGATACTGATGACATAGTGACTATTCTGATTAATCGTGCAGAATATAAAGCCCCAGATGCCTATATCGTTTTTGCGTCTAAAGAAAGCACTGAGTATAGCCCTCCTACACTAATGGCTACTCTGAAACCTGCTGTTCAAAGCAAGCCTGAAACTGATACAGCCAATCTTTTTGAGCTTCCCGATTGTGTGAATTCCGATTGTAACTGCTCGGATTTTAAGACTCAGGAAGAGGCACAGGCTGTGTTTAACTACTTTGGGGATGATCGTTTCCGTCTAGATGGGAACAAAGATGGTCTTGCTTGCACAAGTCTGCCCCATGCCAAAGCTCCATAACCTTTAGTCCTCCACGACTTACCAATGTTCTAGATCGCTCTTATTGAAACCAATCCCAATTCTCAGCAGGAGGATTGGGTTTCGGCTCACATTCCCCATTTCAAAGTAAGTACCTAGGCACAATTAATGGCATTGCCGACTTATGCGATCGCACCCAACTGTTTCAGAGTTGCTTTCTGTGCCTCAGTTAATCCTGTCACTCCAGTGATATTCATCGCTTCGTAGAGTCTGGGAGCTCTGAGAATTTTCAGGCACTTGCCCGTCTTAGTGTCCCAAAGCCTCACCGTTTGGTCTTGAGAGCCACTAGCTACAATTTGACCATCCCCACTAAAGGCAACAGAAGAGATTAGATGGGTATGTCCGGTGCAAGTGTGGCGGCACTCCCCTGTCGAAACATCCCACACCTTGACAGTTTGGTCGTGAGAGCCGCTAGCGATAGTGTTGCCATCGGGACTGAATGCCACGGAAAAGACCCAATTGTTGTGTCCCCGTAATAGTTTAGAGCATTCACCCGTACTCAAATCCCAGAGGCGTATCGTTTCGTCTGTACTACAACTGGCCAGGATATTATCCTTAGGACTGAAAGCGACGGATTTGACCCGATTACCATGTCCCTGTAACGTTTTCAAGCATTCCCCTGTGCTAACATCCCACAGCCTCACCGTTTGGTCAGTATTGCTACTGGCCAAGGTTTTACCATCACTACTGAAAGCCACTGACCAGATCTGATTAGTATGTCCTTCCAAAGTGCTGACGCAGTCACCAGTACGCTGATCCCAAAGCCTCACCGTTTGGTCAGCACTGCCACTGGCTAGGGTTTTCCCATCACCGCTGAAAGTGACGGAATAGATCCAATCAGTATGTCCGTGCAAAATCCTTAAGCATTTTCCCGTCTTGATATCCCAAAGCCTGATAGTTTCGTCTCTACTGCTACTAGCTACGGTTTTACCGTCAGTACTAAAGGCCACTGAACACACGTGAGCAGTATGTCCGTGCAAAATACTGATACAGCGATCGCTATGATAATCCCATAGTCTGACTGTATTGTCGTTACTGCCACTTGCCAAGGTTTTACCATCAGGACTGAAAGCCACTGGAAATACCCAATCAGTATGTCCCTGCCAAGTTTTCAAGCATTGACCAGTGCCCCAATCCCAAAGTCTGACAGTTTGATCTAAACTCACACAGACTAGGGTGTTACCTTCAGGACTAAACGCCACAGAAAAGATCTGATTAGTATGTCCATGCAAGGTTTTCAGGCAAATACCAGTGTGGTAATCCCATAGCCTGACAGTATGGTCACCACTACCAGTAGCTAGGGTTTTGCCATCAGTGCTAAAAGCCACTGAGTAGACTCCACTACTATGTCCGGTGTGAGTACTAACACAGCTACCAGTCCTAGCATCCCAAAGTCTGACAGTGTGGTCATTACTGCCACTGGCTAGGGTGTTGCCGTCAGTGCTAAAAGCCACTGAGCGTACTCCACTGGTATGTCCAGTACAAGTTCTAACCCAACTACCAGTGCTAGCATCCCAGAGTATTACAGTGTGGTCATCACTGCCACTGGCTAGGGTTTTGCCATCAGTACTAAACGCAACTGATCTCACACAACCGGTATGTCCAGTAAACCTGTTGAGGCATTGACCCGTGTCACCATCCCAGAGTATTACGGTGTGGTCGCTACTACCACTAATCAGGGTATTACCTTGAGGATTAAAAGCAACTGAGAACACTTCATCAGTATGTCCAGTACAAGTTTGCAAGCAGCTGCCATCACTGACTTGCCATAACTTGACGGTATGGTCAGCACTACCACTGGCTAAGGTTTTACCATCCCGACTAAACGCAACAGAGCGTACCCAATTAGTGTGACCCTCACAGATTACCAGTAGTTTACCAGTTTGCACATGCCATAGGCGAATCTGAAAATCTGTATCACAAATTGCCAACATCCTCCCATCTGGACTAAATGCTGCTGATAACATATTCCCTAGGGTTTCAGTAAACACTGAGCCAGCCAAGTCACAGCCAGCGAAATTGACATTGTGTAATTTCAGTCCCTGTAGGTTGGCTTGCCAAACTGTCAGACCATAAAAGTCATAGCCGTTTAAATCAATCTGTAATTGACTAAGTAAATTAATAGTATTACCACTGACATATCCCATCTGGAGAGTAGATTTTTTAACCCCAGGAGTCGGGGCGCGCAGCATTGATAGGATTTCCAGGAGATGGTTTTCCAGCTGTTTTGTAGAACCAAAACTAGAGAGTAATTTCTCAATAATCGGTTCGAGAATCAGACAGACTTGAGCATCCCGAACATAGTCAGGGGCGCTGGCTTTGAGTAGGGAGTGAGTGCGGAAGATAGTGATATTTTGACTAATAATCTCTTCAGGAATCTGCTCGATCAGTCGATTAATCATGTATTCCATGACTACAGGTTGTTGGGTAAACCCAGTTGAGGTTTTCTCAATCAATGACCGCCGTTGTAGAGACCCTACAGCTTCTAAAATATCCGTAGCGCATAGGTAGCATACAAAGTCTTCTTGCAGTTCTTCAAGAGAAATGGGTTCCCGATTGATAGCTAGCCAGTACATCAGTTCCTTTTCTGTGGAGGTAAGGCGCTGAAAGTGCCGATCTAGTAAATCCCGAATATCATCAAAAATGAATGAGCCTTCCTTTAAAAAATCCAGAAACTGAGCAATATTGCTATCAAAAAAGTCTCTGACTGCACAGGCTACCATCTTTAAGGCTAAAGGATTTCCGGCATAACGCTCAATTAGGGTCATCCATTGGGTGTCATCCCCAATAAAATGTCCTTTTTCCTTAAAGATTTCCTGTCCGTGGGTTTCTGGTAAACCTTTGAGTGGGAAGCAGCGAACCGGTAAGGCTTCCCCCTCCAGAATGTTCAAGTCTTGAGGTGGCTCCCGGGAGGTCATCACTAGGCAGCTATTGTGGGAAGTTTCCCCAATAGTTCTGAGTAGCTCACCGTATCCAGCATATCCCTCTCGATAGCCACCGGTGCGAGAACCACTTTCGAGGATCGATTCGGTATTATCAAGAACCAGCAGGCAACGCGCCGTCTGTAAATACTGAATCAATCGCAAAATTTTGCCATCCACAGACGATGGTAAATTCGTTTCCTGCTGCACAGACAGAAATTGAATCATGTCTGCCAGGACTTCCTCTAGGGGCGGAGCATTCCGTAGACTGCGCCACATCACAAACTCAAATTTATCCTGTAGCAGATGGGCTAACTTCACAGCCAAGGTGGTTTTGCCAATTCCCCCCATCCCTAGAAGTGCCACCAGGCAGCAGTTGTCCTGTAGAATCCATTCCTGTAGGGTATTCAGTTCCTGCATCCGACCGTAGAAACTCCTCGGTTCTGGAGCTCCACCCCAATCAAGATGTCCAATTCCAGCCAGAGCAGTTGTCGATAGCGCTGTTAGCTCCATCTGATCTATCTCAATCTCATCCGGCTCAACTACCTTTTCCCAATCAAGACCTACAGCACTACAAATGGCCATGAAGGTGTCAGTACGAATTGACTGTCTGCCCCAAAATCGGTTTAAGGTTGCCCTAGAGGTAAATGCACTGGTATACCAAGCTACCGCTGTTTTGTTCCATCTTTTCTGACGTCTAGCTTGGTCTACTAATTTAAGTCCTGATTCAGATGCTCGCACGGAATTCATCATAACTCCACTATCTTGCTTTGCTTAACCCCCAATCCATGGGGTCGATCGCTATGGCACCATCCCTAATCCAGCCATCACTATACCTAACTCTTTAATGTATGGGTGACCAAAAAGCCGCGCAATGTAGAAATGTTATGGAAAGTTATGGAATTAGTTAGGGAAGAGGAAATCTGAGGGAAACATGAGAAAAATCTCAGAAACACAGCATAACTGAAACCACTGAGACAAAAACTGAGACAAACCGGTTTAAGTTCTAGACTAGCAGAGCTGGTTGTAAAAATACAGTTCCCCACTCCCTACTCCCTCGGTGCCCTTGACTCCCGACTCCCTATTCCCTTGGCTATATAAGTTATCCTGTTAAGTTAAACCTGAGCCAAATCTAAGAAATTCCTGAGATTACTCAAAAAAAAACCAGGCAGCTCACCTGAGTTTCAGTTACTAAGACAAAAACTGAGGCAAAAACTGAGACTTTCGGTTTGTCAGTGTCAGGCACGATAGAAATATCGAGATTGAGCTAAGTGCCATGAAACACTAAAAGTTAGTTTTCCAGTAAGCATGCAGCTATCAGCTATCAGCTATCAGCTATCAGCTTATGCGCACGGTTATTGAGGAGGAAACTGTTTTGAATAAAAGAGGTAAGCATTCGTTTAATCTCTGTTACGGAAAGCTATTCGCGTAGCGTGGCCATAGGCCAAACAGGTTTATTTTAAGCTAACGGCTGACAGCTGTTCGCGTAGCGTGGCCAACGGCCAACGGCTGACAGCTGACGATTTTGGAAAACACAACATCCTGTAATCGATTCAAAAGGAGTCTGTTATGTCTCTTGGTAAAAATTATCGTTTGGCAAGAATTCTCAAAGGATTAGACAACTATTTTATAGTCCCAATTGACCATGGGTTTACACTGGGTCCGGTTAGTGGTCTGGCAAAAGTTCATCAATTTATCAGATCGTTACCGGAGAAAACCATTAGTGCAATTGTTGCTCATCAAGGGATAGCTCGGGCAATTCATCCAGGTTTAATTCAGAAAGATATATCGTTAATTTTGCATCTTTCTGGGTCAACGAACCTATCTCCCGATCCATCTTCCAAACATCTAGTCAGTAGTGTTGAACAAGCCATTAAGCTTGGTGCAGATGGAGTTTCAATTCACGTTAATCTTGGGGCAAACGATGAATACCGTATGCTCAAAGATTTCAGCCAAATCTCAGCCGCCTGTCATCAATGGGGTATGCCATTGCTAGCAATGGTTTATGCACGAGGAGAGAAGATTAAAAATGAGTACGATGCAGATGCGATCGCTCACTCAACCCGATTGGCCTGGGAGCTAGGAGCAGATATTGTCAAGGTTAACTACACTGGCGATGTTCAATCGTTTAAACAAGTTGTTAATGCCGTTGACATCCCTGTTATCGTTGCCGGAGGAGCAAAGAGCAATGCAGATAGCTCGATCTTATCGATGATCAAAGATGCCATCAAGGCTGGCGGTAAAGGCGTTGCTGTTGGTAGAAATATATTTCAACACAGTAATCCCTCATTCATTTCTCAAGAAATTGCCAAAGTTATCAGTAATCCCTATCAGTTTGCCATCAAGGAGGTAGCGTAATGAAATTATCTTGGTTAGACCTAAGAAGCTTTAATGATGTTGACTATAAAGCACTGTGTGGGTCTCTAAATTCTGATATCAATGGAGTGGTAGTTGATTCATCAAGTCCAGTCATGGATTGTCATGATTCTGTCTCTCGCATTGCTTTTGTAGACAGCCCAGAAGAAGCAGAAGGATGTATCGATAACGCCGATATATTACTGTTTGATCATTCCTGGTATTCTGAAATAACTACTCAACCAGAAACCTACAAATCTAAAGCAGAAATTGGATTTTTTATTCATGTTATCGACGACGAAACCTTACAAACTGCTTGTAAGATAGCTAGACAGTAAAAATGGGCTGTCATCTATTTTAAAGACCCCACAAAAATTCCTCTGGAGATTGTTTTAGCATCAGCGGACAACACGGATGGCCAAATAATTACCGTTGTCAAAGATATTCAGGAAGCAGAAATTGTCCTGGGGGTCTTAGAAAAAGGGTCACATGGGGTCATGCTAACCCCTAACGGGATTATCGATGCCAGGGAGCTTGGGCAACTGTGTCGTAAGGCCAACAATTTGGAAGTTTCACTGGAAGAACTTGAAGTAACAAAAATTTCTCATATTGGAATGGGAGAGCGGGCTTGTGTAGATACTTGTTCTAACTTTGCCAAAGATGAAGGTATACTCATTGGTTCTTATTCCCAAGGAATGATTTTAGTTAGCAGCGAAACCCATCCACTCCCCTACATGCCAACTCGTCCTTTCCGAGTCAATGCTGGTGCTATACATTCTTATTTAGTGTCTAGTGTTAGCCAAACTAATTATCTTAGTGAGCTCAGTTCAGGACACAAAGTATTAGGAGTAAATTGTGATGGCAAGGCACGAGAAATAGTTGTAGGCAGGATGAAGATAGAAGTTCGTCCCCTACTCAGTATCGATGCAGTGTCTCAATCTGGAATTCCGGTAAATGTGATTGTCCAAGACGATTGGCATGTAAGAGTTCTTGGACCTGGTGGTAAAGTCCTGAATGTCACAGAATTAAAGCCTGGAGATAAGCTGCTTGGTCATACTGCGCCCAGTGGACGCCATGTTGGGCTTCCAGTTAAAGAGTCTTGTCTGGAAAAGTAAATAATATCATGTCCGGGAGTATCGATTACCAAAGAAACAACGGTCAGTATTCAGCTATCAGCCATCAGCCTATGCGCTACGCGCACGCTTTGCGAACAGCTTTTGAATAAAAGAGGTAAGCATTCGATTAATCTGAGTTACGTCACAGCGTCGTTCGCACAGCGTGGCCAAAGGCCAAAGCCTGTGCCACAAAGCTAATGGGCAAATCCCCAGACTTTCAATTCTCATTAATCTCGAACTATTAAATTCTCCCTAAAAAGGTTTATTTTAAGCTGACAGCTGACAGCTGACGGCTGAATGCTTACCACTATCGCGCACAACCGGACACGATATCATTTCCTTTCCTTGGAAACAGTCAACATGTATTAGCAAGTAAGAGGGGATTTAAGAATGAGTAAATTACTTAGCTTAAATGGCTATAAGCCAAAAGACTATAAGCCCAAACAAAATAGGCAGACTGAATCGACCTTAGGTTTTAAAGACAAATCCATTGAGATTAACTCAAGTAACCTTGAGGCAGAATCCGACTCTCAAGTTTGGGTTAAAGCCCCTGATATCCCTAACTCGATTCATTGTGAAGAAGCTCTTATTTTAGGTCGGGAATCTGAGAATACCTGGCTAGCTTGGATTCCCGATTATGGGGAGATTATCTTGTCTGATAGTGAACTTGCAAATTTGATTTAAATTGTCAAAAAAATCGGCATTATATTATCTGTTAGGTATTATCAATTATCTTGCAACACGAACTTGGATTTAACCTCATGAACATTAACCCAACTATTTTGCCATTGTACCAAAGACTTAAGTTATTCCTTACCAAGCCATTAGGATGTGGTAACTTTCTCCAGTACTCTGTTGCTAATAACCCTTATCGAAACAATGATTTTTTGTTTTTAGAAAAACCTTTTCAAACATTCACAGGGGAGACCATCAACAGGTTTAGTTTATCTTCCTTAAAAGATGTTGTGGATAACTATGCCTCTTGGTACAGGAAATCTGGCGTTCGTGAGAATGATCCTGTTGCTATCTATTTAGACGATGGAATCGGTTACTTTATCCATTACTTAGCACTAAACAACCTCGGTGCTATTCCAGTTTTGGTAAACGGTCGTATGGATGCTGATATTGCTGCTGACTTTATCAGTCGTGTTGGTGCCATTGGTTTATATTCTGATCAGAAGCACCTGGATACTATTAGTGGCTACCTCAAAACTAATGACTTATTAAAGTTTATTGCCACAGATATCAACAATACAGCTGTTCAGAGCTCAGAGATACAGCTTCCCCAGTGGTATCCATATTCTCCTACAGATTCTCATCCAATTATGATCTGTCATTCCTCTGGTACTACTGGAAAGCCTAAGCCAGTAATATTTGGGCATCAACAGTTTTTCTTTGGCAAACGCATTCGGCTGCTAAATTTTCCAGCTAGTCAATCCGATAAGTTTTTGTTTGCCTTACCTAGTTCACATTCGGCTGGAATTAGCTACTTTATGACAGTAACATTACTGGGGTTACCCACTATGGTTTTGTCAGATTTATCTGGAAATAATGCTATTACTCAAGCTAAAGAACTTAAAGCGACTATAGTAGCAGCTTTTCCACAAACCTATGCCGACATGGCTTCCCAGGCTTTAGAAAAAGACCAATTGAGTTCTGTAAAAATGTGGATTAATACCGGAGATGCTGCCCATGAAGCTCATATTAGGACTCTGGTAAATGCCGGGAATTCTAAATCAGTCTTTATTGATGGTCTAGGTGCTTCTGAACTCGGAATGGCTTTGTTTAATAAAGTCTCTAGTCGCCAGACGAGCTTGTATAATCGATATATGGGTAAGCCACGCAGTTTTGTAAAAGCTGTAGTATTAGATGAGGAGGGAAATCTACTGCCACCCTATCAGGTAGGTTTCCTGGGTATTAAATCTCCAACTATTACACCAGGCTATTGGAATGATTCTAACCGCACCCTCAAAAGTTATAAACAAGGGTACTGGATTAGTGGGGATTTGGCTTATTATGATCAGGAGAATAAATTTTTTCACGTGGATCGTGCCGTTGATGCTATTCAGTGCGCTAGCGGCTTAGTCAATACCTTACCAATCGAGGAATTAATTTTGAAGAACAACTCAGCTGTTGCTGATTGTACAATAATTGGTGTACCTAAGGAAAAAGGCTTGGATGGTTTGGTTGCTTTTATCAAGCTGAAAGCGCCAGAAAATATTACACCATCAGCTCTGATTACTGCTATCAATAAGCAGCTATTGGATAATAAGTTTGAACCCTTATCTTTTTTAAAAATTGTCATTAATCTTCCTGTAGGATCAACAGGAAAAGTACTGAAAAGGAAGCTTCGCGAGCAATATCAGGACATCCTAATTTGTGCTGAGCATAACTTAGAGGGTAAAGGGCTTCATGATTTTGCTTATGCACAGCAAAGTAAAGTTCAAGTTAGGTCTTAGATTGTTGATAATTAACTGAACATTTTTTACTAAATTAAACTAGAAGGATACTAGTCAATGCAAGAAATTACTAAACAGCTGGTACCAGACAAACTACTGGAATTGGGGTTTGCTTTCTCAGCATCTAAGACATTCTTAAGTGCAGTCGAACTGGGAGTGTTTACTGAACTGGCTCAGAGTTCTATGACTGCTGCTGAATTGACTGAAAAACTAGCACTTCATCCCCGTAGTGCGCGAGATTTTTTGGATGCACTAGTTGCTTTAAACGTTTTAGAGCGTTGTAATGACCGTTACAGTAACACGCCTGAAAGTGATTTGTTTCTTGACCGCTCCAAGCCTTCCTATATCGGTGGTTGCCTAGAGATGTGCAACAGCCGTCTCTATGGATTTTGGGGTTCATTAACAGAAGGGTTACGAACCGGTCAACCCCAGAATGAAGCCAAAAATGGAGAAGACTTCTTCGGCACCCTTTACGGGGACCCCGCCCGCCTAAAAATCTTTCTGGAAGCGATGTCTGGGATCAGTATGGGAGTAGCTAAGGCGATCGCTGAGAAATTTCCATGGGAGAAGTTTCAGACCTTTATCGATATCGGTACGGCTCAAGGGCAGTTACCAGTAACAGTTGCCCTAAGTCACGACCATTTACATGGAGGTGGGTTCGACTTGCCAGTGGTTCGCCCAATTTACGAGGAATATGTTGCTTCCAGAGGACTTAGCCAGCGATTAGACTTCCATGGTGGTGACTTTTTCCAGGATATGCTGCCTAGTGCTGATGTTTTGGTAATGGGACACATCCTGCATGACTGGAATCTAGAACAAAAGCACCTGTTAATTGCCAAAGCCTACGAAGCACTCCCGACCGGTGGTGCATTGATTGTCTACGACGCACTAATCGACGATCAGCGCTGCCAGAACAGGTTTGGGTTACTGATGAGCCTAAATATGCTGATCGAAACCTTTGGGGGTTTCGACTATACAGGAGCAGACTGCTGTGCTTGGATGGACAAAGTAGGATTCAAAGATACTTACACTAAACCTCTTGTAGGAGCTTACTCAATGGCAGTAGGCATCAAATAATCCCAATTACAGGTGACGCGGTGACGCGGTTACAGGTTAGGAGGTTAGCAGGTTGAAGGTTAGCAGGTTGAAGGTTACAGGTTAGAGTTTACAGGTTACAGCTTACTAGGTTACTAGGTTACCAGGTTACAGGTTATATTCTGAACCTTAAAGCAAACCACCTTAACCCTTAAACCAAACCACCTTCAACCAAACCACCTTGGCCTATTGGCCACGCTTCGCGAACAACCTTGGCCTTTCGGCCACGCTTCGCGAACAACTAAACCACCTTGGCCTATTGGCCACGCTTCGCGAACAACCTTCAACTTAATTATGACCCATATTCTTCACATTGATGCTAGTCCCCGTGGCGATCGCTCTATTTCTCGGCAATTGTCTAATCGGTTTATTCAAACTTGGAAGTCTTTCTATCCAGACGACACTGTAACCTATCGAGATTTAGGTCATAATCCTGTCCCCCATGTGGATGAAAAGTGGATTGCTGCAGCATTTTGTCCTCCCGAAAAACGCAATCCTGAATTGGTAGACGCAATTAAAGTATCAGATACTTTGGTGGATGAATTTATAGCAGCCGATCGCTATGTTTTTGGCATTCCCATGTACAACTTCAATGTTCCATCTACCTTCAAAGCTTATATCGATCAAATTGTCCGATTTAATCGCACCTTTACCTTTGACGAAGCTGGTCAATATCGGGGTTTAGTTCCTAAGGGAAAGAAAATGCTAATTTTTACAGCTCGTGGTGGTAGTTTCTCTCCAGGAAACCCTAGTGCTGATTACGATTATCAGGAACCTTTTTTAAGGGCTATCTTTGGAGTTATTGGCATTACAGATATCACCTTTATTCATGCCGAGAAACTAGATTTAGGGGAAGAAGCCCGTCAGGAATCTTTGGCCAATGCCCGTGCTGAGCTTGATCAAGCAGTAGGAATGTGGTAATCACGTAAAACGTCAAAAGTTAAATTTGTAATTTTACCAACCAATTGAGGTATTTAAATGGAAGCAAGATTGGAATTAAAAAAAGTTGAACCAGCAGCTTATTTAGCCATGAATTCCTTGGAAAATTATGTGAATAAAAGTGGGTTAGACAAAACACTGATAAAGTTAATTAAAATTCGTGCTTCTCAACTGAATAAATGTGCGTTTTGTATCGATATGCATACAAAAGAAGCCAGAAGTAATGGAGAAACAGAACAACGAATTTATGTTCTAAATGCTTGGCGAGAAACGCCGTTTTTTAGTCCGGAAGATCGAGCTGTATTAGAGCTAACTGAAGCAGTGACTCTGATTTCAGAGAATCAGGTACCGAATTCAGTTTATGAAGAGGTAAGTCGCTATTTTTCGGAAACTGAAATAGCTAAACTTTTGATGGCTATTGTAACGATCAATGCTTGGAATCGTATTGCTATTACTACAAAAATGATTCCAGGTACCTATTAGAGGATGTGTAAGCTTAAGCGCTACGCGCACGCTACGCGAACAGCTATCAGCCTATGGCCAAAGAAGTTTATTTTAAGCTGACCGCTGACTGCTTAATGCTGACTGCTGAATGCTGACCGCTGACTGCTTACAGAAGGTGTTTGTTAATAAAATTTGCTTTCCTTTTATTCAAATCTAACTAAAGAGGTAGCTTAAACCATGACTAATAGTACAGCATTGAAAACATCAGTTTGTATTTTAGGTTCAGGTCCAGCTGGCATTGTAGTTGGTAATATCCTGCTACAAAATGGGATTGATTGTATCATTGCGGATAGATACAACCGCGAGGAAATATATACGAGGGCGCGTGCAGGTGTCCTGGAAAGCACGACAGTTGACCTACTCAAAAAACATGGTCTAGCGGATACAATTTTCCAAAAGGGGTATACCCATGATACCTGTGAATTTCGTTACCCTGATTACAGCGTTGTCTTTGATTACGGAAAGTTAGCTGATGGGGATGTCCATTACATTTATCCCCAAAGCGATCTCAATGACGATCTGATCCAAAGATATCTGGATGCAGGTGGTAAGTTACTGTTACGCCATGAGGGGAAAAAAATTACTCAAACCGATGACGGCGTCATTGTTGAGTGTTACGACAAGGATGGTGACACCACGATCACGATTCATGCTGATTTTGTAGCAGGGTGTGATGGGTATCATGGACTCTCGCGCCAATCAATTCCAGACGGAGCGGTAGACATCTACACAAAACAGCATCCCTACGGCTGGCTGGCAATTTTAGCTTACGCACCACCTTCTGCAAAACATGTCATCTATGGCTTGGATCATGATGGCTTTGGAGCTCACATGCCGCGCAATGCCAAGATTTCTCGTTATTACTTACAAGTTTCACTTGATGATGAGCTTAAAAATTGGCCTGATCAACGGATCTGGAGTACCTTGGCAAAGCGTCTGGCGAAAAAAGAATGGAGGTTGAAAGAAGGGGAAATCTTTGACAAGCGGATTTTATCCATGCGCAGTTATGTTATGGAACCTTTACAGTACCAACGGTTATTGATAGCTGGTGATGCGGGTCACATTATTACACCTTGCGGTGGGAAAGGTTTAAATCTGGCGGTACAGGATGCGGGTGTTCTCGGAGAAGTATTGGTAAGTTACTACCAGGAAAAACGGGATATGTCTTACCTAAAACGCTACTCGGAAGTTCGTTTGCCCTATATTTGGCGTGCTCAAGAATTCTCTTGTTCGATGTTGCATATGCTCCATAAGTCTGAAGAGAAGGATGTAGACAATGTCCGTTTCTTCAATAAGTTGAGTGAATCGAAATTGAAGCAATTGTCTACATCGGTGACATTTGCTAGGGATTTTGCCAGAAATTATGTCGGTATTATCTAGGAAAGGGAATAGGGAGTAGGGAGTAGGGAGTAGGGATTAGGGAACAAAATTATCACAATTCATTAAAGAGCCCTATCTGAGAGGTACACAGAATTTTTTTCCTGTCTTGATGCAATTTCCTTGCTATTCCCTCTTCTATCTTCCCTGTTCGGGTGCATCTCCTAAAAGCTGTTTGACTCGGTGGTGCGTTACGGGGTGGGCTATTTCAATGGTGGCGAAGAGGCAGAAAATCAGGGCGAGCCCACCCCTAACGCACCCTACGCAAAATTTACAAAAGTGAGATACACCTCCCTGTTTCCTGTTCCCTAAAACCGAGGACTTTGTGCCTCACAAAATTAAACAACTCTATAGGTTATTAAGGAGACAAATCATGAAGATTATCGAAATGCAAAATTATAAGAGTTTCGACTATTACACTCAGCTGGAAGAACAACTTAAACCAAGCCGTATGGCTCTGATAAACCACCCCCTTTACCAACAGTTAAATGACTTGGTATCTCTACAGATATTTATGGAGTCTCACGTGTTTGCTGTTTGGGATTTTATGTCTCTGATTAAGACTCTTCAACACCGAGTCACTTGCTTGGATGTACCTTGGGTGCCACCAACAGATATTAATTCTGCCAGGATGGTGAATGAGATTGTTTTAGCTGAAGAGACTGATGAAGTCTCACCAGGAAATTACATCAGTCACTATGATCTCTATCTGGTGGCTATGACAGAGATAGGTGCTGATACTAATCCAATTAAAACGTTTATCTCTTCTCTTAGAAAAGGTATTCCAGCTAACCAAACTCTAGCTTCTATTTCGATACCTGAATTAACCAAAACGTTTGTTAAATTCACGTTGGAAACTACGACTAAGTCAACCCATGAAGTAGCTGCCGCTTTTCTACTAGGTCGAGAAGATATCATTCCTGCTATGTTCAGACAGGTTATTGCTACTTTAGATAGTCTCTATGGATTTACTTGGGATTCTTTGCGTCTCTATCTAGACAGGCATAATTTTCTGGATGAGGATCAGCATGTTCCGATGGGTAAAAAACTCTTAAAAAATCTTTGTGGTGATGATCCTGTGAAATGGGAGCAAGCTTTCAATTCTGCTGAGAATGCTCTCAAAGCACGCTATGCTCTATGGGATGGTGTAGCTGAGTTGATTCAGCTCAACAAAGAGAATGATATAGCGCTGCTTGAGATGTAATACGGCGGTTTGCAATTTAGTGAGGTACAAAGTTCTGGGTTTTTAGGGAACAGGGAACAGGGAACAGGGAAGGGTCATCGAAATTCCGTGGTATTATAGGGCTCAATCGCTCTTTCATACTGTTCCCCAGAAGTTTCCTGTTACTTGTTTATCTTAATCCTATTTTCAGATTAAATCCTTCGATTAGCCATTGCTAAAGCAACAAAAATGATCACTATTTAATTTTTAATTAACTTCAATTTAAAATTAATACTTTATCTGAGGCTAGATAATGCTAATTATCCAAAAGTATGGTGGTACTTCGGTTGGATCAGTTGAAAGAATTAAAGCAGTTGCCCAGCGGGTGAAGCAAACAGTCCAAAATAATAATACTGTGGTGGTAGTGGTTTCGGCGATGGGTAAAACCACTGATGACTTGCTCAGTTTATCGAAGGCAGTCTCGACGAATCCCAGTGCTCGGGAGATGGATATGCTTCTGTCTACTGGAGAACAAGTATCAATTGCTTTGCTGAGTATGGCATTGCAGGAATTGGGACAACCGGCTATTTCTTTAACTGGGGCACAAGTAGGAATTATCACTGATGCTGAACACGGTCGTGCCAGGATTTTGGAAATTCAGCCAAAGCGAATTCAGCACTATCTCAATCAAGGAACAGTGGTAGTTGTAGCTGGATTTCAGGGTATGAGCAGTGGTGATAATTTTGAAATTACTACTCTAGGACGTGGCGGTTCAGATATATCAGCTGTGGCGTTAGGGGCTGCTTTAAAAGCAAATTTGTGTGAAATTTATACTGATGTTCCAGGCATTTTTACAACTGATCCTCGGATTGTACCAGAGGCACAATTAATCCCAGAAATTACTTGTGATGAAATGCTAGAGTTAGCCAGTTTAGGGGCAAAGGTGCTACATCCTAGGGCGGTAGAGATTGCTCGCAATTATGGCGTACCTTTGGTTGTACGTTCAAGCTGGAACAATGCACCAGGAACTAGGATAATTTCTCCGATAGCTAAACCTCGTTCTCTGAAAGGCTTGGAGATTAACAAGGCAGTATATGGGGTGGAATTGGAGACAAATCAGGTAAAAGTAGCCCGATGGCAAGGGCGGGATCGTTTAGGGGTAGTGGCAAAGTTATTTGGTGAGATTGCTCGTGACAATCTGGATGTTAATCTGATTATTCAGTCAATTCAGGAGGACGATGCTAAGGATATTGCGTTGACGGTAGTGAACAGAGGTTTTGAACAAGGTGAGACTTTAGGAGCTGCAGTGAGTGAAACTAAACTCAAAGAGTTGATTACTTCTGCTTTATACGGGGCGACTTGGCAAGGGTCAGAAGAGGTAGAAATGATGGTAGAGCAGAACATGGCAACAGTGGCAATTACTGGGACTGGTATGATTGGGCGTCCTGGGGTTGCAGCTAAAATGTTCTCTACTCTAGCAGAGGCGGGAGTTAATATTGAGATGATTTCTACCTCTGAGTTGAAGATCACCTGTGTGATTAATGCTGAGGTATGCGATCGCGCTGTTGCTGCTCTGTGTCAGGCTTTTGAGATTGATCGTTCTGTAGTGCTCGGACCTGATTCAATTCAGGAGTTTTCTACCGATTCAAGCCCATCCCCAGTATGCGGTGCTGTTCTTGATCTCAACCAAGCTTGTATCACAATTCGCCATGTCCGAGATCAACCGGGAATGGCAGCAAAACTCTTTGGACAACTGGCACAGGAAAATATTAGTGTTGATATGATTATTCAGTCTCAACGCTGTCAGAGGCTTAATGGTATCCCCACTTGTGATATTGCGTTTACGGTGGCCCAAGCTGATGCTGAAGCAGCATCCATGGCTTTAAAAGCTTTAGCACTAAGTATTGCTTGTGGGGAGATTATAGTGGATACAGACATCGCTAAAGTTAGTCTAGTTGGGGGTGGTATGGTGGCACAACCCCTGGTTGTGGCTCAGTTTTTTGAGGCATTAGCACAACAGCAAATAACTATTCAGATGATTACAAGTTCGGACACTAAAATTAGTTGTGTGGTTGCTCAAGAAGAAGGAGTTAAGGCTTTAAATGCAGTGCATAAGGGGAGCATCCCGGTGGTTAAAAACTATGCCCAAACCCCCAAGGGTTTGGCTACACCAGCAAAGCCGACCTACGCAGGTTAATCAGCACGCTAATTAGTCGGACACAATTATAGCGCTACGCGCAAGGGCTTTAGGCAAGAGGCAAAAGGCAAAAGTTCAATAAAACAGCGTTTCAGCTTTTATCAATGTCAAACACCTTAATTGGTAGTGCTATACTTCAAAAAATCAGGCAAAAATTAGGCAAAAATTAGGCAAAAATTAGGACAATAAAATCATGATCAAACTTTATGATTACCAGCTATCTGGCAATTGCTACAAAGTGCGGCTAATGCTTTCACTACTTGGGTTAGAACATGAGACTGTCTGGGTTGACCTGGACAATGGTGAACACAAATCTCCCGAGTTTCTGGAATTGAATTCCTTCGGACAAGTGCCAGTTCTCACCGATGGAGATTTAGTCTTTCAGGATGCCCAAGCTATTTTAGTCTATCTAGCACGGCGCTATGGTAGCGAAGACTGGCTGCCTTTGGAAGCTGAAGCCATGAGTCGAGTGATGCGCTGGCTATCTACAACTGCAGGAGAGATTCGCCAGGGTCCAGAGTTTGCCAGACTTTATTACAAGTTTAATGTAAAAACCGTTAACATCGAGGTAGCAACACAAAAGTCGGCAACTATCCTGACATTGCTCGACAACCACCTCAGTGATCGGGCATGGCTGGAACTGGATCACCCCACAATTGCCGATATTGCTTGCTTCCCCTATGTTAGTCTCTCACCAGACGCTAAGATTTCTCTAGATGCTTACCCCAATGTGGTGTCTTGGATGGAGCGGATTAAACAATTACCAGGCTACATTGCGATCGCGTAGCGTGGCCTACGGTCAATCCCATAGCGTGACCTACAGTCAATCCCGTAGCGTGACCTACAGTCAATCCCTTAGCGTTACCTACGGTCAATCCCTTAGTGTGGCCTACGGTCAATCCCATAATTTCGTCCCCACCATCAGCCCCTAACTGAATCACGTCACTGGCGCTAGCGGTATCCTTTTCAGGTAGTATGATGAATCTAGCGCCATTGATAGCATTTTCATTTATATTTCAGAACAATCGCGCAACACAATACAGTATCGACGAGGACGACTGATTATCCCTTCTTCCTCAAACTGCTTGATCAGCCTGGTGATGGTTACTCGTGTGGTACCAATCATCTCAGCTAGTTCTTGATGGGTCACTGGTATATCAATCAGTTGCCCACTACATACGGGACGACCAAACTTCCGGGCTAACCAACTCAAAAACTGTTGCAAACGCTGAGAGACTCTTGGTGTTCTAATGATAGACAGCAACTCTTCTGTCTGTCGCAGATGGCAAACAATAGCCTCGGATAAGCGGTAAGACTGAGACAAAGACAGACATTGCGCTTTAACCCTATTGACACTCCCCGTCCTATAAGAACGGGGATTCTCACTTCAACGAGCCAACTTGCTCAACCAGACCGGAATCAGGAAGAGTAGAGGTCGATTCTCCATGAGCGTTGGGGTCTATGACCCAAGTTCCGGTGTGCCCCACCGTACCTAAGGCTCTTTTTAGAATATTGATCGCAGCATTGTGGTCGCGGTCTAATTCACAGCCACACTCACAGACGTGGGTTCTGGTTGATAAAGATTTTTTGACAACTTCGCCACAATTAGAGCATTTTTGACTGGTATAGGCAGGATTGACAGCTACTGTTTGCCTGCCAAACTTTTGCCCAAAATGCTCTAGCCACTTTCTAAATTGATACCAACCTGCATCATTAATAGATTTGGCAAGACAATGGTTTTTAACTAGGTTTTTAACCCTCAAGTCTTCGTAAGCGACCACATCGTTAGAGTGGATTACGCAACCCGCCAGTCTCTTGGCGTGTTCTTCACGCTGCCTACTTATTTTGAGGTGTGTCCTACCTAGTCTATTAATGGCTTTTTTGCGATTGGAAGAGCCTTTCTTTTTGCGAGAAACTCTGCGTTGATAAAACTTTAAACGCTTCTCTCCCTTACGATAAAATCTTGGGTTAGGTTCTGTACCGCCTCTAGAATCGGTGTAAAATTCCTTTAATCCCACATCTAAACCAATATTGGAATGAGAGGGTTCTAAAGGTTCTTCTACATTGACTTTTACGCAGAATTGAACATAATAACCATCCGCGCGACGAACTAGCCTAACTCGCTTAATCAGCTTTTGGTCGTAACGCCACAAGTCCCAAGTTCCCTTGAGTTTTAGTTTTCCTATACCTTTTTTATCAATAAATGAAATTGACTTGGCATCAGGGGAAAGCTTCCAGCCAGATGTTTTGTATTCAACTGATCTGGAAAACTTCTTGAACTTGGGATAACCTTTCTTTCCAGGAATTTGCTTATTGCAGTTACTATAGAACCTCGAAATCGAATTATAAGCTCGTTCCACGGAAGCCTGGCAGGCATGGGAGTTCAAGTCTTTGACAAAAGAAAACTCAGCTCTGAGCCATGTGTTATAGCGATATAGGTCTTTTTGTCCTACGCCTTTATTGTCCATCCAGTATCGGAGACACTTATTGCGTACAAATTGACCCGTCCTTATCGCATCGTCGATGGCGGTATATTGAGTTTTATTCCCTTTGACTTTGAACTCTAAGACGATCATTTGACGTGAAAAAACTCTACGTAAACTATAACTCAAAATAAAAAGACTGTCAATAGCCCCGTCCTAGAAGGACGGGGCTATTGACCCAAAATTTTTGGTCAAGCTTTTAACCACACCCTGTTGAACTACCCATAGTTGATCAGGTTCTAGAGCAATCAAGTCACGGCGCTTAAAGAGATGAACAGATGGCTTGAACCTAGTGGTGACAGGGTTCTGATTCACTAACGATTGCTCTGATGCCTTACCAAATCTGGGAATTGTCATGATTCTTAATAAAAATAGCTTTCATTTCACTTAAGCAGTAGTGTAAGCTATTCCAAGTAGCTATTGAATATATTTTGCAATACTGAGCCTAGGAGGTGTAGATAGTGGCAAACACTGCTGAGAGTTCCCGATTAGTAGAGGGAGAGTATGGTTGGTGGGCAGGTAACGCTCGCCTGACGGAGTTATCCGGGAAATTATTGGGGGCTCATGTTGCCCATGCTGGTCTAATCGTCTTCTGGGCTGGAGCAATAACCCTGTTTGAACTATCCTGCTTCAATCCTGCCAAACCCATGTACGAACAAGGCTTAATCCTGCTGCCCCACTTAGCAGCTCAAGGCTGGGGCGTTGGTGCTGGGGGAGCTATAGTCGATACTTACCCCTACTTTGTGATTGGTGTTTTGCACCTGATCTCTTCAGCATTTCTCGGCTTTGGTGGTATCTTCCACGCCCTCCGTGGTCCGGAAACTTTGGAAGAACAGTCTGGCTTCTTTGGGTATAGCTGGGCAGATGGTGACAAAATGACCACTATCATCGGCATTCACCTGATTCTACTGGGATTTGGAGCTTTTCTACTGGTGGCTAAAGCGATCGCTTTTGGGGGGTTGTACGATCCAGCAGTGGAGAATGTGCGAGTGATTAATAACCCTACTCTCAATCCAGCAGTGATTTTCGGCTATCTGTTTGGTACTGTGGGCAAGAACTGGATTGCTGGAGTGAGTAACCTAGAAGATGTAGTTGGTGGTCATATTTGGGTTGGTTTGCTGTGTATTGGCGGTGGCTTTTGGCACATCAAGACTCAGCCATCTGAATGGACGCGCGGTCTTTTTATTTGGTCTGGAGAAGCCTATCTTTCTTACAGCTTGGGCGCTTTAGCGCTGATGGGGTTTATCGCCGCGTACTTCTGCGCTGTTAACACCGTAGTCTACCCAGAAGTTTTCTATGGTCCTGCCTTATCAATTAAGCTGGGTGTTTTCCCCTACTTTGCCGATCCTAACTCTAGCTTCCCTTCTTGCCGGAGTTGGTTAGCTAATGCTCACTTCTTCCTTGGGTTTTTCTTCCTCCAAGGTCATATTTGGCATGCTTTGCGAGCAGCTGGCTTTGATTTTGGCCGGGGTAAGGTAGTAGCTTCAGAAGCTACTACCTAAATTCAGCTTAATG
>NZ_GL890929.1:0-53807 GCF_000211815.1 Moorena producens 3L
AGGGAGCAGGGAGCAGGGAGCAGGGAAGAGGGAAAAAATATGTGTACCTCATGAGGAGAAAAAGCGCTATATCGGTTTGTTCTACTTAGAGGATACTCGTAGCTGGAAAGTTCCCCATCTGACCAACTGCTGCTATAAGTAATTAGTCATACTTAATTCTTAATACCCACATAATAGCACTGACACCAATCTGTTCCCCTTTGCCAACTCTAAGTCAGCAGGTTATACTTGACTAGTAGTTTGCTATTCATCAAGACAGAAGGGGGTCTTATTTTTTTTTGGTGACGATTTAAAATAGAACCAAAGTTATTTAATAACACAAGATAATTTGTCGCCGTTGTCGGGAAAAGGTTACAGTAAATAAAAATTTACGAAAACAGTATCAACAAAATAGTTTTACCATAGTTATAATCAAAATAATTATAAGTGATGTTTGAAGTTATGGGGTAATTCACCTAGGTAATCAACTTAATTATCTCTATTTTTAGCTCTTGCCTCCGGTTTATAGTTTGACGAACGTAACGTTAATTTTTATCTCTATTTATATCTATCCCTATTTATATCCCTAAACAACTTAGCCTTAGCCATAATTCTCGACAATCTAGGATAATTAACTAAATTTAAAAGACTGTCGCTCAGGGCTATCAATTAGCATTATTGTTCTTTATTATAGTGTACACTTCGATTCATGATATCTAACATGGATAGTTAATATTAACATGACATGAATCGTTTATTTCCTGAGAAAAGTTAATGAAAAAGGCACTGGTTTGTGGAGTATCTGGTCAGGATGGAGCCTATTTAGCAAAATTGCTCTTAGACAAAGGCTATACTGTGTGTGGCACGTCACGGGATGCTCAAATGTCCTCCTTTAGGAACTTGGTGTATTTGGGTATCCGAGACCAAGTTAAGTTGGAATCAATGACACTGACGGATTTTCGTAGTGTCTTGCAAGTGCTGACGAAATTCCAACCCTATGAAGTCTACAACTTGGCGGGGCAAAGTTCAGTGGGTTTGTCTTTTGGACAACCAGTAGAAACCCTAGAAAGCATAGCGACTGGCACGATTAATTTACTAGAGGCAATTCGCTTTACTGGTGCTCCCATTAAACTCTATAACGCTGGTTCTAGTGAGTGCTTTGGGGATACTGGAGAACAAGCCGCTGATGAACAGACTCCCTTTCGTCCCAGAAGTCCCTATGGTGTTGCTAAAGCAGCAGCGTTTTGGGAAGTAGCTAACTACCGTGAAGCCTATGGGTTATTTGCCTGCTCTGGTATTTTATTTAATCATGAGTCTCCCCTACGACCAGAACGATTTGTGACCCAAAAAATTGTTAGTGCTGCTTGTCGGATTGCTAACGGTAGTCAAGAGAAGCTTCGTTTGGGCAATATGGCAATTCAGCGTGACTGGGGTTGGGCTCCTGAATATGTTGAAGGAATGTATTTAATGCTACAGCAAGACCAGCCAGATGATTATGTAATAGCGACAGGGGAGAGTTATAAATTAGAAGATTTCGTGGCAACGGCGTTTGCTACAGTTGACTTGGACTGGCAAGAGCATGTGGTGACCGATAGCAACTTATTCCGACCGACTGATTTGGCTTTAGGGAAATCTAACCCAGCTAAGGCAAGGGATAAGTTAGGCTGGCAAGCCCAATACAAAATGCCGGATGTGGTGCGAATGATGGTGGAAGCTCGGTTGGAGAGTTTGTCTAAGTAAAGGGTAAAGGGTAAAGGGGAAAAAGGGACTGGGGACTGAGACGGTGATATAACTGGTGCTGCTGATATAACTCTGTCCCCATTACCCCATCACCCGATCACCCCATCACCCGATCACCCGATCACCAGCCTAAAATCCTCGTAGGGAAAAGGAGGTATTTTGGGCTACCTGTAGGGCTTGGACTAGTTGACCTAAAGAATACTTCAAATGGGAGCCAGCATCCACTGCTACCCAGCCTTGGGGAGTGGCATGCCGCCATTCAAAGTGTAGGTGGGGACCAGTAGAATTACCGGTGCTGCCAACCCGCCCAATTACAGTTCCTTTTTGTACCCATTCCCCAGGTTGGACAAAGATTTCTGATAGGTGAGCGTAGCGGCTTTCTTGGGTACCTTCCTCATGGCGCACCATAACGGTCAAACCGTAGCCACCTAAGAAGTCAGCTGTTACTACTTCACCATCAGCGGCAGCAACAACTGGAGTACCTAGGGGTGCTGCTATATCTGTACCAGCGTGGAAACGGCGATTACCGGAAATCGGATGAGTCCGCCAGCCGAATAGGGAGCTAATGGCAGAAGGAATCGTTACGGGGAACACAAAGCTGGATTGCCTGAAATTGGCCAGTCCTAAGGGTCGTTGGGTGAGATTGTAGTAGGCTAAGGCTGTAGGAAGTTTCCTGACAGACCGATTCCGCCGAGCAACGCTAATCCCACGAGGAACCCATTTAGCTGGACGACTCTTGGCAGGTTTGACTCGATTAAATCTGACCGGTTGAACTGAATTATATGAATTATATCTGACTGGTCGAACCGGATTATATCTAGCAGTTTGAGTACTAATTACTCGTGGTCTGGGTAATTGAGTTACTCTACGGTTCCGTCTACTTCCAGAGATAGCAATTGGTTGACGCCTCGGGGCAACACCACAATTCCCCCTGAGTTGCCCATTTCTGGCTACAGTCCGACAACCCCTTGACCGTTCAGTTAAAACAACTGCCGAGGGGCGAGTGTACCGTTTAGTGGCACCAACATTGTAGTTTGTGCGGTCAATATAGCTATTTTTAGCAGCGGTTTTTGGAACTCTAGGCTGTAATGCTACTGGATTGAGCTTGACTTTCGGTGGCTTGGCGACAGTGGCTTTAGCTGGTACAGAGAATTGGGTTCTACGCTGTACTCGTTTGACTGCGATCGCTTTTGTCCGGACAGATTTCCTAGCTGGTGGAGCAATCGGTTTCTTAACCTGGATAGGCACCGAGGGAGCTACTGATTTCCGGGCAACTTTTGGTGCTCGTGGGGCAATGGGTTTAGTGACCTTGGTTGCTGCTACTGGTTTTGAAGCAGCTTTTGCTGGGGCTGGTTTGGCCACTGGCACAGCTGGCACAGCAAAGGAGCTTGGGGGTGTAGGTTTAGGCAAAGCAGCAATAAGAGTTGGATCAAATGCTGCTTCCGTTATAGATTTGGTAGTGGTGTTGACTGATACAGCTTCTATGGGTGACTGAGTTTTGGCCACAACCATACCGCTGCTGAGGACACCAATACTACTCATCACACTCAGTCCATGGATGAGTTTTGGGCATCGGTAGAAAATGCTATACAGGGTGCTACCAGGGGAGTTTTCTTTGGTCATTTACGACTCACTAAATAATTACTACACAGTTATACTCGCTCGGCTCAGCCATCAGCCATAATTCCGGCGTTGCGTCAGTCTTGGAATGAATAGGAGTAGAGTGGGCATCCTGCCCGCCCGGAAACTGTAACGGGCAAGATGCCCATGCCACGGCAAGATGCCCATGCCACGGCAAGATGCCCATGCCACGGCAAGATGCCCATGCCACAGGTGCGACCGTTGGCGAATTAAATTCGCTATAGGTGCGCACCGTCAGGAACGGGCAAGATGCCCATTCCACAAAACTATTAAAATCATTCCATTATTAAGCAACGCCATAATTCCTGTTTTGTTGATTAGTTGATGCTTAACATTTGACCCTTAACCGTAAGAGTTCTCAACAACTACGATAGCCAAGACTGATTGTACCGGGCTTGAGCAAAATTTCTTTTGGGGTCGGAGTATCGTGTAGATGCACTCGCAGTTCGCCCCTAGGGGTTACCCCTGTTATGATGCCTGGATTTCCTTCTACCATGACCTGGCTTCCTTGATAATTGAATAGCGCTAGATATCGTGGTAGCAAACTATTCATTCCTTCCTCTGACCAGAGTTGATATCCGGACAGTAGTCCTTGTAAAACAATCGCAGCCAGCATTTCTATAGAAGTCACAGTGGCATAGGACTCGGGTTGCCAAAATGAGCGCAAATTGATGCCAGATTCCGGCACTTCATTGCTCCAGTTAATTCCG
Organism: Moorena producens 3L; assembly: GCF_000211815.1. Taxonomy (GTDB): domain Bacteria; phylum Cyanobacteriota; class Cyanobacteriia; order Cyanobacteriales; family Coleofasciculaceae; genus Moorena; species Moorena producens. The sequence continues at coordinate 4,071 of NZ_GL890929.1, forward strand.
ACACCCACAACGGCTTTGGTAATTTGACCCTGTTTGACACGGGTTTCTGTTAGAATACCTCCGAGTTTGCGTCCCTTAAGTAGTAGGTCATTTGGCCACTTCAGAGACACAGGCATAGCGTAAGCTCTCAAAGCTGTAGCAATTCCCCAAGCACTACACATGCTTAGCTGGGCGCTGTCCAATGCCTGTAACTTGGGAGCTAAAGCTAAGGATAAGTAGAGTCCACCTTTTGGAGATTGCCATTGTCGTCCCCACTGTCCCCGCCCTGCTGTCTGTTGCCCAGCAATAACCATGGTGGGAACTGTTGCACCTTGGTTGAGCAATTCCCAAAGGGTTTGGTTAGTGGATGGGAGAGTGTCAAAGACCTGTAGAGGAATTGGTGGAAATTGCCCCATGGCTGGGGAGTTGAGGGGCAACTGTTCCCTTACTGCTTCCAGAGCAATTTCAAACGCTTGTTGATTAAATGAGCTTTTATTCATTTAAATGATAAGCTCACGTAAATGATTATCTAGCGTGAAGGACATTTATCTCGGCAATAGACTTCTAGAGATTTAATTGTCGCTGAGTCGCGATAGTTCTGGGTTTGGTTATATTCTTTCAATGGTGAAGCATAAAGGCCAGAAAACTGATTATTAGTATCATTGACGGCTACTCCCATGCGAAAGGCTATATCTTCCGATAGGTTGGCAAAATTGACGTATTCCCGAGACTCGCTGGCATAGTTAAAGGACAAGGTAGCATCACCGTAAGTTTGCTCAGCTAGTTTGAGGGGTGTGCCAGGGCCAACACCTTTGGTGGTGCGATAGTTAGGATTTGTGGTGAATAACGCTTCCATTACGGTTGAATTACCCATAGGTGTTCCCATCGGGTAAAGAATATAGTATTGGGGTTGTCCTGATTGGATAACTGCGATCGCATCGAAACCGACAATAAACGGTGACTTCACCTCAAATTTTGCTTTATCCCCTAGGGATTGTTTCAGCTGTCCCAAGGTCATTCCCAACTTAGCCGGTCCAATTCCTTTAGGAGAGATAGTAAAGGCATCTGATGCTGGTGGAGACAGTTTGGTTGTGGACTTTGAACTGCCAGATTTAGATGTGTCCTCTAAATTAGGCGGGCTTGGCATCGGTTGGGAAACCGGTGTTTTCTTAGTTGATGGAGTAGGCGACGGGCTACAGCTCATCAGCACCATCAGCAAACTCGTGATTAACCATCGAGATTTCATCAAAAATTCACGGCTGGATACTCCCCTGACACCCCATTGGGGTTAAACCTGAGAGGTTGCGCCGCGCCTCCTACAAAACAATTAGTTGATCAGTTAATGAACATTTAACCTATATATTTTAATTGATCGCTGTTTTTTGACGATTGACGGTTAACTGTTAAATCTCAATAGTAACTCTCAACAAAAACAATAGGTGCGCTTTCCGCATCTAATTATTAAATTCGCCACGGGTCGCACCTCTAGCTATTTTCCTGAGTCAATAATTTCTTCCCGAATTATTTGTGCGGTAGCCGGAGCAAGGAGTACACCATTGCGATAATGACCTGTTGCTAGCCAAACATTATTGTAACCAGGCAGTTGATCAATAACAGGGGCAGGTCGTCCTTCTGGACGAGGGCGTAACCCGTACCATGTGTGGATAATTTCTGCTGTGGCTAGAGCAGGGCAAAATGCGATCGCATTCTGTCTGACCACCTCCAGTAAGGCTGGTTGTGCTTCTACATTACCTGCATCATCGGGAAACTCAACTGTTGCGCCCACCCAGTAGTCTTGCTTACCTACTGGCAAAATATGAACATCATCACGAGTAATCACTGGCTGAAAATCTTCATATCCCATGGGCTGTGGCAGCCGCAATTTTACTCCTTGTCCCAGTACTGGTTTGAGAGTCAGAGGCAGATCTCGACTAACTTGCAAGTCTTGTGGTTGGAGCATCTTAATCAGCCCAGATGAACCCAACCCAGCAGCCACTACTAGCCAATCTATCTCTAGGGTTCCAGAATCAGTAGAGATTTGGGAGCAATTGAGAGAATTGTTGAGATCGGAACCTATGGATTCAAAGCCTTTAACTGTGATTCCAAAATTAAACCTAACCCCATTGGCCTCAGCACCAGCCACTAATACTTGGGTTAGGGCAGTTGGATCAATTTGTAGGTCTTGGGGAGAATAGATTCCAGCAATAAATTTATCTTGACTCAGCTGAGGGCAACGGTGCTTAACTTGGGGAACATCCCAAATTTCTAATTGCCAACCTTGGGTGAGGCGAGTTTGTACTAGTTTTTCCCAAGAGGCCAAGTCCTCTCCAGGCAAACACAGCTTCAAGATACCGTTGCGATTGACTGGAATCTGGTATCCCGTGAGTGCCTCTAATTCAGGAATCAGGGTCTGATAGCGCTGGATACTGACTTGTCGCAGCTGCCACGCCCTACCCTTGACTTTTTTACTAATGGCACCCATCAGTACCCCTAAAGCAGCACCAGTAGAGCCTTGTGCTGGCAGATGCTGGTCGAGCACAGTGATACTTAGCCCATTTACCCGACTAAGTTCATATGCGATCGCTGCTCCAACGATACCGCATCCAATAATAGCGACTTTACTCACAATTTTATCGATAACTTTTTAACTAGTGGGAATTAGTTCCAAAAAGTTATCAAATTTTTTCAAGGCTGCTTCGTAGTTTTTGAGTGCTAGCTGGGAGTTGCGCTCTACAGAAGCTTCATCAATTTTCACCAAAGATTTCAACAATACTTCAGCCGCTTGCTTGGCTGCTTTCTGGTCTTTGGGAAGAAGTTGACCAGCCAGATAGTTACTGCTGCGCCCTAGATCTCCTAACGGACCATGGATAAATGAACTAATATCTACCCAGTTTTCGTCTTGAATGTTGGCTTCGAGAACTGGCATTTTCTCGCGAAGCTCAAGCACTCTAGTAGCACTTGTCTGGATTTGGGCAATTTTTTCAGGGGTGTAGGTAGGAGCGGTGGTGGCACTTGGGCTACCACAGCTGACCAAAAAGGTCATCACCATTGCCAGAATCACAGTCAGAATAGACCGATAACTTCTCATCATCATTGTTTGTTCGCTAGCCAACCTCTCGGGAAAACTACTTAAGGTTCTTGACACTCCCCGCCAGCTTATGAGCGGGGATTCTTAGTTCTACGACACGCCTTGTCTTGATGCAGTCGCTCATGGGGGAAACCCCCAAGACCGCTTAGGTGCGCTTTCCGTAGGCGAATTAAATTCGCCACGGGTCGCACCTCTGCATCGCTAAAATTAGTTATCCAGCAAAGGCAGTACTTAAGCCAAATACCCGTTTAAAAACGCGCATATCGAGCCTAATTTAACTAAACGAGCGTGGGCTTATCTCCCTAAGCGTTGGGTCTCCCCCGTTCCCGTGTGCCCCACGGTACGTTTAGTTTTAAAATTTTATTTTACTGGGGTTTCGGTATCTGTTAAGATCCATGCGTTTTGGCGAGGTATGCGCGCTCCTCGTGTACTAGTATCGCTTTACGTCGTTGTTTTAAATTGGCAGTACCGACGAATCCTGCCTGTACTAGGCTACATGTTTATTCTATCACACTTTACTTAAAAGCCGTCCTATAATAACGGGGCTTTAAACCCAAAATTTTTGGTCAAGTACTATAACCCAATATTGGTCACATCAAACGAAAAGTTTAATACCCAATAGGGCACCTTGACCACTGATTGCATCAAAGCTTACCAACCCAAGCACTACTTTCAGCAAGATCTTGGTTGGCGACATACTAATTAATTCACGAGCTGCTCAGGTAGAAGCTACTGACTGCTGTTTGCCTTTCTCAAGCTTGTATCTGAGCTGTATAAATGTCAGATTAACAAGTTTATACAAAAATTAGAATTGGTTTGAAGTTGAGAATATCAAATTGATTGGTATCATGGTAAAAGCTAATAATTGGGATAACAATTATTAATTTCTCGATCATGACGGATTTTTAGTTTTAATTAAAATCAAGTCAAATAAGACTATATTACTAGTTCAGCAATCGTTACTGATGGAAATATTGACTAAGGCTTAAGCTAAGTAATGATGAAATAAATTCGCCAACCCTGATCACAAGATATTCTACCAAGCTATCATAAAACAAAATGTGATTTATAGTACTAAAAAATCTTTGGCTCTCTTTTCTACTCTTCCCTACTCCCTACTCCCTACTCCCTACTCCCTACTCCCTACTCCCTAAAACTCCAATGAGCGATCGCAATATTATTACCACCGAAGCGGATAAGCGAGGTGGTAAACCTTGTATTCGACAGATGCGCATAACAGTTGATGACGTTTTAGGCTGGCTAGCAGCTGGTATGTCTCACGCCGAAATTGTCGATGACTTTCCAGAATTGACCGAAACAGACATTAAAGCTTGCCTAGAATTTGCTGCTGATCGCGACATCGTTTAATTGCCACGGATACTGAAAAATTCAAGCTTTGCGTCTTAGAAACGGCACCAGTATTTCACTAATTTCCTTCGACCAATGCTCCTGAGGGTAATGTCCAGCTTCCTCCAGCTTCACCAATTCCCCATTCTTAAGCTGATTAGCAAATTGCTCAGCTTGGTCAACCGGAAGCCAAGGGTCTTTGAGTCCCCAAACAATTAAGGTTGGTTTGTCCCAGTTGCGGAAACCTGATTCAATTTCTGCCATACACTTGTTCATCTGGATATTCTTGATTGTCGCTACCAGAGAACGTCCAGGATCGGAGCTTTTGAGGAAAGGCTTGCGATAGAGATCTAAATACTTGTCTTCAATGCGATAGCGAGACCCCCCTTCCAGACTTCGGTCAACTAACAGGGGGTCTTGGGTTAACATATCTCCGATGAATGGCCATCCCCATTGCTGCATCTTGCTGGGTAACTTGGCAGCCGACGAGACAGGTGTATTGAGAATCACTAGACGCTCAATCTGGTCTGAGTGACGCAAGGCATATTGAAGTCCCACTGAGGCGAGAAAGCCTTGGACAACTAAGGAAAACCTTTCGATTTCCAGCTGTTTAAGGAAATCGCCTAAGGCTTCAATGAACGCATCTGGTGTGTAAGGAAAGTCAAGCCGATCCGGTTTTGCGGATAATCCAGAACCGAGCCAATCTGGTGCGATCGCATCGTACCCTACTTTAGCTAAATCTGGCATGATCTCACACCAGCAAAAACTCTGGGATGGCAAGCCATGAAGCAGTACTACTGGCACTGGTTTACTATCGCCAACGGCTTTAGCTTCCCGATAGAACCATTCCCAAGACCCGACTTCTATAGATTGTTCACTGATGGACACGGTTGTTTTGCCTTTACGCTGTTGCTTGTCGTGTGGCAATCCTGATCGACTTGTGAACAATACTTCCCTTGAAAATAGTTCGTCAGTCCTGAGTGCTGAGTTTTGAGTAAGAACTGTGACTGTTCACTTTTCAGCTCGGATTGCTATATGAGCTTACCCCTGAGTGGGAATTTAGACAAGTGAGGACTCAGGTGCCAGACTTTTATGGCAAGGGGCATGTGTTGCAACCACATACAGATGTTTCTTGTGCAGCTGGGTATGCATTGGTCCACTGACCGTTCCAAAAAGCGCCATGGTCGGCACATGTATCTCCACAAATCTCAGGAGCATAAGTGTTATTGAGAATAGGTTCGATAGCTGGATAATCACAGCCGCAAGAATAATTCTCCCTAGCCTTCTCACGAATCGTGTTTTTCATTTTCCCTAGCCAGCTACGGCTTTGATCATTCACCTTGAACATAATAATATTCTGACCTTGGATGAGCCCAAACATATCACCATAAAGCGGGAACGATTGCTCAAGAGTCTGGAATATGCTGGGACGAGTGGCCATAAGATACTGGGGATAGGGATGACTTGCATCTGCTCCAATACTTGCAATCATCGTTGTGGAGGCTGCCATCGTATTAGCTAGCTTTACAGCAAAGTCACGTGTCCCCCTGTTTTTAGTTGTAGTATTTACACCAATCACATCAGCATAGAAAACTTCTGGATAGGATTGATCTTGATCTGATAACGGCATGACCTTGAAGCCAATGTTTTGCCGTGTGTTTTCACTCATGTTTGACATCGCTTCTGTATAGCCCATGAGTGCACGTCCCCAATCATTACTAAACCACTCTGCCTGCTGGTAGGGCTGCTGCTTGGGCTCCATAGAATCCGTTGCATTCTCATAGCTTGCCATCCCTAGCAACTCTTGCATGTTGTCTATCGCCTGGGAGTTAAGTTGGCATTCATTCTCAGGCAATGGGAAGGGATATTCTCCAGTCAAGCTATGGGCAATGTCTAGGTAAAGAGTAGCATTTGTCGTGCCACCAGCCATATCAAGCATCATGCCCCGAATATCGGGGGGAATCTCGCTGGTATAGGTGCATGAAGACAAAGCACTCTGAATTTCATCTAGGTTCGTTGCATTGGCAATCGCTGGATCATCTTGTCTATAAAATAAGATATTTGCACAACCAAGCTGGGGAATTGCGTAATACTCCCCACCTACCTTAACCCCATCTATTGCGTATTCAACGAAGTCCTCCAAGTTGTCGATTTCACTAGCCTGTATCGGTTCGAGCCAGTTTTTACTGCGAAAGTAGTCGAAAAACATGGCATCGAATACATAAACATCTGCATCTTCAGGAGGATTATTCGAGTAACCCCCATCCCAATCCTCCGAAGGAACGAAATTCAAGGGAACGTTTGGTTCAACCAAATCCCATTCAGCTTGTATTGCTGTTTGGAATTGCTCAAGCCGAGGAACGTATGGATACAGTGCAACCTTTAGCTCTGTAGCCAATGCTTCTCCTATTCCTAGAAGACTGATAGCCAAGGCTAAAATTAGGGTCAAGCTGAAATTAATTAGTTTTTTCATCACTATTTCATCACTACATATCTAGCCCCTTTTTTCCCTCGTGGATCAATCAGTGCCTGCTGAACTTGTTGACAATCAGTAGCAGGCAGCAGTGGCAAGGATTGCCGACTTGTTCGAGTTGAGTAACCCGGGGGAATCGAAGCCAAGAACCATTGGAAACCTTTATTCTGACATCGGTTCCCCTAGCATATTATGAGTTCATTTTTCTTGCGCTTACCCTGGAACACTTGGTTCTTCTTTTGATCAAATTACTAAATTTTACACTAAAAGTATAAATTTTTATAAATAATTGGGTAGATTTATCTTAGGTTGTAATAAAAAGATACAAATTACGTTACTAACTAGCAGTTAACCATAGGAGATTAGGCGTGAACGCAGCTGAACAAGCAATCGGCTTAGAAGTCACCACCAAAATTGCGGCTGTTGTGAATTTGTTTAAGTCTGAATTCCCTGATGCCAAGGCTGACCTCAAGCCTTGGACCAATGACCCGGAAACCCGAGAACTGGTGGATCCTAACTCCATTGACATTGGTTTTCACTTCCCTGGCTGGAGTAGACGCTTCCAAAGTCGAAGTATTTTGTTACAGATTCGGTTTCATAAAGACCACTTGGATCAATCTCATCGGCTGATTGGTTTGGAAGCGACCGCCTTTAACCATCAAGGAGAAGCTTGGCGACTGTCCACAGTGGAGCGTTGGCAAATTATCGGTAATTGTCAGCCATCAGCTGAAGTGGGGGAAAAGCTAAAACATTTCTGTCGTCAGGTGTTTGAGTTGTTTCTCTGATTGAACTTGTTGAATCTGGTTTCAAGCCAATAACCTTGGCCAAAAGGCCACGCTTTAGGCTTTGCCGACGCTGCGCGAAAGCCAACAACCTTCAACATTAAACCTTAAACCTTCAACATTAAACCTTAAACCTTCAACATTAAACCTTAAATCTGATATCCCCTTGGTGTAATCATCCAATCCTGATGAATATCAGTGCTTTGATTACCAATTAGCACCATAGTTAGCATATCAATGGGTATTTCCAGCATTTTGTCAAGAGTTGTGAGAGTGATGTTTTCATCGTCTCGATAGGCTGAAACCACAATGGCTACAGGGGTATCAGGCTTACGATGCTTGAGAAAAATCCGTTGTGCGATCGCAATCTGCTCAGTACGATTACGCGATCGCGGATTGTACAACGCAGTCACAAAATCTGCTGCGGCTGAGGCTTCTAGACGCTTTTCGATTACTGGCCAAGGGGTCAATAGGTCACTCAAACTAATGGCACAAAAATCATGCATCAGGGGTGCTCCCACACGAGAGGCAGCAGCTTGTAACGCTGTAATACCAGGAAATACTTGCACCTGGGGTGTCTTACCATCCCAGCCCCTAGAGCGCAATTCTTCTAGGACTAACCCCGCCATACCATAGATACCGCAGTCACCAGAGGAAACCACTGCTACCGTTAATCCCCACTCAGCCAGTTCAATAGCCCGTTTTGCTCGTTGGGTTTCTTGGGTAATTGGTAAGGCTTCGATAATTTGTCCTGGACGTCGCAAGGTTGAAATTAAATTGATATAGAGGGAGTAACCAATCACAGCATCAGCGCTGGATATAGCCGTTTTAGCGGCTGGGGTTATTTGGTCAAGATTTCCCGGACCGATACCCACTAGCAACAGTTTCCCCATACGTCCAGTGTATTCTACTGGGGATTGAGCAATCGCTACAGTTACTGCTCCTGGTTGATTAGCTGATTTGACTATTTGTTTGGGAACTAATAAGGGTTGAAGGTTAGTCGCTTGTAAGTTAGTCGCTTGTAGGTTAGAACCTTCAACCTTCAACTTGCTAACCTTGGCCAAAAGGCCACGCTTCGCGAACAACTTGCTAACCTTCAACCCTCTAGCGCCACAGAGAGCTGCTGCTTCGGCAACGCTGGGAGTACCAACTTCTGCCGCCACCACATCCGATGGGTTGGGTACGGTTACGGAACGGAGTACGTCAGCTGGGAAAGTGCGTAAAGGCCAATGGCGCTCTTGGCACAATTGGACTATGCCGACTTCATCGGCTTTGCGGTCAATAGTAGCAATTCCTGCGATCGCATTTTCTGATAAACCATAACCCTCACAGGTCTGCCGAATCGCCATTTCAATCAACTGCTTCGATGTTCCTCGCTCACAGCCAATTCCCACCCACATTACCCGTGGATACCACTGCACGTTTGGTAAATCCGATTCTGGAGAAAATTGCTGGTGGGTGGGACTAATCCAAATCCTGGCTTTAGGTGAGATCGACTCGGATTCACTTGTAGCGCTATCCTCTGGAAATCCGAAATAAAAAGGATGTCCATCTCTAAGATGAGCTTGCCAAAGAGTGGAACCAGCCTCTTGAATTACCTGTACTATTTCCCCACGGGCAACCACAGCACTGACTCTAGTCCAATCCCCTTTTCCCCGATACCAGCCAAAGGGAATACCTAAGACATCAACTCCAGGTAGACCTAAATCCGCTGCTGCTCCCGTTAAAATAGGCGTTGAGTCGAGTTGGGAAGCAATTAACCGTGTCAGTTGATCTGCCCCCCCTTGATGACCACTACACAAACTAATTACAAAACCTCCCCCTTGATCAACTACCACAACTGCTGGATCACTGGACTTATCCGTTAACAAAGGAGCAATTAAGCGCACCGCTGCTCCGGCTGCCAAACAAAACACCAAAGCACGGTGGTTTGGCCAGAGGGAGGCAATGTGGTCTTTGAGAGAACCCTTGTAGACAGCAACCTGTTCTAGGGTGCTCAGAGAATTCGGTACCCAAAGAGTTGCACCAGTAGTTTGACACAGGGGTTGCAGGATTTGAGCCCCAGTAGGAGTGGTAGCGATCGCAGCTAGGGGTTGGAAATTTTCAAAAACCGATGCCATCATGAAAGAAATAAACGTTAACTAGGGCAGATCAAGATACCCAGCTTTACTCTTAAAATAGAATATTCCCGCTTGCTGTTTATCGGTTCCTCGATTCCCAAACAAGCCTAAAAATACCCCAGCTAATAATAACTGATATACTGACGAACTTAGTAGTGTTTTTTTTCAATAGTTTACAGTTAACATTTTGATAAATACCAAGTAACTTAAAATCTGATATAATCCTAATTTATTATTAATTATATTATTACAATTCAACCGCCATACTCTAGATAACATTTATAACTATATCATCAAACTCAATACTGATTTATGTTCACACTAAAAAATAATCACATCTCTTTACTAAATAACAAGCTGCTAACCTTCAAGCTACTTTAAAATTAGATTTTCTATTATGTCACTTTCTATTGCTTATCTCGGACCACCAGGAACTTATACAGAAGCCGCTGCCACAGCTTATGCTGAGCGACTCCAGAAACAACAGGGTCAGCAATCCCTCTTGTGTGCTTATCCCAGCATTGGCCAAACCTTACAGTCAGTAGCTAACCAACAAGCTGATCTAGCAGTGGTACCTGTAGAGAATTCCATTGAAGGCAGTGTCGCCATGACACTAGATCGGCTTTGGCAACTAGATCAGCTACAAATCCAACAGGCTCTGGTTTTGCCCATCAGACATTGTCTGATGTCACGGGCATCAACCATAGCAGACATTAAAACTGTTTATTCCCATCCCCAAGCCCTGGCTCAGTGTCAGGGGTGGTTAGAGCATTTTCTGCCATCAGTGCAACTGGTACCTACCAACTCCACTACTGAAGCGCTACAGTTTTTGGACAAAGATCACAATGCAGCAGCGATCGCTTCTCAACGAGCAGCAAAGCTTTACACTCTACCAGTACTGGCATCTAACATTAATGACTATCCCGATAATTTCACCCGGTTTTGGGTGCTGAGTTTAAAGCCATCTCCTGGAGGTAGTCATACCTCCTTAGCATTTAGTCCTCCTGCTAATATACCTGGATCCTTGTCTAAACCACTCCAGGTGTTTGCCCGTCGAGGTATTAATTTAAGTCGGATTGAGTCTCGTCCCACCAAACGATTACTTGGTGAGTACATATTCTTTATTGAACTGGAATCAGATCTGTATACACCATTATTTAAAGCTGCTCTTGAGGAAATAATTCCTGATCAGGAAATCCTCAAGATTTTTGGCAGCTACACCCTCATAAATGTTGATAATTTTACTTTCAACAGTTAACCGTCAACCGTGAACAAAACTGTTATAGCAGTTATTAATTGGGTGAGGTACTTTCGTTCTGGGTTAATGGAAGTAGGGAGTCGGGAGTCGGGAGTCGGGAGTCGAGAGCAGCGGATCTGGCCAAAAATCCTGTGTACCTCATAGCTATGAGAAACGCTACAATTAAAGCTTAAGTCAATGCATCTTTGAGTACAGTGCGTGCTGCTAAGTGATTGCGAGTTGAAGTGAGAATTTCTGTTTCCCGTTCTAGACGTTTTTCCGTGTCCAGGGTCTCTAAAAGTGCCTGCTGTTCTAAGGCTACGCCATACAGATTGCTAGCAACCCAGTAAGACAACTCAATCGGTAGATCGGGCAGGTCTTCTGGTAGCTCAATTTTCTGGTTGGTCAACTTAGCGGAAAGACGCACAACATCCCGCAATAACTGTGCGACGTCTTTTGCCTTTGGTTTGAGGTCTTTAGCAGGTGGCTGGTCTTCAATCCATTCCACTAGTCCAACCCTATAGGGTTTTTCACGAACGTACTCTAAGAGCCGAAACCGCTGCTGACCTAAAGTTACTATTTTCATCCGGTCATCGGGAAGACGCTGAAAGTGGATAACTTCAGCGCAACAGCCAACTGTAGCTGGTTCCTGTTTAACAGGATCCCACATTAAGACACCAAATCTGCGATCGCTATCCAAAATCGTGTTCATCATGATTCGGTAGCGAAATTCAAAAATGTGTAACGGCAGAGGGCGTCCAGGAAATAAAACTACTTCAGGTAGGGGAAATATGGGGAGTTCTCTGACAGCAATCGAGGATGAGGATACCATTGTGCCTGGGTTAAAAAGGTAACTTCGCTTATTTACATACTTTAACGGATTTTGTGTTTGACACTCCACGGCATAATTCTTCCTGTAGTCTTTTGTAGTGACCTAGCTACACTCGCGAGGCTAGGGGAGTGTAGGCTTGAGCTCCTCAGCAATAGCAGTCATAACTTACTACTCTGACAGCAGACCTGTAGGCTAAAGCATCCTGCGATACAACAGTATCAGGTCTTGATAATTGTGTATGATCCAGCCAATGAGGTGATTGTTGAATGGAGAAAGTAGCTCAATACCGCGAGTAGGTTCAGAGATTACTGAACCAGTACGCCCAGGATGATGTTTCTAATGATGAGGTGGAAGTACAACTAATTTTTGACACTGTTCGGGATCATTACCAGTGGATGAATGTGGGTTGGGAAGATTTGAATCGGATTTACCGTTCTATCGTTCATTTAGATATCAAAGACGGCAAAATTTGGCTTTTCCCAGAGTTGGTCTCGCGCCGCTAGCCTCAAGGCCGTTAGCCTTCCATCTATTGGTGTGCTTCAAAGCTCGCTGTAATTGATAAGCTGATTAAAATCTGAATAAATAAGTTTTTGTGGTATGGTTATTCGAGCAATTTTTCAGTCTACCAAAGTAGAAGATGCTTCCTCTCCATATGACACCATTCATTTGAAAGTTTTCTATCCAGCCCTGATGTCAGGCAGCGATCAGGAACAAAATATGGGTATTGTTCCTGCTGATCCTCAGCAGTCTCCCTTCAAAGTCGTCATTTTCTTTAATGGCATAAACTGTAGTCCGGAAGTATATCAGTGGCTTGCTATTAAGTTGGCAGAACGTGGGCTTGTGGTTGTCACTTTCTCCTGGGTTGCCGAAAACTTACCTGGTATAGTAGGTCTGACTCCAGGTGTTGACATCGCAATGTGGGCTCCAAACACCTATGGTTCAGCTCCAACAGCCTCTGCTTTACCAAGCCTATTGGTAGCATTAGAGAAATTACAACTTAACGGAGTTCTAGCTGGCCTGCTTGATTTAAAACACATCATTCTAGGAGGACACTCCGCTGGGGGCAGAGTTGCAATTGAAAGTGCAAATCCACGCTTCTTTCCACAAATTGTGGCTTCTTTTGCCTATGGTGCACATACAGCAGGAGGAAAGCAACTAGGATATCCATCGGGCAAAATCTTACCTTTACCTGATGCTTTACCATTAATGCTGATTGGAGGAACCTGTGATGGAGTTATTGCCAACAGCAGCCACCGCTATGGAGTAACTTGGGAACAAGCAACCACTCCAGTGTTACGCACTTTTAGAGAATCGATCTCAGGGGGCAGAGACGATAGTTATCTGCTACTTCTAGAGGGAGCCAATCATTTCTCTATTGCTTATCCATCTGATTCCACTACTGGTAGAGCTTTCCTAGACTATCCAGCATCTCAACCGGAAGACCTACTACGGAATTTGCTAGCAGAAACAATTGGTTTATTCATTGATGCTCATGTTTCCCATCAACCTCAAGCCTTGTCAGCAATCAATCAATACTTAAGTTCTGAGAACCCTTTGATTGCCTCCTTTGAACGGAAGTAATTTAAATTAATTTAGTGAGATTGTTGGGTTACTTAACTTAACCTAACCTAGCAGCGGGCTTGATCGCACTGTGTTACATTTTGACCGAAAAGTCTAAGGGCGCAAGCCCCTTGCTTCTAGCCATGGGGTAAGCCCGCAGGGAATTTATCCCTTTTCTGTCACTTTCCGAATTCAATGATTAACAAATAAGCCAGATTATCCAGAATAAAAAAAGGATTGACATTGATTAATTTCACTAATTAGCTGATTCAATCCCAGGCCTAACTTCTGGGGGGGCGACGAAAATAGTTATAAAGCAGACAGGACAAGCGATTTAGCTCTCATTCCTCGTAAATAATACTTCCATTTATTACGATTAAGTCTCATTAATTCTCGTACTAAATTAATACACTCATCGCTAAAACTGACCCAATTTTGAGCATATAATCCTATATAAAAACTACTGTGTCGTCGTTGTGAACGGCCATCTTCTTTTACTCTGCCGATATATTTTTGAATTCCTTTTAGTTTAATTTGCTGTCCTTGAATGGTAGCAGAAGTATAGGCTATTGATATCAATAAAATTAGCGAAATCAACCGATCACCATAGACATTAGTGTCTTCTAAATTATCGCCTCCTGTTTTAAAATCTCTAAACATTTCTTCAATGCCAAACCGTTTCTTATAAGCAGCAATCGCCAATTCTAAGGAATTTAAATTTGTCATAATGAACCATCCTTCTTTGGGGATAAATCCGGAAATATTACGCTTCCATTTGCATGCAACGTTAAAAGTGCTAAATCCCTTTATTTTAGTTATTTTTACTCCTTTAATAAAGAATGAAGTTCCTGGTATTAACCCAAGATTTGATAACTCAATCCAAATTTTCTTTTTGACTTCAATAAACTCATTTTTTTTGAGACGTAAACAAAAGTATACAGACTTTTCTGACAACCATTTCGCTAGCTTAACAGAACAAAATTCTCTATCTCCCAATAGGCAAATTTTATAATCTTTAAAAATGGGAATTATTGTTGATAGATGACTGCTCTGTTCTTTAAGATTACTGCTACCTAATTTTGGCATCAAAGTAAAGTATATTGGCAATGCTCTTTTATCCCAAATCAGGCTAGTTACTAAAAGATTTATTTTACCCCAATTTGTACGGTCAATTGCTATATAAACTAGTTCATCTGTTTCAAAGTATGTTTCTAGTATACTAGCTATGATAGGAAACCAAATAGTTTCAAATCTTAGATTTGGTAAAGACAAAAAGCGCTGAATTCTTTTTCTTATACTTTCAAATTTTATTCCAAGAGGTAAAGCATTTGCTAACTTTTCTATGCTAACTCTTTTGATTGATTGTACAAGCATCACTAAAATATTTAATAAAATAAAATTACGATACTTTAGTTGAATTTTAAGATGCTTTTGATAGAATAAGGGTAACATTTGCAACAGATAGGTCTTATTGACAATTTGAGACCTATCTTTTTCTATCACAGATCGTTACACTCTTGACGTATCAATCGTTTCAAGCCATATCGTCGCCCCCCCAGCCTAACTTACTATTAGGTAAAATATCTAACCATGGAAAAATAAGCCATAACATCATGATGGGTTGAATCAGTAAACGAAAATTGTTTAACACATTCTTCCATCCACCTTCATAATTCCATTGTTGATGATTAATCACCTGGATATCATCAGTATCTGTCACCTCATTGGCCACTTCTGCCGATTGATTTAAAGATAAAAAAGCTGGATAATTTAAACTAATCTCTGACAATATTCATCTATTATTGATACTGTTGCCTGGGTATCCCTGGCTAAATGTTTTAGGATTTGTTCCTCTACATCTATTGCTGTGCTTACCTTGTAGAGTTTCTTTTTTTTCTTTTTCTACTTATTATAACCGGAGAGTGACAGAAAAGGGTTAATCCTTGATTCTCAGGACTATCGCACTGTTTTATCAATATTGTTGATAATAATGCCTCCTGATTTATTCTTGCCCTTACCCTGGTTCTCTAAGGACGTTTCAGCGCTAGGGTTAAGCCGTCAGCGATCGGTACCAGACTAATAGTTACTCTTTGATCTTGTTGGATTTTCTGATTAAGAGCACGAATAGACTCGGTTCTATTATCTGTTATTTCCGGATCGGCTACCTTACCTAACCAGAGCACATTATCTATCAAAATTAGTCCACCTGGGCGAACTAATTCAATGCAACGCTCATAGTAGCTATCATAGTTAGCTTTATCAGCATCAATGAAGGCAAAATCAAATGTACCACCTTGAAAGTCTGCTAGTAAACGGTCTAGAGTTTCCAATGCTGGTGCAATGTGGAGATCAATTTTTTCAGCCACTCCTGCCATTTGCCAGTAGCGACGAGCGATCGCAGTATACTCTTCACTAGTATCGCAAGCAACTACTTTACCATCTGGTGGTAATGCTAATGCTACTACTAGAGAACTATACCCTGTAAATACTCCTATATCCAGAGTTTTCTTTGCCTCCATTAGCTGTATCAGTAGTGCCATAAACTGCCCCTGTTCTGGGGCAATCTGCATTACACCCATAGGATGTTGTGCGGTTTCTTGTCTGAGTTGAGTCAAAATTTCCGCTTCTCGTAAAGAAACTGAGTGAAAGTACTCATAAAGCTTACCGTGGAGTCCAAATGTTGTACTAGACATCAGGGATTACTCTCAAATTTTTCATACACTGCTTTAATTATTATTGTTGACATAAATTGGTCAGTTAGGAAATTTGGGAACCTAAGAATACACGTTTAAGTGTGTTGAGTCGCTTCAGGGGCGACATCAGCTCTCAAAATCTGACTATATAAAGCTTTGATGCCAATGAGCTCATACTCGATACAGTCGCCAATTGACCCTCCTTTCATTGTCATGAAGATCCGGACCCTTATAACTACGTCCAAGGTCTGCCCAAAACAGCATGTATTTTTTTATACCTTATGGGCTGAAATTATTAGCCAGTATCGATGTCAGATTGCATGTCGCCCCCCCAGCAAGGATTTACTCTTGACCATACTCATCTCTAATCATTATTAACCCATCTTTTAAAGAAATTTTAGGCTCCCATCCTAACACCTGTTTCATCTTATTATTACTAGCGCACTGATTGACAATCTCTGAATAGTTTACTCCTCCTTTAACCTCCACATATTTCACTCCTGGTTGGAAAATACTAATAATAATATCTATGATATCTCTTATCCTATACTCCTTACCACTACTAATATTAAAAATTTCACCGATAATATTGGAATTTGACTCTAATGAAGCTTTGGCTACCATGATAATACCTTCAATAGCATCTGATATATGAATAAAATCCCGTGTATATTCCTGACCATTATTGGTTAAACGTAATTCAGGAGGTAGACCGTTTTGCAATCTTTGTATAGTACGTGGTACTAGACGTGAACTCTTCCTATCTAACCCTCCATAAAGATTAGCAAAACGTAAAATATTTAACGGTACTTTATAAGTAAAGTAAAACGATTGCGCTAACAAATCTGCACAGACTTTAGAGGTTTCATAGATACTTTTTGCTAACAAAGGCTCGTCTTCAAAATAGGAGTTTATTTGAGTTGCATCTCGTCCATAAACCTTATCTGTTGTACTCAAAATTAGATGACATGGATAAATACTTTTTCGTATAGCTTCTAAGAGAATATAGACTGCACGTATGTTGTATTCACAGGTTACCAGAGGATTTTTAAAGCACCATCCTTCAACGGCAACACCTGCTAGATGGATTACTAAATCAATTTTGCTTGTTAATATTTTATGAACTACTGTATTCTCAAAATTTTCCAAAGAGCCGATGATAAAATCATCATATAAATTGTGGCTGGGAGTGTTTACATCTGTTGCTATAAAATAAATAGAAGGATACTCTGTTTTAATTTTTTTACATAATTCCCCACCTACATATCCACTCGCTCCAGTTACGAGCCATACTTTATTGCTTAAGATATCTTTTAGCATTTATAAATATAGATCAACAACAACACAGATTAAAAACGTAATTGTTCAAGAATAATCTTCTGTGATGAGCTAAGAAAGCTGTAAGGGCTAGGAGTCAAACAAAGCTAAAAGCTTTTCAAAAGCGAAGGAATTTTGTAAATACCTCCAAGGATAGAAATAATTTTAAGTGATAATGATCATAAAAAACAGCAATAATTAAATATTGTCATTATCATTATATTATAGGACGCTCCTATTTGCCTCCGGCTTGAATATTGTTTTACTCTCTGGAGCAGACAGGGATGGGAGTTATTCACACCGAAGCATAAACCAAAGTCGAAAAAACAAGCGAGACCACGCTAAAAAGACTCAAGAGCCCATGGTCGAAGATGAAGTGAGCCTCCTTGGGAGGAGCTTAGCTAATGCTTCTGAGTTAGAAGCATCTTATATTAATCTCCCGTTTTGAGGTTTTTTTTGGGCTTAAGTATCCGAAACATTGAGGGATGATAATGATTGAGTCTGAGACGTGAGTCCGCCATCTATCGGAATCAGCGCTCCAGTCATAAATGATGCACCATCTTGGGAAAGAAAATAAACAACACTAGCTATGTCTTTCTGCCTGTTACCATAGCAATACCGAGTATGACATGGCAAAAGATTACCCGGCAGATGATGATCTACTTGAGGTTCTTGCCCAGGCCCCCACTCTAGACAAAAACGGTCGTCGTGCGATTATTTATGCGGCCATTAAGGCTTGTGCTGCTGATGCAGAATATCATCCGGATGAACAGGCATCAGTCCACAAAATGGCCCAATATCTTGGCATTGAAGAAGATGTCGTTAATCAGATTGAGGAAATTTGCATGTCCGAAGCTGAGATGCGAAAAAAACGGATTGCTGTAATGTTCCCTGAAGGCATCCCTTATTAGACTTGTTATTGTTAGTGGCTGCTCGCAGGATTGGCGATCGCAATCAAGCTTTGGGGATTAGGAGTACCTCAATTGAGAGTAATTATGTTGTTGAATTAGTTACATTTCAACAACATAATCGCCCTTATAGAATTAAGGAATTCCCAACCCCTTACCCTAGCGAATGGGTAGGGGAAAGGATCGCTTTTTCTCCAAAGCTAGTCTCGCGCTGCTGCCCTCAAAGCCGTTAGGCATCCCAGGTCGTAGGTACCGTTTGTCACTGGGAGTCAGAGCGGGGCGATCGCCCCGCTCTGACTCCCAGTCGCCAAGGTCACAGATGCTGATTATGGTAGCGCTTGCTCGTGAGTCCAAGTCCTTTGAGTTGCGAGGTTCTCAAGGCTGGGTTGGGATGGTGGCGCGATCACTAGTGGCGAGGTCTAGAGAAATTTGGCAGGATCTGATACATTTTATTACTGGTGCAATCTACATGCATAAACACAGGAGGAATAAGTTATGCACTTCATTGTGCGAACTCTCAAAGCATTATTGATCTGTGGGTTAATCATAAATCTGGTTTTTTTGAGTGATGCTCAAGCATGTTCACGGGTCCTTCATGCGTCTTATACAAAAGACGTCACACCGACCTATGCTGTCACTGGCCGCAGTATGGATTGGTATGAAGACATTAAATCCAATCTATGGATGTTTCCGGCTGGAATGGAGCGAGATGGGGTAGTAGGTAAGAATTCTGTTGAGTGGAAGTCAAAATATGGAAGTGTGATCGCTGCTGGCTTCGATACAGCTACTGCTGATGGGTTGAATGAAAAAGGCTTGATGGCAAATATGCTGTATCTTGGCGAAGCAGATTTCGGCGAGCGTGACACCTCCCGTGAGGGAATATCATGGTCAGCATATACTCAGTATATTTTGGACAATTTTGCAACGGTTCAGGAAGCGGTAAGTGCATTGGAGAACGATGAGTTACAAGTCGTTGCCTCACCGCTTCCTAGCGACAGCGGTCTCGCCCATCCCCCTACACTCCATTTTTCTCTTTCAGATCCACTGGGTGACTCGGCTATCTTTGAACACCTCGAAGGCAAGCTGGTTATTCACCATGGAAAGGAATTTGCGGTGATGACCAACTCTCCTATCTACGACGAGCAAATAGCACTCAATGGTTATTGGGAATCAGTAGGTGGCGATGCTATGCTACCTGGAACACGCCGAGCAGCTGACAGGTATGTACGAGCGAGCTATTACCTAAAGAATCTACCTACTCCTCAGTCCGACAGACAAACACTGGCCAATGTAATGTCGGTCATGCGCAATGTATCAGTTCCATTCGGAGCAAGTGATCCAGAACAACCCAATATTTCCACTACCATTTGGCGAACAGCAGCAAATCACCTTAGCAAAGTTTATTACTTTGAATCCACTTTATCCCCCAATATTATTTGGGTCGAGCTGACAGCAGATGACTTGAAAGAAGGAGCACCAGTCAAGAAGTTGGAACTCTCAGGAAACTATGATCTAGTCGGTAATGTTACTGGTGATTTTATTGAAGCAGAGGCATTCAAGTTTACTGGCCCCTGCGATGAGGGAATTCCAATTGAAGACCTTCCAGATTTCTGCCTTGTCCGGTATAGCAGTCGATGTAAAGCTTAAGACATATTTCTGCTTCCTGCTCCCTACTCCCTACTCCCTTTCAACCAAAATACTCTGTCCTAAACTATACTTCGGTTGCTATAAGCTCAGTAGTCCCATCCTAGGCTAGCTTGAGGTACGAAACCCAGCTAAGACAAGCCTTGGCGTGGCTAATTAACCTTCCCGAAGGAGTCGCCCCAGAGCATCGGCTACCCTTCGGGAAGGCTACGCCAACATCGTTTGGGTCAGGCTATCCCAGGCAAAAGCCAATCATGAGTTACCCTGTGTATATGGTGCAGTTACAAGAGGTGCGACCCGTGGCGAATTTAATTCGCCAACGGAAAGCGCACCTAAGGAGATAAATCGAGGTTCCTTAAGCTTGAGAAAAATGTCGCTTATATCAATAATGATAACTATTACATCAGTGATATTAGTAAAATTATTGGGATTATAGTGAAAATGCTTAAAGGAGAAGGGTAAGCATTTAGCAGTCAGCAGTCAGCAGTCAGCTTAAAATCAACCTCGTTCCCGGGTGTAGTAATTAGTAAGTCCAGTAGGATGGGTTAGTGATAGCGTAACCCATCATTAATTGACGGTTAGTCTGGTAAGCACAAAAGTGCTGGAGTTCTTGAGCTTGCTTGGTTTCCTAAGCATTTATCACAGCAAATGCTCTGGGGGGTGGAGGCGATTGCTCTTCGTGAAGATAGATGGAAAAAACCAATACCATGTTATTCCCCGTACTCGACCCAGCCAATAGTGATTGGGATTTCGCTGAAGTTTGGATTGACCCCATGCTATCCCCTCCCTACATCCTGCTGTTACTGGGTAATTCATCAGGTAGTTGTTGTGTGTACGATCCTGCTGAGAATTACAAGGTTGTGTTTAGTGGAGCAACCTATGATGAAACCCAAACTTGGCTGTTAGAAGATGAATACGAGCCAATGGAAGGGCGACTTTCAGCATCGGAGTTATAAAGATTCCTGGTCATTCCAAATTCGCGGGTTTCACGATTCGAGCTTGGATCGTAAGCCCCTCGTCAAGCTCACAATAGCTTGCTTAGCACTCTGTGGAGTTAGATGAAAGTTGACAATAGTTTCAGCTAGCCATTCGGCACCACCACCTAAAATCACCTGCCACACAGCAGCAACCCCTTCATCTTTTTCTACCATAGTCACTCTACCTACTAAATTCTCGAAAGCAGCAGTAAGACTGACTATACCTCCACCAGCAAAAGGTTCAAAAAGTTCCTTGTCTGTACCACCTTTATTATACAACCATTGGCGAATTTGGGGTATTAGCCAAGTTTTACCACCAGCATAGCGAAATGGGCTACGTTGGGGGACACTGGCTACATTGATGACTTTTTTAGGACTGGTGAGAGAGGCAGTATTAAATAGCTCAAGTTGAGTCATTGGCTTATCCTTTATTGCGCTGACCCTGGTAATCCGAAGACCTCTGCAAGAGGATTGTTGGAGATATAAATCTACTCATAGTACTTATGCAAGTCTAAGACTACCGCAAGAAGGTCAAGATATTGATTGAAGTTCTACTGCGAAGGGTGACACTAGATGATTGGCAATATAGTCAGCAGCAATCAGCCGTCAGCTGTCAACTGATTGCTGATTGCTGATTGCTGATTGCTGATTGCTGATTGCTGATTGCTGATTGCTGATTGCTGATAGCTTACCCTCGATTCGATCTCAATAATTCTTTCAGCAAAGTCAATAACTTAGCCGGGCGACCTGCTATCGCTGGCTCCGTTAGAATACCTTGGGTTGGGCTAAACAAAAATGCCAGGAAAAATAAGCTAAAGATTACCATTACAATTGCTGGACCTGATGGCCAATTAAAATAATAGCTTATATACATGCCACTGACACTGGAAATAATTCCAATCATTGAGCCTAAACCCATCATATGATGTAATTCTTTGACTAATAAATAAGCGGTAGTCGCGGGTCCGATTAACAGAGAAATAACCAGCAACACCCCTACCGTCTGCATACTGGCGACAATGGTGAGAGTAATCGCCAAGATTAACCCGAAATAAATTAGTTTTACCGGTAAACCGCTAGCTTGGGCTCCCAAGGGATCAAAGGTATAGAATAATAGCTCTTTATAGAACAACTTGGTTAATACTAAAATTACTCCTGTAATCACCAGGGTTTGCCAGACATCTGCTGGTCTCACCCCTAAGATGTCACCAAAAAGAATATCTTCTAAGTCAAGTTGGTTAGTTTTCAGAACCGTAATTAGGATGACTCCTAAGCCTAAAAAACTGCTGAGGGTCAACGCCATTGCTGCATCGACTTTGACTCGGGTACGCTTAGGAATCACCGCTACAACTAAAGCGCTAATGATACCTACAATCAATGCACCAATAGAGATATTTATTCCTAAAAAAAATGCGATTGAGAGACCAGGTAAAACCGAATGGGCAATCACACTACTAATCAGGCTCATTTGTTGTACTATTAAGTAGCTGCCTACCACTGCGCCTAATATCCCCAACAGCACAGCCGTTGCGATCGCATTCCGCATAAATTCAAAACCTAGGGGCTCAATCAGCCAATTCATAGTAAATAAAAGGGAGTAGGGAGTCGGGAGTCGGGAGTCGGGAGTCGGGAGTCGGGAACTTGGGATCAAAAATTATCACAATTGATTTAGGAAACCTATAATTATAACCAACTAATGATAATTGATTTAAATTTAGGATGAAGTATTATTTATTTTTTCAATCTTGAAAACATTGTCAATGGTTTTACCAGCTGTTTTATCCTCCCATCCTAGGGCTGTTAAAAATTGCTCTGCTGAGGTCGTTTCTACAACATCAACTCCCCATTCTCCGGTTTGGAGAGTATCAGGAGAATTACTTAAGGGTGGAGTTTTCTTTAAACCTCCTAATATTAAGATATCTGGCAAAAAATCCCCCTTTTTTTGACTAATCCGCTTCTCTACTAGAGCTTGAGCACACAATTCTCCAACTTTAGGTGCAGTAAACTCTTGAGTAGGGAATAAAATTTCAACCATCCAATGGGGATGATCTAATTTACGACACTTTAAGGATGGATAGTTACTTAATCCTTCAGCAAATACCTGAGTGAATTCTTCCCGGTTTAGTTCAGGAAAACTATCTTCTGATAGTTCAAAGTTATGGGAAAGCAACATCCGACCAGTTTGAGAGTCAGTCATAAGTCCTGTGATATCCTGTTTGATCAATTTTCCAGCCCAGCAAGAATCAGTATATATTAGGTTGGGTTCATTGCTGAACAGTGAACCCTATCTAACATGTATTACTCTCCTACTCTGGGACTGACAGACTTAGCAGGCTCTGCACTCAGAACTAAGCACTCAACACTCAGCCCTCAAGCTGCGGCCAAACTCATCACCTTACCATAAGCCTTGCTCAGGTTTTCCGGTGTCAGCACTTGGGCCCTTGAACCCACAGCAATCAGTTGCTTATTCAATAAAAGGAGTTGATCATAATGAGCTAAGGTTTCTCCTAAGTCATGGCTGATCACTAGTAAGGTTTTGTCTTGGGATTTAAGTTCACTAAAAACCTCAAAAATAATGTCTTCCGTCTTTTTGTCGATGCCCACAAATGGCTCATCAAAAAATAATAACTCCGCTTGTTGAGCTAGAGCCCGCGCTAAAAATACCCGCTGCTGCTGTCCACCAGAGAGTTCGCCAATTTGACGGTGGCGATACTCGAACATACCCACCCGTTCTAACGCATTCTTAACAATTTCCTTAGATTGGCGACTAGGAGACCTAAACCAACCGGTGTGGACTGTACGACCCATCATCACTACATTCCATACCGTAATCGGATAGTCCCAATCAATTTGCGATCGCTGAGGAACATAAGCGACTCGTTTTAATTGACTCCGGAGGGGACGGGCTGCCAATTTCACTACCCCATTCACTGCTGGAATCAGTCCCAGCATCGCCTTCACCATAGTACTTTTGCCAGCACCATTGGGCCCCAGTAAACCAGTTAATTGTCCTGGCTGGAGGGAGAAGGATATATCACAAATAGCCCAAGTGTCTCGGTAACAGACTCCTAGGTTATGGACTTCTAACATTAGGTTTTGTGAGAACGACTACCGATATCATAGTTTAACGTGCCTGCAACTGATTGTCGTTCTCAGCTAAGCCTTGTAAAATGATTCTTGTTCTTGATCCCTACTAATTTAAACGGGTTGATCTATGCTGAAACCCTTACCAGTTAAACTTCCTAGCATCTTAGCTAGTGCTGCTGTCGCCCTTGGGGTAGCACTAGGTGGTTGTAGTCAAAGCAGTGAAACCTCATCAAGGGAGAAGCCACTAGTGGTAGCATCCTACAGTGTGCTTTGTGACTTAACAACAGAAATTGCCCAAGATACCATTGATATGGCCTGTCTGATTGAACCAGGTCAAGACCCTCATACCTACAAAGCTACCACCTTAGCTCGCCAATCCCTAGAGCAAGCCCAACTAGTTCTATACGGTGGCTACGACTTTGAACCAGAAGTTATTAAATTAGTTCAAGCCACTAATACACCAGCTCCTAAAATAGCGGTGCATGATCAAGCTGTGCCTAGTCCAATTATGGCGGAAGCACATCACCACGATGATCATGAGCAAGAAAAGGATGACCATAAGGATCACCATAAGGATCACCATGATGATCACCATGACCATGAGGAAGAAAAGACAGGATCCGCTCACAGTGATGAGGAACTAGAGCCCGACCCCCATATTTGGCATGATGTCCAAAATGGTATCAAGATGGCAGAAGTAATTCGTAGCCAACTGGCAGCACTTAACCCAGATGATCAGGAATTGTATGCCAAGAATGCCAAACAGCTAACCACTGAACTGGAACAGTTGGATGCTTGGGTCAAAGCACAAGTTGCTACCATACCCAAAGGGCAACGCCAACTAATTACTACCCATGATGCCCTAGGGTACTACATTAACGCTTACGGTTTTTCTGATTCTGATGCGTTGCAAGGGCTTAGCGCAGAAGAAGCACCGACAGCAGCACGGGTGAAAGAACTGGTACAGAAGATTAAGAAAAGTAAGGTACCAACAATTTTCGCCGAAGTAACAACAAATGATAAGGTTATTGGCACTGTCGCCAGAGAAGCAAAGGTTAAACTCTCAGACCAAAAGTTATTTGCAGATGGTCTAGGAGAAAAAGGGAGTGATACTGGAACTTATATTGGCATGATTACTAGCAATACCTGTGCCATTGTAGATGGTTTGGGGGGAAATTGTTCTTCTTTTGCTGCCAAAGCTGCTAAATGATTGCTGATATATAGCGTTAATTGCATGTATGAGGTACAATTATTAACCTCAAAGTCCCCCTTTTTAAGGGGGATTTAGGGGGATCCATTTGTAAGTCATGAGTCCTATAAACGCTATAATTTTCCTCGAATACCGTTGCCACTAAATCCGCCAGTTTTGTAGAGGCGATCGCCCAACACAGGAAACATCTCTATCGGCTTATATCATCAGCTGACGGTTGGTGTAATAACGATTTAATTTTCAGGAACGCCTAAGCATTATATTTCTTTTCCCACTCTTTTACGGCCATAGCATAATTTCCTTGAGCACTAATTAAGCTCCAAAATCTTCCAAAATCTTCCTGAGCATTGTCTAGGTTAAATTCCATTTTATGACTTTTGTTTTTGAGAAACAATTCAATATTAGCATTGACGGTGTTACAGTAATCAATACAAATATCAAGTCGTTCGTAATTAAACTGTTTAGGAAGGATTATTGATTCTGAGTAACCTTTAATTATAGGACTATCTAGGCGTTTTGCATAACTTTTAGCCGTTGACATGATATCCCGCTTTAAATGTACATAAAAAGCACAATCTCCATATTTTTTTTCCAAGGAACCGAGAAACCACGACAACCTATTATCTACTTCAATATGATTTTGAGAATATTGAAGGCGCTGATCTCCTATCAAAGATATTCTAGATTCGTGAGATACTGTATAGTTTTGAATATGCTGACAGGCTTTAGCAAATGTTGTAGAGCCACATCTTCCGGTACATAAAACAAAAACATTTGAAAACATAAGTTATCTCAACTCCGGATAACCAGACCATCGTAAGCCATAACGATATTGTGATGAAAATCCTTTATATATGTAAACAGCAACTCTTTGGTTTTAAGATCTGGATACTGTCGAGCCCCAAAATGAGTTATGATCGCCTTCTCAGCATGGGTAGCAGTTAGCACTGTCTTAAGTTGTTCTATGTCAAGATGAAATCCATTTGTTTTCTTTCCTCCAACCGGGCAAGATTCAGCAATGAGAATATCACAATCCTTAGTTATACTCAAGAGAGAATCGCATAAAATGGTATCAACACAATAACAAATAGATGTGTTGTCTAAGTGTAATTGAGCGCCGATGACTGGAGTATTATGTTTTAATGCTTGAGTCTTTATGGTAAAATTATCGAAATTCAAGGTTGTATCTTTAGCAACTCTAATCTCAATAGGAAATCCTAGTTTATCCCTCGGTTTCACAAACGGAAAAGAAAACAAAGTCTCCAAGTAACTCTTTAGACTTTCATGGATGACAATTGTCAGGGAAGCAGGCTGGAACATCGGTAAAATATGTAGCCCATAACAGTGGTCTAAATGTAGGTGTGAAAGCATAACAGTAACATTTTTACCACGAACGCTTTCTCTGTCTATTTTTCTAACCCCAGTGCCTAAGTCAAATAAAACAATATCTCTCTCATTTACAAATACCCCTACACAATTGGTAGCACCTGATGTGCTGTCAAACCAACCAGAAGTTCCATAAAAGACGATTTCCAAGGCTTTAGTCTCCTCTTTCATCAAAGTATCTCTTGATTTTTACAGCATACTCGTTGTTTTCGTTACGCCATTGCCATGCTCCATATTCATTAATTGTAAGATAATCAGCGATCGCAAAATTATCATCCTGAATTAATTTGTGGCGATCAGAATAGCGACGATTTTTATAATCTCCCTGAACAATATGATAAATCGTATTTTCTAGGTAAGAAACTCCTCCTTTAATGGTATGAAAAACTTTGTCTCCCCAAGAATGATATAGATTATAAAACGTATGATTAAAAAAAAGCGTCTTTAGAAGAGTCGAATGATATCCCATAGCAGAGGCCAATAAAACCTTGTCGCCACCCCCCAAAATCATAAAGTCGGGGAAGCCTATCTCTGTTATGGTGGCTGCCTTTGCCGCCCATCCAAAGCCCGGATTACATCCAAGACTTAAGCTGATGCCACTTTTACTGAAATAATCTTTAACTGTAATATCACGATTGAAACTCGTGACCACGGATTTGCGGCTAAGTCCAGTTAGGGAAAAATGGCCATTCTCAAGCTTTACATCTTCGACTCGATTGAAGATCTGAACCAGTCGGTAGTTTTCCAGTTTATCTTTTAATTGCTCTTCCCAACCCTTGTTAGTAAAAACGAGATCTGCATCAGCCCAAACAACATATTTATGCTTTTCATTCAAATGGGATAACGCTACGTTATAGAATCTTTCTTTTTGCCAAATTACGGAAGCCGAGGGAATCTTGATGATTTTAAGATTCTCCGAGGAAACAATACTGTCAGTATCTAAGCCATAACAAACCAGGATTATATCAACTTTTTGGTTCCTTAAGCAAGCTAGTGATTTGACAAGAGCAATATACCTGGATTCACTATTTGAAAAATTAAAATAAGCTAGAATAACGACCGTATCCATAACTGCAGTGATCCTTTTCATTGGTACTACTATACAATGGAAAGGCTCTCCCCATAAAAAATATATAGGAACCCTAAATCATTTTACAACTTCTACACGGATTCCTATATAGGCACTGATTGCATTATTGTTCAAGAAGCAAATGGCTTATTAATGTCGTCCCTAATGCTTTTGGGGTTGTTTGCTTTCACGTAGTGTCTCTATCATGAGAATCGAGGTGTTCGGCACACAGCCCCGTGGAACCACGCCAGTGAGGTCTTGGGGGTTACTCCCAAGACCTTACTACATCGCTGTTCCCTGATCGGAAGTTCCCTGATCGGAAGTTCCCTACTCCCTAAAACCTACTCCCTAAAACCTACTCCCTAAAACGAAAGTACCTCACCCACTTGATAGCTATATTATCGGTAGTAAAATTCAAAATCTTTTAATGCTGCTACTCTGGCTCGATTAAAATTATAGTGATAGCCCAGTTTGCGTTTCAAGGAAGCCCAAAACGTTTTCTGTTTTTTCTCATGAGAAGCATCTAGATGTTTTTTGACTTCATTAATCCTGTCCCAGCTAGAACTTCTGCTAATAGTGAATCCTGCTTTAGCAGCAGCCAGTCCTAAGGTAATACCTGAGCCACCATGAATACCTTGTAACTCAAAATAGCGCCCGATCATACCCCATTGTTTAATAAATTCTTTTTCTTTGCCACCATCTCTAGAAACAAAAAATAAAGATTCTCCTATATAAATTGCTTTGTCTAAGCAGATATCTAACTTAGAGGCTATCTGTTTAAGGGGCTTTAATCTTTCTGGATTATAGTTTTGTATATGCTCGATAATATTTCCTTGATGTCCTGCTGTAATTCCAGGCAGTACTTCAATAGTTTCAGGTAAGCTACCTATAATCCTGGTGTCAGCATCAATTTGTATGGCGACAGGAAACTTTGACAAAGCCTTCTCAATCTCAAAGCGTTTGTCATGATAACAATGAAGAATTCCTGTTTGCTGGTGTTTAAACGCTAAAACGTTCTTACAGTTATCAAAATCCTTGACATCATCGGTGGCAACTATTAATAATTTTCCTGGAGCATACTTTTCTAAATCTCCTGCTAGTTCTTTGGCAAGAAAGCGATACTTACTACGGAGAGCTAAAGTACAGAAGCAAAAATCTTTTTCTGGCTTAATCATAGTCTTCTCCAAAAACGGTTTTTTCCTTCCTATCTCTTGGTGCGCGTTCCCTTGGCGACAGAACATCGCGCCTGTCGCACCACTTTCTCAATTCAGAGTTTGAGCTGAAACTTATCCAGCTGATTTTCCGACTGCCAATCACCATGTAATGGCTTAAACGGTCGTGGCTGGAGCTATAGTCTCAAGCCCTAGCTACCTGAGCTATCTCAGGCTTAGTTATATAATTCCCAGAAATATAAAGCTAGTCACAGTATGGATGCGAAAAGTACCATCAATAGGAAATATCAGTCAATTAATAGACGTTGAGAAATTAACTATTATATGTATCGAATAGATGAGCGGAAAGTTTTTATGCTTTATTCTGCTGCTTTTGCGTTCCCGTAGCGGCTCTTTTGGAGCATCCCATTTCCCCCACGGCTTAAGATAGCCCAGCCTTCATAACAACCCAGCCGTAACCAGTCAACCTCTGAGATGAGAATTAGATCTCAAATGACACTTGTAAATGTATCGCTAAATGTATACCAGTTTACGGCTGAAGTTGTTGTTTAGTGATACCAACTACAACCACAGAAGTCTAATTAGATTTCCCTTTCAAATACGCTTGAGCAAGCTTAACCCATGAGTATCAGTGCCACAGGTATTAAATAGATTGTAGGTAGCACTCAACTGCAACACAAGCTTAGTTTGTTTTGGACTAGGTTGCCAGGGTTCAGGATTAGTGTAGGCATAGTAAGTTTCAACACCATCAATGCCTAAGTGGGCTATAGCAGTAATTAACTCATCTGCTGACTTGCGGTAACGGGCTGGATGAGCCAACACTGCTAAACCACCGGCCTGATGGATAGCATCAATCACTGCACCAGCCTTAGCATCATTACCGGTCGGTGCGGTTCCAGTGAAATAGCGCTTTAAACTAGGATGTTCTGGCTCAAAAGCATAGCCAAGGATATGAACGTCATCATTAAGGAGTTTGGCGGTAATTTCGACACCAGTCCAGAAGTGGGGTAATGAATCACAGAAAGATGACTCCTGCTGCCATTTTTCTATGCAAGCTTGAGCAACTTGATAACCAGCAACGGAGTGGTGATCGGTTATGGCAAGTCCCTTAAGACCAATGGTAATTGCCTGCTTAATCAACTCTTCCGGTTTGAGCCGACCATCAGAGTAAATGGTGTGCATATGAAAATTGTAGCGATAGGGACAGCTATCAGGCTCAATCGTTTCCCACACTTGCCGGAGAGCTTGTTGATTTTTTGCTGCTATCTTAGGTGAAGCAGACCCTTGAGCAATATTGACTACCATAGATACTTACTGTAATGACTATAGGTTGATTGACCAGATTGGATCTGCAGCCGCGAAATACTTTTAAGGGTCTAGGCCAATGGTTGAATCGCTCTAGGTTAAATCGCTCTAGGTTAAATCGCTCTAGGTTAAATCGCTCTATGCTTCTGACAAGCGTATGAAGCGCCCCGACTTGAGCACGAAAGCTCTCAACTGCCCCTGGTGTACCTAATCCCGAACTCCATTAGCCTAAAACCTAGAATAAAAATAAATAGAAATACGCGGTACGAGTTTTCAATTGTTAACATAACCATAGCAAACTTAATACTTTGTCGGTGTTGGCTTAACTACTTAAGCTTTACCTAACTCTCCTCCTTACTTGGTTGCAGAAGGAGATTTAAGTCTAATTACCATGGCCAATTTCTGAGTTACGAGTCTTCCAAGCTAGTTCCAAAACCTTAGTCCAGCGCTTTTGCACTTGTTTTTGGGTACACTTGAGAGCTTTGGCAATTTCTTTATCACTCTTTTGCGCCTGTTTCAGGGGCAGTAACGCTAGCTGTTGGCTATCGAGTTGGGCCACAAAGATATCCCACTGCTTCGATGACATCCCTAGTTTTTGATCCAGGTCTGCTCCTAGCCATTGGTGTACCAGTTTCCACTGAGCTGAACGAGAGAACTTTTCTACATGGTATTTAAAGCGCTGTTGTAGATAATCCCGCTGACGGGGTGTCAGACCCATGATTTCGTCAATCTCTGGTGCAGCCAGGTCTTGTAGCTTTAGCACTAGATAATCAGCACAGTCATTATGACCGTTAGACTCTAGGTATTTGATCAACTCAGAGATAATGCGATCGCGTAAAACAGCATCGCTGGGGTCAATGGTTTTCTCAATCAGGTTTGAACGTACCTGTTGTGCAGTAGCTGAACGGTTGTGCTCTTGGGCTTCTTCATCCCTACCATACTCCACAGCCTGTTCAATATCCACAGGGGTTTCATTAGGCTGACGTCGGGAAAAGCTTTGTGCTCTGAGTACAATCAACTGCTGGCTACCGCGACCACGTAGGGTAATGCGTCGCTTAGCATATTGCTCACTAAAGCCCATGTACTCTGCTAGTTCTAGCTGGGTACGGGGAGTGTAGTCAGAATCGACAGGATTTTCCCGGCGGAAGGCTTTGAGGCACTCAGCGTAAAAGTCCTGTAAAAAGTCCTCAATCAAATTGTATCGAGCAGAAAAGTTTAACTGAGATTGGGACGGTGCCACATGGCGATAAACCATGGTACTCAGGTTACTATGGAGTTCCACACGACCCTGCCGAGAACCTAGTTTGTAGTATGACAGACATTTGTGCAGTCGATGACGTGCTAGATTCAACTTCCAAGTATCAATTTCACCGGAATTCTGGATGCGATCGCTCTTAGTACAAATCCGTTCTACCTCCAAGGTGATCCGGTGGGCAACCGCTTGAATACTCCTGGATTTAGTTCCAATTTCCGACTGGAGTTCCTCCACTAAGACCTGGGTCAAGTTTTGGTTTTGATTATCTAGAGTAATTTCCGGAGCCTGATTGTTAGTGGCGGAATTTTGATTATTAGTAACCGTTTTAACTTGCATGGTATTGCCCCCAAAAATAGATTCACAGAATTGCCATTAAACAAGCAACAGAGGAAATGTGTGTGAATGTGATCTACAAACCTTGGAGTGGTCCGCTGTCCTTTGTCCTTGTCCACCCTAAATGTAGACTCGTGAGTCTAGCCCTGGTTCGGTGAGTGTGTGACTACTCTAAGCTGACTAGTTGTGACCCCCAGCACTCCTGTAGTTTCCGTAGGATTACATAACGCTGAAATGCTTACTATATATAGCGTTCAATACTTTCAACCATCAAGATGATTCAGGATGACCAAAACCTGAGGAGTGGTCAATCCAGAAACTGACTGAACTAGTGATGACTTTTCCGTAAACGACTAAGGTTTTGTTGTAGTCAAGTAGTGCTTGATGCTCTCATTACCCAACCTGAGCTGACTAGTTAATCACTAGCTAAAGCACTAGCTAAATCCAAGCGATCGCTTCCTCCCAACCTGAGCTGACTAGTTAATCACTAGCTAAAGCACTAGCTAAATCCAAGCGATCGCTTCATCCCATCCCAAACCCTGCCGCACCATCATCGGTTCTGAACTAGTCAGGTCGAGGATAGTTGAGACTTGAAATCCCGGTTCTAAGTCATTGTCCACAATGATGTCTACTAGACCATCGAGAGCATCAAATAGTTTAGCCCGTTCCAATCCCACCGTTGGAGTGTCACCATCCTGATTCGGTAGATGAGCTGAGGTAGAAATAATTGGATGACCTAGAGCTGAAAGCAACGCCTGACAAACGTTATGATCTGGGACTCGGATACCAGTAGTTTTACGATTGGGACTCATCACCAGCTTAGGTACTAACTTGGTTGCTGGTAACAAGAACGTATAGGGTCCCGGAATCAAATGCTTCATAATCCGGTAAGCTGGATCACTTACCCGAGCATATTTAGCAATATTGGACAGAGACGAACACAAAAACGTCAGGGGTTTATCATTGGATAGTTGCTTCAAACGCCTAACTCGTTGCACTGCGGACTTCACATGTACATCACAACCAATGGCATAGACAGTGTCAGTGGGATAGAGCATCACTGCACCATCTTCCAGAGACTCTCTTATTTTCTCTATTCGACGTATTTGAGGTGTTTCCGGATGGATAGTATAAATAGTAGCCATAAATATTGTTGAATTCGTCAATATTGAATTGCTAAAGCCTAGCCTTGGGAAAATTCACCAAGGCCAGACATAGACACGGTTCTGCCAAAGGATTAAAAACTACTCCGACCTAAGTGTGTTGCCAGTTTGGCTTTTTCTGACTCAGATGTCAGTATAGTTAGCAAGATCTGGCCATAATTCCCTGATATAGACCTGTAGGGTTTGTGGGGGATGAATTGCTCCAAATCCTTTTGTCTTAATTAATTTGTTTTAATTAATTTGTCTTAATCAAGAAGATCTAGAATGACAAAGCTAGCTTACTTAGATTGTCCCACTGGAATTGCTGGTGATATGTGCCTAGGAGCACTAGTTTCTGCGGGTGTACCGTGGGAATATTTAGTGGACAAGCTAGCAGGACTCGGAATTGAGCAAGAGTATCACTTAAGACTTAGCCAAGTACACCACAATGGTCAGTTGGCAACCAAAGTTGATGTAGATTTACCAGATCAAAACTATAAGCATGATCACCATCAACAGGAACACGGCCATGAACACCACCATGAACACGGCCATGAACACCATCATCAACACAGGTCAGGCATAACAGAGATCAGTACACCTGAGCAGAATCATAATCATCATCCCACACGACACTTACCAGACATAGAAAAATTAATTACAGCAGGAAAATTACCCTCAAGAGTATCCCAGTGGACTCTTGCTATCTTCCGGAAACTAGCAGAAGCCGAAGGAGCCGTTCATGGTATTTCCCCAGACAAGGTTCACTTCCATGAAGTAGGCGCTACTGATGCCATTATCGATATAGTTGGTACTTGCTTAGGCTTAGATTGGCTAGGAATTGACCAAATCTATTGTTCCCCACTCCCCACTGGTGGCGGTACAGTATGGGCAGCTCATGGTCGGCTACCGGTGCCAGTACCAGCAGTACTGAAATTGTGGGAATCCCGTCAGGTGCCAGTTTACAGTAATGGGATTGAGCGGGAATTAGTAACACCAACAGGAGCAGCGATTGCCGTTACCTTAGCCACTAGCTTTGGTTCACCACCAGCAATGACTATCCAAAAAATAGGTAATGGTGCCGGTTCTCGACAATTACCCATTCCCAATATGTTGCGATTGTGGATTGGTGAGTCCTCAGAAGCTGTTAATGTTGGCAAGTTCAAGGTTAAACCGTCAAACTTACCCCCACAAACCCTACACCAGTCACCCCTTTCTGCTAACTCTTCTTCTGCTAACTCTTCCCTAGAAACTATCTCAGTCCTAGAGACTCAAATTGATGATCTCAATCCTCAAGCCATTGGCTATGTATTCCAAGAGTTATTTAACGCTGGTGCTGTGGATGTGTTCACTCAA
Organism: Moorena producens 3L; assembly: GCF_000211815.1. Taxonomy (GTDB): domain Bacteria; phylum Cyanobacteriota; class Cyanobacteriia; order Cyanobacteriales; family Coleofasciculaceae; genus Moorena; species Moorena producens. The sequence continues at coordinate 38,343 of NZ_GL890929.1, forward strand.
GCTATTGGCATGAAGAAATCTCGACCCGGTATCCTCCTGAGTGTGATCTGTCATCCTCAAGATCTAGAGGCCTGTCAGGCAGTATTATTCCGAGAAACCACTACCTTAGGAGTGCGACGTCTGACTCAGCAAAGAGCGATCTTACCTCGGGAAATCCAGCAGGTACAGACTAAGTATGGCCAAATTAGTGTGAAAGTGGCTTGGAGCGATCGCTCACCTCACAAAACGATTATGAATGTCCACCCAGAATACCAAGATTGCGCTAAGTTAGCCAAGGAAAATAACTGCTCTTGGTTAGAAGTACATCACTTAGCACTCTCTACTTGGTATTCTCAACATCAAGCAAAGGGAGCAGGGAGTAGGGAGTAGGGAGTAGGGAGTGGGGAATCGGGAGTCGGGAGTCGGGAATCGGGAGTCCGGAGTTGGGAGTCGGGTTTCCAGGTAAGCTGACAGCTGACGGCTGACAGCTGACGGCTGACAGCTGACAGCTGACATTATTTCTTCTTGATGCGATTAATTTCCCGTTGCAATTCCTGGATTTGACGCTGCAACTGTTCCGCTTCATTCACTGAGTTGTTCGATGGTGGATTCGAGTCAACGTCAACTGCTCCCTCTTTGGTAACACGTTGATAATTGCCCTGACGAATTTGGCGATATTCCTCGGAATTTGCCCACTTTCGCAGGTAGTGTATGCGTTCAACTGGAAAGGGATGGCTCAGAAATTGACGATTAATACCACCATTATAGAGTAAAAACTTATAGATTTGATTGAGACTGTCTTGGTCTAGTTCTTGATAATTTTCTGATTGACGGATAAATTCATCAAGACTGCATTCCTGTAGATGCTTAGCACTCCCACCAGACACTTTCATCATCGTTTGCATCACAGTCTTCAGGTCATCTATCACTAGTAAGGCAGCACGGTCAGCGGATAATTCAGCTTTGCGACGCCATTCATAAAAAGCGAAAAGTAAGCCAGTGCTGACGATATTCCCTAAGCCAAAGGTCATTTCACTTAAAATAGAGGCAGCATTCATTGCCCAAATACCCATCTGAATTAAGATGGTGTGACCGCACTTGATATGTCCTAATTCGTGAGCCAGGATAGTACGAATTTCTGCTTCATTGAGTAAGTCTAATAAGCCAGTGTTTACAACGATGTAAGGATTGTCTTGACCTAAAGCATAGCTATTAACCTGAGAGTTTTGACTAACAAATAGGGCTGGTTCGGGATTTACATCTAAATCCCGAACACATTCTCGAAATAAGTGATAAATATTGGCATACTGGCGCGGTCCGACTTTGATACTGTTCCCCATCAGATAGACAAACTGGGGACGCTCGTAAAGAAATTCCACAAACTTACGAGAAACTAAGTCAAAACCAGGGACACTGCGTAACGCTTGCTCTGCTTGTTGGTCAAGGGGGTGTTTGAAGGCTTCGCTGGAAATTCCGGGATAGGTGGCCATAGTAGTCCAGTACTTTAGTGGTCTAGTTCTTTAGGCATTAGGCATTAGACATTAGACATTAGGTACTAGGTATTAAGTACTAAACCCAAAACCCAGAACCTAACACCTAAAACCTAACACCTAAATTTGGCTTGTGTCCTTGCCAATTCTTTGATGATTAGTTATAATACTGATATCGGAATAGTAATCTAAGTGAGAGGAAAATAACAAATGAACAAGTGTGTTGGTACTACTGAAGCAGCATCTCTGTTGGGTATAACTCCTCGACGATTACGGCAACTGCTTGAGTCCGGTAGAGTAAGGGGTGCTTATAAAAGCGGTAAATTCTGGATTATTCCCCTGTTCAACTATTTGCCGCAAATCACCAAGAAGAACCGGGGACCGAAAGGAACTTGGCGTAAAAGTCGTCCTCCGGCTTTAGCCAAAATTAATGTCAATCGTAATCGAATTGGCTCCAATAACCACAAAAGCCCTGAAGAGCGGCTACCAGTGATTTCGGTAAAACGAAGTGGCCACAATAACTATGGCAACCAGGTAGAAATCCTCGGTCCGTGTCGGATTGTGTATCAGCCGGATAACCCTCTTGATTGTGGAGCTCGTCTGTGGATCGAAACCTTCAGTGATATTCACTTTATCGGTGGCAGTTTTCCCGCCAGTGGTGCTTAGGAGAAAGTTAAAGGTCGTTTGATCAAAATTTCAATTAACTAATCAGAAAATTCCTAAGTTCGATAAAATCAAATCACAATGTCTCTTGAGCTGTATTGTGCATCCATTTGTTGCTGAATCAATTCATTGCATTAATCCCAATTGCCCAGCACCCTACCCTCAGCCAAGGGATAACAACTTTTGCAATGGTTGTGGAGCAAAGTTAAAGCTCAAGAATCGCTACTTTCCTCTCCAGCTTTTGGGTTCAGGAGGATTTGCCAACATATACACCGTTTGGGATTTGCAGTCGAAGACAGAAAAGGTGCTGAAGGTTCTGCTGGATACTAAACCGAAGGTATTGCAGCTATTTCAGCAAGAGGCAGATGTTTTGCAAGGTTTGGATCATCCAGGCATTCCCAAAGTTGAGCAAGATAGCTATTTTGTCGTTGATCTAGGTGTTGAGGCACAGCCAGACCTGCACTGTTTGGTTATGGAAAAAATCAACGGTTCAACCTTGGAGCAAATGCTCAGGGATCATCCTCAGGGATGTCCAGAGATATTAGTGCGAGACTGGCTCTACCAGGCAGCAGAAATTTTACAGGTGTTGCACAATTGTGGAGTGATTCACCGTGACATCAAACCCTCAAATTTAATGCTACGGGAAACCACCGGAGAGCTAGTGGTGATTGATTTTGGGGGAGCTAAACAATTGAGTATGGGTTCTGAGTTTTCTCAGAATGATTCGACTCGGTTGATTACTCCAGGTTACTCTCCACCGGAACAGATAACTGGTGCAGCCATTGGACCGGCTGCTGATTTCTATGCCCTGAGTCGAACCATGATTCATTTACTGACTGGTCAAGAGTTGAAGGATTTACAAGACCCAGTAACTGGTCAATTTCGGTGGCGAGAGCAGGCAGTGGTAAGTCATGACTTGGCGGACTTGCTAGATGAAATGCTCAGCGTAGTACCCCAACAACGACCAACAACTACCATTGAGATTCATCTGCGTCTAGGTATGACTCCTAGCCCTAGTTACCAGCCTATCCCAGCACCAGTCTATTCGTTTCAAGGAAATCAGGTAGCTGCTCTGGGGTTATCTAGCCCTAAACTAACACAATCTGTGACAGGGTTGACTCATTCGATCACATCCCTAAAACATTTCCTATTAGCAGTAGTGATCAGCATCGCACTAGCTTGTCTCGATAGTGTTTGGGAGATGTTCCTCGGAGCTTTTGGGGGAGTTTTTTGTGCAACGGTTGGGTTTATGGTATTGAATTGGACAAGTCTTGGGGAGAAAGTGACAAATTGGCTCTCTGACCAACTGTATATGATCTTGCCTTCGCTGCAAATAACGATGTGGCAAGAAATGCTGTTGTTTGGGGCGGCTGGCTTAGGTACAGCTTGGGGGTTGACCGCTGCAGGAGGCTTTGGTCAGCAGCGGCGTTTTTTAGTGGCAGGGATAATGGGTATTTTTGGTTATAGCCTGGGATGGTTGATGTGGCAGGCAACGGTACCTACGCTATTATTGGTGTCTTATGTACCTGACCAGGGGTTGCTGCCATGGATTACTGCGGTTACAGTAATGCTCCTGGTACTAGGATTAGGGCTACCCAGTCATAATCTTGTTCATGCCTTAGTGGTGGCAGCAGGAACTGGTGGCGTATTTGGGGGTCTAGTGTCATCTGATCTATTGCCAGCAGGATTTGTGGTTAATATGTTTTCCTTTTCTAGAACCGGTAAACTGGATTTCTATCAGCCTATGACTTTTTTTGCTATGTTGGCTATGCTAGAAGGATTTTGGCTAGGGGTGAGTTGTTACCTGCTAGTGCCAGTAATGCGTTGGTTTGGTTGGCGTTAAGGGAGTAGGGAGTAGGGAGTAGGGAGTAGGGAGTAGGGAGTAGGGAGTAGGGAGTAGGGAGTAGGGAGTAGGGAGTAGGGAGTAGGGAGTAGGGAGTAGGGAGTAGGGAAGTTGGAAGTGGTAAAAAATCCTGTGTATCTAATAGGTATGAGCAACGCTATACTCGATTTTATTATGGTTTTCTAAGGTAGATATCACGTAATTTTAACGGAAGAGTCTGATACTTAAGATTAAGTCCGGTAGAGTAGTTATCCTTGAAGGGTATTGGTTAATTAACAATTTTTCGTTAAACAGTCAATTTCTTTCGGGCGCTTTCTTGATTAGAGGTGATTGAGATGACTAATAATATAGCACGTTGGGGATTAACTAAGGCTCGTCTTCTAGGCTCTGGTGCATTTTTATTGGGTATATTGCTACCCACTACTCTTTATGGCTTACCTGCTAAGACGATTGAAATCGGTAATGGTAAGACTGTGTTTAACCGTGCTCCGCGTTTAGTTAGGGCAGCTACGAGCTTTACTAGAGTAAGGGTTCCATCAACGTACCAATTCACCCTCAGATTACCTGAAGATGCTGGAGAGTCTTTGCAAGCTGTAACGATTACCCAGAATAAAACTAATATCGAGAAAGTCAAATTTGATCCGAGAAAGAGTCGTGGGTTTGTGGGCGATACTTTTGCTGGTGGCTCATCCCTGACCTTGGCGAATATTGGCGGGAATGAATCGTCTAACTCGGATCAAGTAACTGTTGTGTTTGATCCACCGGTCACTCCTGGTCAAACGATTACAGTTTCGGTTAGAGCTAAGGAAAATCCTGAGTTTAGTGGTTCTTATTTATTTGGAGTCACGGCTTTTTCTACTGGAGAGAATAGCCCTGGTTTATTCTTAGGTAGCCGTAGGTTGTTTTTTGATGAGTTTGGAGACTAACCGGCAAGTGGGTTAGTCCTAGTGTAAGCATTCAGCTATCAGCATTAAGCTATCAGCATTAAGCTATCAGCATTCAGTGGGAAGTTTATGTAGGGTGGGCAGTACATCAGACAGATAAGATCAGCTGGGAAAGCCCGTTAGTAGGCACTGCCCACGATCGGATTAATTACTTGTAGCCAGTGTATTTAGCAAATGATGGCTTGACCGGAATAGCTGATGTTATGTAGGGTGGGCAGTGGATTAGACAGATAAGATCAGCTGGAGGGCGTTGGTACCCACTGCCCACCATCGGATTAATTACTTGTAGCCAGTGTATTTAGCAAATGATAGCTTTACCGGAATAGTAAGAAATGGAGCTGAAGCTTGATCACAAAGAACGACAGTATAGAAAAGCGATCGCGTAGCGTGACCATTCGCGTAGCGTGGCCTAAAGGCCAAGGTCAATCGCTTTTCTAATACCAGTCAGCTGATGGGAATAATGAAACACAGGAAACTTTAGAAGATGGGGAGTCATATCAGCAACTGGCTCCCCTTTTTACTGGCTGCATCCCTATTCCATAAAATTACTAAATTGTCGATTTCACTTATTTTATAAATCCTAGAGATTGCTTTCAGTAATTTTAGTATTAATCTCGCCATAATCTGCTATTTAACTATACAATGTACTACACTGAATACCATGACAGTAATGAGAGCATTTATCTCTTTTTGATGAGATGGTTTTTAGGATTAGTCTAGAATTAAAAAATAGAAATGAACGAACCCATAGCTGACTATGACAATCCTTGGAAAGAAGCATTACAAGCGTATTTTGAGTCATTTTTGCAGTTTTGTTTTCCCCAAGTACACACTCTGATTGATTGGAATCAGACACCCCAAGCCCTTGATACAGAGCTACAGCAGATAGTTGGTGCTGCTGAATCAGGAAAACGAATCGCTGATAAATTATTCCAGGTGTGGCTCTGTGGTGGAAATGAAACTTGGGTCTTGATTCATGTAGAGGTACAAAGCCAAAAAGAATCAACCTTTGCTAAGCGAATGTACCAATATCATTACAGGGCATTTGACCTGTACGAAAAACCTGTGATTAGCTTAGCGGTATTGGGAGATGAAAATGCGTCTTGGTCTCCATCGTCCTATGAATATGGCTTGGGAGGTTGTCGCCTGAGTCTAGAATTTCCGATAGTTAAATTATTGAACTATCAGTCAATGTGGCAGGTGTTGGAATCGAGTACTAATCCCTTTGCAGTAGTGGTGATGGCTCATCTAAAGACCAAAGCTACCCATAAACAACCAATGGAGCGCAAGCGATGGAAGTGGTACCTAGTTCGGAGACTTTTTGAACGAGGTTATAGTAAAAACGATATAGTGAAGCTGTTCCAGTGTATTGACCAAATGATGGCTTTACCGGAAGAGTTAGAACTGGAGCTGAATCAACAACTTGAACGTTATCAGGAGGAAAGACAGATGCCTTTGATTAGTCGAGTCGAAGAAAGGGCAATGAAGAGGGGTCTGGAACAAGGACTTCAACAAGGACTTCAACAAGGACTTCAACAGGGACTTCAAGAGACAGTGGTTAAAATTTTACAAAATCGGTTTGAATCGGTATCACCGGAATTGGTGGGAGCGATTAATAGCATAGAGGATATCTCTGTGTTGAAACAGTTGATTGATCACTCTCTTAAAAGTAAATCCCTTGAGGAATTTGAGCAGCTCTTGGCACAACATCAGCTTAGTCAGGAGAATTGAAGAGTAAGGACACGGGCAAGATGCCCGTTCCACCAAAATGCCCGTTCCACACCTGATGCCCATTCCACCAATTTGATGTAGGGTGGGCAGTGCATCAAACAGATAAAATCAGCTGCGGCATTGGGTGTTCCTAGGCACTGCCCACCACCGAATTAATCACTTGCAGCCAGTGTATTGACTAGATCATCGCTTGACCGGAATAGTTACAAAAAGAGCTGAATCAAGAACTTGAACGTTATCAGGAGGAAAGACAGATGCCTTTGATTAGTCGAGTCGAAGAAAGGGCAATGAAGAGAGGTTTTGAAAAAGGATTTCAACAAGGATTTCAACAAGGACTTCAACAAGGACTTCAAGAATGTCGGAAAGGCTTACAAGAGACAGTAGTTAAAATTTTACAAAATCACTTTGAATCGGTATCACCGGAATTGGTGGTAGCGATTAATGCCATAGAAGATATCTCTGTGTTGAAACAGTTGATTGATCACTCTCTTAAGAGTAACTCCCTTGAGGAATTTGAGCAGCTCTTGGCACAACATCACTCCCTCGGTGCGCTTTCCGTAGGCGAATTAAATTCGCCACGGGTCGCACCGCTCCCTACTCCCTACAACTCAATGGAATAAGAATCCAAACCACTTTGTCCTGGACCCTGAGTCCACCGTGAATCAGGTTTCCAAGCACCATTTTCTTCTTCCCGGCGGCGAGTGCGGACAGTGAGCTGATTACCGTTAATTTTCAGTAGATTATATTGCCAGGGATAACCGGTTACTAGTTCTCTGGTCGGTGCGCCAAAGGTGCCAGCACAAATTCTATCGAGTTTGCGCCCATCTTGGCTGAGGTCGTAACGGAAAAGACTGGTTTCAGCTTTGTGGATGTGTCCATGGAGGAATAAGCGGAATCCAGCTTGGGCGAGTTGTTCCATGAATCCTTGGTCAGTAATGCGATCGCTTCCGTTACTATTCAGGGGATGGTGCCAAACCGCTATTTTCAGGCACTTGCCGTAGTCTTGATTAAGGCGAATCTTGGTCAGGGCGTTAGCCAGAGCAACTGGGTGAATGCTAGCACGGTCTTTGAAGTGGTGATCCAGTTGCCAAGCGGAGTTTAGTCCTAGAATCAGCAGGTTTTGGTCTGGGAGATGGTAGATCATCCCTTGCTGGTGATAGTCCAGGGGATAGGGTTGAGCTTTGATGGCTTGATAGAATTGACTGAAGTGGGCAAAGCGTTGTTGGTATTTGGTGTCATCTCGGACTCGAATCACCTGATCAGTGACTTTGATGTAGTCACCGTCTTGGAGTTTATCGTGGTCTTTTGTGCGTTCGCGTAGCGGCTCTGAAAGAGCATCGCATAACTCATAAGCCTCTTTTGCGAGGTCCCAGTTGAGGTCATGGTTACCGGGAACTAGAACAATTTGCTTCGGGTCTAGGGGGAAGTCTTGGCGGAGGTTGTGGAGAAACTGTTGTGCAGCCTGGTATTCTTGTTGCGTGGAATAATTGGCGATATCACCGGAGAGGATAAGAGCATCAAGGTGAGGGATTTGAAGGTCTTGCTTGAGGTCTTGGGCGAGTTGGTTTGACCAATTCTTAGCTTGGTCAAGGGTGGTGATGTGGAGGTCCGAGAGGTGGAGGATGTATATGGTTTGAGTGGCAATAAATTTGGGAGAATCGTCTTTGGGAGTAGGTTTGGGACGATAGGTTGGGTTGTAGACTTGGCAGCGCTCTTGAATGGCGTTAATGATATTTATAGTTTTCTTAAAAATATCGTTATAATTAGTTGCTGCCAATTCTTCGTTGTTGAGGCGATTAATTAGTTTAGGAATAGTGGCTTCTGTCCCGATTTTTCCCAGAGCTTCTGCCGCACGAATACGCACAAAAACGTTGTCATCATCCAGACATTTAATTAAGGGGTCTATGGTGGCTTCTGTTCCGATTTTTCCCAGAGCTTCTGCCGCGCGAATACGCACAAAAACGTCGTCATCATCCAGACATTTAATTAAGGGGTCTATAGTGGCTTCTGTCCCGATTTTTCCCAGAGCTTCTGCCGCACTTATACGCACAAATGAGTTGGGATCATCTAGCAATTTAATTAAGGGGTCGATGGTGGCTTCTATCCCGATTTTTTCCAGAGCTTCTGCCGCACTACTACGCACAAATGAGTTGGGATCATCCAGCAATTTAATTAAGGGGTCGATGGTGGCTTCTATCCCGATGTTTCCCAAAGCCTCTGCCGCACTTATACGCACCTCATAGTTATCATCATCCAGGAATTTAATTAAGGGGTCGATGGTGGCTTCTGTCCCGATGTTTCCCAAAGCCTCTGCCGCACTTATACGCACATAATAGTTATCATCATCCAGAAATTTAATTAAGGGGTCTATGGTGGCTTCTGTCCCGATTTTTCCCAGAGCTTTTGCGGCACTTATACGCACATCATAGTGGGAATTATCCAGCAATTTAATTAACGGGTCTATCGTAGATTCTGTACCGATTGCTCCCAGAGCAGATGCCGCAATAATAAGCACATCATAGTGGGAATTATCCAGCAATTTAATTAACGGGTCTATCGTAGATTCTGTACCGATTGCTCCCAGAGCAAATGCCGCACTACTACGCACAAATGAGTTGGGATCATCCAGCAATTTAATTAAGGGGTTTATAGCGGCTTCTGTCCCGATTTTTCCCAGAGCAAATGCCGCACTCCTACGCACAAATGAGTTGGGATCATCCAGACATTTAATTAAGGGGTCTATCGTAGATTCTGTCCCGATTTTTTCCAGAGCATCTGCCACACTTATACACACAGAATAGTGGTCATCATCTAGCAATTTAATTAAGGGGTCTATCGTAGATTCTGTCCCGATTTTTCCCAGAGCAGATGCCGCACTACTACGCACAGAATCTTGGGGATCATCCAGCAATTTAATTAAGGGGTCTATGGTGGCTTCTGTCCCGATTTTTCCCAGAGCTTTTGCGGCACTAATACGTACAGATGAGTAGTGATCATCCAGCAATTTAATTAAGGGGTCTATGGTGGCTTCTGTCCCGATTTCTCCCAGAGCAGATGCCGCACTAGTACGCACAGATGAGTAGTGATCATCCAGCAATTTAATTAAGGGGTCTATGGTGGCTTCTGTCCCGATTTTTCCCAGAGCAGATGCCGCACTAGTACGCACAAATGAGTTGGGATCATCCAGCAATTTAATTAAGGGGTTTATAGCGGCTTCTGTCCCGATTTCTCCCAGAGCAGATGCCGCACTAGTACGCACAGATGAGTCGTCATCATCCAGGCATTTAATTAAGGGGTCAATCGCCACTTCTGTCCCGATTTTTTCCAGAGATTTTGCCACACTAGTACGCACAGATGAGTCGTCATCATCCAGGCATTTACTTAGTTCAGGTATCGCTCTGTCTGATTTAGTTATTTCCAACAGCTCAACCTTAAAAGACTTCGGAACCTCTAACCTAGCCACCAACTCGACAGTATCTTCCTGAAACTTGGGTTTTACTGCTCCTGCTAACCTGGCTCCCAGTTGCCAATCCACATCTAACCCTAACCTTACCACCCGCTGTGCTTGGGCTTGATCATCTACCAATTGCAGCATCAGCACCAGAGTTTCTGTCCATTTCAAATAATTGAGATAGTTTTGTTGTAACTCCTGATCCCTAAGGTTTGGTAATTGCTTCAATAAATATTCTGCTGTATAGTATTCTTGGATCAGTTGGTGTCGAAACTCAATCAATTCTCCTGATGCTTGAATCAAGTGATGGTTGAGTAAGTCATCAAGCCAAGTCTTGGCGCAAACATTAGGATTAACAACAGCCTTATTAAGTAGATAGTTAGTTAAAATTTCCTCAGCTTTTGTTTTAGCAATAGCAACGCTGATCTCCTCGGGTTTATCAGGATTATCCCCTGTTGTCATCACAAACCCTAACTGTTGCAGCAGCTCAGGCCAAAATTTTCTTGATTGATTATCGGAAACCTTAACATCTTGCTTGATTTGCTTAGAATAAGACTGGGTAAATAACCGAAACACTAAACCGAGATTTGACGGTATCTTACCTATAGACTTAAATAGGTCACATAGCATCATCAATAGTAGGGGGGTTTGCCCAAACTCCCGTAAGCGATCGCCCAACTGCTTAAGCATCTGCTCCCCCTGTTGTGGCAAATACTTGCGGACAAACTCCGACATTTGGGCTGCACTCAAGGGTTGCATTTCCAACTTCTTTTCAATCCCCAGGTCACCACCCACTCCTAAATCCCTAGTGGTCAAAATCATGGAAGTAGTCTTCTGGTAATCCTGCCGAAACTGAGTCAAATGTAGGCGTGCTTCCTCTGAGGGTAGCTCGTTCACGCCATCGATAAGTAGCAAGAATTGTCCCTGAAACAATAGTCTTTCGATTTCGGTAGAGTCGAGGAGTACACCATGGCGTTTCAGAAAATTCCGCACTAACTCCAACACCGATGTCTGGTAATATCGCAGTTCCACCAGCACCGGAATTTTCCCTTGTATCCCTTCATTTGCCAACAATTGGACTAAGGCGGTGGATTTGCCTGAACCCGGACGTCCCACCAGTAATACATGGTCATTAGCATACTTGAGCAATCCTTCTAGAACAGGCAAGCGTTCAGTTTCTTCCCGATTCTGGTTTCTTTGTGGCTGCTCCGACTTGATGGTTTCGACCATTAGGTCAAAGTTGAACAGCATCGGGGTCTGTTGCTGCTGCTTGCGCTTGCGGTCTTCGACATCGCTTAGGGTATAAACTTGCCACGATTGGGCGTAGGTGTCACGGATTGATGCTAGATAGGGATCCCAAGTGACCATCTTAAGGTTTAATCGGGTTGAAGGTTTAAGGTTGTTCGCGTAGCGTGGCCAAAGGCCAAGGTTAGTTGGTTGTTCGCGTAGCGTGGCCAAAGGCCAAGGTTGTTCGCGTAGCGTGGCCAAGGTTAGTTGGTTGTTCGCGTAGCGTGGCCAAAGGCCAAGGTTATGACGATTGAACCAGTATGCGTTCGCGTAGCGTGGCCATAGGCCAATCGCATAAGCGCGGAAGCGAAGCTTCCGGAGCGTAGCGTGGCCATAGGCCAATCGCATGATTGTAGAGGCACTATCGGAATAGTATGCGTTCGCGTAGCGTGGCCATAGGCCAATCGCATAAGCGCGGAAGCGAAGCTTCCGGAGCGTAGCGTGGCCATAGGCCAATCGCATTATTTCTAGACTGTAGCAAACTGGCTTGATGCTTGTTCCACGTATTCTTGTAGAGGCATTATCGGAATAGTAAGCGTTCGCGTAGCGTGGCCATAGGCCAATCGCATTATTTTTAGGCTACAGTTCGCCTTGGGTGCATCTCATTAAAAATATTGCGTAGGGTGCGTTAGGGGGCGGGGGATTTTCTCAGTAGCCATGGTTAGGTTGCTGCCCGTAACGCACCACCGGGTCAAACAGCTTTTAGGAGATGCATCCGGAGCATACCCATAAGCTGATAGCTTATAGCTGATAGCTTACGGTTTAAAGTTAAATACTATGTTAAAGGGCACGATTATTATTATAATATAAATTGATTATTTATACTCAAAGACCTATTGAAAAATATTACTTTATTTAAACTTGTTACAAATGGTTAATATCTAAAATTTTTTTGTATACTAAGTATAGTAATTAATTGTGTTGCTTAAGCTCTCGCTGATGGCGGTAGCCGAAATATTATCTGTTGGTATTAAGGTTAAGTTATTATCAATATAGCTACAAAGCTTGAATTTACATTTCTGTCGTGATCATGAAACGAAGAAAGTTCTGTCGTTATGTTGCGTTAAGTTCAGCTTGCTTTGCTGGAGTCGTAAGTAGGAATTCTTCTTCTGCCGTGGGTTCCCAGTCTTTCCAAACTAAATCACGTCATCAATGGGTGGTCTTGTATTGGATGCCATACGATAACGACCTTGTACGTTTTGGTGAGCCAATCGTTGAAATGTTAACCCGTGGTACGAAAAACTCTGAAATTGCTGTAGTCGTTCAATCAGACTACTGGGGCGAGCCAAAAATGCGTCGTCGTCAGCTTGTTAATGGGATTACCAATGAGATTGATGTAGCAGGGGAAAACAGTAGTGACGTATCAGCTTTTTCAGCGTATCTTGATTGGGCAAATCAAACCTTTGAAGCAGAGTCTTGGGCGGTTATTGTTGTTGGTCACGGTGGAAAAATTAACGAAATTAGTCCTGATGATCACAAGACAACTGGTCAAACCCGGACTTGGATGAGAGTTGACCAGTTTGCCAATGCGGTTAGTAAATTTAACCAAGCTACTAATGGACGAGTTGAGCTACTTTTCTTTCAGAATTGCAACAAAGCTACGCTGGAAGTTGTATACGAAGTCAGGAATTGTGCTCGATATACCCTTGCCTCTCAGCTGACTCTTGGTGCCCCGAATTACTATTACGAGAGCTTTCTCAATCACCTTAAAAAGCCATCGGTTGGTGGACGTGAAGCAGCCATAGCTATCATGGATTCTGAGAGGGCTGATATGTATCACACCCTGACACTGGTAGACAACCAAGCCGTTGAGGGTATTCCAGATAAACTCTCACGGTTACTTCAGCCGATTCTCAACAGCCGTTTGCCAGCAATTAGAGACTCAGAACTCCCAACCTATCACTATTTTGGTGAACAGCATTGTGATGCACTTGTTTTACTTGGTCATCTGTTCAGGAGCAGCAGTCAAAGACAAAATGAGTTTACTGAATTTGCTGATTTTCTGCGTTCATCAGTTATTACCTCCTACAAAACAGGAGGAGAATTTTTTGGTGGCCGTCCTCCTAGCAATACCAATTCAAAGGAATTATGTGGTCTAAGTTTATATCTTCCAGAAACTGAACAGGCTACTTCTCGCTACAGTTCACTGGCTTTATATCAAGAAGTTGATTTAGTAAGCTTATACAGATTAATAGTTACCAGTTGATTACTGGGTGAAGTGTATTGGTAACAAGTTAAGGTTGTGTGCAATTTGTCAAAAAAATAGTTACAAAATTGAAGCAGTATGCGATCGCATGATTGTAGAGGCACTATTAAACTAGTATGCGATCGCGTAGCGTGGCCGTAGGCCAATCACATTATTTGTAGACTACTGTAGCAAACTGGCAAGATGCCAGTTCTACCAATTATTTGTAGAGCCACTATCGGAACAGTAAGCGTAGGCATCTGTGATAGTAGTAGCAAACTGGCAAGATGCCAGTTCTACTCATTATTTCTAGAGGCACTATCGGAATAGTAAGCTTACACATCTGTGATAGTAGCAAACTGGCAAGATGCCAGTTCTACCAAGATGCCCGCGTACGCATTCCAATTCCCTACTCCCTACTCCCTGTTCCCTATTACAGAGAGCTAGAATCAAGACTTGCAGCTTCACCAGGAGTTTCAGGCAAGTGTATACCACACTCTTGCTTAAGGCCATGAAAACGGGTATCCCGTTCATCCTGATCATCAAAGGATAAAGGTCGGCTGGAATGCCAATCACCGACGGTTGTATAACCCTCATCAAACATGGGATGATAGGGTAAGTCATGAGCGGTGAGATACTTATAGATATCCCTAGAGTGCCAGTTAAGAATTGGCAAAATCTTATACTGCTCCCCCTGCTTGTTAACCCAGCCCATACTCTTGCGGTGGTCAGTCTGTTGCTTGCGCAATCCTGCTAACCATCCCGTTGCGTTTAGTTCCCGCAAAGCGCGCTGCATCGGTTCCACCTTGCGGATCTGGTCGTAGCGGTTGAGGGATTCTACATCCTGCTTTTCCCAGAGTCTGTCATACAAGGCTTCCATCCGTGCTGGACTCATGGCAGACTGGTATACTTTAACATTCAAGTTGAGTCGTTCGATCAACTCCTCGGCAAATCGATAGGTTTTCACCGGTAGGTAGCCCGTATCTATCCAAATTACCGGTATATCTGGAACGACACTAGTGACCAAGTGCAGCATGACCGCTGACTGGATCCCAAAGCTGCTACTCATCACTAAGCCATCACCAAAGGTTTCAGCTGCCCATTCTACGATTTTGGTAGCGCTAGTGTCAGTCAGTTGCTGATTTACTGCTTCCAAATCCAGCTCAATTGGGTTTGATGTCACCCCGGTCATGGGGTCTAACTGCTGAGATTGGAGCTGGTTTGTTTTCCCATTCCCATCGAGGTGATCAGGGCTTTCGATAGGTGCAGCCTGTTGATTTCCAGAAGCTTGATCAGAAACGATCAGATTCAGTCGCGGCATGGTGGTAGTGTCTTGTTTTTACTCTGGATATATTGTTATGGTAATTTATTTGTGAATAATCTCTTTGGCAAGAGGCAAGAGGCAAGAGGCAAGAGGCAAGAGGCAAAAGGCAAGAGGGAACGCTGATCTGACTCCCGATTCCCGACTCCCTACTCCCGACTCCCGACTCCCGATAATCCTAAGAGTCTTCTTCAGTGATCGGCTCGCCAATATCAAATATAATCACAAATTGAGCATCGGGCATTAGCCGTTTCAGAGCCTGCATATGACCCTCCGCATCCGAACGTTTGCGGAACCGAGCAACAATCACTCGTTGCATCTGTGGTAATAAGCGCACCACCACCCATGGATGTAGGCGTTCAGCATAGGACATAATTTAATGTATCTCCTGTTATAAGGGGTCCTAGAGCCAGCCTTCAGCCTGGAATATCTTCAGGCTGGCTCTTCCCGTTTAACGTTTCGTTTAACGTCTGGGGCAATTTTATTATAACATAAATAATCTTACATTATAACAGATTTTGAAAATATTTGTAACAAAGTTGTGAGGGACTCGGGAATCGGGAATCGGGAA
>NZ_GL890929.1:58725-99211 GCF_000211815.1 Moorena producens 3L
ATGTAACGAATATTTAGGAATAACGCAACATTTCTTAATGTTTTTTTCGGGAGTCGGGAATCGGGAGTGTGGGGAGTGTGGGAAGTGTGGGGCGCGGGCGCGGGGAGATCGGGAGATGGGGGAGATTTTTATTAAGGGTAATTGTCATAAAATGATATTAGCTTTCTATGACCGAAGAGTGTTTTTGCATCCATTGAAATGCACCCTAGAAACTGACGGCTGACCGCTGACCGCTTACCGCTTACCGCTTACATTTTATTCTTCACTTTTCCGGTTCAATTAAAATAGTTTTTGGTTGCTCAACATCAAATAGGGAAGCGGACAGAAGAATAACTGGTTTGTTTGTTTTGTTTTCACCATAGTGAACCATTCCGCTCGATTCAACTAGAGAATCTCCAACCGTTAGTTGTGTAGTTTGCCCTGCTTGCAGAATTAATTCTTTGCCATTAGCTTTCCTTACTTTAGCCTCTCCTTTCACAACAGTAAACGTTAACGTGCCAGCCTCTACTAGTGCAATTTGCATGCCGGTATGAGTATGAGTAGGCAGTTTTGTTCTGGGTTTGATGGTATGGCGAATAAGTTCCAGAATTTCCTTTTTTTCTTGAGTCGGATAACCACTGCCTAAAACGTCACTTGTAACCGATTGAGTGTAACTATTGGGTGAGGAGGTTTCTTGACTGTTAACAACTACACATCCAAAAGCTAGGATGGCTAATGGTAAAATTATAGACAGTTTTTTCATACTATAGTGTTTGGATTTTGGTTGTGAATACATGAACTAGAAACATGGTCTAGCAACTATCATCCCAGTGATTGATCCGTTCTGCGACCCTGCCGACCCTACATCTATATCAACCCCATCCGATGGTGGGCAGTGTCTAGAAACTATCATCCCAGTAATTGATCCGGTCTGTTCACTCCCTACATCAACCCCATCCGATGGTGGGCTGCTCTACTATTCCGATGATGGGCAGTGTTTAACCCAGCACCTTACGCAACTATGGTGGGCAGTGTATAGCAACTATCCTCGCAGTGATTAATCGAGTCTGATACACTGCCCACCCTACATCAACTATTCCGATGCTGGGCTGCTCTACTATTCCGATGGTGGGCAGTGTTTAACCCAGTGGTGCGTTACGGGGGGGACTTTCCCAAGGCTGGCTACGAGGTTGAAAATGACGGCGAGCCCCCCTAACGCACCCTACGCAACTATGGTGGGCAGTGTATAGCAACTATCCTCGCAGTGATTAATCGAGTCTGATACACTGCCCACCCTACATCTACTATTCCGATTCCCGATTCCCGATTCCCGATTCCCGTTCCCCTCCTGGGAGGGGTTAGGGGTGGGTTCCGATTCCCAATTCCCTAGTAATTTCAGGCTCCCACTTGGGAAATCAGATAAGCGCCGGATAGGGCTGCTACTGTGGCGAGGATGGTAATCCAAATGGGATAGTAGCTGCGAATTGGTTTATCTCCTTCGATACTGATGGTTTCAATATCAATCCAGGGATTAACACCCCGGCGAAACCAACCGGTGACGATTACGGTCTGGTTAACTAAATTACTAACACGGGTGGGTTGAGGTAGGATATTACCTAGTGGTCCGAGATAGGAACAGTAGTTTAGTCTGACTAAACCTGTCGAGGTTTGTAATATTAAATCTTGTCCGAGCCAATTGCGTAATCCCGAACGTCCTAATAGTTTTCCGCTTAAGAGAACAGGACGACTATCGGGAGGTAGAGTAGCGTTAGTGGCGAAATAATCTCCTAAGTCGGGGTCAGTACCGATATTGGTAGGTTTGAGGTCGGGAAAGTAATTATTAATCCAGAGAAAGACACTGATACTAAAGGCAATTAAGATACAAGCATCGATAAAGGAATTGGCGTTATGTAGCCAAATTAACTGCCAAATGTCGAACATGTCAGACAGTTTACCAATCATCCAAAGTATCCCTCTTAATGCTGCGCCCATAATTACGCCAAAAATTAGGGTACTTTGTAGCAGGGGTAAGGCTTTGTAACTGTTGCTGAGTTTAGAGAAAAATTCAGCTCGATTGCGACTGGCAGGAATTAAAGCTGGTAAATCTAGTTCGGCATGAAGCTTGAGAAAGTGGGCGTAGCGCTTAGGTAAATGTAAACGTTCTCCGAGTAGGGGATGGGCAGAGTTGATGATTAACCAGTAGCGGTAGGGATTAGTACAGTCCCATTTCAAGATGTCTTCAAAGGGGGTGGTGGGGGAAAAACTGCCGATAACCATGGCTTGCTGATAACCGACGGGGAGTAAGACATCAAAGCTTTCTAATAGCCCACTGGTTTGGCCGGAAATTTGGATGTCTTCGCTTATCCCTAGGGCAATTTTTAGTAAGGCGCGGGTCAAGCCATTGGGATTACCTGTGGTTGAGATGGCGATGCGATCGCTATAGTAAACCCTAGCTCTAGATAACCATAGCAGGGGTAAGCTCAATACCCAATAAATGCTGTAACTGAGGGAAGCAACAGTACCAGTAATTCCTAAAAGGATTGCGCTTAACCATCCCCTAGCACCAGGTAATTTAACTAGCAGTAATTCCTTTAGCTTCTCTGCCCACTGAGGGATTTGCCAATAGATAGTGTAAGGGATTTGAATAATTAGTACCCCTAGGGACATCAAGATGAAATCCCGATTGATAATATGTCCTAGCTGACCGGCGTAGATGTTGGCAATTTCATCATCTTTGAGCTGGTCTAATAATCCCTGACTAACTACAATCCGAGCAGTGCGAGGTAAGTTACCATAGGTCAGGGCTACGGTGGCGTCTGTGGGTAAGACTTTTAAGCTCGGTAAGGGCAGACGACGTTTGCGGCAAACCTTTTGTATAACTTTAGCGGATTCTGGATGGCGGGAAGCTAGTTGGGTCAAGGATAGGGCTTCAAGACCATGAAACTGCTTTAGCAATCCATCCATTAACCAGGGCGATAGGATAAATAGGATGGCTAAGGTAATTTCTAGGGCTACGGTTGGGTCACGGTATAACAATTGGAAGGGTTGGAACCAGGGTAACTCTACCAAGATGGAATTGATGGTTTCCATGGCGAATTCCACTAGAACCCGCAGTAGCCAGAAAAATGCGATCGCAACCGTGATTGCGACTAACCACAACCGTTCCATCTTGGCAGATTTCAGGGGATGCCAATGCTGTGCTCGTCCACAGTTGCGCCATCGAGGACGAGGAGTGTAGAGGGTGGGAATATCCGGGGGAGAGTAGGGAACTGGTAATAGGGAAGAAGATGAAGCAGTCTGGTTTGGTTTACGGCTCAGTTTCAGTGGGCTAGAAGCCTGATCCTCTAGGGGGGTAAACCCTGTGGCATCAGTAGGGGATTTAGCAGCAACCGGATACTTGGTAATTAACTCAGCCTCAGTTTTAGCTGCCCATTCCTGTATCTGGGGGTCAGGGTGTTCCCTCAGGTGTTGGCAAAGTGCGATCGCTTTTTCTGGCTGACCATGCTTAGGATAAGCCTCGACTAGGGATTGAGAGGCTTCCGTCACAATGGAGTCATCCAACTCCATCTCACAGACACCTTCTAAGTGTGCGATCGCATCCTGGTAATTGCCCTGTTTGAGAGCTGCTAGACCAGCTGCCAGAGTTGGATTAGGAATAGATGCCATGAGGTTAAGAGTGTTTGTCCCTATCTTCCTTTAAGATAACCTTGGGCTACGGATTTGATCGCGCCTCAGTTCGATGTAATGATTTCACAGGTGTTGAGCAGTAGGCACGATCCAGACTTCAGTAATAATATAGCTTTTATGAATAGGTCATAAAAACTTAGGCTCATTTAGCCTACATCAAAAAATCCTCGAATATCTTTCCTAGTCTTAGCTGGTCTTTGATCCGAATTTTTATTGCTCCATCATCTTTTGTTTACATTTCATTTAAAAACCATAATAGCCCCATTGATTAGGGTGTATGCTAATATTTTTTGCTGCTGAAATTAAGGATTAATGATTGAAAGCATCAGCCTCTACATCAGCCTCTACATTCACAACGTATGGGTGAATTTTAGATTTTTTTTCAAAAAAAAGTGGGGTTATAGGATAGCTTAATTATACCATAATTAAGCTACGCATGATAATGATATGTTGCTATAAACAACGCTTTTTCAGGGTGGAAAAATAATCTTTAAGCTGTTATTTTGTTACAAAAACGTTATTCCTTCGTAAATTAAGGAGTATATCTAGCGTTTATCGCCGTTATGAGGTACAGTATTCTTTGACGTTGATTCCCTGTTTTGATGCAGCGCATTCCTATTCCCTGTTCCCAGATCCGCTGTTCCCTAAAATCCCGAAATTTTGTACCTCATAGCTAGGATAATTGCTAGGAGGTACCTTTATTGATCCAATTCAGTGTGATATACTCATTTGAAAGTTGTGATCAAGGGAATGCATAATGTTAAATTACTAATCCAAGGGCTAGATAAATTACCCCGATTTATCCCATTTAATATTAAGGACATCATGCCATGACTTCACAAAATCCAATCCCGCCACAGTTAGGTGAGATGCCAAACCCAGAAATTCAGTCCACGGATAAAAATCCGTCTACTGAAGCACTAATAGAAGAAGGTGTTAACCGCATCGTCACCGAGATTGTTGATTCAGCGCTAGCACGGATTAGGGACCAGCAAGAGCGGCAACTAGTGCGCGATGGTATTGCTGATATCCTCGGTAACACACTCCAGGAATTGGTTGAGGAAAAACTGAATCAGCAGCAATCTCAGATATCCATGGTTGGAGGCATGGCTATCGGTGATGCTGTTAATACCGGTATTAATGCCGCCAAGCAAGTACAAGACCTAGGCTTTGTGGAGTTTACTGCTGGCTTAATTAACGGTACTTTCGATGCTATTATCGCTGCGACAATCAGACAGATCGAAGCCTATGCTGAGCTGGTTGCTAACCTAGCCAAAACCCTCAAGCAGTTTGAGGCTGAGAACGTCTCTGATGCGGAGATTAAGGCACACCTTAATGAAAACTACCCGGATGGAAATGGCGGCACTCTTGTACGGGCGAACTATATATTTCCAAACACACCTACAGACCAAAACACCGGCAATCCTGGCAAGGCTGGTGTTACTAAATTAAAGGAGGTAGCAAGAGCATTAGAAGCAGAAACGGTCAACCTGGAACAACCCCTTAAACTCACTATCACACCAGAGCAGAAGAATTCTTTCACAGTTCCTCAAGTCCAAGTAATTCGTCGCAAACTCTCTGAGTCACTGGCACAGAGCTTGATTGATCATCTCCGGGAGATGGCACGGCAGGGTATGGCACGGATTGTGATCACCGATGGTGAAATCCTTTCTAAACTTACCTTTAACGTTACTGCTACCGAAACAGAAACTAGACGAAAAAGCGAGTACGACCGTTTACAAGCTGGCGCTTCTATCCGAGCCAGTGCTAGGTGGGGATGGGGTCGTGCTTCTGTTGGAGCAAACTTCAACAAACTAAAAGTCAAAGCAACTAATGAAAGTTCATTTGATAACGTCACCATGAGTACTGAAATCATTGGTCAGGTTAAAATTCGCTTCCGCACCGAGACCTTCCCAATAGTAGAATAAAACGGATAAATTGATTACCTAATCACTTAAGTATTACAGCGGGATGATTGTTGCGATAGGTTAGCGCCTAGGGAATAGGAAAAGAGAGAGGAGTTTGGGGAGATTTGTTCCCTACTCCCTGCTCCCTGCTTCCTTATTAAGTAACTTCAATCATCCCCTATCTATCATTAGAGCACTACGCATTAAGAGGAT
Organism: Moorena producens 3L; assembly: GCF_000211815.1. Lineage (GTDB taxonomy): Bacteria > Cyanobacteriota > Cyanobacteriia > Cyanobacteriales > Coleofasciculaceae > Moorena > Moorena producens. The sequence continues at coordinate 64,512 of NZ_GL890929.1, forward strand.
ATCTGAAAAGTTTTTTGATACTGAATTTTGCCCCCCTAGCCCCCCAATTCTGGGGGGAACAAGAATCCATTTGTTGGTAAAAGTCCCCCAAAATTGGGGGATTTAGGGGGCTTGAATGTAGCAAATGAGACTTCTCAGACAACCTCTAAGGTGTTTGACATTGTCTTGATGCAGTCGCTCATGGGGGGAACCCCCAAAACCGCTTAGGTGCGCTTTCCGCATTAAGAATTAAATTCGCCACGGGTCGCACCTCTGCATCGCTCCTAAACTCCGAAACTTAGTCATAACTTACTTCTAACTTCTGACTTCTAACTTCTGACTTGCGCGTAGCGCTATACCTATGGCTGACATCACACTAGGCAACTTGATTGCCCTGATCCTTGAAGAAGTATCTGACACCCTCGACCAGACAAATTCTGACAGCACTACAGAAACGAATTTAGAGGTTACAGATGTTTATTTTGATATTCCAGCCCATTTATACCTAAAAACCGATGGGCAATTTTTAAGTCAAGAGAAAACAAAATCACGAGTAATGATTAGTTTACCTTCAACTATAGAAACTCCCCCTGTCGGTAAACTAGGTCGCATCCGCATGACTATCGCTCCTGAAAAATCACGATAAGACTACTATTCCGAAGTTAAACACTTTTGCTAGTAAACTACTATGACTAATGAGGAATCATTAACAGCCAGCAACGGCAATACAAAAGGTAATACAAAAAACAATACAAACAGCAATACAGAGGAAAACACGGAATGGCAGCTAGCGGAGATGGTTGATGCGATCGCTGCTGAAATTGACCGTGCTGAAGATACTCTTTCTTTGAAATCTTATGCCCGTGGCAAGTCTATGGCGATTAAACAGCTTCAACTCGATATAGAAGTTAAGCTGCGCCGTACCTCTGACGGTAAAATCTTATTTCGGACTACAGACCCTGGGGAAAATAGCGCTACTGTTATCAAACTGGATTTTGCCCAAGTCCTAGAAAGCCAGTTACAAGGAGTGCGTAAGCAACTTGATCAACCGATCAGCACTAGGCCCCTGGCTACTCTACCTGGTATTACCGAGGCTGAGATCAAACAATTAAATGGCATTGGGATTTACTCAGTTAATGACCTTGAAGGCTACAGCCAAACAGCGGCAATGGTAGCTGAACTCAGCCGCAAAACTGGAATTGCTGATTCACGGATTCGGATATGGCGACAGCTACCGTTCTTGAGTGAGGTGAAACCAGCAAAAGGACTACCCGGAAGCCAGGTTGTGATTGAGGGAGGTAATTTTGGCGATCGCGACCCTAATGCCGCAGTTTTCTTCCAAGGTCAAGCAGTACAGATTCTTGAGTGGAGCAAGTCCCGTTTAATTGTTACCATGCCCGAAGTAACAGGCTCTGGTGTCTTGTTTGTAGTTATCGATGGTCAAAGCACCAATCTGCTGTCTTGGGAAGCAATCACCGTTGATTTACGAGTGCGAAATATTACTATCACACCAGATCAACCATTAGCAGGAGACCTGATTACCATTGAAGCGGATCTAATCAATCAAGGGAATAGTTCTTCTGATACCTTCGAGGTACAGTGGACAGTGGATAACAAGCCGCAGCCAATCCAATCCCACGGTCCGTTGCAGCCCAATCAGCGATCGCAAGACAGCAGTATCCGTCGCCAGCTCAGACTCGACCCTGGTTCCCACACCATCCGCTTCACTGCTGATCCACACCAGAAAAATTTAGACCTAAACCGAGCTAACAGCACCTTTACCAGAGAGATTGAGGTTAAAGGTCTAAACCAACTAACCATTGCTGATTTTCGTGATATCAATACCCTTGACCCACTACTCAATATTAACTACCCTTCAGCGAATATGAACTACGGTCCAGGGGATGTGTTGAGCCTAGTCTTCCGTGGTTTGGGTCGTCTTGATCCAAAAACAGGAGCTTTCGTAACCGATATTGCTACTCGTTGGTGGTGGATTGAAAATAAGGAAAATAATACTCGAATAATTTATTTCCAGCTTTCTGAAGAAGTGAGTTTCCATGACGGAAAACAGCTTACTGTAGCTGATGTAGAGTTTACCTATCAGGTATATAAAAAACTTAACTCAAGCCCAAATAAGCGGGTGATAAACATAATCAGAGATATCAATGTCGTTAATGATCGGATAATCAGCTTTGAAGTACTGTGGCCTTTTCTCAAAGAAGAGGAACGCAAAGACGATAATTCTGATCAAGTTGATATTGACAAAGATGATACCATTACGCCCATTGACCGGGAGCAGATTCAGTCTATCGAGAGCATTGATCAGATTGAGTCTATCGAAATCGTTGACCAACCACGCCCCCGCCCCATCGACATTGCTGAGTCTCCACTACCACGCTACATTGCCTCTGTGATGACTATCGGTATAGTACCGCGCCACGCTTACAATCAAAAAAGTTTTCAGCTGAAGCCCATTGGCAGTGGACCTTTCCAGGTTGAGAGATTTGACTCAGGCCAAGAAATTGTACTGAATGCTTTTCCCAAGTATGTAAAAGGTGCGCCACGATTGGATCGTATTGTTATTTCTGTCCTAGGGCAGCTTGATGCAGTCACAGAGGTAGTAAGTAGTAACAAGTATAATGCTGCGGTGCTACCATATACTGAGAAACTCTATAGCCAGTTCAATAACAGAAAAGATTGGACTGTAATCCCAACTCCCCTCAACAAACCGGAGCTACTTCACCTACAATCTTCTAGTCTTCAGGAGCGATTACCCAACGATTTCGATACTAATTGGAATGCCCATCTTTGGTACTTTTATAGGGAAATCGTATTATAGTGGTTATGCTATTATGAAGGTTGGCGACGGGTTTTTAGTGCGTAGGGTGCGTTAGGGGCGGACTTGCCCTTATTTTTATCCTCGTAGGGTGCGTTAGGGACGGGCTTGCCCTCATTTTCTGCCTCGTAGCCAGTGTTGGGATAGCCCGTCCCGTAACGCACCGTCAAAGTTGGGATAGTCCGCCCCGTAACGCACCACCAAAAGTGTAAAAAAAATCCCAATTAAAGTAGGGTGGGCAAATTGATATTATCTAGAATACTCACCCATAACCAAAATGTTTTTTTTTGCCCACCCTACAACCTACAAGTCAGTAGGGTGGGCAAATTGATATTATCTAGAATACTCACCCATAACCAAAATGTTTTTTTTTGCCCACCCTACAACCTACAAGTCAGTAGGGTGGGCAAATTGATATTATCTAGAATACTCACCCATAACCAAAATGTTTTTTTTTGCCCACCCTACAACTAATGTCAAAAAAAATCCCAATTAAAGTAGGGTGGGCAAATTGATATTATCTAGAATACTCACCCATAACCAAAATGTTTTTTTTTGCCCACCCTACAACCTACAAGTCAGTAGGGTGGGCAAATTGATATTATCTAGAATACTCACCCATAACCAAAATGTTTTTTTTTGCCCACCCTACAACCTACAAGTCAGTAGGGTGGGCAAATTGATATTATCTAGAATACTCACCCATAACCAAAATGTTTTTTTTTGCCCACCCTACAACCTACAAGTCAGTAGGGTGGGCAAATTGATATTATCTAGAATACTCACCCATAACCAAAATGTTTTTTTTTGCCCACCCTACAACCTACAAGTCAGTAGGGTGGGCAAATTGATATTATCTAGAATACTCACCCATAACCAAAATATTTTTGCCCACCTAATGTCAAAAAAAATCCCAATTAAAGTAGGGTGGGCAAATTGATATTATCTAGAATACTCACCCATAACCAAAATATTTTTGCCCACCCTACAACCTACAAGTCAGTAGGGTGGGCAAATTGATATTATCTAGAATACTCACCCATAACCAAAATGTTTTTGCCCACCCTACAACTCTGAAGAATAGGGGATTCTGATTCCAGAAATTTCAGGGAAATATGACCAGTTCGACAGAAAATGTGACTTGATAATACTGAGAGGTTGTCTGAGAAGTTTCATTTGTTACATCCAAGCCCCCGTTGGTCCCCCAATTTTGGGGGACTTTTAGAAGCAAATTGACTCTTGTTCCCCCCAAAGTTGGGGGGCTAGGGGGGCAAAATTCAGTATAAAAAAACTTGGGAGATATCCTCTGAGAGAAGTAATGAAAATCCCAGTAAAATAATTACCCAGTAATACTGTAATCCACTCCTAGCATGGCTAAAGGTCGCTCCTTTCAAAAGAGCATTGGTGAAGTCTACACCTCGAAGGTCAGCGTGGTTAAAGTTTGCTCCTGTAAGGTTTTGACCCTTAAAGGAGCGACCTTGGAGATTTTGGCCAGAGAAGTCGGATAACATAGTTGCTACGTACTTGTTGAGCACACTTCCTGTTTGACATCAGGCTTGTCGGTCAATCGTTTCACCTCTGACGAGACGAAATTATCGGAATCTTGGTTCCAGTGCTGTTCAACACCTCTACCAATTACCCATAACCAATTACCTATCACCAATTCGCCATCTCTCAACCACCCGTTGCAATCTCGCAGGTAACCAACTGTCATACTTAGGATAAACTGGCAAACGCGCTACTAACTTCCATCCAGCTGGTTCAATCACTTCGCGCAATCGATAACTATGGGGATGAGGATAATCGGGATTCACCTCATCCTTGGGACTAATTCCTCCTAAATCCCGTGCGCCAGCCTCCAAACACGCTAATAGAGCAGAAGACCGTTGAGGCAAGTTCCCAACAGTATCAACTAAATTGGGAGGAATTTGGATAGTAATATCCAAGGGCAAAATCTGACGCGCCTTCCGAATCACTTTTACCAGGTGATTAAGACCGAAAGACTGACTATGAAAGATTTCTGTAGTGCCCTCACTGTAAGGTTGCAGGATGACCTCTTGGATATGACCATACTCACCATGAATTTGTGCGATCGCATTTAAACTTTCCCACCAATCCTGCTCAGTTTCACCAATGCCAAACAACAAACCGGTCGTAAAGGGAATCCCCAATTCTCCCGCCCATTGCAACTGTTGTAGTCGCACCTCTGGTATCTTACTGGGAGCATAGCAGTGAACGGTTTTGAGCAACTCCGGTGTTAATTGTTCCAACATCAACCCCATAGACACATTCACCTGCTTGAGTCGCGCCATCTCCTCCCAACTCAACGGTCCAACATTAGTATGGGGCAAAAATCCCAGAGACAAAGCCAGGTCACACAAATCATAAATTAGTTGAAACCAAGCCTTGCGCCGTGAAGACCTAGGATGAACCTCACCACTAAGAATCAGAATTTCACAAACACCCTGACACTGAAGCAACCTTAACTGATTTTCCGCATCCTCCACACTCAACCAAGGACTGCTCCCCGCTTCCGCCCGAAAATTGCAGTAGCTACAGCGATTAAAGCATTCGTAAGTCGGAACCAAAGTGTAGGCAGGGCTGTAGGTAATGATGTGGGAATCAGATTGGGAATCAGAAACGTCCATAGCAACAAACACCCGTCAAAAGAGTCCTATGATAATTGTTAATTATCAAGTAACACTTTAAGCATTCAGCGGTCAGCGGTCAGCGGTCAGCGGTGAGCTAAAAGCTCACGCTACTTGAGGTGCGGTCAGTTGGCCTTGGGCTGATAGCACCTCAAGTAGCACCATCTGTAGCGCATAAGCACCTCAAGTAGCGTGCGCATTAGCTGATAGCTGATAGCTGATAGCTGAATGCTTTCTTCCCGACTCCCGATTCCCGACTCCCGATTCCCTACTCCCTACTCCCTATTAGCTACTAACTAATGCCTGTTGTTTAGCATAAATATTTTTCAGATGCTTCTTAACAGTATTGGTAGTAATATAAAGCCGAGCTGCAATTTCTTTGTAAGACATTTTAGCTTTCTTAAGCAACCAAACTTCAGCTTCTCGGTTAGTCAATCCATATTTTTTAGCATCAGTAATAGCAGCATTATAGTAAGAATGATGGCGATTTTCTAGAGTTACTAACAGATATGGTTCTGCTTGATTATCCAAAAATAACCATCTGACCCTAACTCGAAATGTTACTGAATTATCCATTTTGATTTCCGACTCAAGAATCATTTTCTGCCCAGAAAACCAATCGCGACTATCAATTAACCCTTCGCACACTCGCCAAATTGACTCAGGGATAGAACTCATCTGTGACTTATCTTGACAGAGTTGACGACAAATGCTAAGCCCACGTTCATTAGCATGAACCCACTTTCCTTGAGACGTCAGAATCAAGACACCGTCAACAAACCCTTCAAGAATAGCTTGTAGGAGGAATTGAGAGTTATTCGATGGTAAACTAGCAATTTTAGACTTATTTTCCGAATGACTGAGCTGATTGGCCTTCGGCCACACTACGCGATTGGCCTTCGGCCACGCTACGCGATCGAAACCTTTGACTTGGTAGTTAATCTGGGACTCTAAGCTATACATGTTGAATCTCCTTCAATACCCATAACTCTCCGAATTACCCAAGAACTCTATACAGAGATGGCTGAATTGAGTAACTCGTTCTGGCTTACTGATACAGTCATTTTTATAGGCGAACTCCTGTAGCTACAATGAGCAAGCTACAGATTTCCCAAATTCGTTGCATTTGTTTGCAATCAAGGGTAGCCGGGTGAAGGGACCGGAAGGAAGGTGAAGTTGGGTGCATCTCAGTTTTGAAAATTTTGCTAGTGGTGCTATAGGGGGGGCTTCATTTTTCGCCTCTTAGTCAGGGTTATGTTGCTGCCCGTAACGCACCACCGTGTCAAACAGCAAAAATGAGATGCACCCGGTGAAGTTTTTCGACAGTTATTGGTTTTTTATTTGTTTTGTGGCTTAAAAATCCGAAATTCTACTGTTTAGGGGTGTTGCTCTATATATATCTCTCTATAAATACCATTAGATCACGGCAATGTGTAGAAATAGTGAATGGGCTAGCTAAGCCAAGTCATGAAATGTAAGCATTCAGCCCTCAGTAGTCGGTCTAACTGCCCACCCTAGGATTAATCCTAGTGATTAATCCTAAATCTGGTCACGAAAGCGATCGCACTTTTTTTATTAAGTAATGTTAAGTATTAGGTGGGCAGTGCATCACACAGATAATGAAGCTTGAAAAGCCCTTTGCTAGGCACTGCCCACCCTACGATTCATCTAGGATTAATCCCTAGGATTAATCAAAATTGTCCCAGATATCAGTAAATATTGACAAAAGCAATCACTACTATCTTTGTTAAGCAATGTTAAGCTAATATAGCAGTGGTTCAAACGGATTAACCAAGCTGGCCATAACCTGGCTAAGCCATGCCTAGCCTAGGATTCATCCCTCTGATTCATCCCTCTGATTCATCACCATTGTGGGAGCTATCAGTCATCTTTCAAGAAAGCGATCGCCATTTTTTTATTAAGCAAAGTTAACTAGTTTTAAATAAAGTTACGATTAAACCTGGAAAATGTATTTATCTTCAGGATTGTATTAGGATAAATACAGACAGGCGAAACAAGCCTTCTGAACCTAGATAATCTAATAAACGCAATCATCCGAACATGACTACCACATTAAACCAGCGTAACGCTAACGTGTGGGACCGGTTCTGCGATTGGATCACTTCCACCAACAACCGCCTCTATGTAGGCTGGTTCGGTGTACTGATGATCCCTACATTGCTAACCGCTACCATCTGCTTCATCATCGCCTTCATCGCTGCTCCCCCTGTGGACATTGATGGCATCCGCGAGCCTGTTGCTGGCTCTTTGATTTATGGCAACAACATCATCTCTGGTGCTGTTGTTCCTTCTTCTAACGCCATTGGCTTGCACTTCTACCCCATCTGGGAAGCAGCTTCCTTAGATGAGTGGCTCTACAATGGTGGTCCTTACCAGCTAATCGTCTTCCACTTCCTTGTTGGTATCTTCACCTACATGGGTCGTCAGTGGGAGCTGAGCTACCGTCTAGGCATGCGTCCTTGGATCTGCGTTGCTTACAGCGCTCCCTTGGCTGCTGCTACTTCTGTGTTCCTAATCTACCCCATTGGACAAGGTTCCTTCTCCGATGGTATGCCTTTGGGAATCAGCGGTACCTTCAACTTCATGTTCGTGTTCCAAGCTGAGCACAACATTCTTATGCACCCCTTCCACATGCTGGGTGTAGCTGGCGTATTCGGCGGTTCGCTGTTTAGTGCTATGCACGGTTCTTTGGTGACCTCCTCCTTAGTGCGTGAGACCACCGAAACCGAGTCTCAGAACTATGGTTACAAGTTCGGACAAGAGGAAGAAACTTACAACATCGTTGCAGCTCACGGCTACTTCGGTCGTTTGATCTTCCAATATGCGTCCTTCAACAACAGCCGTGCCTTGCACTTCTTCTTAGGTGCTTGGCCTGTAGTAGGCATCTGGTTTACCGCTTTGGGCATCAGCACCATGGCGTTCAACCTGAATGGCTTCAACTTCAACCAGAGCATCATTGACTCACAAGGTCATGTAATCAGCACCTGGGCTGATGTTCTTAACCGGGCTAACCTAGGTTTCGAGGTAATGCACGAGCGTAACGCTCACAACTTCCCTCTAGACCTAGCTGCTGGTGAAGCTACTCCTGTTGCTTTAACTGCTCCAGTTATCAACGGCTAATCTAAACTTGGCTTAATTGGCTGAGTTTGAAAGAAGCGCTCTCCGTTTGGGGAGCGCTTTTTTGTTTGTATATAACGGGAATTTAGAATTTAGAATTTAGAATTTAGAATTTAGAAGTCCAGTAGGGTGCGTTAGGGGCGGGCTTGCCCTAATTTTAAGCCTCTTTGCGCCTGGTTGAAATAGCCCGCCCCGTAACGCACCAGCAGGTCAAACCGCAAAAATGAGATCTACCAATTCATTCACCCTACAAGATAAAAAGTATGGGTAGGTAAAATATAAAGGTGGTGAAGACACCATCCCGATAAGATACTGGTGCAAGTCTGTGGGTGCATCTATAAACTTTATGGGAAAGAAAAACCACAAAAAGGCAATTCGTAGCTTGAATCAGCGTATTGCTGAACACCAAGAAAAGATTAAACTAGAGTATGAAAAGGACTTTCCAGATCAAGGTTTAATAAGGCATTGGGAAACTGAGATTCGTGCCTTTGAGAAGGGCATTCAGCAAGCACTAAAACGATTGGGTAAATAATTATGCAGATTCGCGACCGCTCCCTTCCTATTACGAGCAATACTCTCAAAACATTAATTACAGAATTAGGCTCAGAATGCCAAACCGTTACCGCTTTAATTCATCAACTTCAGTCACCTCACCTCAGTGCTAGACAACAAGCGGAAATTTTGGCAGAATTGCTGGCTGCTGCAATTCATTTGAATGTTCATTGTGGCGAGGAATTTCAGACGCTAATTGCCAAGGAGATGGAAAAATTACCGGATGATGATGAAGAGGAGTAGATCGGGATGTGAAGTCAGAAGTTTCTATCAAGTCAGAAGTCAGAAGTCAGAAGTCAGAAGTGTTTATTAAGTCAGAAGTCAGAAGTTGGGTAGGGTGTGTTAGGGACGGACTCGCCCTGATTTTATCGGTAGCCAGTATTGAGACAGTCCGTCCCGTAACGCACCATCAGGTCAAACAGCTTTAATGAAGTCAGAAGTTTTTATTAAGTCAGAAGTCAGAAGTTTTTATCAAGTCAGAAGTCAGAAGTTTGAAGTCAGAAGTTTTTATTAAGTCAGAAGTTAGAAGTTTCTATCAAGTCAGAAGTCAGAAGTCAGAAGTCAGAAGTTTGAAGTTTTTAGAAAGTTTGAAGTCTATTCTTTGAGTTTTTTGACGGTGGTGACTAGGATTTTAATAATTTCCTCGGTTTCTTGGATTAGTGCTTTGAACTTTTCTAATGATACCAGTTCAGCTTCTATCAGAACCTAAGCGCCAGTATTTTGTTTCTCTTGCTTCTTTGAGAGCAATTTGATATTTACTGATAAAATCTCTTCGGGATTGGGCTGACTGAGCTTCACTACAATTAGCTCCGATAGAAGTTCCTGACCTTAATAACTGATTCGCTAAGGTTCTAGTAACCTTAGATTCTTCTTCTAACCAAACCCAAGCTTTGACTATTCTAACCGCAAACGTTTTTGTTCTATCCTGAATTGAAACTTGTTGATAACTCAAATTATTTCTTCAAACTTGGCCTTTGGCCACGCTACGCGAACAAACTTCAAACTTGGCCTTTGGCCACGCTACGCGAACAAACTTCAAACTTCTGACTTCATCCCGGCGCAAACTACACGAAAACCAAATTCCTTGTAGCGGTAGTCGCGCCTAACGTAGAGGTTGCGAATCGCAGAACGGCAGTAATCAGGATCGTTGACCCAGGAGCCGCCCCGCAGCACTGAATATGAGCTTTTATCCTGATTATTGGCTGAATATGACTGATTTTCAGTATTGACATTTTCCGCTTCATTACCATCGATCCAAGCACTGCCGTCAGTGGGCGCACCTTCGTAGTTAGAATGCCAATCATCAGCGCACCATTCCCAAACGTTCCCGTGCATATCACTGAGTCCAAAAAAGTTGACGACTTCAAAATATCCTACTAGTGTTGTTTCCTGACGGTATTCTCCTTTTGGCTCTCTACCATAAGATCCTGACCATTCAGAGTCTTTATCATCGGTCCCGCGATAATTAGCCAAATCTGTTGTGATGGTTTCTCCGAAGTGGAATGGGGGATAGGATGCTCCAGCTTCCAGGTTAAGGGGTTCTTTTACCCCTCTACAGGCATATTCCCATTGGGCTTCAGAAGGTAGTCTATATTCCCTTCCTGTTAGCTTAGAAAGGCGGTTACAGAACTCGACAGCATCATACCAATTGACTTGTTCAACAGGTCTTTGCCATCTATCGATCCCTTGATAGGGCTCTTTAAAATAAGAGGGGTCTGGATCTAAATGTTGATTGACCTTAAGGTCAGATCGAGATGCGATCGCTTTCCATTGATCTTGAGTAATCGGGTAACGTCCGATTAAAAACGATGAAATAGTTACATCATGTTGGGGTCTTTCATTATCACGACTCCCTTCTTCACTCTCTGGTGCGCCCATGGTGAAGGTTCCATCAGGGATTAAGACCATTTCGAGAGGTATACCGTCTATGTATTCTCTGTAGCCTCGAAAGGTTTGTTTTGGGCGTTTTATGGTCAGTTTCGCCATAATTAGTCAATGAAGTCAGAAGTCAGAAGTCAGAAGTTTGAAGTTTGAAGTCTATTCTTTCAGTTTTTTGACGGTGGTGACTAAGATTTTAATAATTTCCTCGGTTTCTTGGATTAGTGCTTTGAACTTTTCTAATGATACCAGTTCAGCTTCTATCAGAACCTAAGCGCCAGTATTTTGTTTCTCTTGCTTCTTTGAGAGCAATTTGATATTTACTGATAAAATCTCTTCGGGATTGGGCTGACTGAGCTTCACTACAATTAGCTCCGATAGAAGTTCCTGACCTTAATAACTGATTCGCTAAGGTTCTAGGAACTTTAGATTCTTCTTCTAACCAAACCCAAGCTTTGACTATTCTAACCGCAAACTTCTTTGTTCTGTCCTGAATTGAAACTTGTTGATAACTCAAATTATTTATTCAAACTTCTGACTTCTGACTTGGCCTTTGGCCACGCTACGCGAACAAACTTCTGACTTCATCCAGCGCACACTACACGAAAACCATAAAGGCTGAAGCGGTAGCCGCGCCTAAGGACGCTGAGGCGAATCGCAGAACGGCAGTTATAAGGATGGTCGTTCCAGGAGCCGCCCCGCAGCGCTGAATTTGAAATATTTTCATCATTTTTAGCTGAATATGACGAATTTTCAGCATTGACATTTTCTGCTTCATTACCATCAATCCAAGCACTGCCATCTGTGGGCGCACCTTTGTAGTTATCATGCCAATCATCAGCGCACCATTCCCAAACATTGCCGTGCATATCACTGAGTCCAAAAGAGTTGACGACTTTAAAATATTCTACTGGTGTTGTTTCCTGACGGTATTCTCCTTTTGGCCCTCTACCATAAGCTCCTGACCATCTAGAGTCTTTATCATCGGTTCCGCGATAATTAGCCAAAGCTGTTGTAATGGTTTCTCCGAAGTGGAATGGGGGATAGGATTCTCCGTTTTCCAGGTTCAGAGGTTCTGTAAACCCTCGACAGGCATATTCCCATTGGGCTTCAGAAGGTAGTCTATAATCCCTTCCTGTTAGCTTAGAAAGGCGGTCACAGAACTCTACTGCATCATACCAATTGACTTGTTCAACAGGTCTTTGCCATCTATCTATCCCTTGATAGGGCTCTTTAAAATAAGAGGGGTCTGGATCTAAATATTGATTGACCTTAAGTTCAGATCGAGATGCGATCGCTTGCCATTGAGCTTGAGTAATCGGGTAACGTCCCATTAAAAAGGAGGAAATAGTTACATGATGTTGGGGTCTTTCTTTGCCACGACTGCCTTCTTCACTCTCCGGTGCGCCCATGGTGAAGGTTCCATCAGGGATTAAGACCATTTCGAGAGCTATACCGTTGATGTATTCTCTGTAGCCTCGAAAGGTTTGTTTTGGGCGTTTTATGGTTAGTTTGGCCATAATTAGTCAAACTTCAAACTTCTGACTTCATCCAGTTCTCCCGGATACGCACACTACACGAAAACCATTAATGAAGTTGCGGACAGCGCGCCTATCGAGGTCGTCGCGAATCGCAGAACGGCAGTAAACAGGAATGTCAGCCCAGGAGCCGCCCCGCAGCGGTGAATATGAATTCTTTTCATTATTTTCAATCCAAGCACTGCCATTAGTGGGCGCACCGTCATAATTCTTATGCCAATCATCTAAACACCATTCCCAAACATTCCCGTGCATATCATATAACCCAAAGGGATTTGGAAGAAATTGATCCACAGGGGTGGTTTCCTTGCTTTCTTCTCCTTGCGGTTGATCCGCATAAGTGTATGAGGCATCGTAATTTGCTAACTGTCCGGTAATCGTCTCTCCACAGTAGAATGGGGGATAGGATTCTCCGTTTTCGAGGTTGAGAGGTTCTCTAACCCCTCGACAAGCATATTCCCATTGGGCTTCGGAAGGCAGTCTATACTCCCTTCCGGTTAGCTTAGAAAGCCGGTCACAGAACTCTACTGCTTCATACCAGTTGATCCTTTCAATGGGGCGGTTATCCCCTTTAAAGCGTGAGGGGTCTGGATCTAAGTCTATTTCTACTTTCAAGTCTGTCATTAATGCGATCGCTTTCCATTGGGCTTGGGTTACAGGATATTTCCCCATAAAGAAGGCTTGGAGTGTGACATTATGTTGGGGACGTTCACGACTACGGCTATCTTTTTCCCTTTCAGGGGAACCCATGGTAAAGGTTCCTCCAGGGATAGCCACCATTTCCAATTCGACATTATCGCTTAGGGTTTGGGTGAAGTAAGAGGCGGTGTAGGTTGTGGTTTTAATGATTTCCCCGTGATGGTTAACAGTAGGGGTTTCAAATGTCCACTGTTGTAATTTCTCTTCATCCTCCTCTGGCTCCTCTTCAAAAACAATGATGGGAACTTCCGCAACAAAATCAAAAGGTTCTAATCCCTTATCAATCTCTTCTTTCTCCCGTTTGCCTTGGGCTACTTTTTCACTAAGTTCCTGTGCTAAATTGGCGTATTCTCCTCCCCAAGTGGTGAAAACTGCTGCTTTGACTTCGGCAAAATAGAGCTCTCGATCCCCAGCAACACCTTGAACAGACCCGGCTGGGTTGGGAATCAGTGCTGGAAAATCCCGCAGACTACCATAATGGTGCTCTATGAAATCTCCAATTTCCCGCCAAATCTCAGTGGTGCGTTGAACTGGACTATTTCCTAGCAGTAACTCCCGAATTCCCGGACGAAATTCATACCAAGTTTCGGGAACAGTTGCCTGGTCTGGCCCCAAGGAAGACTTTTGGATAAGACCACTAAAAAAAACTTCTGCCAGATGCCAATGTTTGCTATCGGGTAAAAACCACTGTTGTGCCAAGCGCATCACTGGAGGAATCAGGGGAACAGCAGCCAGAACTTCCGCAAGTTCTCGGGCTTTGGGGCTAGCATTAGCCAAGAATCCTCTCAGTAACTGTTGGGGAGTTTCCGGCACTGATTCAGATTGTTCCGACCTTTGCTTTTTGGGATTCGTTTTGTCTGTTTCGGGCTTATCCTGTCTAATATCCTGTCTAATTAAAACCCCTTGAATAGAATTGCTGCCACTGCCGGTGGTAAAATTCGCCCAAGTGCTCAAGTGGTTCCTAGATAAATTGAAAATTGGAAATTGATATAACCTAGCAGTTGTACGAAGCCTAGCTCCTACTTGTAACATGGAGTTAGGGGACTCTGGCTGACGAGCAATTAATGGTCGTTGAATTGCCTGATCTAGAGCTGTGCGCTGCCATAGGGTTTGAGGAAAAACATGGGCAATACTAACAGGATGCTGTTCTCCTAATTCTGCTAAAACCTCAAAGGCTTGACTGGAATACCAAGCTTTTCCCAAAGTATCCGTTAAGGCAATAAAGAGTCGATGTCCTCCTGGTGCAATCAGGCTACGAACATCCCGTTCAATCCGGTCAACACCTGAAAACAATTGGGGCGTAGGTTCTCTTGTATCGAAGTGCCAAATCCGGACATCCCGGAAAAACCCTTGCCAGCGAAAAAGGGTTGCCACCCCTTCTGCTAAATCTCCCCAAAATGCCATGGAAGGGGAGCAATCAATCAATAAATGTACCTCAAACCATCGCTCTAGGGGAGAACGAAATGCCAGCATTGGCAATCCATCAGCTTCCGCTGTTTGTTCAACGGTTGCCTCAATATCCAGTTCATTGGCTAGCAGTCCAGGAACACGTTTAGATAAAGGCAACAGTGCTTTACTGATTTCCCTAGGTTTCGGTAAGGGAAAGGGGTCAGGAACACGAATAGGAGAGCTGTAATTACTGGAGGATGATTCGGGTTTTTCAGGGGAAGTCGGGGCATGGTCGGACTGTTTAGGATAAGTCCGAATGGGTATATGTTGTTCTAATTTTTCTGTTACTGAGGGAGGAATCTTTGGATAATTGTCTGAGGGATTTTCAGTGGATGATTCCGGAAGATAATCCTGTAAATCTTCTGGTTGTTTGATGTTTTCAGACAATGGAGGAGCAACAATACGATCTAAGTGAGCCAAGCACCAGATCAGCTCTGCCACTTCTCTATCATCTGGCCACCATTGATTTGTTTCACTCACCATTTACCCCTGACCTCACAGTGATTTGAAGATAGTATTCAATACATCTTTCCGTTTTTCTTCAGTCAGGTCATCTCCTTGTAGTAATAAATAGATAGCATTCAACAATTGATCCGTCGCTAACGTTGTGTCTCTTGCCTTAATCCGTGTCAAAAATTCCTTGATTAATTTCCGAGCTGGCTCATCCAGTTGCTTTAAATCGGTGGCATCAAAGCGGTTTTCTAAAATTTGATAAAAACCCTCTTCGGTATCAGGTTGCTTGAGAGATAACCGTAGACATCGGCGTAGAAAGGCTGGTGGAAACTCCCGTGCTTCATTACTGGTCATCAAGACTAAGGGAAACTCTTGACATTGAATTAATCCTTTGTCAACCGAAACTTTTTCATCACTATCATTGCTGTGACTGCGGTAAGGAAGTACCTTTTGGGAGTCCGTGTTTAAGCGAGAAAGTTCTGGAATCTCAAAAAATCCTTCCTCAAATATATGTAAGAGATCATTGGGCATATCAATATCACTCTTATCAATTTCGTCAATTAACAGCACTGCCGGTCTACCGGGTTGAGATTGATGAAATGCCATCCCCATTGGTCTTAATCTTAAATAGTCACCAATGTCAGGCTCTTTTATTCTCTCTGTGTTACCAACTTGTTGCCTCAGTAAAGACACTTCTTGTAGTCGCCCAATGGCATCGTAGGCATAGAGACCATCTTTCAAAGTAGTCCGAGAAACAATTGACCAGCGGTAAGGCCCCGGTAGTCCCAGTTCAGCTGCTACTGCATAGGCTAAGGATGTTTTGCCGCTACCGGGATTTCCTTCAATCAGTAAAGGGCGACGTAAACACAATGCAGCATTCACCAATTCTACCGCTTGCTTGGTCGGAACAAACCCCAATGCCCTTGGATTAATCTTTCTTACGATGTCTTGGGTATTTTTTGATTCTGCTTTTTCACGCCATTGCTCAACTGACAGACCAAAGGTGCGCCAAGGCGGGGGCGGTGGCATACGACTCAGATGTTGTTGTTGCTCTTCTGGAGTTGGTAAACTTTCCGCACTAAGGGTTAAGCCCCGGTAGATGCGAAGATCCTGCTGGTCAGATGTTGGGTCTTTTGGCATTTTAGTCCACTACGTCGGTATTCAAGGGTCTAGAGCTTCGGGAAGGCTTCGGATATAAATCATCCCAGAGAAGGGTTACTTCTAAGTCTTTGTATTTTTTGTCTTGGCGTAATTTGAGTATTTTGTTAGGCCAATTTTGCCATTCTGAGAGGTTTAGATGCTCTCCTTCAATCAGAGGTTGGTTCACGTTCCGACTCCAGACCGCAATGGGTAAAGCCTCTTCAATTCTTTCTAGATCGGAATCTGATGGGTCTGTACCCATATAATAGATATCATCCCCTTCAAATTCCCCAGGGACACTGGGTTCAGTTACTGGATTATTTACATCATTCCATAACCCTTGCTTCTTGACTTCAATCTCATCACGAATCTCAAGAAAATCTTGATCAAAATATCGTTCAAAGGAGTTGATAAAAATTGGATACTCCTCACCCAGGGGTGTTAGGTTTCTCCCTCGCTTAAACCTAATATTATCCAATTGTGTTTTGAAATAGTCGAAGGGAAGAAAATACTCAATTGTTAAATTAACCCGTGCAGGTAAACTATAACGAGCCTTGCGAATTAAGTTGGGCAAAATTTGTTCAAGATTAGTGTATAAACTCTCACTCTCTTGCTCAAGGAAACTCTCTTCACTTTCCCGAGGTTCTAAGCGTATCTTCTCTGCAAACCGACCAAGTGGTAAATCCTGACTTTCCAGCCAAAGATTCATACTCACAAGTAATGCACCAGAGGCTTGTCCTGTACCATTAGAATTATCAACCTCTGGTTCAATCTCAACTTGAAGTCGCGGTTTTTCTTTCTTAATCAGTTCTTGAAATTTTAAATCAGCTTTTTTAACAGATTCTTGGATTGTAGAGAGGTTTGCCTCTTCTCTATATTTTATAACTTCCTGTTGCCAATTTTTAATAGTATTAGCAAGTAGCCTCAATGATATATTATTCTGTTTATAAAATCTTTGGCGACACCATTCTGCACAAGCCACTAGAGGGCATATTCCTCTTGAAACTGGTTTTTCTCCTAATTCAGTCAGTCTTTTTTTGATTTCTGTACAATCCAGAATAAATTCATCGTATAAGACAAGATTTTCAATATTTTTCGAGCTTAAAATAAAGGAGTTAAGCTGAAGTAAGCTATCTTCTGGGTGTTTCTTTAATTCAGCAAAAAGTTTGCTAATCAGTTCATCTTGCTTTTCTTCCCATGTTTGTCTAGTCTTAGGCATAATTGGAAAGAAAATAGCAGATATCTCAGAGCCAGAAGCTGAGTAGGAAGCACGTTGATTTGAGCAAATAATCTGATTAATTTGGTCAACTAGATAATCTAGAGGAATATATAAATTATCGTAGTTTTTTAAATCGTTAATAACTTGCTCCAAAGCGCTAGAAAATACATCTTCTTTTGCTGTATCTTTGGCACGACAAGCCGCAATCCCATGAACTGCGATACCTGCTCCTTTTACCGGTTGGTATTTCTGAACAACTTGTGTAGTAAATTTAGAGACATCACTTATTCCGACCCCAGAATAACAAGTATCAATAATATACAGGATTTGTTTGATCTTAACTCCTTCATTGTTCAAAGGACGAACTAACTCTTCCGTTGGTAATGATGTCTGAGGAATTTGATTTAGAACCGTATCTTCCATTAAAAGATAATGTCTATCTCCTTGGCAATATTCACCATGACCGGAATAGTAAAAGATTACGCGATCGCTCTCACATCGTTCTTGCTGAAGCCAATTTGAAAATTCTTTGATTAACTCATCTTTCTTCGGATTTAAACGAAGATTTGTCAATGCTTCTTCATATCCAAATTGCTGAGTGAATAAATCAACCACTCTCTGTAAGTCTGTCGGCACACTATCCAAGTTATCTACATCGTGATCGTTGTAATTACTTGTGCCACAAGCGATTAAATAATACCTGGGTTTTCCCGCCATATACCTCGTCTACTCATCCATCAAGCCTAACTTAATAGCTTCTCCTGTTTCAGATGCTGTGAAATAGTTACTGGCATTGTGAGGATCAGATCTATTATAAATAAGTTTATCTTCGACTAATCCGTTAAATAAAGGATTTAACTCTTTTTCTAAAGCAACAATATCTCCTGCATCGGCAATATTGATCCACTTTTTTACACTTCCCGGCCAAGACCCCAAATTAGAGACCGGTGAGGGTTCCAGGCGATCAAAAATCAGCCCTTTTATCCCCAATGGGGAACCTAGAGTCACAAAAACCTCCACTGACCATTCTGGGTGTTGGCATAGGGCTTCGTAACAGACAACTGACCCCAGAGAGTGACCAACCAATACACGGGTATCGTGATCTATGGCTTCCACAATGCGATCGCGAATTTGCTGTCTTAACTCTGGATTATGGAAGTAACCTCCAACTTGTTTCAGAAAAGAAATCACGATTTTTTCAGCAACACCACCAAAAAACCTAGAACCACTTAAGGCATTTAAAGCTTTTTGAACACGTCTCGGTGTTGCCTTTTCTGTTGATAGATCGGCTGGGCCTTTAATATCGTCTTCTACTTTGGCTGCTTCTTCCCACCATTCCAGCAGGAGTTCCTTCTCCCAATCCGAGTCAATATCACTGGCGTCATAGTTAGGTATCCCTATTGCTGATTTCGAGCGGCCTCTGAACAGGTCTCCATAAAAGGCACAGCGGAATTCATGATCAGAATCTAATCTAGCTCCAACACGCTCCAAACCATCCTTTAGGGCTGGTAGCCATCGATCATAAATTGTATTACTACCTCTAAATTCTTGATTAATCCCATGAACACCCACAATCTTAGCCATACCATTACCTACCTATCTGTGTAAGGATTGGTTCAAATACTAGAATCTCAAAGAGCTTCCGCAGCCACAGGTGCTGTAGCAAAGCTAGCAACTCCTCCAGCAACTTTAGAAACTTTGTTGTTATCGAGAAAGTTCTGAAAACTTACCCTTATACAGAACTTACGTGGTTAAGTTGATTTCGCCCCCCTAGCCTCCCAATTTTGGGTGGGAAATAAACCTAACCGCGTAACTCCTGTTTATATTATCAATTTACAGCAGTCGCCAGGGCAGTTAGGACATCGACATTAGTCTCACACCCTTTGTAAGCGCAAGAGTTTGACTTCTGACTTCTGACTTCTGACTTCTGACTTCTGACTTCTGACTTCTGCTATACATGATCAATCGTTAAATAAAAAAAAAGAAAAGACTTTTACCATACCAAATATCGTACACTAATCCAAAAGTGCAACTACTGGGGGCAGGATAGGGTTTGACTGGCTGCTGGCATAGGAATCCAATTCACTATGGAAAATGCAGTTGATAATCCCTGTTTAAAAGCTGCGGTAATCAAAACAACTTAGGGACTAAATCAGGTTAAAATCTGGAATATAAACTATAATTATAACAGGTAATAATTATCTACCAGATGATATAAATACTTTACTCATAGTTTAGTTAAACCAAGCCATTTTATTAGACAGTTTGGCTTGATTTTGGTTTAGATAATTTTACAAACTAAACTTGTGATTACTAGTTGTGATTACTAGTTGTGATTACTAGACATTTTTCGATACCAGTAAGTTCAAGTAGTTCTTATATCCTTCTTATATACTGCTTATATACTTCTGATCAAGTAGTAGTTATTATAAAGTCCTCTCTATCTCACTAAGTGATTTCCATTAGTCCCATGACACTAAACCAGGTTTTAGGGTTTTTGCTCATTGTTACCGTCTGTCCTATCTTAGGCGGACTACCTCTGATTGCCTGGATTACCTATGTACTGACAAGGCGTAACCTAGCCCAGGTCGGTACTGGTAATATATCAGTTTCAGCCGCCTTTTACCACGGAGGAAATCTGGTTGGTGTCTTGGCAGTGCTCTCAGAGGCAGGAAAAGGAATTGCAGCAGTCTTACTAGCTCGCCACTTCTTTCCCAGTGAATCAGCCTGGGAATTGATCGCTCTAATCATGCTGGTCTTAGGTCGTTACTGGATAGGCAAAGGTGCAGGGACGACCAATGTAACTTGGGGAGTATTATGCCATGACCCCATTCTCGCATTGCTGGTATTTTTGATTGGAGGGATTAGCTTTACCATTTTCCGCAATCCCAAACATGGCAAACGGGTGATTTTAGTCTTGTTCCCAGTGATTCTGGCTTTATTGCATCCCCAGGATGTCTCCAGAATTGTAATTGCCACCAGCTTGAGTCTATTATTAGCTTGGATTTATCAAAAAATTCCCGATGACTTAGACCTTCCGAGTGGAGAAACTCAAGCAGAATCTAAGAAAGTGTTTCATTTTTTCCAAGGCGATAGTGCCGTAATTTCTCTGGACACCAAACTAGACCCTAAAAAAGTTGGGCAAAAAGCTGCCACCCTATCCCAGCTGAAGCGTTCTGGTTACTCCGTACCTGTGGGCTGGGTACTCCCTCCAGGGGATGATCCAGAACCTTTGCTCAAATACCTACCCGTTTCTGAATCTGAACCCCTGGTAGTGCGTTCTTCCGCAGTGGGAGAAGATTCAGCCCAGGCTTCAGCCGCAGGGCAGTATCAAAGCATCTTGCAGGTGACCAGCTCAGCGGCACTACTGGATGCCATTAATCGAGTCTTAGAGTCTTATCGTAATCCAGTAGCTGCACAATACCGTCGGGATCAGCAACTGCCAGATACAGCGATGGCTGTGCTCATTCAAAAACAAGTCAAAGGGGTTTTTTCTGGGGTTGCTTTCAGTCGTGACCCTATTTCCCAACAGGGAGAAGCTGTTGTGGTCGAAGCCCTACCTGGATATGCTACACAAGTTGTATCGGGTAAAGTAACACCAGAGCAGTACCAAGTTTATTTCCAGAAGTCAGGGCAGCAAGAGGATTCAGCAGAAAGTTTGCCCTCCTCACGGATTGAGGGGAGTGGTGATGTCCCCCCAGCCTTAATCAAACAAGTGGCGCTCTTGGCACGTCGGTTAGAAGACTATTACCAGGGTCTTCCCCAAGATCTTGAGTGGAGTTATGACGGTCAAACCCTTTGGTTACTGCAAGCACGACCTATCACTACTCTACAACCAACCTGGACTCGTAAAATTGCTGCGGAAGTGATTCCAGGAGTAATCCGACCCCTAACTTGGTCGATTAATCGTCCCCTCACCTGCGGTGTTTGGGGAGAGATTTTTACCATAGTGCTAGGGAAACGAGCTAAAGGAATGGATTTCACCGAAACCGCCACCCTGCACTATTCCCATGCTTACTTCAATGTTACTCTGTTGGGGGAAATTTTTCGGCGTATGGGTCTACCCCCAGAAAGTCTGGAATTTCTGACTAGGGGAGCTAAGTTTTCCAAACCACCGATAAATACCACTATAAAAAACGTACCTGGTTTACTACGATTGCTCGGTCGGGAATGGCGTTTAGACCAAGATTTTGAAGCGGATTACCAAACCCACTTTCTGCCCCTATTGAATCAGCTTTCAGCAAGAACCCAGTCGGAATTATCTCCAGTGCAACTCCTAGAACGCATCGACAGTATTCTGAAGGTGTTGAAACGAGCCACCTACTATAGTATTCTTGCTCCCCTTAGTATGTCCTTGCGGCAGGCACTACTCAAGATTGATGACAAAGAACTAGATAACAGCAAAACTCCAGAGGTCGATAGTATGCGAGCCTTAGCTAAGATAGCAGCAGATGCTCGCCATTTATTAAGCCACGAACAAATTATCTATGACAGTGGAGCCTCTCTGTTTGCCACCCTAGCAGAAATCCCAGATGGTTCCAGTATTTTAGAGCAGTTTGACCGCTTTCTTGAGGGCTATGGTTACCTTAGCGAAGTGGCAACCGATGTAGCAATTCCCCGCTGGCAAGAAGACCCCCGAGCTGTTAGAAAGTTGTTCGCTCAGTTTCTAGCTCATCCACTGCCCCAATCTCCAAAACCTATAGGGCAACACTGGAAAGCTGAAGTGGTACAAGCACGGCTGGATCTCAAAGGTCGAGTGACCCAAGTCTACTCTAAGCTGATGGCTCACCTACGTTGGAGCTTCTTGGCTTTAGAGGCACGCTGGCTGCTGTCAGGTTTACTATTGGAACCAGGGGACATTTTTTTCTTGGAGTTAGCCGAAATTCGCTCTCTAGTAGGTAGTGATAACCAGGAACTCAGACAACAGCTTCAAGAAATTGTGCAACAACGACGGACTAAATTTGAACAGGATGCTCAGCTGACTACGGTACCTTTCCTGGTTTATGGCAATAATCCTCCCTTACCCGCTGAACCCAAATCTTTAGCTGGGTCTGAGCAACGACTGCTACAAGGCATTGGTGCCAGTTCGGGACTTGTAGAGGGTTTGGTAAAAATAGTCAAAACCTTGCAAAGTGATATCACTATTGACCAGCAAACCATTGTGGTTGTACCCTACACCGATTCTGGTTGGGCAGCATTACTCGCTCGTGCTGGTGGCGTAATTTCTGAAGTAGGGGGACGTCTGTCCCACGGTGCCATTGTAGCCCGAGAGTATGGTATCCCAGCCGTAATGGATATTAATCATGCCACTGATATATTACGAGATGGTCAGCGGGTCAGGATTGATGGTCAGTTGGGGACAGTTGAGGTATTAGACTAGTATAGCGGGAGTAGGGAGTAGGGAGTAGGGAGTAGGGAGTAGGGAGCGGTGCGACCTACTCCCAGATCCGCTGTTCCCTACTTCTGAAACAAGTCTATGTTAAATTAAGTCATAATTGTTCCATCCATCAACTTCTGATACCGATACTCTAACTCGACTTTCATTAAAGGGTAATTATCCAATATTTCATCCTGAAGAATAATCTTTTCTGCTGCATCCCGCGCCAAATTTAATACCTCTTGGTCTTCTACCAAACTAGCTAGAGCAAAATCTGCTAACCCGGATTGGCGCTTACCTAAAACTTCCCCAGGACCACGAAAACGCATATCCATTTCTGAGATAAAAAAGCCATCCTGGGATTGTTCTAATACCCCCAAACGTTGTCTGGCTGTTTCAGTATTAGAACCACTGACTAAAAGACAATAAGATTTGTCAGAACCTCGACCCACACGACCCCGTAATTGGTGTAACTGAGATAACCCAAACCGTTCTGCATTTTCAATCATCATTACGGTCGCATTGGGTACATCTACACCCACTTCAATCACGGTAGTTGAAACAATAATTTGGCTCTTGTTATCCCGAAAAGCACTCAGTGCTTTATCTTTATCGGCTGAATTCATCCGACCATGAAGTAACCCAACCTTAAATTCTGGAAATATACTCTCAGACAGTCGTTTATGCTCCTCAATTACCGAGCGTAAATCTAATTTGTTCGATTCCTCAATCAAGGGCAATACCATATAGGCTTGCCGTCCTTGAGCCACTTCTCGACGAATCAAGTCATAGGCATGTTTTCTCTCTTTACCCCGTAGCACAGTTGTCTGAATCTTCTGACGACCAGGGGGCAATTCATCAATCTGACTCACATCCAAATCTCCGTGGAGGGTTAGCGCTAGGGTTCTGGGAATTGGTGTGGCGGTCAGAGTCAGCACATGGGGAGATTGACCTTTTTGCTGTAAACGAGCCCGTTGCTTTACCCCAAACCGATGCTGTTCATCAATCACCACTAAACCCAAATTGTTGAAGTTCACTGGGTCTTGAATCAAAGCATGGGTTCCTACCAACAAGGGAAGTTCTCCTGTTTCTAGCTGGGAATGAATTTTTCTACGCTTAGAAACTTTAGTGGAACCTGTTAGTAATTCAACGGGAAGGTGTAGTAAATTAAACCAATTTACTAACTTACGATAGTGCTGTTCAGCTAATACTTCAGTGGGAGCCATCAAAGCGGCTTGATAGCCCGATTGAATTGCGGCTATAATAGCATAAACTGCTACAATAGTTTTGCCGGAACCGACATCTCCCTGAACCAATCGATTCATGGGTGTCTCTGATTCCATATCCTTGAGAATCTCATTGATAACTCTTGTCTGAGCCCCGGTTAATTCAAAAGGAAGCAGTTGATTAAATTGGTCAAAGAGTTTACCAATCGGAGCCATGACCGCACTGCTTTGGGTTTTACGCTGAGCTTGGCGGCGCTGGAGAAATCCGAGCTGTAAGTATAAAAATTCATCAAAGACTAAGCGCCTTCTGGCATCAGCAAGGGTGTCTGCATTTTGGGGAAAATGAATGTTTGCGATCGCATCACAGACCCCCATCAACCCATATTCTTTACGAAAGGTTACTGGCAAGGGTTCCTTAATCAAAGAAGTGTAGGGAAGTGCAGCAATTATTGCCCGCCTGACCATGTCGGCTGGTACCCCTTCTGTTAGGGAATAAACGGGTACAACTCGACCTATTTTCATCGAGTCAATGGTACCCCCTGGATGCTCTAATACTTCCAGTTCCGGGTCTTCTAGGGTAATCCCATATTTATTTTTCTTTACCAAACCCGAAGCAGCTACCACTGCTCCCACTGGATACCGTCGCTTTTGTTGATACTGCCAGCTACGATTACTGTAACGAAAGCCAGCAAAAAAACGACTGAGCTTAATTTGACCAGTAGAGTCTTTTAAGACTATATCTAAAATAGTTAATTTTTTATTACGGGGGCTACTGAAGCAGTTACAGCGCTTCACCGTACCCATGATAGTGACTGTTTCACCAGGTACTAAGTCAGCCATATTGACCTGACGGGCATAGTTAATATGATCACGGGGATAGTAATAGAGCAAGTCACGCACTTTGTGCAGACCCAGACGTGCTAAATACTCACTGTTTTTACTACCCACTGCTGCCAACTTAGCCAGTGGTAGGTCAAGGTTTTTTTTACTACCAAGCTCTGAGGATGCCTGTTGTTTCTCCACCAAGGGCTTGGTTTTAGGCACTCTGACCATAGGATGTTCTGTTTGATATTTATCTTCAACTAAACGGCGTTGAGTGTTCTGCTTCAGGTCGTTGAGAAAGCGGCGAGTATCAGCTACCAGATGTTGCCTTTGCTGTAGCGTCATCTGAGAATAACGGGCAAACTGATTGCCGATGTCCTGCCAACGCCGTTTCTCAGTTGATGTTAGGACATTAGGAGTCTTACCAAAACTGAGGCAGA
Organism: Moorena producens 3L; assembly: GCF_000211815.1. Lineage (GTDB taxonomy): Bacteria > Cyanobacteriota > Cyanobacteriia > Cyanobacteriales > Coleofasciculaceae > Moorena > Moorena producens. The sequence goes on from NZ_GL890929.1 coordinate 89,906, forward strand.
GGAATTCACTAAAGCGGTATTGATTCCCTTCCAAATCAGTAAAGCCAACTCTTGCTTCTACCGACAGGGCTTTTTGCAATCGCACCCAATCTGGTAATTCGGTCATTGGTCTTTGGTCATTGGTCTTTAGTCTTTGGTCTTTGGTTTTTAGTCATTGATCATTACCTCAGTTTAATCGTCAAACCAGCTGGCACGCCATGCTGCTTCGGCTTGAGCAACTGCCTTTTGCCGCTGTTTTTTGTAATACTCTCGCTTCAGTTGACTCATTTTAGCTAATAGATCTCTAATTTTCTTACGTCCAGGGGTCAAGTTAGGGTCTGCAAATTCTATCTCAGATAAGCGCAGCTTAATGGCAATAATACGGGTTAATCTGGATTCATCTGTTTCGCCATCACCTTTAGTTTCCATCATTATTTTGATAATATTGGGGGATTCAGCCGTTTCGATTGCAGATGCTTCGACTTTTGCCGCTGCTTCTAGGATTTCTTGGGGAAATTTGTCTGGTATAATTGAGGATTTATGCAAGATCCGATTGGTTTCCACAGAGACATCTTGAATAGTTTTGGTGATCCCACTCTCTAGGTGCTTGAGCCATTCTTCCAGTTTCTCTATGCTATTTCGTGGGTTACTCGTCAACTCAGCTGCTGGTGATGGCTCGGTTGGAGCATTAAGAAATGGAGAGTCTTCTGTAGATGAAGGTATTTCAGATGAAGGCATTTCAGAGTCATGATCAGAGTCATGATCAGAGCCATCAGTAGTAGCTGACCTTGACTCTTGCCACTGTTCTAGGAGTGATGGCAACTGTTGTTGAGTCTCTTGAGCCAGCTTTCGTAGGGATTGCTGTAACTGTTGCCGACTGTTAACCGACAAATTTAGAAAAGACTCAGGATACCCTTGAGTACAAATCCGATAGGCAGCCATAATCAGCTGCTGCCCGACGCATTGACCTAAAAAGGTCAAATAGTTAGAGTAGGTTGTTTGGAATTCTTTTGCCAAATGGGTGATGGCTTCCTCTAAGGCTGCCAATTCCTGGTCAATTCGATTCACTGCTGTTATTTATACAATTCCATAGCTAATCCCTTGAGCATATCAAATACATGCCTAGTCTACAGTATGCCCATTCTTATAGTTGTACCATGATCGGCTTCTACCCGTAGGAGTGTCAAATTCTCGTTCGCCCAATTAGCTCCCCAACTAGACGTTGCATCTGCCTAGTTTTAAGTACGATCATTTTTTGTGAAAAACAGTATATATTGATACAGAATTATAACAGAAAAAGATATTAGATCAAAACACCTCAAATACAAACCTATCAACTAGTCAATAACCTCACCTAATCCGAAAGGATGTAGATGGGTTACTAAAGAGGTAAGACTTTATTAGAGTTGACCAAAAATTTTGGGTTTCAAGCCTGGCCTTTGGCCACGCTACTTGAGGTGCCCTTCTAGGGCGACTTTTCCAGAGTTGATACATAATGAGGATGTAGCCTAGCACAGGCAGGATTCGTCGGTACTGCCAAGCTCCCCAACGACGTAAAGCGATGCTAGTACACGAGGCGCGAAAAACCTCATCGGTGCGCTTGACCCGTAATTAAATTCGCCACGGGTCGCACCGCCAAAACCCATGGATCAAGCGCGGATACCGAAGAACCAGTAAAGTCAACTTTCACCAATTAACGTACCGTGGGGCACAGGGGAACGTATTTAAACGCTTAGGGAGACAAGCCCACTGGGGTTAGTTAAATTAGGCTCGGTATTTGGTTCTTTAGAACGGATACTTGGTTTAAGTATTGCCTTTCGGATAGCTAATTTTAGCGATGCAGCGCGGTCTTGGGGGTTTCCCCCACTCGCTATTGCATCAAGACAAGGCGTGTCGTAGAACTAAGAATCTCCGCTCATAAGCGAGCAGGGAGTGTCAATAGACCACAAGCGTGTTTAGCTGGTAACCACTTCCTTTATATTTCCCCAGTTCGGATTATCAGCAAATTTTCGTGAGCATTAGTGCATGGTAGTTGAGAAATCGTGGCGTACGTGGTCGAGGGGAGTAATCACTTTTACACGAGAGGTTGATCAGCATGTATCGTGTACCAGTTTTATCGAAATTGCTTAGTCAATTTTCTACCAAGAAAACATGCTTACTTGAACCTAGAACTGGATTAATTTCAAAACCATTAGTCTAAACCATTAGTTAGAGGTGCAGCATGTCGGTTGGGGCTAAGTACTTTCAAGGTGGCTTCCATCCCTTGAAAGCACCGTCAGCAAATAACTCTACCAGTGTAGGTGGGGTATCCTGCAGCAATTTTTAATGAAAAATTTCATTTAATGAAATATTTCATTAAATAATGCTTTAATTCCCTTGACTATAGTCCCAGTTATTTGTAAGGTTTTGTCTTAAGACAAGGCTTTAGCTGAAGAAACTCCCTGATTACTGGCCCAGACAGGGGTCTAGCATCTAGCAATCAGGTATGTAAAGGTAGCAGGGTGAGGTCATGATGAGTCCTTGAAAAATGATGGACTATTAGGTTTCGGTGGCTAATTTTACAATTTGTTTCCTGAAGTTTCTCAGTGTGAGGAAGTGTATCAAAAAGAGAGGTAAGTTAACGCTTATTATGTCAAGTTCAAAATCTCAGCGAACAATGAAAAACAAGGGTACCCTAGTAAAATCTAGGCGACCGATGGCTCACCAATCCTCCCGCTCATCGTGGGATTCTCCTTATCTAGAGCCATTGAAAGCGATCGCAAAATCGTTTTCCCCTTACTGGCTCGCCTGTATTCCTCTGACAGGGATAATTGTTCTAGTTTGGCATACAGCTGCTGTTGCCCAGGATAGTGCGGCACCTAGCCCAGCCGAAATTCAGGGAACTCTCAATGCTATCTGGATATTGGTAGCTGCCATCCTAGTTATCTTCATGAATGCCGGATTCGGAATGCTAGAAACCGGCTTCTGCCGCCAGAAGAATGCGGTAAACATTCTCTCGAAGAACCTAATCGTCTTTGCCTTGGCAACCATTGCGTTTTGGGCAATTGGTTTCTCCTTTATGTTCAGCAAAGGCAATGCATTTATTGGGATGTCGGGCTTTTTCCTAAGCAGTGAAGATCCCGCTACCTATGGGTTAGACCCATTTCCGGCAGGTCTACCGATATCGGTATTTTTCCTATTCCAAGCTGCTTTTGCTGGAACTGCCGCAACTATCGTGTCCGGTGCGGTTGCTGAACGGATTAAGTTCCTAGACTTCTTAATCTTCAGCATCCTGATTGTTGGTTTTTCCTACTCCATCACTGGACACTGGGTTTGGAGCAGTGATGGTTGGCTTGGTGCCATGGGATTCTCAGACTTTGCTGGCTCAACCGTGGTTCACTCCGTTGGTGGCTGGGCGGCTTTGATGGGAGCTGCCTTCCTCGGACCCCGTAGCGGTAAGTACGAAAACGGTGAACCTCGTGCTATCCCAGGTCACAACATGAGTATTGCAACTCTTGGTTGCTTGATTCTCTGGATCGGCTGGTTTGGCTTCAATCCCGGTTCTGAGCTAGCTGCTAGTGAGGCAGTTCCCTATATTGCGGTGACCACTAACCTAGCCGCAGCAGCTGGTGGGATTACCGCCACCTTGACGGCTTGGCTAAAAGATGGTAAGCCAGACCTGTCGATGATCATCAACGGGATTTTGGCTGGATTAGTAGCAATTACCGCTCCCTGTAACAATGTCAGCTATCTCTCAGCAGTGATTATTGGTGCGATTGGTGGCATCATTGTTGTATTCTCGGTTTCCTTCTTTGACAACATCAAAATTGATGACCCGGTAGGGGCAATTTCAGTCCACTTGGTCAATGGTATCTGGGGAACCCTAGCCGTTGGACTCTTCGCTAAAGATTCAGGTCTGTTTACCGCCGGTAGTGCCGGTCAACTTGGCACCCAAATCCTGGGTATTCTAGCGATTGGTGGCTTCACGGTGCTGTTTAGTGGTATCGTCTGGTTCGTGCTCAAACTTACCCTCGGTATCCGGGTGACACCAGAAGAAGAACTGGAAGGCTTGGATATTGCCGAACACGGTATGGAAGCTTACGCTGGATTTGTCAAGGAATCCAGTGTGATCCCTAGTTCTAGCATGGGTAACTTCAGTAGTAGTACAGACATGGCTAGTAGCTCTGAATTTTAGAGTTTTGCTAGCATGGTCTATTGCTTTTAACTAGCTTTTGTTAACAGTTGACAGTTAAGCGTTAACTGTCAACTGTCACCTGATGGTATTACCTTTTCCCTAACGGATGTTAGAACAGAAATAATGCCAATTTTTTGTTCATTGAGTTGAAGCGTTGTCCACCTTGGGCTTTACTATCCCTTGCTGCCAATGGGTTTATGATTGTGACTCTCACCTGGGTACTACTGGGTGAGTATCAGCAGTCAACGTCAAATCCAGTTAGCCATCCTGTGGTAACTACCCGAATTTTAAATCCCACCCCTGAACCAGTAATTGAATTAGGACCACGACACCAGTTAAATTACCAACAATGGTTGGCACTGCTGGAGAGGGAAGCTAAGGTAGTGGCTAATCAACAACCGGAACAGTTAACCGTTCTGCTGGGAGATTCTCTAAGCCTATGGTTTCCCAATGCACTGCTACCCCCAAAACGCTACTGGCTTAATCAAGGACTGTCTGGGGAAACCTCAGCAGGGTTGCTCAAGCGCTTAGATATTTTGGATCAGACTAAGCCAGAAGCAATTTTTGTGATGATCGGCATCAATGACCTAATTCGGGGGGTCAAGGATGAAGCAATTCTAGAAAACCAACGGCTAACGATTCGCTACTTACGGCGAGCCCATACCGAAACTAAGATTGTCCTTCAATCGATTTTGCCCCATGGTGCTGAACAGGCAACCTGGGAAGGACGCGATCGCTTACTTACTATCCCCAACAGTCGCATCCAAAATCTGAACCAGCAGCTAAAAGCGATCGCTCACGAAGAAGGAGCAATTTATCTAAATCTCTATCCCCTCTTTGCTGATAGTCAGGGCAACCTGCAACCTGAGCTTAGTACCGATGGCTTGCATCTGAGTCCCCAAGGTTACTTAGTCTGGCGCTATGGTTTACAAATCTTTGAGCAACTTATCCTCCAAGAAGGATTAGCTATTCCTATAGCAAAGGGGACAGGGAGCAGGGAGTAGGGAGTAGGGAGCGGTGCGACCCGTGGCGAATTTAATTCGCCTACGGAAAGCGCACCGAGGGAGTAGGGAACAAAAATTATCACAATTCCTAAACGGATTGCGTCAGGGTTGATTAAAAGTAAATTAATAATAGCAGTGATTAATAAGTAATTTGCTTCAGGTAGCTCCATGGATACAAAAGCTTTCAAGCGCTCACTCCAAAAATCAGATAACTACCACCGTAAAGGATTTGGTCACGAAGCCGAAGTTACCTCTCAGTTGGAATCGGAATATCAAAGCAGTCTGATTGAACAGATTCGTGCCAATAACTATCGGCTGCAACAGGGAGATGTGACCATCCGACTAGCAGAAGCATTTGGCTTTTGCTGGGGTGTGGAGCGAGCTGTAGCCATGGCTTATGAAACCCGCACCCACTTCCCCAATGAACAGATCTGGATTACCAATGAAATTATTCACAACCCCTCTGTTAACCAGCGTTTGCGGGAAATGTCAGTAGGATTTATTGCCGTTGAGGATGGCAAGAAAGACTTCTCTGTTGTTGGTGCTGGGGATGTGGTGATTTTACCAGCATTCGGTGCTAGTGTTCAGGAAATGCAGCTACTCCACGAGAAAGACTGCAAGATTGTAGATACTACCTGTCCCTGGGTGTCCAAAGTGTGGAACACGGTAGAGAAGCATAAGAAAAAAGAATACACTTCGATTATTCACGGCAAATATAAACACGAGGAAACCGTAGCAACGAGTTCTTTTGCCGGAAAATATCTAGTGGTACTGAATCTACAAGAAGCGGAATACGTTGCCAACTACATTATCAATGGTGGTAACCGGGACGAATTTCTGGATAAGTTTAAAAACGCTATCTCAGCTGGCTTTGACCCAGAGCGGGATTTAGAGCGGATTGGGATTGCCAACCAAACTACTATGCTCAAGACCGAGACCGAGCAGATGGGCAAACTTTTTGAGCGCACCATGATGAAGAAATATGGTACGTCTAATTTAAACGATCACTTCCAAAGCTTCAATACCATTTGTGATGCCACCCAAGAACGGCAGGATGCCATGTTGGAGCTAGTGGAAGAAAAGCTAGACTTGATGATTGTGATTGGTGGCTTTAATTCCTCCAATACCACTCACCTGCAAGAAATTGCTATTGAGCGACAACTACCATCCTATCACATTGACAGTGTCAACCGGATTATTTCTGCTGATGAAATCGAGCATAAACCCCTACATCAGGAGGTAGAAGTAGCACGAAATTGGCTTCCCTCTGGTTCGATAGTGGTAGGAGTAACCTCTGGAGCGTCTACTCCTGATAAGGTAGTAGAAGATGTAATCAATAAGATTTTTGAACTTAAAGCGACTGCTGTAGCAGTTTAGAACTAACTGGGATTAGTTAAAATTGAAAATTTTAACTGGTTAATAGCCATTAATAATTTTCAATTTTAACAATTTTAAATTAACATCCAAGGGTATAAATTTAATCTAGGCATTCAGCTGACAGCTGACAGCTAAGGGCTGAATGCTTAATAAGGTACAGTCAATTTTATTCCCTCTACTCCCTACTCCCTACTCCCTATTCCCTACTCCAAATTACCATCAACCATTAGCCTCCAATCGCCACAATAACCATCCTCCTGCTCCGAAACCGAATAAATTAGGTAACCAGGCGGCTACAATAGGGGAGAGAATTCCCGCTATACCAAAACCTCCGATCACAAAGCTCAGTAAGTAGTAGCCAAAAATTACGATTAAACAGACCCCAAAGCTAGTCCCTTTGCTGATTCGTTTAGGTCGAATACTGATGCTTGCTCCCACTAAGCCAAAGATTATACAAATGAATGGAAAAGCAATTTTTTGTTGCATCCGCACTTGCAGCATCCGGAGTTTTTTGCGATCGCCAGCTACCTTTAGCAACTGGATCATTTCTATGGCTTGAAGAATATTCATCTCATAGGGGTCACGGGCTTTAGTGACTAAATCAAGGGGCGCTCTAGGAAATGGAATTTCTTGATGATCAAAGGTTACTATTTTTGGAAAGAGGTATTAGGACTAATAAAATAAATTGACCCATGGAAAAAATCCCAGGTATTTTGCTTAGAGTTCCAAAGAGCTGATTCCGATAGAATAATTTTGTTCAACTTACCCAGATTAGACCACTCCAAGACAGTCAAATCTTTCATGGTCTGACCATCAAATCCATTGGCGTAGAATAAGCGTTTGATTGTCTGAGTAGTTGTGCCATTGGGTTGGGGAAAAGTCTGATACTCTGGATACAGAATACCGTTTTCATCGAAAGCGGGTTTTTCCTGATTAAGAGCTTTTTCTAATGTTATAGTTGCCTGGTAGTTAGCCGCTGGAACAATTAATTCATTGAACAGGAAAGTAATCCCGGTGACCACTAGGCTGAGAACCAGAGCAGGGGCAACCAGTCGGTATAAACTCACACCGCAGCTGCGCAGGGCAATTAACTCACTGTCATTACTCAAGCGAGAATATGCTATTAGTGTCGCGAGAAGTACTGATATGGGTAAGGCATAGGACATAAACTCAGGAAACTTCAACAGCACGACTTGGGCAGCAATTGTCCAGGATAGTCCTAACTCAGTGATTTTGACTACCATATCAAACAGGCTACCCACAGCCACACCAATAGATGAAAACCCGCCAACACCAAATAGAAACGGTGGGATGAGTTCAGCAGCGATGTAGCGATCCATCACTGATAAGCTAGGAAAAACGAATTTGAGGAAGTAAGGTTTGCCGAGTTTCAATCTTGTTAAGTGGTTAGAGTTTCAAAAAGCATAGAAAACAATTTCATGCCTTTTGTTGCTAAGTTTTCCCAATCCAGTAAACCTACCATGTTTGTTATGGGAGTATCTGCAAACTATCGCAATTCTGATCACAAGTGGTGTGGGGTGTGGGGTGTGGGGTGTTTTATAGCAGAAGTCAGAAGTCAGAAGTCAGAAGTCAGAAGTAAAACTCTTGCGCTTCTTGATGCAGTCGCTCATGGGGGAAACCCCCAAGACCGCTTAGGTGCGCTTTCCGTTGGCGAATTAAATTCGCCACGGGTCGCACCTCTGCATCGCTTACAAAGGGTGTGAGACTTTTGTCATGTCCTAACTGCCCTGGCGACTGCTATACAAGGGTAGGTTTTTTACAAAGGGGCGAGTAGGTACTTTGGTTAGGTATAAATTATTCAAAATATGTATCAAAATACACAATAATTTCCGGGATAATTCTCCCCATTTCCCGCTTTTCCCGACTACCGACTACCTACTCCCGACTCCCTACTCCCGACTCCCGACTACCTACTCCCTACTCTTCGATAACCTCTACCAAATCTTCAACCATAACATCAAAAGCCCGGGCTAGCTTCAGAATTGCTGTAAAATCCGTCATACTCATGGCGTCACGTCGGGCATAACTAGCCACAGTGCTATAGGTTACTCCAGAACGGTCGGAAACTTCTTTCAACGTCCAACCCTTCTCCGCCGCTAATTCTCGAACTCGTAACCTAATTAATCCCATTTTGGACTTGACAAACTACGCAACTACATATTTAATAGTAAATAGAATATTCGGCGATCACCCAAGAGGCCGCAAAACTACTGGGCGATCGCCTTTCCTAAAACAACCCATAAAAAATGGGGTATTTAACAATATGATATCAACTCGACAAACTTACCGAGACCGATTGAAACCCTGGTGTGTCATTCGGCACCTACCTAAGATGCAACGGATAACTGTAGCGCGATTTAATCGGCGCAGTGATGCGGAAGCGTATCAGCAAGCTCTTAAGCGTTTGCTGCCCAATTTCAACCATGTGGTGATATTTGAAACACCCTTGAAGGAATAATCCAGTCCGTAGGGTGCGTGATAAGACGGGCTCGCGCTGATTTTCCACCTGTTCGCCCTTGGAACAGCGCGTCCCGTAACGCACCACCTTCCAGATCCGCTGTTCCCTAAAATCCAGAAATTGTGTACCTCATAGCTATGAGAATTGCTATATAGGTCAAAAATCCTATTGTTTTCCTATCGCCATGGGGAGTATTTTGGTTTGCTACAGATAATCTTGTTAGTTTGGAATGTTAACAGGGAACTATGTTACAATCTTAACAGAAAACTATGTAACTATAAAGAATGATAGTA
>NZ_GL890930.1:0-143837 GCF_000211815.1 Moorena producens 3L
TGGTTTAGTAATTTGGGATCACAACATCATCAAAGGATGATAAAATTATTAGTTATAGGGTTTATAGGATTTATGAGGTACGTTTATCAACCTCAAAGTCCCCCGAGCGAGGGATTGCTCGCTCGGGGGATTTAGGGGGATCCCTTTGTACCTGATGGCATAGAGAATTGCTATATAATGAGCTAATAAGCTAATACAGCGTTTTCCATAACTAAGAGGTACATAGGATTTTTTACCTATTACCTATTACCTATTACCTATTACCTATTGCCTATTACCTATTGCCTCTTGCCTCTTGCCTATTGCCTTTTACCTCTTACCTGCTCCCTACTCCCTACTCCCTACTCCCTACTCCCAATTCTAAATTCTAAATTCTAAATTCTTAATTCTAACAATCGCGATCGCTTACCACTCCATCAGGTAAAATTGTATTGCACAGTTCCATAGTTTCCCAGGGAATAGTTTCCCCATCAATTCCCTTAAAACTTGTTCCTTTTACGTTCGTTCCCTTGAAGTTAACCTCTTTGAAAGTAGCCGCTGTTGAAAACGATGTCATTGAATGGGTTTTGAGAGTACATTCCACAGGACCGAAACAAGCTCTTTCCAGCACAGCATTTTCAAGGTTGGTTTGGTCTAGCATTGCTCCCCCAAGATAAGTATCAGATAGGTTAGCGTTTGTGAAGTTAGTAAAATTTAGATTAGCCCCTTTTAAATTAGCCCCCTGTAAATTAGCTTTATTCAAATTAGCCCCTGCTAAACTTGCTCCCTGCAAATTAGCCCCCTTCAGTATTGCTCCTTCCAACCGACTGTTGCTTAAATCAGCATTAGCTAGATTAGCTCCTTCTAAATGAGCATAGGCCAAATTAGCACTCTGTAAATGTCCATTACTGATTTGGGCAGCTTGAAACTTACCACCTTGGAGATTAGCGTAATCTAGATCAGCCTCAATCAGGTTTGCTCCCTTGAAATTTGCTACCATTAAATCAGCATATTGTAGGCTAGCATTGCTCAGATTAGCATTCCTAAAATCAGCATACTGAAGCTTAGAATTTTGCCATTGACTTTTCTCACAATTTGCTCCCTCAAAGTTAGTGCCTTTGCCATGAATATGTTGCAAATTTGCTCCTTCTAGCTCAGCAAAATGAAAATTGAGCCCCTGTAGATGTACCCCCTCTAATACACAAGCTGAACACTCACCCCTCTCTAGCAGATACTGTAGATCCGGAGGTTGAGGGTAATTTAATTTAGCGATCGCACTCCCTAAACTCAGAAATCCTGCCAAAGCTAACAGTAACAGTAACTGCTTCATTTTAGTTATCCTTTTTATAGAAAATATTTTGAGTTGTGAACATAGGATTGATGGTAAAAGGGAGCAGGGAGCAGGGAGCAGGGAGCAGTGAGCAGTGAATAAGGAATCGGGAATAGTGTCAAGATATCCGATAATTTTTTAGTATTATGATAAAGCAATGCAGCACTTTTGAAATTAGCAAAAAATTATAATAAACTTCCCACACTTCCCACACTCCCCACACTCCCTACTCCCTACTCCCTACTCCCTACTCCCTACTCCCTACTCCCTACTCCCTACTCCCTACTCCCTTTCCTATATATTATTTGCTAATACATGAATAACAATTGCCACCAAACCAATAAGCGTCATATACTTTACCCCTCCTTGTTTCCAATACAGTAGGGCATCATTCACCAAGGATATCATAGCAATTACAACTAATAAATTTAAGCCCCGGAAGGGAACTAATGTCGGATTAACTAGCAGTACTAATAATTCCACACCCCAAACATAGACTACACTCATAAATAACACTAAACTATAACGATTAAGTCCTATGATCAGGCTATAGCGAGAAATAAACCAACTTAACGTACCAACTAACAGGCATCCCAGCAAAAAAGCCACCGCACTAAGGGGTTCCATTAACAAAGCAGCAGCAGCGGAAAGCACAATATAACCACCGGATCGTACTGATGACTTTTGGTAAATCCAGTAACCTAAGAGCAGTACTATCCCAAATTGAAACATCGGATAATTGAACTCAATATCCAGTTGATCGGCATAGGCAGGATGAACAATATTAAAATCGAGATCGAGCCAAGACCAACCCAGCCAATAAATTGTCGCCACTATTCCCCCTGTAAATAGGGTAGTGATACCAATACCTTGTAGAACCTTCAACCGCTTCTGTTTAAGCCAACTAAAGGCAATGATAGCGGGGAGCAAACTACCGGTCAGACTATCCTGGGATAATTCCATCCAGCCTAAGCTGTCGTATAGGATGGCAATCGGATAAACTGAAAATAGGGATATCATTGCCAAAATATACATTGGTGTTCGAGGTTTGGACGATTGTTTAAAGTAGCATTGATAAAAAGCATATAAAACAAACGCCAATCCAATTAAGCTAATCCCCCACATCGGCGACAAGATTAGGCTTACCACTAAAAGCCCTGGAACAATAATTCCCCCTGGGATTACCCCTTCAGTTTTTTTGTAATGAAGGGCTGAATAAGCCCCAATCAGCAAGGCTAAACGAGTGATTTCTGACGTATTGATGGTTTCGAACATACTTTTTGTTTGGTTCTTTTCTGTTTGAATCGTTTCTGTTTGAGTCGTTTCTGTTTGAGTCGTTTCTGTTGGTTCCTTTGCTGTTTGTTCTTTTTCTGTTTCGGTTTTGGTACTGCTTCCAATTTTGCAGCCTGGACTAAGGTTTGGAATAAACTTAAGAGTTCTTGGGCTTGAGGAGTATGGATATTGACAGCTCCCACCAACAGAATCTTTTGCTCCGTTATGATTTCAGTAATTTGGGTTAGTAAGGTCGTCCCAGGAGCATCTTTAAACGGAGTAGAGTCACCCAGTAACACTAAACGTTCTGGTTCACTGGCGAATAACTTTTGTACTTCTGCTTCGCAGCTTCCGATAGTAACCACTCGATCAAAGCTCAAGCTCTTAGCAAGATTGGCGAATAACGCTACTCGTGGTAGTCGATCGGAACGGTTGTTGAGTAAAACCACTTTGGCGTGGTCAGGATATTGGTTAAAAATGCGATCGCAAAGTAAATTAAAGCTTTCCCTGTCATTGACCGCAAACAAGTTAGCCCAAACGATGCCAGTATCTCGCCAATTAAAGGATTCCAGTTTCAGAGCACTCTCATCATTGAGAGTCTGCCACATAGCCTGAACCGCCCGTTTACGAGGAACTCCCAATAGCTTTCCTACTTCTAGTGCGATCGCAACATTATCTTCTATAGCCACAGCACTAAATCCTTTCAGGTCTTCAGCCATCACGTCACTAGCATTAGCTGCAATCAATTTAGCGCCCCTTTGTTTAGCTTCCCTGTTGAGAATATCCAGTAATACAGGATTTGATTCAGCCGTGATCACAATACCATTTTCAGGAATAGTCACTGCTAGGGAATGGGCAATTTCTTCCAGAGTTTCCCCTAAATATTCTGGATGGTCGTAGCGAACATTAGTAATGATGCTAACGTGAGAGCGCATCACTTTTTTTTCCAGCCATTCCGCATAGACTGGGTTAATCGCCATACATTCCATCACCACCGCTTCTACCTGCTGGCGAAAAAAATAGCGCATCACTGCCACTTGCTCGTTAACATTGGCATAGCCTTTTCGCGGCCAAATAGACTCTTTACCATTGGGATGGAGAATATGGGTAGTGCTACCAGTAATCTTGCCAAACGTTTTATACCCTGCTGCCCTAACAACTGCTGCCACATAGCGGGTCACCGTGGACTTACCTCGAATGCCATTAACATGAACCCGATACAGAATTTGATCCCGTTTTTGACGAAATTGCCAATAGGAAACAAGTAAATATAAAATGTAGACTACCAAGCTGGCTAGAGTCAGTAAAAAAGGCAAAGCCTCCTTGAACATCTCAAACTTAAGCCTCCCAATGATTCACTACCAATATTTAAGACTGAGGCTGAAAAGCTCGAAAGGTTAGGTGCAGTTTCACTAGACCAGAGGTCCCAGTCAACCGTAAAAAGTCAAGGGCATGAGGCACCGAAAGCTGAATCGGATTGTTCAGATAATGGGGCTTTTCCCAACTGACACAGGCAAAGTCATCGAACATTGCTAGCCCCTTTCCTTCTTGGGGAGGATAGTGACGCAACCAGAGCATCACAGCACGAGGATTATCTCTTTTAGGATTGGCCACCTGCTCCTTTGGCTTATCCTCAGGCATTGCTAAGTCTACCACAATCCGTTCCCAGTCAAAAGTATGACCAGGGTGAGTAAATACAGTCCTATCCCCAAACCCTTGCTCCCCTTCACTGGCACGATAGCGGACTTTCAGCTCTATCGGACCGGCATTTTCCCCCCGTACATATCCCACCATCGTCAGGTCTTTCTGAGGGCGATCAAGGGCATCTCCAAATACCCGTATCCGATGACGAAAAGGAACCACAGCCACCTCACGATTGCGATGCGATCGCTCTAGACAAATCCCGGTGATACCTCGATAGGCTCCTTGATAACAGGGAAAGGATGTCTTCCCTGTCGTAGATACCCCCCAGCGGTTGAGGTCTTGTTCATTGGAGTCCATGTCCCAATCTTCTGCCTCACCAAACCCCATTAAATCCCGCCCTAAACGGAGTTGAGAGACGTCACCAGCGCTGACTTGCACCTGATATAGAGAGGCTTCACTCGGAGCCAGCCCCCGCAAATCCACTACTCCCCAGCCATCTTGATTGATCATGACCGGAACATCTATACTGTAGTCTTGAATACTGTAGTCTTGAATGCTGACATCAGACCCATCAGCCCCTTCCAGAGAAACCCAGCCCCGATTTAGATAGGGATAAACCAGCACTCCATCCTCAGAAAACTCCCCAATCCTCCGGATAAACCGATTGGCTAGGTCTCCCCCTATCAGTTGAGGACGATAGTCTTCCAAATAAATCGGAATAACCTGGAGCCTCCTCACCTCTTCATCCTCGATATCCACCAAGGCTACCAATTCCAGTAAGGTCTCCAGGCGATCGGAATCAAACACCAAGTTACCAAGGCTATAAAATAAAGGCACACCCTGACGAAACCCTAAGCCTTGAGCCACATGGGGATGGTGTCCCACCACTAGCCCTGCTCCAGCACTCGCCACTTGGTCTATCAGACCCCTCCCATAAGAAGTGGGGGCATAGGTGTATTCAGTACCAGTGTGGACTTGGACAATCGGGAAACGCCCTTGCTCTCGTTCCTGGGCAATTAGGGATTTTACTGTTGCTATGTCCCGCAAGTCTGCTGCACCCCCCTGATGGTCGCTAGCCACAAACTGTAGGGGTTCTCGATAGCGATCGCCTGCAATGGAGGTAAAGGAAAATAGGCTGTAATTGGTATTGCCCAATTGTCGGTGATCGGGTTCCTGGGCTGCATGTGGGGTAAGTCCAGCGCCACTGTAGGCCAGGCCAATAGTTTGTAACTGCTCCAGAGTGGTAGTCAAACCAGAAGCTAAGTAGTCCCAGAGGTGATTATTCCCTAGAGCGACATAATCAACCCCTAGTTTGCGCAGCTGGCGGACTGATTCAGGAAGGGTAAAAAAACTATAGGGTTTCGCCCAGTGGGGGGTCGTCGGGTCATCCAGGACAGGGGTTTCCAGATTGACACTACGAAAATCACTGACCTTAGCTTGGAACAGAGGCTGTAAACCTTCTAACACCTTGGCACTGCCCCGTCTCGGATGGGATGCTTGAATCAGCGCATCAGGGTTATTTTTAGGAATCCGATTGCGGGGGGTATTCTGTTCTGGGTCGAGAAACCGCCTACCCATTGCTACGTCTCCCCCGAACAGAAGCCTGGCCTCCGAATCTGTCCGTTTTACCAGGGCAATCGGCTCTACTTCCACTTCCGAAACTGTCAGGGGTAAGGCCAGAACTAGAGGAATCACTTCCTGGTAATAGTCAGGAGCATCAATTTCCAACAGGGCATTATGACGGGGCATCAACATAAAGCGATACTGCCCTGATGGATTAGTAATTGTTTCTGCTTGCCCTAGGCGAACCGGAATATTACCCAGAGGCATACCCCCCGTTCCCAGGATTGTTCCCTGCACCTGGAGGGGGGTATGGTGATACTGACGGCCTAGATTAATTTCTTGAACGACTAAGGTATTTAACCATTCCCGGAGAGACCAGGCTTGGGCTGATCCAGGGTAAGGCCATAAAGTGAAGCACAGGACTATTACAAAACAACAAACTCCTCCACCTACTGCACGGATAGTGAATTTTCTAGGCCACTTCCTAGGCCATTGCATCAGATTCGCCAGCATCTCCCTTAGTGCTACAATCCACATTTACCACTTCAAAATGTAGTATTTATAATTACAGCAATCAAAAGAAGAATCATGACTAAAAAAACCTCAAATAGAATCTAAAACAATGCCTTTATCATAGTTTAAGCTTGTAGCTGGTAGGGTGGGCAAAAACAGTTTTATTTTTTTTATAATTGTAAATTATATTACTTTTCTCTACCTACTTTAATCGCTATTTTATTTACACGCAAGTCCCTAAAACAATTCCGTGATCACAGTTTAAGGGCGCGGTATTATATCATGATTCGTGACTTAATACAAAAATAAATATATAACGTTTCTGTTACTGATCAGGTAGATACAATGTCTTGATGCAGTGTTGATATACCTACTGCATCAAGACTCCCTATTCCCTACTAATTCCCTTAAAACAGACTAGAACCGATCCTTCTCTTAACCACTAATCCTAAGCCCAGAAAGCCCAGAGCCAGTAGACCCTGAGACGAAATCGGTTCAGGCACTGGCACTGCTAGAGGCAGTGGACCATTACCTGTCCCGGATTGGCTATCATTCTTAGCCGTGAACGTCCCAAATGGACCGATGGGGGGTTGTGTGGTTTGCCAAAAGAAAGAGATCGTTTCTGGAGTGTCAGCATTAGTACTCCAATCTGCTCCACCCACAACGCTCCAGACGAGAGTGCCATCTTGATCAAACTTGATTGAAAACTCCCCACTCGGTCCGAGTGCCTGCTTAGCTTCCCCAAAGCTATAGCCCGCAACGCCTGTAAAGCCTTCAGCTTTGAACTGCAACCCGAACTGATTGACATCATCAAACCCAAGTAAACCATCCGGTTGAGGGAAGGGGGGATCGTTAGGAAAGTCTACACCAGGGGTAACTTTGTGTATATAAGTGTAGATGGTTCCCGGTGGATTTAGGGGCGGCACACAACTCAGAAAACCAACAGGACAAGAAACGCTACTGGTCAAGTCCCCCAGGCTGTTGCCGTCACCATTGATCAGGGATGCATCTACTGTCGGACCCACTGGTCCTGTGATGGTTGCTCCCAGGGTCAGGTCGTCAAGGTTGATCGGGGTAATCGACGCAGCACTAACCCCTTTTGCCGAAAGATCGAACACACTCATTGCGATCAATGCGATCGCTAATTTACTAGTCATGATTATTTTTCCTCAGTAAAGTTTTCAAGTAAGCATATGCCCTACGCGCACGCTACGCGAACAGCAATCAGCATTCAGCATTCAGCTATTAGCCTATGGGCTACACGCACGCTGCGCGAACATTACCGTAGCCAACGGCTGACGGCTGACGGCTGAATGCTTACGATTAACCGAAGGCTTACCTCTTTTCTTATTAACAGTTTGCTACTCCTCAAGTAGCGTGCCAATAGCGCATAAGCACCTGAAGTAGCTTGGGCATTAGCTGATAGCTGAAGGCTTACAACTGTAAGTATCGATTTCAACGTGATGGCTGATTTTTATGGCCAAGGGTATTTTATCTGTAAATCCAGCAACATTTAGAACATTTAATTAAAATTCATTAAACTCTGAATTATGTAAATGTTGAGCAAAGGGAGCAGGGAGCAGGGAGTAGGGAATCGGGAATCGGGCATCGGGCATCGGGAATCGGGCATCGGGCATCGGGCATCGGGAATCGGGCATCGGGAATCGGGCATCGGGAATCGGGAATCGGTAAAAAATTCTGTGTAATTAATGGGTATTAAAATTGCTAGATATTAATATAATTAACTCTAACACAAAACGATATTTTAAGTTATACAGTCCTGATGGATTAGCTGATTTTTAATCGCACATTAAATAAAAAAAATACAATTAAAATCTTGAAAATTACAATCGTAATAATTACAATGATTACAGCGTTTTTAATAACTATAAAGTACATAGGTGCGCTCTTACCATTAAGAATTAAATTCTCCACGGGTCGCACCTCACGATTTTTTCCTGTTCCCTATTCCCTGTTCCCTATTCCCTGTTCCCTATTCCCGACTCCCGACTCCCGACTCCCGACTCCCGACTCCCGACTCCCGACTCCCGACTCCCGACTCCCGACTCCCGATTCCCGATTCCCTACTCCCTACTCCCTAAACTTATGACTAATCTAAAAATAGACTACACTCACCTTAAGACCTTATTGATGGAAGTGCAGTGGAAAGCTGCTGATGCGGAAACCAAAAAAATTGTATTATCCATAGCTAAAACCATTAGACAACAGCAGGACGTTACTAAAAAAGAGCAAGAATGGCTTCAAGGGTTAAATTATCTCAGAGAATCCGACCTAATAGACTTTCCCTGCGACGATTTGGTAACACTCAATCATCTTTGGGAGCAGTATAGTCAAGGTCATTTTGGATTTAGAGTACAATCTCAATTGTGGCAGCAAGTTAGTCAAGATTATAATAAATTCGCCGATCTAGTAGGATGGCGCAATGGTGATGCCGATTCTTGGCATTATTATTCTCACTTAACCTTTAGTTTAGACGCTCCTAAAGGTCATTTGCCCGCTGCTATATTTTATGCCGAAGAATCCGCTATTGGTTGGGCAGCAACTATTAAAAATAGATGTGATGAATGCTTGTTATAGAATTAGGGAGTAGGGAGTAGGGAGTAGGGAGTAGGGAGTAGAAAACTATGAAATCTACGATAGCGCTTTTCCTCTAGCATTTATATAGCGTTTATCATAGCGATGAGGTACAAAGGGATCCCCCTAAATCCCCCTTAAAAAGGGGGACTTTGAGGTACACATTATTTTTTCCCTCTTGCCTCTTGCCTCTTGCCTCTTGCCTCTTGCCTATTGCCTCTTGCCTCTTGCCTATTGCCTCTTGCCTATTGCCTCTTGCCTCTTGCCTCTTGCCTCTTGCCTATTAACTGCTCCCTGCTCCCTGCTCCCTACTCCCTATTCCCTATTCCCTATTCCCTGTTCCCTTTGCTATAAACTATACTAAAATACTCAATTTTTTCCCTTGTCACCAATCCTAGACCTTCGTAATCTAGAAACACGCTTTTTCACCCCAGCTGGTACTGTCCATGCTGTCAATGGTATTTCCTTCCAGGTCAATCAAGGGGAAACCCTCGGGATAGTTGGTGAGTCAGGTTCTGGTAAAAGTATCACCGCCCTGTCGATTATGGGACTAATCCCCTCTCCGCCTGGAAAGATTACCAATGGTGAGGTCATTTTTGAAGGGCGTGACCTCCAAAAGCTTAGTGAGGGGGAAATGCGGAAAATCCGGGGTAACCGTATCGCTATGATTTTTCAAGACCCCATGACTTCCCTTAACCCAGTACTAAAGGTAGAAAGGCAAATTACTGAAGCGCTACGGTTACACCAAGGAATGACCCGAGAGCAAGGACGATCTAGGGCAATTGAACTCTTAGAATTAGTGGGAATTCCTGGTGCAGCGGAACGGATTAGTAACTATCCCCACCAATTTTCTGGAGGGATGCGCCAGCGAGTCATGATTGCCATGGGATTAGCCTGTAATCCCCAGTTGCTGATTGCGGATGAACCTACCACTGCTTTGGATGTGACCATCCAAGCCCAAATTGTAGAATTAGTCAAGAAACTGCGCCAGGAAATTGGCATGGCCGTGATTTGGATTACCCATGATTTGGCGCTATTGGCGGGATTAGCGGATCGGATTTTAGTGATGTATGCCGGTCAAGTAGTAGAACAAGCATCGGTGATGGAAATCTATAAAAATCCTCGCCATCCCTATACGATTGGTTTACTCAACAGTATTCCCCGTCTGGATGAACAGCGCCAAGAGCGTTTGCAGACCATTGAAGGGTTACCACCAGATTTAACTAATTATCCCCAAGGTTGTCCCTTTGCTGCTCGTTGTCCTTTCGTGATTGATAAATGTTGGCAGAACGATCCCACCTTGGAATTAGTAAGTGTTGACCATGAAGTGGCTTGTTGGGTGAAGCCAGAGTTGAATGGGAGGTAAGCATATGCGCTACGCGCACGCTGCGCGAACAGCAGTCAGCAGTCAGCGGTCAGCTTAAAATAAACCTTCCGTATGATTCCTCCAAGTATTTTAGTGCGGCTTCACGGTCTAACAAAGGAGTTAGCTTAGCCTCATCCATCGCTTGGTTTAGACAATAATCTTCTAATCTTTCTGATAACTCATCTAAAGAAATGTTTTCTTCTGGAAATAACTGTCGCCACACTTCAATTGATTTTAAAATGCTATATATAGAGATATTCATAGTAATAATGTACAGATATTTTTGATCTTATCTGTTCCCTATTCCCTATTCCATAAAATAATAATTGTCTGGGGCATCTTACTGCTTTAACTTTTGCTGAACCAAGGACGGTGTTTTTTCTTGCATATCACGGGCAAATTCTTCATCCTCACGAATCTGTTGCCTGATTTCCTCAAAATGGTCATGATAATAGGCTAAAGCAGCATAGACATCCGCTAGGGTAATAGTAGGGTATTGTGAAACAATTTCATCCGGCGACAATCCTATTCTTTCGTGCCAAATGACAATATCCTCAACCCGAATACGATGACCGGCAATGCGAGGCTTGCCACCACAAACCCCCGGTGTAATTTCAATATGCTTTGATATGACACTACTCATGTTGTATCCTATTTATACACTGGTTTTACAATTATATATAATTTGTCGCAGTTATGAGGTACACTTTTCAACCTCAAACTCCCCCTTTTTAAGGGGGATTTAGGGGGATCCATTTGTCCATCATGACTACGATAATTGCTATATATCTAACAATAATATCTAAATTCGACTCGATGCCAAAATCTGGTTAGCAGTTAAACTAAGATTCGGAAATACTTTGGAAACAAGACCATCATCATTTCGGAACAATTGTTTTTGATACTCATCATCTAGTAAAGTGCAAATTGTAATGGTTGGTTGTTTAGGTTTACCAATATAATCTCTACCACCAATGCCCAGATAATCGACAATCCAGTATTCAGGCACACCTAGTATGGCATAATCTTCAACCTTACGAGCATAATCGTTCTGCCAGTTTGTGCTAACAACTTCAACAACAAGCTTGATTGAGGTTCCCAACGTAATCACAGGCTCTTTTTGCCATAATGGTTCATTTACGAGCCGAGTTCTATCTAATACAATCACATCAGGACGAAAAGCTGTTTGGGTAGCTAAAAGTTTGATCAGACATCGGTAGGGAATAACATAATCTGGGTATCCTCGGTCAATCTCCACATTTAACTTCCGTCCCACAAACCCTGCTACTTCCTCATGTGGTCCCGTAGGTTCCATGTCAATTAGTTCCCCATCGATTAGTTCATAGCGTTCGTTGTCACCATACTGGGTAATAAACTGATCAACAGTTATAAATGTTGGTAAAGCTTGAAGCATTACAATCGAACTCCTTATCTGTGTCAAATCATGCTGGTAGTGGTAAGCCGGTATTATCAATTCTTAAATCCTAATGGTAAATCGTGGTGGATCCAAAATATATAGCGTTGATTGGATTTATCAGGTACGCTTATCAACCTCAAAGTCCCCCTTTTTAAGGGGGATTTAGGGGGATCGCTGTGGATCCAAAATATATAGCGTTGATTGGATTTATCAGGTACGCTTATCAACCTCAAAGTCCCCCTTTTTAAGGGGGATTTAGGGGGATCGCTGTGGATCCAAAATATATAGCGTTGATTGGATTTATCAGGTACGCTTATCAACCTCAAAGTCCCCCTTTTTAAGGGGGATTTAGGGGGATCGCTGTGGATCCAAAATATATAGCGTTGATTGGATTTATCAGGTACGCTTATCAACCTCAAAGTCCCCCTTTTTAAGGGGGATTTAGGGGGATCGCTTTGTCCCTCATGGTAGAGATAATTGCTATAATTAAGAAAACTTATTTTCTGTAAAATCCAAAGCATCATGACAAAAACTACCTTTTCAGAAATATTAGAAGCAGCCGATGAACTGCCCTTAGACGATCAAGAAAATCTAATTAGTATTTTAATAAATCGTCTTCGCGATCGCCGAAGAGCCGAGAGAATTAGAGATGTTAAAGAAGCTCAACAAGAGTTTGCCGAAGGAAAATGTCAACCCGTTACTCCTGAACAGCTGATGCAGGAAATTCGTAAGCATATGCGCTACGCGCACGCTACTTGAGGTGCGGTCAGCGGTCAGCCGTCAGCTTAAAATAAACCTATGCAGGCCTATGGTCACGCTACGCGAACGGGAGAATTTAATAGTTCGAGATTAATGAGAATTGAAAGTCTGGGTAAAAGCCCATTGCGCATAAACTGATAGCTGATAGCTAAATGCTGATAGCTGACGGCTGATAGCTGATAGCTGACGGCTTAATGCTTACCCCTCAACTCATCTTGGCCAAAGATGCCCCTAACCACCCAGAAAAATTCTGCTGCTGCCCATTGGTAGGATTTTTCACTGGCATCACTTGGTAACGACTGGGTTGAGATTTGCGTAATGTAATCGGTAGAGTGACCAATTGATCCTGATGGAATACACTGAGGTGGATAGTATCACCAGCTTTGTAATCTTTTAAGCGATCGCATAATTGATCCCCATTGACTCGCAACCCATCAATAGCCAGTAACTGATCACCAGCATCCACTCCTGCCACTGCCGCAGGAGAATCCATCTCCACAAACTGGATCCAGTCCTGACCATTGTCAGTTCTCACCTTCACCCCCAAGTAAGGCACAGATTCTTCATCCACAGCCACCACTTGTAAGCCAAAGGGTTTGAGATACTGATTGAAGGGCAATTCCCCAGTACCCTCAATAGTCTTCGAGAAGAAATTACTTAAATCTAGCTCTGCTACCGATTCTATAACCTCTCGCAGTTGTTGGGGAGTAAAGCCAATTTCCTGTTTACCAAACTGCTCCCACATCTTCCTGATCACATCATCAAGAGAACGCTGATTTCCATGGCGCTCCCGGATTAACAAATCCAGCAATAACGACACCATTTCCCCTTTCAAATAATAAGAAATTTGGTTATTATCACTATTCGCATCCCGTCGATAAAGCTTAATCCAGGCATCAAAGCTCGACTCACCCAGTGGCTGCACCTTACGTCCTGGTGTAGTTAAAAAGCGGGTAATTTCTTTACTCAAATTCTCTAACAAGGTCTTAGCATCATAGATACCAGCTCGTTGGGGAATTAATAAGTCATAGTAACTGGTTGTTCCTTCACAAAACCACAACGATGTCGTATAGTTTTCCTTTTCATAGTCAAAGGTTTCTAGGGCTAATGGTCGGATCCGCTTAACATTCCACAAGTGAAAGAACTCATGAGCCACCAGTTGCAAGAAGCGATTGTACTTATCCTTTGCGCGAAAACCAAACCGCGAATAAATTAACGAACAACTATCCTTATGTTCCAGTCCCCCAAAGCCACTACCAGTTAGATACAGCAAGAACAAATAGTGGTCATAAGGTAAACCCCCAAACAGCTCAGCTTCTACCTGGATAATCTTCTTAGTATCCTCAATAATCCGTTGTGGGTCAGCATTCCCCTCTCCCCAGATGGCCAATTGATGGGGTTTGCCCAAAACCTCAAAGTCATAGAGCTTATGATCACCAATTTCAAAGGGACTATCCACTAAGGTATCGAAATCCCTTGCGTTGAAGGTATTAAATTTGCCTGACACTGCTGGTAAGGGTGTCGTCACCCGCCAATTGGGATTAGGTGGCGCGATAGTAACCTGGCAAGGGTGTTGTTCAAATCCTGGGATGAAGAAGAACAGAGCAGCACCATTAAAATAACCGTGGCTAGCATCTAAGTGATTAGTGCGTACCGTTAATTCATTAGCAAAGATACGATAACGCACAGTGATAGCCGAGGCATCACCAGTTTCCACTAGCCAATGATTCTTGGCCAGTTTCCGCCACGGTAAAGACTGGGTAGGATTACCCCTATCCGCAGAGAAATCTTGTAAATGTCGAGCATACTCCCGCACTAAGTAAGAGCCTGGAGTCCAAACTGGCATCTTTAAATCTAACAAAGGGGCTTCCCAGCCTTCCACTTGTAGCGTTACCTCAAACAGATGGGATTGAGGCTGAGGCATAGCGACATGGTAGTGAATAGCTAGGGTACTAGTGGCTGCGCTGCTCCGAAAAATAGTTGTTGCTTCAGTCATTACTCAACTTTAGGGATTACCATTTAGCTCTAAGGGTAGCAATCCTCTGAGCAGATAGCATTTTCATTTGAGATGTAAACATAGAGGAAACAGGGAATCGGGAATCGGGAATCGGGAATCGGGAATCGGGAATCGGGAATCGGGAAGAGTAGGGAAGAGCGCCGATTTTTTGGTGTTATTATCAATCAGCGTTGGGTTTCTGGAATTCAATAAACCGAAAATATTTAAATAATTTGATTTTAAAATAACTAAATAAATTTGATTATTGGTAATTTATATTATTAAAATAATATCTAATCTGATAGACAGCAATAACAACGTTATTTGTTTAAAAATATTCCGTTTTAGATACTTATGATGTCTAGCAATCCGTCTAGGAATTGTGAGAATTTTTGCTCCCGACTCCCGATTCCCGATTCCCGATTCCCGACTCCCTCGGTGCGCTTTCCGTAGGCGAATTAAATTCGCCACGGGTCGCACCGCTCCCGACTCCCGACTCCCTGTTCCCTTTACTAAATCTTAGGTCTTCGACCTGTCCAAAACAATTGATAATTAACTAGGGTAATGTCCATGTCTCCCGACCCTTACAACAGCGGTAGAGAGAGACTTATGACATCCCCCAAGGACCCACCACTAGTTAAACCCAAAGCCCCAGCGCTGATTTTATGGATCTACAGATTATCGAACGAGATGGTAGACGATACCTTCCTACCGAGCAGTTGTCGATGACCGAATGGCCTCGGCTCACCACAAACCAACCTCTACCAACCCTTCCTCTCAAAGTAGATGACCTGTTTTTAATCACAGATACCCTAGGGAATATTTCGGGGAACTTAGAAAACGAAAATAATAGCACAACCGGGTTATTTTGTCAAGATACCCGCTTTCTCTCTCGCTTAGAGTTACAAATTGAAGGGCAACTGCCCATTCCCCTGAGTAGCAGTGCTGAGGAAGGATTTGTCCTATCGGTGATGTGTTGCAATCCCCGTTCACCTAATCTTCCCCCAAAAACCCTAGGCATTCAGCGGCAGCTAGCCCTCCATGGTGGCTTATGGGAAGAAATTGTAATCACCAATTACGACACTCAACCCCTTAGCTTCAGCGTCAGCCTCAGTTTTGATGCCGATTTTAAAGACTGGTTTGAAGTCAGGGGTCATCAGCGACAGCAGCGGGGAACTCTGCTGCATTTACTACCGCCTGATATCGATTTAGAGACGCTGTTAACCCTAAGTGAGTTCAACACCGATACCATCAACCTAGCTTACCAGGGACTGGATAACTCCCTGATTGAATCTCAGATCGACTTTACTCACCGTCTCCCAGACACCTACAAAGGGAACACAGGGGTTTGGGACTTGTGCCTCAAGCCTGGCGCTACTGAAACCTTAGGCTATCGACTGGAACTGCTCACCCACAAAGCGCGAATCACTACAGCTAAAATTCCAGCCACCCTTGAACAAGCTAAGACCGCTAACTTACTCCAAAACCAGGAATGGTATAAACGGGTAACTCACATTAGCTGCGATAATGAAACCCTTAACCAAGTGATTTCTCGGGCAATACGAGACATCTTTTTACTAAGGCAGACTATTAATGGCTGCACAGTTCTTTCCGCAGGAGTACCTCGGTTTTCCACCTTGTTTGGCCGAGATTCCATAATTGCTGCCTCACAAACCTTAATTCTTGACCCTACCATCCCCAAAGGGACTCTGGAAATTTTAGCCCAGTACCAAGGCCAAGAGGATAACCCATTGCGGGATGAGCAACCGGGTAAGATTTTGCATGAACTCCGGGTTGGGGAATTGGCTCGCTGTCGGGAAATTCCTCACACTCCCTACTACGGTACAGTTGATGCTACCCCACTCTGGCTGATGCTCTATGCCGATTACTATGCTTGGACCAATGACACAACTACCCGAGACCAGCTCTGGCCCCATGCTTTGGCGGCCATGGATTGGATTGATCGTCAATCTCAGCAAAACGGCTATCTCTGTTATCAGCGCCAGTCCAAAAAAGGTTTGCGTAATCAAGGGTGGAAGGATTCCGGTGATTCCATGGTCACTCGTGATGGTTCCCTAGCAACGGGAGCGATCGCATTATGCGAAGTCCAAGCTTATGTCTATGGTGCTAAAACTAGACTCAGCCATCTGGCCAGGATCAAGCAGCGAATTGATTTAGCCGAGCGTTGGGAAAACCAAGCCAAGGAACTCAAGCAACGCTTCAACCAGGATTTTTGGCTAGAGGACCTAGACTTCTGTGCCTTAGCACTAGATGGACAAGGAAAACTCGTAGATAGCATAACCTCCAATCCTGGTCATTGCTTGTCTTTGGGCATTTTTACCCCAGAAAAAGCAGCTAGTGTAGCAAAGCGACTGTTAGCACCAGATATGTTCAATGGTTGGGGGATTCGTACCCTTAGTAATCAATCCGCCGCTTACAACCCGATCAGCTATCACGTGGGATCAGTCTGGCCCCACGAAAATTCCTTGATTGCGGTAGGATTGCGTACGCTAAATCAAGTCGATCAAGCCTTAAAAATTGCCCAAGGCATGATTGACATGACAGTTGAGCAACCCTACTATCGTCCTCCAGAACTATTCTCTGGTTACCAGCGCACTTCCAACAGCTCTCCGGTAAAGTATCCAGGAGCCTGTCCTCTCCAAGCCTGGGCAACTGGCAGCATTTTCCAACTGCTGCAAATGATGGTGAATTTGCGACCGGATGCTCCAGGAAAAAATTTACGTATTTTCCGACCAACTTTACCAAATTTTATCAATCAACTCTTAGTTCGTAACTTGCGGATTGGCTCAACGGTGCTAGACTTGCAATTGGAACGATCTGATACAACCACCACCTGTAAAGTGGTCAAAAATTCCGGTAACCTCACGGTTGTGATCCAAAGCTCCAGTTAATGGCAAAGGGAAAGGACAAAGCATAGGGCTATAAATTTGTCCGGCGTGACAGTGGTAAGGCTTTCATAGAATTGACCCTGACCACTAAGCGCTGATCTCCCACGCACTGCCTTTATACTTGCCCAGTTATGATGATCGGCAAGCTGTCTTGACCATTAGTGCGTGGGAGTTGAAACCTATTGTTCAGGGTGTTTGAGTGTAGGTTATTTATCCTGCTGAAATTTTAATCAAAATTAAAAGCTTAATTGTTTCCATGTATTTTCCAACTGCCTTGTCGATCTAGGGGAATCATGTAAATATGGCGGTTGCTTACTTAAAGCTTGGCACACCCCGCCCTAATTCCAATCAAGATAGTGGGGTAAGCTATTGCCCCACTGCCAGAAGATCCCAAGGAGTGAGCCAATCTCCCACGACAATCCTACTCCCTGCTAGCCAAGGGCTAGAGCGGGAGTAGGTTACAGACCCACCATGGACAAGACACGCTAAGTTACTATGTCTAGTTTGTTACGAGCTGTTCTCCAAAGTAACGAGAAAGCCGATTTGCGTCAGTTTATCAGTCAACTGCGATCTGAACAAGAGCGGTACTTTCTAAGGAATCAGATTCTGCAAGCGTTTGATAATTACTGCACTACTCATGACAAGCCTGCTTACTTTAAAAGAACTTCCTCTATCGCCGAACTACTGAACTATACCCACGAAATTATTCTGGAAGAGAAAAACCTTTGGCTTCTCTTGCGGACAAGGGTTGCTTCTCAAGAAATCTATCGGCTAGCAGCGGATTTGACCAGTTTTGAACCAATGCCAGTGGAGGAGTTACTGAGCTTACGCGATCGCTGGGTTAAGCGCTACTTCCCAGAAAAAGGGGGTCTGCTAGAAATTGATGTTGGTCCGTTTTACAAAAATACTCCTACAATTCGTGACCCGAGAAAGATTGGCAATGGGCTGGAGTTTCTTAACCGTTACCTATCTAGCCAATTATTTGCTGACTCTGAGCAGTGGCTAGAGGAGCTGTTGAAAAACTTACAAGCGCACCACTACGACCACACACCATTACTGCTCAATAACCGGATTGACTCAACTACTCAACTCTTTGAAAAGCTTAAGGAAGCACTAACATTAGTGGGAGAGCTACCAGCTCACACCCCCTATGAAAAGTTTCGCTTCGAGCTTCAAGTTCTCGGTTTTGAAGCAGGTTGGGGTAACACTGCTGGTCGAGTGCGCGAAACCCTAGAACTGCTTGAGCGGTTAATGGACGCTCCTGATCATGCAGTCCTCGAAGCCTTTATTTCTCGTATTCCCCTAATCTTTCGGGTTGTTCTGGTTTCCGTTCATGGCTGGGTTGGTCAAGAAGGAGTCTTGGGTCTTCCCGACACCGCTGGTCAAGTGGCATACGTCATCGACCAAGCCCGTAGCCTGGAACAAACAATCCAAAACAATATTAAACTCTCAGGTCTTGACGTTCTGGGGGTCGAACCAAAGGTGATCGTTCTGACTCGCCTAATTCCCAACTGTGAAGGTACCCAGTGCAATCTACGCCTAGAAAAAATCCAAGGCACCAGCAACGGTTGGATTTTACGGGTTCCTTTCCAGGAATTTAACCCAAAAGTCACTCAAAACTGGATTTCCAAATTTGAGATCTGGCCCTATCTCGAATCCTTTGCCTTAGATTCAGAAAAAGCGCTGCTAGAAGAATTCCAGGGTAGTCCAGACTTAATTATCGGAAACTATTCCGATGGAAGTTTAGTTGCGTTTCTGCTGGCGAGACGCCTAAACGCTATCCATGGCAGTATTGCCCACACCATGGAAAAGCCTAAATATCTGTTTAGTGACCTCTACTGGAAAGACTTTGAGTCCCAATACAACTTCTCCATACAATTCACCGCTGATTTAATTGCGATGAATTCAGCGGATTTCATTCTGACCAGTACCTATGAGGAGCTTGTGGGAACACCAGAGAGTGTAGGCTACTACGAGTCTTACAAGTGTTTCAGTATGCCCGAACTGTATCATGTGGTGAATGGGATTGAGTTATTCAGCCCCAAATTTAATGTGGTACCACCAGGGGTCAACGAAAACATTTTCTTTCCCTACACCCAGACATCAGACCGGATTGCCCACGACAGTGAACGGGTTAAAGACTTGCTGTTGAGCAAGGAAGACCCCGAAATTGTCGGCTATCTCAACAGTCCTAACCAGCGCCCGATTCTGAGTATTGCGCCCCTAACCTCAATCAAAAATCTGAGTGGCTTAGTGGAATGCTTTGCCAGTTCAAAAGAACTTCAGCAAAAGTGCAACCTAATTTTAATTACTAGCCATGTCAGGGTTGAGGACGCCACTGATCCAGAAGAGAAAGGGGAAATCGAGAAGCTTAACCAGCTAATTAAGCAATACAATCTTCATGGCAAAATTCGATGGATCGGACTACGTCTGACCACCCCTGATATCGGTGAATCCTACCGAGTGATTGCTGATTTGGGGGGATTTTTAGTCCATCCTGCTCGCTTTGAAGCCTTTGGTCTAACGGTTTTAGAAGCCATGATCTCCGGTTTACCAACATTTGCTACTCAATTTGGTGGACCATCAGAGATTATTCAAAACGGCGATAATGGGTTTCTCATTAATCCCACAGACTTGCAAGATACTGCCGAAAAAATTCAGCAATTTATTTCAAAGTGCGAACACACCCCTGACTACTGGCAGAAAATTTCTCAAGCAGGTATCAAGCGAGTTCGGGATAAATACAATTGGCAGTTGCATACCAAACAGCTGCTCTCACTCGCAAAAATTTACGGATTCTGGAGCGAAACCTCTAAAGAAAGCCGAGAAGCTCTGCTGCGCTACCTAGAAGCTTTGTTCTATCTGATTTACAAACCCAGAGCGACAAACTTACTAGCCAAGCATAGGTCGCGTTAATCAGAGATTATGGGCTATAAAAAAGTGAGGAGGGGGAGCAGAAAGCATCACAACTGAATGGTTGAGCTGACTGTTTCTAAAGTAATGCTTAAAAGCCTTCAAATTCTACTGATTTTAAGCTAATAAGAACTCACTCTTAGTTAATTCCCTGGTAATTTCCGGTTAATCGGGAATTTACTAGCTAAGATGCACCACGATGGACATTAGTCCGCTCGTTGTAATGGTTACGACAGCTACGAATGACCGCCAGTTCGTAGCCCTGCCGCTAGTAGTTAAGGTGAGGGAAAAATCTGCTGCTAGCCCAACCAGCCTTTACAACCAACATTGCCCTTCGCGGAAGCGGGACTAAGTCCGACAAACTTTACTCCCGATCTCAGTTGCACAAAACCCGTGCAATCATGGAGGCTGATTCTAGAAATTACTAGTTATAGAAATTACTAGTTATTAAGCCTCCTATCGTTAACTGACCTAAACTCATCGTCCGATGTCGGCTACCAACAGCTAACCAAAGATTTGTTGATGTGTCAGTTAATGCGGAAATCGCATAATTATTAGTGAATTCACTAATTATGGGCAATTTGCCTGAGCCAATAACTATTTCAATTAATTGCTAGTAGCCTTCCCTTGACAGCAGGGGTTTAGATTGTCGGGTATGGGGTATGGGGAAAATCTGGTGTTAGTGATCCGAGTTTCAAGGGTGGCGTTGTGCCATCTTCTGTTCACACCCCCATCAGCTCTCTCTCCCACTCCCTAAACCCTACACCCTATACCCCACAAGGGAAGGGAAGCGTTTGACCTCACTCAAGGAACCACCCACCACAGCAACACTAACGACTAACTATGGATGCCAAAGTATCGTCCCCATCTAGCTCTAACCACATCTACAGCGACTGGACAGTAACTGAGACCAAATTTGATCCGACTCAATTGCACTACAAGGAAACCGTTTTTACCCTTGGGAATGGTTACCTCAGTACCCGAGGTAGCTTTGAGGAAGGGTATCACGGTGCATGGCCAATGACATTGATTAATGGTGTCTACGACGATGTGCCAGTTGTCTATACTGAACTGGCTAATTGTCCTGATTGGCTACCTATAGTGATAGTTGTAGAAGGTGAACGCTTTCGTCTTGATCAAGGCGAGATCTTGCACTACGAACGTCAACTTGACCTGCATCGAGGCAAGCTAACTCGTGATGTGCGTTGGCGTAGTCCTGGTGGTAAGACTATCGATATCCATGTCGAGCGTTTTGCCAGTATGGCTGATGACCATCTGTTAGCCCTTCGCTGTCAAATCACTCCGGTGGATTTCGATGGCGCCATCGAAATTCAAGCCAGCATCAATGGCTACCCAGATAACCAAGGGGTGCTCCACTGGGAATGGTTGAAACAGGGTCAGATTTCAACGGGAACTAACCAGACATCAGAAGGAGGTATCTGGTTACACGTTCGCACCCGTCATACGGCTATCGAACTGGGTATGGCTTCCCGAGTCAGTGTAAGTGGTGTTGATGATGCCCAAATACAGCTAAAGGGTTGTGAAGGTCACCCCACCTTAGCCACTAGCTTACACGTGCGCTCAGGACAGCTAGTGACCCTGGATAAAGTAATTAGTGTGTTCACATCCCGGGACACCGAAAACCCAGAAAAGGTAGCCCAGGAACACCTGGTCAACCAACCAGATTATCTAACCCTATTCTCTCGACATGAGGCAGCTTGGGATAAGATTTGGCAAGATAGTGATGTTGTCATTGAAGGGGACATCAACGCTCAGATTGCTATACGCTACAATATGTTCCAACTGTTCATTAGTGCTCCTCGTCATGATGACCGGGTGAATATTCCCGCTAAAACCCTTTCTGGTTTTGGCTATCGGGGTCACGTTTTCTGGGACACAGAAATTTTTATGCTGCCGCTGATGATATTAACTCAGCCCCAGATTGCCAAGAATTTGCTGACCTACCGTTACCATACTTTACCTGGGGCAAGGCGTAAAGCTAAGCTTCAGGGCTATCCGGGAGCCGTTTACGCCTGGGAAAGTGCTGACACCGGCGACGAAGTAACCCCTCGCTGGGTTCTCTCTGCTGAGAAGGATGGAGACCCGATCCGAATTTGGTGTGGCGATCGCGAACTCCACATCACTACTGATGTAGTCTATGGTATCTGGAAATATTGGCAGGCTACTGGTGATGATGACTGGGTGGTGCGTTACGGTGCTGAGATTATCCTAGATACAGCGGTATTCTGGGGAACTCGGGTTGAGTGGAATGGTAAACGGGAACGCTATGAACTGCGGGATGTGATTGGTCCGGATGAATACCACGAAGGGGTAGACAACAATGCCTTCACCAACCGCATGGTTCAATGGCACCTAGAGACTGCTCAGTTCGTCCTAGACTGGTTGCGTCGGGAACATCCACAGAAAGCTAAAGAACTGGAAGAAACACTGGAGCTAACCCCAAGCCGAGTTAGTCTGTGGTCTGAAATTATCCGTCGGATGTGGATACCCTATGACCATGAAAGGGACTTAATCGAACAGTGTGAGGGGTTCTTCCAAATTGAAGACATCAACCTCCAAGATTACGAGCCACGTACCCGTTCCATGCAGGCTATCCTTGGCATTGAGGGAGCAAGTAAAAAGCAAGTGCTCAAGCAGCCAGATGTCTTGATGTTGCTATACCTGATGCGGGAGCAGTACGGCGTAACCTCTGAGCCAGAGAAATACCGGGAAATTTTGCAACGAAGTTGGGACTACTATTCTCCTCGCACCGATCACACCTATGGTTCGTCCCTCGGTCCTGCGGTTCACGCC
Organism: Moorena producens 3L; assembly: GCF_000211815.1. Lineage (GTDB taxonomy): Bacteria > Cyanobacteriota > Cyanobacteriia > Cyanobacteriales > Coleofasciculaceae > Moorena > Moorena producens. The sequence goes on from NZ_GL890930.1 coordinate 23,071, forward strand.
ATCCTCGGCTGTGAATTAGGAAAGACAGAGGAAGCTTATGTACACTTTATGCGGGCAGCGATGGTAGACCTCGAAAATGTGCGGCGTAACGCTCATGAAGGAATTCATGGTGCTTCCGGTGGTGGTGTATGGCAAGCTATAATCTTTGGATGCGCTGGGATCAAGTTCACAGACAATGGACCTGTTGCTATTCCCCACTTCCTACCGGGCTGGACACGTCTCAAGTTTAAGCTGCAATGGCGTGGAAAGAAGTACGAGTTTGATCTCAATCCAGAAACCAGTACTCAAACAGCACAATCTGAGGCTACCATCTCCCCAAGTTCTCGACCCCCCGGCTCTCCAGCTCAAATCCAGGGTGTGATTTTTGACTTAGATGGCGTAATCACCGATACCGCAGAATATCATTACCAAGCTTGGCAAAAACTAGCCGATGAAGAGGGTATTCCCTTTAATCGCGAGGCCAACGAAGCACTGCGGGGTCTTTCACGTCGAGAGTCCCTGATGGAACTTTTGAACGGTCGCTCAGCCACAGAAGACCAACTCCAAGAGATGATGGATCGCAAAAATAAGTACTATCTGGAATTGATCAAGAACATCTCTAAGGCTGACTTACTACCTGGAGCTCTAGAGTTACTGATTGAACTCAAGGAAGCTGGTATCAAAGTAGCGATTGGCTCCGGTAGCAAAAATGCCAAGGAAGTTATGGAACGATTGGGTATTAGCGATCGCATTGATTCAATTTCTGACGGCTACAGTGTGACCCGCTCTAAGCCAGCACCAGATCTGTTCTTGCACGCAGCACAGCAGTTGGGATTGGAACCCGCTTATTGTGTAGTAGTAGAAGATGCCGGATCTGGTGTCGAAGCCGCTCTAGCTGCTGGTATGTGGGCTGTAGGACTTGGTCCAGTTGAACGAGTTGGAGCAGCCCACCTGGTGTTACCCAGTCTCGAAGGCATACACTGGAGCAACCTCCACAAACAATTAGCAGGAAATCGTTTAATTCCTTGTTAGGGTATGCATTAACTAACTATTTGGAACTAAATTGGCTGGGTGAAGTCTAATTCACCCAGCCATATTTTTGTGGGTTTTGTCCTGAGTACTGAGTAGCGAGTGCTGCTTAATATAAATCAGTTCCTGTCATTTCTTATTCAGAAATCAATGAACTTGGCAACTCAGGACTTTTCTATTTAATTTTTATGTTTAGAGTGAATTACCACCATTGCTTCCCACCTATAGGTAGACTAGTGGATCTAGTAGTGACCTGCTTTGCAGGGATTTTTCCTTAACTAGATTGAACTAGATTATTTCAAAACGTAGATGGTTTTTCCTACTGGGTTTCACTTTTTGATACTAACAGATTAACCGCACTGAAAAGTGCAGTGGTGGGCTACATTTTCCCCATGAATGTGGGGAGTTTTGCCTCCCGATTTCCTATAATTATCTGGACAAAGCGTTAAGCAATATCAAAACGATTAGACTGCACTGACAGGGGCTGAGGTTGTGCCATTAGCTGACATATGCTGTTCGATCACTTTCTGAAAAGCCGCTTCATAGCCATCAACCATCTTGGGAACGCTGAAAGTCTCTTCCACATACTTACGGCACTCTTCCCGAGACAGTTTAAGAGCCTCTGGAATGGCAGCGTTTATATCCTCAACATTGGCACAGATTATGCCAGTTCTCTTGTCGGCCACCACTTCCGGTACAGAGCCAAAGTTCGTGGCAATCACTGGAGTCCCAACACACATTGACTCAATCATCACCAAACCAAAAGGTTCGGGCCAGGTAATCGGAAAGACGGTCAGGCTGGCTTTGGATAATAATTCCACCTTCTCTTCGTGGCTGACTTCACCCAAGTATTGAATTTGTTTACCGTCGATTTCCGGAGCAATTTCTTGTTCGAAGAATTCCCGGTCAACTACATCAACCTTGCCCGCCATTTTCAAGTTCCAGCCAGTTTCACGGGCAATTCTGATCGCATGATGAGGTCCTTTCTCCTTTGACAAACGACCCAAAAACCCTAAGTAGGGGGGGTCATCGGCTGGTTTTGGATTGAACGGATAATCCTCTATTTTAACACCATTGTAAACGGTGGCAACGTAATTCATCTCTGGTCCGGATGACCGCTGATGATTACTGATGCTAATATGGGGTATGTGGCTGTATCGCGCATAAGCCTTGCTAATATCATGGCCGAAGCGACCATGCATGGTATGAACCACAGGGGTCTTGTACATGTCAATCACCGGAAAGGTAATCATCCCTGTGTGAAAGTGAATTAGGTCAAACTCATCAGCCACCTCGCCAATCTGAGCCAGTTGCAGTAGTTCGTAAACTATTGGTGCCTCTACGGAGGGGTCAAGGCGCAAAGCCTGAGGAGCCACAGACTTTAGTTTAGCCTTAGTGATGGAATCTCCAGACGCAAATAGGGTGACATCGTGACCGCGACGAACTAATTCATCAGTGAGTTGGCTCACAACTAGTTCGATCCCACCATAGCCTGGTGGGGGAACTCTCTCCCATAAGGGGGAAACTTGAGCTATCCGCATATCTATAGTCCTCCAAAAATCTTCTAAATTGGCTTGATTGAGAGCTAGTAAAACTTAAGACGGTGCTCTGATCACAAATAAAAACCGATTCTGCTATCTTACAGAAAGTTTTTAGCTTTTGGGAAGAAGCTAGACCTAATCTATCTACATTCCCCGGGAGTAAGTCAGCACCCTACAGGTGTAGGCAGGTTAATTAATTTAAGTTTTATTTAACTTTATGAAGAAATATTAGCTTATGATAAGTAATCTATCAAGCCCGATGTTGGTAAATTCAGCCAAATCTCCTAAACCTAAGAGGCTAACAACCCACTTGAAAAGTAGACAGGGTGTCGAGTGTAGGGTGACAAGCCTGTAGGGTGAACCAGTGTGGGTCAAGCCGGTATGGGGTGTAGGAAGAGGATTTAGTGAGTCAGGGTAATGGCGATTAGCCGTTCGGGGGTGGCGTCAGCCCCATCGCAAAATCCTCAAAATTCGTCATTTTTTAGCACTACACAATGTAGTGAGTATTGAGTAGTGAGGAATGTGGGTTTTACGAACTTTAGTCCCACAGCCCACGCCTCCCTTGTGGCGCAGGTAGTACCTAGAGCTAATCTTGCCTCATGAGCTACCTCGTCTGACAAGCTGAGTTAGCTGCTTGATATTCATCAAGCGCATAGTCTGCTGCTCCGGGTCAGCCTTAATCCAGCCCTTACTCTCCAGCTTTTTCATAATTTTGGTAGTATCCTCTACACTGATATCTGTGATGTCAGCTAAGTCTTGATAGCAAATGTTATAGATTTCTGTGCCTTTTTCAGTGATTTCACCGTAATTTTCTGCCAAACCAACTAGAGTATTGACTAAATTAACCGCTGGAGGCTGATACCGATTTTGTAACCGGACATTGCTCTGACGTAACCGCCGCACCATCAGTTGTAACATGCGATGGTGCAACTGGGGATCTTTAAACAGAGTTTGAATAAAGCGTTGCGCAGAAATGGTCAGTAGTCGCACGTTCGACATGGCAACGATATCGGTGGAGCGGGGAGATTCATCAAGAATTGCCATTTCACCAAAAAAGTCACCCCGACCCAAAATTGCCAGTGTGACATCGTTTTCACCGCGTAAGTGTCGCACTTTAACCCAGCCGGAGACAATAAAGTAAACAGCATTACCCCAAGCATCTTCCATGATGATAGCTCGGTCGGTTGGGTACTCATGCTCCACCGCAATGGATTCAAACCATTCTAAGGTTTTTGGGCTAGCTGTATTAAATAGTGGGAAAAGGTCACTATAAGCTTTAGTCTGCATTAGGGTTCTTTAAGCTGAGATTGAAAGTAATGATACACACGCTTTGACGATCTGGAACTGCTTGGAAACTTCCTAGCGTAGCAGTGATGGTGGTTAACCACATTCTATTAAACCAACTCTATTAAACTAACAGGTAAAGGTGAATACTGATGATACTATCAGCTATGGACTGTTGAGTGTTATCGTTCACCAGTTACGTAGATAATTTAATTCAACCCTCCCCCACTAAGCTGTCGCCCATTTAAATTTAATAGTTTAGTGGCTGAACCCCTTTGTTGGTAACGAGTGATTTTTAAAATTACATGGGAACTTAAATCTTTGATTGTAGTAGGAGAGTCTTTTTTTTCTAGAGTATGAACCTATGCACTACCAGCAGGTAGTTAGAGCATCCCGAACGTAAAACCCTCTATCAGTTAATTCTGCGACCCAAACAAGTTTACTACCTTTAACCCTAGCTATTCCCATTGTTTTAACCCCAGGTTCAATTTGAAAGTGCATCTATAATAGCAGCAGCCCATCTCAGACCATAATGAAATAGCCCTGTAATAACGGTTACTTTTTTTTAAATATTCAGGTTTTGACGTATTTTTTGCCGTTTCATGAATCCTTTTTTAAGCGATGCAGCGCGGTCTTGGGGAGCCAGTGCGGTCTTGGGGGTTCCCCCCGGAGACGAAACCTGATTACGTTGAGCCTTTATGGTTGGTAGGTTATGCAAAAAAGGGTTAAAACTTGAGGCGCGACCCCGTAATTTAATTCTTCAAGCGGAAAGCGCGCCTCCATTGATTAAGGCGAGCCTGTCTTACGGTAACTATCGCCAAAGGCGACGCTTGGCCGTAGGCCACGCCAAAGGCGAACGCGAACAAACCATGAGCAACTGGCGTGGTTTCCCCCATGAGCGACTGCATCAAGACAAGGATATTAACCCGTTAATTCACATTTAAAATAAAGAGCAGTTTTTATTTAAAAGTCACTAAAATAACCAAAGGGTTTAGGAAGGTACTGTATTTTAAAATCCTGACTAAGCGGATTTTTTTAAACTTGTGGATCAGAATCTAAATTACAAACATCAGTTTTCAGGGATTTAATAGTCAATTATTTCTGAGTTTTTGTTTCCCTAATGGTATCGACCTTACCATTACTATTTCAGTATATCCGATACACACTGAGAGTGTTAAGATATAAGGAAAAAAAATTAATTGTGTCTTGGCTTACCCTTCCTAACTATGCATAGAGTAGCAGAGGAATTACCTCGACCACTTCTTGTTAAAGAAGCTGACGGCCAACAAATTCACACGGACTTTAACTACCGTCCACTAACCTCTATTGAAACACAGTTTCCCTGGTCCGAATCTGACTCTGGTGAGCCTGAGCAATTCTCTGTTTCCTAATTTGGGCAATGGCTTTGACTAGTCTAAAAGGATTAATACCGTGTTCGTTAGCATAGCGTAAGATATCTTGCAGCTCTTCTTCGGTAAAATTAACAGTTGGCTGAGAGTGGGTAGATGGCTGATTTTTGCTATTTTGAGTCATAATCCTGGTGTGCCAATAGGTTGAAGGTTGTAGATGTATCCCTGACTTGCCATAACAGTTGCTTGAAAGATTTTGAACTGAGGTTGTCAGATGGCTGCTCATGGGCAGCTATACCCATTGAGCGGTCAGCTTAAGGGCTACTTTCCTGGGTAAACAGCTATTAGCTCGTTAGCTGTACGGAGATCAGAGCTTAAGTTCAATAGCTAAACCAAAAGCTAAGTTTATACCCAAAGTAAGTATAAGCGTGCAAATGCTCAAGCAATTTGAGATGATTGACTTTAAGTTTGTAATACGGTTTCGATATTCCTTGATAGTTTGGCTTGGATTAGATCGTTTCCCATACTCAGCTGTTAATGACTAACCACTAACGACTAAACTAATGACTATAATCCTAACGAACGATGATGGGATAGATGCTCCCGGAATTAAAGCACTAGAGCAAGCGGTCAACGGTAACGGTAATTTTGTAATTATCGCTCCGGTGGAGCATCATTCAGGCTGTGGCCATCAGGTGACTACATATAAACCGATTCACGTCCAACGTCGGTCAGACTATGAGTATGCAGTCTCTAGTACCCCAGCGGATTGTACTCGCCTTGCAATATCACATATTATACCAGAGGTAAAGTGGGTTCTGTCAGGTATTAATGCTGGCGGTAACTTGGGGGTTGATGTTTACATTTCTGGTACAGTGGCGGCGGTTAGGGAAGCGGCGATACAGGGAATACCAGGTATTGCGATTTCCCAATGGATTAAAAAACCTTGGGTGATTAATTGGGAGGTGGCCAGTCGTTTGACAGCTAGGGTGTTGGCGGATTTGTTGAATCGTCCGATTTCTGCTGGTACTTACTGGAATGTGAATTTACCTCACTTGGAACCGGGTTCACCTGAGCCAGAGGTGGTATTTTGTGAACCGAGTACTCAACCGTTACCGATAAAGTATCGTGTGGACGGGGATCACTACTATTATGAGGGGGAGTATAACAAACGCGATCGCGCTCCTGGTACTGATGTGGATGTGTGTTTTTCGGGTAATATTGCTGTGACTCAGTTGCGACTTTAAGGCATCAGGACTTACCCAAAACTGGGCACCAAACGCCCTTAGGTAGTAGGGTGCCCCTACTAGTAGAGTAACTCTCCAAGTCCTGGCAATGCTATTGGTGGTTTGGTTTGGAACCACCAAGGCACAAAGGTAAGCATTCAGTGGTCAGTGGTCAGTGGTCAGTGGTCAGCCGTCAGCGGTCAGTGGTCAGCCGTCAGCCGTCAGCCGTCAGCTTATTTTATTCAAAAGCTGTTCGGTGTAGCTTGGCCAATGGCTGATAGCTGATAGCTGATAGCTGATAGCTGATAGCTGATAGCTGATAGCTGATAGCTGAATACTTACGCACAAAGTACGCGAAGAGGGAATTAATCCATAGCGTGAATCAAAGTTTTTAGTAATTAGTTACCATGCGAATTTTAATCATGGGTGGTACCCGGTTTGTTGGGGTTTATTTAACCAAGGTTTTGGTGGAGATGGGCCATGAGGTGGTGCTGTTCAATCGGGGAAATAAGCCAGCGCCACTGCCAGGAGTCCAACAGATTCATGGCGATCGCAAGGATCCCAATCAGCTCAAGGAAATGTTATCGTCTCAAGAGTTTGATGGAATTTTCGATAATAATGCTCGGGAGTTGAGTGATACTCAACCGTTAGTGGAAATTTTTAAAGACCGGGTGCAGCATTTTGTGTATATGAGTTCCGCTGGGGTGTATTTGAAGTCGGAGCAGTTACCCCATCTCGAAGGAGATCCAGTTGATCCCAATTCTCGCCACAAGGGTAAACATCATACTGAGGCTTACCTACAAGAACTTGGGGTGCCATTTACGGCGATTCGTCCAACTTATATCTATGGTCCCCAAAATTATAATGATGTTGAAGCTTGGTTTTTTGACCGGATTGTTCGCGATCGCACCATTCCCATCCCTGGTAATGGCATGCACATTACTCAGTTAGGTCATTGTCAGGACTTGGCGAGGGCAATGGCGGCAGTATTGGGGAATCCGGAAGCGATTGGGAAAATTTACAATGTGTCCGGGGAACGCTATGTCACCTTTGATGGTTTAGCACGAACCTGTGCTATGGCCTGTGGTAAGTCGGCTTCAGAGGTCAAGCTCGTGCATTATGACCCCAAGCAGTTTGATTTTGGTAAGCGCAAGGCTTTCCCATTTCGATTACAGCACTTTTTTGCTGATATCCATAAGGCTAAGACGGAACTTAACTGGCAACCGGAGTATGATTTGCTTTCGGGACTGAAGGATTCCTTTGAGAATGATTATCTGGCTTCAGGTCGGGATCAAGCTGACGTGGATTTTGCCGTTGATGACCAGATATTAGCGGGTAACAGGTAAACTAAACCAGAGATTAAGGTTAGGACGACCGATAGCCAGAAAAGGACAAGGGATGGGATGATCCAGGTGTCGGGAGTTGGAGCAATTAAAAGTGCGATCGCACTAATTTGGCTGACGGTTTTGAGTTTACCCCAGATATTGGCTCCCTGTATGCTAGCGCTACCGGATAACTTGGGGTTAACTCGCCAACCTGCGATCGCTAACTCCCGTGCCAAAATCAAACAGACTCCCCAAGCGGGTACCTGACCTAGCTCAATTAATGCTAGTAGGGGCGCTAGTACCAAAAATTTATCCACTAACGGGTCAAGGAATTTGCCTAAATCAGTAATTTGGTTCAGTTTACGAGCTAGATAACCATCTAACCAATCCGTTCCAGCAGCAAGGAGAAAAATCCCTAAACTAATCCAGCGGCTTTGGTCAGTTGGGTGATTCAGGAAGTATAGGATAAAGGGCAACCCCAGTAAGCGGGAAAAGGTAATCCAGTTAGGCAGAGTCATTCTGGTAATCGGTAATCGGTAATCGGTAATTGGTAATTGGTTACTGACCATATTAATTTTAGGGGCACACGCTGTGCCCCCTTAAGCATTTCGTCTATGGAAGTGAGAACCGACAGAGGAGAGGGAATAAATTTAGTATGTACCTCATCAAACTGAGAACCGCTATAATTCCTCTTCCTCGTTTCCGATTGCCTATTACTGAATTCCCGAAGACATCTAATCAAGCATTGCTGGTTCAAGCACGATCAAATTGCCCTGGTCATCAACTGTGATCGGCACAGGTTCGCTGATATCCCCGAGAAAGCTCTCGTCTAGAGCGAAATTACGCCATGACATAAAGTACCAGATCTGATCAGGACCTTGTACCAGTTTCCCGGAATAGAGCCGCTTCACTGAATCAACCCAGAGTGCCATTGGCGCAGAAAATGGTCCTAAAGGATGATCAGCAACCATGTAAAAGGTCCCCGTGAGGTTACTATCAACAAATTCTCCTGGGGGGATTGAGAAGAGCAGATAGTAGCGCCCCTGGATAAGAACCACTTGCGGACATTCCATAGTCCCGAACGTCATAGGCTCAGTTAATGGTGGCAATACTTGCCAATCAATCAGGTTTTGTGAAGTGGCATGAGCAATCACGCCCCGACTTTCGGCAGGACCATAGTTAACGCGACCAGTAATTAAGGCATGAAATTCCCCTGTTTCTGGATCCTGAAACACCCAAGGATCGCGCCAGGCTTCATCGAACCAAAGGTTTTTCTCAGGGTGCTGGAGATCATACTTCTCGTAGTAGCGACTATCAGCCTCGATCACCGGGTTTTTCGGATGTTTTTCCCAGTGGATTAAATCTTTGGAGGTCGCAAGGCTGATGCGTTGGATTTTTCCTTGCTCTTTGCGCTCAGTGCTGGTGTATAGGAGATACCACAGACCATCATGACGAATTACGGAGCCAGTCCAATTAGTGTACTCATCCACGTCACCATAAGCTTCAGGCTTCATAGCATCTGGTAGAATCTGCCAGTGCCGTAAATCCTGAGAAACAGCGTGACCAAATGAAACATGCCAATGTCGGTCTTCTGGATCCGGTAAATCCTTAGAAGCTTGCAAGTAAAATAAGTGATAGTCGGAAATATCTTGAGCTAGCCAGAAGTCCCAGATCCATTTATCTGGGATTTGTAAACTGTGATTAGGAAGCATGAGTTACCTGCTTTTGTGTAAGAGTATTCGTTAGTGAATAACTGTGACTAACTCCCTAGAACAGTTAGCCTCTTTACTAAGGCGTCAACTAGAGAGTAGAAAGTAATAATTCGGTAGTAGGGTAAGGTAAGGAATTTTACTTACCGCTTAATTAGAGCCTATCTAACTAATTGTTGTGTAATTTATAGAAGCAACGCCTAATGATTAAACACTAGTCTATGTATCCAAGCCAATTTTTTTTCCTGAATACATTAAACTAGTGATGAATTACGTACTGAGAGGATTTAAAACTATATCTATACTTTGGACGGGCATAAAGTTTGAGTTTGATTTAGCTATCAGCAAATACGCTCACTGTTGACCGCTCAAAGCATAGTAAAGCATAGTGTCTTAATTGATAAATTACCCTCTAATCAGATAATCAGAGAGTTACTACGTAATTCCTAATATTGATTCAGAATAGGTTAAGGCTATACCATTTAAGCGAGGTCTGTACTCGCTTTTTTACCTATCACTACCAAACTTATTCCAAGATAACAAATAGTGTTGGGGAAATGTCATTGGTAAAATTGCTTATTAATTGGCATCACAATCAAATCTTTAACTTGTGAAGACATAGACAAAGATTTAACTAAGGTGAGATTACTAGGATGTAAGCATTTAGCTATCAGCTATCAGCTATCAGCTCTCAGCTCTCAGCTTTTTAATAAAACGGGTAAGCATTGCTTTAATTTCTGTTACGTTAGCTGACCGCTGACCACTGACCACTGACCACTGACCGCTGAATGCTTACACTAGGACTTACGCAGTTGAAAGGAAAACCCGAAGCCAAACTCGAAGCCAAACCCTAATTTAGGAGCCCAAGGCTTGCGCCCTCTAGATAGGATCTCGGCGTTGCTTAATAATGGAATGATTTTAAGAGTTTTCTGGAATGGGCATGTTTGTGGAATGGGCATCTTGCGTGGAACTGGCATCAAGCCAGTTTCATGCTTATTTTCGAGCGGGCAGGATGCCCACATATTTTCGAGCGGGCAGGATGCCCACTCTACTCCTATTCATTCCTAAATTCAGCAACGCCAGGATCTCAGCCTATATAGCACTACGCATTCAGATTTTTGACATTCCTAAACTCCGAAACCTAGTCCTAGCTTACTTTTGACTTCTGACGCAAGCACCTTGCTGACTTGCGCGTAGCGCTATACTTCGATGCTAAACTTGCATGAGCAACCCTACCGATTAGGCCATCAAACGTGTAACCTTAATGTATTACTAAGTAATACATATCATCAAGGAGAATTGGCGATCGCCAATTCTTGGTCAAATATAAGTATTTATACTTATATTGTCCTCCATATCCCTGGAATTTGATGGATCCTCTTGTCAAACAAATAATACATTGATTAAATAAAATAATATTCCCTTAACAAAACTAAAAATATCTTAAGCAGAAGCTGATGATACAACAACTCGATCAGGGCAGGAGCGACGCTGCGACCTTAGAGCAACTGTTCAACCATGATATCAGCATCCAGACAACGCCTCATCAACCTGCTCCAAGTCAAGCAGCTCTCTCAAAATATCTCCTGCTTTACCTTCAAGGAGGAAAGGATTTAGAGGGAGTGCCTTGGCAGAGAGGGGAAATGGGTGGGGCTATTCTTGATGAAGATTTGTCTGTAATTAAAGACTTAGATGCTGTCTTTCAGCCAGACCGGGACGACTACTGGCGAAGCTCTCGCCTTCTAGCAGGAAGCTTACGGTTGGTAAACGAAAATTCCCTGTATTTCTTTTACGGTGGATCTCCAGACCGTCCTAATTTGCTTCATGAGTATATTGGCTTCTGTAAGGGAATAATTAGGGATAATCACGAGATTGATTGGCAAGCTCCCCAACTGATCGAATTTCTTGATTGGGAGAAATACTACGATTACTCCGACCATCCATTGATGCCAGACCAACGTCACCGCCAGTTGCGCGATCCTTTCCCGATATTTCACGAAGGCAAGTATTGGATGTTTTTATCTGCTGCTGCCAAAACAAATTCCCAACCCAAGAAAGGCTGTATTGGTCTAGCAGTAGCAGATCAACTCGAAGGACCCTATACACTCTTGCCACCAGCCCTGTTTCCTCATTTCATGACCGATGAAGGTGAGCAAGGTCTTTTTTACGAGTGTGAGCGAAGCCAAGTTTACTATAAAGGAGGAATGTGGCACATGTTCTTCTCTGTGATGAAGCAACATGTGAATCCCCGTTGGCTTGAGCAACTTGGTGACGACGCTGCCTCCATTACTCACTCCAGTCTGTACCATTTTGTCTCGCCACAAATCAACGGTCCCTATCAGCCAGCAGGGGTGGTACCGGTTGTGAAAGGATCTTCCGAGTCTAACTTGTATGCGATCAACTTTGAGCGCAATAACCAAGAAGACTTCATTGCCTATGGGTTAAATTTAGAAATGCAGGAACTCGATGTTTCTGGTCAGTGGAAAGTGTTGTGGGACAACGATTATCCAGAAATTAAGAAAGTAAGTCCTTCTGGTCAGCAGAGTGTTGCTGATCCCTCGTCACTATTATATGGACGTGAGGGATACTGTATTTGGGATGCAATTCTATTCAAGCTACCTGCCTAAGGTTAACGAGGTTACCAGGTTAAAGGTTATCTTCTGAACCTTTAACGTAAGCATATGCGCTACGCGCACGCTACGGGAACAGCAGTCAGCGGTCAGCGGTCAGCGGTCAGCTTATTTTATTCAAAAGCACCGATTGCGCTACGCTGTTCGCTGATAGCTGAATGCTTACCCTTTAACCAAACAACCTTTAACCAAACAACCTTTAACTTTCAACCTTTAACTTTCAACCTTTAACCAAACAACATTCAAACTAAACCAATAGCTAATAGCTTACGGTTCCACAATCGAACCCATGAACAAAATTGCGCCAGTTTTATTGTCCCGAACACTACAGAAAAAAGGACGATTAACCACTATATTAAATGGTTGATCTATGCTAATCGAAGTCGAAACAATACCGATAGAAGTAGCAGCGGCTGCTTCAGTGCCTTCTTCATTCACTTCTACAAAGGTTTTGTGCTTGACTTGACTAATGGCTGCTGATTCAGAGGTCAGATTAGAAAAATCAGCGTTATCGGTAAACGCCACATCCATCCCCAAAGCTTTTAAGGAATCGTTGAGTTTAATATCGTATTCAAATTTAAAGCGGGGTAGCCGAATTGACCCATCTCGCGACTTAAACTCTTTCATCCATTGTAGCCAGTTTTCCGCTGTGAGTTGTTGTTTAAATTCTGCCAAGCTGCTACCTTCACGGGGTAAGAAAACATACAAACTCAGCCGTTCTTTACCGTAGGGAATACTTACAGCTTGAAAGGCATCATTTTCATAGTACTTATACTTCCCATACTGATACATCATCGGGTGTTGCTTTTGGGTTAAACCGGAGATATAAAAAGGTTGATTAGAGGTTTTATTCTTATCGAATTCTCTTGTCCAGCTACCTTTGAAATAGATGGCATTGATTAAGAAAAGTAAGTCATCCCCTTGAGTGCGATCGACAATCGTTTTGATTTTGCCGTTTGTGTTGTTTTTGACCCAACGGTTAATTTTTGTGGCAGCCTTGGCACTACTAAAATCAAGTTCTGTGACCTCTGCGTCGTAGAATTCCTGGTTGTTTTTAAGAAATTTGGGCTTGATGTCAATGCCTTGGTTAGCCCACAGGGAGTTGGCAATAGACAGCTCGACATCAGGGTCAGCATTTTCCAAGCTAGCTTTTAAAGCGTTATTCCCCTGGTTGAGTTGATCTAGACTCAATCCCTCTAATTCTAAGACTTTTGCCATAGCCTCTTGAGTCTCACCGCTGGCACCGTTGTAAGCCATGTCTAGGGCAATGGCGATGCTGGTAGGAGAGACAAAAACATTCTTGTTAGTGTCCTGCTTGAGAATTTCTGAGAATAGCTTGAAGCCAAATTTCGTATTAGCGTCTACAAGATTGGTATCTACGTCTAGATTTGGTTGCTGGTTAGCTGAAATTGATTCTTTCGTTGGTTCGGAGTTAGGCAGAGGGTCAAGGGCATTGGTTTTTTCCGACACACACCCCAATATACCTGTAAGCAGGATGCTGACTGCCATAACAGTGGCTATACGACTAAGGATTTGATGGTTCATCTGATCGTCTCCGTTGCTAATACCCTGTTCTAATATGACCATTACAGGAGAATTCGGTTCCATTAGTTACGGTTTTTGCTACGGGTAAGTGGGTAATCCGTAATGGGGAATAACGATATAATCGTGGTGTTTAACAGTAAAAATAACAGTATAAATAACCTGATTTCCAGATAACCAACGTTATCCAGCAGTCATGATTTCATAAGTTGTGAAGGTTTTAAGGGCTCCACACTTCTGGACTTTTCGGTATTTTTTTTGTCCCTCACATACCTCTAGTCTTTCAACTTGGCTTTTCTGTTATCCATAACCAGAAAGCGCTCCACAAAAGGCTAGTTGTATCATAGGTAATTATAGTCAAATTTAGGCAACTATTACCATAACTTACGGATCTTTCAGATTTTTTGCCCTTGACAGCCACAATTTTTATGCTATGATGGAATAATTGGAATAAAAAGTATACTCCTGTTTCTGCTGAGCAACAACCTCAATCACACACAAAACCATACATTAAGCAAACCAGATCAGCAACATCGCATATCTATTATGAAGTTGACTAATAACACACCCTGCCTCCACTAGTATCAGGCTAGTGGAGTTTTTTGGTTGAGATCACCTGATGCTCAGATTGACTAGATCGACCAAAACAAGCAAGTTTATAAAACTTTATATGAAATCACACCAAAAATTGACGTTAAGTAAACACCAAATCATACATGATTGGCCAATAATATTAATTGAGAACACAAAGAGAAAAGCACACCCCGCTAGTCTGGCCGCTAGCGGGGATTTTTTTTACCGGAACTACGGCCAGGAGCCAGACCACTTGACCAGTAAGGCTCAAAACTGGGTAAATTCATCAGGTTGTAAGCATTCAGCTAATGGGCTACGCGCATATGCTTACATCAGGTCTAACCTTTAGCCCCATGTTTGCTTAGAGAAACAGATTCCGAAACGTGTCCAAATAGCTGGCTGCAAGCATACCTGCCAGGAAGCCAAATAAATGTCCTTGCCAGGAGATCCCTGTTTCACCAGGAAATAAACCTCTGAGTGTAAAACCATAGAGACCACCGATAGCGCTAGAACCTATGACTAACAGGGGCTTACCTTCTAAATACCCCTGTGCGATCAGAAAAGCTACATACCCAAAAACTACACCGCTCGCGCCATAAGAGACAGTGTTAGGTGAACCAAGTAGCCATTCAGCCAAACCACCAATCAAGACTATCGCCAAGGTCACGACCCAGAAATCATCGGTTCCTCGTAACAATACCCAACAGCCAAGGAGCGCAAACGGAATAGTGTTTCCGATCAAGTGTTTCCAGTCTTTGTGCAAGAAGGGTGAAAACAAAATACCAACTAGCCCAAGCCAGGTGCGGGGTTGGATACCAAACTTTTCGTTCAGTGCTCCCCCGCATAAGACTAAATTGACAAAACTTACAATCCAGGCGTAAAGAACCAAATCACCCACCGCCTGGAAGTTGTCACCCCAAGCATTTCGGAATTGATTAATCCAATCAAATATACTTGTCATACTTCACCCGGTAGCCTGCACGCTCATATTTATCTTTAATACTATAATTTATATAGCGTTTCTCATAGTAATCAGGTACGTAGGTGCGCTCTTACTTGGCGAATTAAATTCGCCACGGGTCGCACCTCAGGATTTTTTACCTATTCCCTATTCCCTAAAACCCAGTACTTTGTAACTCAACTAATTAAGACTTGCTATATATATAATTGATCATGAGTACCAATTCAAGGTTATCCCAAGGTAATTGGATCATGAGTTTATATTCAGAGTTAATTTTTCCCCGATTTCTGGACTGGGTTATGTCTGACCCGGTCTTAACCAAGTATCGTCAAGAGGTTTTATCTCAGGTGTCTGGGGAAGTATTTGAAATTGGCTTTGGCACAGGATTAAATTTAAAGTATTACCCCAAGCACCTGCAAAAACTTACAACTATTGATGTTAATCCTGGGATGGATTCCGTAGCAAAAAAACGTATTAATCAATCGGAAATTACTGTTGATTTTCGGGTGCTGAATGGGGAAAGTTTACCGATGGCTGACCATAGCTTCGATAGTGTAGTGAGCACCTGGACCTTGTGCAGTATTAGTAAGGTAAATCAGGCTATAGAGGAAATTTATCGGGTGCTCAAACCAGGGGGAAAGTTCTTTTTTATTGAGCATGGCATGAGTGATGAGTCTAAGGTTCAGGTTTGGCAAAATCGCTTGACCCCTGTACAAAAGATTATTGCGGATGGCTGTCATCTCAATCGTAATATCAAACAGCTGGTTGAAAACCATTTCCAGATTCTGAAGTTAGAAGAGTTTTATGAACCAAAATTTCCTAAGATTATGGGCTATATGTATAAGGGTGTGGCTCAGAAGTCTTGTTAGCATTAAGCGGTCAGCGGTCAGCGGTCAGTGGTCAGCCCTCAGCTGAGGTAACTCAGATTAAACCAATGCTTATCTGTTTTATTCAAAACCTGAACGCTAAAACCTGATAGCTGATAGCTGATACGCGACACGCTGATAGCTGATACGCGACACGCTGATAGCTGATAGCTAAAATAGGCACATTAGTTCCAACAGGGAATTAATTATTAGCCTATTAGCTATCTCGATTTAATGCTGAGATTACGGCCTGCTGGCTGACTATCTGATAAATTCCCTTTAAATACTGCATGACACGAGGGTCAGCTCCTCCTAGAGGAATTGTTCCTAAGACATCAAGGACGGTTCCACTATCTGTTGGTGGTGCAATTACCACGAGGGAAGAATCGAGGGGCTGATCGTATTGCCAAAATTGCTGAATATTGACTGAGGTTTCAGGATCGTCGATTGCGGATTCCCCCTCTTCCCTGTTTTGATCAGGGTTTTGATCAGCAGACGTGAGATTTGGAATTGACGATGGCTGCTCTGTGGCCGAAGTTTCTGGTGCTTGACCACTCCGTAATTTACGCAAGGCATCAAGGATTTGTTCTTTGGTGCTTCCCCGCAACTGGAACAAAACAAAGGGGTCTTCGCTGAAGCGATCGCCTAATTCATAGTATACTGCTGCGATATGCTTACAAGGATTTTTGGGATCGGGGCAATTGCATCTGGAACGAACGTCGGAGAGGGTGAAGGGAAATAAACTTAAACCATTGGAAGTAAATACTTCTTCGATATTATGGGGCATTTCTCCTGCTAATAACTGAGCTGAGTAAATTGCTTTACTTGCCAGGGTTTGCACCACATAATTCCAGTCTTCCTCAGTAAAGGGTTCGATGGAAATGGTCAATTCATAGGGCTCCGGAGCAGTTCCTTGAACTTTGGCCACTACTTGTGGTCCTAGAAAGTCAATACTGAGAATGTTGCCTTCTTTGGCATAAATACGTCCCCGTTCCAAACGCTTTTTGAAGCGATAGGAATTGAGTAATTCATTCCAACGTTCTACCCACCATTCTTGGGTTTCGATTTCGTAGTTTGTCATTATTGTAAAGGGAATAGGGAGTAGGGAGTAGGGAGTAGGGAGTAGGGAGTAGGCAACAAATACTTATATTATCACTATAGCTGTTTATAGTCTAATGAGGTACACAATATTGTTTCCCGATTCCCGATTCCCGATTCCCGATTCCCGATTCCCGATTCCCGATTCCCTGCTCCCTAAAACCTAAAACCTAAAACCTAAAACCTAAAAAAATGTACCTCACTAAATTGAAAACCTCTATAACTAAAACTTTGAGACTGGAACTCGTAACACTAATCCTGGATAGATCTGATGAGCATGCTTAATTTGGTGTCGGTTGGCTTCTAATATCCGACGAGACAATCTGCCGTCACCATAAACTTGTTGGGCGATGCTGAAGAGGGTGTCTCCGGGGATGACAGTGTATTGATAGAAACCAAAGTACCGAAGCAGCAAGGCGTTGCCGAAAACAATTGGCACGATTACTTTATTGGTTTCACTGCCGTTTGCTGGTGAGATACTGAAAATTTCAAGGGTACCTTGGGGGGTTGCTGGGACTATTTTCAATGGCAATCCTACCGAGAAGTTAGCGAGGATGCCATTACCGCCAACAGTGAGAAAATTCCGGAATAACTCGGTATCATTATTGTCCCGGACACCGACGTGAATGATGCCTTCAAACCCAGTAGCAATGCCGCAGACACGAATGGGATTTTGACACTCCCCGTCCTAGAAGAACGGGGATTCTTACTTCAACGAGCTGACTTGCTCAACCAGACCGGAATCAGGAAGAGTAGAGGCCAATTCTCCATAAGCGTTCGGATCTATGATCCAGGTTCCTGTGTGCCCCACAGTACCCAAGGCTCTTTTTAGAATATTGATCGCAGCATTATGGTCTCGGTCTAATTCACAACCACACTCACAGACGTGGGTTCTGGTTGATAAAGACTTCTTAACGACCTCGCCACAGTCTGAACAATTTTGGCTGGTATAGGCAGGATTGACTGCTACTGTCTGCCTATTAAACTTTTGGCCAAAATGCTCTAACCATTTTCTAAATTGATACCAACCCGCGTCATTAATAGATTTGGCAAGACAATGATTTTTCACCAGATTTTTAATCCTCAAGTCTTCGTAAGCAACCACATCGTTAGAGTGGATTACGCAACGTGCCGGAGACGAAACCTTAGAAGAGTGCAGCCTTACAACAAAACCTGCCACCTTTGATGCATAGCCTACCAACTATAAAGGCTGCACTCTTCTTGCGGTAACTTCTAACCAGTCTCTTGGCATGTTCTTCACGCTGCCTACTTATTTTGAGGTGTGTCTTACCTAATCTATTTCTGGCTTTTTTACGATTGGATGAGCCTTTCTTTTTGCGAGAAACTCTACGCTGATAAAACTTTAAGCGCTTTTCTCCTTTTCGATAAAACCTAGGGTTTGGCTCTGTGTCTCCTTTTGAGTCTGTATAGAACTCTTTTAGTCCTACATCCAAACCAATGTTGGTATGACTTGGTTCTAAAGACTCTTTGACATCAACCTTTACACAGAACTGAACAGAATAACCATCTGCGCGGCGAACTAACCTAACTCGCTTGATTAGTTTTTGGTCGTAGCGCCACAAGTCCCAAGTCCCCTTGAGTTTGAATTTGCCTATTCCTTTTTTGTCAATAAAGGAGATTGACTTTGTATCAGGGGAAAGCTTCCAGCCAGATGTTTTATATTCAACTGATCTGCAAAACTTTTTGAACTTTGGATAGCCTTTCTTCCCAGGGACTTGTTTTTTACAGTTGCTATAGAACCTAGAAATTGAATTATAAGCCCGTTCCACAGAAGCCTGACATGCATGAGAGTTCAAATCTTTGACAAAAGGAAACTCAGATCTGAGCCACGTATTATGGCGATAAAGGTCTTTTTGTCCTACGCCTTTATTGTCCATCCAATATCGAAGACACTTATTGCGTACAAATTGACCCGTCCTTATCGCATCGTCGATGGCGGCATATTGAGTTTTATTCCCTTTGACTTTGAACTCTAAGACGATCATTTGACGTGGAACAACTTTACGTAAACTGTAGCTCAAAAAAATAAAACTGTCAAGAAAGCCGTCCGTTGTTCGCGCAGCGTGGCCTACGGCCAAGTTACCGTAAGATAGTGGAGCCTTTATGGTCGGCAGGCTATGCGGATGCATGGTTAAAACTTATTGAATAAGGCTCCACAATAAACAGGTTTCTATCCAGCGAAGGACGGGGCTTGAAACCCAAATTTTTTCGTCAACAATGTCGTGGGGTAGGGGCTGACGAACGGAAATGCTAGGTAGACTGTTTCTTGGCTCAGGGGTACTTGTGTAAACCTGTGAGGTTTGGTGGCTAATTTTGCTATTAGTGTTAATTGTCTGAATCATGACTAGCTCCTGTTGGTTAGTTTATCCGGCGAGAAGCCTCATGATTTTAGCGAGGCTTGTTTTGCATTATGGACAATGACATCAAGCTTCAACAGTACCCAATCAGGGTACTTTTTTGTTTGTGAGTAAGCCGTCAGCGGTCAGCGGTCAGCGGTCAGCCGTGAGCTAAAAGCTCACGCTACTTGAGGTGCTTATTTGATTCAAAAGCACCTCAAGTAGTGTGGCCACAGGCCAAGGCTGATAGCTGATAGCTGATAGCTGATAGCTGAATACTTAACTTATTAGGTACATTAAATTTTATTACCCCTACTCCCTATTCCCTACTCCCTACTCCCTGCTCCCTTAAAATAAAAATGCTATAAATGCGTGTTAGAACTCCTACTATTTTACAAATGGAAGCAGTCGAATGCGGAGCCGCTTCCTTAGCTATTATTCTTGCTTACTATAATCGCATTGTCCCGTTAGCTGAACTCCGGATTGAGTGTGGGGTTTCCCGTGATGGCAGCAAAGCTTCTAATGTGATTCTTGCTGCTAGAGGTTACGGAATGGTTGCAGATGGCTTTAAAGCAGAAGACCTAGAACAACTTCAAGAAGTATCTCCCCCCTACATTGTCTTTTGGCAGTTCAATCACTTCCTGGTCGTGGAAGGATTCAGCAAACATTGGGTATTCCTCAATGACCCCGCTACGGGTCCCCGCAGGGTGTCTTGGGAAGAATTTGATGAGGGGTTTACTGGGATTATCCTAGTAATGGAACCGGGACCGGAGTTTAACAAGGGGGGTCGTAAACCTAGTGTTATCTTAGCATTGATTGACCGTTTACAAGGTTCAGTTGGGGCAATTTTATACTGTATTTTGGCAGGATTTCTGTTAGTGCTGCCAGGATTAGCTATCCCAGTTTTCAGTCAGGTGTTTGTGGATGAGATTCTGGTAGAAAATCGCACGGAATGGCTGCGTCCCCTAATTTTGGGGATGATTATTACCACGGTGTTTCAAGGGATTCTGACCCTGCTGCGACTGCGCTATTTACGAAAGCTGAGGATTAAGCTGGCTGTCGGGATGTCCACTCGTTTCCTATGGCATATTCTGAGATTACCTGTGAGATTTTATGCTCAAAGATATGCCGGGGAAATTAGCAATCGTGCCAGTCTGAATAATAAAGTAGGTCAGGTGCTATCTGGACAATTGGCAACTACGGTGATTGATACGGTGATGATATTGTTCTACGCTGTGGTGATGTTGGCCTATGATGGAGTACTGACCTTAATTGGTATCTGTTTTTCCGCCATCAATGGCTTGGCCTTGCAGTGGGTAGCCAGACAGCGGGTGGATGCTAATATGCGCTTAGTCCAAGATTGGGGAAAAGCTGCGGGGGTAAGTATTGCAGCCCTCCAGAGTATGGAAACCTTGAAAGCATCAGCCTTGGAGTCGGATTTCTTTTCCCGCTGGTCTGGTTATTATGCCAAAGCTGCGATCGCTCAGCAAGAGTTGGAAGTCACAAACCAGATGTTGGGGGTTTTGCCCATATTACTTACCTCCTTAACCTCGATGTTGATCTTAGTGGTTGGGGGTTGGCGGGTGATGGATGGAAACCTCAGTATTGGGATGTTGGTGGCGTTTCAAAGTTTGATGATCAGTTTTCAACAACCTGTTAATACCTTGGTAGATTTCGGGAGTACCCTCCAGGAATTAGAAGGGGATTTGAATCGTTTAGATGATGTGTTGGGTAATTCCCTTGATTCGGAAGTGGAGACAAGACAAGTCAAAATTCAAAATTCAAAATTCAAAATTCAAAATGACGTAGACAGTGACATTACTGATTCCCGATTGCAAGGTTATGTGGAGTTACGGGATGTTACTTTTGGTTACTCCCATGTAGACCCGCCCTTGATTGAGAACTTCAATCTATCCTTGCAACCAGGAGAAAGGGTGGCTTTAGTGGGTGCCAGTGGCTCGGGGAAATCTACCCTGGCTAAACTGATCTGTGGACTTTATCAACCTTGGGAAGGGGAGATTCTCTTGGATGGGACTCCTAGAAGGGAAATTCCGCGAGAGGTCTTGGCCAGTTCTTTATCTCTGGTGGAACAGGATATCTTTCTGTTTGGCGGGACGGTGCGGGATAATTTGACCTTATGGAATGCTACAGTAACCGATCAGCAATTAGTCCAAGCTTGTCAAGATGCGGTTATCCATGAAGCAGTCATGGCAATTCCGGGGGGATATGACGGGGAATTGCTGGAAGGGGGTGTGAATTTAAGTGGGGGACAGCGACAACGGTTGGAAATTGCCCGGGCATTGGTGAAAAATCCAGCAATTTTGGTGATGGATGAAGCAACGTCTGCTTTAGATGCCCAGACAGAACAAATGATTGTGTCAAATTTGCGATCGCGTCAGTGTAGTTGTATTTTGGTAGCCCACCGCCTGAGTACGATTCGGGATTGTGATCAGATTATTGTGCTGGAAGGGGGTAAGGTAGTGCAGCGGGGAACTCATGAGGAATTGTGGGAGGAAGGGGGAGTGTATGAGCAGTTGATTCGTTCAGAAGGTTGATTGCTTAGGTTACCAATTATTTTTGTTTAACTTAACAGTATGACCTTGATTTTGTTGGTAGTAGTAAATAAGTAGTGATTTTAGCTCCTGTTACCTTGAGCAGACTGTAGCTAAACCACTACATCGTTACCACAGGTGCGACCTGTGGTGAATTTAATTCTTAATCCGGAAAGCGCACCTATACCCTTTTATTTTTTCAGCGTGTTGGACTCAAAGCATTATCCTGTTTTACCAAAAACGATAGGTGTAACTCGTGTTACTCCAGCCCCCCCAACTTAGTCCACCAACTAAGCTATCCAATTCCTGTTCTGAGAGTTTAGAGGGTTGAGGTTTGGAGGGAGTAATTGGCTGAATTGCGGGTTCCTGAGATTGAAAATTGTTTCTTTTTAACTTCATAGTCTGAGCTTGGTTTCGTTTTTTTTATCTGTTGAACTAACCTTAATTATTTATTTATCATTATTTAATATTTCAGTCAATAGGTATATTTAAGATATTTGGTTGTTCATCACATTTTATGCTAAATTTTTAGCCGTAAATATTGTGCGATAAACTATAAGGGATTTGGCAACAGATACAAACCAAAACCCAAAAAACAAACCCCCAACAAGTGCCACTGGGGCAGCAAGCTACTTGCTTTCCTATGACGAATTAAATTACGGGGTTGCACCTCTGGGTGATGCTTCATGATCTGATCTAGATAGTGAATCCAATCTGTACCATTGTGGCAGTTTCAAAACTGCCCTACTGATCAGTGTAGGAAGTTACTCATAGCTATACACTGATTAGTGTAGGAAGTATGTCAAAGCTGACTTACTAAATCAAAGGTGATTTAAATGGCTAGAATCAAAATAGAAGAACTGACCGATAAATCAACCAAAGACTCATCAGGAAGGGGTAACACCTTATTGGCCTTGACTGACGACGAGTTAAGCAAGGTGTGCGGTGGTTTTATAGCTGGCGGCAATAAACGTCTTGATTCGTTAAATGCAAATGTGTCGTAGTGGTAAAGATGTAGTGGTTTGCTACGGTCTGATCAAGGTAACGGGAGCTAAAATCACTACTTGTGTACCACTACCCACTACATGTTTATCACTACCGACTATGCAGTTCATGTAGGGTGGGCAGTGCACCAGACAGATAATGAAGCTTGCAAACCGCGTTGGTAGGCACTGCCCACCCTACGATTAATCACTCATACCTCGTCAATAATTATCGAAGTTATGACGACTTAAACGGATCAAATCCTGGGCTAGCGGACGCTTTCCTGAAGCCCTCAATTATTACTTCGGGATAATCTTTTTCTTTTACGCAGAGAAAAGATTTTTTGTAAAAAATATTTACATAAGGATTTCGATAATCTGAGGAATAGCATCAGTAATGGCTGATCCTAAGAGTTCATTAACCTCAATTTTGATAAAATTCAGTAGGCTATCATATTTCCCTGTCCCATGACAGAAAAAGCCCTGAGGGAACTCGCCTCAATCCTCAATCCCACCGCCGACATCCCCGAAGGAGAAACCCCGCTGTTAATTGCTGTAGGTGCTATCGGCAAAGCTTTAGGGATAACCATTCGTCCTGCTGCTAAATCAGAAAATGCCAATACCCTAGACGCGATCGCACGGGCTTCCGGTTTCCGCACCCGTCGAGTCACCCTCACTGGTAACTGGTGGAAAACAGATTGTGGTCCCCTGCTGGCTTTTACTAAGGAAGAAAATCAACCAGTCGCTCTGCTACCGCTCAAAGCCACCAAGTATGAAATCCTTGACCCAGTCGAGTTGACCCGCACCCCCCTCAACCGTAACACTGCCACAACAATTGCTGCCATTGCCTATACCTTTTATCGGCCTTTACCCGATAAAGAGATTACAGTCTGGGATATTCTCCAATTTACGATCAGAGGTCGTGCTCCAGACTTGCTGAAAATCCTGGGAGTGGGAGTAGTTGCAACGTTATTCGGGATGTTGACACCACAAATTACTGGTATTCTGATCGACTCTGCCATTCCCGACGCTAAACGCCAATTATTAATCCAAATGGGTTTGGGATTGTTAGCCGCTAGCTTTGGGGTGATGATATTCCAATTGGCTCAAAGTTTTGTGATCCTGAGATGGCAAACCAAAGTCAGTTATGATACTCAAGCCGCCCTTTGGGATAGATTGCTCAAACTCAAACCCGCCTTTTTCCGCCAGTATTCCACAGGGGATTTACACAATCGGGTTTCCGCTGTTAATCAGATTCGTGATCGACTTAGCGGTAGCATTTTGCGAACCCTATTTACCAGTTTATTTTCGTTGCTAAATCTAGGACTATTGATAGTCTACAGTTTTCCTCTGGCATTCGTTGCGATCGCTATCGCTTTAGTAGCAGTAATTATTACTACCCTATCCGGTATGATTACCAGGCGGAAAATGCGTCCCCTCCAGCAGCTTTCAGGAGAAATCTTTGGACTAACAGTGCAGTTAATTGGTGGCATCTCGAAATTACGAGTTGCTGCTGCTGAATCAGAGGCGTTTGCTTGCTGGGCGAAAAAATACACTCAGCAGGTAAAACTGATATTGAGTACCCAGTTAGTGGAAGACTTACTAACTGCGTTTAATGTAATGTTACCAGCAGTAAGTTCCATGCTGCTGTTTGGATTTACTGTTGCTTTAATGGCACAGTCCGTAGGGGAAACAGGATTATCTACTGGTACATTTCTGGCATTTAATACTGCCTTCGGTACCTTTATCACCAGCGCCACCCGATTAAGCAACACTCTGATTGATAGTTTAGATATCAGTATTTTATGGGAACGCGCCCAACCAATTTTACAGACAAAGCCAGAAGTTGATGCTGATAAGTACCATCCCGGCAGGCTTTCAGGTCAACTGAAATTAAACCAGGTTTGCTTTCGTTACCGCCAGGATAGTCCTTTAGTTTTAGATAAAATTACCCTAGACGCGAAAGCTGGAGAATTTATTGCTATTGTCGGTCCCTCGGGGAGTGGTAAATCCACTATCATGCGGTTGCTGTTGGGATTTGAAACTCCCGAAGCGGGAGCAATCTTTTATGATGGCAAAGATTTATCGGGATTAGATATTGCAGCGGTCAGGCGACAGTTAGGGGTAGTGCTGCAAAATGGGCGGATTATGAGTGGTTCAATTTGGGAAAACATTGCTGGGGGGGCAATTGTTACCCAAGATAAAGCTCTGGAAGCGTTGCAGATGGCGGGATTAGCTGAGGATATTCAAGCCATGCCCATGGGGATACATACTATTATTTCCGAAGGGGGTGGGAATCTTTCTGGAGGACAGCGACAACGGTTATTTATTGCCCGCGCTTTGGTACACAAACCCCAGATTTTGTTGTTTGATGAAGCGACATCTGCGTTGGATAATCGCACCCAAGCAATTGTTACTAATAGTTTAGAAAAATTGGGGGTAACTCGCATAGTAATTGCCCATCGTTTGAGTACTATTCGTCATGCTGATAGGATTTATGTGTTGCATGGTGGGAAGATAGTACAGCAGGGAAGTTTTGAGGAATTGGCAGCAGTTGAGGGGTTGTTTGCTGATTTGATGGCGCGACAGATGGTGTGAAGGGAATAGGGAGTAGGGAATAGGGAGTAGGGAGTAGGGAATAGGCAAGAGGCAAGAGGCAAGAGGCAAGAGGTGAAAAATCCTGTATATCTGATAGCTATTAAAAACCCTGTAAATGTGATATAATTTCATTATTACCTAGCTCCGTTAATAGTTTCATAATGAAAACAATTTCCAAAAGTATACTAAAAAGCAAACTGCTGGAGTTCTTGCAGCTTGTCGAGTCAGAAGGGGAAGAAATTGTAGTTACTGATCGGGGCAAACCAGTGGTGATCATTTCTAAATACGCCAGCAATTTCCCTTCAACAGAACAGTTATTTGGGCAAATGCGCGGTAAAGTACAGTATTTTGAGGATTTAACAACTCCTACAACAGCAGAATGGGGAGAAGTGTGAAAATTGTTCTCGATACTTGCGCTTTGATTTGGTGGAGTCTAGATCCAGATAAGCTTTCTCAATCTGCGAAAGACGTTTGCCACCAAATGGAAACGAAAAAAAATGGTCTTGTTCCATCCATATCTCTCTGGGAAATTGCGATAAAAATCAAAAATAAAAAACTAGATTTAGGAGTTGATATTAATAAGTATGTTGCTTCTTTGAAAAAGTCTAGTGTTGTCAGAATTGTCCCGATTGATGAAGATCTGTGGTTAGAAAGTGTCAAGCTAGCATGGGATCATCGAGATCCTGTTGATCGAGTCGTTGTAGCACTAGCTATCAGCCATCAAGCTTCAATCATCACAGCAGACAGAGAAATCAGAAATTTTTACTCAGATGTGATTTGGTAGTACAAACCTGACAGGGTGACAATCAGCCTTATTAGCGTAGACCTTTTCTAGACTTAACGATTGCTAAAACCAAAAAGCAAAACCCCCAGCAAGAGCTACATAGGAAGTAAGCTCAATGCTGGGGTGAAAACAGCAACCGTATTGCCCGTGCCAGGTAATCAAAGGCTGATCGGCGTTGGGATGGTTGTTAATCAATTTATCGAGGCGAACCCAACGCCCTGGGATGGGTCAAATGGTTTTTTACCAATGCCTTAGGTCTGTGGTATTTTCAGGTATTCCCACCCCTCACATACCCATTCCCGCTCCCGCTATCGTCTCCAATTCACACAAAGAGAGTTTGGAGAGTTTCGAGGGTTTTGTGGTGGAGTTTGAGTTGACCGACTCAGAGTTGGGTCGAGAGTTTTGTGGTGGAGTTTGGTGGGTTTGATTGTTCTTCATTTTTTTTGCCGTTTAGTGGTAGTTTTAATGATGATCTGATGGATCCGTTGTAGGTGATCCAGGTTAGGTAAAGTAGGTTTAGATTGACGAAGTTGGGGCACCAGTTGCGCCGCCGCCCCAGGAGCTTTGGGGCAGTAAGATGCCCCCCACCCCAGGAGCGTAATTGCGTCATGCTCTTTATAACCAACTACTTTGATGCAGTTATTTACTAACCCATTGGTGATCAAACATAATACTATAATCAAAGAAATATAGCACTATTGTCAAGCAACTTTACAAAGTTTATTATATTTTACATAGGGTTAGCTAATCAATCGGATTTTGTTTGGAAGAAATTGTAATTGACAAAACGTAGGATATGTCAAGGAAGTCTGCTATCAACTATTAGCTATCAGTTATCAGTTATTAGCTATCAGTTATCAGCTATCAGCTATCAGCTATCAGCTAAGTAGGTGGGTTTAATTATCCGTAAAATAGCGATTGTGAATCTATGGCCAGGCTACTGTTCGCGCAGCGTGCGCGTAGCGCAATCAGTGTTTTTGAATAAAATAAGCTGACGGCTGACGGCTGACGGCTGACGGCTCCCTGCTCCCTATTCCCTATTCCCTATTCCCCATTCCCCATTCCCTGCTCCCTCCTCCCCGATAATGACTCAGCAAAAACCCCCTATCTTCCGTCAGCAAGCCCTAGACCGATTATCTGACCCAGAACAGTTAGATCGGTTAATGCCAGTGGTTAGTCCCGTGGATTGGCTACCTTTGGGGGGATTAGCTATATTCGGCCTGATCGGGGTACTTTGGAGCATAGTTGGGACTATTCCGATCACTGTCACGGGTAAGGGA
Organism: Moorena producens 3L; assembly: GCF_000211815.1. Classification (GTDB taxonomy): domain Bacteria; phylum Cyanobacteriota; class Cyanobacteriia; order Cyanobacteriales; family Coleofasciculaceae; genus Moorena; species Moorena producens. The sequence continues at coordinate 50,737 of NZ_GL890930.1, forward strand.
GTGCTGATTAATCCCCGTCGGGTGGTACAGTTGGAATCTCCGATATCCGGACAGTTGGAATCTTTAACGATTCGCACCGGTCAATGTGTAAAAAAAGACGATATCCTGGGAATCATTGACCCCTCTGATCTAAAACAGCAGTTGCAACAACAACGGGATAAACTGGCTCAGTTAAAGCAACAAATAGCAAAAATTACGTTACTGCGACAACAACGCACCCAGCTAGAAACAACAGCAATTACTGCTGAACGCACCAGCTTACAACAACGGTTACGAGATACTGAAACCTTGACTCCCCAGCTCCAAAATCAAGGATTAACTAGCATCTTGAGCCAGCATCGCAGCCTCCAACAACAGCTCAAAGATGCAGAAGAATTAACCCCGATACTACAACAGCGACTGGCCAAGCAACGGGACTTGCAAAAACAAGGAGCAATTTCTTCTGAACGGATTTTACAAGCAGAACAAGACTATCGAGAAACCCGTCAAACTATCTCCGAGATTCAAGCCCAATTGCAACAGTTGCAGGTACAGGAAACGGAGCTACAACAGAAGTATTTAGAAAATATCAATAGTATTACTCAAATTAAAGCGGAATTAGAAAAACTAGACACCCGTAGTAAACAACTAGAACAGGATAATCTGGAAGCTACCAATACTGATAATAATCAAATTCAGGACATACAGCAAGCCATCGCCCGATTGCAAAAGGAAGTTGCAGACAACAGTATTATTAAAAGTCCCCATACCGGATGCATTCTAGAAATAACGGCTACTGTGGGGCAATATCTCAACCCCGGAAATCCCCTGGGAACCCTACAAACACCAGGGAAAGCTAGGGATATGATCAGCGTAACCTATTTTCCTGTTGAAGATGGCAAAAAAATTCAACCGGGCATGAAGATTTTAATTACACCGGATACAGTAAAACGGACAAGATATGGGGGAATTGTCGGGAAAATAACTGAAGTTTCTCCCTTTTCAATCACCTCAGCAGGGGCGAGTTCGGTGATCGGAAACCCCGAAGTGGTACAAAAATTAATGGGCGAAGAAGGAGGTAAAATCGAAGCGATCGCTAAATTACAACTTGACTCCAAAACCCCCAGTGGTTATAAATGGTCATCTTCCCTCGGACCCCCGTTAAAAATTTCTCCAGGAACCACAACAACCGTAAGGGTAACAGTGGAAGAGCGTACGCCCATTACTTGGGTTTTGCCTATTTTGAGAGAGTGGAGTGGGATATAGAAATTATCAATTGGGTTAGGTAAAAATCTTTAGGTTTTAGGGAACAGGGAACAAGGAGTAGGGAGTAGGGAGTAGGGAGTAGGGAGCCTCGGAGCAGGGAGCCTCGGAGCAGGGAACAGGGAGTCGGGAAGAGTAGTCAAGGGTTTTCATGAGCTATTTAGAAACGCTATAACTGTGTGGAAGATAAATAATTTGGTCTTGATATTCGCTTTCAAAAGATGCCTCAGCTAGAAAAACCAACTCATCAATATTTTCTCCCATACTTAACTTGGTGTTGAGAATAAAGATGCCTGGTATGTGATTCCCTTCTGCAATATAATCAGCTAAGTGGGTCGGCATAGATTTACGATTATTTGTCACCAGCACAAAACCATACTCGTCACACCAGTTCAGAATTTGTGGGTCTAACGTTCCTCTTGCAGGAGTATTCGGTTCACCAACAACCCACATCACCAAATCAGGAGAATTCCGGGTCAATTGGATTTTGTAAGCAGGATTGACATTTTCATCCAATAGATATTTGAGAGTCATCAGCTTTTTTCATTACTTTTCGTTCTGCTCTCAACTTCCGCAATCGCAGCGCAGAGGTGGAGGGATTAAGTTGCTGTGCTTTCAGTTGCTGGTGACTCCACTCTAACCAGTCAGCAACATATTGGCTCACCATTTCTTTATTGTGTAGATAATAAAGAATAGTAGCGTAGACCTGTTCTAGATTTAGGGATGGATAGGTTTCGGCAATTTCTTCGGGAGTGCGGGCACGATGGATATAATCATAGAGAATAGTTTCTATTCCTATTCTTGTGCCTTTGAGCCGAATATCGTCCACACTTAGGAAGTCAAAATAGTTTTCTAGTTGCATTTATTTTATAGCAAAGGGAGTAGGGAGCAGGGAGCAGGCAATAAGCAAGAGGCAAGAGGTAAAAAATGCTGTGTACCTCAGGTGCGACCCGTGGCGAATTTAATTCTTAATGGGTCAAGGGCACCTAATAGTTATGGAAAACGCTGTATTAGCTTATTAGCTCGTTATATAGCAGAAGTCAGAAGTCAGAAGTCAGAAGTCAGAAGTCAGAAGTCAGAAGTTAAACTCTTGCCATACTGTAGTTTGAGACTTTTGTCATGTCCTAATTACCCTGGCGACTGTTATAATTAAGAATTTTATCATACTTTGATGATGTTGGAGTACAGGCTTACTGAACCACAAGTATTGCTTTGCCTGTTCCCGATTCCCAATTCTCTCGGTGCGCTTTCCGTAGGCGAATTAAATTCGCCACGGGTCGCACCGCTCCCAATTCCCAATTCCCAATTCTTGATTCCCGATTCCCGATTCCCGATTCCCTTTTTCTATAAGTCTCAAAACAAAAAAAATAGCCGTAGAAATACTATCGACGGCTATTTCAATCACCTATGTCAGAAGTTTCCGAACCAATCCGGACGTGATCCGATGGGATTGGCCAAGGGGGGGAAACCCCCCCAGAAATTTAGCGATGCAGCGCGGTCTTGGGGGTTTCCCCCATGAGCGACTGCATCAAGACAAGGTGTTATGGCAACAACAAATACTTGGTCATGATAGTAATGAATTCCCCTGGAACTTCAGTGGGCTGCAGAGGACTCCATTCGGAAATCTCAGCATAGCGCAGACCATAAAGGGCGTACATCGTGTTGAGTACTGCTTTACGAGACCCCTTTAAGATGTGCTTAACGGCTTGTTTGTTGGAGTTTGGAGTAAATTCTGACATAGGTCAAAGATTCAATTTGTTTACATTGATTATTGTAATGATTATATATTTATTTGTCAAGGGTTTTTGAAAGTTTTTTATGAAAATTTTAAAGTTAATAAAAAAAGCAACAATATAACTTTATTGTTACCTTTTAAATCAAAAAAATATGTCCTAATCTAGACTGACATTGCTATCATTATTTATCCATAATTGAATCCATAAATCCCTACAAATAGTGTTTGTAAATAAATGTAAAAATCTTAAATAACCCCTTGCATTTTTACCAGGAGTTATCTATACTATATATATTGAGACTGAAACTAATAACCGCGCTGGTTAAAACCATTCACCGACGCCAGCGCGGTTTTCCTCCCACCTAAATAGGAGTTACTTCCATGATGGCAAAAATATCACAATTATCAATACAGCGGTTTGCAATTCACTCTTACCTGCTCCCTGCTCCCTGCTCCCTGCTCCCTAAAAACCCTATACTTTTGATTTGCGCGTAGGGCTATAAGGCTCAAGGGTTAACAATACACCAGACATGGGAGTTAATGATGGGTGGTAATCGCAACACATCTGATGCCCAACTCAAGTTTCTGTTACAGGTACTACAAGCAAGCGCAGACAGTAATGGTGACGCCCAGATAGTTTACCCATTACTGCAAGCAAATACAGACAAAATTAATCCTAGATTAGCAGAATTATTGCGGGATTGGGCAACAACTAAGCTGGCAGAAGCGGAAGCAGATGAAGCGGAATACCTAGCAGCAGTTATTGTTGAATTTAGCAATCTAATTCAGCAATTATCCTTAGGTGATAAAGCCAGCAATAGTTCAATTGCCATCACTGGCTATGAAGTGGCACTAACTGTTATCACCCGTGAAGCTTTTCCCGAACAATGGGCAATGACTCAAAACAATCTCGGTATTGCTTACTCTGACAGAATCACAGGGGAGAAAGCACAAAACCTAGAAGATGCCATCGCTTGCTACCAATTGGCTTTAGCCGTTTACACCCGTGAAGCTTTTCCGGAACAATGGGCAATGGCTCAATTCAATCTCGGTCGTGCTTACGGTAAAAGAATCACAGGTCAGAAGGCACAAAACCTAGAAAATGCCATCGCTTGCTACCAATTGGCTTTAGCCGTTTACACCCGTGATGCTTTTCCTGTTGATTGGGCATCGACTCAAAAAAATCTCGGTCGTGCTTACTATTACAGAATCACAGGTCAGAAAAGACAGAATATTGAACAAGCGTTCGCGTAGCGTGACCTACGGTCAATCGCTTGCTACCAATTGGCTTTAGCCGTTTACACCCGTGATGCTTTTCCTATTGATTGGGCATCGACTCAATTCAATCTCGGTATTACTTACCGTAACCGAATCAAAGGTCAGAAAATACAGAATATTGAAAAAGCGTTCGCGTAGCGTGACCTACGGTCAATCGCTTGCTACCAATTGGCTTTAGAAGTACGCACCAGTCAAGCATTTCCCGAAAAATGGGCATCGACTCAAAACAATCTCGGTAATGCTTACTATGAAAGAATTAAAGGTCCCAAAGCACAAAACCTAGAAGATGCGTTCGCGTAGCGTGACCTACGGTCAATCGCTTGTTACCAATTGGCTTTAGCCGTTTACACCCGTGAAGCTTTTCCCGAACAATGGGCAATGGCTCAATTCAATCTCGGTCGTGCTTACGTTAACAGAATCACAGGTCAGAAGGCACAAAACCAAGAAAATGCCATCGCTTGCTACCAATTGGCAAAAGAAGTTTACACCCGTGAAGCTTTTCCTGTTGATTGGGCATCGACTCAAAAAAATCTCGGTAGTGCTTACCGTAACCGCATCACAGGTCAGAAAGCACAAAACCTAGAAAAAGCGTTCGCGTAGCGTGACCTACGGTCAATCGCTTGCTACCAATTGGCTTTAGAAGTACACACCCGTGAAGCTTTTCCTATTGATTGGGCATCGACTCAATTCAATCTCGGTATTACTTACCGTAACCGAATCAAAGGTCAGAAAATACAGAATATTGAAAAAGCGTTCGCGTAGCGTGACCTACGGTCAATCCCTTGCTACCAATTGGCTTTAGAAGTACGCACCAGTCAAGCATTTCCCGAAAAATGGGCATCGACTCAAAACAATCTCGGTAATGCTTACTATGAAAGAATTAAAGGTCCCAAAGCACAAAACCTAGAAGATGCGTTCGCGTAGCGTGACCTACGGTCAATCGCTTGTTACCAAGAGGCTCTTACAGTTAGAACCTTTGAGGATTTTCCTGAAGATTGGGCAGATACAAAATATAATCTCAGTATTGCTTACCGTAACCGCATCAAAGGTGAGAAAGCACAGAATCTTGAACTTGCCAACGCTTATTTCCAAGAAGCTCTGAAAGTTAGAACCTTTGAGGATTCTACCCAAGATTGAGCAATGACGCAATAGTAAGTAGGGTGGGCAAAAACCCTTTGGTTGTTTTAACAATTCTAGATAATATCACTTTGCCCACCCTACGCAACTTATTTTAGGGTGGGCAAAAAGCCGTTGATTCTTTGTAAGCTTGTAGGGTGGGCAAAAACCCTTTGGTTCTTTGAAAAATTCTAGATAATATCATTTTGCCCACCCTACGCACTGTTCTAAGATTCAAAATGCTGAAAACCCCTTTAATAAGCTTGTAGGGTGGGCAAAAACCCTTTGGTTCTTTGAAAAATTCTAGATAATATCATTTTGCCCACCCTACGCACTGTTCTAAGATTCAAAATGCTGAAAACCCCTTTAATAAGCTTGTAGGGTGGGCAAAAACCCTTTGGTTCTTTGAAAAATTCTAGATAATATCATTTTGCCCACCCTACGCACTGTTCTAAGATTCAAAATGCTGAAAACCCCTTTAATAAGGGCTTTCAGCTTCATTTTCGTATTTTGAGCTTTATAGCGCTACGGGCAAGTCAGCAAGGTTCTTGGGTCAGAAGTCAAAAGTAAGCGATTACTTACGTTTTGGAGTTTAGGAGCGATGCAGAGGTGCGACCCGTGGCGAATTTAATTCGCCAACGGAAAGCGCACCTAAGCGGTCTTGGGGAGGCAGCGCGGTCTTGGGGGTTCCCCCCATGAGCGACTGCCGTGGTTTCCCCCACTCGCTATTGCATCAAGACAATGTCAAACATCTGAATGCGTAGTGCTATAACGTTTATTCATGCCCACCTAATTATTCTTTCAGTTTTGTTTGATGAAGTCTCCTGATAAAGCTTTTTCCGTTGCCCTTCCGTTATTATAAAACGCATATCCTCCGTTCAGTTTCAATACAGAATAATCGGGTTGCTCGGTACTTCCAGCAAAAGCTTCTGCAATTGAAAAATTCCGTGGTTTATTTCGAAGATTGCCTCGCACGGTCATTGTTATATATGGTGCTGGTGGTCTTTGCGTATAACGGAAAGTACCATCAATTTCTTCAAATTTATATCCATTTCTGTCGATAAACTGCTCCATGCCACCCTTAAATGTCCCATTGCTTTCATCAGCATCTTTAATGACCAAGATTGTGCCTGTCTCTCTAGATAAATAGGTTCCGTCCAAGTTATGTGCCAGTGCGATGGCAGAATTACTGAACAGAAAGAAGACCCCTGCTACTAGAGCTAACAGTACCCGTTTCATTTTCCCTTGAATCTCGTTGTTCATTTTCTTTGTTTTTGCCTTTATTTTGCCTTTATTTATTGGACTTTGGAGTAAATATTTGAAATACAGATTAATCTTGAAACAAATTGATTTTCCTGAGACTGAACTGTATTCCCTTTAATTATTATCTATACCTTGATGAAAAAACAATCTATAAACCTCATATAAAACCTCATATATAGCGGTTTTTAATTTGGTGAGGTACAGAGTTTCTGGTTTTAGGGAACAGGGAACAGGGAACAGGGAACAGGGAAGAGAGAAGAGGGAACAGGGAACAGGGAAGAGAGAAGAGGGAACAGGGAACAGGGAACAGGCAAGAGAGAAGAGGGAACAGGGCAAAAATTATGTGTACCTCATAGCTATGATAAACGCTATCAAACCTCATATCAAACTTCATATCAAACCTCATAAACCTCATATCAAACCTCATAAACCTCATATAAAACCTCATAAAACTCATATAAAACCTCATAAACAGGGTAAACGCCTCTAATTATGTATCAAAAATTACAGTTAAAAAGTAAACAATAGTATCAAAAATCTCTAATCACCCGGTTGATTATCAATAAGCCCAAAACATTGCTCAATTATTGGCGTTGCTGGAAGGGGCATCTTGTGTGGAACTGGCATCTTGCCAGTTTCATGCTTATTTTCGGGCGGCCAGGATGCCCACTCTATATTTTCGGGCGGGCAGGATGCCCACTCTATTCCTATTCAGCGCGAAGATTCAGCCCATCTTACCCAACTGCTGGTGGGCAAAAACCCTTTGGTGCTTTTGACAATTATAGAACCTATAATTTTGCCCACCCTACTAAATAATTGGTGGGCAAAAACCCTTTGGTGCTTGTCACAATTATAGAACCTAGAATTTTGCCCACCCTACGCACTGGTGGGCAAAAATTATTTGGTTCTTGTCACAATTATAGAACCTAGAATTTTGCCCACCCTACTTAATAATTGGTGGGCAAAAACCCTTTGGTGCTTTTAACAATTCTAGAACCTAGAATTTTGCCCACCCTACTAAATAATTGGTGGGCAAAAACCCTTTGGTGCTTTTAACAATTCTAGAACCTAGAATTTTGCCCACCCTACTAAATAATTGGTGGACAAAAACCCTTTGGTGCTTTTAACAATTCTAGAACCTAGAATTTTGCCCACCCTACTAAATAATTGGTGGGCAAAAACCCTTTGGTGCTTGTAATAATTCTAGAACCTAGAATTTTGCCCACCCTACTAAATAATTGGTGGGCAAAAACCCTTTGGTGCTTTTAACAATTCTAGAACCTAGAATTTTGCCCACCCTACTAAATAATTGGTGGGCAAAAACCCTTTGGTGCTTGTAATAATTCTAGAACCTAGAATTTTGCCCACCCTACGCACTGGTGGGCAAAAACCCTTTGGTGCTTGTAACAATTCTAGATCATAGAATTTTGCCCACCCTACTAAATAATTGGTGGGCAAAAACCCTTTGGTGCTTGTAACAATTCTAGATCATAGAATTTTGCCCACCCTACGCACTGGTGGGCAAAAACCCTTTGGTGCTTGTAACAATTCTAGATCATAGAATTTTGCCCACCCTACACAACTCTATTTTGCTGTTTGACCCGGTCGTGCGTTACGGGGCGGACTATCTCAACCCTGGCTACCGTAAAAATTAGGTCAAGTCCGCCCCTAACGCACCCTACTCCCTACTGGTGGGCAAAAACCCTTTGGTGCTTGTAATAATTCTAGATCATAGAATTTTGCCCACCCTACAAAATTAATCATCAATAACCGCACTCCGGTCAAGCAAAACCAAATCGCGCAATTGTTCCGTATTCATTTCCGTCAACCAATCTTCTCCTGCATCTACAGTTTGTTCCGCTAACTGTTTCTTACTTTCAATAATGTCATTAATTTTTTCTTCCACAGTGCCAGTACAGATAAACTTATGGACTTGAACATTGCGTTTTTGACCAATCCGAAAGACGCGGTCAGTAGCTTGATTTTCCACGGCTGGATTCCACCAGCGGTCTACATGAAACACATGATTAGCTCTCGTTAAATTCAATCCCGTGCCACCAGCTTTCAGAGACAGAATAAATATCGATGGACCATCGGGGTCATTCTGGAACCGATCAATCATTTCCTCCCGTTGTTTCTTACGAGTTGCGCCATAGAGGAATAAAACTTCCTTGCCGAATTTTTGCTCTAAATAGGGTTTCAGCAATTTCCCCCATTCCGAAAATTGGGTAAAAATTAAGCCACGGTCTCCCTCAGAAATCGCCTCTTCTAACATTTCTTCCAACCGTCGTAACTTACCCGACTGCTGGCTAGACATTAACGAATTATCTCCCGTTTTACCCTTAGTCTTTTTCCCCTTACTCTCCAACAGTGCGGGATGATTACACAGTTGCTTGAGTCTCAACAATAAAGTCAAAATCATGCCCTTGCGCTTAATCCCCTCAGCTTCTTCAATTTGTGCTAAAGAATCATCCACCAACTGTTGATAAACCGTAGCTTGGGCTGCGGAAAGACCACAAAAAACATTCATTTCCTGCTTTTCGGGCAAATCTTGAATAATAGACTTATCGGTTTTGAGGCGACGGAGGATAAAGGGTTGCACTAGCGATCGCATGGTCTGCAAGGAATCCCGGTCGCCAAATTTCTCAATCGGTACCGCAAATCGACGTTGGAAGAATTGGCGATCGCCTAAATACCCAGGATTGAGAAAATCGATAATTGACCACAATTCCGACAACCGATTTTCCACGGGAGTACCGGTTAAGGCAATCCGAAAGGTAGTGGAAAGTTGCTTCACGGCTTGGGATTGCTTAGCGCTAGGATTCTTAATATTCTGAGCTTCATCCAGCACCACCCCCTGCCATTCCACCCCATCCAGGGTAGTCGCATCCCGATGTACTAAGGAATAACTGGTAATGATCACCTGCTTAGTCTTAACTGCCTTAGCAAAGGCTTTCCCTTTAGAGCGTTTATCCCCGTGATGGACAATAGTTTTCAGGGATGGCGCAAATTTCTTTACTTCCCGTTCCCAGTTTCCTAGCACAGAAGTCGGACATACCACTAAGCAAGGCCCATTCAGGGTACCTTCTTCCTGAAGATGCAACAGAAACGCAATCAGTTGTGCCGTCTTACCAAGGCCCATATCATCCGCCAGACAAGCACCCAAACCCCAACGTTCCAGAAACGCCAGCCAGCCCATCCCTCTAGCTTGATAGGGTCGCAATTGCCCCTGAAAACTAGCTGGTTGAGGAATCGGCTCCAGGGATTGATTCCCCTGTAAATTAGTAATTAACTCTTGCAGAGCTCCCGATGCTTCAAACTTCACTACCGGTAGTTTTGCCAAGGTATTATTATCACCAGTAGTGATCCGCAAAGCATCCTCTACGGAAAGAGTCATGTTATCGGTCGAACCCTTAAACATCTCTTGAGCTGCCCGGACATCAGAGGGTTGTAACGCCATCCATTCCCCATCCACCTCCACTAGGGGTGATTTCAGTGCCATCAAGCGATTAAACTCCCGCTTCGAGATGGTTTTATCTCCAATCGCCAGTTGCCACTTAAACTTCAGTAAGCTTTGGAGTCCTAACCGTTGATTCTTCTTTTGTGGTGGCACTTCCGCCAGAAGACTAATTCCCAAGCGTTTGGCTCCCGTGCCTGGTTTCAATCCTGGTGGTAAGACAATACCCAAGCCATTGTTTTGCAACCGCCATGCACTAGCCCTAATGAACTCATACACATCTACTATGGTTAGCTCACAAAACTCAGGACGGGGTTGGTGTAAGCTCGGCTCGATGGGAGGATAGAGTCGAGTCGCTAATCCTAACCCTTTCAGGAACGTTTCCTGAGGTTGTTCAATGCTTCGCTGCTTAATCTCCAACCGCTCTCCTGAGTAATTCCAGATCGTCTCAGCATCCACCACCAGGTCTGGGTCATCAACCGCTTGTAAGCCATAGGCCAAGCTCCAATTCTCTTGGTCAGAGGTAGGAGGCTTCAGGATAAAACAAGTACGAAACAGATTTTGCCTCAACCTCTTGGACGTCGGTGTCACTAAATTCTGTTGCACCGGAGTGTTCCAAGTAGACAGTGCTGCCGCTAATCGACCTAGGGTTGTTGACTCTAGCCCTAGGGTTTCTGAATTAGAAGACAAATTAGAAGAAAGCGATCGCAACCATTCCACCATCGGTGATTCTACTACTGGCACCGACTCACCCTTGACAAAATCCCGCACCTGTGTATTAACCACACTACTCAAGAATCCCAATAGCAATTCCTGAGCCTTAACCAAATCCGTTGTAGCTTGAAGGGTCAACTGTGGAGAACTAACCTGTTGTGGATAAGCACAGCAAGCCGAGGGCATGAGCTTGATATACTTTTCTAGACGGACTTGATCGGTAGTACTATCAAGCAGAGGTTGCCAGAAAGCCCTTACCTTACCATCAGGCAATCGGTACAGTCCTGGTAAAAACTTACCCCGATTCAGCAGATCCAAGCTCCAGCGCATCACCTGAGACCAAAAACGCAACTCCCCTCCCAGGTAAGCGTCTGAGCCTTCAAAAGAGCCCAGGGGTAAGGCTTCCAGGAATCTTACCCCTGCCATCGGTTCCAGACTTACCCCTTGCACTTGCCATGGTTGTAATTCCCACTGACCAGCCTCTGCACTATCCTCTGCACTATCTAACAACATTTTGCTAGACAGCACTGGATAAGCTGGTTCACCTTTGGATGATGGTTCAGTAGGTAAGAGAACAATTTGAGACTGCCAGCGAACCTGATGCTGTTGAGCTGCACGCTTACGACTAGCTGAACTGGTCTTCTCAGACACCTCTAAAAATTGACCGATGGACAGACGATGAGAATCTAAAAAAGACGTCAATTCTTCCTCAGTCATGGCAAACGGGTGACATGACATATCATTGGCAGTTGTTGATATCTGCGCCTTTGTGCGCCAGGTTTCTCCCCAAATAAATAGATGACCATTAGTTTCCCCAGATATCCAACTGCCATGTAACGTTGCCATAATAATTTTTGTGTCTTTTTTTGTGATCTAGTCCAGGTTTTGTCGATCAAATTTGCTGAATTTATCCCTTAGGATTAACAGCTATAGTATCTGATTAATATTTATAACAAAGGGAATAGGGAGTAGGGAGTAGGGAGTAGGGAACAGGGAACAGGGAACAGGGAACAGAAATTATCATAATTCCTTGAGATTACTATATTAATTGAAGTAAGCAAACTTATTTTTTTAGCTGATTAGGGGAGATTATCTCCAGTTATTTCACCCATTACATAAAAAATCTTCGCTTATCAAAAAAACTTGATAGAGAATACCTTAATTCTATTTTGTAATAACAAAAAACGGTAAAACCTGAAGTAAAATCCATGGCTATTACTTAGAGTATTCAGTAGTCTTGAAACTCTAAAAGAACGCTGAATTTACTCCACCACAAATTTGGCCACTTTCAAAAAGAAAGCAACCGTAGGCCTAAAGCAGTTGACCCATTAGCCTAACACCATAAAAAAGTATAGCGTTTACTAGTCTAATCAGGTGCATATAAATTTTTTCATTGCTCCCGACTCCCGACTCCCAGGGAGTGCGCTTACAGTCGTCGAATTAAATTCGCCACGGGTCGCACCGCTCCCTATTGCCTATTGCCTATTGCCTATTGCCTATTGCCTATTGCCTATTGCCTATTGCCTATTGCCTATTGCCTATTGCCTATTGCCTACTCCCTACTCCCTACTCCCTTCCCTACTTACCACCCCCCCGAGTGATAAATGCTACGATTGCGACAGAACGAGAACAGTGATCAAACAAAGAAGGAAAAAGTACCGAAATGGTAGAGATAGACAAGTCAATATCCTTTGATGGACGGGATATTAGACTCAAAGTAGGTCTACTTGCCCCTCAATCTGGTGGTTCAGTAATGATACAGTCGGGGGATACAGCAGTTCTAGTGACAGCAACTCGTGCCCCTGGTCGAGAAGGGATCGATTTTCTGCCCTTGGTGGTTGACTACGAAGAAAGACTCTACGCAGCAGGTCGGATTCCAGGTGGTTTCCTCAGGCGGGAAGGCCGTCCTCCAGAAAAAGTTATCCTAACTAGCCGTCTCATTGACCGTCCCTTACGTCCCTTATTTCCCAGTTGGCTACGAGATGATATACAGATTGTAGCAACTACCCTGTCTATGGATGAACAAGTACCGCCAGATGTTTTGGCAGTTACTGGTGCATCGATTGCTGTGTTGCAGGGCAGCATTCCCTTCTATGGACCAATGGCAGCTGTACGGGTAGGGTTACTCGGGGATGATTTTATGATTAATCCCACCTACAAGGAAATCGAAAATGGCGACTTGGACTTAGTCGTGGCTGGTTCCCCACAAGGGGTAATTATGGTAGAAGCCGGTGCCAATCAATTACCGGAACAAGATATAATCGAGGCCATCGATTTCGGCTACGAAGCGGTACAAGACTTGATCAAAGCCCAGCATGACCTGCTTGAGGAGTTGGGAATTGCAATAGTGATTGGCGAACCCCCAGCCGTAGACTCGAATCTAGAAGAATTTATTCGCGTCCGCGCCACTGACAAAATTAAAGGTGTCCTCTCGCAATTTGACCTGGACAAAAATGGTCGGGATGTTGCCTTAGATGAGATTAAAGACAGTGCTGTCAAAGCAGAAATTACCCAACTCAAAGAGGATGACCCGATCCGTGTAGCGGTTAATGAAAATAGCGCATTAGTCGATAAGCTGTTCAAAAGCCTCACCAAAAAACTGATGCGTACTCAGATTGTGGAAGAAGGGGTGCGCGTGGATGGTCGCAAGCTAGACCAAGTGCGTCCTGTCTCTTGTCAAACCAGTCTATTACCTCAGCGAGTTCATGGTAGCGCTTTGTTCAACCGAGGACTAACCCAAGTCCTATCCACGGTTACCTTGGGAACACCTGGAGATGCCCAAACTCTAGATGACCTTAACCCAGAAGATGAGAAGCGCTATCTGCACCACTACAATTTCCCACCCTTTTCTGTAGGGGAAGTCAAGCCATTGCGATCGCCCGGACGGCGTGAAATTGGTCACGGAGCCTTAGCCGAACGAGCATTAGTCCCCGTGTTGCCCCCTCAACACGAGTTTCCCTATGTGATCCGGGTAGTATCGGAAGTGCTCTCCTCCAATGGTTCCACCTCCATGGGCTCGGTTTGTGGTTCAACACTGGCCTTGATGGATTCAGGTGTACCGATTACCAAACCCGTTAGTGGTGCAGCCATGGGTTTGATCAAAGAAGGAGATGAAGTCCGCATTCTCACCGATATTCAAGGTATTGAAGACTTTTTGGGTGACATGGACTTCAAAGTCGCCGGTACCGATACTGGCATCACGGCTTTGCAAATGGACATGAAAATCACTGGTCTGTCCATGGATACCATAGCCCAGGCCATTGAGCAAGCCAAACCAGCCAGACTGCATATCCTAGAAAAGATGCTGGCGGTGATTGACACACCCTCCACAGACATGTCACCCTTTGCTCCTCGCCTCTTAACCATGAAGATCGATCCGGAGTTCATCGGTACAGTCATTGGTCCAGGGGGTAAGACAATTAAAGGAATTACCGAGCAAACTGGGGCAAAAATCGATATTGAAGATGACGGTACAGTTACCGTATCTGCTATGGATGGGGACAGAGCCACCAAAGCTATCAATATCATCCAAGGCTTAACCCGCAAGCTGCATGAAGGGGATGTCTATGTTGGTCGTGTCACCCGGATTATTCCCATTGGTGCCTTTGTGGAAATACTTCCTGGCAAAGAAGGTATGATTCACATTTCCCAACTAGCTGACTACCGAGTTGGCAAAGTGGAAGATGAGTTAGCGGTAGGAGATGAGGTAGTTGTCAAAATACGGGAAATTGACAACAAGGGTCGTCTTAATTTAACCCGTTTGAACATTCATCCGGACGAAGCTGCCGCAGCACGGGAAGCAGCAGCGTTATAACCTAGCTAGGCTAGCTAGATAATGGTGAAGCGTCAGGAGCAGGGAAGCTTCTCAAGACTATAGAGAACAGATGTAGAAGCCTCTGGGGAGTTGGGGGAATAAATTGACCCTACTCTGATGATGCTTCCCTGAACTTACCCTAGGAGTATCCTGTGATCAGGTCAGTGACCAGCAAAAGTTAAACATTTCTGAGATAGCCGTAAGTAAAAGCTTTACACTAAATAATGCATTATGGTTTAGAGATGATTTAGTTAAGCTGTGCGGAAAATTGTTATAGCTGGTAACTGGAAAATGTACAAAACTCAAGCGGAAACCGCTGAGTTTTTAAAGGGATTTTTGCCTGAGGTGGAGCAAACTCCCATAGAACGGGAGGTTGTTCTGTGTGGTCCCTTCACCGACTTGGGTGTGATGTCTGAGCATGTACAAAATACTCGTGTACAGATCGGGGCTCAGAATATCCACTGGGAAAATGCTGGAGCCTACACTGGTGAAATTGCTGGTGGGATGCTCAAGGAAATTGGTGTGCGCTATGTCATTGTTGGTCATAGTGAACGGCGTCAATACTTCGGCGAAACTGATGAAACCGTTAATAAACGCCTTCACGCTGCTCAGCGTCACGGTTTGATTCCGATTCTGTGTGTTGGGGAAACGAAAGCACAACGGGATGCTGGTGAAACAGAAGACATTATTAGCAAGCAGTTGGAAAAAGACCTAGTCAACGTTGACCAGCAAAATTTAGTGATTGCTTACGAACCAATCTGGGCAATTGGTACTGGAGACACTTGTGATGCATCAGAAGCGAATCGAATCATTGGATTAATTCGCTCCAAGCTAAAGGAAGCTAATGTCCCAATTCAATATGGTGGCTCCGTCAAACCCAAGAATATTGATGAAATTATGGCTCAATCAGAAATTGATGGAGTACTGGTGGGCGGAGCAAGCTTAGAACCTGCGAGCTTTGCCAGAATAGTCAATTATCAGTAGTTGTGATTAGTCATGGGCTAATTGTTAATTGTTAATTGTTAATTGTTAATTGTTAGTTAGCTTATTATTAGTTAGTTAATTGGTTAATTGGTTGATTGCAATGGGCAATTTTCAATTAGCAATTAGCCATGATCTATAAGCGATGGATAAAGGAAAATTAACCATCCAGAACTATTCTTTTGAGTGGGGCAAACGAACCTATATCATGGGTATCTTGAACGTTACCCCCGATAGTTTTAGTGATGGCGGAGAGTATTTTACCCCAGAAGCTGCCTTAAGGCAAGCTCAGGCTCTAGTAGATGCTGGTGCTGATATTATCGATATTGGTGGTCAATCCACTCGACCTGGTGCCGAGCAAATTTCCCTACCCGAAGAACTGAAACGAGTTGTGCCTGTGGTAAAGGCAATGGGTTCAGTGCTGAAGATACCGATTTCTGTCGATACCACTAGAGCATCTGTGGCTAAGGCTGCGGTAGAAGCTGGTGCCGATATGGTCAATGATATTTCCGGTGGCACATTTGACCCAGACATGTTGCCACTTGTAGGGCAATTGGGGGTACCAATTGTCTTAATGCATATCCGAGGCACCCCGGTTTCCATGCAAAAATTAACTGATTATCAAGACTTAATTGGAGAAATCTATAGCTTTCTGGAGGAGCGGGTAACTGCGGCAACCGCAGCAGGAATTAAGCGATCGCATATTATTATTGACCCAGGCATTGGTTTTGCCAAAACCGCTGAGCAAAGTGTAGAGATTCTGCGGCAACTGCCTAGGTTTGATGCCCTCGGTCTACCGATGTTAATAGGAGTATCTCGCAAAAGCTTTATTGGACGCATCATCAATCAACCAGACCCCAAGGGTCGAATTTGGGGAACTGCTGCGGCTTGTTGTAGTGCCATTGCCGGTTCAGCAGACATCCTGCGGGTACACGATGTTGACCAGCTCCGTGATGTCTGCCGTGTTGCTGATGCGATTTGGCGTGTTTAAGTATTCAGCATTCAGCTATCAGCATTCAGTTATCAGCATTCAGCTTTTGAATAAAAGAGGTAAGCATTGGTTTAATCTCTGTTACGTTTGCTGACAGCTTACAGCTGACAGCTAAATGCTTTGATGGGCTTTTCCCGAGAGTTTCAATTCTCATTAATCTCGAACTATTAAATTCTCCCATTCGAGGTTTATTTTAAGCTGACCGCTGACCGCTGACCGCTGACCGCTGACCGCTGACCGCTGAATTATTACATTGTTATTGCCCTAATTACTCTCGCCCACAGATTCAGTTTGAAGCAAATCAGTCATGGCTTCGCTCAGTGCTTTTGGATCCATAAAGACGACTTTAGAATTGTTGCTTTCACTTAATTTTTCATTAGCTTCTACATAGCGTTGAGCAATCAGGAACTGTAGGACTTTCTGAGTATTAGCTTGCTCTTGAAGAGCTTTGGAGATCATTTGGATCGACTCCACTGTACCTTCAGCCTGTAAAATTTTGGCTTGTTTCTCACTCTTAGCAGCTCGTTCCTTCTCTAGGGCATCGATAATAGTCTGGGGTGGTTTAATCTCTTGCACCTCAACCCGCATCACCTTGACTCCCCAATCAGCAGAGGCATCATCTAATTGTTGCAATAAGTTCTGATTGATTCTGTCTCGGGAGGCATAAGTCTCGTCTAATTCCATCTGACCAATGGTAGAACGCAGAGTGGTCATGACTAAATTTTCAATCGCCTCATGAACATTATCTACAGCATAAAAAGCTTTGTACATATCTAAAATTTGCCAATACACGATCGCATCGACTTCTACCTGAACGTTATCTTTGGTGATTGCCTGCTGGGGTTCAATGTCCAAAATCTGCTCACGGGTACTCTCTTCTACGGCAATCTTGTCTATAAACGGAACTACATTGTAGTTAAGACCAGGGTCTAGTTTTTTACGATACTTACCAAAACGTTCTACTAGAGCTTCATTTCCCTCTTGGACAACTTTTGTCGTACCTACGGTGTAGCCAAAGGCTACTAAAATAATTGGGGCGAGTATGCTAAGAAGAATATCCATAGTGTTTTAGATCCTGTTAGAAGATTAATAAATTCACGCTTTGCTGCGGCTAGCATTTCCTAGAAATAACTTTATCAATAGAAGAGCACAAAATGTGTGTATAGATAACTTTCACTCTAGCCACCCCTGGGTTGAGTGTCAAAGCTGTTATCAACACTACGGGGAAGCTAACTTCTGTGGATGAGGGGTATTCCCCTCACCATTCCCCTAACCTATACTTAGAAACTGAGAACACAACAGAGGGAAGATCCGCAACAACTAAAAAAGTAGGTTATCAAAGTAGATTTAGTTTAAGCATTCAGCCGTGAGCCATTCGCGAACGCGAATGGCCTTGGCTCACGCTACTTGAGGTGCCGTCAGTGCTCAGTAGTCAGCTGATTTTATTCAAAAGCACCGATTGCGCTACGCGCACGCTGCGCCAACAGTAGCCTGGCCATTCCCGTAGCGTGGCCTTTGGCTGATAGCTGATACGCGACACGCTGATACGCGACACGCTGAATGCTTACAATTTCGTACTAGTCAGTTTTTTCAGCAGCAGATGGCTTGTCTTCTTCAGCCTTGTCCTGATTAACCAGCCATTCTGAGAGGGGGCGTGAGACAGCATACTGAAAGTCCACTGGCACTAACAGCACCTGCAACTGCTCAGATTTGGAATCCAGTGGTAGGACTTGAGCATATAGGAAACTGCGAGTAAAGTCCAAGTTGCCTAAGATCAGCTTCGGACTGTCCTGATTTTTCAGTTTCACTGTTATAGTTGCTGAGGGCTTGTCTAATCCATACTCTGGAAGTTGGTCAGGGCTAACCGTAAGAATGCGATCGCTTTTGCCCTGAGCCAGCAAGTTCAACAAAAAGGAAACAACCGCATCACTAGCTGTCGCCTCTTTGGGCTTTTTCATCCGCCAACCCGATTCTGGCTCACTGGCTCGCTCGAATACTAAGGTCTTGTCATCACTATTAACAGTAAACGATTGAATCTCGTCTTCAGTGAAATTAAATATCGGTTTTTTATTAATTTTAGCAGCTTCTCGCTTTTCAGAACCCTGAATTTCATAAATATATACACCTCCCCCCAGGAGGATGGCACAAATGACTAAAATCAGAGTTGTCCTTTGTAGTTTCATCAGTTTAAACTGCATCGATCTAAACACAGCTTAATACGTTATAGCGGTTCTCAATTGGGTGAGGTACACCTCCCTTGGGAGTAGGGAGTAGGGAGTAGGGAGTAGGGAACAGGGAACAGCGGATCTGGGAACAGCGGATCTGGGAACAGCGGATCTGGGAACAGCGGATCTGGGAACAGGGAAAAAATCTTGTGTAGTTCACAATTATGAGAAACGCTATAGCTAGATCTAGCTAAGTCTTTGGGAGATTGCTAAGTAGTCGGAGATCAATAAACGCGCTCTGTGTAAAGAATTATGAAAATTCCGATCCAAAAAACACTGGTATGGCTATTGGGTGGTTTAGGTATCTCAGGGGTAATCGCGCCAGCCTTGGGATTAGATACATCAATCTCAGAAGCTGGTATTAATGTCTATCGGTTACACCAACCTCCCTATAATTTAACCGGTCGCAAAATTGCCATTGGGCAAGTGGAAATTGGTAGACCTGGATTATTTGGTAAGGATAAGGCCGCTATCAAGAATCGGACAGTAACTCCTGCGGGAGTATTTTATCGCAACACCCCCGCAAAACCGAATACCCATGTTGATGAACATGCGGCTATGGTAGCAGCTGTGATGATTAGTCGAGACAAAGCCTTTCGGGGAGTAGCACCTGGGGCAAAACTCTACGCTTCAGCAGTTGGTTCCCTGTCTAGGAGTGGACAACCGGAAGAGTGCCTCGCGGCTCAGCATATTGCTCAGCAAAATGGCTCCGATGTGCGGGCAATTAATTTTAGTTTTGGTGAATCCCTACAGCGGGACCCGAGGGAGGAAGCGGTGCTGGATGGCAATGCGCTGTTAACTCTATGTATCGATTGGTCAGCTAGGGTGCATGACGTCTTGTATGTGATTGCTGGCAACCAAGGCAAAGGGGGCATTCCGATCCCCACAGATAATTTTAATGGTATCAATGCAGCATACACAGCCAAGCGTCAGGGAGTTTTTAATAAGGTAGACTTTGCTAACTTGAGTGCTTTACCAGTTGGTATTGGTCGTCGTCTGATTCGGCAAGAAATTAATGTTGGTTCTCGCCGCTCGATTAATTTGGTAGCTCCTGGCAACAAGATATCGTTGTATGACCTCAAAGGTAAAGTGACTAAGGTCAGTGGTACCAGTTTTGCTGCTCCCCATATCACTGGTGTTGTAGCATTGCTACAGGAATTTGGTGATTCCGCTTTGCGCAAGCTGCGCTCAAGACAACAAAAACTATTCTTGATGCAGTCCCTCAGAGCGGAAACCCCCAATACCGGGCTGCATCGCTTGTGGATGAATTGGAGTACAGATTCCCGACGCCATGAAGTAATGAAGGCAGTGTTGCTTAATTCTGCTGACAAAATTCAAGATCTCGGTGATGGGATGCTACTAGGCATGAGCCGCACGATTCGGGCAAAGGATAATCACCACTGGTTAGAGTCTGATGCTTACCAAGACCCCAAAATTCCTCTGGATATGCAGATGGGGACAGGACATCTAAATGGGTTTCGAGCTTACCAGCAATTTAAACTCGGCCAATGGAGTCCCAGTGGCATTGGAGTGCCACCAGTGGGTTGGGATTACCGTACTGTGGAGAAATCATCTGATCGGGACTATGTGTTAACAAAACCCTTAGCAGAAGGAAGTTTTATCTCTTTAACTCTGGCTTGGGACCGTTTGGTAGAGTTAGAGGATGACAATAATAATGATGCTTATGATCTTGGGGAGAGTTTTAGCGATCGCGGTTTGAATAATCTTGACCTCTATTTAATGCCAGTCGGAGAAGAGGACATTACCAAAAGTGTCTGTGCTTCTATCAGTGAAGCGGATGCTGTGGAACATATTTTCTGCCAAGTCCCTGCTCAGGGTCGCTATAAAATTCGGGTTCAGTATCAACAACAGGTTAATCAGCCGTCTCAAGCTTATGCTTTAGCTTGGTGGACAGTTCCAGATCCCAAATGATAGGCAACAGAGGCAAGAGGGCTAAGCTGCTAGCTTTGAGCAAAAACTTGGCTCGAAAAATAAAAACTTGATTGGGGATTCATCCCATGGTGCCCTTACGGGTCAGATCTCAAGATTGAAGGCGCTAGAAGCTAAAGTTACAATCTAGCTAAAGTAGGAATGGTAGTTGATTCACAATAGAGTTGGAATGGAGGAAGAGTTTTACTACCGAGGAATAGATAAAATTCGTCAAGGAGACTTGAACGAAGCAATCGAGGAATTTGACAAAGCCTTAGAGATTAATCCGAACTTCGCCGAAGCCTACTATAAACGAGCTATGGCTCGCTTTGACTTAGGGGATCAACAAGGCGCGCTTGCCGATTATACTCAGGCTTTACAAATCAATTCTGAAAGTATTGAAGTTTATTTCGGGCGGGGTTTGGCTCGATTGGCACTGGGAGATGCCACTGGAGCAATAGAAGATGCCAATCAAATACTTAAGATTAATCCTAATCAGCCTGCAGCTTGTAAGCTTCAAGGTAGTGCCTACCGTAAGTTAGGAGATAATCAGGCTGCGATCGCATCATTTAAACAAGCAGCTCAGCTCTACCTAGACCAACAAGATAAATTAAATTGTCGTCGTTGTCTTGAGAGTATCAATCAAATTCAACAACAGCAAATACTAGCTTTAGGTCGAGCCCAGACTAACGATTTTTGCCATCAAGCAATAAATAAAGTTAACACAGGCAAGTACCGAGAAGCCTTAGAGGATTTCAACTGGCTCCTTGAGGTTGACCCCAAAAATGCCCAAGCTTATTGCTATCGAGGTATTGTTCACTGCAAACTCGGTGATTACAGGAGAGCCATTCAAGACCTTGGTCAAGCTATGGAACTAAATCCCCAAGATGCTCAGGTTCGTTACCATCGAGGATTAGTACGAATTGAATTGGGAGATTACCGGGGAGCTATTGATGACTTGACCAAGTTACTACAAAGTAATCCGGAAAATCGGGACGTCTTAATCCATCGGGGTAATGCCTATATCCAGATGGGAGACTATCGCCAAGCCATCGAAGATTATTCCCGAGTTATTACTCTTAAACCCAATGATGCTCAATCATATCGTTATCGGGCAACCGCTCGTGAAAAGTTTGAAGATCTACGGGGAGCATTTGAAGATTATCAACAAGCGGCAAACCTGTATTTCGATCAACAAGACTGGACTAATTATCGGAAACTGCTCGATAAACTCAAACAGCTACAGCCATTACAACTGACCGAGGGGTCGAGCAATCGAGAATCACAAGCACCATCAAATATCAAACCTAGTAGGGAGTTGCAACAAAGACTACTAAGACTGGTAGGAGGACAATCCGATATCGCCACACGCCTACTTGACTTGGCTAAGGGAAAATACCCAGGGATGCCAGAAAAATGGTATTGGGAGAAGGTGATCAAGGATTTAGAACGATAGCGCTATAATAATTGAAATATTGATAAAACTAGCGACAATTAATCATTCAGCTTATGCGCTACAGATGGTGCTACTTGAGGTGCTATCAGCTATCAGCTGTTGCGATTGCTTCAATGGCAGCTTCTAATGCGATCGCAATATGAGTCCAATGGGTTCCTCCCTGACAAAACACAATATAAGGCTCCTTAAGCGGACCATCGGCAGAAAATTCTGACGTACTGCCATCAATAAAAGTCCCCCCAGCCATCACTAACTGACTCTCATAACCCGGCATTGCGGCTGGGACAGGGTCGAGGTAGGAACCTATCGGAGAATGCTGTTGTATCCCTCGACAGAAAGCGATTAATTTTTCCGCTGAACCCAACTCAACTGCTTGAATTACATCCCGACGGGGTACCATCGGTGGGGGATTGACAGGATAACCAAGTTGTGCTATAGTATGAGCGATTAAATGACTCCCTTTGAGGGCTTCACCAACCATTTGGGGAGCTAGGAATAATCCTTGAAACAGCAATCGATTTTGATCGAAAGTCGCCCCACCTGAACTACCAATCCCTGGAGCAGTCAGACGACAGGTCGCCGCTTCAACTAAGTCAGCTTTTCCAGCGACATAGCCTCCAGCAGTAGCAATCGTTCCCCCAGGATTTTTAATCAAGGAACCCGCCATCAAATCTGCTCCTACTGCTGTCGGTTCTTGTTCTTCTACAAATTCCCCGTAACAGTTATCCACAAAACAGATAGTATCAGGATTTTGTTGTTTGACAAGCTTGACAATTTTTTCTATTTCTGATATTGAAAGACTCTTTCGCCAAGAATACCCACAGGAACGCTGAATGAACACCAGGCGGGTATTCTCTCCTACCGCTGTTGCCAAGGCTGACCAATCTAAACTTCCCTCACTAGTTAGGGACAACTGGCGGTAACGAATCCCAAATTCTATTAGGGAACCTTGACCATCACCCCGTAAACCAATCACCTCTTCCAAGGTATCGTAAGGGGCACCGGCAATCGCTAGCATTTCATCTCCAGGACGCAATACCCCAAACAGGCAAGATGCGATCGCATGGGTTCCGGAAACAAATTGTACCCGTACAGCTGCAGATTCAGCTCCCATGACATCAGCAAACACCATGTCGAGAGTTTTGCGTCCTAAATCATCATGTCCATAGCCCGAAACACCAGCAAAGTGATGGACTCCTACACGATGTACTCGAAAAGAATCCAGTACCTTTTTGAGATTTTGCTTGACGGCGGTGTCAATACCATAAAAGATCGGAAATAGTGCTTTTTCTGCTGCTTGCAGCCGTTGAGAGCTGTTGATTCCCAAAATTCGCGCCTCGAAATTTTAGATCAAAATTTTAGATCAAAGAGAGCGGGTTATGACAATTTGTATCCTATTAGACTTACTGCATGACAATTGCTACTTCAGATAATCTTCGTTTAGATTGGGTCGTTATTACCTATATGGCCTTTATTCACCTAGCAGCCCTGTTTGCCTTACTTCCGAGCAACTTTAACTGGACAGCAGTGGGCTTAATGATCTTTTTCCACTGGGTGACAGGGGGCTTGGGGGTAACTCTGGGATGGCATCGCTTAGTGACCCACCGCAGTTTTCAGACACCCAAGTGGTTAGAATACTTCCTAGTTTTGTGTGGTACCATTTCCTGTCAAGGAGGAGTGATCGATTGGGTAGGACTACATCGCATCCATCATTTGCACTCTGACACCCAACCGGATCCCCATGACTCCCATCAAGGGTTTTGGTGGAGTCACATGGCTTGGATGTTGCATAAAATTCCTGCTGATGAGCAAATTTCTAAATTCACTAAAGATATTTCTGGAGATCGGGTTTATCAGTTTTTGGATAAGTATTTTGTGCTTGTTCAAGTGGTTCTAGGACTGTTGCTGTATGCCATGGGTGGCTGGCCATTTGTAGTGTGGGGGATTTTTGTGCGGCTAGTACTGGTGTTTCACTGTACCTGGTTTGTCAACAGTGCTACTCACAAATTTGGTTATCGCACCTATGAGTCTAATGATTGCTCAAAAAACTGCTGGTGGGTAGCCCTACTAACCTATGGCGAAGGCTGGCACAACAATCACCATGCTTATCAGTATTCTGCAAGGCATGGCATTAAATGGTGGGAAATTGACCTGACTTGGATGACGATTCAGTTCCTACAACAGCTGGGTTTAGCCAAAAACGTGAAACTGATTAGTCCTGAACAGACATAAGTTTCCCTAGGGTAGTACCTTGAGTGCTACCCTGCCAGTTGCCGAGCGGCTTCAGTTCTGAGGGCGGCTTAGTTGTAAAACCTCCTGAGCAGCAGAGTATACTCCGGTTTCCAAAGTGCAAGCACCATGGATTTATCCTGTCTACTTCAGGACTTATGACTCTAGCACTGAGGCTTAGGGAGTTTCTGGTAAAATTATAAAATATTAAAAATTCTTAGCTTTTGTTTACAAAAAACGTAAAGTCTGCCTTTATAATCGTATAAGTATTGTTACTAATCTCAAATTGTTCTTATCGAACGTTAACGGATACACCTTAGCAACAACTCCTTAGTGATGCCCCGGATACTGGTCATCGATGACGACCCCGCAATTTCAGAATTAGTCACCATCAATTTGGAGATGGCTGGCTACGATGTTAGTCAAGCAATGGATGGCATCAAGGGTCAGGCTCTAGCTCTGCAACTGCAGCCAGACCTGATTATGTTAGACTTGATGCTACCCAAGGTAGATGGTTTCACCGTCTGCCAACGGTTACGTCGGGATGAACGCACTTCCGATATTCCAGTATTGATGTTGACTGCCCTAGGTCAAACCCAAGACAAGGTAGAAGGCTTTAATGCTGGTGCCGATGATTATCTCACCAAACCCTTTGAACTCGAAGAAATGCTGGCGCGAGTGCGAGCATTACTACGGCGCACAGACCGAATTCCCCAAGCTGCTAAGCATACGGAAATACTGAACTATGGTCCTTTGACCCTAGTTCCAGAAAGGTTTGAGGCGATTTGGTTTGATAAAACCGTGAAACTGACCCATCTGGAGTTTGAACTACTGCACTGTTTACTGCAGCGCCATGGTCAAACTGTTTCTCCGAGCGAAATCCTTAAAGAAGTTTGGGGGTATGACCCTGACGATGATATCGAAACCATTCGAGTGCATATTCGTCACCTGAGAACCAAGCTAGAACCTGATCCCCGCCATCCTAAGTACATCAAAACCGTTTATGGAGCAGGTTATTGCTTAGAGTTACCCAATACAGAAAAGACCCTAGAAGTGACTTCGGCGACTGCCTAGGATGAAATTGGTAATGTCAGAGGTACTACAAATCTACCTTCTTAAGCTAGAGTGGAAAGCCCCCGCCCTTAAGCCGGGGGTAAGCTTTCTCACCGTTAGTCAGTTGGCTAATTCTGATCAAAAATTGATCAAGTTCTAGGGAGCCAAGGCATTGCCCCGCAACAAGCTACCAATTGTCTTCGCTGTAATCTTCATTTGGATAAGAGGATTAGCAGGTACAACGGTTTTATAGAGATAGCTATCGAAAGTCAGCCGCTGCACATCCTTGTCAGCACACATCTCTACAAAGGCTTCTCGGCTAGCATCGGAGTTATAGAAAACTCGTTGTAGAATATCTAGGACTTTGTAGGTCATGCCGTATTTCTTATCCCAGCGCTTCAGGTAAAGCTTGAGGTCACTCTCTGTGGGGATACGGCTACCGCCATTAGAGGTTTCCACAATGGTTTCAGCACACATGCGAGCTGATTTAGCCGCAAAGTAAATCCCTTCCCCAGAGGATTTAGTTACTGTTCCAGCAGCATCACCTACCAAAGCTACCCGACCAACTACACGTCTAGGTCTGGGATGCTCAGGAATCGGATGGGCTTCCACTTTGATAATTTTTCCACCCACAAGTTTTTTAGCCGCACGGGCGCGAATCCCTGCTTGTAGCTTTTTGATCAGGGATTGGTTGACCCTCATAGTGCCGGTGCCAACAGCAACGTGGTCGTATTTAGGGAAGACCCAGGCGTAGAAATCAGGAGAGACATCATTACCCACATACATTTCTGCCAGGTCTTGGTAGTAATTCATCATGTTCTCTGGCAAACTGATGCGCTCTTGGAAAGCGATCGCATAATTGTAATCCCCAGCATCAATTGCTTTGGCAACCCGGGAATTTGCCCCATCAGCTCCAATCACCACATCTACTTTCAAGGTTTTGTGGGTTCCCTTGACACTGCCATCAGAATGGTCAGAATAATAGATGGTATAGGGTTGAGAGTTACTGGTGGGAATATCGAGTTTATAAACGGTGCCATTAATTAAGTTAGCCCCCAACTCAGCCGCACGATTGCGCATGAACCCATCAAGCACCTCGCGACGGCACATCCCAATATATTCGTTTTCCTTTTCTATATGGATATCAACTTCAAGATCAGACGGTGAGATCATCTTCATGTTTCTCACTTGCCGGTCAATAATTTCTGGTGGCAGGTCAAACTCACTCACCATACATAGTGGAATCGCACCACCACAGGGCTTAGCATTGTCCAGCTTACGCTCAAACAAATAGGTTTCGATTCCTGCTTTAGCTAACGTCTCGGCAGCAGAAGAACCTGCTGGTCCCGAACCAACTACTGCAACCCTTAGTGCTGGCATGTTTTCTCCCATGGTTTTTTAAGCTACGCAATGCATACTATCATGGACTTTCCTGTGATCTGAAGCTTCCCTAATATTTGGGGTCAAGTTGCAATACACCTTAACAAAAGTTCGTCACATTACTTAACAATTACAGCGGTGATTGGTCATTTTCATCGTTACCGATTAATTGTTAAGATTAATTATTAATTATTAATTATTGTGTAATTTTTAGTAATTGTTATTGTTAATGGTTAATTCTTAATTAGACCGAGCTTAGACCTGTTGGGAAATAAGAGAAAATATCGATAGTGTAGGCAAATCGGTAAAGTAATACCAATTCCTCAAAGTAGGACTACAGATGCAGATGATCCGAGAGTCGAGTTTTGGAACTACTGAATTTAGCGTTGCAGTTTCTTCCGTGCCTGCTGACGTAGCTTCAGGGCATTCCGGTGGTTAGGTTCAATCTGGAGTGCCTTATTTAAAGAAGTGATTGCCTGATTAAAGCGTCCTAGTGTCATCTGAGCTTCCCCCTTAGTCATCCAAGCCTCTGCCAAATTTCGTTGAAGTGCGATCGCTTTCTCCAAAGCCGTAATCGCCTCAACAGAACGACCCAACTTTTGGAGGGTTATTCCCTGTGAAAGCCAAGCTTCCGTTAAATCTGGCTTGAGAGTAAGGGCTTGGTTATAGAGTCTAAGGGCTTCTACAGACCTTTGCTGTTGGTCAAAGGCTTGACCAAGGCTCCACACAGCTTCTGGATAGTTAGGTTTGAAATGTAAGGCATCATTACAAGCAACAATTGCCATCTCCGGCTTTTGGAGTTTATTCAGACTGTAGCATCTGCCCCAATAGGCTTCCGCAAAATCGGCTTTTTTAGCGATCGCTTGGTCGTATAGTTTGAGAGCTTCCTGGTACTGTCGAGATTTCCGCAACTGCTCAGCTTCCTCTAAAAATTGCTCTTCTGTAACCGTAGCCTCAGTCTTATAGTCAGTCTTATAGTCAGTCTTATAGTCAGTCTTATAGTCAGTCTTATAGTCAGTATTTTCACCAGTCGGTTGAGCAGATAGAAAAGTTTTCCACAGCAGCAAGCTGACCCCCAAGATAGTTATCGATACAGTAATTAACCCCAACTTCACCAATCGTTGCGGAATAGATACTGTTGTCAAGTTAGTTGCTGAACCTCTCGAATGTTCGGTGAGGTCAAGTTGAGGCGTAGTTCTACTTTGACTCCTGGTCATCATTGACGAGTGGACTGTAGTTTTTGGTAGGTTCCTAATGTCGGGAATTGGGAGTTCCATCCCAGACTGGCTTTCCCTGGTAATTTCCTGAGTAGGGATTTCTTCCTCAGCTTCAGACAACAGTTGCTGTGTTGGTAAACTAGCCAATACCTCTAGAGCGTCAGTTGCTGTCCGATAACGGTCACGGAAATCATAGCGCACCATAATGTCAAGAATATGGGCCAACTCTGGGCTAACCTGCTTTGCGTAGTGTTGCCAATCAATTTCACTAGTTATGGGATTTTCCTTCAAGTTTTTGGGATGAACCCCAGTTAATGCCTGGATACCAACCATCCCGACAGCATAGATATCACTGCTAAAGCGGGGCTTTCCTGCCAATTGCTCATGGGGCATATAGCCCTGGGTGCCTATAGAAACCGTTAAATGAGTTTCCCCGGTTTCAGGATTAATCTTTTGGCTACTGACTTGCTTAACAGCACCAAAGTCAATCAGCACGATTTTCTCGTCCCCTTGGCGGCGGATCAGGTTAGAGGGCTTAATATCCCGGTGGATAATCTGTTGTTGATGAACAAAGGCCAATACCTGTAGAATGTCTGTTAATAAAGCAATAACTCGCTCTTGTGAACACGGATCACCCTGGACAAGTTCTCGATTCAAAGGTTGTCCTTCAATCAATTCCTGAACCAGATAAAACTGCTGATCTTCCTCAAAATGTGCTAGTAGGCGAGGGATCTGGTCATGATTACCTAGCTGGTAGAGAAATCGAGCTTCTCTATCGAAAAGGCGTCTTGCCATTTGCAGCGTTGCCGTCTGTTCGGTTTGGGGCAAAAGATGTTTAACCACACATCGGGGTTGATTTGGCAAATGTATATCTTGTGCCAGGAACGTTCGACCAAACCCACCAGATCCCAGTTGGTTGATAATTTTGTAGCGTCCGCCTACTAGGGCTTTTGCAGGTTTTGTCTGTGCAGATAAGCGGCTCATCGAGGGGTTAGTGATGACTACCTAATTATGATTCCAAATTCAGTAAATATACCATTGATTTGGATCCTAAAGCCAGTTATACCACAAAGAAAGTTAACATTACCAGTTGTTTAATTAACCCTCAACTCCCTCGTCTTGGTGCCCGTTCACGCTTAGCTTTTAAAAAGCGCAGGGTCCCACGGCAACATTAACTTTTTCCTTGACTATCGGACATTAAGAGACTTGTCCCTTAATCAGCTCAACTAACGATAAGTTACTCAAATGAGGGAGTAAGCTGTCACCCATTGAAATTGTGCATGGGGCTGATGGTCAGATGGTCAGATGGCGAGATAGTCAGAGGGTAGACCGGCTTTTGCAGAAGTGGCTCGGACTGAAATTTCAATAGAGCTCTGCGGAAAATACTCAATACCTCTGTGCAACTAGCTCTAAAAACGCGATCGCCAATTTCAATTACCAGTCAGTTTCTAGCTAAAAATAGGTACTTGAGCTAATTGATGTTAATAAATCAGCCTTTTAAAGAGGGTTATACTCATTGTTTATTTCGACAAAAAAAGTAATCAATTATTATAACGCCATTATATTGGGGGGATTAGTGCCCCAAATCTTAATCTCAATAACCCCAAATACAGCTAATTATCTGTTCATACTTCCTGGGATTCTTTATCGATGATGTTTTGACAAACATCATATCACCCATCAGCAACCAAGATGCGCTGCTCTACATAGATTTGAATTTGACCATAGCTGAACAAAATCCCATCAGAGTGCATAATACCCATAAGACCAGTATTAAACCAGCCTTAAAACCCCCTACCCCCTTTTAAAATTACCAATTCATCGAGTATGCTATGGCTATACCCTTTTGTCAGGATAGTAGCTTGGCCGCAAAACAAGCGGTTGCTTAGGTCTACTTTCTGAGATCTTCTTCCAGAAGTGGTACAAAAGCGTACAAAGTAC
Organism: Moorena producens 3L; assembly: GCF_000211815.1. Taxonomy (GTDB): domain Bacteria; phylum Cyanobacteriota; class Cyanobacteriia; order Cyanobacteriales; family Coleofasciculaceae; genus Moorena; species Moorena producens. Next base: position 80,758 of record NZ_GL890930.1, read on the forward strand.
GGCTGGCTATCGCCTTTTGGCTCTTAGCTCAGAGATTACCTCTGGGATGATTTATGTCAGTCGATAAAATCATTACCTTAAACCAGTATTTTTCGACCAAACTTTTATAAATTAATCCAAGACTACCAACCAGATAATGCCAACAAAATTTGGTCATTACTGACTTTTAACCTATGGTATAAATAATTTATTTCATGAATACATCTGTCTCAGTAGTTATCACCACCTTTAATAAAGCCCAGTACCTCGAACAATCAGTAAAGAGTGTACTAGCGCAAACATTTTCCCAGATTGAATGCATTATTGTCGATGATGGCTCTACCGATAATACCCGCCAAGTTGCTGATCAGTTAGTCCACTACCACCCAGAGATACAGTACTTTTATAAAGACAATGGAGGGGTATCGTCTGCTCGTAATTTTGGCGCTGATAAAGCCACTGGAGAATGGATTCAATTCTTAGATGCTGATGATTGGATTCATGAAGATAAAATCAGATTTCAATTGAGCTGTTTAGAGGGAACTGGTGATAATGTAGTATTTTACTCCGACTATGAACGGGTCTATGTTGATCAAAACGAAAACATTATTGAAACCAAGCCTCATGTTGTTGGTGCTCTCACCAAAGAACAGCTCATCGAACGACTGCTAATTTGTCCAGATTTTCTGGCAGATTCTCCTTTTCCCTTGTTACAGCAATCGATGCTGTTCAAGAAAAAACTCTTAGACCAGAGAAATTTTGATACTCGCCTGAAAGCCTGTGAGGATCGAGAATGGGTATTAGAACTTCTGCAACGGAACGTCAGATTCGTCCATACTCCAATCATCGGAGCCTATTATAGAAAACACCGCTTCAATCTCACCGATAATAGCTCACTGATGCGGGAGTCTTACATTAAGTATTTTGAAATTGTCTTGACAAATCACCAAAAATTAGTTAGCTTATGCCAGAAAAGTATTAAGTATTTGATAGAAAAAAGTTTTGAGGAAAAAGACCAGGAAAGTTTTACCAGATTAGCTAAATTAGTGGAATTACCAGTAGATCTGCTCAATGGCAAAATTAAAGTTAATCATCGTTGGTTATTAAATTTACTCTATTGGCTCAGAACGATGATACCAAACTTTTTACTATACGAAAGATACCGAGGTCCCCGTTCTCGTAAACTTTTATCCATCATTAGCCGTCGGTCTTAGCATAAACTGGGATAAAAGTCCCGTTCCGTAGAATCAGCCTCAGGATAAATCCTAGAGAGCATCCTGATTAAATTCCTGATTAAATTCCTCCTGTCAACAGCAGCAACACTGTTTGAAATAGTCCCACCATCACTCCTAAAATACCCCCTAAATTCACAATAGCTTGTAATTCACTTTTCACTAAAGTCTGAATCGTGATTTCCATATCTTTTGGAGAAGTAGCGTTTACCCGTTCAACAATCACCTCATCAATAGATAAAATCGGAATCACTTCAGTCATAATTTTTTCCAAATCCTCCTCCAGGTAGCGCTCTATAACCAAAGCGAGTTCCTTGCTAATCATTGTCAACGATGTAGTCATAATTGCTGAATCTCGGAGCCGATTAACAATTAAGGCAGACACTTTTTCCCAGTCAATAGATTGATTTAATCCTTGTATAAATTCAGCACCCCCCTCTTGAATATAAGCACGCACCGAATCCCGCATAGTTTTCCGTAGTTGTCTCACTGTTGACAAAGGCAGATTTTGCAATGAAACATTTTGCAACCATTCCCGCAAGCGATCGCGAGTTCCTAGAGCCACAATTAACTCTTCGATGCGAGCATTAGTCGCTTCTTTTTCGTCAAGGCAAAAGCTTCGCAGGCGGATCAAAGCATTGCGTATACCAAATAAATTTGCCACTACCCAGTATGTCCCACTGGACTTTTCCCGAAAGTCTTCATCAATGATTTGAATGTTGCGGTCAGTTAGGAAATCAATAACTGCCTGTCGCAAAATATCTGGGGGTAGTACTACTTTTAAGATCCACTCAGAAAGCTTCCGAGCTTGTTCTTGATCCAGTCGAAACTCCAATAAAATCTGGTCAAAAACATGGTTAAGTTGGGCTTCTAGGAAATCCTTACGACGGGCTAAGACTTTTAGCATACGTGGCAACGATTCCCCGATCAAGTCTCGGAGAATCCCAGCAAGAATATGAGCTGTTTTCTGTTGCTTATCCGACCGGACTTGATCTAGCGCTAGGTTTAATAGCCACAAGATCGCTCCTTCCACACGTTCAGTATGGAGCAGACGCTTTGCCAAACGCTGTAACTCTGTTGGCGTCAGCAGAGAACCCATAATAGTGTCAGCAACTCGCCTAGCCAGCCGTTCCTGGTTGCGAGGAATTAAACCTGGTGTAAAAGGTAGCTGACGCTTACCGATGTAAATTGGTCTGTAGGGACGGAACAACATTTTGATGGCTAAATCATTGGTGAAATAGCCAATAATTCCCCCAGCTATGGGAGGAACAAACAACAATAATAGGTTAAACAGATCCAAAACAAAAATCGAGTTGTGTAGAACTTAAAAAGCAGGTAATAGGTAATTTTAAAGTATGATGGAGAAAGTATGAAGTAAACTAGTTATAGCATTTATTAAATAGGTGAGGTACCCCGCCCTTGGAGGAGTAGGGAATAGGGAATAGGGAATAGGGAATAGGGAATAGGGAATAGGGAATAGGGAATAGGGAATAGGGAATAGGGAATAGGGAATAGGGAATAGGGAATAGGGAATAGGGAATAGGGAATAGGGAATAGGGAATAGGGAATAGGGAATAGGGAATAGGGAATAGGGAAAAAATCCTCTGTACCTCATTACTATGAGAACCGCTATATATGGCTGCGGTCCCTTAACAATTAGTAGGTTTGAGCATTAATTCAAAGATGCACCATCCCTCACCTTTATCATTATTGCTGCCTTTACACTTGCTATCTTCATCTTTTATACTTCAAGAATTTATTTAATGCCCAATCTCTATTGTAGGCTTTTTCCAAAAGTGACATCCTGCTACACTAAACCCGAACGGGATATAATACACATTGCCGTTGATGGCACTGTTCGTTTTCTTTTTCTTTAAACCATGACTGAAGTACCACCAGGCTCTCCTGAAAGTCACCCTCAAACCAATTCAGAACAGATAAATGCTGAAGATTTATTAACCTTACTGCGGCGCAAAGAACGTAACTGGGTGGAGTGGGGTCAAGCCTGTCAGCAGCTACAAAAAGCTGGCTACAGTTCTCAGGTAATTTTTGAAGAAACTGGGTTTGAGCCAATTCAACAGAATCAAGTGATGGTGGCATCTCAGGTTTACACAAGTTTGATTACAGTCGGGGTGTCCGATGAAGTGCGATCGCGTTTTGAGAGTACTGGTAGCGATTCCCTGTACGAGTTGCGGATTCTCACCCAAGAGGAACGAGCTGCTGCTGCTGAATTTCTCGTTGCTAGAAACTTGAACTCCGAAGGAGCCCATGAAGTTGCCAAAGCACTCAAGACCTTTTCCCGCAGAAGCCGTCCACCGGAGGGATTCACCAATCATCCTGGTGATGCTGTTGCCTATCAGTATTGGAAACTTGCCAAACAACACAATGATTTGCAAGAACGTTCTCGTTTGATTGCCCGAGGCTTGATGTTTGCTCATACTCAACAAGCCCGACAACAAATCGAAGAATTACTCACAGGAGCATTTGGTAGCACTCAGCGTCCAGCCCCCAGATTACCCATATACCGCCTTGAAGCTGAAGAAGATTTGCCCCGTTTGCTTCCGGTAGTGGGTGCCTTACCCCTGACAATAGCTGATCTCAACCAGGTTCCTAGAACTGACTATAAGGGCACTTTTAGTATAGTTAAGGGGCTTCGAGAGCAGATGTTCGCCGCAGTACCGGGCTGGCAGGTAGTTTTGAAGGCACAAGATCCAGTGGTGATTTTGTGTAACAGTAATCAGCTGCCTATTCAACAGAATAACAAACCTGAAGAGATTTTGCTTATTATTGACCGCTCACAGCAGCAGTGGGATGGGGACAGCTACTTTTTGGTTGAAGAATCAGGACAGTTAGAGATTAAGTGGTTTCCAGATTCTCCTGATATTAGTTTTTTGGGACGCCTCATCCTAGTATTACGACCGAAAAAAATTCTGGATGAAGCATTAAGTCAAGATGTCTGGCAAATTGATGAGTAATTAGTCATTAGTTATTAAGTTAGTTAATTTCTGTTTTGTTGACTCTTGACTCTTGGCTGTTGACTCTTAAAAATTACCCTCAACAAAACCCTTTTCATCAGGCTCAAGTAGTTCGATTAGCCAGTACTGCATAGAATGGATCGCCTAAAGTGATCCCAAGCTGTAGCAGAAAAGTAGGAAGCGGGGATGGTCGAGCAACAACCTCAGGCGAACTAAATCCAGGAATAGACTGGTAATAGGTTTTCACTAACTCCACTCGACTTGTCTCGGTCCCATCTCGCCAGGACTGAATCGCCTTTTGAAAAAACATTCGGTTAGAAAAGCTAATAATTGCCATTCCCCCTGGTTTTAAGACACGATGAATCTCAGCAAAAACTTTTTCAGGGTACTGAAGATACTGAACTGAAACAGCAATCAGCACAGCATCAAAGTCTTGGTCAGGCAATGGCAATTGCTGGTTTTGATTCAAGTCTTGGATAAAGTAGTGATTAAGTCTAGGATTTTTGACCAATTCTTCCAGATTCATGCCATGCCCCTCAACATGAGCAAACTCCATGTCTTCTGGTAAGTGAGAAACCCAACTGCTCATGAGATCCAGGATTCGCGTGTTGGGTTGTAGTCGTTCCCGGTAGAGGTTTACCAGCTGATCGATAAAGCCCTCATCGACATGAGTCACAAACCGTGGAAATGAATAGAACAGAACATCATCGCTCTCATCCAATTTACTGCGTTGAAGGCGCTGGTAGATCATTTTATGATATGGTACGTATCTTGCTCACGAATATTATAAAGATTTATGAAGTTTATGGTAAGTATTTCTGAGTTTGGGTTATTGCAAGGAATATTTTGAGGCGGTTAGACAGGATTCTACAACAAAAATAGGGAAGAGCATTAATATCTCTTCCCCATTGTTGATTTTTGTATTGATTTTGGTTGTCTTGGTTTCGGTTTTGGAGTGCTTTCCGACTTTCCTTAAGCTTCCGGCGCAGCATCTGAGTCTGTTTTTTCAGTTGTTTGCGCCGTGCAGAGCCGATACTTTTTAGCTACCAGAATCTACCAAAGGTAAACTCTAGCTCGCCAATGCAAGCTGATTTCTCAGCCAGGGGGTATCTCCCAAAGCCCTCAGGAATATCCCGCGAGCGCCATAAAAATTTCAACAAATTTGGTTCCACCGGGAACTAAGCGCAACTATTAAACCCTTGGTTTTCGGCTTTAATTTAAGTTACATAATAATCCCTGTCGGTGTTACCCTAATTTAAGTCTAACAAATAATAAGAGTTTTTGCTAGACTCTGCGACATTTTCTCTAGCTGTTTACTAACCCTTAGTTACAGTGGGCGGGGAGAGACTCGAACTCTCATGACCATAAGGCCGCCACATTTTGAGTGTGGTGCGTCTACCAATTTCGCCACCCGCCCGTTTGGGCATCTCCTTTATTATAACTAATTAATCGCTGATTTAACAAGGACTGATAAGATTGAGAACTTGCCCAACGGTCAATTTCTCGCGCCCGTAGTACAGGTAAGGGATGGCTCAGTTGAGAGATCTGCAATTGTTGGAGTACTTGACCCAGCTCAGTATCACCAGCGCTATCGTAAGCTCTAGCTTGAGTAATAAACGCATCTAGGTTAAGTTGTGGTGCCAGAGTTGGCGAACCACCAGCCAGTTTCATCAATACAGACATGACCACTCTCGGATTTTGAGTAGCCAGTAAAGCAGCGCGATCGCAACTAAATTCCGCACATCTTAGCCACTCTAACATCTTCTCCTGTATGCTTTGAGCAATGAGCATCCCCCAATTGGGAATTAAACTAGCCGCTAATACCATGATATTGAGCGGTGTCAGGTACACCCCATGTTCACATTTGAGATGACCCAGTTCATGGGCAATAACCGCCTGAATTTCCTCTGGTGTCAGGAGATCAATTAAAGAGGTGTGCAAGACAATGAAAGGCTGTTTACCCCGCATAGCGAAGGTATAGGCATTGGGAGCGGGATTTTGCTGCACATAAAGCTGAGGCGGCTCTAAATCTAAAGTTGTGCAGGCATCTTCGAGTAGTTTATGAAGATGGGGCAGTTGATTTTCTCCCACCAAGACACTAGCAGCAATATTGTTCAGGTAAAAAAACTGTTCCGCCACAGGACCTAGTAAATTTCGCACCACCAAGTCTATCCCTGGCAACTGTTTCAGGGCTGTGGTTGCTTCCAAATCTAGGGGATGACGAAAATGATCTGCCTTCAGACCAAATAGTGATGTTTTAGTCATTAGCTGTTAGTCGTTAGTCATTAGTAATTACTTATTAGTCTAGGACTTCCCCAAAATCTATGGCTCAAGCCTAATCTATTGTAGGGGTACAAGCCTTGCACCCTAACTAGTTATAGCGCTACCTCTATATAGCTAATTCTATAGCGTCACTGCCTAAGTCTTCTAGTCCTTGGTTGTAGTCTTGAATTGACAGACTTTAAACTAACAATGCCCTAAACGCTAAACGACTTACCACAGCCACAGCTTTGATTGGCATTGGGGTTGGTGAATTGGAATCCACCACCAATCATAGCATCGCTGTAATCCAGTACCAGACCGTAGAGATAAAGCAGACTTTTTGGATCACAGATTATTTTGAAGCCATCGTAGTCAAAGATTTCATCATTCTCCCGAATGTTACTAGGTTCTTCAAAATCCATCATGTAAGACAGTCCTGAACAGCCTCCCTGGCGAACACCAACTCGCAGGTAAAGGTCTTTTCCTTGACTTTGTTGCAGGGCTAAAACGTGCTTTAGAGCTTTGTCTGTCAGTTGAATACCTTTTTGCTGTGACTCAGTTACTTGTGCCATTGCTTACTTTTGACTCCTAATTTTGCTTGGTCTTAAGTTGTTGTGGATTTTAAAGAAAGATAATTATCAGGCTCTAACCCAAGATTTAGCTTAGAGTGTCTCATCAAACTAGATGCTTCACAGCTTATAGCTGAATCAGCTCTGCCAGTTCACAGTTTTGTTGTTTATCGATAATTCTCTAATTTGCGTGAAATGGGAATTATCGGGGGTTTAGATTTTAATTGTAACGAGTCTTTAGGCTACCATGCATTAATCATTCTACGTTATGGTTTAACCTTCCACCGTGACTAAGATACTGGCTAATCTCTTCTTCACTAACTCGGTAACCACAGTTAATAATCATCTTCTGTACTTGTTGGCTGCACTGCACCCCTTGCTCAGATATACCCAGACAGTTATAAACTGTCCTGAGTTGAGAGAATTCAGCCTTTTCATGGAACAAGCTCTCCCCCTCCCCAGGATGGGCGATTTCTTGCCAAAGTCTTAAGGCTTGTAAGTGATAGGCTAAGGCATGGGGGTAATTTCCCAAGTGGTAGTGAACCGCTCCGATATAATCCAAGCTTCTGGTGTTACGATGAAGTGATTTACTCAGTTCCTGACCAATCTCCAAAGCTTGATGATAGAAATCCAATGCCCGTAGTTCCTCACCTAGTCGGAAGTAAACTGTGCCAATCCTCTCAAGAGTAGTTAACTTCCGACTAGAGTAACCAGAGGATGTTTTTTTTTCGTGAATGCTTAGGGCTTGCTCCAAGACAGCTAGAGCTTGACGGTATCTTCCAAGCTGGGTATAAGCTTCCCCTATATTTTCCAGTGCTCTGCCTTCGCCCTCAACTGAATTGCCTAAGTTTTGAAAAATCTTCATGGCTTGGCGAAAGCATCTCAGAGCCAGCACTGGTTGATGCCAGCTATTGTGAATTTCCCCTAGGTGATTAAGGATTTTAGCAATTTCTGAATGATCTTGAGTTTTTTGGAAAATCCTCAATGCTTTTAGATAAACCTTAAATGCCTTATCATCCTGGTTAGTCTGGCAATAAGCCATTCCGAGATGATGAAGAATGACGCCTAAACTCTTGGGCGAACCAATATCATTGGCCATTTGTAAACTTTGCTTGAGACACTTGATTCCCCAGGCATACTCTCCCAAACGGCAATGAACTAACCCAATGCGTTTGAGAGTATCCACTTGACCAGCCAAATCTTCCTTAGTTTGACAAATTGCTAAGGTGTTTTGCAGTGTTTTGAGTATATTTTGTAACTGACTTTGGCGATACTTACGAGGTTGAGGCTGGACAGGGTCATCTCCTGCACTCTTGTTTTGGTGTTGCTCGACTTCCGTTTCAACTAGATTCTGAACCAGATGTGCCATAGTAATATTGCTCCCTGATGTAGATGGGGGGGATGATGGAGCCAAAGAAACTTGAGTAGCCCATCTCCCTTGCTCATTTTCAGCAGTTATGTCTCTGTTTTACCTCGGTTACCAGAGATAAGATTACTCACAACTTGCTGTATATTCCTAAATATATTTTTCAGTAAGTTAAGGAAATTATTGAGCTATTTATAAAAATTAACATCAGTAGCCTGTGCACACTAATCTGGAAAGACCTAGTTGCCGTCATACATACTACCTTCTTTCCCAATGTCCCCCTCAACAAGTTGCCGAGGATGCGCTTCTTGAAGCGAACTCACTCTCAAAATCTGTCCGGAGAAGCGTCATACCTACTCGAATAAGGAAGTAGTAGATGCACCCTGATCACCGCCCCCAGCTTTTACAGCTTGGGGGTTTCCTGATTTTTTAAGCTATTCCTCTGGTGTTCAGTTTTATGAGCAATAACCACTTATTTCCCCCGAAGAGTAGTAATTTCTTTAAGCCTCAGCTAACACAAATAAACTCAAGCCTCAGCTAACACAAATAAACTCCCGCACCTGCTCTAGATAAATCCCTGGAGCCTCCAACATCGGAAAGTGAGCTGTATCAGGAATTTCAACATACTTGACTTTTTGACTTAATTGTGATGCTCTACGTCCTAGTGCTGAAGGAATAATTTTGTCGTATTCACCAGAAACTAGCAGGGTTGGCACCTTTAACTGAGCAAACTTATTAGGCATTACCTCCGCCGCATACTTACTAACCGCAGTCAGCATTGTTCCCAAAGCTGCCTCATGATCTGCCATTAGGTAATCTGCCAAAAAATCCCGGCTCACTGCCCTAGGTAGGGGATGGTGCAAAAATCGCATCATGAACAGTGTACTGGCCAAGGGAATATTTAACAACCAACCGGGGCGGAACTTTACTACTAACTCACCAACTTTGTGAAAAGCGGTGAAGGATTTCTCGTCATAATCAAAAACACCGCTATTATTCAAAATTGCCTGCTCAACCCGCTCAGGATAACGATTGAGAAACATGGTAGCAGCAGATGCGCCTAGGGAGTGGGCATTGATATAGATACGACTAACTCCCAGGGTATCTAACAACACCGCTAAATCTTCAGCATAGTCCTCCATCTCATAGGTCAAGTTTGTCCCCTGTTGGGGTAATTTTGACCTACCAAACCCCTTTAGGTCATATAGGAGGCAGTCAAAGGTATTGGATAGAGCTTTAGCGGTACTTTCCCAGTAGCGAGACGAACCACACCAGCCATGGATAAATACCATCACAGGTTTATTTCCACAAGCTGTTGACTTCTTTACCCATTCATAGTAGTGTTCTACACCCCGAATTTGAATGTAAGGCATTTTTCGACCTTTGTCCTTTGTTAATTGAAAATCAACAATCAAAAATTAATAATAAACAATTAACAATCAACAATTAACAAGCAATAAATTTTATTTTGACCAATGACAAATGAAAAATTACTACTATGCTACTACTATGCTGATTCTGGCTTTGGCAATGAAGAAGGATGAACCAATAGTTCAGCAGTGGAGCGCTTCTCTACCATTTCCCTAGTGATTGTACAGCGAGTGACATCCTTACGAGAAGGCAACTCGTACATCACTTCCAGCATCAATTCTTCCACAATGCCCCTTAACGCCCTAGCACCAGTTTTACGACGGTAAGCTTCCTGGGCCAGCGCTCGAATTGCATCTGGCATAAACTCCAAGTTAACATTGTCCATCTTCAACAGCTTCATATACTGTTTGACCAGTGCATTCTTGGGTTCTGTCAAAATTGCCATCAGGGCTTCCTCATCCAGGGGTTCAATGACCGCTACCATTGGTATGCGACCAATGAACTCAGGAATCATGCCGAATTTCACCAAGTCATCTGGCTGCAAGTGTCGCAGAATATCTGCTGTGCGCTTTTCCTTCGACTGATTCTCTCCAGGCTGAATAAATCCCATGGAACGCTTGCCTAGGCGTTGCTCAACCACCTTATCCAAACCAACAAACGCACCACCGCAAATAAACAGAATATTGCTGGTGTCAATCTGAATGCAGTCTTGATAAGGATGTTTGCGTCCACCTTGAGGCGGGACATTAGCAATTGTTCCTTCTAGCATTTTCAGTAATGCTTGCTGGACTCCTTCCCCAGAAACATCCCTGGTAATGGAGGGATTTTCACTCTTGCGGGCTACCTTATCGATTTCATCGATATAGATAATCCCTCGCTGGGCTTCCTCCACATCCAGATCTGCCACTTGCAATAGTCGCAGTAAGATGTTTTCTACATCTTCGCCAACATAACCAGCTTCTGTCAGGGTTGTGGCATCTGCCACAGCAAAAGGCACATCTAATATTTTGGCTAAGGTTTGGGCGAGTAATGTTTTACCACAACCAGTAGGACCAATTAGAAGAATGTTGGACTTTTGTAGCTCTATGCCATCATCGATTATTCCCTGACCCTGACCCTGAGCTTTAGATTGGAGCAAGCTTAGGCGCTTGTAGTGGTTGTACACAGCAACTGACAGAACTTTTTTGGCTTCCTCCTGACCAATCACATGGTCATCTAGATACCGTTTAATTTCCCTGGGTTTGGGAATCTGATTCATGGAAATGCGGTTGGCACGGGGACGACGTTTCTTGGCAGGTTCTGGTCGAGGAGCAGGCTGGGGAGCAGGCGCACCGGAATCAAGTAACTCCTCATCTAAAATTTCATTACATAAATCAACACACTCATCACAAATATAGACTCCGGGGCCAGCAATTAATTTGCGTACTTGCTCTTGAGACTTACCGCAGAAGGAACATTTTAGATGGGAGTCGTATTTAGACATAAGAAGCCTCTTTCTAGATAGAAGCGACAGCTGCTTCCTGGTTAGGAAGATTCTGCCGGGAGATCACCTGGTCAATTAAACCATAGTCTTTAGCTTCCGCCGCTGACATGAAAAAGTCGCGTTCGGTATCTTCGGCAATTTGCTCCACCGGTTGACCGGTGTGATTAGCCAGTAATTGGTTAAGGGTTTGCTTGTGGTATAGAATTTCCCTAGCTTGGATTTCTATATCCACCGCTTGTCCCTGAGCACCGCCTAGGGGCTGGTGAATCATAATCCGAGAATTGGGCAATGCCATCCGTTTACCAGCAGCTCCCCCTGCTAGGAGAAATGCGCCCATACTAGCAGCTAAGCCATAGCAGATGGTAACCACATCAGGGCGCACTTGCTGCATCGTATCATATATTGCCATCCCTGCAGTTACCGAGCCACCTGGGGAGTTGATATACAATTGGATATCCTTTTCCTCGTCTTCAGCTTCTAGGTATAACAGCTGGGCAACAATTGAGTCAGCTACCACATCATCGACCTGGGTTCCCAAAAAGACAATGCGTTCTCGCAGCAGCCGCGAATAAATGTCAAATGCTCGTTCTCCCATTCCAGACTGCTCTACCACCATTGGTACAACAGTACTACTGGAGGTGATTTGGTATTGGTCTAGAGAACTTAAGCTGGTGATTGAGGAATGAGGGGACACAGATTGCAGCATAGGATACAACTCGTCAAGACCTCTCGATTTATTAATAAAGGTGCTATCTAACAAGGGCACGAATAGGCATAAAGTCAAAGTCTCTATAGAAACTATTATGCCTTAACTGTTTGCTTGTTGGTGCAAGAGTTTACGGTTAGAGAGTTGAGGCTTATCTACAAGCCTAAGCTGTTGAGCTAAGGTGTGTTTATTCTAAGCAATCTAAGCTGAGCCTTGGGTTTCAGCCTCAGAATTATGAAAGTTAAATCCGCAACAGCTTAGCCACTCACTACCACTTCCCCTGGGCAAATCACCAACAAGGCCAACTCTAGGATTTACTCAGAAACTGGTTCAGCTGGTACTTCAATGGTCTGGGAAGCCGCATCGGTTGTTTCTAGTTCGGTTACTGTAACGGCCGTGTCTTCTGCTTCAGTTTCTTCTTCTTCGGTGATGGTTCCTTTGGGAACCAGCTCTATAGTACCGTGATCTTCTAACCATTTAATGGCTTTGAGTTTGAGCAAATCGGACTCGACGAATTCCCTCAGCCGATCCGGATCTACCTCTTGACCAGCCAACTCCTTCATCAATTCTTTACTTTTCGCTTCTATTTCCGACTCTTCAACGGTTAGGGATTCACGTGTAGCTATTTCCTTAAGGGCTAGGGATTGTCGGAGGCTTTGGATGGCATCAGGACGTGATCTTTCTCGCAGCTGTGGTAGATTCTCTTCGGTAAACAGCCTTTTGACATCCATTCCCAACTGTTGCATCTGGATCGCTGTTTGGGTCAAAATTGTTTGGAGTTCCTGGTCAATTAGCGTTTCAGGCAATTCAACTTCAACCTTTTCCAGGAGAGCGTTGATTAAAGCCTCCTCCTTGCTGGCTTGCGTTTCTTGATCAGCTTTTTCCTGAAACTCCTGCTGTAAATATTCCCGTAACTCTGCCAAGGTTTCTTGATCACTAACTTCTTGAGCGAAGTCGTCATCTAACTCTGGCAGCTCTTTTTCCTTGATTTCTTTTAGGGTGATGCTAAAGACCGACGACTTGCCAGCTAAATCTTCTAGGGGGTAATCTTCAGGAAACGTTACTGGTACTTCTTTATTCTGATCAGGATTCATACCAACGATGCCTTGAAGAATGTCCTCTAGGAACTTGCCTTCCCCAAGTTCAATTTCAAAATCCTTAGCCTCACCGTTAGGTATTACTGAGCCTTCATCCTCTTCGCTATCACCAGTAAATCGACCGACATAATCCACCACGACCACATCTCCCATCTGAGCTGGGCGTGATTCCACTGGTACTAGGGTAGCCTGCTCAACACGCCGTTCTTCGAGAAAATTCTCGACGGCATCCGGTTCAACCTTAGTTTCCTCAGCTGTCACACTTAAGCCATTGTATTCCCCTAAATTAACCAATGGTGGCACATCGACCGATGCGGTGAAGGTTAGGGGTTCCCCTGGTTTGAACTGGCTGAGCAAATCTTCTAAGGTAGAGGTTAAATTATAGTTCCCTAGTGCCTCAATTTGGGCTTGCTCAATCGCCTGCTTTAGACTACTGTCTAGCAACTCTTCGATGGCAGCAGCTTTTACCTGTTGGGCACCAAGACGTTGTAGCAAAACCTGACGGGGTACCTTACCTTGGCGAAACCCAGGAATTTTGACGGTGCGGGAAAGGTTCTGTAAAACCTTTTCATAGGCTTGTTTGGTCGTTTCAGCCGGAATTTCAATTTTCAGACCAACCTGGCTAGCGGGAAGTTTTTCCTGAGTTACTTTCATTGACGCTTGGGTGTGAAGAGTTAATTGTTTAATGAGTCGGGACAGTGGATAATCAACCAGGCTGAATCAAAGATTCGACCTGGGGACTCCTATATTACTTTAGGTGTTGCCTGCTTCGACCAACAAAATTCACCAAAAAGATTTACATTGTTTCAGCCAAGGTATTTATCCACATGCACTAGTTGCCCTAGCCGACGCGCCATCAGGGGGTTTGGCAACAAAGTCGCTAGCCACGAATTTCTCAAGGGGTTTGAGTCAAAACGCCGATCTCCAAAGGAGTAGAGGTGAACATTAACCGTTATCGAGTATCGATACAGATGGACAACCTCTACTTCGGATTGAACTAGACGGGAGAATCCAAAGCAATTATGGTATGCTGATCCTAACAACCAGTAAAGCGTGAAGCACATCTACCAGTTCCTTTACGGCAGTAGACAGAACTATCTATAGGTGGTTACTACAGCCTTTAAGCCAGCTCTTAGTCGATCAGAGCTTTTTAAGTGTACCTAACACGCCAGTCGATGACTCTGGCCCGGGCTAAATAGGGCAGTGTGAGCGATTACACTCGCGCTAATTGATAAGTTTATTATTTATGTGGTAATTCCAGGCATTTTATTAAGACGCCAAGGGAAGATAGGGAACAGGGTAAGGCCAAGAATCAATAAGGAGGCATTATTATCAACAATATTGAGACAAAAGTGCAATAGTACTGAGAATCAAGGCTTATTATGGTCATAACCCTTGGGCCATATCACATTTTGGATCAATTTTTATTTCGCTTACCCTGCTATAGCGAACCGTTATCAGAGGTTAAATACCTAGTAAGGGAAAAAAAATTTAGATACTCTTAAAGAATGCACTGATGAAATTATCAAAATATTTACTATGTTGAATTGAATGAGTGGAGGAAAGTCATTTGTCTAGTCAAGTTCGCGTTGCCATCTTAGGCGCAACGGGTGCCGTAGGTGAAGAACTACGGTTACTCTTGCAAAGCCGAAACTTCCCACTGGCTGACCTTAAGCTGTTAGCCTCACCCCGCTCTGCTGGTCGTGTCATCCCCTTTCAGGGAGAAAAGTTACCAGTGGAAGCGGTGGGAGAGCACTCTTTTGATAAGGTAGATTTGGTCTTAGCATCAGCTGGGGGGGCAACGTCGAAAGCTTGGGCGGCTATTGCTGTAAAAAGTGGTGCAGTGGTCATTGATAACTCCAGTGCCTTTCGGATGGATCCACAAGTGCCTCTAGTGATTCCGGAAATCAATCCAGAGGCAGCAGCAAATCATCAAGGAATTATTGCGAATCCCAATTGCACTACGATTTTAATGGGTATGGCAGTATGGCCATTACATCAGGTACAGCCAGTAAAACGCATAGTGGTAGCTACTTATCAATCCGCTAGTGGTGCTGGAATGAAAGCAATGGAAGAATTAAAATTACAGACTCAGGCAATTTTGGAAGGAGGAACGCCACCAACAGAAAGCTTTCCTTATCCCCTGGCATTTAACTTGTTCCCCCACAACTCCCCTTTAAATGAGCAGGGGTACTGTCAGGAAGAAATGAAGATGGTCAATGAAACCCGCAAAATATTTAATGCTCCACAGTTAAAAATTAGTGCTACCTGTGTACGGGTTCCCGTACTGCGTGCTCACTCAGAAGCAGTTAACTTAGAATTCGACCAACCCATGCCAGTGGCTCAGGCAAGAGAAATATTAGCCACTGCCCCTGGAGTAAAACTAGTAGAAGATTGGCAGGCGAACTACTTCCCTATGCCTATTGATGCGTCCGGTAATGACGAAGTACTAGTGGGTAGGATTCGACAAGACCTTTCTCACCCTTGTGGTCTAGAAATTTGGTTGAGTGGAGACCAGATTCGTAAGGGTGCTGCCTTGAATGCAGTGCAAATTGCTGAGTTATTGGTAGCCAAAAATTGGCTAAAGTCCTTAGTCCCTAGTTCTTAGTCCTTTGTCGGGTTTTGTCAAAAGTCCTTTGTCGCTCGCAAAAAGTATTCTGGCACAGAAGCTACACCAATGACTAATGAATAATGACTAATGAATAATGACCAATGACCAATGACCAATAATTAATGAGGAGTTAGAAAAGGGTGGTCAATTTTGGACGTGTGCTAACGGCGATGATTACGCCGTTTAGGGAAGATAGCAGCGTCAATTATGCTGTGGCAGAGCACTTAGCAGCTCATTTGGTTGACAATGGGACAGATACTTTGGTCGTATGTGGTACGACTGGGGAATCTCCTACCCTTACCTGGGATGAAGAGTACCAGCTATTCCAAGTAGTCCAAAAAGCAGTTGCAGGTAAAGCCAAGGTAATTGTTGGAACGGGTTCAAATTCTACAGAAGAAGCGATCGCTGCTACTGAAAAAGCTGCTAAACTAGGGTTAGATGGATCATTACAAGTTGTACCGTATTACAATAAACCGCCACAGTCAGGACTATACCAACATTTCCAAGCGATCGCAAAATCGAGTCCTGACTTTCCCCTGATGCTCTACAATGTACCGGGTCGCACAGGACAAAATCTCCAACCGGAGACGATTGCTCGTTTAGCCCAAATTCCTAATATCGTAGCTCTCAAAGAGGCTAGTAGCGACTTTGAACAGACTAGTCAAATTAGGCGTTTAACCCCACCAGATTTTGCCATCTATTCTGGCGATGACTCCTTTACCCTAGCCACCCTGGCACTAGGAGGAGCAGGTGTAGTTAGTGTAGCCAGTCATCTGGTTGGCTCCCAAATCCAACAGATGATTCAAGCTTTTGAGGAGGGTAAAACTACCGAGGCTACTCAAATTCACCTCAAGCTTTTTCCCTTATTTAAAGTACTCTTTTGTACTACCAATCCTATCCCGATCAAAACAGCACTAGAACTTCAAGGTTGGCAGGTGGGTAGTTTTCGCTCACCCCTGTGCGAACTACCCTCTGAATTAAAATCCCGTTTAAAGGAGGTTCTAATTGAGCTGGATTTAATTTAAATCAGTACTCATTTTTTGGTAACAATTACCTTTGATCAGATCTATCTTCGCTTTGTAAGGGAGGAAAGATGAATGACTGCTTAGCGAAGACTATGTTAGGGATTGCGAGGGAGATTAGTTAGCTATAAAGGGTTGATTGAATTTTGGCTTCCTTTATCCCTAATTTTTTACTATTTTTTTATTTTATATTATTTTATTTCCTATTATTTTCACGTTTATTTGCTAATAATGATTTTAGCATAAAAAGCTATACATCATTGCTTTATATGTGTAATTTATATCTATATTAAAAAGGTAATTGGTATCACTTTTATCAAATTTTTACTATCAAAAACCCCCCGAGGATTAAAATGACTAAGCAAACATCTAAACCAGCTTTAAAAATTATTCCCCTAGGCGGACTCCATGAAATTGGCAAGAACACTTGTGTTTTTGAATTCAATGACGAAATCCTGCTCTTAGATGCTGGGATTGGCTTTCCTAATGATGAGATGCATGGAATTAATATCGTCCTCCCCGATATGACCTATTTACGGGAAAATCGTCACAAAATCAAGGGCATGATTGTCACTCACGGTCATGAAGACCATATTGGTGGCATTCCCTATCATTTAAAGCAGTTTGATATTCCCGTGATTTATGGACCCCGCTTAGCCATGGCATTACTTCAAGGCAAGCTAGAAGAAGCTGGTGTAGCTGATCACACGGAATTGAAACCTGTAATGCCCCGTGAAACGGTACATATCGGTTCTTCATTCCTTGTAGAATTTATTCGCAACACTCACTCAATTGCTGATAGCTTTACCATTGCCATTCATACGCCAGTGGGTGTGATTATCCATACAGGTGATTTCAAAGTTGACCATACCCCTGTCGATGGAGAATTCTTCGATTTCCAAACACTAGCGGAACATGGGGAAAAAGGGGTCTTGTGCTTGATGAGTGACTCGACTAACGCCGAAGTTCCCGGACATACTCCATCTGAACGTTCGGTTTATCCGAATCTAGAACGGGCCATTGCCCAAGCACCAGGACGAGTCCTAGTGACTACCTTTGCCTCCTCAGTTCACCGGATAAGTATAGTCCTGGATATCGCCCAAAAACAAAACCGGAAGGTGGCAATTGTGGGTCGTTCCATGCTGAATGTGATTGCCCACGCTCGTAGCCTGGGTTACATTAAATGCCCAGATAACTTGTTTGAGCCGTTAAAAGCAATTAAAAATATAGCGCCAGAAAAAATCCTGATTCTGACAACGGGTTCTCAAGGGGAACCGCTAGCCGCAATGACTCGGATTTCTAAAGGGGAACACCGGGAAATTCAAATCCAAGCAGGGGACACAGTTGTCTTCTCTGCCAACCCCATTCCTGGTAATACGATTGCGGTGGTGAATACCATTGATCGGTTAATGAAGCTGGGAGCCAATGTAGTGTATGGTCGTAAGCATGGCATTCATGTTTCTGGTCACGGTGCTCAGGAAGACCATAAACTGATGTTGGCTCTAACACGACCAAAATTCTTTATGCCGGTGCATGGTGAACATCGGATGCTAGTTAAACATGCCTTGATGGCTCATAGTATGGGTATCCCTGTGGAAAATACTGTGATTACCGACAATGGGGATGTAGTGGAGTTATCTGAGGACAGCATTAGTATTACAGGTAATGTCCCCTCAGGTATTGAACTGGTAGACCGCACTGGTATTGTTCATGACAATGTTATGAAAGAACGTCAGCAGTTGGCTGGAGATGGAGTAGTGACTGTAGCTGCAGCAATCAGTTGGGATGGCAAACTCCTTGCCAAGCCAGAAATTCATCTGCGGGGTGTGGTCTCACCGTTAGAAACATCCCTCCTGCAACAGTTGGTGATCAAAAGAATTGAACGGACATTAAGCGATCGCTGGTCAGATTTTGATAAATCCTTGACAGGGAAACCGACGGAAATTGATTGGGAAGGCTTGCAAAAGCAAATTCAAGCTGACCTCCAGCGTTTAGCTCGCCGGGAACTCAGAAGTCGTCCGCTGTTGGTGTTCTTGCTGCAAACCCCAGAGGAACCACCAGTTAAGGTCACAGGTACACGACGTCGGCGCTCTACTGCCAAGGTGGCATCATAAGCAGAAGGGTGAAGGTTCGCCCTTGGCGTCCTTTTTGCCTTATTTTCGTTCTTAATTCCCAAAAAGACTGACTTCAACACTCAGGAAACAACTCAATGTTGAAGTCAGTCTTTTTTTTTATGACATTAGATTCACTGATGAGTTATTCTAATCAGTGTGATGAGTTATTCTAATCAGTGTGATTACTCAATCCCTATTGCCAAATTGCCAAAGTTCCGTAAGACTGACCAAGCTTGGTCATTACGGATCTTGGCAGCATATCAGTAGATGCAGTTAATTACACAGATAAGCTAGTTTCACAGATAAGCTGGTACACACTAAACTGATCTATTGGAATTGATCACAGCTTGTTGGCAGTTGATCCTTAACCCTTAACAGTCAACTATGCTTTAAGCGCGCTACTGGAAAAGCTGCGCTTGCCAGTTATCAACTCTGATGCCCCTGTAGCGAAGGAGCTGAGGCTGGATTACTAAACCAAAAGCTCAGTTTATGTCCCTCGGAACTATCGCGCACCAATGGCTGCAATTGAGTAGCGTAAATGGGTATTAGCTTACCTGGTTTACACTAACTGCTATCTATAGGATTTTTCCAGGATTTTTCCTGACCTAGCCATGTTTGTGTCGATTGACTATATATATTTAATTCGATTTTAAGATCAGCTGCTGATTTCCAGCGGCGAAGAGACCCTATTCCAATAGTGATAGGGTAAGGACAAAAAAAAGGCGGTATGCCTGTAATAACCACCAATATCGGCTCTCCTCAGGCAGAGGGGGGGGTGTTATCTTGCTCTGGCAAGATATGCATAAAAATGATCCTCTGTCAATCCGGTATGAGAAAGATATCTTGTGTAGTTATATTACAGGCGACTGGATTACCGCCTACTAGTAGTATCACAGGTAAAAGACATGAGTGTATCTGATTATACAATAAGTAAGCTAATCATTACAAGCCGGGTTTGGATTAACCCAGGAACAGATTCCTCCAAGGTTACAATTCCTGCCTTACCCGGCAAGACCAGGAAGACTTTTGATCTGCTGGAGTCATTACGGCAGTGGCTGAACCAAATTGAGGTTGATAACCCCAAATTAGCCCACCGTCTCTGCCGACTAATTCCAGCCCAGTGTCCTTTTGAACGGCAGATTAAACTGTTCAATCGCACTCTACTTCGGATTCCACCATTGTGTAAACTCAATCCTGTCTATGATGAAGTGGTAGCCCTGCGCTTCCGAGCACTGTCTTATCTGGCGGATGAATGTGGTGAAGATATCACCTGTTACTGCTAAAATTCCGAAACGAGAATTTTAGCTGCGGGCGTCGGGAAACCGTGCCTATTAGAAAACATCATGGCCATTATTGCCCTAAAAGCCTGGTATCTCCAGAAATACGAACCCATCAAAGAATTGGAGAAACGCCACCATGACCTGCGTTTGAGCAAAAATAGTTTGCTTAAGTCAGGCTTAAGAGCAGATTTTTTGGATGATAGCCAGGATGTGAAAAACTCTGAATGGTTTAAGCGCTACCTAGCAGGGGAAACGGTGGAGTTCTACATAGAAGGTAGTGGGGGCTATGCCATTTCCAATATTGACTTGATTTCTCACGAGATTTACTTCACGAAGCGAGAGGTAATGGCACAACTGTCGCCAATAATCTTTGTGAGTTACCAGACTGAATACAGTGCCTCTAGTGAGGCTTTGCGTAGCACCCTGTCAGATACCCTAGACACCTTTAATCAGCGATCGCGTTTACCCCTAACCCTAGAAGAATCCCGACGCCCAATTGGTCAACCAATGCGCCTGGGGAGTACCCAGATGCGTAAAATCCGCAAAAGTCTGGTATTCATTGCTGATGGCACCCCGGTGGCTGGTCTAGCAACGGAAAACAAACCCTTACTTATCCCTAGTCCCTATGTTTGTGTGGAAATCGGCTATGCTTTAACGGCTAAGCCGACGGAACAGATTTTGCTGGTGAAAATGGAGCGACCAGATTTACCAGGACAGTTTCCTTTTGATCTGCCTAGCTACCAGCAGCTGATCTACCAAAGTCCACAGGAACTGCGCCAAATGTTGCCAACGGTGATGGAAAATTTGCTGAAACGGTTTAATTTATCAATCTAAGTAATCTGTAAATCTCAAGCAAGACTGGTGGATAAAGGACAAAGGAGGTGTAAGGGGATTTGGTGTATTGGGAATCCCTTTGAACTTGGAGCAATGACTTTTTGCCTTCCCCTTCAAGGTCGCTGATAATAGTTGGGATGGATTAAGGAGAATTTTCGATGCCAAGAACCCCAGACGAGTACGCTGTTCACATTCTTTTGTCAAGTGGTCACCGGGAAGAAGTACGGTTTGCCACAATTAAAGAGTTTCAAAAGTGGTATAGTGGCGAACTTATCCCAAAATCTAACTCTGAAGACTTCATTAGCGTACCCATTAAAAATGTTCAAGGGGAGTACATGGTAGTACGTCCTGCTCGGATCGCTGCTATCCGGGTGGAACCTATTTTCTCTGGTAGCGTCGAACGTTTTTAATGCAGCTTGACTGCTTTGACTCGGCAATAGCTGGTGATTGAATTCTTGGCAAGTATGAGAAAAACTCTAACTAGGATTTCCCTGACCATAGGAATAGCCATCCTACCGATTAGTGGTGCTGCAGTTGCTAGTGTTCCGCTGCAAGCGGTTCAACTAGAGACTGTTCAGTTCAATCAGGATCCATTGGGTTTAGATGAACAGCTTTGGAAGCGTCCTGGTGGTAAGTCAGGGGACTGGCGAGCCATGTTGAGGGCGATAGACAATAGCTTGCGTTATCTGAAAACCCCTAGTGCGGCTAAGGCTTACCAAAACTATTCCGTACCAGGAGTAACTCGCGATCGCGTCCGCCGTTCTCTAGTCCGTTTCCGCCAACTCCTGATCAAGTCCCCTACTCCTAAAGCGCTGCAAGCAGCCATCCAACAAGAGTTTGTCTTTTACAAGAGTTTGGGGAAGGACAATCAGGGAACTGTTGGGTTCACGGGTTATTTTGAGCCAGTGTATGCTGGGAGTCGCACACCTAGTGCTGAGTATCGCTATCCCCTTTACCGACTACCTTCTGATTTCCAACGTTGGCAAAAACCTCACCCAACCCGTGCGGCATTGGAAGGATGGGATGGTTTAGGGAAAAATAGCCCACTACGAGGGAAAGAACTAGTTTGGTTACGCGATCGCTTAGAGGCGTTTTTGGTTCACGTTCAGGGTTCAGCGCGAGTTAGAATGCCGGATGGCACCTTGATGAGCGTGGGCTATGCCGGTAAGACGAGTCATCCCTACACTAGTATCGGGGGACAACTGGTTAACGATGGCAAGATGGAGCTAGAAGGGCTAACCCTGCCTGCGGTGATCGATTATTTCCGCACTTCACCGACGGAACTGAGTCAATATTTACCCCGCAATAAAAGTTTTGTGTTCTTTCGGGAAACCAGGGGGGCACCTGCTACCGGTAGTCTTGGTTTGCCAGTAATGGCTGAGCGCTCGATTGCTACCGATAAATCTATCATGCCTCCAGGAGCCTTGGCCCTTATCCAGACTAGTATCCCTTATCCCAATGCTGTAGGTCAGTTGGAATCTAGGCTAGTCAGTCGCTATGTGTTGGATCAGGATACTGGTAGTGCGATTAAAGGGCCGGGTCGAGTGGATATATTTATGGGTACTGGTAAATTAGCAGGTAATCGGGCAGGGCTGATTAATGATACGGGAGAGTTATACTATTTGTTGCTGAAAAATTAAGACCTCAAAATAGGCGTCAAGCTTTACCTATAAACTTTAATTATAAAACTATACATAAAACTATACATAAAATTATAAATAAAACTATATTCGAAAACACACCTGATCACCTACATTACCCGTTGAAACTGAGAAGAAAGGCTAAAAAAACGAGGTAGGTCAATATGAGTCGTTTTCAAGGGTCAAACCAAAATTATTTCAGTCAGCTTGATGTGGTTGCTGTGATGTTTTTCAGTTCTTTTGTACTTGGCTTTATTCCTATTAATATTGGTTTTAACCAAAACTTACCAGTTAATGAAGATTTTGTCAATCCAACAGAAGTAGAACTTTGGGGGGTTGAACTTTCCCCCGGCTTAAAGCACGGGGGCAGCCCGTTAACCTAATTTCCCTTATCAATCTCCCACAGTGGCAATTGTTGAATTGGGTCTAACTGGACATTCTTTAACCCTGACTGGGCAAAAGCATATTCCTTTGGTTGCCATAAGGGTATTAAGGGTACATCCTTTGCTAACAGTTCTTGGATCTCAGCAAAAATCTGCTTTCGAGCGGCTGGATCTGATTCCTGACGCTGTTGCTGAATCAGTTTATTGATGCGATCGCTATAGTAAAAGGATCCTTGAGAACGACTGGCTCCGGCTTCACACCCTTTCCCTTCCGAACCTTTAGTACAACTGACTAAGGGCTGAATAAAGTTATCGGGGTCAGAAAAGTCAGGATACCAATCGACTAAAGCACTCTGATAAACTCCCTTACCTAGATTGCCAAAGAAATTCGCTGACTCCACAGTTTGGGGCTGGATTTCCACAATTCCCCCAAGTTCCTGGGCAGCATATTCTTTCAGAAGACTCGCAAGTTGTTGCCGGGTTGCTGAACCTGAGGAATACCAAATTTCTAATGTCAACGGATTGTCTTTAGTAAATCCCGCTTTGGCTAGCAGTTCTTTGGCTTTGGCAATATTACCGTCACCGTAGGCGTCTTTAAAGGTGGGCTTGGAGACATCAAAGCTAGTGGGAATGATACTAAAGGCTGGTGCAGCTTGGTTTCTTAGCACCCGGTCGTTGATCAGTTTACGATTAACAATCGCAGCGATCGCTTGTCTGACTTCTGGTTTATCCAAGGGTGCCATCTGAGTATTGAGCACCATGTAGTTAATATTATTGCTGGGAGATTCTATGACTTGCCAACCACCAGAAGCTGCTCCTTTTTGCAAACTGAGGATTTGATCGGGATCTAAACTTTGATAACCAATGTCTACAGCACCGGTCTTGATGGAATTGAATAAATTAGCCGAATTGGTGAGGATTTGAACGTTTAATCCCTGATTGGGGGGTTTTTTACCCCAATATTCTTCAAACACATCTAGGCGAATCCCATTAGGACTAAACTTGACTAGCTTATAAGGACCAGTGCCTACAAATTTGGTCGGTTCAAATTTACCACTACCAATTTCATAGGCATTGGGGGAAACAGCACAGGTTCCAGAAAAAGCTAACAGTGCTGGAAAGGCAGCGAAGGGATTTTTGATTTTAATCGTCAGTTCGTACTCTCCAGAGGGTTCAATCGAATCTACCAAACCTTCCAGTAGAGAAGAGGGCTTGCCACCATTTTCGATAAACCGACGCAAGGAAAATGCCATGGCTTCAGCGTTAAATGGGGTGTTATCATGAAAGACTACACCTTGGCGTAGGGGAATGGTATAAGTTAAGCCATCCTTGCTGATGGTAGGCATAGCAGTTGCCAGTTGTGGCACTAATTCTGAGGTACCCAGCTTGTAGGTATAAAGGCGATCGCCTAAGCTGTAATGGATGTTACTAGCTGCTAGTTCGTAGGCATCGGCTGGATCGAGGGTTCTCGGTTTTAGGGTAGTACCGATGGTGAGTCTATTACTGTTACTGGTGATGGAGGAACCTGTCTGTTGATTGCTCGGAGAACCACCACAACTAATAATTAGGAAACAGCTACAGAGGAATAAAGCTAGGAATTTGGTAGTTGACCAGTGTTTGCGGGATAGGGTAAACCAGTTCATGCTTTGGTAATTGTGATTAGCGACGAGTAATTTCTTATCGTAGCTATCTTATAACCAATTTCAAAAAATCTAGCGTTGTAGAATACAGCGATGATTGATCTAGAGGGGGGTTCTTCCGTAATTAGTATGCTAATTTAGCCTAAAAAATAAACTATCAAAATATCAAAGCTATATAACGTAGTAGGTTTATTTAATTTAACTTATTATTTTAGCAGAAAATGTACCGAATAGCCATATTATTTAATCCTCAATCCTAAGCAGTCAAACACAAGCTGATAGCTGTTCGCGTAGCGTGCGCGTAGCGCATTACCTAAGAGCTTACCTAATACCTGAGAGCTTACCTAATTTGTGAATAATTGTTACAAAAAAACCTACTTTAGTATAAAAACACCCAGCTTAACCTGAATAACTAATTAGATCCCATAACTCCTAGCTAACTACCGTTGGATGAAAACACTTCCCCACTTACTACACTCAGCACTCAGCACTCAGCACTCAGCACTCAGCACTATTGTCAAATCGGGATTAAATGGGAATATAAAACACAGATATAGCGATATGTGGCAACCCAACATAAAACATCTTACCCCAGAGCAAGAGACTTTAATTTCATTTTATCAAGAAAAATGGCACAACTTATCTTTTTTAACTGGAGTTATTGATCGTCACGAAGCAACACTAGCCATAAACGCTGCCTATACAGCCATTGGCAAACCAGTACCAGATATTGTTTTTTGTGATAGCCCTTACGGTTTTTTTAAAATTATCCTGAACCAACTCCAGCAACACATTGACAGCCAACTAGAGAGTAAACTCCAGCCACGACTAGAGAGTCAATTAATCAGTCAACTACGGCAACATCTCAACACCCAACTCGGCAAAGAACTCCAACAAGAGCTACTCTACCAACTCGGGCAAAAGCTTAACATTAAACGGATTAGCCGTCAACTTGAAGAGAAACTGTGGCAACCCTTGGACACGTCCATGGGAACCCAACTACACAGGCAATTGCAAAACCAATTGTTATATGAACTAGATACCTCAAAAGTTAGCCAACAGCGAATTCGACTGGGCTTGCAAGTACTTGAACAACTTGGGACTGAATTGAGACTATTCATGTCACCCTTATACTGGAGTATTTACAGTAGTCGGTTTGACTTTTATATTTCCGTCTTAAATTGCCCTCACCATCAAACCACATGGCAAATATTCCAATCCCTAGCCAAACACTGTAGTTGGATGTTCCCATTTGAAAACATCTGCTTCGTTTGCGATCGCCCAACCAAGCTCTCCTTTGACACTCAACACCGCCTTCATAGAGAAGGACAGCCAGCCATGGAGTTTGCCGATGGATTCAGCTTATACTCTTATCATGGCGTGAAATTACCAGAAAAATACGGTAAAGTCAACCCCAAGCAGTGGCAAGCTGGGTGGCTTTTAGAAGAACCCAACGCTGAACTTAGGCGAGTCCTGATTGAGGGGATTGGTTACGCCCGAATTTGCCAAGACCTAGAAGCACAGCGATTAGATTCCTGGGAAGAATACACCCTATTAAAAATTAATAACGATATCGATATCGAGCCAATTTTTCTACTCAAGATGACTTGTCCTAGCACCAACTTTGTTCACATTATGCGAGTGCCGCCTCATGTAGAATCAGCCCGTGAGGCAATTCGCTGGGTAAATTGGAATACTGATCCAGAGGAATTTTTAGTCCAGACTTGAGTCCAACTCAGGTTAATATCAAGTGGTTAATACCAAAGTTGCCTTCAAACATAGCACCATTCCCATCACCAGGGATAAGAGGGAGCAGGACTTACGGAACGACTCTAAGGGACTCTAGCTGTAGGGTGCCTTAATAACGCAGCCTACAACATCAGCGCGTTTGTTGCCCAGTTTGGCGTAAGTCTTGAACTTGCACAAATGGTGCAACTGTTTTGTGGTTGAAGGGTGACCTTCAACCTACCCAACAAGGGACGCCTGGGCAAGAACAACCTTCAACCTTGAAAATGTATATGGGAGTCAGGATTGTTTTAGTAGAACCCGCTGGTCCATTGAATGTGGGTTCTGTAGCACGAGTGATGAAAAATATGGGGTTATCGCAGCTCGTGCTAGTGAATCCTCAGTGTGACCATCTCAGCCAAGACGCACAGCAGATGGCAGTGCACGGGGTAGATATCTTAGAAAAAGCCCAAGTCGTAGCAACCATACCAGATGGCTTAGTCGGGTGTCAAAGAGCGATCGCAACCACCGCTCGTAGCCGCGCCATCCCCACTACTCTCGAACATCCCAGAACCGCCTTACCCTGGTTATTGTCAGCTGGCGTAACCTCTGCCCTGATTTTTGGGCCTGAATCTAGGGGATTGAGCAATGATGAACTCAATCATGCTCAGCGGTTTGTCCGGATTCCCACTAGTTCCACCTATCCAGTCTTAAACCTAGCCCAAGCCGTAACAGTGTGCTGTTATGAACTTTATCAATATCAACTTTATCAAAGTACACACCAGCCATCACCCGTCCCAAGTCAACCCTTATCCCCCGCTCCCCCCTACCAAGATTCTGCTCCTTTGGACCTGATAGAACGCTACTCTAACCATCTAGAAGCCCTACTATTGAAAATTGGTTATCTTTACCCCCATACCAAAGCAGCACGGATGGAAAAGCTGCGACGTCTATTAAACCGAGCAACCCCCACCACAGAAGAGATCAACATGCTCAGAGGAATGGTCCGCCAGGTAGAATGGGCGCTACAATTTTTGCCAAAGTCTGGGGTAGATGATCCATCAAAACCAAACCAGTCCTAAAATAGGCTTGCATAGGTTCTATTGGAGGTGTGATAGATGGGCGCTTCAACTGTTGATACTAGATCAAAACTCTGTAATCGGAAGACTCAAGAAAAACTGAAAGGGAACCTTGATAGCGCTACATTCATTAAAGTTCTCTCCCTTATGATTAGACCATACTCAGAAAATTCCGAGAACTAGCAGATTGTTTCGGGTTTTATGTATCTGGTAAACCTCAGCCTAAGATTCAGCAGTGGAAAAACAACAGAAACCAACCTCCTCCCGCCGCCGCCCGCGTCGCCACGTTAGCAAACAGCCACAAACTAAGGACATTAAACCCTCCAAATCCCAACCAAAACAGAAAGCGCGCCGCCAAAGCTCATCCGCAAAATCACATAAATCTCGGTCAACCCCGCCACCTACCCCCCGTACCCGTGCTCGTCTATCCCGTTCACCAAAACCTTCTACAATTCGCTCCAGTCAATCCCAACTGAGGGTAGCATACCGAACACCCCATTTACCAAACCTTCGTAGAAGAGTCAATCCCTTTGCCACACCAGCGTCCTCATCCTTGCCCACCATAACCAATGCTCGTAATCCAATTCGGCAACGTCCTCAGCCACAATTAGTTGCTGATTTATCCTCTAAATCCTCCAAACCAAGCCGACTAAAGGCTAGCCTACCCCTCCCCAATCCCCTAAATCATCAATCTGTACAAATTCGGAGAACTCGCCGAGAACGCCGTTCCGAAAACTCCTCTACCCGGCTTTGGATTTTGATTATCCGTTTGCTGATTGTAGGAATTGGTCTCGGAGCGATCGCAGGTACCGTATTATCCAGCTTGGGTACTGCTAGCCAACCATCTACCAAAACCACAGACAATGCTCCCATTGAAGTCCAGCAGAGTTTGAGTCAGACAATTAGTTCTCAATTGACACCCCTGCTGCTGAACAAATCTCCCTTACAAAAACAAATTCAAACTCTAGTAAAGCAACACCCCCAATTGCAACCGGGAATCTTCATCCATGATCTTGATACCGGTGCTTTCCTAGAATCAAATAGCCGTCTAATTTTTCCTGCTGCTAGCACCATTAAGTTACCAATTCTAATTGCTTTCTTTCAGGATGTAGATGCAGGCAAAGTTTTATTAGATGAATATATAACCATGAAACCAGAGATGATTGCTGGTGGTTCTGGAAACATGCAATATCAAAAACCAGGCAAACAGTACAAAGCTCTGGAAGTAGCCACCAAAATGATCACCATTAGTGATAACACGGCTACGAATATGCTGATTGAACGTCTTGGTGGCATCGAAGTTCTCAATCAACGATTCCGCTCTTGGGGTTTGAAAAAAACTGTACTGCGCAACCCCCTACCAGATTTGCCAGGAACAAACACCACTAGCCCAAGAGAACTAGCTAGTTTGATTTTTAACCTTGAGCAAGGTAAGTGGATTTCTCCCCAATCTCGTACTGACCTGATTGATATCATGATCCAAACTAAGACCAACACCTTATTACCCCAAGGACTAGGTAATGGTGCCACCATTGCCCACAAAACTGGCACCCTTGGCCGACTACTGGCCGATGTAGGTTTGGTAAAAATGCCCAACGGCAAGCGTTACATTATCTCTGTAATGGTCAAACGCCCCTTTAATGATGCCAGTGCCGAAAAACTGATTCGCACCATTTCTCGACAAGTCTATGACTACTTTAATAATTAGCCATTAATAATTAGTCATTTCTTAATTACCGGTTAAACCTTGACAGTTGACTGTGGAAGGTTGACTGTTGTCTTTGAGCAATCTGCCACTGACAACTGATCTAGAGATTGCCAGATTTTCGATAACAAAGCATCCAAGCCGATTTTAGCAACAGCTGAAATCGAAAAAACTGGTACCTGAGTAAGCTGATTTAGGTAAGTAGAAACCTCTTCGATCATGTCTTGATCAACCGCATCTACTTTATTAAGGGCAAGAATTTGGGGACGCTCTGGCAATTCTCTGCCATAGGCTTGTAACTCCTGTTGAATGGTTTGATAATCAGCAATCGGGTCAGCAGCAGTAATATCAATCAAATGCAGTAACAAGCGAGTGCGTTCGATATGACGTAGGAAGTCGTGACCGAGACCAATACCTTGATGAGCTCCAGCAATCAACCCAGGAATGTCAGCAAATACAGTACCATCCCCAGTTGGTTTACGAACCACACCTAAATTCGGAATCAAAGTGGTAAAGGGGTAATTGGCTATCTTGGGTCGTGCCGCTGAGAGTGCTGAAATCAGAGTAGACTTACCAGCATTAGGTAGACCAATAATGCCCACCTCCGCCAGTAACTTCAACTCTAAGCGTAACCTCAATTGCTCTCCTGGTAGTCCAGGTAACGCATGCTCTGGTGCGCGATTGTGATTACTCAGGAAATGCCGATTTCCCAAACCTCCTTTACCACCCTTGGCAACACAAAGCATTTGCCGAGGTTGCACCAAATCCCCCAGCATTTCTCCCGTGTCAGCATTGTAAACAACCGTGCCACAGGGAACTTCAATAATGCGATCGCTACCATTTTTTCCCGTCCGATTATTAGGGCCTCCCCGACCCCCATTCTCAGCTCGAAAGCAATGGGCGTATTTAAAATCTAGCAACGTTTGCAGGTGCTCTATAGCATTCAAAATCACGCTACCCCCCCGACCACCATTACCCCCCGCCGGTCCTCCAGCAGGAACATACTTTTCCCGCCGAAACGCCACAATTCCATCGCCCCCGTTACCAGCGACAACTTCAATTTCTGCTTGGTCGATAAATTGCATAATTAGTTCTTAGTCCTTAGTGTTTTCTTGACACCAGTCAGTTGACCCCATTCTCCTTAATCAATCTAACTACGAATGACCAATGACTAATGACTAGTCACCAATGACTAATGACTAATCACCAATCACCAATTACCAATCACCACTTATAAATAAGATGAAACATCTTCACCACAATCATCGGCTAAATAAGATAAAGCCCGGAAGCGCAAGCCGACTAACTGATCATAGAGAGGATTAAGCTTACACATCGGTGGGATGTGGACGATTTTGTGATTAAATAGCTTCACGTCCCGTTCAAACGGACACTGAGCAGGAATCAGTTTGCACATAAATCGAGCAACACGTGGGTCATTAACATCCATACCATCTAACCAATCCCGTACTGGCTGTAGAATATCCGAATGGGGATGGTCAGAACTTCCTGGTTCTTGAGCTAACGCATCAGCAGAATCCCTTTGCTCAGTTGCCTTATCGTCATAAAGAGTTACCTGCAGTGATTCAAGAGCCTCAACCTTATGACCTAGTGCTTCACAGAACTGGTCTAGAACATCAGCTTCAGTCGCAGAGTACACCCCATCTGCCAAGGCTACCATTACAGCAGTTCGTAGAAAATTCTCTGCCGTTGTGTTATCCTTACCTAAAGCTGCTGCCAGTTCTTCAGGAGTAATCGGTTGATCAAAAGACTGCAAATCAGTACCAGGAGCCAATGTCTCCTGGGTGATTTGAGCCATAACCTCTTGTTCTTCAGGGTCAAAGTGACCATCAGCCCAGGCAACGGCAAATAAACCCCGCAGCCAAGCTGAAATCTGTTCTTCGGTGTAGGTAGCAGTGCTGGAAGTAGCCATAAATACTTAAAATCAATCTCCTAACACTATTTTAGGAGCAATCACAATAACTTAAGCTCCTGAAGGTTGAAGCCTATAGCATCAAACTAGCAATCGGATTAAGAAGCATCGACCACTTGTAATTCTGAGATATTCGTGAATCTAGCAGAATTTAGTCTTTTCTTAATGTCAGTCCTAACCAGTGCTACTGGACAGTTCTTGCTCAAAACTGGAGCCGAAAAGCTGGAAAAAGTTAACGCTAGCAATTGGCTAGATCAGATTTTCAGTATACCCAAGACCCCAGAAATTATAGCAGGGCTAAGTTGTTATGGTTTAGGGGCACTGGCATACATTTTGTTGCTGACGCGGGTAAATCTCAGCGTTGCTGGTCCTTCAGTATCCTTGACTTACGTCTTCTCCGTACTGATGGGCTATTTTTTCTTTAAGGAAACCATCCCCGTTAGCCGTGCCGTGGGGTTGGGTTTGATTATCTGCGGTGTAATGTTGGTAATTTGGAAAAAATCAGTTAGTCATTAGTCATTTGTCAAGACTATGGATGTAAGCCTCTTGTTTACCCGGCTTTTTTAGGGGGGTAATGGGGGGATACCATCCAACCATACAAGCCTTTTACCTACTCAGGACTTACCCACTCAGATCTGTAAAATCAGATCTGTAAAACTGCTGTAATTCCCTATTCCCGGTTCTTTCCAGAGCCGAAGTTCCCTATTGGCTAAAACCTTAATTTCTCGATCAGCTGCGTAAGTCCTACTTGTGATACACACACATAACTTATTCATAAGTTTGACATCGTGAAAACGCGATCGCGAACAACAGGTGGCAATACTGTAAATAATCACTAGTCTAACTATTACGGCAATGGCAATAAAAAATCAACGGAATGAATTAGATTATTTACCTGCTATTAATGTACATTTGCTAGAGCGTAGAATATCTTGTGTAACCGTCCCTAGGATTGTAGACGCCATTCATGCCGCTTGCGTTGAAGACAGAAAAATAACCGTAGCTCACTATAACGTACATAGTTTTAATTTTTCAATGCAGCTCCCATGGTTCTATGAATTTATCCAAAGTGCAGAAATCGCCCATTGTGACGGTATGGGTATATTAAAAGCCCTTCAGTTTATGGGGTACAATTTATCCCTAAAATACCGCGCATCTTACACACTATTAATGCCCAAATTACTGGATAATTTTAACCAAAATAGTTTGTCAATGTTTCTGCTGGGGTCAAAGCCTAAGCATCTAGAAACAGCCCTTAATAACCTTAGACAACAATACCCCAATATTATTGTCGATGGTCATCACGGATATTTTGATAAAGAAGACCCCAGCCAAAATGAAGAGATAATTAATAAAATTAACCAGGCAAAACCTAATATTTTATTAGTAGGCATGGGTATGCCAATTCAAGAAAAATGGATTTGGCAGCATCGTAGTCGTATTAATGTCAATGTGTTCATGCCTTGTGGTGCAGTGATCGACCGATTAGCAGGTTTGGTTCCTGACTGTCCAGAATTTATTTCCAATCTTGGTGGAGAGTGGCTTTATCGTCTATCCCGTGAACCCAAACGTCTCGCAGCTCGCTACTTACTCGGTAATCCAGCCTTTTTCTTTCAACTTGCTCTAGCTAAATTTTATGCACAACCTTTGAGAGTAGAGAAGATGGGGTACATGCTAAATGGACAAAAACACAGTTTAGACGAGCCTGTAAGCCTTCTTTCACCATTACCTCAGGGAATGAACTAGCAAAATCAGGATGTACCTGATGTGTAGCTGTTAGTCAGTTCTAGCCAGTCAACTCAGAATAACTGAGAAAATTAATTTTATTAATTTTGTCTCAGTCATGGTGCAATAACACCATGATCGTGATTCATACCAAGTGATACTAAGTTGCATTCATACTTAGCACTTTCTTCCCATCACCCCATCACTCCATCACCTTTTGAGGAAGATACTATCTTTGATCCCAACTTAGTATCAATTGCCCATTAGCTACGGTTGACATTTACAAAGCACTTCGTATATTGCAGGTATATTTCCGTATTTTAGAGTGTCGGTTCACTGATCACTATTGACATAGGCAAAATGCTGTGAATACCCTGGCACCATCCCCCCACTAAGCCTGCGGCTAAGCTGGGGGTCTTATGTAGTGTATGGTTGTATCCCAATTGTATAGGCACCACAGAGGTAATTCACCAACCTTCCAAGATCGGGAGAAAGTTTTGGAGTTTCCACAAAGACACTGCTTTCATGATCGATAATTTTTCTGCTTGAGAGTAATAGTGTTACTTTTTCTCCACTAATGGGAATTCTGTCATTAGATAGTCTGAGATTTCTCACTTAGCCAGGGCAATGCTTTTATTGCCCGTTTTCTGATTACTCTTTTCAATGCTAGTCTCCTTAACTACTTCTCTATCCTTACTTTTCCCTTGAATAGGAAAATCAGGGTAGTCAGGAAAACGAAAACATAGATATGGCAAGGCAAACCCAAAACTGGATTAGTTTTTTAGCAGCTTAGCTTCAAGATAGGTCAGATGGATCACACACTAGCCAAGATCATCAGTAAATCAAAATACGTATCATTTGATATCTTTGATACCGCAATTATACGCAATGTTTTAGAGCCAAGTGATGTCTTTACACTGGTTCAAAGGCAGTATGAGTATTGTCATTCCGAGTTATTACCAAATTATCCTAAGCTTAGGCAAAAAGCATAAAAAAAATCTAGGGAAAAACTCTGGAGACGAGAACAAGTGTCAGAAGTTACCTTGGATACCATATTTGAGTGTTTGGTAGAATATTTTGGAGTTAATGACCAAACGGCACAAATACTCAAAAAAATTGAAATAGAAACCGAAAGGGATGTTTGCCGACGTAATGAATTTATTTTTTCGGTCTATAACTATTGCCGAGAAAATCAAAAACAGATTATTTTCATCTCAGATATGTATCTCCTATCGGTGATTAATAAAATTCTTCATGCCGCAGGCTATGATCAGAGTGACAATCTATTTTTGTCTTCTGCTATAGGGAAAACTAAATTTATGGGAGATATTTATCCATATGTTCTTGAACAGCTATGATGTACCCCAAATGATATCCTTCACATTGGTGATAATTATCATTCCGATGTTTTGAATGCCAAAGCAAATGGCTTATTAAGTTATTTTTATGAAAATCAAAGAGAGAGAGCTATTAATAATTATTGGTTTCAAAAGTAAAAATTTCATCAGCTTATAACCAAAAAATATATCGATAGTTCATTTTACCTAGCAACCCTTATCAATCAGTATTATAGCAGAAGTCAAAAGTCAGAAGTCAGAAGTCAGAAGTCAAACTCTTGCGCTTACTTAGGTTTGAGACTTTTGTCATGTCCTAACTGCCCTGGCGACTGCTATATTGTGACCCTCAGGATAATCAAACGGGTGCATCTCATATTTGTAAACAAGCAGGGGCGGGGGCGCGGGGAGTCTGGAGATTTTATTATAATTTTTGGCTAATTGCAAAAGTGAGATGCACTCAATCAAACTAGCTGCGAGGAGTAATTTTGCTATAACTTCGGGTTTAATAATTTTGGGTTCCTTTTTTTTTGTTTCATGAATTGACTGATATCCCCCTACTAGTATTGAGATTTTATAAATTATTCAGTTAATTCAAATAATATTATTGGCGTAGGGGCTATATAAAGAGGTTGTTAGCTAATATTTATTCCTTTGATTACTTACAAATTTGAGTTGGTTTTGGTTCCCTAATTACCCAAGGGTAGCCATGCTTAATCAGTCCCTAAAACTAGTTATTTTTTTTTAAAAATATTGCCAATCATTAGGATTTATAATCAGCAGAAATTTTTCATTTTACATATCATCAGGAGGATATAACCTTGAAACCCTTAGTTAGTGTCGTAATACCTACCTATCGCAGACCAAAGTTAGTTAAACGAGCTGTTCAAAGCGCTCTAGCTCAAACCCTTAGTCAAATCGAAGTCATTGTTGTCATAGATGGTCCGAATGAGGCTACTTGTGCCTCACTCGCAGAAGTGGATGACTCCCGGCTAAGGGTGATTGAACTGCCCACCAATCAAGGTTGCACTGCCGCTCGTAGGGCGGGGATTGCTGCAGCTCAAGCCCCATGGATTGCTCATCTAGATGATGATGACGAATGGATGCCCCAAAAACTTGAACTGCAACTGGAAGCGGCTAATCGTTCCCAATACAAATACCCCATTGTTACCTGTTACCTAATTGCTCGGACTCCCCAAAACGATTCCATTTGGCCGAGAAGAATTCCCTCTAAATCAGAAGCACTGAGTGAATATCTGTTTGTTCGCAATACCTTCTTCCAGGGAGAAGGACTAATTCAAGCTTCAACTATTCTTACATCCAAAGAGTTATTGCAAAAAATCCCCCCCGGAAGCAGCGGTAAAATTCACGAAGATTGG
The DNA here is from genome assembly GCF_000211815.1 of Moorena producens 3L. GTDB lineage: Bacteria > Cyanobacteriota > Cyanobacteriia > Cyanobacteriales > Coleofasciculaceae > Moorena > Moorena producens. Next base: position 116,202 of record NZ_GL890930.1, read on the forward strand.
GGCTGGGTGTTACGGGCGACTACTTTGGAAGAGGTAGGAATTGAGTTTGTGACTGAACCATTGTCAGTGTGGTATTTAGGAGAAAACCATCCTAGTATTAGTAGCACTACTAAATGGCGGACTTCATTAAACTGGATTCAAAATTTACAAGAGTTAGTTACACCCCGTGCTTACGCATCCTTTATCTTGACACAGGTAAGTTCAAGAGCTGCCTTCGCTGGTGAGTGGAAGGCATTTTTTCCCCTTCTCTGGGAAGCCATTCGCCATGGCAAACCCCTACCTATGGATATAATTTTGTACTTCGGTATGTGGCTAATCTCTCCCAAGACTCGACGCTGGTTGCGGAATTTACTGACTAAGAATCCTCAGCCATTAACAACTTGAGCAAAACATCAGGTTATATCAAGTCCGTTTTTGTCGTTTGTCATATTTAGTGTTCATAATGTAGTGTTCATAATCCAAGGTTGTTTTGGGTAATGGGTCACGGAAATAGGCAACGGGTAATCGGTAATGGTACAGGAGTAATCGCAATTGCCAATTACCCATTACCTCTTACCTATTACCCACGCCTTACAATAACGATGCTACCGGAGTGGATCTAAAAAATTAATCTAGCAATCTACCCTGCTAGAACCGTCTTCTACGGTTTCGGAGTCTTCGACGTTCCCGATGTCTCGCAATTTCTTTACGTTTGCGTTTTTGTGCAAATGTCTCAAAATGACGATTCTTTTTCATATCGGCAAAGATGCCAGCTTGGGAGACTTTTCGCTTAAATCGACGTAGGGCTGACTCTAACTGCTCATTTTCACCAACCACCACTTGGGTCATTCAATGTCCTCCTGTTTTGATCGCTTCCGTGGTCGAATAACAAGTCATCATTCATCCCATAAGTACAGGACAGGGCAAAACCTCTGATTGACTGAGAAAACTCCTACAACTGACGGAAGGTGTTGGCATCTGGCCAGTTTTTAAAACGAATGGCTTATATCTCAAGTCCGTTGAAAATCATAATCTTGCACCTGGATAGCCTGCACTCGTCTATGGCAAAGAAATCCGAATTAAGCCTGCCAAAAGCAGGCTCTCAAATCCTTATTTTTTCCTTACTCCTTGTCAAGTGGACTGTGATGGTGTACCTCCACGCTTCAGCCTGGAGAGTTTGCTACAATATCTCCCTTAAAACTGACTTTAGCTATGAGCCGTGGAATTAATGATATTGTTGGTTAACTCACACACTACAACTAGTGTGATTCTCGATCTGAACACTGCCTATTTGGGTTTTCCTACTTTAGGTCTTAAACGTTCATACTTGTCTGAATCAAAAAGTTTAAGATGCCTTCAATCGACTGATAGACAGCAATCCTACCCACACTAGTATCTTCCAACTAGAGTTCGAGTTTGCTTTACCCTACCAGGATTACTCCCTAAATTCTGACGCGCAGGGTAGAACTAGACAGGGGTAAAACCCCTGCCCTGGGCTCAGACCTGAGAATTGGGTTTTGATTTAGATCAAAGCGAGCTTAGTAGCGACGAGCGCCGAAGTTATCACCTTTGCGACCGCCCCCAAATGAGTTTCTTTTTTCCCGAGGCTTGGCTTTATTGACTTTGAGCTCGCGCCCCATCCATTCAGCTCGATCAAGCTCTTCAATGGCCTTCGCTTCTTCCTCCTCTGTGTTCATTTCCACAAAAGCAAAGCCCCTTAAGCGACCTGTTTCGCGATCGGTGGGCATGTGAATTCGCTTGATTTCGCCATATTCTTCAAACACAGATTTCAGATCCTCTTCTGTCACCTCACGTGCAAGGTTACCAACATAGACAGACATACAATATCTCCAAAATTTGATTTATGTAGAGATAGAAATTTCGGAGGCATGCTTAGCAATATGAAACAGAAGAAACCTGTCAACACTGAAAACAAAAACTGCAACCGATACCTATACTCGCTTTTTATGATAACATAGACATTAACGTGACTAACCTCCTACTTGGGTTGTGCAATTAAGTTGTGCAATTAAGCTGTTGTGGATTTTAATTGCATAGTTGCCAGTTTTGAAAAAACTTTTCATACCCACTCCTCATCTCTCCCTCTCCCCTCACAGCGGTTTCATTATAGCCGCAAATCTCGATAAACCAGGGCAGGTGACCGAATTTGGGACTGAGCTTTTGACGGACGCTATCAGCGTGTCGCTGATCAGCCCATTTGGTGATCACCTTTTGCTGATCAGTAGTCGGACCAAAGTTTTTATCGCTATGTAAATTTTTGTAAATTTTTATGGGATCTGCTTGGAGTAAGGATGGCAAATTTTTTAACTTTTCTTCATGTAGCACCGTTTATTTTTGAAAGAACTTCAATTTGTAATACATTAAGTAATACAGCGGTTGGCCATTGGGTGAGGTACAAATTCTTGGGTTTTAGGGAACTTCGGATCAGGGAACAGGGAAAAAATCCTGAGGTGCGACCCGAAGGCGCGACCCAAGGCCGGGTTACCCGGCCTTGGAGGCGCGCAGCTAATGGGAATTTAATAATTAGATGCGGAAAGCGCACCTATGTACCTTATAGTCATGAAAAACGCTGTATATAAAAACCTCATGCTGAGTGATCATCCCAACTAGAAATACTTAGAATTATTTAACAATTTGCGATTAGCCCTTCGGGCGATAAGGTCAACCCCATTGCAAAATCCTCAAAATTCGTAATCTTTTAGAACTACACAATGTAGTGAGTAATTTTTGTGACAAGATGCTCACAAGTGACCCAAACAGAACCCAAACCACTCGCTATTGCATCAAAACGGGGTAATAAACTTGAATGTTTCTCATAACTGAAGTCACACCGTTCATTTGTACTACTTTCAGCCTCAAACTCTCTTACTGTAAACGATGTAGCGATTGAGTTTCCCAAATATGTACCCATGTAGGTTTTGGCTTGATGCTTGCAATCATGGTACTATGCACAAAAATAGCATTCGCTTCAAATCCTTTCAAATGCTTTTCAGGAGTCGCTTCTAAATGTACCCAGTAGCGGTAGCTTAAAAATGGCTGGAAACCTCTCTAGGCAAGGGTTTTTATGAAATCGCTAAGGGTAACTTCAGTCGTAACCGTCCCAGCCTCCAACGAAGAAATGTGGGTTTCAGTGGCGATTCTGTGGTAAGATTGGGTTTATGAGTGTAGAGATTAACATCCCAGGGATTCAAATTCCTTTGGGAGATTGGGATGCCACCCCAGGGAGTGTAAAAGCGGTGGTAACAGTTTTGAGTGAGCGTTTGGCCTATATAGAAGAGCAACTCAAGCAAAATTCACAAAATTCATCTCGTCCCCCCTCAAGTGACGGTTTTGGTCAGCAAGATTTGTCAAACCCCCAGACTCTCAACAAGAAAAAGACAAAGAAAAAGAAAAAGTCTAGCAGTGATGGCTGATCCGAGAAAACACCACAGCTCTATCCGCTCGAAGCCTGTAGCGAAGTCCATTCCCATGTACCAGATATTGGTCAGCATTGTGGAGAGCAGTTGAGCGGCTTCGACCAGCGCACCCTTATCGTGATCAAATCGTTGATATTCCGCCGCTATCGGCCAAGGGAATTGAACATCAACTGCATCAGTTGGAATGCACTTGCTGCGGCAGGAAGAACCGTGCACCACTCCCTGCCGAGGTACCATCATTAGGCTTAGGAGACCGATTAGCGGCAGTGGTTGCAAGGTTTAGTGTAGAACATCGCCAAAGTCACCGGATGGTGAAGTCCTTACTTGCTACAAAGTTTAGTGTTGAGCTTTCCCGTGGGAGGATCAATCGTCTTCGTCACCAGGTGAGTGAGGCGGTCGCAGCTCCAGTGGAACAAGCTCAGCAGTATGTTCAAGGCCAGGGGTTTGTTCATAGTGATGAAACCAGCTTTAGCCAAGGCAATGGTGATGGACTTTTGTATATGTTCCAGGGGTAGAGCCCACGAATAATGCCGCAGAACGTGCCCTACGCACTGCCGTGATTTGGCGGCGAACCAGCTTTGGTTCCCAATCTCAAGCCGGCAGTGAATTCGCGCACGAGAATTTTGACTGTGGTGACATCCCTCAAAGCACAGCACCAAAAAGGGATTAGGGTTATCGGCTCCATCCCTATTACCACAAACTCTGATCAACACTCAAATACCTATGGTGGCGTAAGGCCATGGGACGGTTACCTTCAGTCATAAGTATGAGTAAGGCTATATAGCGTTGATCGCAGTTATGAGGTACAGTCTTTTTTGACGTTGATTCCCTGTTTTGATGCAGCGCATTCCTCTTCCCTCTTCTGATTTCCCAGATCCGCTGTTCCCTAAAATCCCGAAATTTTGTACCTCATAGCTATGATAATTGCTATATACCGCAATTATACGTAATTTTTACGGGTTTTTACCTAATGAAAAAATGTAGAAAAATAGTAAATATATCGAAAAATAATCTAAAGTATTCACACTATAATTAAATCAGACAAATTGATGAATATAAGTAGGTTTCAAAAAAATAGCTATTTTTGAATTAAAGCTAATTAAAGTCAGCAAATTATTTTTGCATAAAGTAAGATCTACTTAGATTTAGCACATGTTTATAGATGAATGAATGAGCAGATATAGATCAGACCTCGCAGCATTAGTATTGTCTTGATGCAAAGCAGGGTAAAGGCATCTTGTCAATACACTGGGGATAGTTCTCAATAAACCCAGCCTTATTGTGCTTGTTGACAAGGTATTTTCCACATATAGTGTTTATTTAATTACAAAAACATTATATATAGGAATCAGCAAATTAGATACGTTTACCCTGTGATGCAAAGCACGAGTGGGGAGGGGCTGCGTGGCTCGATAGTGGTACACAAGTAGTGATTTTAGCACCGGAAATCATGACCAGACCTTAGCCAAATCACTACATCTTTTGAACTTCAATAATATTCTTCACCCGATGACCCCATCATTTCATCATCATCTGTATTATCTGTAGTCTGAATAAGTGAAATAGATATTAGAGATAGGAGTTTTGAATGATTACTTCACCAAAAGTCAGTGTTGTCGTTCCTGCTTATAACGTTCGCTCCTACATTTGGGAAGCGCTAGTCTCTCTTGAGGGTCAGTCTTGTCGAGAATTTGAAGTCCTCATTGTTGACGACGGCTCTACTGATGATACCGCTGAACTGGTTAAACCGTTTTGTCGGCGGGATTCACGCTTTCAGTTATTGCAGAAGTCCAATGGAGGACTCTCATCGGCTCGTAACTATGGCATCCGTCATGCTCGTGCTAGCTACATCGCTCTACTTGATGCAGATGATGTCTACAAGCCGGAGAAACTAGCTAACCATGTGGCTGTACTGGATCGGGAACCAGAGGTAGGGGTTGTCTACAGTGCCTCACAAGCAATCCGTGATGATGGAAGTCCCACGATAATGCGTCTGAGTGGTAAGCCAGTTATGTCTGACCCACTCCTAGCCCTACTGTGCAAGAATTTCATTGGTCATGGTTCTAATGGTGTATTCCGAAGCTGTCTAGTGGATGAAGTCGGGGAATTTGACGAAGGGTTACGCAGTTCAGAAGATATAGATTTCTGGTTAAGAATTGCCGCTACGGGACGCTGGCGTTTTCATCGGGAGCCACAAGTCTTGTGTTGCTACCGAGTTCGTCCTTCTGGACTTTCTTTTAACATAACACAAATGCAGCATTCTCATGAACAGGTACTTAAATCAGCTTATCAACGCTCTCCAGAATTGGTAGAGACAGTATTGCCGACGGCTTACGCCTATATGTATCGCTACCTAGCTCGATTATCCCTAACTGCTGGTGATGCAGCTAAAGCTGTTCACTTTATCAACCAAGCGTTAGCTGCCAATAGCTCAATCTTCTATCGGGATCCGCGATCGCTTCTGACGCTCGTAGCTGTACGTCTGGCACCACTAGCCAAGCTGGTGATTAAGCGATCGCTTGGCTCCGTAGAATACAGAGCAAACAACTAAAAATTTTGTATTAGTCATCAGTCATTGGTCATTGGCCTTTGACGTGCAAGCCTTTTACATGCAAGCCTTTTGTCCCTTCCAAACCTTGCTAACCTAATGAAACTCAGCTCGTTACTCACAAGTGGGTTCTGGACAACATACGGAGCCCTCGGGACACGTCTGCTGGTATTGCTAAGTAACCTGATACTAGCAAGGTTGCTGTTGCCATCTGAATTTGGGGTGATTAGCGTTGCCTATATTTTTTGGTCTTTCCTGAATTTGTTCACCCAAGGCATCATCAACTCTTTTATTGTCTACAAGGGCATTGAAGACCAGCGTTATTTAAATACAACATACACAATTGCTATTGCCAGGGGATTGATGTTGGCAGTGGCAATGGTGGCGATATCTCCCCTAGCGGCTAACTTTTTCGGTGTACCAGACCTGGTATGGATTCTGATCGTGTTCGCCTTTAATCTGGTGGTGGCTTCTATCCAGTCTGTTTATCAGGGAGTACTCACTAGACAGATGAGGTATCGGGAAATAGCCCATGCGACCATAATCGCCTCGTTAGTGCGAGTAGTCTCTACCACTGGTTGCGCCTTTATCGGTTTGAGCTACTGGTCATTTGTAGTGGGAGATGCGGCTTTTTGGTTTATAGAGTATTGGATTAGTCGTGGTCATGTAGAACACAAATTCCGCTTACAGATTGATCCACAGGCTAGCTCAGAAGTTTTGTCGTTCTGTTTTGGTGCCACTGGCTCCAGTTTGGGATTTTATGTAAATGCCAATGGTGACAACTTTGTCATTGGTAAACTGCTGGGTAATACGAATTTGGGATACTACAACTTTGCTTACCAATTGACCCAGACAATTAACACTGTAATGGGTGAGGTGATTAATCAGGTAGGAATGTCCTCCTTCGCCCAGTTAGAGAATGACGAACAGCAGCAAAGTGTTCTAGTCACAATGGTTGAACAAATGGCTTTCCTGGGGGCTCCTCTATACGCCTTATTTTTTTTAGTGGTAGACGATCAGCTCATCTCTATGATATTTGGCCAGAAGTGGGTGCCAGCCTGCCAGGTGATTCCTTGGTTACTTGTGTTTGCTTACTTTAGGCTGATCAATAATTCACTGATTAATATGCTTGCAGCAAAAGGCAGAACTGGGATTAACGCCAAGGTTAACCTTATGATTGCTCCGGTCGCTTTCTTGAGCTTTATCATTGGTGCTGAGCAAGCAGGACTAATTGGGGTGGGAATTGCAGTTGCTTTCGTGCTAGGAATTGTCTGGACAGTCTACTGGTGGTGGGTAGGTTGCCGAGCACTAGGTTGGCCATTGATGAAGTTTTTACTTCCGTGCTTTAAAGCTGCTCTGATTGTACTGTTAGCCATTGTCAGTTGTCTAGGTTTACCAACAATCCTGAAGCCCTTCCTATTTATGAGTCTCTATATCGTCTGTATGCGCCTGATCGCTGCCAAACAATTTTTGAGTTACCAGTCTCTACTAGGGAAATTGGCTAATCAGCTGACAAAGTTAGGTAAAAGTCAGTTATAAGCTAATAAATTCAGTAAATTTACTGAATGTTAGGTTAACCGAATTCACTGTTTAATCCGTAATTTTTCTAATCTAAATTAAGGCATTAAATAGGCACAATGTTATTGTAGCTGCTCATATATAGCAGTTATCACTTGAGTAATGGAAAAAGTCATGGATTGTAGGGAGTAGGAATCCCCTCTTCCTTAATCAGGGGGGAAGAAAATTGACTGTACCTCATAAGTATGATAAACGCGATCAAACAATACTGTTATGGAAACGGCAAAACCTTGGGAATATCAATAAAAATAAAAAATGACAAATAACAACCAAAATAACACTATAAACGAACGAAGCTAGTAGATTTGAATCACTCTCATCTAATGAACGTGCTCTAAAACATCAAAGTATGGACTGTTAACTATGACCTCTAGCATACCAGATTTCCACACTAGAAACTTTAAACTGGGTGCCATGTCATTTCCAGAAAAAGTTATTTACTGGGTGATTGTGCTAACACCGCTCTGGTGGTTGTTGGGAATACAAACACTCTTCTACCCAGCGGTAGTTGTTGGTTTCTTAGGAGTCAACTTTGACATTGACAAACTCACTAGAAGATCGATACCCGCCTGTATCTGGGCTTGGTTAGGTATGGCTCTAGTCATGGTCTGGACTGCTACGTTTGGTCTCAATGACGTCGGGTTTGCCTTGCAGAAAATTGCTGCTACGTTCGTAACTTTTTTCAAGAGCTACTGTTTAATTTTTGCCGCACTGCTCCTACCATTTTGGCATGCCATCAGGGTTAAGGTGGTGACCCGTGCTGTAGCTTGGATGGCAACAGGATATTTAGTGACTATCGCCATTGAGATGCTCATGCTGGTAGTGGGATTAGGCAAAGAACCTTTTCTACCGCCCTTAGCCCGTCTAATTCCGGGAGGTGCTTTGAGTTTGCAAGTTACATTTGCTGACTTACAACCTTTTTTTGGTATCCCTTTACCCAGGACAGTTCTTTACACCCCCGACCCCCCCATTGTAGGGGTGTGTTCCATTCTAAGTTTTTTCATCTGCTTGGGTGAAGAAAACCGCCGCTTACGTCAAATATCCGTAGCGGGTTGTTTAACCGCTCTGCTAATTAGTTTTAGTCGTTTATCCTGGGTTTCCTTTGTGATGGCATTGGTGATTACAGCTTGTTTCCGCAGCAGTTTGGCTCGTCAAGGTTCTTTATGGATTGGTTCATTAAGCTCATTACTTTGTGCTCTTTTGGGAGGTCTGACCTTCAGTGATTTAGTGAAAAAGCCCCTAGAAATCTTCAATAGTGCTCGTGCCGAATCCTCTAAAGACCGGGAACTGGTGGTTACTAAAACCCTTGAGGCTTGGCAAGAACGCCCTTTGATGGGATGGGGAATTATACAAGGCTCCGTCAAATGGTTTATCTACGACATTGCTTTGGGTTCCTTTTCAACCTACGCCTCAGTTCTTTATTTGCACGGCATCATTGGCTTTATCTTTTTTATAGGTGCCCTAGGTTCAACCCTTTGGAGTACTTGGATTCCAGCGATTCGTGGTAACTATCATTGCCAGTGGGCATTTGCCAGTCTGGTGGCTTTGTATATGCTTCTCAACGGAACACCCTTGAGCTGGATGGCAGTGTATTTGTGGTATTTTTGGGTCTGGTTAGGGGCAATTCTTGCCGAAATACAGCGAAATGAGCAGTTTGTCTCTCGATGGGAGCAGTTATCTAGAACTTGAAAATGTTTGATTGAAAATTAAAAATCAAAAAAATAGACTTTTATTTATTTTTTGAAAATTAGTTATTAGTTCTTATTTATGAAAATTGCTATTGATTAAATTAATCATTATATAAATTAAAAATTGACACAAGATTGTATTAGGAATATATCTTATGAAAAAAGTAGTTGCGATCCTGAATAGACATTGGATACTTTTATTAGTTTTTAATTCTTTGGTGCTTGCAGCTAGCTTTGGAGCCTTTTCTTTATTAAAGCCTTTTTGGATTGCTAAAGCACAGCTAATTCTACCGGAAACAGGCAAGTTACAAGCTAGTTTAGGAACCCTTGGGTCATTAACTAAGGGGGATTCTGAATTGTCAGCGAAGAGTCATCCTCTGAATATGCAGGCATCTATTCTCAAAAGTGATGCTTTGATGAGGCGCTTGTTGGAGTCTGACCCAGAGAAAACGGATTTTCAAAGGTTAGTTCAATACAAGCAGTTGTTCGCGGTATCTCCTCACCAGGAATCGACGACCATCTGGTTGAATGCGACTGGGGCTAGTCCAGAATTAGCAAGAGATCGAGTCAGGGCACTGATCAGTGCGTATCAGGAGCGCCTGAATGAACTGCGTCAAGCAGATGGTACCACTAGGGTTGAGTTTAATAAGAAAGCGCTCGACCGAGCTAAGCAAAAATTGGATCAGTCTCAGGAGGCATTAGCAAAGTTTCAGGAATCCTCTGGTTTAGTGAATAGCGAAGCCCAAACTGAAGGACTGGTGAGGGCAATTACTGATCTGAGTATTAGCCAAGCTCAGGCTCAAGCTGAAGCTCAAGCTAGTCAACATCAGCTTCAAATCCTATCGACTCGTTTGGGTCTTACTCCTAAGCAAGCAATCCGCTCTCTAGGTCTAGCAGAAAACCGGGATTACCAGTTTGTGCGGCAGCAGTTGACTGAACTGGAAGCGACTTTGGTCAAAGCTCAAGCTACTTATACTTATGCTCATCCTGAGATCCAAAATCTGCTGCTACAACGTGAGCAGTTGCAGCAGCAGATTCAACAGTACATCTTTCTAGCAGCTGGTGATACGTTAGTAGACCCGACGCTAACTGATAGTGCTCAAGGAAGAGCAATGTTAATCCAGCAACTGATTCTGGCGGAAAGTGCTGCTAGTGGTCAACAACAACAAGCGGAGCAATTACAGCAGCAGATTGACCAGATGAAAAATACTTTAACGGTGATTCCTGTCCATCAGTCTAGGCTGCTGGAACTAACGCGACAGTACGATGTGGCTGCGGGAGTCTATAACGGTTTAGTTGCTCAAATGGAGCAAGTCAATCTTGATGCGTTTAGTGCTTATCCCAATGTACAGGTGCTTGACCCTCCCACTGTTGACGAGAAGCCTGCTGGTCCGAAGAAGTTGTTAATCATAGCTAATGGTTTTCTGGCATCGGCAGTGGGTAGTATAGCGCTGGTATTGCTTCTAGAACGGCGCAACCCACTGCTGAGTCCCAAAGACCTACAGGCAATCAAGTTCCCGATGGTGGTCAATATCCCTCATCTGAGGCACGCTGGTATGGGATTAGAGCTGGGTACAGAAACGGATGTAGAGTTTCAGCGACTAGCATCGGTGATTAGCTTACGCTCTGGGGAGGACCGTCGCATCTTGATTACTAGCGCGATGGTCTCAGAAGGCAAAACTACTGTCACTCTGGGATTGGCGACAGCTCTGGTAGATTTAGGGTTTCGGGTCTTGGTAGTGGATGGAGATTTCCGACAGGCAACCCTTTCTCAGCGCTTGGGTCATCACCATGACCCCCTCAAACCCGGACAGCCGGTGAAGATCCAACCGAGTCTTGACTTACTGCCTACCTCCCACAAAAAAGGCAAAATTGTGGAGCTGGTGACCCAGGGTAAATTTGAGCAGAGCCTAGCTACTGCGGAGGAATCGGGTGACTATGACTATGTTTTGATTGACAGTGCTCCGGTCAGTATGACCAGTGAAACTGCCCTGATGGCTGCTGTCATCGGTAATTTGTTGTTTGTTGTTCGACCTGAGATTAGTAAGCGTGACTTTGTCAGTGACAGCTTGGAACAACTGGCTCAGCACAATGCTCAACTGTTGGGTTTGGTGGTGAATGGGGTAGAAACTAAGTCCAAACCCTACTTATACAGATCTAGTGATAGTTTAGTGAAGTCATAAGCGATGAAACGTAGAACATTACTCCAGCTAGCTTTATCTGGCGCTGCGATCGCATTCCTCTTACCAAGACTCTTTGATAAGCAAAGCGCTACTAATTCGGTAAGAGCATCACCAATACAAAATTTGTGGTTGTCCGGAAAGTCAATTAAAACTAAAGTTAGGGTGGATTGGGCAAAGCCAGTCGCACAAACTACACCCTTCACCTTTGGCTCCAACGACTACGAAATTACTATTCTGGAAAAGGCATCAGACTAGGTTTTCCAGAAGCATTTGGCGGAACTGGATATCAGGTTAATTCGTATTCACCATATCGATCTATGGGAACGTTGGACTAACCGAGCTACGAAAAGCTGGGACGAGGCAAAAATTCAAGCCTGCTACGATGCCTCTTATCCCCAAAAGCCTACCATTATCCAAAACATTCCCCGCTGGCCCAGTTGGATGGCTACAGATCCGGATGGTCTACTTTCGAGAAAGGAGAATATATAGCAGTCGCCAGGGCAGTTAGGACATGACAAAAGTCTCACACCCTTTGTAAGCGCAAGAGTTTTACTTCTGACAAATGACTTCTGACAAATGACTTCTGCTATAACATCAACTACTCATGGAACTCTGGTGAAGACCGTCAGAATACCCATGTCGGCGCGGTTTGGTTTGCTTCAGTATTCAAACATTTAGCTGACGCTGGGATTGACATGGCGACCTCCTGGCATCTCAAGGATAAGTATTACGGCATGATCGACCCAAGTAATAATCTGCGACCTGCTGCAACTGTATTTCCCTGGGCGATCAAGTACCTGACTGGCAAGGTGATGTACACCCAGAGCGGCCATAAGTTTGTGGAGGCTATGGCAATAGAGCAGTCCAATGAACTGCGATCGCTATTGTTGATCAATAAATCAGCCAAACCTGCCAGCATCAGGATTGAGGGAGCACTGGATTTTCCCGACACTGAAAGCCTAAAAAGGCTACCCATGTTTTCTTTAGATACCAACGCTGTCAAGAGCAAGACCCTAGCAACAAGACTACTGAAGTACTCATCGGTGAGATTTAATCCTTACTCTCTTGTGTTACTGGGTTTGAGTAATTAGTGATTAGGCATTAGCCATTAGGCATGATAGCACTAGGTATTAAGTACCAGAACCATTAGACAACAGAAGTGAAAAAGATTCAGTGAAAAAAATTCACCGAAGCCTTACCCCACTTCAGCCAACACCTAAACACTAAAAATTAACACCTAACAGCTTGCTCTAACTCTCAAAACTAAATTGACAGAGTACTTAGTCCTTTTGATTCACCAATTTCGTGTCATGCAGCAGATTAATCACCCATTTCTGAAATTTATCGCTCATCTTTATTTTGAGGCTAAGGGTTTATACTATCAGTTTCGATACCCCAATCTCACCCTTGCCAAAGGAGTGCAGATCAAAGGCTCTCTTCAGGTAGCAGGTAGCGTTAAGGTAGTGATTGGCTCAGGTTCTCGCTTGGGTAAAGAGGTATTTATCTATGGTTCTGGTAACGTCAATATTGGTTCAAATGTACTGCTTAATGGGCCTTGTATAGGTTGCGAGTGCTCAATTACCGTGGGAGATGAATGTCTAATTTCTGACTGCTTTCTTGCTGATAGCGATTACCATAACCTACAACCCCACCTGCGTCACTGTCCTCCAGGACCAAAGGTTTCAGCTGAGATTGTGATTGAGCGAAATGTCTGGATTGGAGCCAGAGCTACGGTGATGAAAGGGGTACACATTGGGGAAAATAGTGTAGTAGGTTTAGGCAGTGTGGTTCGTAAGTCTGTCCCTCCCGGCGTGGTAGTTATTGGGAATCCCCAGCAAATTGTGAAGCATTTCAAACCAGTCAGTAAGACTCTGTGACTGAAAACTTTGGTACTGACAGGCTTTATTGTTTCTAGAGCATTGCTTGAGTAATCAAATTTCAGGGAAAATCTATAGATTTCAATTACCCGATCACCCGATCACCCGATCACCCGATCACCCGATCACCCGATCACCCGATCACCCGATCACCCGATCACCCGATCACCCGATCACCCGATCACCCGATCATCAACTGATCCAAGTTTTCTGATTACTTTACCGATGCTGTAGATGTTGCGATCGCAACTGACCCATATACGGTTATTCCATGCTTTCTCAGGGTTTGGGTGGCTGATTTGACTGTAGCTCCGCTGGTGTAGATATCATCTAGGATTAGTACGGGTGAGGTGCTATGATGTCTGAGAAAGTGTTTACCAATAATAAAGGCATCTGCTAGGTTTTGCGCTCGCTCTTGGACAGATAAACTAAACTGAGGTTGAGTTGCCCGGACTCTTTCTAAACCCAGTGGTGCTTGTTTGTAACCAGTGAATTCACAAAAACTTTGGGCAATTAGCTCTGCCTGGTTGTAACCTCTTTGTCGCTTTTTTGTAGGGTGCATGGGAATGGGAACTACTATTAATTTTTGCTTTTGGCTACGGGTGGCAGAGGATTTTAACCAAGCTTTACCCAGCCAATGGCCCAAGGGATGTGCTAGCTGGGGTTGGTTTTCATATTTCAGGGCAGCAAGTAATCGTTTTAATGGACCACCGTAATTGCCCCAGACAAACACTGGGAGATTTTGATTACATAAAAATTGATTTTTGTCAAGTTGGCAGCGGAGTAACTGCTGCTCGCAATAATCACACAATTCATCAGAGGCAGGTCGCTCACATAGGGGACAGTTCGATTTCAGAAAGAGACTTAATAGACCGTTTTTAAGGGTCTGAATTCCCTGTAACATAATTTTGGGGATTTATTTGGCATGATATTTCTAAAGATGCCAAGACTAACCCTAAGAATCCCTCAGTATTTCTACCGTTTTCTGCTTCTAAGAGCGTGATGCAAAGCATAGGAAGGATTAATAATATCATGTCCAGTTGACGACTTATCATTCTTGGTTGAGAGTCAATTTTTAATTAACGATTTAGGTGAATACGACGTGATTAATGGTAAGAGATATTATGCCTTCAAGATATGATGCCAAAATCCCGGAGGAATAACAGGATTAGGCGGCGATTTGTGGATAATCTTTACTCTCTTGATCTGATTCAACCTTCAGACTATCCCTTGGTGGGCAATGAAGCCTTTAACTTAAGTCAGCTCTGGCAACGGGATTATCCGGTTGTACCTGGCTTTGTGGTGAGTGCAAAGGCATTGTGGGAATTTATCGCAATTTTAGGTGAGTCTGAACCCCTGTTAGCTGATTTACCTTCTTCTTATCTTTACGTAGATGTAGACAATCCTCGCCAGCTACAGCAAGTGGCTCAGCAAATTCGTCACAAAATTCAAGGGGCGACTTTAGGTTCGGTGTTGGCATCAACCCTATCCGAGATAGCAGAAACTACACTCGCCCCAGCAACAATTTTTCACCCTTCCTTATCCATGACATCACCAGGGTCGGGAATTGAGCAGGACACTGGGGAAACTGAAGTGGCAAGATTAGATCAACCCCAGATTTTTTCAACCTTACCAGAGAAAATTTTGGGATCCTATATTTGCCCTAGGCAACCACTCGCAATGGAACTGTCTTTAAAACAGGTTTGGGCAGAACTATTTCGCGCCAGAAGTCTATTTTACTGGCAACGGCATAGTATTGGTCTCCAGCAGCTCAATTTGGCAGTCTTGATACAACCGATGTGGGATGCGATCGCTTCTGGTAAACTCCAGATTAACCAAGCTGAGGGTTACATCCAAGCGACTTGGGGGTTAGGTACTGCATTGGCGAAGGGGGAAGTAGTGCCAGACTATTACCAAATTGAGATCGAAACTGGTATTGTGCTAGCCTCACGACTGGGTCGTAAAACCCGTGCCTATGGGTTGTGTCTGGAACCAGACTCATTATCACTAACCCAGAACACTGTGCAAGCCTATCTACTCAGTGAGGAGCAACAAAAACAGTACACCCTAAAGGATAAATACCTCCAAGAGCTAATTACTATCAGTCAGCGTCTAGTTGCTGATATTAGTCCTACCTTTTCCCTAGAGTGGACACTATGGCAAACCTCAGAAAACTCAGAACCACAGTTACAAATTACGAAATTTAGTGCTCAAACTGGGCAAAAGTGGGATGCTAGCCAGTTGAGGGTTGAACCGTTACATCATGCTTCCAATGTAGCTTACTCTGTTGGTTCTACTACTTCCTACGGCAAGCTGTTTACGTCTGTACAAGTGAGTAGCCGACCCAATGTGCTTGAAGCCTCATCGGACTCCATTGGGAGCAACTCTAGTGAACACACTGTCAACCCATCCATCACGCCTATGCTTGTGAGAGGATTACCCGCAGCACCAGGAAGAGTTAAAGCCACTGCTCATGTGATATCGGGTGAGGGCAAAAACGTCTCAGCAATCCTCTCTGGTAGAATTTTGGTTGCCCAAAGTGTTTCTCCTGACTGGCTACCTGGGCTCAAGCACGTAGCCGCTATTATTACTGAACAAGGAGGGATAACTAGTCATGCTGGGATTATTGCTAGAGAACTTGGTATTCCCTGTGTTGTGGGTGCGGCTGGTATTACCCAAATTGTAGAAACTGGGGAGTCTCTACTCGTGGATGGGGGACAGGGGGAAGTTTATCGGCTAGGAACTAAGCAAGGGTTTCCGGTTGAAAAATTGCATGGCTCAGGATTAAGAGAAAGGGAAGCAAAAGTAAACTTTCAACCTTCTAACTTTCAAAATACTTTCCCCATTGCTACTCAACTATTGGTTAATCTTAGCCAGCGGGACTCCCTAGAAAAAATTGTGGGTTTGCCAGTGGATGGAGTGGGGTTATTGCGTTCAGAACTGATGATGTTGGAGATTTTGAATAATCTGCACCCCAGTCAGTGGCACAGACAGGGCAATGAACATGAGTTGGTAGAACGCTTGGCTCAGTTAATTGTTCAATTTACGGTTACCTTGGCACCACGTCCTGTATTTTATCGCTCCACGGATTGGCGCTCCCATGAATTTCCATCCCTGAGTGGGGATCACCTGGTAACGGAAGCGGAAGTTAACCCGATGCTTGGTCTACGTGGCACTCGTCGCTATCTGAGTGACCCAGCTAGCTTTGATGTAGAACTGGCAGCTTTACAGGAGGTTTATGCTTACGGCTGCAGGAATTTACGGCTGATTTTGCCCTTTGTACGTACTGTGGAAGAGTTTACCTTTTGCCGCCGTCGGGTAGAACAGGTAGGACTTACTGATAATCCTGATTTTCAACTTTGGATTATGGCAGAAGTACCATCTGTGTTGTTTCTGCTACCAGACTATGTTAGAGCAGGTGTTCAAGGAATTTCTATTGGTACTAATGATTTGACGCAACTTTTACTAGGAGCTGATCGGGAACAGAGGCAGTTGGAAACACTGGTGGCAGGGTGCCATCCAGTGGTCAAGCAAGCAATTCAGCAATTAATCGAAATGGCAAAGGAAGCTGGTATTCCTTGCTCAATTTGTGGTCAAGCTACGGTTCAGGATCCGGAACTCATTGATTTGTTGGTGCAGTGGGGAATTACTTCGATTTCTGTTGATGTTAAAGATGTGGAAGGGACTTACCAGGCAATTACTCGTGCTGAGCAACGTTTACTCTTGGAAGCAGCACGAAATAAGTCAAAAGGCTTGGGTGTAAAAGGCCAAGGGGAAAACATATAAATATATAGAAGTTCCCAATTGGATGATGAGATCCAGTCCAGTAGTATCGGTGAACACTACCACGTACCACGGGACAGGATCTGATTTGGTTTATCTGGTCTGACCTAGGTTATAAATCTGAAAACTGCTGTAATTCAATCAGTGAATTATGGTTAGGCTTCTTAGTAATTTGAGTTAATAGTGCTTCATAGCGGTTGAGAGCGTTTTGATAGGCGAAGTGCTTCAGAGCAAATTTTCTACCTTGTTGACCTAGAGATACCCCCTGCTCAGGATTTTCATACAATTCGACAATTGCAGATGCTAAAGCCTGGGGCTGTTGTGGTGGTACCACTACACCGCCACCACTTTTTCGAACAACTCGCGCTGCAGTTCCATTCAAAGGCACAGAAGCAATGATGGGTCGTCCGCAAGCCAATAGCACTTGAATTTTTGAGGGCATATTAAAGGAAACAACGTTACGCTTTTGCACAACTAAACCTATATCTGCTGCTGCCAACATTTCTGGTAACTTCTCTCGGGGTTGGAAAGGTAAAAGCTTGACATTACTAGCCTTGCAAGTCTGACAGTCTTGCTGTAGCTGCTGTAGAGCCTTAGATTCTCCAACAATGACGAAGACAATTTCTGGAATATGCCTGACCAGAGTAGCCGCCTTCACTACTGTTTCCAATCCCTGAGTCAGGGCAATATTACCGGAATACAGTACTACAAACTTGCCATCAAGATGGTAAGCAGTGCGAAACGAATTTCCTTCTTTGGGTAAGGGACGGATAACATTAACATTCGCCCAGTTGGGGATACAGGTAATTTTGTCTTTAGGTACTCCTTTACTGACTAAATTGTCAACGAATCCCTCAGAAATAACACTGATTCTATGAGCAGTGTGGTAGGCAAACTTCTCTAAAGCTTCAAAGATACGGATGGCTAGTTTGTTTCTAATTAGACCAACCTGTACAGCAGCTTCTGGCAAAATATCCTGTAAATTCAGTAATACTGGGCAGTTGTACAACCAACCGAGTAAAGCAGCTGGCACACTAACCGGCAGCGACGGTACTGTCAGCAGAATTACATCAGGTCGCCAGCCCTGGAAAGCCTGAATCAAACTAGTCACCACGAAGCTACCATCCAGTAGTATCCGTGTCACTACACCAGGCTTTGGTCGAATCCAGACATAGGAGCGTTGAATTATTACTCCATTTCTTTCTTCAGTCAGATACCACTTACCCTGATATTTATCATAGATACAGCGCTGGGGATAGTTCGGCATACTAGTGACGACTCGTACTTGATGTCCTGCCTTGACCAAACCTTCTGCTAGTTCCGTCATTAATGGGGCAATGCCTATGGGTTCAGGATGATAATTATAGGAGTAGATTAATATGCGCATGAACGTTATTGGTAGAGCGAGTAGTCTGTCAAGTTAAGATTTGACAGGTGGACAAGCGATGCATCGCTTTTTACAATTCATTGAGAAACACTATATCTAGTTAGTTCTATCTATCAGTTACTTAGCAACTGGTGTCTAATTACCCTACATACTTTACTGTTTGAATTTTCACCTTTAAGAGAAAAATTTAAACTTTACTCATTCAAAGCGTTTGGTTTAATTTTCGACGTTATAGCCTTGATGACTAGATACTCAATCGGCTTTGTCTGTTGATGCTTATGCATTGAACCAACACCGAATATACCAAAAGCTATTACTCTCAATAGAGCAGTAGGTTAGACAGACGCGCTTAGGCGCTCTTATCTCTAAGAATACAGACAGAAAAACTCAATTATTATGACCTTCTTTAGCAGGCAATAATTAGTCCTCAGGCTTAGGATAGCTCCAGCTGATCATTCCCTGTTCTTGGTTCTATTCATATAGGTATCAAAACTATCATACTCACTGGTTGGACTCCTGATGCCATCTTAGCCATCGTCAATTTTATAATATAAATACTTGGTATGCTACCTTCTTGATTATTGATGATAACTCTGGTAAAAATACCATTACATAACGATATAAATTTGCGCTAAATAAAAAAAATGAAGCCAAGATTTATTTAAATAAATTACTCTCTGGATACTTTAAGGGATTAACTGCACTGACCACTAGATTCGTAGGCAGATACATAACCGATGTAAATAGATTCATAAATGGCACTCCTGCTGTAATTTTAGATACTTTTTTAAGTGTTGATGTTTTCATAGCGATGCATCTCTATATTATAAGGGTATATATTTTATATATAGCTATAAATGAGTTGTGAACGCCAAACTAGCTGAAAGTATTATTTCAAGAGGGTGCTTTGTTCAAAAATAAAATGGAAACTCTATAAGACCATAGGAAAAAATTGATTCGAGCTATGTTACCATGCCCCACTACCTGTTTTTCTAAAGGAACTACCGGAAAGCTTATCAGAAACAGCTATTAATTTTCAATTATATAATTTTAAAGATTATGTTAATCAAATGTGAAAATGTAAAATTCTTATAACACTCTATCGAGAAATCTGAAATCCCTTACCTACCTAGGAGCTAGTTTTGGTAAATAATGTGGAAACCCCCATCAGCTAGTGCATCAAGATAGGGGGCTATAAACATGGATTTGGAATCAGGCTATCAAGGAAAGGGGTCTCCTAACTATCTTGACTTAAGTGGTTAGCCCAAAATAAAAAATCAGTAAAGACTTTGTGAAGAAATTTGTGAAGAAATGGTAAAGAAAAGGGAAGATAAGACCCAGGCTTACAAAAATAAGCGTCCGCAACAGCACGGTGCTTAGTCCAACGAATAAGCGCGAAGCAACCGGATTGGTCAGCAGGGGATATTCACCACACTCTGTACTCAGCACTCCTTCATGACTAAGTTTGGTAAACCAGAGGAATTCAGAACCATAAAATCTTACCCAATTCCCCCTAAAGTAAAGTAAAAGCCCACTTTTGGGTAAGATGTTTGATGGTTTTTGGTGATGATGTGTCATGCCACGATGGTTTTGGGAACGCTGTAATCAAGAACGGTAGGGATGGGTAAACCGGGGATGGGACAATGGCGGACAAACCACGAAAACTCTTAAGCTTACACCTCATTGGCTGATCGCTTTATCTATATACCATGTTCCGAGAGTCAGTGAACTTCTGCTATGGTCAAAGCCCCAATTCCTCACTCCTACCAGTGGCTAAAACTTTACGAAATCTTGACAGTTATAGTGTGTTAACTCATGTGGAATTCGACTTACATTCAAGAAGAGAAGAATGATGTGAATCTTTGCTGTTAACCCTGATACAGTGTACTATCAATTCCTATACAAATAGATGAGTTACCAAGTTCCGGTCAAAGTTCCCTTCGTTTCACTAGCTCAACAACACCGACCTATTCAAACTGAGCTAGACCAGGCAATTCAATCTGTAGTGCAGCAGGGAGATTTTGTTCTTGGTAAAGCCTTGATGAATTTTGAGACAGCATTTGCGGCTGCTTGTGGTGTCCAATACGGTATCGGGGTGGGATCTGGCACCGATGCGATCGCACTCGGATTACAAGCCTGTGGCATTAGTGCTGGGGATGAAGTGATTTGTCCTGCTAACACTTTTATCGCTACAGTGATTGGGATCATAGCTGCTGGTGCTACGCCAATTTTGGTGGATTGCAACCCCCTTACTGCCCTAATTGATCTCAATATTGCCAAACAAGCCATTACAGCCAAAACCAAGGCAATTGTCCCTGTGCACCTTTACGGTCAGATGGTATCCCCGAGTGAGTTAATCGCATTTGCTGATGCCCACAACTTACTGATTTTTGAAGACGCAGCACAAGCTCACTTAGCACAGCGAGAGGATTATTATGCTGGTTCTGTGGGCAAGGCGGCAGCATTTAGTTTCTACCCCAGTAAAAACTTGGGTGCCTTTGGTAACGGTGGCATGGTAATCACTAATGATGCTACTGTGGCAGAAAAAGTGCGATCGCTTCGCAATTACGGGGCACCTCGCAAATATTTTCATACCGATATCGGCAAAAATAGCCGTTTAGACACGTTACAAGCTGCTATCCTCAATGTCAAACTGCCTTATTTGACTGAGTGGAACCAGTCACGCTACTGGGCAGCTGGGCAGTACGACAATCTACTCAAGGCTTTGGAAGGTCACGGGATTGTGCCCATAGAAAACCACAGCGGGTCAGGTCATGTCTACCACCTTTATGTGATTAGGGTGGGTCAACAATGTCCCTTTAACCGACAGAGCATCCAGGATGCTCTGGCCTCAGTGGGAATTCAAACCGGTATTCATTATCCAATTCCTTGCCATCTCCAGCCAGCTTACAAATACTTGGGATATCAAGCCGGTGACTTTCCCCATGCCGAAGCTCTGTGCAATGAGATTTTATCTCTACCAATTTATCCCAACTTGAGCAAGGAGCAGATTGAGCAGGTTGTTGATGGGTTAGCTAATTTATTAGGCGTGCTTGAGCCATTAGTTATTAATCATTAAACTATGCAAATTGGACGCAAAATTCCTATTGCCATTGATCGCTATCTACTGGACGGTTGTATCATCGTTTTACTAGTCATTATTTATGGTCCTGTGCTGATGCATTGGTATAATGGCTGGCTCAACAAAAGTATCAGCATTACCCATGAATACTTTAGCCATGGTTTGATTGGGCTACCGTTTGCTGCCCATATTGTCTGGACGAACCGACGACGGTGGCATAAGCTGACTGATACAGCCCATCCCTTTGGTGTAGTCTTACTGATAATTGGAGCAGTAAGCTATCTTAGCGGTCAATCAGAACTGGTAAATTTATCGTTTCCCATGGTTTTAGCTGGTATGAGCCTATGGTTAAAAGGGATTGGTGGCTTTAAGCTACAAAGTTTTCCCCTGCTGCTAGTGGCTTTGGCAACTCCAACAGCAGTTCCCTATTTGATTGAACCTTATATCTTGCCCCTACAACGCTTTATTGCTGCCATGGCTGCCTTTATTCTGACTCAGTTTGGGATGAATGTCAGACTGGAAGGGATTAACTTGTTCGTAAGTGAACGAATTGTTGAGGTAGCGCCCCACTGTGCTGGTCTTAAGATGTTATTTACTTGCCTGTATGTGAGTTTGATGTTGCTTTACTGGAGCGGTGCTATTGAGTCACGCCTAAAGACTATTTGGCTGTTATCTGGTGCGGTGGTTATAAGTGTTAGTGCTAATATTGTCCGCAATAGTGTGCTTACCTTTTTCCATGGCAGTGGACAAGATAACGCATTTCATTGGCTCCATGAAAGCTGGGGCGGTGACCTCTATTCAGCCATGATGTTAGTGATGCTGGTTCTATTAATGAAGTTCATTGAAAAATACTTTCCCTCAGACACCAAACTTGACTCCCTTGGCTAACAATGAAGATTAAACGTTATAGTTTTTAATTGGGTGAGGTACACAATTTTGGGATTTTAGGGAACAGCGGATCTGGGAACAGGGAATAGGGAAAAAAATTATGTGTACCTCATAAGTCTGATAAAGGCTATAGAATGATGAAATCAGTAAGTTTAATAAAGTTAATCCAGCCCTGGCAAATCTCCAGGGGAGTCTTACTGGTGTTGCTGTTAGTCTTGGTAATAATGGGAGCAGTACCGGGTTACTGGACAGGAAACTGGCCTTGGGCAAAACTGCCACCAGTGACTAACCTCCAAAAGATAAAAGCTATCCGCAAGACAGGAATAGAACTATCTGACTGGCAAACTGTTAAGCAACAAACCATCAGGATTGGCGGCCATAAATGGTCTTTGCAGTTCATAGAGCAGGATCAACAAAAACCAGTGTGGTTATTTTTGCTTCCCCAAAATGGTCCTAAATCCCAGCCACAGGTAGAATGGGAAGATATTAGCGGATTTATGAGACAAAGATCGGGACAATGGAAGATCGATTCTTATAGCCAAATCAAGTTTGTGGTCAACACATCTGATGTTGAGGGGAAGACCCAGGCTGATCCGACCATCACAACCAAGCCCAAAAGCCACCCCAAAAGTGTTGTTAACGCCCGTTTCTTTCGTGCCTGGAATCAGCGGCAAACCTTCGCGATAGTACAATGGTATGCCTGGCCAGAGGGTGGTAATCCTGCTCCTAGCCGTTGGTTCTGGGTTGATCAACTGGCCCAGTTACATCGCAAACGGGTGCCTTGGGTTGCGGTGAATATCCAAATTCCCATAGAACCTTTGGGTGATATTGAAAATTCTAGGCCAATAGCCGAATCTCTCAGTAAAATGATTCAAACTGCTTTGATGAGCGATCCTTTGGCTGAGGAAGCTAGTAGTATACAAAGTATGAAGGATCAACAATCAAAGATGAAGGCTCAAGGATGAAGGATGAAGAATGAAGGATTCAAGATGAAGGCTCAAGGATGAGGGATCAAGGATAAAGGATGAAATGGATTTATTGCTGGAACACTTAGGGTTGACTAAAAAGTTTATCCACAACTAGAAGTTAAACGTCAGACTTGCCACTTCAGACTTGCCACTTCAGACTTGCCACTTCAGACTTATCATTTTAGACTTGCCACTTCAGACTTGAGATTTCAGACTTGAGATTATATTTGACCATTGGAACATGACAACTGACACCCACAGGTTTGGCAACCAAGTTCTTACTTTATCTTTGTTTGGGGGTACCGTATTATTATGGCTGGTTAGTTCTGGAGTCTGGCTTAGCCCTGGTTGGGCTAAGCTTGTCGGAAATTTACCGACATCGGTGCAAAATCTTGGGGATGGGATTAGCGATCGCGCTCAGTTGCCTACGTTTAGTTCCATGGAACGGGAAACAACGGAAACTGTTGAATCAGGGGAAAGGGAAAGGACTGAACTGGAAACCCCTGAGACCACCCCTGAGACCACTCCTGAGACCATAAAGGTAACGGAAACGTTGCCACCGCCACCACCGTTGAGCAACCCTGAACCGGTCTCAGAGGAGAATCCATTGGAACAGTTGGAGGAAATGTTACCTCCTTTGGGCTACCCAGAGACTCTGTCACAGGTGAGTCCATCTGATGAATTTAATCGCCACTACCTAGGGCGAGAAGATGTAATCGCAGTGAGTGTGACAAACTTTCCGAATCTGGCTTTTCAAAGTGCTATTGATTCTGACGGAAATATTGTGGTACCGCTGTTCGGTAAGCTACGAGTGGTGGGACTTACTCTAGAGGCGGCTCAAGATTTAATTCAAAAGGTCTTAAATGAATTTGTGATTGATCCTGAAGTAGTTGTGAGCCTACTGAGTACACCGGCTGTTCAGATTACGGTGAGTGGTGAGGTGTTTCGACCAGGCTATTACCCCCTGCCAGCAGGAACTCAACCGAATCAAGCCCTTACTGCTGCGGGTGGTACGACTACCATTGCTGATTTGCGGACTATTTTGATTCGTCGTAAGTCGGTGGTGAATAATTCTATCATTGAGCGAGAAATTGACTTGCTGACACCGCTGCAAAATGGGACAACTCCATCGGAATTGAACCTCCGGGATGGGGATGCTATTATTGTGCGAAAGTTGGAGGTGGGTAATACTACCGATTATGATAGGCAGCTGGTAGCTCGTTCTAACCTAGCTCAACAACAAATCAGCGTTCGAGTGTTGAGCTATCCTAATGGGACGATTGGCAACTTGACATTAGCTAATGGTAGTACGTTTATTGATGCCTTAACAGCAATTTCTCCTAACCCAGATGATGCTGACTTGGATAGCATTGCCTTAATTCGTTTTGATCCAGAACAGGGCAAAGCGGTGACTCAAAAACTAGACGGAGAAAAGCTACTAAAGGGTGATGTTTCCCAAAACGTGCCACTTCAAGATGAAGATGTGATCGTGGTGGGTCGAAGTCTTGTTGCTAAGATTTCTGCCGCTCTGAGTCTAGTGACTCGACCCTTCAACGATTTTCTGGGATTCCGGAGGTTTTTTGAGGAAATACCAGAACTGTTTTGATAAGGTTTGGGTATGACAGGAGCAGAAATCCATGGTACCTCTCCCCTGGTGTGTTAGCTTTTCCATCGACAGCACGAAAATCTCCGGATACCTTAATGAATGGACAGAAAACTCCACTACCTGTCTCGGTTTGTAACTGGTGCTCAGAGTCCCTGTTGACTCAGCGGTAAAAATAGGAATAGGCTACAGGATTTTTCTATGACTGCTGCCTTAACAATAGCGGAAACAACTTATGACTCCCCCTTTTGTCACACGTTACCTGATTGCTCTCAATCAGCATAAGTTAATCGGCTTTGCCACGTTTTTCCTGATTACTGGCATATCCGGGATTGTGGCTATACAGCCAACGCCACCTCCGATTTACCGAGCTGAAGGTCGCTTGATATATACCACTCCTGTGAAAGTATTTTCCCAGACAGGGGTACAGATTTCAGAACAAGGTAAACAAGTGCTGACACAGGGAACGCTGCTGGCAGACAATGTGGTGAAGGAAGTAGCAGCTGGGATGCAAGTCAGCTCCAAAGACATTGTTAAAAATACACAGGTGAAATTGCCAAAAGCAGAAGGAGCACAATTTATTTCGGTAATCTATAGGGATAAGAATAAGGAAATTTCTGCAGCCATCGTTGACATGCTGATGAAGAAAATGGTGGAACAGAGCCGTTTTATCAACACATCACAACTAAGACGGATTATTGAAGTGATAGAAGAACGTTTACCTAAGGCGGAGGCGGAACTAAGGGAAGCGGAACAAAAACTGGAACAGTATGACCGCCTACAAGGACCAGCTTTATTTGCTGCTCAAGATGGGACGTTAGTGGGTGGAATTACTGGTAGCCAACAGCAACAACGTAGTCTCGAGATACAGCTAGAGGGGGTTGAGGCTCAATATTCTAGCCTAATCGAACGGCTAGGTTTGACCCCTGACCAAGCTTACACGTCTTCTGCCCTTAGTGCTGACCCGATTATTGCTAGTCTGCGAGCTCAGATTCTGGATACTGAGACACAGATGGAACTGCTCAAGGGGCAGTTGCGTCCGCAACATCCAACTATGATTGAGTTGCGCAAACAGCAACAGACTTATGAGACCTTACTTCAGGCACGTGCGGCTGAAGTTCTCGGTGGTAATGGGTTTACCTCTCCATTGCCCAGTCAAATCCGCCAAGACAGTACCCTGGACCCAGCACGGCAGGCACTGGCTAATCAGTTGGTAGCTCTGCAAACCCAGCGGGAATCACTTCAACGGCAGTTGGCAGCTACCCAAAGAACGGAAAAAGAACTAAGACAGCAATATCAGCAGCTGCCCAATAAGCAGCTGGAGCGAGGGCGACTGGCTCAGCAAGTTGCTTTTAAGCAGGAATTTTACAATCGGTTGCAGGCGGCATTAGCAGATAGCAAAATAGCAGAGGCGGAGACTGAGAGTAGTCTTGCGATCGCTGGGATTTCAGAACCGAGAGCACTTCAGGCCCAGACAGAAAGTAATCCGATCGTTACTTTGGCAATAGGTGGTGTAATCGGTATTGTTGTAGGTGCTGGTGTGATTCTGCTGCTATCAACCCTGGATAATACTTTATACACGCCAGAGGATGTTAAGCCCATACTTCGGGACAATGGTGTGCCATTACTGGGGGATTTACCGACAATCGGCCTCAAGTCCTACCGGGGTGAAGCTGCGATAATAACCCAACCAGAGGCTTTGGAGTTGGAGTTCTACGAACGGTTCCGCACTAATCTTCGTCTGCGGGAGGAACCTGCGGTAAAAGTGGTGTTGGTGACTAGTACGGCAGGGAATGAAGGAAAGACGATCGTGGCTTACAATTTAGCGATCGCATCTGCCCAAGCCGGTATGCGTACTCTGTTGGTAGAAGGGGATTTGCGATCGCATTCTGTAGCTCAAGCTCAAGAAGTGATTCACCTGATGGACGCTCCACTGGAACCTTTGCGCTTCTATGGCTCTAAGAGTGAATGTATTCATTTAGCCCAAGATTTTGAAAATCTCTACATTCTCCCTAGTCTTGGGCCCCTGCGCAAAGCTGCGGGGATCCTAGAATCGAGTGAAATGAAGCATTTGCTGGAAGATGCTCGTGGTCGCTTTGATTTTGTTGTAGTTGATTCGCCTAGTCTCTCCCGTTGTAATGATGCCCTATTACTACAACCATTTACTGATGGGATTGTGTTAGTTACTCGACCAGGCTATACCCAGGGAAGTATTTTATCTCAGGTAATCGAAGAGTTAGATGAAAACGAGGTACTGTTGGGAGCAGTTATCAACGATATCAAGCAGCTACAACCCCCTGTTCCGGTGGATACTGGGAGGGGGTATTCAGCGGTAGATACTCCTGTGGCTCAAACCCCAGCAGAGAACCATAAAGTTACTAGTGGAGTAGGGAGTAGGGACTAGGGAGTCGGGAATCGGGAGTCGGGAATCGGGAGTCGGGAAAGATAGGGAAGTGTGGGAGGTGTGGGAGGTGTGGGAGGTGTGGGGAATTTAGAAGTTAGAAGTTAGAAGTTAGAAGTTAGAATTTAGAATTTAGAATTTAGAATCGAGAATGGGCGAATTTAGTAGGGAGTAGGGAGTAGCTCACTTGGGTAGGTTTTTTACATTTGGGTCAAACCCACCCCCAACCCCTGA
>NZ_GL890930.1:143857-268859 GCF_000211815.1 Moorena producens 3L
GTGCGCTTGACCTATTAAGAATTAAATTCGCCACGGGTCGCACCTGAAAAAGCGCTGCATCGCTTTCTTATCCCCCACACCCGGTCACCCCACACCCGGTCACCCCACACCTGAGGTCAAAGTAAAAAACCTACCCTGATGGGGAGATAGGGAGATGGGGAGTCAGAATTACTATAAGAACGGCGATAATTATCCAGAATTTCTTGATTTAGTAATACTAAAGTAGTGGGCTTTTTTTGCTTGTAACTGATACACTTTAAGCACATCATAACGTGGTTAATCTATCAGCTTATGGGTTTATCTAAGGTAACATTAATCGTGACTCAGAGGGAGCGGTTTAGTTTAACAAAGCCTTCCCTAGACAGTATTATTGCTGATTATTCCTCTTATCCTTTTGACCTAATCTATGTAGATGGTAATGCTCCATCCCAAGTGCATGAGTATCTGCAACAGCAGGCAGATAAACACGAATTCATGACTTTGATCCATCGCGGACGCTATTTGAGATCGAATGTTGCTCGTAACATAGCTCTACCGTTTGTTAAGGATGCGGATTACATTGTTTTTATTGACAATGATGTGATTGTAGAGCCTGGTTGGTTAAAACGTTTGGTTGAGTGTGCTGAACAAGAGCAAGCTGGTATTGTTGCTCCTCTAATTTTACAGGGGCAACCAGGCTCTCCGGATATTGAGGTACATGTTGCTGGGATTAAAACCAAGTTTCACCAAAGAAAGCATGGTAAAAAGTGGTTTGAGCAAAAGCAGTTGCTCTATGGTACTCAATTACGGGATGTTGAGCAGGATTTACATCGTACCCCAGTAGATTCTGTAGAGTTTCATTGTATCCTAGCTCGTCATTCTCTGATCAAGTCTATTGAACTGGATGAAATCTTTGATAGCTTGGCGAGTCATACTGATTTATGTATGCAGGCAACGGACTTAGGCGAGACAATTTTCCTGGAACCTAAATCTAGAATCACTTTCCTCAATCCTCGACAGATCACTCGGTTTGACCAGGATGATGTGCCATTTTACGTATTTAAATGGAATGAAGAATCTGTACGAGATGTGTTCAATCGTCAAGTCAAAAAGTGGAATTTGGGTAAGGATGATCCTTCAATGTGGTCGATTTGGAGGTGGGTGATTGAGAATCGTCAACTCCCGGCTAAGTGGTCAACTCAAGAGGGGAGTTTCGAGAGAAAGTTATTGGAGTTCTGTCAGCGTCGCTGGTGTCCAAGTTGGCTGCGTACATTGTTAGAATCCTATGTGATTAAGCGCGCATTTCCTGAGACTGGGATTGCTGACAATTTAGTGGAAAATGTCAGTAATAAACCTTCGGTGACTGTGTAGGTAAAAGGGAATAGGGAGTAGGGAGTAGGGAACTTCGGATCAGGGAACAGGGAACAGGGAGTAGAGATACCCTCTCCCTTAATAAGATGGGGATATGATTACTTTAAACCCCTTTGCCTATTGCCTATTGCCTATTGCCTTTTGCCTATTGCCTTTTGCCTTAATTTGTGGCCAATAGGGTGAGATTCGGTAGAGATTTTATTGATACAGTCTCTACTTTTTTTTGATTACCAAATCTAGATTAGGAATTACCTTTAACTGAGCTGTATAACCATTGTGATTCATCCTATGGTGGCCAGTGCCTATCAATCAAATGGCAAGGTTTGGAATCTATCTGATGCACTGCCCACCCTACATAAACTACTGAGCTGTATAACCATTATGATTCATCCTATGGTGGCCAGTGCCTAGCAAACCGATGGCAAGGTTTGGAATCTATCTGATGCACTGCCCACCCTACATAAACTACATAAACTATTCGCTTAGCGCATATGCTTAGCTATGGTGGCCAGTGCCTAGCCGATTCCTAACATCCAAAAACTTCAACTGTCGATAAAGCATAGAAATCATGGGCAAATCAACTCCTGCTTTCCTTGCCATCCGCAAAGGATTGCCCACAATTGCCTCAACTTCCAAGGGTCTTTTTCCATCATAATCCAGTTTCATGCTGGTTAAATAAGATTTCATGTTTTCGGTATGGTCGAGCATTTTTTGGATAAAGTAGTCGCCTAGTATCCGCCCGCAACTCTTTGCCCCTGCTAGCACTTCCCCCATTATTTGTTCTGCTAAACGCCGCGTATCGGGATTCGCCATGATTTCATCTGTTCTGGCATTTAAAATCACGGAAAGACTATTATACGGAATATTCCACACTAACTTTTTCCACCTAGCTAACAGCAAATCTTCGCTCAACTCAATAGGAATCCCTGCGCTTTCAAAATCCCTAGCAATTTGGCTCATTTGTTCTGTAATGCCAGTAGCTTGATGGTTAGGAGCATATTGTCCTAGGGTAATGATACCATAGTCGATGTGGTGAATCTGACCCTGCCCTATTTTATTAGAACAGACAAAACATAACCCACTGATTAGGGTATTTTCTCCTATAAATTTGGAAATTTCTGGTTCAACATTGATGCCGTTTTGTAAGAGCAACACTACGGTATTTTCATTTATTAATGGCGGCAATAGCTCTGGTAAATGATGATTTTGGGTCGCCTTCAATGCTACTACGATTACATCGCAATTGGGCATTTTTTTGACATCGTTGTAGGCATCGACTTCCGGCAGAGTAAAATCACCATCCACTGATTTTACAATTAAACCGTTTTCGGCGACATGGTGGTAGTCGCTACGGAGTAAAAAGCTGACTTGATGACCTGCTTTTTGCAGTTTGGCACCGTAGAATCCGCCAATAGCACCGGTGCCGATAATTCCATAGGTTCGATTGGACATTTTGAGAAGATGGGTCTGCTAGGGTGGCAAATTAGTTAGACAAGAAGAGGAGATAGGGAAGATGACTATAAATAAGTAAGCTCTCAAAAAACGATCGCATTTTTTTTATACTACCTCTAACTAGATCACAATATCACCAAAACCCAAAAAACTTCCCTACAAATTTGTTACAAAAATTTTCAAAATATGCTACAATAAAAGATTATTTGTGCTATTATAAAAGAGTGGTTGGTAAAACTTCCACCTCAAGAGCTAGCCCGGGAAACGTACAAATCTACGGGCTAGCCTTGGGTCCCCTATGACAGGAGATACTTTTATTATGACTTATTCTGAGCGCCTTCATCCATGGGTGATCATGCGGCTATTACCCAAGATGCAGCGAGTCGTTGTTGGTCGGTTCCGCAACCGGTCTGATGCCGACGGTCATTTAAAAGCTCTTAAACGGCTGATGCCGGATGCTAAATTTGTGATTGTTTTTGATGTCGGTAATCCGATAGATGAGGAATCGTTGGATGAGGAATCCTAGGGTTGTAATTTGGTAAGCGATCGCACAGGGAGCAGGGAGCAGGGAGCAGGGAGCAGGGAAGAGTTAAGAGGAAATAGGTCAAAAATCCTGTGTACCTCATAGCCATAAGAAAGGCTATAGTTGAACAATTCAGCTAATCAGCTATCAGCTTAAGCGCTACGCGCACGCGTGCGCGTTCAGCTATCAGCCAATTCTAGAAAATCTCGAACTATTAAATTCTCCCATTTCAGATTTATTTTAAGCATTAGGCTGACCGCTGACAGCTGACGGCTGAATGCTTACTCCCTACTCCCTACTCCCTACTCCCTACTCCCTACTCCCTAATCTTCCAACGTTATTACAACTTTACCTCGGGCGTGTCCTTGTTCAAGATATCTGATAGCTTCAGGCACTTTACTTAAGCTGTATCTTCTATCGATAACAGCTGCTATTTTGCCGGTTTCAAGAAGCTCCTTGATAAACACTAAATCCTTCTGGTTTGGTTCCATAAACAGGGACACAATTTTCTTACTCCCGGTCATGTAAATCCATGGTCCTAGGAACATAAG
This sequence comes from Moorena producens 3L, assembly GCF_000211815.1. Lineage (GTDB taxonomy): Bacteria > Cyanobacteriota > Cyanobacteriia > Cyanobacteriales > Coleofasciculaceae > Moorena > Moorena producens. The sequence goes on from NZ_GL890930.1 coordinate 147,734, forward strand.
TTGGAAAAGTTGTGCCATGGAACCTCCGACAAAGACATAAATTCCGTTGGGAGTTAATATATTCTTGTAATCCAAAATGGAACGATAGGCTGCAGCATCAAGAATCAGGTCATAATGCTGACCATTTTTGGTGAAATCTTCTTGAGTGTAATCAATAACATGGTCTGCACCAATGGAGCGCACCATGTCTAAATTCCTGGTGCTGCACACCCCAGTCACTTCGGCTCCGAAGGATTGGGCAATCTGGACGGCAAAGGTACCGACACCACCAGAGGCACCATTAATCAAAACCTTTTGGCCTGGCTGAATCTGTCCTTGGTCCCGAAGACCTTGCAGGGCGGTGAGTGCGGCTGCGGGTACTGCTGCCACTTCCTCGAAGGTGATATTGGTGGGTTTCAAGACTAATGCACTTTCCCTAGCACATACATACTCGGCAAAACCCCCGAAACCACACTCGGATAGGTCCCCGAATACTTCATCACCTGGCTTAAACTGCTCTACGTTTTTGCCAACGGCTTCAACTCGCCCTGCTATGTCTGCTCCCAATATCTGGTTTTTTGGTTTTAGAAGCCCAAAGCCCATGATGCGGATCAAGAAGGGTTTTCCTCTTAGTAAATGCCAGTCACCTGCATTGGCGGATGCGCTATTAATTTTTACTAATACTTCATCCTCCTTAGGGATGGGTTTTTCTATCTCTTTGAGCTTCAGAACATCGGGTGATCCGTATTGTGTGTATAGAATTGCTTTCATAAGTATACTACTAATCTTATTATTATTTATAGCGTTTTTTATAGTAAGCTAAGCTGTTCGGCATTTAAATTGGTATAATAAAAATTAATAAATAACCCAATAATAGGAAATATGCCAGCAAAAAATTATCTGACAGCAAAAAACAATACTTCAAAAAGCCTTAAAAATAGAAGAAAATGGAAATATTAGAGAACGTATTTTAATTTTGCTGTTGTTGAATAGTGGAAAAACACAGTTAGAAATTGCTGAAGTTTTGGGTTGTTCAAAGAACACAGTCTGTTATTGGTGTGTCCACGGAGATCCAGATGACTTAGAGAGTCTTAAAGATAAAAGAATGAAAGGCAATCACCAAAAAGCAACAAAACAATATATAGAAGTATTATTAGAATTAGTCGAAAAAGAACCCGAAGAATTAGGATATGAATTTGGTCGATGGACAGCTCAAAAATTAGCCGTTCATTTAGAAGATACAACAGGCATCAAGTTAAGTGGGTCTCAAGTTCGTAGGATACTAGTCAAGAAAAAATATGTTTACCTTTGGTCAAAGTATAGCTTAGATTCTAAAAAAGACCCTAAAAAAAGGGAAGCATTTAAAAAGAAACTAGATGAGTATTTAAAAATAGAAAAAGAAAGCCCAGAGCGTCTTCAGGTATGGTTTTGGGATGAAAGCGGATTTAGTTTGAGAGTCATCAGAAGAAAAAACTGGTGTAAAAGAGGAAAGCGAAAAAAAGTTAGAGGAGACCGTTCGCGCAGCGTCGGGCTTTGCCCGAAAGGCAAGGGAGAGTTAATGTGATGGGAGCTTTGCGATATTCAGAGAAAAAAAGATTTGTAGATTTCCTCAAAAAAAGCAATAGTCAAACTTTTTATGAAGTTTTAAAAACCTTTTATAAAGAGCTAGAAAATGAATGGATGGAAGCGGGTAATCAACTAGAAGACTTTGCTAATAAAGGACCGAAAATCGTCATTATTTTAGACAATGCTAGTTTTCACAAAAAAGCCGAATATATTCATAAAATAGAAGAAGATATGCCGAATATTTATTTAGAATATCTTCCCGAGTATAGTCCTGATTATAACTTAATTGAATTGGTTTGGCATTCAGCAAAAGAATATATTGCCAATCGAGTTTTCAAATCAATTGAAGAATTAGAATGTTTGTTAAATCATCTTTTAAATGAAGGAGGGTTAATTATAAAATGGGTACGAAAAATAAAAAACAAAGGCAATGCTGTTATCACAGTTTAAATGCGCAACAGCTTATCAGTTATCAGCTATCAGCTATCAGCTTTAGCAAAGGGAACAGGAAACAGGGAACAGAATTGTATTTAACAGCTATTCCCTAGAGCAACTCAGAACAAAAATGTTTACGGATAAGTATTTGTTGACATCCAATGAGTTGAATGTTTTGAATTTGATTTTGTATCGTTGATAGGGAGTAGGGAGTAGGGGGAAGAGTTTGGGGCGGGGGCGCGGGAAGTGTGGGAAGTGTGGGGAGAAAGAATAGGGAATATTATATAGCGGTTTTTATAGTAATGATATATATATAATATAGCAATTTTCATAGCTATGAGGTACACAATTTCTGGATTTTAGGGAACAGGGAACAGGGAACAGGGAACAGAGAAGATGGAAGATGGAATAAGGAATAGGGATGTGCTGCATCAAGAAAGGGAATTAAAGTCAAAGAATACTGTATGTACCTCATAACTGCGAAAAACGCTATAATAGAATATAGGATTTTTACCGACTCCCGACTCCCTTTACAATATGTACAAGCTCACAATTAATAAAATTGGGAATTCCCTAGGCATAACTCTACCTGAAGAGATCCTACAACAGCTGAATGTTGTTGAAGGAGATACTGTATTTATCACACAAACCGCTGATGGTGTTGAAATCACCACGAAAGATCCTGAGTTTGAAAAGGTAATGGCAGCTTATCAGAAAGTCAGCAAGAGGTATGAAAATGCCTTGAGGGAGCTGGCTAAGTGAGGGAACCGCTGTGGATATCGGAAGCTATAACTAGAGCTATTCATGCTGATCAAATTGCACAACATGGGGGAAGTCCAGGGATTCGGGACGAAAATCTGCTATCGGCTAGTTTAGCCAGACCTAGACATCTATTTGTCTATGGTCAACCAACCTTATTTGATTTAGCAGCAGCCTATGGATATGGTTTGGCAAAAAACCATCCCTTTATAGATGGCAATAAAAGGGTCGCTTTCGCCGTGATGGCAACTTTCCTTGAAGTAAATGGATATTCTCTAGATGTCCCAGAAATGGATGTTGTGGTAATGATGGAAAGGTTAGCAACAGACCAAGAAAGCCAAAATGCCATTGCTAAGTGGCTAGAAGCAAATGTCGGTACTTAATTTGATGATCCATACTAATCAAATACCGATGCTAGACTGGGTTGAATATAACCTAAAATGACCCTCCCAAGGTTTTTGACGTTGGGAGTTTTTTACTGTCTGTTAACCATAACTCTGGTATATATATAGCGTTTCCATTTGAGATGTAAACGAATACAGTCTTTTTTTAGTTTACTAAAAAACTCTGGATATCTTGCCCCTCTTGCCTCTTGCCTCTTGCCTCTTGCCTTTTTCGACCATCGATGAATTTACAACTCGTTTGAAAACCTTCTACAGCGTTTTTCATAACTATTAGGTACACAGGATTTTTTCACTCTTGCCTCTTGCCTCTTGCCTCTTGCCTCAATTTGGCTAATTCGTCCTGAGCAAACTCCCGCAGTTTAGGATCGGAGTCATGGTCTGCTCTATCCTGCAATAAGGATTGGATTTGGGAATGGTTAGGATAATATTCCAGGATGGCCTTAAGGGCTGCTTGTCGAGGATTGTCATCCCATAATTTCTTACGCTCAAAAGGGTCATGGAGAGTGCGATCGCGTAAAAATTCCCATAACCAAGGCTGATTGTGCCAAGCTTGAGCTAACTGTTCAATTGCTATACCTCGCACATCCGAATCAGTATCAGAGCGAGCCAATTCTTGAAGTAGGGGTAAAGTATCTAGGTGGTCTTTGTAACCTTGAGCTAACTGTTCAATTGCTGTAACTCGCACCCACGAATTAGTATCAGAGCGAGCCGATTCTTGAAGTAGGGCTAAGGTATCTGGGTGGTCTTGGTAACCTTGAGCTAACTGTTCAATTGCTGTAACTCGCACCGACGAATCAGTATCAGAGCGAGCCCATGCTTGAAGTAGGGCTAAGGTATCTGGGTGGTCTTGGTAACCTTGAGCTAACTGTACAATTGCTGTACGTCGCACCCACGAATTTTTATCAGAGCGAGCCCATGCTTGAAGTAGGGCTAAGGTATCTGGGTGGTCTTGGTAACCTTGAGCTAACTGTTTAATTGCTTCACCTCGCACATCCGAATCAGTATCAGAGCGAGCCGATTCTTGAAGTAGGGCTAAGGTATCTGGGTGGTCTTGGTAACCTTGAGCTAACTGTTTAATTGCTTCACCTCGCACCCACGAATGTTTATCAGAGCGAGCCGATTCTTGAAGTAGGGCTAAGGTATCTGGGTGGTCTTGGTAACCTTGAGCTAACTTTATAATTGCTGTAGGTCGCACCCACGAATTTTTATCAGAGCGAGCCCATGCTTGAAGTAGGGCTAAGGTATCTGGGTGGTCTTGGTAACCTTGAGCTAACTGTTCAATTGCTGTAGCTTGCACATTCCCATCTTGATCAGAGCGAGCCCATTTTTGAAGTAGGGCTAAGGTATCTGGGTGGTCTTGCCAATGGGTGGCTACTGCTACCACAGCGTTAGTGCGAATATCACTATCACTGAATCTTTTTCTATTTTGATCATAATTAATTAAGTCTTTGACGCGATTCAGTAATGTAGTATCTGTTGATTTAATCTCATAGCGATTCCTCACCTCAGATAAAAAATCTGCTGCCAAAAATAAATTTCCAAACCTATTACTCTCTCCATATTGTGCTATCAAATACTCAATAATTTCTCCAGCTTTTCTGGAATCAATCATGCCCACAATCAACCTCAGCACTTCATGCCAAGATTCATCCCGCCAGTGCTGACCAAATACTTGGGTTTGTAACTGTTCTAGGTCAATCTTCTGGGTTTTCTCAAATTTCCTGACAAATTCCCAAGCACAGAAATATTCCAAAAATGTCCGATGCACAAAGGCGTAGTAATCTGCTCCCATGAAACACAAGATAAAATTGCGGGTGCGCAACTGATTAATCATTACCTTAGCCACCGCTCTTGGATTAGTAACTTCCCGTAGTTTCAACTCCTCGAAGATAATCCGTTCTAAATCCTCTGCACTAATCAGATTTCCCGCTAATCCTGCTTGATTACCCTGCATGAAATCTGCCACTTTTCCCAGCATCTGTTGCTTATCTTGATAATCAATTGTCTTGGGGTCAAGACGATTATCTTCTAGTAATGCTCGTTCCACATCCCATCGATGGAGCAGTAATCGAGAGGATTGGTTATAGAGTTCAGAGCGGTCACGAGGCAATTCTTGATTGCGATTCAGGATTGCCATCATGGTTAGTAATAGGGGATTTTGCGCCAGTTGTCGAATTGGGGAGGATGTCTTGATTGCGTTTTGTAAGCGCTCCCGTTTCCTAACTTTATCGGCTTGATCCGTAAAGGTTAATTCATGCCAGTGCTCGATAAAGGTTTGAATTTGTTCGGACTCCAAGTCTTGGAGCATAACATGACGAAATTCAGCATCCCGTAGCCGTTGGGGTTTATAACCAATTACCCGAGATGTCACAATTAATCTTACTTTAGGATAGGTATTGGTAAAGCGATGAATATCCGTAATTACATCTTCTCGTTTACCTGGCTCAAAGACTTCATCCAACCCATCAAACATCACTAAGGCATTACCAGCCTTTAACTGCTCATCAAGGTGATGTTGATTGAGATGACAGATATATCCACTGCTTTGATGACAGAATTCCAAGAAATTATGACACTGTCCACTATCGCGATTCCGGATATAGGTGCGTAATTCAATCAGTAAGGGAATTGGTAGAGAAAGGGCAGTAGTTAGATCGGTTCTTGCCCACTCCAATGCTAAATATTGCAACAAAGTAGATTTACCAGAGCCTGGGTCTCCTAAAACCACCAAATACCGATAGCCTTGAGAGTCCTTGATCACATCCAATACGGATTTTATCGGCTGTTGATAATAAAGCTTTTTAGCTCGTTGCAACTCCTTTTGGTCAATTTCCTGTTCTAGTTGACCACTCTCTAGCAGTTTTTGATAATAATCCTTAGGCAGTTCATGAATCGCCTCTGGCATCAAGTCATGAACCTCTCGCACATTTTGGGGGATAAATATCGTCCAGAGTTTTAGTTGATTATAGGCAGAACCATCGGTATCTAAACTATCTAGTTTAACATTACCGTAGCTCTCTAGGAGTGCTTCTTGATACTCCCTTAAGTTAAAATCAGGGATAATGCCTGCTGTAGCGTTAGTGTTTTTTGCGATCGCATCTAACGTTTGGGAATCCCAGATAGGCCGTAACTTATCCGATTGCTTGATTATAGTTTGTACTTGCTTGAGATACTGTTTACCAATATACTTCCAACGAAATTCTTCCGGTAATGATAATAACTTCAGCTCAACCCAAGTCTTGGCTAATGTATCGGTATCTATTTCTTTACAGCCATAGTTAAAGGCACTTCCCAGGATAGCTTTAACGGATTGGTTCTTAATATACTGCTTGAGGGGTTTAGTATATTGTTTTATTTCTTGCTTAGATAGGTCAGCAACCTTTAATTCTTGTCCAACTAAAGCTACAAAAGCTTTTAAGGCTTTAACCAAGAGTTTTTTCTGGGTATCTTGCTCCGATAGTCCGGTATAATCTTTGATAGATTCTTTGAAAAAATCTTTAGTGTAGTCTTCTAGAGCGTCTTTGGCCAAGGGACCGATCACTTCTTTGGCGAGATAGCCACCAGCACTAGAAATTCCCCACAGTGCTAACCAATCTAGCATGATCTTGGTAGTTGTTTTTTGGTTTATCTATTATTATAGATCTTTAGGGAGTAGGGAGTAGGGAGCAGGGAGCAGGGAACAGGGAACAGGGAGCAGGCAAGACGCAAGACGCAAGACACAAGACGCAAGACGCAATAGTTGGGACAGCCTGCCCCGTAATGAACCACTGTTCGCTCAAAAAATTGTAAACCCTAAATGCCTTTAGGGTTAAGATTTCAGGCTAGACCGCACTTAGTAAGAGCCTCGCTAGTTTTCCGCATTATAAGTAGGAAAGTCAGTATAACCTTCTTTACCTGGAGAATACCAAACTTTAACATCTGGAATAGGATTAAGAGGCCAATTATTAGCGAAGCGATCAACCAAATCTGGATTACTCAGAATCGGTCTTCCGAAAGCAATTAAATCCGCCACACCTTCTTGAATTGCCGCTTCTGCTGTTTCTTTACTATAGCCGCAATTACCAATAATTGGACCATCAAAAACGTTTCTAAGCTCAGCCAAAGTCATCGGTTCTCCTAATTCATGAAATCCAAACGCCAACCCATCTAATACATGGATATAAGCTAACCCATAACTGTTTAACTCTTTAGCTACATAAAGAAATGTTTCACGATAATCCACAGACCCCATATCATTAAATAAACCATTAGGAGACAAACGAACCCCCACTCTATTGACTGGGAAAACAGTTATTACAGCTTCGATTACTTCTTTGAGTAAACGATATCTATTCTCAATAATACCACCATAGTTATCTGTTCTTTGGTTGGTTTTAGATTGCAGAAAAGAGTCCAGTAAATAACCATTAGCTGAATGAATCTCTACCCCATCAAAACCTGCATGTTTGGCATTTTCAGCCGCTTTTTTATACTCTTCTACTATTTGGGGTATTTCTTCAGTTTCCAGGGCTCGTGGAGTTTCGTGAGGCTGTTTTCCCTGAGGGGTATGAACATATTCTTCGTTAATTTTAATGGCTGAAGGAGCAACAGCTAGCTTACCATCATGGAAACTACTATGAGAAGCCCTACCACAGTGCCAAAGCTGCAAAAATAATGGCGTATTCTTAGAGTGTACACTACTAACAACTTTTTTCCACCCTTCAGTTTGTTCCAGAGTATAAATACCAGGAGCATTTACCCAACCGTTAGCTTGAGGGGAAATAAAAGTACCTTCAGTGATAATTAGACCTACTCCAGTTCTTTGAGTATAATATTCCACCATTAAATCATTGGGAATACCCATATTAACTGCTCTCCCTCTAGTTAAAGGAGGCATTACTACTCGGTTTTTTAAAGATAAATCACCTAATTCAAAAGGGCTTAGTAGTTTGGACAAAGAGAGTGGAGCCGTCATTTATTGTACCCCTCAATGTAAATTGACTCAAATCCATTTAAACAAAATATAGCAATCCTAAATGATTTGTGACAAGTTAGGGGCTTGGTATGTTTTGCTCAAGCGCCAGGGTTAGGTTGCTGCCCGTAACGCACCACTGCTGGGTCAAACAACTTTTAGGAGATGCACCCGATGGGAGAGTGTGGGAAGAAAGAATAGGGTATATTATATAGCTGTTTTCATAGTAATAATATATATATGATATAGGTTTTTTCCCGGGTGGATATCGGAACCTATAGCCAGAGCTATTCATACTGATCAAATTGCACAACTGTTTTCTTGGATGGGGGGAAAGGTTAGCAACAGACCAAGAAAGCCAAAATGCGATTGACCAAAGGTCACGCTACGCGATTGGCCGTAGGCCACGCTAAAAGCGAACGCGCTTGTGGCTGGGTGCATCTCCTAAAAGCTGTTTGACCTGGTGGTTGGAATGGGCATCAGGCGTGGAACGGGCATCTTGCCCGTTTCATTTCCGGACGGACTGTCCCAACACTGGCTACCGATAAAATCAGGGCGAGCCCGTCCCTAAAGCACCACTAGCCACTAAATTCTAAATTCTTCATTCTAAATTCTTCATTCTAAATTCTTCATTCTAAATTCTTCATTCTTCATTCTTCATTCTAAATTCTTCATTCTAAATTCTTCATTCTAAATTCTTCATTCTAAATTCTTCATTCTAAATTCTTCATTCTAAATTCTTCATTCTAAATTCTTCATTCTAAATTCTTCATTCTAAATTCTTCATTCTAAATTCTTCATTCTAAATTCTAAATTCTAAACTAAACCCCAGTAACACCTCATTTCCTGTTAACACTACAGGCATTGCTACTACTTCCACAGGTTGATTTGCCAGATAAATTTCTACTAGTTTATCCTGAGGATTAATCAACCAACCCAAACGCAAGCCACTGGCTAGATACTCTTGGATTTTCTCCTGTAGGGGCTTTAATCGATCTGTCCGTGAGCGCAACTCAATCACAAAATCGGGGCAAATGGGTGGAAAACCTTCTCTTTCTGTTTGACTCAGTGCTTTCCATCTTTCCAGCGCTACCCAAGCTACATCGGGAGAGCGATCGCCACCACCTGGTAAACTAAACACAGTCTGAGAGCTAAACACAACCTTAATATTTAAAAAACCAGCGATGCACAGAATTTTTTCTCTGTTCCCGATTCCCGACTCCCCAGGGCTGTTTCATTCTAAATTGCAATATTTTATGCATTGACGAGGATACGTCTTTTCAGCCTTCGAGCATTCAGGTATGTGATGGCTGAAAGCCTTTAAACTCGTTACCTAGATCCAGAATGAAATAACCCTGCCGACTCCCGATTCCCGACTCCCGATTCCCGATTCCCGATTCCCGACTCCCGATTCCCGACTCCCGACTCCCGATTCCCGACTCCCTAAAATAAATAGATTATCCGCCCCTAACGCTGATTCTGCAATTTTCTCATTTCCTCTTGCACCCCCACTGCCACCTGCAAGGCTTGATCTAGCACTCGTCCATACTCACTGGCCTGATCACTCAAGTGCAGGGCAGTCAAGGTGGTTAAATTAGTAGTAAATAGCTGAGGATTCTTAGTAATAAACTGCTTATTCTCTCTGAGAATTCGTTCTGTCTTCAAGGCACGCACTAAATCCGTTTTCATCACCTTAAGGGCTTCGAGCACTCGCTCCCGATTGCTGAGACCAACACCTGGATTACCAGCTTCTTCCAATTGATCATTAATGTATACAGCTCTAATCACCGTATTGTATCGATCCACTTCTTTCACCAGCCGTCTAACTGCCTTATATTTCAACCATAGAAAGGTACCTCTACCCAATTTGATCAGGAAATCTCCTGGTTCTTTTGGTTTCTCTAGGAAAAAACCTCTGACTCGGTCTGGCTTCTCCCCAATCAAATTGCTGAGATAATCCTCTGAAATCACCAAGTCCTGCAAATCAGGTCGCATAGTTGTCCGTGCCTATGATAAGATAGTGGTCGAGAGCCTTCTAGTCTATAAGCTTAACATGGTATTAATACCTTACCGTTAAGTTCAGGAGACCTGTTAGGGGTCAGGGGCATGACTGGGTATATGGTAAGCATTCAGCGGTCAGCGTTTAGCGGTCAGCCTTTGGCCAATGGCACCTCAAGTAGTGTGCGTGTAGCGCATAAGCTGATACGCGACACGCTGATAGCTAATAGCTGATACCTGAATAGCTACGGTATATGACCACATAAAACAAGGATGCGATCGCATTCCCAATACTAATCATAAAAAGCCAGTTAACTTACTAACACAAACGAAAACTTAGCTAAAACTGCACCAAGCAATACTAAGTTTCCTCAATACACTGCAAGTCTCTGGCCTTAAAACGCACTGGCATCCCATCAGACGGATAAATCAAAAGGTTTGTATACAGTTATAAAAAGTGTCACATAGTCTAGCAATCTCTACAACTATTTGGTATACTTAAGGGAGGTTACTGATACCACTACGTAAGGCGGTCGAACTTACGGGACTCTCCAGAAATACCTTTCGCAAGTATGCAGATAATGGCACGATCAAATGCGAACGCACCCCAAGTGGTTACAGACTCTTCGATACAGAAAGCTTACTCACCTTCGGAAAGGCGGGCAAAACTGTGGTTGCTACTATCTGTTACTGCCTCCTCAGCAGCCAAAAACAAAGGAATGACCTTAATCGACAGGTTGCTTATATGCACTCCCTCTATCCAGAAGCGGAAATCATCTTTGACATCGGATCAGGACTTAACTACAAAAGATTTGGGCTTAAAACCATACTGGAGCGACTTATGCGTGGGGATCAGCTCACAATTATTGTTGCCTGTCTCGACAGACTTACCCGGTTTGGGTTTGAACTCTTTGAGTACTTGGTTAGAAGTTACCGTAAGAGTAGTGCAGCCTTTATAGTTGGTAAATTATGCAGCATAGGGTAAAGGTTTTGTAGTAAGGCTGCACTACTCTAAGGTTTCATCTCCGGTCAGTCTCAACGGTGGAAAAATCATGGGATCCGACAACCCTGAAAGCTGTCTTTGATCAGAATTTACCGCCGATATTCTCTCAATCATTCACGTCTGCTCTTGTAGAGTCCAAGGACTCAGGAAATACGGTTCAAAAATCAAAAAAGATCCGACTATTCCTAAAAGCTGACCAACGTCAATTGATTAATCGCTGGTTTGGAGTGTCCCGTTATGTTTTCAACAAGACCGTAGAAATCCTCAAAAATGGCGAAGTTAAAGCTAACTGGTTGGCCATCAAGACTGACATCCTTAACAGTCTTCCTGAATGGTGTAAAACAGTACCTTATCAAATTAAATCGATAGGGATAAAGGATGCCTGCACTGCGGTCATAGAGGCTAAGAAAAATACAATTTGACTGGGCAAATTAATCGAGTTCGCTTTAGGTCTCGAAAAACTCCTGTTCAGTCTTGCTACATCCCAAAATCCGCTGTTTCAGTAAAGGGGATCTACCCTACAAAATTAGGAGAGTTAACCTTTGCTGAAAGCCTACCAGATCACCTATGTGACTATCGATTAATTAGCACCAATGGGGACTATTATTTAGTAGTCCCTTACAAAGCAACTCGAAACAAAGCCGAGAATCAAGGCAAGGTAGTTGCTCTCGATCCTGGTGTTAGAACTTTTTTGACGTTTTTTAGCTGTCCGGCAAAAGAAGCCCCACACCTAATGCGTAGCATAGGTGTGGGATGAATTTTGCACAGGGTATTATAAAATTGCTATAATATATGTACTGATAAACAAAGCCGTTCGCGTAGCGTGGCCTACGGCCTTAAATGCTGGGCAAGTCAGCCACTTACGTGCCTAAAAAATAGAACTTATTGTATTGTTCCGGTGGGTCGGGGCATCCCGTGTCGTTAATAAAGTAACCCGTGTATCCGAACGCGCCCCGCGTCGGCGAAAGCCGATAGTGATGGCTGGAGTTGGTAAGAAGCCCACACTGTAATCTTCGATGAGCGTGTGGGAGTATGTCACCGAAAATTCTGTAGGAAAAATTGGTGAAGGGGACTTTTCTCGAATTCAGCGTCTATGTTTACCTTTTGATAGGCTGATTTCAAAAATCAGCCTATCAAAAGGTAAACAAAAACGTCGAATCAGAAAGGCGGCCAGAATAATCACTATCAGAATACAGAACTTGATCAATGAATTGCATCACAAAGCTGCCAGATTTTTGGTTGACAATTTTGACTTTATTCTGCTTCCCACTTTTGAGACATCTCAAATGTCAAAACGACAAGAGCGAAAGATTCGTTGGCCAAAAGGCCACGCTACGCGAACAAAAACAGTCCGAAACCTACTCTCTTTTGCTCATTACAGGTTCAAACAGTTCCTTAAGCATAAAGCTTTCGAGACAGGAAAGCTCGTAGTTGATGTATGTGAAGCCTACACCAGCCAAACTGTCAGCTGGACAGGTGAACTCGTCAAAATTGGTGGAAGCAAAATCATTAAGTCCAAAATTGATGGTCAAAAAATGGATAGAGATATAAATGGCGCTCGTGGGATATTCCTGAGAGCTTTGGTAGATACACCCTGGATGCGAGAGCATCTTGCCTTGGCGGGCTAATTTCTACCTTGGTAGACTTTGGTAGCTAAAAAGTATCGGAATACAGTTGATCACAGACTTAATTATTGAAAATAGAGTCAGTAAATTTAGGTGCTATAGGTATCTTCAATGAATTGTGAAAATTTTTGATTCCTACTCCCTGCTCCCTGTTCCCTGCTCCCTTTCCTATGGGTATAACCCTGGCAATTTATAGATCCTGTAAGTATTACACAACTAGCGATTGAGCGTAGGTCACGGGACGGGAATGCCATAGGATCCTAATCATTAATCCAAACTAGGCTCAAATCACTTAATCCTTCTGAGGATAAAGGTTGTATAAATTAGCGGCTCCGAAAGGGTAAAAAAATATAGTTCATAGAACATACCACATTATAGCACCAGCCAAAAGCAAATCTGAATTGGGTCTAAAAAAAAGGCTTGACAAATTATTTTTAAGATATTAGTATGATTAAGTAAAACCAGAGCTGTGATGATTCAATCTGCCTATTATAACATAAAACTTCTGGTCAAAATGCTTATGGGTAAAGCTTGGCCAGGATTTAATCAGATAGGCAAATCTAAAGCTTAGATGCGCAACAGCTTATCAAAAATTTAGGGTGCTTAAAAAAATGAGAGCTAACCGGTTGTGTGCTAGGTCTGTTTAAGGATATACCTGCCACAATCACCAGCTGGTTTCTATAGCTATTTGCAGCTTAAAGGTTAAAGGTTAACTACCTCTGGACGTGTTGTTCACAGCCCTCTGTCAGCAAGAGGGTAATAACTTAGATACACATTAGATACACACCAACGAGGTAAATTAATGTTCAAATTCATCAAGCAATTGTTCTTAGCTGGTCTACTCAGCATTCTGATTACCAGCGGTATTTTTGTACCGAAAGCCTATGCTCAGTTTCCTTGTCAACCTCCTGGTCCTGATAACGGTACTCTATGTGCTGTTGTCTTCTCTGAAAAAGGTCCCCAAGATGGTCAAAGCTGGCGTAGCAGTGATAATTTCAGCACAGGATATTGCCCAGGAACTCAGATGATGTGGATCGCCCAAGGTCCGGATGCTGAAAACATTGAATTTGGTCTTGCAAAAGATGTAAGTGGAAGTGACCCTACTTTACAGGATCCAATTGTATACTGTGGAATCACTACTATGTTCCAAGATAACAATCTGTACCTAGGAAATCCAAGGGGAGCGGGTCAAACGTTCTCAGTGCATGTTTACACTAATGAACCCATGCCTCAGTAAAGTTCAAGTTGGCAGATTAGAGTAATCCAGAATTAGAGTAATCTAGTTTACCTTCTGTTCTGGCTTTCTAGAATAAAGAGATAGATGCAAGGGAATCATAGAATGAACTACCTTGTGTCTATCCTCCTGTGTCTATCCGCCTTTGTAGAAATCATACTCTAATTGACTACTCTAATTCACTAACGTTCTAGACAGTTACTGTTGAAAACACTGTTGAAAATACTGTTGAAAAACAAAGTGATTAAGATGTTCAAAACCCTTAAGCAATTTTTCATAGCTGCTTTACTGAGTCTGATTATTACCAGTCTCATCCCTGTACCGAAGGCTTATGCCTCAGCTTGTGAACCTCAAGGCGAGATCTGTTTTATTGGCTGGTCAGAATCAAGACCCCAAGATGGTCAAACTTGGCGTAGCAGTGATAATTTCAGCACACGATATTGCGAAGGTGACCTGATACAATGGCAGATCGAACTGACAGATGAAGCTGATCAGATTGAATTTAGTGTTGCACAAGATCAACCCGGTTCTGACCCCACAATTTTTCGAGACCTGCGTGATTGTTCTTTTACAGAGCTGGTAAAAGACCCTAAAATGTACATAGGAAATCCCAATGGTGCTACTCAACTTTTTCAAGTATTAGGTTATACTTCCACTTGCGAAGACAATGGTGGGGGAAATCAAAATACTACCTGTGACTATAGTGACTCCCTTAATATTGGTCAGGTTTTTAAACCAATGAGTCACAACAGTTACGAGCTACAATATGCCAATAGTTTGGCGGAAGTCCTAGACCAGGTAAAAGCGATCGAGATTGATATCTTTGATTCGCCTTTCGGAATTGGTGGTGGTGGCTCAGTACCAGGAAATTGGTTCGTATTTCACAACCCGACAGATTTCCCACGCAATAACTGTAGTGGTAAATTCCTATCAGACTGCCTGAATGATGTCAGACAATGGCACGAAGAAAATCCCGAACACGAGCTTGTTACTATCTTGATTGATAAGAAACAAGGTTGGGGGCAAAAGGGCGAACAAAGGGGTCCCCAGGATCTAGATGCTCTAATTATAAGAATACTATCTCCAAATAATGCAGATATTTTTTACGAACCCACTGACTTACTAGAAGGGGAGGGCTGCTTACAAAACAGCGAAGGACTATCATCTATGCGAGTTGCTGCACAAAATAATTGTTGGGGCAAAGAGGGTGATTATAAAGGACAATTCATGGTAATCATTGGCGGTAGTGGACCGGCAGGAGGAATAACAGGAAATCCTAACCCAGTAATTGCTCAATATGTTCGAGATACAAACTACAATCAAGGGTTGATATTTGCTTGCCCTGATGTAGAGACACTAGAAGAGATTACTGGAATACCAAAGAGTTTCGATGCCAAGACGGCGGAGTCTGTAGTCTGCGATAATTTCATTTTCGAAAGCATGTCTAGCAGTTTAGGAGAGGCTGTCAGAAGCAATAACTATGTATCCCATGTTGGAGTGATTTCCCCAGAGAATGATTGTTCCTACAGCACTGCAGTTAATAGCTATGGACTTAGCTACATTGGAATAGATAATTTTGAAATAAAAGACTGGAATGATGGTAGAATGAAAGGCGGCTACAATTGCGAGCAGTAGGATAGGGCAGCATTCCCTAATATTCCTAGGGGGGCTTAATTGGTGTAGCCCGATGTTAGCTATCAGCTATTAGCCGTCAGCTTATTTTATTAAAAAGCTGAAAGCTAATGGCTGATAGCTCAAGGCTTACACTCAGATTAAACGTTCCCGTAGCGTGGCCTTTGGCCTTAGCTTATCTCTTTTATTCAAAAGCACCTCAAGTAGCGTGGGCATAGCCCATTAGCTGATAGCTGATCGCTGATAGCTGACAGCCCCATCCTTAAGGATAGGGCTACACCAAAAAATGCTAACCAACTAAATTTTAACTAACCAACTCAGTGGCCCGTTTGGCCAAAGCCTCAGCAGTCAAACCATTAAAGGCCATAATTTGACCAGCACTGCTAGCAGTTTCACCACGCTTCCAAGAAACCACATCCCGCTTGCAAGTACTACGTAACATAATCGGTTCCAGCATGGCACTGGTACCACCAGTAACACCAATCAATCCATCCCCACCAAACAGCCGTTCAAACCCCTGATCATCTAAGAAACCCCCATCAGCTTCACTACAGGTTTTCCAAGCCGTATCATCAGGACGGTACAAACGGCGGGGACTGATTACCGAAACAATCCGCACCCCAATCCCTTGGTCTTCCAAATTAGAAGCAGCATCAAACACTGGTATCAGGCTCATATCCCCAATCACCGCAAACACAACGGTTTTACTGCCTTTAGTTTCATGCAAAACCACTGCACCATCTTGCAAGCCTTGACGGGTTTGCTCAAAGGTCGTGCGCACCGGTAAGGGTGACTTACTAGCAGTAATGGTAATTCCTTTATTCTTAGTACTCAGCGCCCACTCATAACACACTTGGATACTATTAGCATCACAGGGAAACAACGGGAAAATATTGCCATTGCGCATCATAGCAGCAAAGTAATTTTCAATTTCAGGACGCTGGTGAGTCCAACCATTCCGTCCTTGCTCCAGTGCCCCAGCCGTAAATAATGTAATAGTAGAGGGAGTAGGACGGCGCAATTCTGCCATGGCTTGGGTAACGGTTTGCCAAATGGGTAACCCATTGATAGCAAAAGATTCATAAGAACACCACAGAGTACGAGCTCCAAACAAAGCTAACCCTACCGCTAATCCAGCACAAGCATCTTCACTCAAGGGTTCATACACCTGACCTTTTGGGCCTTGGAAGTAAATTTCATCCGGGGTGGGGTGGATAATTTTTAGGGCTTGGTTAATATTATTAATTCCAGAAGCAGCATTCCCATCAGCATTGGAAATAATAAAATTAGGGTCTTTTTGCCCCACATGAGCAACTATCGTTCCCATCGCGGTAGTTGCTATTTTTTTATCGCCATCAATCACAAATTCCTCTAAAGGCAATTTACCTAAATCTGGTAAAGGCAATTCCTTTTCTGTGACTACAGTATGAGCCGCTGGCCCTCCTCCAGAACGCTCAAAATTTATCCTCACTAATTCCCAGGCTTGAGACGGTAACGCCCGAGCTTTAAGGGCACTAACAATATAATCTTTTTCCAGGGTATCTCCTGGGTAAAGATTGTGAGCTTTAGCTCCCCGTTTGTGGACTCCCGCTCCTTTTAGTTGTTTAACAATCAGCACCGTTAACTTACCACTCAAAGCTGATTTAGCCGCTTTATCCGTAGCTTCCAAAACCCCTTGGGTAAATGCCAATCGCTTCTGCAAAGAAAACTCAGTGCTATCGACATACTCACCAGGTTGGTCAGCATCATCGTAATCCTTAGCATTGATTAAGATTACTTCTTGGAAACCATTGCCCTGCCAGTATGCAATCATCTCTTGATTGGACTTTGTGGAAACCATACTATGGTGTTCCTGGCTGTAACCATTCCACACTAAGATGGGCAGAAAATTAGTCACCTGGGGATAGGCCGTAGAGAAGTGACCAAAACTGCTCATGATATAAGGTTCACCCAAGCCCCCATCCCCAATCGTAACTGGGAATAGTACCCCTGGATGAAGCAAAGCCCCGGCCATGGCAAAGTGTTGCCCTTGTCCGAGGGGACCAGCCGGATTGAGGAGTCCAGGAATTTGACCAGAAAGGTGTCCGAGCAATCCGTGCATTTCTCGGAAGCGTTCCCCCATCTGTTCTACAGTCTTAATACCCATCTCCTCTAGGGAGCCGTCCAGAAACATGTTACTGTAGAAGCCTGGGGCATGGTGTCCCACTTCAGTAATAATGTTTTTGTAACCCAGCATGACCAAAGCTGCAATCCCTTCCGCAATGCTGGCAAATCCCCCTGGATGACCAGAGGCTTTACTAGCAGTGATGTGCAGGGTTAGGTAGCGTAGGGCATCAGCAGCTAGTAAGGTCTGGAAGACAGCTGCTGGATCATCAGGAGATGGGATGGCTTTTTGCCCCAACGCGATCGCATCTCGTTGACCGTATTGGTCCAAAGTCGCTTCAAAACCCGGTATGGTATTCTCAAAATACTGAATTCCTTGACAGAATGTCGAAACCCTGCTACCAACTGTCATAGTGTCAGAAACCTTTTCTAATTATTACGAGTAATAAACAAATATTACAATCAGCTCGCTGAGTGCGGAATTAGTATATTGGCGAAATTTGGGTTTTAAACCAGTGAAATGTCTTATGGATTACATTGATTGAGACTACTATTGAGACTACTAGAGAACCTGCAACTCTACATCTATTGTTCTACCTACCTTGTAGAGATTCTAATCAAATCTTGCTTTATTTTAATTCCCAAAGACTAACAGAATAGGATTAATCGACTAGTTTTGATTACCATTAATCTTATTGATAGCTTGTCAATAAGCGGATTTCTGATAGTAATCAGGTAACCGAAGGTTTTGTTGCCATATGGCAGTTAGGTTAGATAATGAATTTGTCTTGAGAAAGTAACAGAGGAAAACGAGTGTGAGTAAATTACCTGATGGTCCTCAAATCCCTGACTGGTTACAGTTAATCTATTGGATTGCTAACCCCCTCAAGTATTTGGATCAGTGTGTAGAACGCTATGGAGATACATTTACCATACGGCTAACTGGTTCGAGAACGTTAGTCATCCTCAGCCACCCCCAAGCAATTCAGGAAGTCTTGACCGCTCCTCCTAGCCAGTTTAAATCTGGTGAACGAAATAAGCTGCTACAACCCTTGGTGGGGGAAACCTCAATGACTTTACTCGATGGTAAACCACACCAGCGGCAGCGTAAACTCTTGATTCCTCCCTTTCATGGGCAACGAATTAATTCCTACAGTCAATTGATTTGTGATATTACCCAGCAAGTAGCGAGTCAGTGGGTAATCGGTCAAGCCTTTACTGCCCGTACTGCCATGCAAGACATTACCATCCAGGTAATCATGCAGGGGGTTTTCGGTCTAGGTGAGGGTACCCGTTACCAAAAACTCAAGCTACTGCTGGCAGCCATGCTAGAGGTGACTGCTTCCCCCCTGCGCTCTAGTATGCTGTTTTTTAAGTTCCTGCAACGAGATTTAGGAGCTTGGAGTCCTTGGGGCAAGATGGTGCGGCGTAGGCAGGAAATTTATAACCTCCTTCAGGAAGAGATTAATCAGCGCCGAGAGCAACCCGAGCTAATGGGCAATGACATTCTTAGTTTAATCATGTCCACTCGGGACGAAAATGGTGAGTTGATGAGTGATCAGGAGTTACAAGATCAGTTGATGACTTTGTTGTTTGCGGGTCATGAAACTACTGCAAGCGCTTTAGCTTGGGCATTCTACTGGATTCATCGATTACCGACAGTGCGCCAAAAACTGCTAGAGGAAATTGATAGCTTAGGGGATCATCCAGACCCGATGGCCATTGCCCAACTGCCCTATCTCACAGCAGTTTGCCAAGAAACCCTGCGGATTTACCCAGTGGCGTTTGTGATCTTCGCCCGCATTACCACATCCCCAATTACTATTATGGGTCACCACTATCAGGCCAATACTGCCCTTTTTGCCTGTCCCTATTTAACCCATCGTCGAGAAGACCTCTATCCAGACTCCGATCAGTTTAAACCAGAACGATTCCTTGAGCGTCAATACTCTGCCTATGAGTATGTTCCCTTTGGTGGTGGAAACCGACGCTGTATTGGTGCTGCTTTGGCGATGTTAGAAATGAAACTGGTTTTGGCTAAGGTATTGTCTGACTATCACTTAGCCTTAGCACAAAATACAATCATTAAACCAACTCGTCGTGGAGTAGGAATTACTCCGGAAAATGGGGTTCCGATGGTGATGAGAGGTCAACGTGTTGCTAAGGAGCCAAAAAAACCTGCTACCGTAAATTCTCTTTAGGATCAAAGCAATTGTCCCATAGCAACAGAAACGGTTATCCGTGATCACCGAGAGTCTTTGCCGCCAGTAAGGTCACCGAAAAAGGCCGCTGGATGATCACCAGATGCGATCGCATTGTAAGCATTCAGCTATCAGCCTATGCGCTACGTCACAGGCTTCTAGCCTATGCGCTATGTCCCAGCGTCGTTCGCACAGCGTGGCCATTCGCGTAGCGTGGCCGAAAGGCCAAGGCCAAAGCCTGTGCCACGCTACACGGAACAGCTTTTGAATAAAATAAGCTGACGGCTGACTGCTGACTGCTGACTGCTGAATACTTACATCGCATTTTGCCAGCATACTCTTCCCAACCCGGTATGGTGTTACCAAACAAAATAGTGAATTACTCAGAATATTAAAGATTTTGTGTTCTACAAGGGCTGAGTATAAATAAATGTCAACAAAAGTCTAACTAGCACAGCATCAGAGTTTCAGCCACTGAGGTCACCAATCTGATCATGCTAATCCATCGGTCTGACAATTGGTAATCGAGACTCCTTAACATTTTCTTTACAAAAAGTTTTTAAATCCCTGTTTCCCAATTCCTGATAACACTTCACAATTAACAAACAGTTCCGGTTGTTATCGGTACGGGTATAGCTGAGATGATCAGCGATTTTTTGTAGTATAGCGATGCCACGTCCACCACCAGATTGAGGGTTCATTTGCTGCTTGAGGTCTCTCAGCTGCTGTTCTAAATCAAAGGGAGGGCCTTTATCCCAGATGCGTAACTCTAAACACTCAGGTAATAAAGTAACTTCGACATCAATCGAAACTTCTTCTGGCAAATCTTTGTGAGCATGACGAACGGCATTGGTAAATCCTTCAGCGAGAGCTAATTGGCACTGCAACCAGACTTTTTGGCGAACAGACGATGGTTTGAACTGGTCAAACCATCCCAAAGCGTTTTCTAACGCCTTAAGGTCGCTAGGAAATTGTTGGATAGATGTTTTCAATTTTTTCAATTCCTCAAAATCTTTTACATCAACCACATACATCAACCACATACATCAACCACATTGAAGCCTGATTCTCTTCCATTGGGTACTCTAAGATCAAGGAATCCAGTTTAACCTAGATTTATATCTCCCTGTACCATGGACTAATACTCAATTGCCTTTAAAGAATTGCCTTCAAAGAAAATTTTTTCTAGAAGCTTTGCCAGAAGCACTGGGAAAACCATTGGCGCAAATGGGGTTTCTTTTCCCCTTTTCTATCAAGCCAGGGGGTCTTGCCCTCTAGGGGGTCTTGCCCTCTATAAGCTGTTGCCCAAAATGGCAAAAATTGATGGAGATTTAGAAAAGGGGGAAGAAACCGGAAGCGGTGCAAGACAGAGAAGTTAGAACAAATAAATCCGATACGCCAATAGGGAATGCCATCAATAAAAGTAACTCAGTCTAACTTGTCTTGGGGTCTGATCTAGGTTTCGTGAAATTCAGCCCACAGAATATACTGGCTATCCTAATTGTAAGTCAGTGTATTGATAAATCCTAAAGTAATTTGTAGAACCTCAGTGCCATGAACCAAATTCTGATTATTGATGATGATCCAGCCATGCAAATGTTACTGAAACGGGCCCTTTGCCACCAGGGTTATGAGGTAGCTGTAGCTAGCAACGGTGAAGAAGGTTTGGTGCAGGTAGAAAAGTTACGTCCAGCGCTAGTCATTTGCGATTGGATTATGCCCGGTATGAATGGATTGGACGTCTGTCGTCAACTCAAGGTAACGCCGGGACTCTCAACCACCATATTTATTCTGGTGACATCTCGAAATTCCATTGAAGACCGGGTAGAGGGGTTAGATGCTGGAGCAGATGACTTTCTGTGTAAGCCGATCGAAATAGCAGAGTTGAACGCACGAGTCAGGGCTGGCTTGAGGTTACACCAACTAAGTCATGATTTGCAGCACCAAAAGCAGTTGTTGGAGGGAGAATTAGCAGAGGCAGCAGAGTATGTTAGTTCAATTCTTCCAGACCGGATGATCAAACCATCGGTGACCATTGACACCCGATTTATTCCCTCCCGGAAACTGGGGGGTGATGGCTTTGACTATTATTGGCTAGACTCAGAGCATTTAGCAATTTATCTGCTGGATGCTGCTGGACATGGCTTACGAGCTGCCTTGCCCACACTTTCAGTGCTAAATTTACTCAGGTCGCGGGCTCTAAAGTCGATTAACTACTATGAACCGAGTGATGTTCTACGAGGGTTGAACCAAACCTTCCAGATCACTGAGCGAAATGATAAGTACTTCACGGTCTGGTATGGGGTATATAACCAGGTCAAGCGTCAACTGGTCTATGCTAGTGCAGGACATCCACCCGCAATATTAATTGCTCAGACCCATGGTTCCTTGATGGAAGTACAACGTCTAAAAACCCCTGGCTTACCCGTTGGTATGTTCCCAGATGCCGATTACATTGATCAGTGCTGTGAAATTACTGAATCGAGCACCCTATATATATTCAGCGATGGGATTTACGAGATTAACCAATCCAATGGGAACGTTTGGGGACTTGAGCCCTTCATCAGGTTACTGGCAGAGTGTAAGCAAAATCACAATGGTGCTTGTCACCTAGATTTGATTTTGAAATCTCTGGAAGCCGTGAACCCTAAACACTATTTTGATGATGATTTATCGTTACTGGAAATCAATTTTGTATGAACACCTTTCCCAGGGTAAGCGCAAGAAAAAATTGCCCATAATGTGCATTGGCTGGATATCGGTTGATCGTGGCTCGAAACCCCTATAATCTCGTAGAACTTGATTCTCAATAGAGTTTAATAGTTGAGAATGAACCCAGTTTTTTCTCAATAAGCTACAGCTTATTGATTCTTGCGCTTACCCTGACACCTTTCCCTGGAGTAATCAACCTCAGTTTCCGTAGCGTCGGCCGTTCCCGTAGCGTGCGCCCATGGGCAATGGGCAATGTCAAAAATTGGCAGCTTTTGAAGATAATACAGGAGACTGAAAGGCAGTAAATCATCAGAAGCATTCAGCCAGCTTAGTAGGAGTATAAACAAGGATTGGTGGATTCTTTCGCCAATTTTTTCGAAAAATTCCTGAAAAATCAATTATCATGAATCGAAGCTCCTGAATCGAAGCTCCTGACTCCTGAATCGGAGGATAGTTGGTTATGTCGAATTAATCAAGCTTTAGGGAATTCTCATAAAACATCTTCCTAGCTTCATTAAGCTGGTCTTCATTTAAATTTCATGGTTATGACAGCAGGGAACCAGCGAACCAGGGGAGCAGGGGAGAGGGTTTGAGTTTTTTTTTCCTAACTGAATAATATCCAATTTAAATGCCCAACAGCTGAAAACAAAATCTAGGATTGGAAAAGGGCTACGCCCAACAGCGTTCGCCCTATAGACTTCCCGAGAATTATCTTCTAGAAAGCACCTCGCTTTCAAAATCTTCTCGTGTAGAAAATATTTCAAAAACTCTGTCCATGCTGGTCAGTTCAAATAACATTTTGATTTGCTCATTAACTGAGCAGATAGACATGGTGCTCCCAGCAGCACGAACAGTTTTAAGAGCAAGTACCAACGCTCCCAAACCAGAACTATCCATAAAAGTAACATCTTGAAAATCAATCAAAATAATATCTCCTCCAGCTTGCACCAGCTGATTAACCTCTTCACGAAAACTGGCAGCTTTTGTACCATCTAGAATGCCGGAGGGTTGAACTACTTTAAGAGTACTACTCATATACCAAGTTAAGCTAGTTACAAACATATACTGACTTTGCTAGTATAGCCGTGACAATTCATTTCAGCCAGACTTTGTTTGCAGAATAGGTATTGAGCTGACCCACGCCCTACCCTACTACTACAGCACTAATCGCTTCTTTCAGGATTAGCCTCACCGATAAAGAGCATAGTAAACTTGAATTTGGGATGAATTTGGGGGCTAATAACGGGGGCTAATAACGGGGGCTAATAACGAAAAGCAAGATTTGAACCCATCTACCCTTAGTGCTATCCGTGGTGTCCGCTCGGGTCTTCACGGTTCCATCCCCTAAGCCCACTCCCCCAAGAACTCCCAATATACACTAGAATTCCCTTGACAGAGCCCCAAACTATCCTGAAACCATGTCCAATTCAAATCCCATTCCAGTAGTTGTAAACGGTGCCGCCGGAAAAATGGGTCGAGAGGTGATTAAGGCTGTATCTGTTGCCCAAGACATAACCCTAATCGGTGCCATTGATACCAATCCTAAGTATCTAGGTCAAGACGCCGGAGAAGTTGCCGGGTGCGAACCAGTTGAAATTCCCATTCTCAATGACCTGCAAGCCAATCTAGTTCTGGCTACCCAAGAAAAAACCCAAGGGGTGATGGTAGACTTTACCCACCCTGACAGCATATACGACAACATCCGAACTGCGATCGCATACGGTGTCCGGCCTGTAGTTGGCACCACTGGTCTGAGTCCCGACCAAATCAAAGACCTCTCGGAATTTGCTGAAAAAGCCAGCACTGGCTGCCTAATTATCCCCAACTTCTCCATTGGTATGGCATTACTGCAACAAGCAGCTGTGCAAGCCTCCCAATACTTTGACCACGTAGAAATCATCGAACTCCATCACAACCAAAAAGCCGACGCTCCCAGCGGTACTGCCATTCAAACCGCCCAACGCATGGCTGGAGCAGGTAAAACCTATAATCCGGCAATGGTAGAAGAAACCGAAAAACTAAAAGGTGCGAGGGGAAGCATTGCAGAAGACAACATTCGGATTCATAGCGTGCGTTTACCTGGCTTAATTGCTCACCAAGAAGTCATCTTCGGTGCCCCTGGTCAAATCTACACCCTACGTCACGACACCAGCGACCGTTCCTGCTATATGCCAGGAGTACTGCTCGCGATTCGCAAAGTTACCCAGCTCAAGGGTCTACTATATGGGTTAGAGAAAATTTTGTGACCAGTTATTGGTTATTGGTTATTGGTCATTAGTCATTAGTCATTAGTCATTCGTGATTTGTCAAAATTGAGATCAATCACAACAAATCTAAAAACTAAATACTAAATACTAAGTAACTAAAGACTAAGGACTAAGAACTAAGTACAAAACCCATGCTAATTCCCATCACTCGCGAGAAGTTTGAACAAATCGTTCCCGTCCTAGCTACAGGACTCCAGTATCGCTACTACTGGGGTAAGTTTCGAGATTTTTTAAGGCGACTGTTAATTTCTCTAATCGCAGTCGTTGTGATTTTAATTTTAGCTTTGATTCTTGGTTCAGGTTTTGCTCCCTTCCGCGTGTTATTCGAGATCACTGCAGGGCTTTACTGGTTGTGGGGTCCTGTATATTGGGCAAGTATGCGGAACCTGAAGCTGCGCCGATATGCCTATAGCGGATTCTGGCAGGGTCGAATCGAGGATGTATTTGTGACGGAGGAGTTGATTGGTACAGAAGAACAAGTCAATCAGCAGGGTGAGTTGGTAATTGTGGAACACCGGGAGAGACGGTTAAATCTAGAAGTGGAAGATGAAACTGGATTTATGAGTCAGCTGCAAGTTCCCCTACAACGCCTCCACAAAAATATTTCACCTGGACAAATTGCTCAGATGTTGGTCATGTCCAATCAGCCTGACTTAGGCAAGATTGCCCAGACCAGTGATATTTATATTCCTAGCTTAGACATTTGGGTAAATGACTATCCTTACCTGCAACGAGATGTCTTTGTCCAAGTTAGTCGTAAATTGAGGGATGAAGAGCGCTCTTATTCGAGACAACGTCCCCGTAGTTCTAGGCGTCGAAGGTCTTATTAAGGATTAACGGTGTGCGGCTCGTTCGTGCCTAGGATCCTCTAGTTTCTAGAGGGGTAGTGGGATTCGTTGGCTAGAAACCATACCCTACACCCCACACCTAGTAAGGCTAACAAGGCTGCTTATCACCCCGTCAGATAAATGCTATTTGACATCTCCCCCGGTTAAAATACGGGGGATTCTACAGCGATGCAGCGCGGTCTTGGGGGTTTCCCCCATGAGCGACTGCATCAAGAAAGGTTGTTACGAGGCGGGTTAAAACCGCGCCTCTTCACTTCTTGTTCGGTCTAAACCGATATGAGAGTGTCAAACTCCCCTACCCACCTTGGTCAGAATTTAATCTAACTGTGTGGTTACTTTTCGCCATCAATTGCCTAGCCATTTTAAGTTATACCTCTTTTTTTGACGGTTTCCATCTTTTGGGTTTTTCACCATTTTTTTTGAGAGGTTAGTGGACAGTAGGCAAAAGTATCACAAAGCTTGGCCATTGCCTCAAGTAATTTGCGCTTACTTTAACTATGTTCTTAGTGCCACGATCTTGTGTCAATTAAATAAATTTCCCGAAAACCAAGGGTTTTGTAGTGACATTGGATCTGGTTTACGCACTTTCATGGCGCACGAGGAATATTTCTTCGTGAAGCGCGGAGATACCCCCTGGCGCTCGTAATCAGCTGGCATTGGCGGGCTAAGGTCTACCTTGGTAGATTTTGGTAGCTAAAAAGTATCGGCTATCGTCGTCAAGGTAAAACGCTTTACTGGTATACGACTTATTATAACTTATTCGCGCGCAGACACTGCGGGGTTTACCCCGTCGTGTCTGTTTAATCCTCCCTTTAGAAAAGGGAGGCTCTCACATTCCCGGATGTTTTGGTAGACTTGGGTTCAGAACCAGACACCACAGGAGCGCTAGAATTCAAATCCAACTCTGGATGGTCTTCTGCGACTTGCTGCAAATTCCACTGATTCTTAAACAATAGCACTGGACGTCCCCAATTATCTTTGACTGTCACGGTATTAAACAAACGCCCAGCCTTTTCCAAGGCTTCCCAGCCACCGGCTACCCAACGAGCCACACTATAGGGCAACATATCCAACCTGGTCTCTACGCCATACTCATTTCTGAGGCGAAACTGCACTACTTCAAATTGCAACTGTCCCACTGCTGCCAGAATTGGGTCCCGCTTCGACTCATCAACGGAATACATAATTTGCACAGCCCCTTCTTCCCGCAACTCCTTCACCCCTTTCTGGAACTGCTTAAACTTAGAGGGATTAGGATTCTTCAAATAAGCAAACAACTCTGGGGAAAAGCAAGGAATCCCTTCATACTCCAACTTCTTACCGTTGTAAATCGTATCCCCAATAGCAAACACCCCTGGATTATTCAAACCAATCACATCCCCGGCATAGGCAACATCAATGGATTCTCGGTCTTGAGCAAACAGCTTTTGGGGTCTTGACAAACGGACGGTTTTACCAGTGCGAGCATGGCTGACAGTCATATCCTTTTCAAACTTACCCGTACACACCCGCACAAAGGCCACCCTATCCCGGTGCTTGGGGTCCATATTCGCTTGCAGCTTGAACACAAACCCACTAAAGTCTGGATAAGTGGGAGGAATCTCGCCCACTGTGGATTTCCGACTTTCTGGTTTCATGGCATAGTCTAAAAAAGCATCCAGAAACAGCTGCACCCCAAAATTAGTCATGGCACTGCCAAAGAACACAGGGGTCATTTGACCAGAATGAATCAGCTCTAAATCCAGCTCTGGACCAACACCATCGATAATTTCCAACTCTTCCTTTAGTTGATAATATAAGTCTTGTTCTAGCAGCTGTTCAATCTGGGGGTCTCCCAAATTAACTACCGTATTCTTCGCCTCCCGGGAGCCGTGAGCGGTGCGTTCAAACAAGTGGATTTGTTGTTCTCGACGGTCAAAAACTCCTTTAAAACGATCGCCCATGCCAATCGGCCAGTTGACCCCATAGGTTTGTAACCCTAGTTCCTGCTCAATCTCATCGAGGAGTTCTAGGGGTTCTCGTGCGGGACGGTCAAGCTTATTGACAAAGGTAAATATAGGAAGCGATCGCATTTTGCACACTTCAAACAATTTGCGGGTTTGGGGCTCTAGACCCTTTGCCGCATCAATCAGCATCACCGCATTATCAGCTGCTGCCAGAGTGCGATAGGTATCCTCACTGAAATCTTGGTGTCCGGGTGTGTCGAGTAAATTAATCTGACAGTCCTCATAGGCAAACTGCAACACCGTCGAGGTAATCGAAATTCCCCGTTGTTGCTCCATTTCCATCCAGTCCGAGGTGGCCTTGCGCTGAGCTCGCCGTGCCTTCACTGCTCCGGCTTCATGAATTGCTCCACCATAGAGTAACAATTTTTCTGTCAATGTGGTTTTACCCGCGTCCGGGTGGGAAATAATCGCAAAGTTACGGCGGTGTTCAACAGCGTTGAGCAATTCTGCTTCAAGTTCAGTGGACATCCAAAAAGACTAGATAGGGGACTTTCGCTTAATTCTGACATAATTTTCTATATATTATAGCGTTTCTGATAGTAATGACCTACACAGGTTTGTTTCCCTATTCCCTACTTCCTACCTGAGAGGGGTATATTTTTTACTTCATGGTCAAACCTGAGACTTTACCTCAGGATATAAACCTGAAAACAACGAATAAATGATGATTTTTAACGACTAATAGGTATATTTCTCTATGCCCCACACTCCCGACTGGGTCAACCCACACTCACGTCTGTCTTAAAGACCGACCCAGCAAGCCAATTTACCTATTCCTGTTTTTCCATTTCCTTTTCCCTACTTCTGCTATAAGTATAGTCATTAATAACTCATCAATGTCGTGATATCATCCCTAATTTGGGACGGAATTTACGACCTATAGGATAGGCTTATAAACGCTACAATACTGGTAAATTAAAAATCAATATATTATCGAAATAAAGGAGCGATAATATGGTGTATGACCAGAGAAATAACATTGAGTATGACCCCGACAAGCGCAAGCTGTTATCAGCATTATGTCACGGAGCAATTTTCATTAGTGCCTCATTTGTATCCGTGTTAATTCCGCTAGCTATCTTGGTAATATCCGATGATAAAGTAGTCCAAGAGAATGCTAAAGAGTCCCTTAATTTTCACTTTAATGTATGGTTATACGGGATAATTTTTGGGGCTTTGACTTTTATCCTAATTGGTTGGCTTTTCCTGCCTCTGTTATTTCTGTTCAGTTGGGTACTACCGATTATGGCAATTCTCAAGATTCTTGGGGATCCCAATGTATCCTACCGCTACCCATTTATTTTCCGTGTGATTTAAACTAGCGCTATGGTTTGTGGGAATCCTGTTGGGGTGACTGGCTATGGGGTGAGCGGGTGTGGGGTGTGGGAAAACTGAAGAAAATCCTGGGATCGAGGGGTGAAATGTAACGAAATGCAAAGTATAATTAAAACAACACCCCTAAGCGAAAAATTTACAGTATTACCATCACATGCGAGTTGCGATCGCTGGAGCCGGACTAGCAGGGCTTTCCTGTGCTAAATATCTAATAGACGCTGGTCACACCCCGATTGTCCTAGAACGTCGAAATGTTTTAGGCGGTAAAGTGGCAGCCTGGAAAGATCAAGATGGAGACTGGTATGAAACTGGTCTCCATATATTTTTTGGTGCCTATCCCAATATGCTGCAGCTAATTAAAGAACTGGGTATTGAAGACCGGTTGCAGTGGAAAGAGCACACCATGATCTTTAATCAGCCAAATCAACCTGGAACTTACTCCCGGTTTGACTTCCCAGATATACCAGCTCCGGTCAATGGGATTGTGGCAATTCTGCGCAATAACGACATGCTTACCTGGCCCGAGAAGATTCGCTTTGGGATAGGGTTGATTCCGGCAATGCTTCAAGGGCAAAAGTATGTGGAAGCAATGGACAAATACTCCTTCTCCGAATGGCTGAAAAAACAGAACGTACCACCGCGAGTAGAGAAGGAAGTCTTCATCGCCATGTCTAAGGCACTAAACTTTATTGGGCCTGATGAAATTTCGTCTACTATAATTTTGACTGCTCTTAACCGCTTCCTACAGGAAAAGAACGGTTCCAAGATGGCATTCTTGGATGGTTCTCCCACCGAGCGACTATGTCAACCAATAGTTGATTATATCACACAGCGGGATGGAGAAGTACGTTTGAATGCCCCAGTTAAAGAATTTTTACTCAATTCAGACAACACTGTCAGTGGGTTCTTGATCCGGGGATTGAATGGAGCGCCCGATCAAGTTCTCACAGCGGATGCTTATGTATCAGCTATGCCGGTAGACCCTTTAAAGCTGATGATCCCCAAACCTTGGGGTGAAATGGAATTTTTCAAACAGCTGGATGGGCTAGAGGGGGTACCGGTAATTAACCTGCAGATGTGGTTTGACCGCAAGCTGACGGATATTGACCATCTGTTATTTTCCCGATCACCCCTGCTTAGTGTCTATGCTGACATGAGCAATACCTGCAAAGAGTACGCTAATCCCGACCGCTCAATGTTGGAATTGGTCTTAGCGCCTGCTAAAGATTGGATTGGCAAATCCGATCTCGAAATTGTTAATGCCACCCTAGCAGAACTGGAGAAACTGTTTCCCAAGCATTTTGGTACTGATAACTCAGCTCAACTGCTAAAATACCACGTGGTTAAGACTCCCCGTTCGGTATACAAAGCAACACCAGGACGCCAGAACCACCGTCCGTCCCAAGAAACACCCATTGCCAATTT
This sequence comes from Moorena producens 3L, assembly GCF_000211815.1. Taxonomy (GTDB): domain Bacteria; phylum Cyanobacteriota; class Cyanobacteriia; order Cyanobacteriales; family Coleofasciculaceae; genus Moorena; species Moorena producens. The sequence continues at coordinate 178,217 of NZ_GL890930.1, forward strand.
CTTCCTAAGCGGGGATTACACCATGCAACGTTACCTAGCAAGTATGGAAGGAGCCGTACTTTCTGGTAAGCTGACATCGCAGGCAATAAATAACAACAGCACTAGGCTTTCACAAACCAGCGCTCAACCACTAGCCGGCAATCAGAAACCAGAGATTGACACCCCGTTAGTCTCTTCACCCATGCCAAGGGCGAGTACTGAGGGCTGAAGGATGAAAGTTGAAAGCTTCCAATCTCCAACGTTGCTAAGAATGCTCCAACTGCCCAAATCTCAGCCCATGAGAAACCTGGCCTCCCGGTCAAAATCCTACGAATTATGCCGCCAGATTACTGCGAAGTACTCTAAGACGTTTTATCTTGGCACCTTACTAATGCCAGAAGCCAAACGTCGAGCCATCTGGGCAATATACGTCTGGTGCAGACGAACTGATGAACTAGTTGATGGTCCCCAGGCGGCTTTAACCACCCCTGAAACCCTAGAACACTGGGAAGAACATCTGCAATCTATTTTTGCGGGACATCCCATCGATGACTATGATGTGGCTTTGGTCGATACCCTAGAACGGTTTCCCATAGATATTCAACCCTTTCGGGATATGATTGCCGGTCAGCAGATGGATCTCTACCGTAGTCGCTATGAAACCTTTGATGAACTGAATCTTTACTGTTATCGGGTGGCGGGTACGGTGGGGTTAATGTCTAGTGCTGTACTGGGGGTTGACAACTCCACTAGTAAAGCACCCTGGGATCAGCAAACAAACTCCTATAATCCGGTGGGAGAAGCGATCGCATTAGGAATTGCCAATCAGCTAACTAACATCCTCCGAGATATTGGAGAGGATGCTAGACGAGGTCGTATTTACATACCCTTAGAAGATATGGAACGGTTTAATTACACTGAGGATGATTTGTTCAAAGGTGTGGTTGATGACCGTTGGCAGGAACTGATGCGTTTCCAAATTCAACGGGCAAGGGATTACTATACCAAAGCAGAAAGAGGTATTAGAGCCCTAAGCCGTGACGCCCGTTGGCCGGTTTGGTCTGCATTGATGCTCTATCAGAAAATTCTCAATGTGATTGAACACAACCATTACGATGTATTTAGCCAAAGAGCCTATGTCCCCAAACTCCGTAAGATGTTATCCTTGCCGATAGCCTGGCTGAGGGCACAAGTTCTATAGCATGCGTCATGGCAAATCCTTCATGGCCAATCTGTCAAGAAATCCCCATCTTACATATCGATGGGTTTTTTTTACCCTTGACCAAGGGCAGCACAAGGCTGGGATACAAAAGTAAGCATTCAGCTATCAGTGGTCAGCTGTCAGCTAATCAACGGCAGCTAGTAAACAAGGTTATGGGCTGGTACCGCTGGTTTAAAATTCCTGCTCGTTTTGCTAATCTGACCCCGTGCAGTGAAAGGGCCTGCTAGTTGATAGTTTATAGCACCGATTGCGCTACGCGCATTAGCTGATAGCTGACGGCTGAATGCTTACATACAAAAGGAAAATACCTATCAATTATATTTAATTGTGGTACAAATGGTTGGGATTGGAAAAGCAGAAGGGGAAAGAAACAACCTCAAAGGGAAAGGGGGAAAGGAATATATGTATTACCCTTTAACCTTTCCCCACACTCTTTCTATTTACAGCAGACATTTATCGCGATTTATAATTAGCGCGGGTGGCAAAGCGCTATAAGTCTCTTTACAACGGATCTCCTTCAGTCATGGAAGCGCTACATATAGGCTATATATAATTTCTGAATGAACTATCGTGGAACTTCCCTTGGGTTGGATGACATAAGCTCAAAGCTGAAGGCTGACGATGGATAACGGTATCGATACGTCGTATAATCAGCAAGTCCAACCACTTTTGTCATATAGTAAGGAGATGTTAATGTTTGAACTGGATGTTGTTTATTTGGAATCCGAATACGCCCACAAGAGTCCTCAGGAAATCCTGAAACTGGCTCTTGACAAATTTGACAACATCGCTATCTCTTTCAGTGGTGCCGAGGATGTGGTTCTTGTGGATATGGCATCCAAGATTAAGCCAGATGTGAAAGTGTTCTCCCTCGACACGGGTCGCTTGCACTGCGAGACTTACCAACTACTTGAGAAAGTCAGACAGCACTATGGAATTCCACTGGAGGTGATTTTACCGGAAGCGGATGCAGTGGAAGCACTGGTTAAACAAAAGGGGTTGTTCAGTTTCTACCAGGATGGTCACAAAGAGTGCTGTGGTATTCGCAAAGTGGCTCCCTTGCGTCGCCAACTGGCTAAGCTGGATGCTTGGATTACCGGTCAGCGCAAGGATCAGAGTCCTAGTACTCGTGCTAATATCCCTGTTGTCCAGGTAGACCAGGCGTTCTCGACCCAAGAACGAACCCTGATTAAATTTAACCCCCTAGCTAACTGGAGTTCTGAACAGGTGTGGAAATATATCCGCACTAATGATGTGCCTTACAATCAATTGCACGCTAAAGGTTTCGTTAGCATTGGCTGCGAACCCTGTACCCGCCCAACTCTCCCCAATCAGCATGAACGGGAAGGTCGCTGGTGGTGGGAAGGGCAGAAAGAAAAAGAGTGTGGCTTACACAACACTACAGAGCAGGTAATGAACAACAAGGAACACCAAACAGTAAGGGTTTGAGCAACCCTCACGGAAATTAACAGACTAGGTAAAGAATTTCTGTCTAGGTACTTAATCGTTGCGGCACAATCAATAAGTTGCGTTTGAAATCCTAATTTTTAGGTAGGAGTGGGGAGTGGGTTGTGATAATTTCTTAATTACGCTTTTGAAAAACAATTCAGTATTGAATACTACAGAATGAAAATCACGTTAGTAAAAAAAATCAACAAGGACGGTAATTTCTGTCGCAAGTGCGTCAATGTGGTAGAAAAACTTGAAAAAAAAGGACTGATGGATCGAATAGACCAAATTGTGGTTGCTGATGAGCGTAAGCAATCTAGCGAGGGACTAGATCTAGCTGTAAAGCACGGGGTAGAAGCAGCCCCTTTCTTCATTGTTGATCATGATGACGGTTCCACCCAAGTCTATAGCACTTATGTTCGTTTCTTCAAAGAAATCTTGAATCAGAAGACTTCTGAAAGGGAGGAGGTATCGGAGATCATGGATCGATACCCTGAACTAGATTTCATCTAAAAAACTGATTGCTGTAATCGTAACACTGGGGTGATCAGGTGATGTTAGCGTAGCTCGACGAAGTCCGGTGATGGAAATATATCGGTTCTCGATTGGTTCTCGGTTAATTCCCAAAGCGCGATGCTATAGTCGCAGCTCGCTGACCATTGCAAAAAAGACCATGTAAGCAAACAACCAGGAGATGATGATGAAAAAAGTTGTAGTTTTAGGCGGTGACGGATTTTGTGGTTGGCCCACAGCTCTTCATCTATCTGATAGTGGTCATGACATTGTAATTGTTGATAACTTGTCACGACGCAACATTGATAATGAGTTGGAAGTGACTTCTTTAACTCCTTACCAGCCGATGTCCACTCGTCTGAAGACATGGCTTGAGGTTTCTGGCAAACAAATCCAGTTCTATAACTTCAATGTAGCGAAAGACTATGATCGCTTACTGAATCTATTCCTAACCTATCAACCGGATGTGGTGATTCATTTTGCCGAACAGCGGGCTGCACCTTATTCGATGAAGTCATCTAGCCATAAGCGTTACACGGTAGATAATAACTTGAATGCGACCAATAATCTGCTAGCTGCGATTGTGGAGTCGGGTTTGGATATACATGTGGTTCATTTAGGAACCATGGGAGTCTATGGTTATGGTACTGCTGGGATGAAGATTCCGGAAGGGTATTTAGATATCCAGGTGACTACGGATGAGGGGAAAATGGTACAGCAGCAAATCTTGTACCCAGCCAATCCGGGCAGTATCTATCACATGACCAAAACTCAGGACCAGCTGTTTTTCTATTACTACAACAAGAATGATGGGGTCCGCATCACTGACCTGCATCAGGGGATTGTTTGGGGAACTCAGACCAAGCAGACAAAGCTGGATGAACGGCTAATTAATCGCTTTGATTACGATGGAGACTATGGCACAGTCCTAAATCGGTTCCTGATGCAGTCAGCGATTGGTCATCCGTTGACGGTACATGGAACAGGGGGTCAAACCAGGGCATTTATCCATATTCAAGATACGGTGCGGTGTATAGAGTTAGCGATCGCAAATCCTCCGGCTTCTGGGGACAGGGTGAAAATCTTGAATCAGATGACCGAAACCCATCGGGTCCGGGATTTGGCACAGATTGTGTCTGATATCACTGGGGCGGAAATTGCCTATCTAGAGAACCCGAGAAACGAATCAGCGGAAAATGAACTGGCTGTGGAGAATAAATGCTTCTTGGAAATGGGTCTGAAACCAACCACCTTGGTTAAGGGTCTGATGCAAGAGGTTATCGAGATTGCCTCTAAATATGTCGATCGTTGCGATCGCTCGAAGATTATCTGTACATCACTGTGGCGGCAGAAGGGCAATGGGGTGAGTATGGCTGACGAAACTCCTGCTCAAACCACATCCGACAAAACGGCGGTGGGTGTAGGTGCCAGTTAAGAATTAGGTAGCGCGTAAGTGGGAGCACATCTTACCTTGAGCGGTCAGCTTTTTATGGTCAGTCTGGTTCTGTTGGCCTTGTAACTAATAGCTGATGACAAGGACAGCATGGGCGTAGCACCATTACTGACTGCTCAACGTATCTGAAACTCTGGCAATTTTAATAAGTTCATCAGTAGTCAAAGGTGTTGCTACCCTAAAACTAGTTGATCCCATTCTCTGTTATGTATCAAACTGACCCCCCTCGTCCGGCCAAGGAAACCCTACCGACGATGTATGATCTCCCTAGTGAAGATCCAGAGGAACCAGGTTTGCCAGACGAGTTTCACGATTTTCAACCTCAGCTATTACGGGAGACTTTCTGCCCACCGAGTTACCCAAGGGATCAGATCTTTGTGGGGACTGACTTGAATCTGTACTATGATGTTCGTCATCCTCAATGGTACAAGCGACCGGATTGGTTTGGAGTAGTTGGGGTGTCTCGGTTTTATGAACAGCGAGACTTACGGTTGAGTTATGTGATGTGGCAGGAAGGGGTCAGTCCATTTATCGTAGTGGAGTTGCTCTCTCCAACGACGGAATCAGAAGATTTAGGGCAAACCCTACGGGATATCGATCAACCTCCAAGTAAGTGGGAGGTTTATGAACGTATACTTCGTATTCCTTATTATGTGGTGTTTAGCCGATATACCAATGAGTTAAGAATTTTTGAGTTGAAAGGCTTAAACTATGAACAGGTAAGATTGGAAAACGAAAGATTTTGGCTGCCAGAATTAGGACTTGGCCTAGGAGTATGGTCTGGGTCATACCAAGAGGTTAATGGTCGATGGTTACGCTGGTATGATGAATTAGGGAACTGGATTCCCACAGGCTCTGAACAGGCTCAACAGGCTCAGGATCAGTTGCAGCAGACTCAGCAACAGTTGCAGCAAGCTCAGCAACAAAAGGAGTTGGTTCAGCAGCAGTTGCAGGAGGCTGAACAAGAAGCTCAACTCGAACGCCAGGAAAAGGAATTGGCTCAACAGCAGGCAGCGAGATTAGCAGAACGTCTGCGACAGCTGGGGATTGACCCAGGAGAGGTGTAAAAGGTGCCGTTGGCAGCAGAATAGAAAAGCCGATGCTCGGTACGATCCGCTACTTGAGGTGCATATAGCAATAGCCGTCTCATACCAAATCCTGTTCCCAAACCCCCTTATCTGCATAGCCATAGATTCGTGGCATACAAAGATTTGGTCGATTTTTATAAAAGGGTTTTGACAAACGGATTTGATATAAGTCCACTTATACGCTTAGTTCAGTTCTGGAGTATTTAGTTTAAATATTCTAATTATACGTCCAGCGTTGTTTTTTGTCCATTTGCTCTCGCAACGCCCTATAGCGACGTAAGGAGTTTAGCGGTGGGAGGATGTCAATCATGGTTTACCACTGCCTCACTAATATTGTTTGTTAGAAAGCTAGCTTTTTTTTTATATAATGATTATAATTGTCATAAAGTATCTATTCGAGATTGTCTGCTGGTGAACAAAACTAACGATCGTTTTGAAGTTGTAATTGTGGGGGCTGGGGCTGCTGGAATTGGCTGTGGAGTAGTCTTAAAAGATTTAGGAATTGAAAACTTTGTCATTGTAGAACGACATCAAGTAGGGGCTTCTTTTAGGCGTTGGGCTGAAGAAATGCGATTCATTACGCCGTCGTTTCCCAGTCATGGTTTTGGATTGCTGGATCTCAACGCAGTAGTTTTAAATACTTCTCCTGCCCTCAGTTTCAGAAAGGAACATCTTTCGGGGAAAGAATACGCTCTATATCTAGAGACTGTAGCAGAGCATTTTCAACTACCTATAAAAACCGAGACAAATGTGAAAACTATGGCAGCTTTACCTCAAGGCAAAGGCTTTGTCTTGGAAACTTCTAAAGGCGAGTTGCGTTCACGCAGTGCCTCAGCTTCGCTGAGATCGCAGTTTGTGATTTGGGCAGCAGGAGAGTTTCAATATCCCAATCTTAATCCTTTTCCAGGGGCGGAATTATGTATACATAATTCCCAAATACGTTCTTGGACAGAGCTTAAGGGGAAAGAATTTGTAGTTGTGGGAGGCTATGAAAGCGGTGTAGATGCAGCGTCAAATTTGGCAGAATTAGGGAAAAAAGTAAAGTTAATCGATCGCCAGAGTAGCTGGTCAAACTTAGACTCAGATCCTAGTGTTTCTCTGTCTCCTTATAGTCTAAAACGTTTAGAAATAGCTTATTCTATGGGTCGGGTCGAACTAATTGGAGAACAGCACATTGAAGCAGTCAAAGCAGTAAAAAAAGGATATGTGGTGGAGAGCGAGTACGAACAGTGGTTTAGTTCTACACCGCCAATTCTCTGTACGGGGTTTGATAGCAGTTTAAAACAAATCGCACCTCTATTTGACTGGTCAAATGGCTATGCAGCCCTGACTCAAGAAGATGAGTCTACCCTAACTCCAGGATTATTTGTCGTCGGTCCTTCGGTGCGTCACGGCGATATAATTTTTTGCTTTATTTACAAATTTCGGCAGCGATTTGCTGTAGTCGGTAATGCGATCGCTCAACGTCTGGGAATCGATCCAACTCCATTGGAAGCCTATCGCCGAGAAGGTTTGTTCTTAGATGACCTTTCTTGCTGTAATAACGATTGTGTTTGTTAAAAAGTCAGCGGTGGTTATTGGTAAAGAGAGTACGGGCAAGTCCCAACTAATTGCGGCTCTTACAGGACAGACTCCCTATAGTGCCAATTTTCGCGGTTCTACAGTGACTTGTGACACTTATCAATCTGAAGCCTATACCTTTATCGATACCCCTGGAATTCTCTATCGTTCCGATAGTGTAACTACTAAGAAAGCTTTAAGACAGCTACAAGAAAATGACACCGTGCTATTGGTAGTCAAGGCAACCGACGTAGATCGAGATTTAGCAGATCTACTACCTTTAGTAGCAGATAAAAGGGGCATTGTGGTGATTACTTTCTGGGATAAGGTATTCTCGACGGTTCATAACGGACATCTCACGGGTCTGGGGCAACCCCAGACCCCGTGTCCTCCTCAACAAGTGATTAGGGAATGGACGGAAACTTCTAACCTGAGCATTGTCACTGTAGATGCCCGCCACATTACTACAGAACAAAAAGACCATATTTTGGCTTCTCTGCAAGAACCTAATCCTTTTCCCGCCCAATGGATTCCTACAAGGGCTGGCTGGTATATAGAACCCCACCCAACACTGTTAGAACATCCTCGACTGGGCAGTTTATTGGCGATCGCTTTATTACTTATTCCTGCCATTATTGCTGTCTGGGGTGCTAACTCCTTTGCGACTTTAGCAGATCCTATAGTCCAAAGTGCGATCGCTCCTGTTATTAAACCTTTATCCCAACTCCCAATCTGGTTAAGAGAAATACTGATAGGTCAGTATGGACTGATAACTATGAGTCCGTTGCTGTTTATTTGGGCGATGCCCACAGTAATTCTCTATGCCCTATTCTTGGGCGCATATAAAGCTAGTGGGTTAATAGAACGAATTACCATTGCTCTCAATCCTTTACTCCGTCCGTTTGGGTTATCGGGACGGGATTTAGTACGAGTAATTATGGGTATGGGGTGTAATGTTCCTGCGGTGATTAGTACCCGTGCCTGTTCTAGTTGTTCTAGGGGAACTTGTATTTCCGCGATCGCTTTTGGTTCGGCTTGTTCTTATCAGTTTGGCGCAACTTTAGGGGTGTTTAGTGCTGCTAAGTTACCTTACTTGATAATTCCTTACCTGCTGTATCTAACCGCAACCACCTTGATATATACCTACATCATTTCTTCCCCTACAGCTAAATCGAATCAGAATCCCCTAGTAATCGAAGGAAGAGCATTTTTAGAATTTCCTCATTCGTCAGTAATTTGGCGCGAAGCTAAGTCAACTATTAATCAATTTTTGTTCAATGCAATTCCCATATTTTTAGTTATTACCGTTATTGCTTCTGTGTTGAATTGGTTAGGAACAATCGCAGTTTTAGCCAATATTATTAACCCTTTGATGGGATGGTTTAATTTACCCCCTGAAGCCTCATTGCCTATTGTTTTAGCTTCTATTCGCAAAGATGGACTGCTATTATTTGCCGAACCAGAAACCTTGGCTATGTTAACTCCATTGCAGGTTTTGACTGGGGTGTATCTAGCAGGAGTATTGCTACCTTGTTTAGTTACTCTGTTAACTATTACGCGAGAACAGTCTCTTCGATTTGCCTTATTGCTGTTAAGTAGACAGGCGATCGCTGCGATATTTTTTTCTCTATTACTTGCTTGGGGAGGATTATTAATCAAGTAATAATTAATACTAAATCCTGTCCCATACCCCCCTTATTCAAACAGCTATAGATTCATCGAATAATAAGGATTTGGTTTATTTTTTGTAAAGGGGGTATGGCAAGCGGATTTGGTATTAGTCATTGGCCTGATATCAAGTTCGCTATTCCCTTAACTATCAATTATTATCTGAAGTATTGTTTATTTGAACATTCCTGTGACTAGTACCATTGTGGCTAGTACCATTGTGGCTAGTACCATTGTGACTATTACCATAGGATTGTCTAGCCATCCACTTAGTCAATTCCTGAGATAGCTGAGTTAGGGACTCAATTAATTGGTGTGAAACGTCTACAGGAAAATTACCAGAACGGACGTGCAAATCTAGCTTAGGAAAGGGACTATCAACATGGTAATGACGTAGTATTTCTTCAATCAGAAAGTAAAGCTCACTTTTGATTTGGAACTGCTTGGGAGGGTCTTCAATCCAAACCAACAACTCAAACTTGAGGGCATTTTCTCCAAATCCAGTAAAAAATACATTAGGGGCTGGTTGATCTAAGATTTCTGGATGTTGAGAAGCTGCCTCAATCAGAGCACTACGTACTTTAATTGGATCTGAACCATAGGCGACCCCTACGGGTAATTTTAACCGGGATACTGGATTATTGTGAGTCCAGTTGACCACTTCAGCTTCAAGAAAGCGAGAATTGGGGATAATGATTGAGACTTGATCCAACGTCAGGATTTCTGTACTCCGAATACCGATATTTTCTACTGTTCCCATCAGTTCCCCAACATTCACAAAGTCCCCTACTTGGATCGGACGCTCAAAAATGAGTACCAAACCGCTGACACATTCTTTAGCAATTCCCTGGATTCCCAAGCCAATGCCCACACCCAAGACTCCGACAAATACAGCTAGAGAACTAAAGTCGATTCCCCACAACTGCAATAGGACAATAACACCGATAAAGAGTATGGCATAATGGATAATCAGGGCAATAGTCTCCTGCGCAGGGCGGCTGAGATTGGTGAGGCGAAGAATCCGCGATCGCAAAACTTTTTTTACTACCTTGGCTAGGAGTATCAGAGCAGCCTAGTGTTAACTGTACTTTAGTGTTAAGTTTCTAGCCAAGGTAGCATTACTTAAGACAGTTAATTGGTAGTTGGTAATTAGTAATTGGTAATTAGTAATTGGCTGACTATTTTCGTAAGCAGTCAGCCGTCAGCCGTCAGCCGTCAGCTTTTAGCTCACGCTGGGCGAACAGCCGTCAGCCGTCAGCTTATTTTATTCAAAAGTACCTCAAGTAGCGTGACCAATGGCCAATGGCTGATAGCTGATATAGCAGAAGTCATTTGTCAGAAGTCATTTGTCAGAAGTCAAACTCTTGCGCTTCTTGATGCAGTCGCTCATGGGGGAAACCCCCAAGACCGTAATGGTGCGCTTTCCGTTGGCGAATTAAATTCGCCACGGGTCGCACCTCTGCATCGCTTACAAAGGGTGTGAGACTAATGTCGATGTCCTAACTGCCCTGGCGACTGCTATAGCTGATTACTAATTGCTGATAGCTGATTACTAATTGCTGATAGCTAATTGCTGATAGCTAATTGCTGATCCCTCAAAGTATAGTTATCATACTATCCGTTGAAAGAAAGAGCATTTGAGGCGTCTGGTTCAGAAGCTGGCGAGATAGTAGCAGCATTTTGTTCCGCCTCCAGTTTCGGCTTCAAGTACAAATTTTCTAGTACCAGAGCTGCACCAGCTACCCAAGGGGGAACAATCAAAGCACCAAGAATCCCCAAAACCTTTGCACCACCTAGCACTGCCAACAACTGATATAAGGGGTGAACTCTCACAGAAGACCCCACCAGTAGGGGATCAAGAATATAGGTTTCCAGATTCTGAATAATCACAAATAGTAGCAATACCCACAAGAAAGTCCATCCCCCTTGAGCAATTGCCACAATCAATGCTGGAATTGCTCCCAAGACCGGACCAAAAAAGGGAATCAAATTGGTCACCCCAGCAATCACACCCAAACCCAAGGCAAACTCTGACAGTCCCAAAAATTTTAAACCAACAGTAATCGCCATCCCTAAAATTCCTGAAACCACCACTCGCCCCTGGATGTAACCCCCCATCCGTTGGCTGACTGGCTTGACCTGGGCTGCCAATTTTTCATCCCAGGGTTTGGGAAACAAACTTACCCCCCCTTTAATCAACTGTTCAGAGCCAGCTAACATATAACCAGACAGCAGTGTTGCCAGAATTACGGTAAACACTCCAGCAAAAAGACTCCGTGTCAATCCATAAGACTGCACTAGCAACTGCTGAGAGGAACGAATTACCCAAGAGGTAACGGTCCCAGCATCAAACATTTTACTCAGAGCTAGTTCAGTCATCCCTAGGCGAATCGCTAAAGCATCTAACAAAGAGGTTAAAACCTCCAAATACGTTGGCAGTTTCCGAAATAAACGCTGAATTTGCTCAGCTACTGTTGGTCCAATCACTAAGCCGATCCCTGTCAAACCAGCGATTAAGCCTAAATAAACCAGAATAACCGCTAGCCAGCGGGGAATCCTTAACTTTTCAGCACTATCAATAATTGGTGCTAGAGTAGATGCGAGCACTACTGCAATCATCAGTACTACTAGCAAAGCTCTAAGTTGCCACAGCAGGACTATTGTCAAGCCAGTAGCAACAATCAGCAGTAAGTTAGCTAAGGAGATTTTAAGGCGTAGCATAGACTTCCATTTGCATGTTGAGTGCCTGCAAATAGTCTACAGAGAAAACACCTGAATTAGTTGACGGTTGACGGTACGGTCTTCAACCTACCCTTTTGAATTAAGAATGTAGAATGTAGAATGTAGAATTTGAAATTTGGGCGTTGCTGAATAATGGAATGATTTTAAGAGTGTTTAGGTGCGCGCCTCCTAGGCCGGGGAACCCGGCCTTGGGTCGCACCTGTGGAATGGGCATCAGCCGTGGAACTGGCATCTTGCCAGTTTCATGCTTATTTTCGTGCGGGCAGGATGCCCACTCTACTCCTATTCAGCGCGAAGATTTAGCAACGCTAGAATTGGGAATTCTACATTCTTAATTCTACATTCTACATTCTCAAAGACACCCTACCCTATACCGAACGCCAAAGGCAAACAACCCCATAACCTTGGCCTATTGGCCACGCTTCGCGAACAACCTTCAACCTTCAACCTTCAACCTTCAACTTTTAACTTTCAACTTTCAACTTTCAACCTTGATCAATCCAACTCCTCTTCTCCCACATCATGAAGGGCTGGGGGAGCATCACCGGGTGTTCGCAACATTTCCACCATCTCCTGAATTTCTGCTGGAGGTGGGGGTGTCAGGCGAGAAACCACTACAGTCACAATGAAATTAAGCACCATCCCTACGGTACCAATCCCCTCAGGGGAAATACCGAAAAACCAGGGTGTCATACTATAGAACTTCACCCCAATGATGTAAACGGTGGTAAAAACTAACCCTACCACCATGCCAGCAATTGCCCCTTCTCGGTTGGTTCGCTTATCAAATACCCCTAGCAGAATGACTGGGAAAAAGCTGGCAGCGGCTAAACCAAAGGCAAAGGCTACCACTTGGGCTACAAATCCAGGGGGATTGATACCAAAGTAACCGGCAATGGCAATGGCAGCAATTACCATAATTCGACCCACCATCAATCGTTGGGACTCCGACGCCCTAGGATTAATGATGCGGTAGTAGACATCGTGGGCGATTGAGCTAGAAATCACTAGCAGTAAGCCCGATGCAGTGGATAGAGCGGCGGCTAGTCCTCCTGCTGCTACTAAGGCAATCACCCAGGGAGCAAGTTTGGCTACCTCTGGTGTGGAGAGTACAATGATATCTCGGTCAATCTTAATTTCATTGGTCTCTTTGTCCGGTTTCAGCTCAATCTTGCCATTGCCGTTTTTATCGTCAAACGCCAATAAACCAGTATTTTCCCATTTGGTTGCCCAGTCTAGCTGACGCACTTCCTCAATGGTATGGTCATGGAGGCTATCAATCAGGTTATAGCGGGCAAAGGCAGCAACGGCGGGAGCTGTGGTGTAGAGTATGGCAATGAATAATAGCGCCCAGCCAGCGGAATAACGAGCAGCTCTAGCATTGCGTACGGTGTAAAAGCGTACAATCACATGGGGAAGTCCAGCAGTACCGACCATCAAGGCAATGGTGATAAATAAGACATCCAGCATGGACTTGTTGGCAAAGGGTTTAGTGTATTCCTGGAAACCTAGATCTACCTGAATTTGATTGAGTTTCGGGATAATGTCACTGAAGGTGAATCCTAGCTGGGGAATCGGGTTGTCGGTCAGTAGAGTTGCGATCGCAATCGCTGGAATCAGGTAAGCCACAATCAACACGCCATACTGGGCCACTTGAGTCCAGGTAATTCCTTTCATCCCCCCCAGCACGGCAAAAAATGCCACAATTACCATGCCAATCACTACACCCTGACCGATATCCACTTGCAGAAAGCGGCTAAATACAATACCTACCCCTCGCATCTGTCCTGCGACATAGGTTAAGGAAACAAAAATAGCAGCAACTACTGCTACCAACCGAGCAATATTTGAGTAATAGCGGTCTCCCACAAAGTCCGGTACTGTGTATTTTCCAAACTTCCGCAGGTAAGGGGCTAACAATAGCGCTAGTAGGACATATCCTCCTGTCCAGCCCATCAGGTAAATTGAGCCATCATATCCTAAAAAAGATATTAGCCCTGCCATAGAAATAAAGGAAGCAGCAGACATCCAATCCGCCGCTGTAGCAGCACCATTAGCAACAGCGGGAACACCTTGATCTGCTACAAAAAACCCTTTACTATCGCGCACCCGAGAGCGCCAACCAATGTAAAGGTAGAGAATAAACGAAATAATGACCAATACACTGGTCCAAACTTCAACTGTCATAGATATTTCTTTGTCTAAATAATTGCTATAGCGCTGCGCCCAGGGAATAGGGAATCGGGAATCGGGAATCGGGAAAAAATACGATGTACATCATTACTATGAGAAACCATATCCAGGGATTGTTAGTAATGAAAAACAGTATTTTTTTATTTGTAAATAATATAGAATGTCCCTATTTACATTCCTAACCTTTAACTATTAATTGCTAACCATAAACAACTATAATTGATAGTATGGCTTGGTTAAGCAAAACCATTTATTTGCCAACCGTAAACATTACTTTTTGTATTTACGGTCAATTTTATCCATCTGTATAGCGTAGATAAAAATTAGGACGACAAAGGTAAAAATACTACCTTGTTGTGCCATCCAGAAGCCTAGGGGAATATTCCCTACACTGACATTGTTTAGTAATGTTACTAGCAGAATGCTACATACAACGGATACGAATGCCCAAACAATTAAGAGATTCCGAATTAATGCGATGTTGGCACGCCAGTATGCCTGACGCTTGTTCTGGTTCATAGTTTTATTAGTAATGCACTAAATTTACTATTTGCGCTTGACTAGTTTCTGGATATAGAGCAACCACCGACAATTGCCTTAACATGGCCTATCGGTATTGCAAAATGTGCTAATATATACAGAAAATTTGCCGGAGCTTAGGGATAGGTTACACCAAAGGTGAACAAAAACCGTCTTTTTGGGGTTTTCTTAATAAAACTAAACAATCCTGGGGATTTACTGGTGTCTTTAGGTTATGGCATTTCTAGATGCGCACCAGCATAGGCTGATCACATCTGTGAACTTTGGCACTGCCCCAGACCGCTTGTCCCGTTGTTTAAAGGAATATTAAATGAATTGTGGATATTATTTCGTCAAGAAACGTAAAGCTTAGAGCAAGATTATGTTAACTTTTGATAAAGTAAATCGTAACTTGATCACCAAACGCGATCGCTAAAATTAAACCTCCCCATCTCCCCATCTCCCCACACTTCCCACACTTCCCACCCTCCCTCTAATTATGAGTATTCAACCTGACTTGATATAAGAGTATCCCTATTGATTGGTGCTACCATCGGGCATAATAGTATTGGTTAAGTTCGCCCCCTTGAGGTTAGCACGGTAAACTTTGTTGGGATAACCCCAATCAGTAAGATCGAAGGTATAGTCTAGTTTTGCTCCCTTGAGGCTAGCGTCGGAGAGGTTGGCATCGGAGAGGTCAATTCCCCTCAAGTCAGCCTGTTCAAGATTCGCTCCCATCAAGTTAGCCCCCCTGAGATTGGCACTGACTAAATAGTGGTCGATTGGCAATGAAGCACTTATCTCCATATCAGCCAGATTTGCTTCTTGGAGATTCGCTTTCTCTAGGTTAACTCCACTAAGATTAATACCTACCAGATTGGCTTTTGATAAATTAGCTTCCCTGAGGTTAGCTCTTTCGAGCTTAATTGCTTTGGCGGAACGATATGATAAGTGGGCTTCTTGGAGATTAGCTTGTTCTAAGTTAGCTTCTGTGAGGTTGCTCCTTAGAAGGTCAGCATTTTTCAGGTTAGCTCTACGCAGATTAGCCCCACTGAGGTTAGCTTTTTCCAGGTTAGCGTTTTCGAGGTTAGCCCCTTCTAAGTTGACCCCTACCAAATATGCCTTTTCTAGATTCGCTCCCGCTAAGTTAGCCCCTGCTAAATTAGCCTTTTGCAGATTCACTCCTTGTAAATCCTCTCTGGAAAGTTCTAGCCCTGCTAAATTACAGTTTTGACAATTTTTTGTTTCCCGTAACTGTTCCAGAGGATTGTCTTGATTGAGAATGAGCCAAGTAATTCCCACAAGGGCAAGCAGTCCCAAAGAAATTCCCCAGATAAACGATTGTCTAAGTTTCATTGATGTGACCTATGGTAGTTTTTGCTATCTCTGTTTTATCAAACTTGCTTTAAAACCTTGATTTTTGCCGCTGAAAAGGCGGACTATTGAGTAGACCTCTTGCAAAAGTCTTTCGTGGTACAATTAGTTTGGCAAATTTTGATTTATGCTACGCTTAAGACTAACAAACTTGCTTTGTCCCCAGGGTAAGCTCATCTAATTTGGTATAAATTGTAACTTAAAAAAAATATAATTAAACCAATTTTTAGTAAAAGTGGAAAAAATCTAGGTCAAACTCAGTACGTTTGTTCTACTAAATCCCTGAACTTTCAACGTATTTTGAGCCAGAAAGCCTAAACCCTTGGGATTACTATGAGGATTTTTCAGATTTCTCAAATTACATTATCAATCATCTCGGGATTTTTGATAATAAAGGGTCCTTATTGACATTGAGGCAGCAGATTTTAGGTTTGTGATACTATCAAAAAACTTTTATAGCAATCCTAAATCAATTGAGAGAATGTTTGTTCCCTGTTCCCGTCTTGATGCAGTCGCTCATGGGGGGAACCACGGCAGCGCGGTCATGGGGGGGACCCCCAAGACCGCGCTGCCTCCCCAAGACCGCGCTGCATCGCTACTCCCTGCTCCCTGCTCCCTCCCTGTTCCCTTTGCTATATCTGTAGTGTGTGATACGAATTTAGATGAGCTTACCCTTATATACTAAGCTTTTTAGTGCTAATTTCACCCCTGAAGAGTCTCACTACAAAGTTGAAGAGATGCCAAAAACGAAAATACCATTCCATGTATCTCCAAAAGAGCAACAAAAAATAGCAATTATTGGCGCGGGTGCTATGGGTATATCAATAGCATCTATTCTAGCTAGATTAGAACTGGCTGAAGTGACCATTTTTGAAGCAGAATCAAAACCCTTTAATAGTAAAAGTGCTTCGACTAACAACACAGGTATTTTGCATCACTTTATTTATGGAGGACACAGAAATACCTTAGAAATGTTGTTTAAGCAAACTGTTTTATTTAGAAAGCTAATGCCCGACTATATTTTTGGGGATAGTAAGATAAATTACTTGGTTCCAAATGAGCCAAATAATACGGCAATAAATCGAGAAGGAGTAACATTCAAAGAAGTAGCTATTTTTCTGATAGATTTTTATAAAAAGTATTTAATAAAACACCCATATGATAATTATTTTGGCAAACCAGAAGAAATAGCAAAAATAATAGATGAAGAGAGTATCAAGTATTTTTTACATAGTCTAGGTTTATCGATAAATCAAGAAAATAATTGGTTTGAGCAAAGCACAATAAGAACTTTTTGTGGAGCAGTTCAAGTCAAACAGCCTGTGTTAAACATGGGGGAATATTGTAGTCATATGATTAACTTAATTGACTTGTTAATCAATAATAATTTGTTGAGTTTTAAAGGTAATACTAGAGTCAAAAGTATTGGTATAAATGACCAGGGATTTGATTTAAAAATCAAAAACAGTAACCAACTTTATTTTGATACCGTAATCAATGCTGGTTATGGTGGAGGCTTAGAAATTCCTAGTCCATCCCTTCAAGGTGAAATAAAGAAAGAGGGGAATATAGCTAAGCTTAAAGTATATGGATTATATAAGATTACTCAAGGGCTTAAATCACAAATACCAGGACTGGCAGAAAGTTTTTCAAGTACTCTACTTATCCGAGGTCAATACGGAGGAATTATTAAAGTTGGTTATGATTTTATTGCCATGTTTTATGGCCCAGAATATAACCAAGCATAATTACACTTTCCTATAGATACAAATTCCCATCAGTTTTATGAACAATGGCATAATAATTTGCCCCAAATAATGGGAAGGAGTGAAAAAGAGATGATGAAAGCCATCAAAGATGGTATTTCTAGGTGGATTCCTTGGGCTAAAGAACTTGAAGATGTAAAACTTAAGAAAGCTGTTCAAGTTTATCCAGGTCGCCAACCTGCTAATGATTTAGAGGCGGCTAAACGAGATGATGAACCGGTTCGCTATAGGTATAAACATCAAAATGGGGGGATGTATATTCACATTACTGGGTCAAAATTGACATCAATTCCCTATAATGCTTTTAAGATTGTCCGAGAAATATTATCAACATATATAGCCAAAGGGATTTTAACCCAAGAGCAAGTTAATCAACACATAGCCATAGACGAAAGTCATGAAATAACTATTTCACCGCACATGGAATACGCACTTGGGAAAGATTTACCTCAAATGGACAGTTCAGAAAGAGAAAAAATTATACAAGAGTGGAATGTCTACTAACAATCTGACTTTTCACGGGATGTGGAAAGTTAGATTGTTAGTAAGCATTCAGCTTAAGGGCTACGCGCACGCTACTTGAGGTGCTATCATAAAGTAGGGTGGACAAAGTTCTATTATCTAGAATTCTGAAAAGAACTAAACGGTTTTTGCTAACCCTACAAGCTCACGGCTAACCGCTGACTCGCCCTAGGAGGCGCGCACCTTGAGCAAATTTAATTCGCCACGGGTTGCACCTAAAAGAGACATGCTGCTTTGGGCGCGACCTTGGAGGTTGTCGGAATTTATGGTTTTCTAGCGCTAACAAGTGAGTAATAACCGTAAGTTTGAACTATTAATATTTCTTCAAACCCAGCTTCTTGCAAAAGTTGCTCAAGCTCCGCTGCACTAAATTGCTTACCCTCAGTAACCCAAAATAGGCACAGGGAAAATGAAGTAGCAATTAGGGGACTGTCTTTAGTATCTGCTAGTAGTATTTCATGTAAATAAATTCGACCTCCATGGGGTAAGGCTTCAAAACTTTGCTTGGCTAAGTATAAACATTTTTCCCATCCCCAGTCGTGAAAAATATTACTGAATAAAACTGCATCGTAGCCAGCAGGAAAAGGGTCTTTGAAAAAATCCCCCACACATGTATCTACTCGGTCAGATAATCCAGATTCTGCTATGTATTCTTTTGCTATCTTGCATATTGTTGGTAATTCTAAAATAGTGCAGTGAATTTGAGGGTAACGCTGAGCTAAGGCAAAACAAAAAGCACCAGAACCTCCTCCTACATCAAGAAGATGTTTTACATTATAAAAGTCACCTTTACTTGCAGCACCAATCGCAGGAGAAACGGTTTGACTGTGCATATGCCTGGTAAAAGCTTTAGCTTTTTCTTCTTCTACTTCATGGGTTTCCCAAACATCCTTGTTGTTGTAAATGCTAGCCTTATCATTACGAAAAGCTTCTAGGAGAGAGGAATGGGATAGAGGATTTTCTCTTATGAAATGTAGTATGCCGCCCCAGTAATAAGGACTATGAGGGAGTAAAAAAGTTTGTGATACCTGGGTAAGGTGAAATTTTCCATTGAGCTGCACAAGATAACCTAGTGATGCCATTACTCCCAAAAGCCCTTCGGTAGCACGAGACCCCAAAGACAAGTTTATTGCTACCTCTTGAGCGGTTGCAGGTGATTGATCTAATAGAGAGAAAAGCCCTAGTTCGTCAGCGACGGTAAGTGTGGGAAAGTGGAACATTGACAACCATGTATCCCAAAGTAGTTTATCATCACAAGTTAATATTTCTAGTTCCTGATTTTTATCTGAGATTGACATGATATTGTCCTCCCAAAAGTGATGTCCCTGCACAGAGTAGCGATCGCACTAATCAACCAATTGATCGAGCAACTCGGAAAGCTCCAACTGGTCTTTGTTGCGGTTATGATTGTAAATCATTAGACATCTCCAATGTCAGGATAAACCCATCTAATTTTTTAAATTCTATGTATAGTGTTTTTGAAATTAAATAAACACTATATGTGGAAAAGCCATTGTCAATAAGCACAAGAAGGCCGGTTTATTGAGAAGTATCCCCGCTTACCCAACAAGATGCGTTTACCCTGTCTCCAATGTAAGCATTCAGGTGCTGGGGTTGACAAAAGGGGAAAGATGAGTAATATAGCGCTACGCGCAAGGCAATAGGAATCCCCCCTAACCCCCCTTAAAAAGGCAATAGGCAACAGTTGACTACAACAGCTTAGGTGCGCTTGACCCATTAAGAATTTAATTCGCCACGGGTCGCACCTTTTGCTGCTTTTATCAATGTCCTAACTTTAATGCGTAGTGCTATATTTTAGAACCATGGAAATTAAACCACCGCTGGGTGGTAGTCGAACCCGAAAGCTGTCCGTTATCTCAGGGAAACCACTGGGGAAGTAAGTGTGAGTCAACCCGAAGCTATGTCGTGGCTCAGCTGGTAGAAAGTCCCATCGCAATTGTAGTGGATTCACCATTCTACATTCTTAATTCTACATTCTGGAAGACCTTCACAATTCACCCTCAAGTCTTCACAATTAAGCCGAAACCTTCACAATTCAGCTGTAGTTTTCACAATTCAGCCTTAATTGCGATGCCATGTGGTAACGCCACCACCCTGGTCAATCAACGTAATCCCTTGAGCTTGCAAGTCATCGCGAATGCGATCGCTTAATTCAAAGTTCTTGGTTTTCCGTGCTTCAGCCCGCTGCTGAATCAGTGCTTCAATTTCCCCATCACTCAATCCATCCGTAGAAACTTCAGCTTCTTCTTCCGGTTGTGCTTCTAACCCTAATACCTCGGCTAATTCCACGAGACTACGCCATTGCTGCTCTAATTCTGAAGCAGGAGTCTCGGTTTTACCCTGATGTACGAGGATATTGCCTTCCCGGCGTAACCCTTTGGCCACTTCAAACAATACCGCTAACCCTCCAGCAAAGTTTAAGTCGTCATCTACGGCTTCTTGGAACTGTTGCGCTATGGTTTTATTTGATAAGTCATCCTGCAAGGGTTGTGATGGTTTGGGTGTGGCTGATTGGTCTTGCCATCCTAATTGTATACCATAGTTATGACCAAACAGCAAGCCTTCTTTGAGAGTTTGCCAGCCATTGGTAGCAGATGCGATCGCATCATCAGTAAAATCTACTGGCTTACGGTATTGCGCCATTAACACAAATAGCCGCACTGCCATCGGGTCAATATGAATACGGCCTCTGACTACTGTTCCGGTGATCCGCTGTGAAATACTGTTTATTTAGCATAACAAGTACGGAAGAGCCTGTAATACATGGCAGACTATAAGCAAGCACTGGTAAAAGACGGTAAGAATCCAGAAGGTCTAATTGTCTTTCCAGCTTTCATTACCCAGAAGGAAATCGATGCCCTTAAGGACTTTAGAGTCGGGGATCGGGATACCTTTGTTGTCGCCTATCCTAAATCTGGTACGACATGGATGGAGCAGATTGTTCACTTGCTTGCTCACAATGGAGAGCAAGGGGACAAAGTATTGAGTGAAGCAGTGCCTTGGTTAGAAGGTGCAGCAACTCGTTATGGAGGTTTAGAGAATCTGATTAAAACTTCTGGCGATCGCCGTTACTTTCACACTCATTTCCCGTTGTCTTTGATGCCAATGTTTGGCGAAACTAAAGCAAAGTATATTTATGTTGCTCGCAATCCTAAGGATAATGCTGTTTCCTATTATTATCATGCATTGAGCAAAATGGGATACGAGGGGAGTTGGAGCGAATTTATTACGCTATATCGTGAAGGCAAGGTGGCCTATGGCTCAATATTCGATCACGTTTGGGAATGGTGGAAAGCAAGCCAAGATTCAGATAATGTCATGTTTGTCAAGTACGAAGACATGAAAAAGGATTTAGCTCAAGTCGTTACCGATGTTGCTAGCTTTATAGATATTCCCTTAACCTCCGATTTACTCGATGCTGTGGTTGCTGGTAGTGAATTTTCGGCAATGGCAATCAATCCCAAAGCTAATCTGGATTGGGTGCCTCAGCGAGAAGGTATCCCCAAACATATGCGCAAAGGAATTGTAGGAGATTGGAAAAACCACTTTTCTTCAGAAGAGACTAGTATTTTTGATGCTCTATATCAATCAAGAATGGTACATTTTGGTCTGGAATTTGAATTTGAGTTAACCTATTAGAATTTAGAATTTAGAATTTAGAATTTAGAATTTAGAATTTAGAATTTAGAGGATATCTGAAAAGTTTTTTGATATTGAATTTTGCCCCCCTAGCCCCCCAATTCTGGGGGGAACAAGAATCAATTGGCTGGTAAAAGTCCCCCAAAATTGGGGGATTTAGGGGGCTTGGATGTAGCAAATGAGACTTCTCAGACAACCTCTAAGAATTTAGAATTTAGAATTTAGAATTTAGAATTTAGAACTAAGAATTAAGAATTGGTAATTCTACATTCGGAATTCTTCATTCTACATTTGGCATCCTATATTCTACATTTGGAATTCTACATTCTACATTCTACATTCTGCATTCTGAACAACCTTCACAATTCAGCCTGCCATCTTCACAATTAAGCCGAAACCTTCACAATTCAGCTGTAGTTTTCACAATTCAGCCTTAATTGCGATGCCATGTGGTAACGCCACCACCCTGGTCAATCAACGTAATCCCTTGAGCTTGCAAGTCATCGCGAATGCGATCGCTTAATTCAAAGTTCTTGGTTTTCCGTGCTTCAGCCCGCTGCTGAATCAGTGCTTCAATTTCCCCATCACTCAATCCATCCGTAGAAACTTCAGCTTCTTCTTCCGGTTGTGCTTCTAACCCTAATACCTCGGCTAATTCCACGAGACTACGCCATTGCTGCTCTAATTCTGAAGCAGGAGTCTCGGTTTTACCCTGATGTACGAGGATATTGCCTTCCCGGCGTAACCCTTTGGCCACTTCAAACAATACCGCTAACCCTCCAGCAAAGTTTAAGTCGTCATCTACGGCTTCTTGGAACTGTTGCGCTATGGTTTTATTTGATAAGTCATCCTGCAAGGGTTGTGATGGTTTGGGTGTGGCTGATTGGTCTTGCCATCCTAATTGTATACCATAGTTATGACCAAACAGCAAGCCTTCTTTGAGAGTTTGCCAGCCATTGGTAGCAGATGCGATCGCATCATCAGTAAAATCTATTGGTTTACGGTATTGCGCCATTAACACAAATAGCCGCACTGCCATGGGGTCAACGGGACGGTCGAGTAAGTCTCTGATAGTAGTAAAGTTGCCTAAAGACTTAGACATTTTCTCTCCATCCACCTTGACCATGCCATTGTGTAACCAATAACGGGCTAGGCTTTTACCAGTTACTGCTTCCGATTGAGCAATTTCATTTTCGTGGTGGGGGAAAACCAAGTCAGAGCCACCAGTATGAATATCAATCGTTTCCCCGAGCATATCTCGCACCATCGCCGAGCATTCAATATGCCAACCTGGACGACCAGGTCCCCAAGGGGATTCCCAGGATGGTTCCTCTGGCTTAGCGCTTTTCCAAACCGCAAAATCAAAGGGGTCTTTCTTCTTAGGCCCAACCGAGTCGGCTACATCTACCCGTCCACTGGCTCCTGCTTGCAAATCCTCTAACTTGCGGCCAGAGAGTTTGCCATACTCCTCAAACCGACGCACTGAATAGTACACATCCCCATCGGCTTCGTAAGCATAGCCTTTTTGTTCCAACTCACACACCAGTCGCTTGATTCCATCTAAGCTATGAGTCGCGCGGGGGTAAGCATTAGCCTCTTGGACATTCAGCCTTGCCATATCTTCAAAATAGGCATCAATGAAGCGTTCCGACACTGCCTCCATAGAGGTGCCTTCCCTTCGGGCTCGGTTTAGGATTTTATCATCAATATCTGTAAAATTTTGGACATAATTCACATCATAGCCCCGCCATTGTAAGTAGTGACGAGCGGTATCCCAGACAATACAAGTTCTAGCATGACCCAAGTGGCACAAGTCATACACCGTAATGCCACAGCAGTACATCCGGACTTTACCAGTTTCCAATGGCTCAAAGGATTCCTTGCGGCGGGTTAAGGTATTGTAAAGGTTTAGGGTCATGACAAAGAAAAGATAAAATCACCAACAGTGGGCTATAGATATACTTTTGACATCCTCCCTGGTTAAATCAAAGATTATAACGAGGGATTCCTAAGACTCACGACTTAGGTTTCTGTTTCCTTCTCCCCTTGGGGGAGTTTTTCGCACCAGCCTTCCGAGATTTACTCTCTTCGGGTCTTACGGTCGCTCCGCAGACTGACACGGCAAGTCCTGCCGCCAAAATGTTAATTGATGCATTGATATCACGATCGTGGTGAGCATTGCAGGATAGGCAATCCCATTCCCGAATATTCAAAGCTAAAGACTCAACACGATTTAGGCAAACAGAACACAGTTTGCTACTAGGAAACCACTTATCAATGGAAATGGCTTCTCGATTATACCATTGAGACTTGTACTTAATCTGACGAATTATTTCCGCCCAGTTGGCTTCACTGATAACTTGAGCTAGTTTGTGATTTTTGACCAGATTTTTCACAGCTAAATCTTCAAACGCAATCAATTGGTTTTCTCTGACCAGTTGAGTAGTTAGCTTGTGGGTAAAATCTCGTCTAGAGTCTTTGATTTGTGCATGCACCCTGGCAACCTTTAACCTGGCTTTGTAACGATTATTAGAACCTTTTTGTTTTCGTGACAAAGCTTTTTGGTATTTAGCTAGCTTTTTCTTGAGCTTTTTAAAATGTTTGGGATTGGCAATTTTATCTCCGTCGCTTGTTGTGATCAGGCTAGTAACTCCTAAGTCCAAGCCAACTTGTTTATCTGTGGTCGGTAAGCTCAAATCTCTATGGTCATCAAACCTAATTGAGATCTGCCACCGCTCAGATGGGTCTAAGCTAAGTGTAACAATACTTGGAGTGCAGTTTGCAGGTAACTGACGACTCCAACGAATCCGTAAAGGTTCTTTACATTTGGCAAGATAGACTTGACCATCTTCCCATTTGAATGCTGACTTAGTAAATTCTGCACTACCACCATTACGTTTTTTCTTGAAGTTAGGATACTTAGCTCGACCGGCAAAGAAATTAGTAAAAGCGGTTTGTAAATGTCTTAATCCTTGCTGAAGAGGAACAGAACTAACGTCATTCAAAAAGAACAAGTCATCCTGTTTTTTCCATTCTGTCAACATTAAGGAAGTTTCCTTGTAGCTTATCCGTCGGGAGCGTTTGTACCAACCTGAAGTCCTAGCATCTAAAGCTTTGTTGTAAACAAGTCTTACACATCCTAGAGTTCTCCTCAGCAGAGTTTCCTGTTCAGGGGTTGGATAGAAACGGTAACGGTAAGCTTTTTCGACCATTATTTACTCTTTGGTATATACTTACATTATAATATATTCTGTGTAAGGTGTCAAGTAAGCGCAATTCATGAGGGGCTGTGTGGGTCACCTGCGGGAGCACTTTATACGCCCCGTCTCCCGTTATACCCGTAGGGTTAGCTGGAGATGAATTGCTGTTTTAGATAAAATACGATATCTTGGTATATCTTGATTCTCAACTGTTTTCACAAGTTGCCTTATGCAAACTTTACCGACTGATTCCCCATCTGGTCAAGGGATGGAAGCCCCGAAACAAGGCTTACCCGTTACCATTATTACCGGTTTCCTGGGTAGCGGCAAAACCACCCTCCTTAACCATATCTTAAGTAACCAAGAAGGCGTCAAAACAGCGGTCCTTGTTAATGAGTTTGGTGAAATTGGTATTGATAATGAGCTGATTATCAATACTGATGATAATATGGTCGCCCTGAATAATGGCTGTATCTGCTGCACCATTAATGATGATTTAATTGAAGCAGTTTACAACGTATTGGAGCATCCAGAAAAGCTGGATTATTTAGTGGTGGAAACTACCGGATTAGCGGACCCCTTACCAGTGGCGCTAACCTTTTTGGGCACAGAATTGCGAGATATGACTCGTCTTGATTCTATTGTCACTATGGTAGATTCAGAAAACTTTAGTATCGATCTATTTAATAGTGACGCGGCAACTAATCAGATTGCTTATGGGGATATTATTATCCTCAACAAGACTGACTTGGTCGATCAAGCCAATGTAGACCACTTGGAAAACCGGCTCAGAGATATGAAAACTGATGCTAGGATTTTGAGAACTACTAAAGCCGAAGTGCCAATTCCTTTAATTCTCAGTGTTGGTCTCTTTGAGTCTGATAAGTATTTCGACAGCAAAACATCAGATCATGATCATCACCACCATGATCATGACCATCATGACCATCATGACCATGATCACCATGATCATCACCACCATGATCACCATGACCATGATCATCACCACCATGACCATCATGACCATGATCACGCTCATCACTATCACTCCGATCACCTAGAAATTGACGGATTCACTTCCCTTTCTTTCGAGAGTGACAAGCCCCTAGGGCTTCGGAAGTTTCAGGATTTCCTAGACAATAAGTTATCCTCTAATGTGTTCCGCGCTAAGGGAATTCTCTGGTTTGATCAAAGTCCTCAGCGTCACATCTTCCACCTCAGTGGTAAGCGTTTCTCTATTGAAGATGATGAGTGGAAAGGTGAACCAAAAAATCAATTAGTGCTGATTGGTCAAGATTTAGATCATGATACATTACGTGAACAATTAAACCAGTGTATCTCTTCAGAGTCTACCAATACACAGCAGGGGATTTGGTAAGCAATTGTTGAATTAAGAATGAAGAATTAAGAATGTAGAATGAAGAATTAAGAATGCAGAATCCTAAATTCGGCGTTGCTGATTATGGGTATGATTGAGCCCCCCTAGCCCCCCAAGCGAGGGATTGCTCGCTTGGGGGGAACAAGACTTTCTTGGGTCCCCCGCCCCCCTAGCCCCCCAAGCGAGGGATTGCTCGCTTGGGGGGAATTAGCGGATGCTTAGCTTTTTTAAAGATGGGAATTTAGGGGTCTTGACCACAATCAGATGATTGCGCATTCATACTTCAATTCAGCAACGTCCTAAATTATACATTCTTAATTCTGAATTCTTAATTCTCAATTCTTAATTCTCAATTCTCAATTCTCAATTCTCAATTCTCAATTCTCAATTCTCAATTCTTAATTCTCAATTCTTAATTCTCAATTCTTAATTCTCAATTCTTAATTCTACATTCTCAATTCTACATTCTTAATTCTACATTCTTAATTATTAATTATTAATTACCCCTAAAACTCCCCAAAAAAACTTTTATAAAACCCTTGAAAAACTAAATTATAATCATTCCAATAATCACTATAATCACAATGAGTTCAGTTTTTTAGTGATGTCCAAAAAATTTTCCCAAAATTTCAAAAAACAACCCGCTAAGCACGTCCTGAAAGGTTCTCGTGAAGCCGTCATTTATAGTATGCAGATGCTATATTCCCTAGGCTATGGGTCGATTGCTGAATGGACCCCTCTGGAACCAACTGATGTTCCCGGGGAAGTGATGACTACCATAACCAAGTATTGGCTGTTGCCATAACACTTTAAATTTCTGGGGGGATTTCCCCCCCTTGCGTGACCTTTGGCCAATCAAATCATCACATCGGGTTAGATTTGGGAACTTAGTGATATCACAATTTCAACTGACTTATTGTGGAGTTGAAATAGCCGTGGATAGTATTTCTACGGCTATTTTTTTGGAAGCTATCAGCGGTCAGCGGTCAGCTATCAGTTATCAGCTATCAGCTATCAGCTATCAGCTATCAGCTATCAGCTATCAGCTATCAGCTATCAGCTATCAGTGATTAGCTTATGTGCTACGCACACGCTACGCGAACAGCTACGCGCAATCGGTGCTTTTGAATACAATAAGCTGACGGCTGACAGCTGACGGCTGACGGCTGAATGCTTAGCTAAAATACTATTAGCCTTAACTAATACTTAAATCATGGACGATTTAAATTACTATTTAGACAAATACGACGCTATACCCTTAGATACTGATCAATACAAAAATAGTTATGTCGGCTGGGCACTAGACTTTTTTATTGACGAAACAAAGGTAATAAATCCTTATTTAGATATTACCTTAAGATTAGACTTAACCGATGCGGAAACTAATTATAACGATAATTTCAAAAATGACTATTCAACCTTTACGTGTTTCTTAATCTGGAAATTACTTAAAGCCCTGAAAGAACATCCTCCTTTCTGGTGGAGATTTATTAACCATAAATGGTATCAAATTAATAATCCACCATTATTTTGTCCGACAGCAGTGGGAGGCGAAGTTCGATTTGCAGAAATGATCATTAATAATGCCACAAAATTAGGATGGCTTGAATTTTATCAACTATACAGAAATAGCAAAGACAGTATTTTCGCTAATCCTATATTGCCCAATAATAATGATAGATACTATGCTTACCAACTAGGTCAATTTGTTGGTAATCTTCCTGGCTTGGATTTTTTAAGTTTTTCTATGCAGACAGGTCGTGGAAATACCCAGAGTTTTTTCTACTTTGGAAAGCGAACCTACGACAATAATCAGCAAAGACTAACGGTGCCTTTAGCTATCAAATTTCACCATAGCAATTTAGATCCAATGCTAATCGAAGTGTTAGTTAAGGATTATCTAGCTGAATTAAGTAAGCATTAATACAGTATTTTTTACTTGGTTGAGGTGAAAATTCTGGCGTTGCTGATTCTGGGTATGGTTTTGCCCCCCTAGCCCCCCAATTTTGCGGTGCGACCCGTGGCGAATTTAATTCGCCGACGGAAAGCGCACCGGTGGGGGAACAAGACTTTCTTGCGTCCCTTCCGGTGCGCGCCTCCTAGGGCGAGTAAATCGCCCTTGGGTCGCACCGCAAAGTTGGGGGACCCACGGGGGCTTGACCAAAACCAGATGATCGCGCATTCATTCCTTGATTCAGCAACGCCAAAATTCTTGGGTTTTAGAGAACAGGGAACAGGGAATAGGGAAGAGTAACCCACCCCTAACCCCTCCCAGGAGGGGAAAAGGGAACAGGGCAAAAATTATGTGTACCTCATTAGGATAAAAACTGCTATAGATCAGTAGGCAAAACTGCGCTCAATCCCTACTCCCTACTCCCTACTCCCTACTCTCTACAACTCAATGGAATAATAATCCAAACCACCTTTTCCTGGACCCTGAGTCCACCGTGAATCAGGTTTCCAAGCACCATTTTCTTCTTCCCGAC
Organism: Moorena producens 3L; assembly: GCF_000211815.1. Taxonomy (GTDB): domain Bacteria; phylum Cyanobacteriota; class Cyanobacteriia; order Cyanobacteriales; family Coleofasciculaceae; genus Moorena; species Moorena producens. The sequence continues at coordinate 206,989 of NZ_GL890930.1, forward strand.
GGCGAGTGTAGACAGTGAGCTGATTATCCTTAATTTTCAGTAGATTATATTGCCAAGGATAACCGGGTATGAGTTCTTTGGTGGGTGCCCCAAAGGTGCCAGCACCAATTTGGTCGAGTTTGCGCCCAGTTGGACTGAGGTCGTAACGGAAAAGGCTGGTTTCGGCTTTGTGAATGTGTCCGTGGAGGAAGAAGCGGAATCCAGCTTGGGCGAGTTGTTCCATGAATCCTTGGTCGGTAATGCGATCGCTTCCAGCACTATTGAGGGGATGGTGCCAAACCGCTAGTTTCAGGCAGTTGCGGTAGTCTTGGTTACGGCGAATTTCGGCCAGGGCCTTGCTGAGAGCACCGGAGTGGATGCTAGCCCGGTCTCTGAAGTGGTGATCCAGTTGCCAAGCCGAGTTTAGTCCTAGGATCAGTAACTGTTGGTCTGGGAAATAGTCGATAATCCCTTGCTGGTCATAGTCGAGGGGATAGGGTTGAGTTTTGATAGCTTGATAGAATTCGCTGAAGTGGGCTAACCGTTGTTGGTATTTGGATTCATGTCGGACTAGAATCACCCGTTCACTTTCTTCGATGTAGTGACCCTCTGTTAGTGTACCTTGGTAATTTTTGCGATACCAAAAATCATAAGCCTCCTCTGAAAGTTCCCAATTGAGGTCATGGTTACCGGGAACTAGAACAATTTGCTTCGAGTCTAGGGAAAAGTCTTGGCGGAGGTTGTGGAGAAACTGTTGTGCAGCCTGGTATTCCTCTGGAGTGGAATAATTCGCGATATCACCGGAGAGGATAAGAGCGTCAAGGTGAGGGATTTGAAGGTCTTGAATTAGGTCTTGGGCGAGTTGGTTTGACCAAAGGGTAGCTTGGTCAGGGGTGGTGATGTGGAGGTCCGAGAGGTGGAGGATGTACATGGTTTGAGTGGCAATTGGTTTGGGAGTGGGTTTGGGACTATAGGTTGGGTTGTAGATTTGGTAGCGCTCTTGAATGGCGTTAAGGACATTTATGGTTTGATCACAGCTTATGCCATCATTAGTTTGTACAAATTCTTCGTTTTTGAGGCGATTAATCAGTTTAGGAATAGTAGCTTCTGTGCCAATTTTTCCCAGAGCTTCGGCTGCCCTTTCAGGTACATAATTATAGCTATCTTCCAGGCATTTAATTAGTCCATCAATAGCAGATTCTGAAATAGCAGATTGTGAGCCAATTTTTCCGATAACTTCTGCCGCTATCATCCGCACATCAAAATCCTCATGCTCTAGGATTTTTATCAACTTATTAGTGGCGGATTGTGAAGCAATCTTAACCAACGCATCTGCTGCCCTTTTCTGCACAGAATAGTCATCATATTCCAGGACTTTAATTAATCCATCAATCGCAGACGTTGCTCCAATATTCCCCAAAGCCTCTGCTGCCTGACTACGCACCAAATCTTCTTCATCTTCCAAGCATGTAATTAACCCCTCAATCGCCGCTGCTGACTTAAGTTTACCCAAAGCCTCTGCTGTCATCCAACGCACATCTGAGTGGTCATCTTCCAGACATTTAATTAATCCATCAATCGCTGCTTCTGAGCCAATATCACCCAAAGCAGTTGCGGCCTCACGACGCACTAAATAGTGGTCATCTTCCAGACATTTAATTAACCCATCACTAGCCGCTTCTGAGCCAATTTCTCCCAAAGCCTCTATTGCCAGGTAACGTAGCTCGTCGTCTTGATCGTCTAGGAGTTTAATCAGTTCATTAATAGCATCTAATGAACCAATTTCTACCAGAGCTGGTTTCGCAATATACCTTACATAATGCTCTTCATATTTAAAGAGTTTAATCAGAGGATCAATAACTACTAGGGATTCTGGTGATTGGTAGTTAATCAGAGCTTTTGCAGCATTGATGCGCACATAGGAATTTTTATATTTGAGGAGTCTAATCAGATCATCATTAACGGATAGTGAGAAGATTTCTATCACCGCATCTGCTGCAGTATAATAGACTTTATAGTTTTCATCTTCCAGGAATTTAAGTAGCCCATCAATAGCTGCTGGTGACTGGATTTTACTCAAGGCTGTCACTGCCGTTATCCGTACCATAAAGTCTTGATCATCTAGACAGGTAAGAAGACCATCAACAGCCGTTTCTGAATCGATTGCTCCGAGAGCATTAGCTGCATCTCTCCGAATCTTATTATTTTTATCTTCCAACAGTTTAATCAACGCCTTAGTAGCTGATTTATCACCGATTTCAGCTAAAGCATAGGTCACTTTATAACTTCCACGATAGTCTTGAGATTTAAGGAGTTTAATCAAAACATCGATAGTTGCTGGTGACCGCATTTCAACTAGAGCTTCTGCCGCCCTCCTACGTATAAGTGAGTCGTCATCATCTAGGCATTTACTTAAGGCAGCAATCGTGGCTTCTGTGCCAATTTCAGCCAGAGCATATGTCGCCTTCCTACGCACATTTGATTCGTCATCATTCAGGCATTTACTTAACAGGTCTATGGTGGCTTCTGTCCCAATTTTTTCGAGAGCATTTGCCACACTCCAACGCATAGCAAAGTTGTTATGATTCAGGAATTTACTTAGCTCAGGTATCGCTTTGTCTGATCCAGTTATTCCCAACAATTGAAGCTTAACTAACTTCGGAACCTTTAACCCAAGCACCAACCCAACAGTCTGCTCCTGAAACTGCGGTTTTACTGCTCCTGCTAACCTCGCTCCCAGTTGCCAATCCACTGCTAATCCTAACTTGACAACACGCTGGGCTTGGGCTTGATCATCTAGCAATTGCAGCATCAGCACCAGAGGTTCTGTCCATTTCAAATAATTGAGATAGTTCTGTTGTAACTCCTGATCGCTGATACTTGGTAATTGCTTCAATAAATATTCGGCTGTATAGTATTCTTGGATCATTTGGTGTCGAAACTCAATCAATTTTCCTGATTGTTGAATCAAGTGATGGTTGAGTAAATCCTTTAGCCAAGCTCTAGCGCGAACTTTAGGATCGATACAACCATTCTGACCTAGATAGTTAGTTAAAAATTCCTGGGATTTTGTCTTAGGAATAGCAACAGTAATCTCTTTGGGCTTATCCCCAGTTGTCATCACAAAAGCTAACTGTTGCAGCAAGTCAGTCCAAAATCCTCTTGATTCCTCGGAAACCCTAACATCTTGCTTGATGTTATCAGAATAGAACTGGGTAAATGAGCGAAAGACTAAACCCAGATTTGACGGTATCTCTCCCTTATCCTGAAACAGGGCACATAGCATCATTAATAGTAGGGGAGTTTGGCCAAACTCCCGTAAGCGATCGCCCAACTGCTGAAGCATCTGCTCCCCCTGTTGTGGCAAATACTTTCGGACAAATTCCGACATTTGCTCTACACTCAAGGATTGCATTTCCAACTTCTTCTGAATCCCCAAGTCACCACCAACTCCTAAATCCCTAGTGGTGAAAATCATGGGAGTAGGCTTCTGGTAATTCTGCCGAAACTGAGTCAAATCCACACGTGCTGCTTCTGACGGTAGCTCGTTTACCCCATCGATCAGTAACCAGAATTGTCCCTCAAACAATAGTCTTTCGATATCGGTGGAGTCCAGCAGTACATCATGGCGTTTCAGAAAATTCCGTACTAACTCCAACACGGATGTCTGGTAATATCGCAGTTCCACCAGCACCGGAATTTTCCCTGGTATCCCATCATCCCCCAACAATCGCAATAACGCAGTGGATTTGCCGGAACCCGGACGACCCACTAGTAAAACATGGTCAGTAGCATACTTGAGCAATCCTTCTAGGACAGGTAAGCGCTCAATTTCTTCCCGATTTTCGTCTGGTTGTGGCTGCTCCGACTTGATGGTTTGGACCATCAGGTTAAAGTTAAACAGTCTAGGGGTCTGTTGCTGCGGCTTGGGCTTGCGGCCTTGGACATCGGTGAGGGTATAAACTTGCCACCATTTGGCGTAGGTGTTACGGATTGATGCTAGATAGGGATCCCAATTGATCATCTTAAGGATCTTGTATGAATTATGAAGGTTGAATTATCTGGCACCCTTGTCATTCATTATAGTGGGCGGGCAGTTGGTGGGCAGTGCTTTGGGATGGGATGGGGAGCTGATCTGATTGGTCTGCTGCACTGCCCACCCTACATCTATTGCTCGATTGTAGTGGAACTGGCATCTTGCCAGTTTCAATATATGTTGGGGCGGGCAGGATGCCCGCTCTACTGCTATGCTCACCCAGTGGAATGGGCATCTTGGTAGAACTGGCATCTTGCCAGTTTCTATTTCCAGGCAGTTGGTGGGCAGTGCTTTGGGATGGGATGGGGAGCTGATCTGATTGGTCTGCTGCACTGCCCACCCTACATCTATTGCTGGATTGTAGTTGCAATTATAGTTGACAAAATTATCTATAAGTGCTTACACCCCTTGCCCTAGATATTTCCATCTCCTGATCACGCCATCTCCCGGTGTTCCAGTGCTATTCTCCCACTGGCAACTGTTGAAATAATCAAGACTTAGGCAATTGCCCCCTAAATCCCCCAATTCTGGGGGACTTTGACATCATTACCCCCCAAAATTGGGGGGCAGGGGGGCAAAACCCAGTAAACTTCGTAAGTCCTAATAATATTTTTTTTGTAAATTAGTTGAGAAAGCTTTGCATTTGAAACCTAAATAGACTAAACTAGTCTATGAGCATTAGCAATAACTAATCCCTGGCTGCTCAAATCTTCCCTTAACCAAGGCAGCTTGCTTCCAGCTTTTAACTAGCGGGGGGTCTGGGGGATACATGAACCTCCCAGGGTAGTTTTCTGGGTTTCAATACCCCTAAAAGTGGTATGAGTCTAACAATGAACTACTGTTACCGAATCTATCCATCCGCCATTCAAGAGCAACAATTGCTCGAATGGTTGGAGGTTTCTCGCCTGCTTTACAACCAAGGATTGGGAGAAATCAAAGACTGGATAAATTCGCGCAAATGTCGTGTTAATTGTTGCTCTTTGCAGTCGGAATACATCATTCCAGCTGATATTCCTTTTCCTAATTATTATGATCAGCAAAACGCCCTCCCTAAAGCTAAGGAAGTATTTCCCCGCCTGAAACAAGCCCCTTCGCAAGTACTTCAAACTACTCTTCGTCGGTTGCATAATGCTTGGGACTTTTTTAAAACAAGAGGCTTTGGCTTTCCTCGTTTCAAGAAGTATGGGCAACTCAAGTCCCTACTTTTTCCTCAGTTCAAATCCAACCCAATTACGGGTTGGCAAATCAAACTTCCCAAGCTGGGGAAAGTGCCGATCAACCTGCATCGACCTATCCCTGATGGGTTTGTGGTTAAACAGGTAAGGGTGTTGAGAAAGGCTGATAGATGGGAAGCAGTTATTGCTATTTCTTCTGATATCTCGATACCGGAAGTTAAGCCTCATGGTAAGGCCATCGGCATTGATCTCGGGCTTAGCTGCTTTCTGGCAACATCTGAGTCTGAGTTGATCTGTAGACCCCGATTTCTGGTTAGTTTGCACCGCCAGCTGAAATTGCTGCAACGCAAGTACGCCAGAACTAACAAGGGTTCTAAAAATCGAGAACGAGTGAGACTAAAGCTGGCCAGGTTCCACAACCACATTGCTAACACCCGCAAAGACTACCACTACAAGCTGGCGAATCATCTTTGTTCCACTGAAGGAGTGGGGATGGTTTTCGTTGAAGATTTGAATGTTTTGGCAATGAGTAGAGGGATGCTTAGGAAGCATACCCTCGACGCCGCCTTTGGTCAGTTTCTCAACATCTTGGAGTGGGTAGCATCTAAGCACCAGGTCTACTGTGGGCGTGTCGATCCTAATGGCACCTCCCAAACCTGTCCCAAGTGTGGAACTCATACCGGCAAAAAGGGGCTTTCGGAGCGGGTACATCAATGTAATGGTTGTGGATATAGAACGGATAGAGACCATGCAGCTGCCCAAGTAATCAGGTGGCGTGGTTTAGAACAAGTCAGTACGCAGGGACTCTGCGGAATAGAAAACGCCTATGCAGTCGGTCTGCCGGGGGTTGGGGAGACCCGATCTAGGTCAGAGGCAAAATCTCGTAAGAGAAAAACTAGGAATGCCCAATCGTGAGGTTGGGAAGCCTACACCATAATCGTTGATTTGGTGTAGGAGGATGTCACTAAAAAACTATTTCATTATTGATTATGGATCCATCTATATCTGAATCAGAGGCCAGTCAAGTGATAGAGATCAAGTGGGGAGACCGATGGCAAGTCTATCGGCGCTTGCAAGAGCTAGAGATTCCCTGTCACTGTAAGACTGACCAGCCCTTGAGAGCTGAAATCGATAATGTCACGGCTTTGATTCAAATTTGGAGTATCCTCAGACAGCTAACCCTTCCGCGCCAGGAGTTAATATCCTGGCTCGATGATTGCTGGCAGCTTCCTAGCAAAAGGCGCAAGGAGAGACTGTAACTAGTAGGTAAGCATTCAGCCCTCAGCGGTCAGCCGTCAGCTTTCCATAACTCAGATTAAACTACTGATCCTGTCAGGTCTACTCAACCTGCCAACATTCAACCTGCCAACATTCAACCTGCCAACATTCAACCTTCAACAAAATAACTTTCACTATCAATTCATGACAAAACCAGCAATTCTACATTTAGAAGGGATTACTAAACACTTTGATCAAACCACTGAGCCAGCAGTGGGGAATGTGTCGTTTACCCTCCATGAAGGGGATTTACTGGGATTAGTGGGGCCATCTGGCTGTGGCAAAACGACTTTACTGCGGATTGTAGCTGGGTTTGAGCGACCCCAAGCGGGACTAGTGGTATTGGCAGGACGGAAAGTGACTGGGCCAGGGTATTGGTTACCACCAGAACAGCGCAATACTGGTATGGTATTTCAAGACTATGCTCTATTTCCTCACCTGACCGTAGCAGAGAATGTGGCGTTTGGGCTTAAGCAGAATCGGAAACAGAAGAGTGGTGTCTGTGTCAAGGGTAATACGGAAGATGCGATCGCATTAGTCGGATTAGCTGGCATGGGCAAACGTTATCCCCACGAACTCTCTGGTGGTCAGCAGCAGCGAGTAGCCCTAGCCCGTGCCTTAGCCCCGCAACCTAAATTAATTCTATTGGATGAACCCCTCAGCAATCTGGATGTCCAAGTGCGTCTGCGGTTGCGTCAGGAAGTGCGAGCTATTCTCAAAGAAACCGGCACCTCTGCTATTTTTGTCACCCATGACCAAGAAGAAGCCTTGTCGATATCCGACCAAGTGGGAGTAATGCGTTCTGGTCGATTAGAGCAATTGGGGACACCAGAAGAAATCTATACCAATCCCAGCTCTCGCTTTGTAGCAGAATTCGTCACCCAAGCCAACTTTTTACCAGCCCAACGCAGAGGAGACCTATGGGAAACAGAAGTAGGCTCCTTTGCCATCAGAGTCAATGATGCCATACTTAATACAAAACTGGATCAGCTGGAGCAAGGGGAGCTGATGCTTAGGGAAGAAAATGTACTTCTCAAGGCTGATGATGACTCCACCGTAGTGATTCAAGACCGACACTTCCTAGGTCGTGAATACCGCTACTGTTTACAAACCGCTTCCGGCACAAAACTCCACGCTCGCACCAACCTTAGCACTCAGTTACCCGTAGGGAAGCGGGTGCGACTGTCTGTAGCTGACCCATCAGTACCGATATTTTAGAATTTAGAATTTAGAATTTAGAATTGAAGAGAATTTAGAATTTAGAATTTAGAATTTAGAATTGGGAATTGAAGAGAATTTAGAATTGGGAATTTAGAATTGAAGAGAATTTAGAATTTAGAATTGGGAATTTAGAATTCACCATTCTGGCTTCTGGCTTCTGGCTTCTGGCTTCTGGCTTCTGGCTTCTAGCTTCACCATTCTGGATTCTGCATTCTAAATTCACCATTCACTATTCTGCCTTCACCATTCTTAATTCTTCATTCTACATTCTACATTCTTAATTCTTAATTCTACATTCTTCATTCTACATTCTTAATTCTTCATTCTTCATTCTTCTCCGCTGACTGATTGCCATCAGAGGATTGCACTTGCTTGAGATGAATCTTATTCACCTGAACAATATAATGTTCTATGGCCTTTTGTGATTGTTGTTGACGTCGCGCGCCATCGGGTGAATCAGAAAAGCGATAAGCTGGAGTAACTCCCAAGACAAATTTTTCCTGTTCCGCCTCTAACAATTCTACAGTAGTGTTGGCAGCAATCCAATTTTCTTGAAACGGAAAGGAAGTAGACACACTAGCAACAATAGAAGCAACAGCTGGAAATATTACTGGGAGCCACTTTAGTAATGCAGAACCAGTTTCTAATTTGTCTAGCAAGACTAAAATTGGTGTTATTCCCGATAAAATAATGGTTAACATTTGGGCAACATAGTAAGCATTTCGGGAGGTTCTGCGGGTCTTTTTATAATCGTCAATTAACTCCTGGCTATAGGTTAATGCTTTTTCTATCGCTAGAGTTATCGGGTTATTCTCTATGGAATTATTACCGCACCAGAGCCCACTACATAGTTTAGACTTTTTGGTCAGTTGCGACTGATGATTAGCTTCTTTATAGTCTTGCCACAATTGTTGATTAAATAGAAACAGAAATAGAAAAACCGCAACACAAGCAGCGCTAACGATTAGCAATATTTGACGGTGTGAGATAAAAATAGAGGCCATTCCAACCCCAACCCCACCAGCCAGGAATAAATAAGAACCGATATTGATTAAAACTGAAGGTCTTGAAATTGATGAAGACGAGATTTGCTCTATTGTCTTAGGAATTTTAGTTTCTGGAATTGCTTCAAAATTAGTCATTTTTATCTGAATATCAAAACAGTTAATGGTAATGAACATAATTGACTAGACACAATTATAGCAAGTAGACATCTCCAGAAACTCGGTTTTGACCCAGGCAGTGCAAGGGTTTGAGGTTAATTTTTGGAGATGTCTAGTGGGCATTGCTGATTGGTAGAATACTCAGAAATCCCACCGTTAACCCTCCGTTATGATTTATTTTTGAAATTTTGTCCCCAAACTCCTCAAACTCCCCCCACTCCCCACACTTCCCACTCTCCCCATTAACTAAGCAATTGACTCAATTGCGGTGGTTGTTACTGTAGGTGACTCTAGTACCAGCCCACTGAAGCTTAGTCCTTAAGGTCTGGTAATAGGAATACTGTTCCCGTAGGATAATGAACTTGGCCTGACAATCTGCTCTACGCACGTCCACCCGTTGTCCAGGCCAAATAGAGGTTGCGAGCACACCATCCATCCAGAGTTTAGTGTTTAGTTCATAATCCCCCAAGGGCCAGATACTGACAACAGAGCCAGAGGGGAGCACGAAAGGACGACTGGAAAGGCTCATCGGACAAATCGGTGCTACTGCGATCGCTTCAATCGAGTCGTGCAAAATTGGACCATTAGCGGAAACAGTATAGCCAGTGGAACCAGTGGGAGTCCCAACAATTAGTCCATCCCCTTGGTATTGATCCACTACTTCTCCATCAATTTCCATTTCCAGAATTGAGGTAATCATCCGATCGGCAGAGGCAGGTTTAATACACATTTCATTGAGTGCGAAAAAGCGTCCGCTAACTGGTGTCAGGTCAGTGCGGTTTCCCTCAAACACAGCCCCCTCTAACATCATCCGCCGCTGAACTGCATAGCGGTCTTCTAATAGTCGGTTCCATACTTGCTCAGTGTCTTTAAATTCTTCGATAGGTTCGGTCAGAAATCCCAGATGACCTCCAACATTTACTGCCAAAATTGGTATTCCTTCCGGAGCCAGATGTCTTGCGGCTGCCAATACTGTCCCATCCCCCCCGAGAACCACTGCCAAATCAATGGCTTCGGTGGCAGAAGCTAAAAAGACTGGGTAGGGATTATCTTTCGCGCCACTTGGTCCGATCAGAACCTTGCACTGGCGTGTTTCCAACTCCCGAGCGCATTTTTCTGCGCAACGTTTTCCTTGGGAGTCTCCAGCTTTGTGAATAATAATGACTTGCTTTAGCTGCACGTTACTGTTCTGGCTTACCCCTAGTGTTCACTGTTATTCTAGAGCGTTGGGTTAAGCGTTACCTGATCTTTGCGGGGAAATTGGGGAAATAATTAAATTGTCAAATAAATTTAATTCTCAAAAAGGCGTTTTCTTGATCAAGAAGACTACCAACTTGGGCTAACTATAACTAGACACTGGGTCAAACAGACTTAGTCAATAGGAGATTAACCCATGACAAACGAAGAATTTGATACCTTAGTCAAGAAACTCGAAGATTATGCCCAACAATATCCCGGTAATTATCAGAGTGGGAGAGTTTGAGAGGGAAAAGAATACCCCGTCCTCTTAGGTCTTGAAGTTACCGTAAGGAGAGGGTCGCCTTAATCAATAAGTTTTAACCTTTTTTTGCATAGCCTGCCTTGGGAGTTATAGCAGTCGCCAGGGCAGTTAGGACATGACAAAAGTCTCAAAGCTAAGTATAGCAATAGTTTTACTTCTGACTTCTGACTTCTGACTTCTGACTTCTGCTATACCGTAAGACAGGGGAGCCTTATTACAAAATTTTTAACCTTTTTATTCATAACCTGCCGACCAGAAAGGCTCCCCTGTCTAAGAGGATATCTGAAAAGTTTTTTGATACTGAATTTTGCCCCCCTAGCCCCCCAACTTTGGGGGGAACAAGAGTCAATTTGCTTCTAAAAGTCCCCCAAAATTGGGGGATTTAGGGGGCTTGGATGTAGCAAATGAGACTTCTCAGACAACCTCTAAGGTTTCATCGTAAGTATTCAGCGATCAGCGATCAGCGATCAGCGATCAGGCACGAGAACTGCACGGGGTCGGATTAGTAAAACCAGCAGGGATTTTCAACCAGCCGTACCAGCACCCCCCAGCTTATTTACTAAGCAGGTACACAAAATTGATTACACATTTTACAAAACTCAAAGCCTTACAATGTAAGGGTTACAGAGATGGCGAGTAGGTAATTAATTCTGCGATCGGTGCTTACCTCCCATTGATTAGCTGACGGCTGACGGCTGACGGCTGAATACTTACGTTTCATCTTTAACCATAAAGGCGACCCTCACCATCAGGTTTCGTCTCTGGGGATGAATTTTCCCTCTCAAATAGTGTTAATATAAAAAGTAAGGGTCTCAAAAAAAACTGGGTATTGACCCTACTCAGGTACCCTGGCCATAGGCCACGCTACGGGAACGGTGCGCGGGAAAGTTACGCCCAGGTCGATAACAACCAACGGTGGTTGTGCAAAGGATACCCCATTCCTGCGACGGATGGGGAGGTTCAAGCCTACATTGTTCCTGACGGGGTGACAAACAGCCTTAAAAGCCTTGCTGGGCGTGGGGTGACCGGGTGTAGGGTGTAGGGGAAGATCAGGAGCTGGCTACCTTGCGACGGAACGGATGAAGCGATGAGCAACTAGCTCCCTTTGACCGTACTGCATCCCGACTCCCGACTCCCTACTCCCATTAACCCAGGACGAAAGTACCTCTTTTATAGGGAAGCGTAACCAAAGGTGATGTTAAACCGACGACACCAAATTGCTACAGAGCCAAATTCATCAAGATTCCAGTCGTCAGGAATAGCATAGCGTTGAGCACCACTGAATTGCTTGAGTCGGGCAAGGGTTACATAGTCTCGTGGTTGAATTTTACGAGGTACACTGCTGTTCCGATACAGGACTACATTCACATCGGGGCCACTACCAGTTTTAAAGGATTGATCGAATTCTAGATAGCGTTTACCATTTTCATTGACAATCTTGGCATTTCCTTGAGTGCGATGCCCTCTATCAACGGTGATAAAGCTTCCTGTGGCGATAGTAGAGGCTATTCGTTGACTGAGCAGAGCATTGTTTAAAGAGTTGTGTTTAACAACAGTTGTTTCTGCTTGCACAGCCGGAGTTGCTGCTGCCATTAACAATACGGATAAACCACCAACAATTAGACGTTTCATAACACTTCCTCCTAGTAATAAAAAATGAATTGAATCATTGTTTTAGTTGCTTAATTATTATAATGAACTACCATCCTGAAATCGCCCTAACTAATAAATGAAAGTTAGATGAGATTTAGACAAGAAAACTGAACCACTCAAAACTGACCCACTCATATCAAGTCCGGTTGAATACCCATAAGACCTCTCCAAAAAACAAACTTATGGTAAAATAAGATAAAATTAATCACTTTTATCAACCTCAAAAACCATGAGCTACACTTGGAACTACATCCAAAAAAATCCTAAACAAACAAAAAGATTGCTAGGAATAAATTATGAGCAACTCTCTCAACTGATAGAACAAGCTAAGTTATTACATCGTCAACATCAAGAAAAAATTGAAAATCAAAAAGTCCGGCTAATAAAGCCTGGGGGAGGTGCTGGACAAAAATTATCAATTGAAGACCAAATAGTCTTGACATTAATTTACTTACGACATCACATAAACTTTCAACTTCTCGGACTACAGTTCCAGGTGAGTGAATCTAAAGCAAACTCTACTTTTAACTACTGGCAATCTATTTTCAGGGAAGCTCTACCAGCTTCTTTGTTAGAACAAGTAAAAAAGTACGAAGAATCCGAGGATATAATTCAAGAAGCCTTAACTGAGTATGAGTTAATAGTAGATAGCGCAGAACAAGTCAGAGAAAGACCTTCAGACTATAATCAACAAAAATTATTCTATTCTGGCAAGAAGAAAAACCATACATTTAAAAATCAATTTATTGTTTTGCCAAAAGGGGAAGATATAGTGGATGTAGTGGTCGGTAAACCAGGCCCCAAAAGTGACATAAATATTTGTCGGGAAAGTTTAAAAAAATTTGATGATAAACAACGACTGAGTGGGGACAAAGCTTATCTAGGAGAAGAACAAATAAGAACTCCCCATAAAAAGCCAAGAAATGGTGAGTTAACCTCACAGCAAAAGAAATATAACAAGCTATTATCTTCAAACAGAATATTTGTAGAACATGTGATTAGGTTGGTAAAAATTTTTAAAATAGCGGGAGAAAGGTTTCGCCTAAATTATAATAAATATTCTGGGGTGATTTTGACAATATGTGGTTTGGTAAGATTGAGAACAGGAGCCTTAGTATTACAAGTAACAAAAGCCTCGGAAATTGCTGAAACAATTGAGGTTGTCTATGCTCATAGTTTTAGTGCTAAATTAACATCAATAGCTTCTTAAGCTTATTATAGCGTTAATTCAACGTAAAATTGACTTGGTCAATTTGATCGCTGAAAAGCAGTGCCTGAGAAAGTTTCAAGTTTTTGGAGAGGTCTATAATCTAGGGGCCCGGGCGCGGGAAGTGTGGGGAGTGTGGGGCCCGGGCGCGGGGAGTGTGGGAGATGGGGGAGATTTTGATTAAGGGTAATCATCCTGATCTGATATCAGCCCTCAGCTACTTTAGGGTAAGTTAGGGGAAGGGAATTGGGTGGTAACCCACCACCTGGTAGCACGGATTTGTGACCAACAGGTGCGATCGCATCCCTGATCTAACCACTGATTCTACACTTAACGCCCATGAATCAAAAACGCATCATTGGTCTAACCGGTGGTATCGCTACGGGAAAAACCACCGTATCGAATTACCTGGCTGATACCTACAGGCTACCAATTTTAGATGCGGATATCTATGCCAGAGAAGCAGTACAACCAGATTCACCAATCCTGAAACAGATTTATCAGCGCTACGGTTTACAAGTGCAGCACAGTGACAGTACCCTGAACCGTAAACGCTTAGGAGAGATAATTTTTAGTAACCCAACTGAGCGACAGTGGTTAGAGCAACAAATCCATCCTTATGTACGCGATCGCTTCCGATCTGAACTCGATACCTTTCTTGATGCAATAGCGAGTGGGGGAAACCCCCAAGACCGCGCTGCATCGCTAGTTGCTCCGACAGTGATATTAGTCATCCCTCTACTATTTGAAGCTAAGATGACAGACTTAGTGACAGAAATCTGGGTAGTCAGCTGCTCACCAGAACAACAGCTCAGACGGATCCAGAAACGCGATCGCATCTCTAAAGAACAAGCTCAAGCCCGGATCAACAGCCAACTCCCCCTCCAGCAAAAAATAGAACTTGCTGATCTAGTTTTAGATAACTCCTCTACCCAAGAAGCTCTAATCCAACAAGTATCTACTGCTCTTGCTACCAATTCATATCATCCCTAACTATTTAGAATTTAGAATTTAGAATTTATTAGAATTCAGAATTTAGAATTTAGAATTTAGAATTTAGAATTTAGAATTTAGAATTTAGAATTTAGAATTTAGAATTATAAGCACCGATCGCAGGATTAATTACCTACTCGCCATCTCTGTAACCCTTACATTGTAAGCCTTTGAGTTTTTTGAAATGTGTAATTAATTTTGTGTACCTGCTTACATTCTACATTCTACATTCTACATTCTGCATTCTACATTCTGCATTCTGCATTCTACATTCTACATTCTAAATTATGCATTCTACATTCTACATTCTACATTCTAAATTATGCATTCTACATTCTGACAGACAGCCTTAAACCTGCTAACCTAGTTATGGCAAATAAGCTTTCAGAGCCTCTGCTGCCAACTCCGTCATACTTTTCCCTTGGTTAGCAGCAGCTTCCTTAAGACGAGCATGGACTTCTTCGGGAATGCTAATTCGACGGCGATTTTTAGCAGTAGAAGATTTCTTAGCTGAGGATTTCTTACTTGCTAGCTTGGCATCTGGATTAACTATACCGCTACCTAGCTCATAGTTAGCAGAAAATTCCCGAAGGGCATCAAAGCCAATGCGATCGCAAAAATCCCCAAAACTCTCTTCTGGTTTGCGCTCTTGCCGAAACTGCACAAAAATTGGTTCAAAGAAAGATTCCAGCTCACTTTCTGGCATTTTCTGGACATAGGCTCGTGATAACCGAGTTTGATCTGGTGAAGCTCCCAGCCACACTTGATAAGCCTTTGGTGCACTACCGACAAATCCCAACTCTGCGATATACGGTCTAGCACAGCCATTGGGACAACCGGTCATTCGGATCACAAAATATTCCTTCTCTAACCCCAATTTGTCCAGCAGTAACCGAATCCGCTCAACCATGCCAGGGAGCGCCCGTTCTGATTCGGTAATCGCTAAACCACAAGTAGGTAAAGCTGGACAAGCCATGGAGTAGCGCACTAACGGTTCAATTCCTTCTGGAGTAACTTGAATACCGTGCTGTTCGAGAATCTGATTCAGGGTTTGCTGGTGGGTGGGGTCAATCTCATAGAGAATTATATTGTGGTTAGCAGTCAGCCGCATCGGTAGGGCAAATTTCTCAGTAATTTCCCGCAGAGCTGTTTTGAGTCGGAAATCCCCTTCATCTTTGACCCGACCATTCTCAATCGATATCCCCAGGAATAGCTTTCCGTCTCCTTGTTCGTTCCAACCCAAATAATCTTCGTACTTAAATGGGGGTAAGGGCTTAAACGGTGCCAGGGTTTTACCGAAGTAGCTTTCTACTTTTTCCCGAAACCTCTCGACACCCCAATCATTGATTAGGTACTTCATTCTGGCATGACGGCGGTTTACGCGATCGCCATAATCCCGTTGAGTTGCCACAATTGCCTTAACCAAGTCGTAGATATCCTCTTTCTCCACATAGCAGATGTGGTCAGCTAGACGAGCAAAGGTTTCTTCCTTATTGTGGGTACGACCCATACCCCCACCAGCCAGAACATTAAATCCCTCCAGTTCTCCCTGGTCGTTGGTAATTACCACCAACCCCACATCTTGGGTATAGATATCAATCGAGTTATCCCCGGGAACCGTTACGGAACACTTAAACTTCCGGGGCATATAGTGTTCCCCGTAGATTGGTTCCTCTTTGTCCTGGAAAATAGTACCATTACCATTGCGCTGCCGTGCTGCTTTCACCTCCGGAGCTTCCTCAGCACTAATTACCTTTTCCCCATCCAGCCAAATCTCGTAATAGGCACCGGTTTGAGGGGTAAGTAAGTCAGCAATCCGATCAGCATACTCCCAAGCATACTGATACTCTGGTCGATTTTTATATGGTGCTGGTGCAGCCATAACATTGCGGTTGAGGTCTCCACAAGCACCCAAGGTTGACCCCATATTGCGGACAATTGCCGCAATTGTCGCTTTCAAATTCTTTTTGAGAATGCCATGAATCTGAAAACCCTGACGGGTAGTTACTCGTAGGGTATGGTTACCATACTCTTCTGACAACTGCTCTAGAGTCAGATAAAGCTCTGGTGGAATAAATCCTCCAGGATTTCGAGTGCGCAGCATGAACTGATAGTCTTTTTCCTGACCCTTGACCCGGTTATCTCGGTTGTCTTGCTGGTAAGACCCGTGAAACTTAAGAACTTGAATAGCGTCTTCTGTAAAATGAGTAGTATCCTGTAGCAATTCAGTTGCCACCGGCTCACGCAAGAAGTTACTGCGTTCTTTAATTCCTTCAATCTTAGAGGGTTTGCGGGCTTTAGGAGTCTGAGATACAACCATTGGTTCGACGGATCTAAAAAGATGAATAAGTATAATTCCCGATAAATCGCTCGGGATTACGGTTAATGATTAGATCCTAATACTACCGTTGCCCATTGGATCGATAACTTTATAAATCCTAAAATTTATCTAAACCCACTCAGTGTGATTGAAGCAGATACCGGGAAAGAGGAAAGGGAAGAGTTGAAGGAAGGTTGAAGCGAGTAGATTCGCTCAAGCGAGTAGATGCACAAGAGGATTGTTGTCACCTCAGTTGAAGTATTTGACACTTTATACTTCATCCTTTATACTTCATCCTTCATCCTTCATCCTTCATCCTTCATCCTTCATCCTTCATCCTTTCCCTTTGACAATGGACATACTAAGTTTAGAAACGATAGCCTGCACCCAATTGAACACTGACAGACTCACCTGAACTATTTTCGTAAGCGTTAAGACCTACCTTAGTATTACCGTAAACCAAAACATCCTTAGCAATTTGGCTTTCAGCACCCAAGCCAAGCACCCAAGCATCTTGATTACCTATGGGTGTATTGTCTCCGTCATCTTCCACAAAAGAGTAACCAACACTAGCAAAAACATTAGTATTTTTGGCTACGCCTAGGTCAAAAGAAACACTAGGAATAATCGCGGTATTATCATCATTGAAAATAACATCACCACGTAGAGAAACGGGAAGCTTTGAAGTTGTCAGACGAGTTGTAATATTACCACCAATATTTTGGTCATTCCCTTGTCCATCACTAGTTACACCGGCGGCCAGACCAACGCCAATGTAGCTAGCATCTGTACCTTTGACGCTGAGATCATCTGCTCCTGGATTAGCTGAAGCCATACTATTTCCTAGTAAAACGGGAGCAATTGTTGTAGCGGCCAAAGTAGAAATGGTGAAAATAGATTTCAGTAAACCTTGCATTGTTTATTTCCTCAAATTCGTTAATTTTTTGTTCCTTTCTCTACAAGTCGTTGGGAATAAACAAAAGGTTCCTCAGGTTCTAAAAAAAAATCTAAATACTTGAAAGCCTTGAGATGACTTGAATCTGGCTAATCCGGATATAACTATAAAAAATTTGGCTTAGTTTTAGACGGCTTAATTAGTTGATACTCTTTAAAAGAGAGTCGGTTGTATCAATTAATTGAATGTCTGTGTTTTCTTAGTGGACTGTTTAGCAGGTGTCACAGATTGTAAGCATTTAGCTATCAGCTATCAGTTATCAGCGATCAGCGATCAGCCCTCAGGGATCAGCCCTCAGGGATCAGGGATCAGGGATCAGCGATCAGGGATCAGCGATCAGCGATCAGCCCTCAGGGATCAGGGATCAGCGATCAGCCATTCCCATAGCGTGGCCATTCCCGTAGCGTGGCCAAAGGCCAAGGCTGACTGCTGACTGCTGATTGCTGATTGCTGAATGCTTACGTCTAATCTTGTTTGATACCAACCATGCTATATCCGGCAATGGTAGACAGAGGCACCTGGTAAAAATATTGACGTCGGAACTGTTCTTCCTCAATGGCAGCAAAAAATATTGCGTTCGCGCAGCGTGCGCGTAGCGCAATCGCATCATTCCCAGCAACATTCGTCCGCTCGCGTAGCGTGGCCAACGGCCAATCGGAAGACCACTCTTTTGGATGGCAGCTTATTTGTACCCCCGAGTCCTGGTAAGAAACCTCAAAACCAATCACTGATAGAGCATTCAGTCCTAACTCAACAGTGCGATCGCTTAAATCCAACTTCTCCTGCAATTGCACCAAAGTAGCCCATTGACCGGTGCGACTTAGGAACTTAGCAATTCCTAGCAACTTTTTCCAGGTGTCTTGGGCAGATAGTTGTTGAGGCCGTGGATATGCGATCGCTAATTGTCGTTCTGCCTGTATCGCTCTCCTACACCATACTTGTAACTCATCCCAACTCGTCGGACACTCATAAACCATTAGAGGACTTAAACCTTGCCGGTTAGGAGGTTGAAGGTTAGGAGGTTGAAGGTTAGGAGGTTGAAGGTTATCAGGTTGAAAGTTATCAGGTTGAAGGTTAGGAGGTTGAAGGTTAGGAGGTTGAAAGTTATCAGGTTGAAGGTTAGGAGGTTGAAGGTTAGGAGGTTGAAGGTTAGGAGGTTGAAAGTTATCAGGTTGAAGGTTAGTAGGTTGAAGGTTAGGAGGTTGAAGGTTAGTAGGTTGAAGGTTAGGAGGTTGAAGGTTAGTAGGTTGTTCGCGAACAACCTTCAACCTGCCAACATGTAACTCTTGAGAACATTCAACCTTCAACTTGCCAACATGTAACTCTTGAGAGCCAACACCCTTCAACCGGCCAACCTCTAACTCTTGTCCCCGCCAATCTAAAATCCAATCCAGCTGATTAGAGACCTGGAAACAAGATTGGAAAAAATCATTTTCTTGGCAAGGTTGCACAGCAACGAGGCGCACTTCTGGACGTTTTTCATAATTATTATAGTCTAATTCCACAACAGCATTACATCTAACTTTAGGGACTTCATCCTGATAATGTCCCCACCAAATTCCAGGAAAACCCATACTCGTAGAGTCATCCCAAATTTCAAATTTAGTTTTGATATACTGTACTTTTCGCCCTCTCAAATCCTTAGAGTTACGATTCAAAACCTGTTCAAACCAACAGTTTTTAATCAGCAATTTTGGCACAGGATTACCCATCCCACAAGGTTCCAGATGTTTCAATTCATCAAATAGTGCTTTCCCCAACTCAGCAACCTTAACCACCAAATCCGCTTCCATGGCTGGCATCATCAAAGCACCCGTCGTCCCTAGTTTTTGTGCCAACTGCTGGTTAATCGCTTCCCTAAATAAAGGAATATTATCCACTGGCAAACTCAACCCAGCCGCAAAAGGATGACCTCCGAAGCGATGCAACAAATGAGCTTGGGAATTGACTAATTCATAAAGATCAATATTATTAACAGAACGAGCCGAACCCCGTGCTATACTATAGGAGTGTTTATCCTCTAAACCTGCTTCTACCAGTTTGCTTTCTCTATCGCTACTTTCAGTACTTAATAAAACTGTACTTAACAAAATCGTCGGGCGTCCATATTCCTGAGCAATTTGACCTGCCACTAAGCCTAAAACACCAACTGGCCATTGGGGATCTTCTAGGACAATCACATTAGTAGTAGACAGATCAAGTTGGGCAAGTTTATCCTTAACTTGCTTAGTAATATCTTTTTGTAAAGACATACGGCGGGTATTAGCTAGTTCCGTCTCTAAAGCCAGTTGCTCACAACGTTTCTCATCCTTACTAGTCAGTAACTCAACACAAAATGAAGCATCCCCTTGAATCCGACTTACAGCATTAATTCTCGGGCCAAGTCCAAAAGAAATATCCGTCGGGCGATCGCCACTGCGTTTACACAACTGTAACAATCGCGCTATACCAGGACGAGAGCGAGTTTTCAGTTGCTGCTTCAGTTGTTCAATTCCCCGTTGTGCCAGGTAACGACAATCTCCAGATAATTCCACTAAATCCGCAATTAGACCAATTGCCACCAAATCCAGCAACCCCTCTAACCGTTGTTGGGGAATATTAGGTAAAACCTGATACATCGCTTCCACTAACTTATACGCCACCGCCACCCCAGACAAATGAAATAAAGGGTGAGTTTCAGCAAAATAGCGAGAATTGATCATAGAAACTACTGGCGGACGGTCATCTGGTAGAGTATGGTGGTCAGTGATAATCACATCCATTCCCAACTGGTGAGCATAATCAATTTCCCTCAGATTCGTGCTGCCAGTATCGCAGGTAACGATAAGTTTCACCCCAGAAGCGTTCAGTTGGTCAATTCCTGGACAATTCAAACCATGGGATTCCGTCAGGCGATTGGGAATGTAGTAACTTAGCTGTTGGTGCTGCCAGAAAAATTGTCCCAGTCCTTCCCATAGGACACTAGTAGCCGTGATTCCATCAGCATCAAAGTCCCCCCATATGGCAACCTTTGCCCCAGCCTCACGGGCTTGGAGTAGGCGTTTTACTGCCCATTTCATTTCCTGTCCAAAATCAAAAGGGCTGGTAGGTTGATACAAATCTGGGTTGAGGAAACCAGCTAGTTGTCTCTCCTCTCGTATTCCCCGTTGCCACAGCAGTTGAGCAGCATAATCTCCCGAATAGCCCTTAGTATGGGATTTGACAGCTTCGATGAACCACTGAGGAATTTCCGGTGGCGCTAGGACTTGCCATTGGGATTGGGACATGGATTGGGACATGGATTCTGACATGGATTCGGACATGAAGCTGATTTGCGATCGCTTATAGTTAGTCGAGTTAGTACAAGAATACTAACTTAATCAGAGCGACCCATAACCAACTTGATCTAGAACTCAGGAATCAGAATAAATTATTTCCCAGTTAATTAGTCATTAATCAGAGTTTGATCAGCAATTGCGGTTAATTCTGGATTATCACCATAAATTCTGGAGTCTTCTGATCACTTGCTGTAATTGAGTCTCCTGTCTCCTGTTTCCTCAAAAAAACAGCCAACTTCTGACATCGAACTGAGGTAGTAGAAGAATGGTGAAGAAGATATAAAAAAACCTGGGAGAAGAAAAATCTTCTGCCCAAGCAACACATAAAGGAAGAAAAATCATGGGGTAAGAAGAACTTTCTACCCAAACAAAAATCCCCCATCGTCTGTCCAGGACGATGGTCAATGAAGTGTAGTATACCACAAAAATGATTTTTTGACACCTCAAAAGTCTTTTTTGTCGGTTTTGTCTGTCCCAACAGCAAGCTATTGCGAATCCTCAACAGAGCCGAGTAACCCATCGGTCTCACCAGCACAATAGTTTCTCCACCCCAAGAGCAAGCTATTGCGAATCCTCAACAGAGCCGAGTAACCCATCAGTCTCACCAACACAATAGTTTCTCCACACGATGACAGTTCTTTCCATTACCAAAAATACCTATATGTCTTGATGCAGTGGCTACTTTCTTGCCTCTTGCCTTTCCCAAGCGCGACTATGTTTACATCTCTTATAAAAATCCTATAGATACTCCTTAAAAGGATGTGCCAATATGCCCAGTATCAGATCAATTTCCTTAATATAATAGTCATCCAAATCAATAAACACCAATTGATTCACCAACTTGAGAAACTTCCAATTCGTCCCAGTAGTCACAGCTCCATAGATAGCATCAATATCCTGATCCTGTTGTTGATTAAATCTCTGAGCCGCTACCATTTCCGCAATGCACTGTCCTAATCCCCCCTTAATATTTTCATTTTTTGCCTCTACTAGAGTGACAACTGGTGTCCGAATTTCATACATTTCCTTAGAAGCAGTAAGAAGATAATCACAGTATCCATTTAATCCACTTCCTTTATCGACATTAAACTCAGTGCCAGAAAAAAAACCGATTTTGAAATCAAGCAGACGGCGCACTTCCAGTAAAACCGGAGCAATAACTAACTCAGAACGAGCTTTTTCGGTATTTATAGCATTCGTGATCGGCAAATTTTCTTTAAGCGTCGTTTTCAAGTGATCACTGGGCTCGATAGGAGCAATATCATTAAATATAGTATTCCCCTCATCAACAATGAGATTAAACGTCGTTTCGACTTTGTAGATGGTTGTAAAATCACTATATGCCATGATCTTTATTTATCATGTCTCCTATAGCCATTCTAAATCAAGGAAATATAAATTCATCCTTCATCCTTCATAAAAAATCGGTCAAGTCTTGGTTAACCCCAATCATTGACCGAATAAATTAACAAAAATTCCACCAGTACAGCTTAGCTGTATCTACATCCACCAGTGGTGGACACAGAAATATTACACTTTACTGATTATCCCCCATTCTAGCCAAGGATTCAATCCCTGGCAAATTGCTATCTTAATCGAGTAGCAGATATCGAATCAACATACTGATCACCTCACCACAATTTCCAGTAGGTTGGGGTGTACTCCATTCATTCAGCGACCCGTAACCCAGGGAATAAAGTGTGTAAATTATCACCGGAACTGCGCTCGCAGAACCAATCAGTATATATTTGATTTGCTGCCGTACTGTACCTGTATTGCTAGGAATTTTATCAAGCATAATCTTGTTAAGATTTTCGTCAATCTGGATCAGTCAAGAACGTTGGCAAACATTAACAGATGAACAGCTAGTAACTTTTCCCAATATTTGTCCTGATTTTGTAGTGGAGTTACGATCTAGTTCAGATACTCTTAAATCTTGGCAAGATAAGATGGTTGAGTATATCGAAAATGGTGCTAATTTAGGCTGGTTAATCAATCCCCAACAACGCCAAGTTGAAGTTTATCGACGGGGTTTAACAGTAGAAATATTAGATAATCCTGTTGAGTTGTCTGGTCAGGAGGTTTTACCAGGTTTTTTCTTGGATTTGCATCGGATTTGGGATTGACCAATACCTAAAAGGCTAATGGAAAAGCCGATGCAAGGATTAATTACACAAGCCCCTGAAAATTATCCCCATCTCCCCATCTCCCCACACCTCCCACACCTCCCCATCTCCCCACACCTCCCACACCTCCCCATTTTCCCACATTTTCCACATTTTCCACAGTTTCCACATTTTTCACACCTCCCCATTTTACCACACTTTCCACACTTTCCACGTTTTATACACTTTCCACACTTTACCCATCTAACCGATACTGCCATCGCTTAGAGGATATCTCCCAAGTTTTTTGATACTGAATTTTGCCCCCCTAGCCCCCCAATTCTGGGGGGAACAAGAATCAATTTGCTGGTAGAAGTCCCCCAAAATTGGGGGACCAACGGGGGCTTGGATGTAGCAAATGAGACTTCTCAGACAACCTCTTAGATCCGTTAACTATTTTTTGCCCTCGAAGCTATTTTCCTAGCACCGTGCTATTGACTTTATTCAGTTAATATGCGTGCCAGATGACTTGTGCAGTTTCTTCGATAGGCTAAAGGGAACCATAAATCTGTGAGGACTGGGGTATGACTCAAGAATTAATCGATCTCAGAATAAGTATCCTAGAGGGACGCTACGCAGATGCCTTAGCAATTGTAGATGAGTTGGAACAGATGACTAAACGCGCAACTCTGCATCAGATTGAATCCTATTTAAACAAGGCATTGATTAACTTGATTAAAAACCAAGTAGAGGAGCGTTTGGCAAATTCTTGGGCAGCTTCAATTCGTGATTTCATTCGGGAAATCCAAAAACTGAATCTCAAAGATAACCAAAAATCCTATACTATCAATGCTGATCAATGGCAGTCATTGATTGACAATGAACTGGAGGCAGCAATTTCCACGGCGAGTGTGGAGGTTCTCAATGGTGCCTATACTCCAGCTCAACTTTCAAAACTAGTAGATAGAGCTCAGCTCAGGCAAACAACTCAAGATTTGCTGGCTTTGACATACCTCCATTCAAAAAAGGATTTACCTTTATTTATTAATGACTATTTAACTCAATTACCAGGAGGTTCTTATTGGAACCAAGATATACAACGATAAATCGAGTTATTCACAATCGACAATACCTATGACTTCCCTTCCTTTCTTGATGCAGTCGCTCATGGTTTTGGTTCTGTGTGAGGAACCTGCGTCCGCACCTTCTCAGCCCCGTGGAAACCACGGCAGTCGCTCATGGTTTGAAGTTACCGTAAGACAGGGGAGCCTTAATCAATAAGTTTTAACCCTTTTTTGCATAACCTACCAACCATAAAGGCTCCCCTGTCTAAGGTTTCGTCTCCGGGGGGGACCACGGCAGTCGCTCATGGGGGAAACCCCCGCATGAAGGCGCTGCCTCCCCAAGACCGCGCTGCCTCCCCAAGACCGCTTAGGTGCCCTTGACCCGTAATTTAATTCGCCACGGGTCGCACCTCTGCATCGCTACACCAACAAGTTACAAGGGTTTGATCTGGTTGGTGATCACTACAAACCCGCAGTGCTAAATCAGGGCAGGTTACTGATGCCGGAGTTGGGATTAAGTTTAGGTTTGTGGCGTGGCAGTTTTCGCGATATCCCTCGATTATGGTTACGCTGGATAACCCTTAAGGGGAATTTGATTCCTCTAGCAAGCGAGGAGTTGGCACAAGCTAAGCAACGAGCAGAACGTTTGGCGGCGCGACTGCGTGAGTTAGGTATTAATCTAGACCAATTGGATTAAGTTGCTGTCTTAATGCAGTCGCGAATCGGAGAAACCCCTACAGGTCGGCGCTGCATTGCTGTTAAGGATTTGTGCGAACGCGCCCCGCGTGGCCTACGGCCAATCGCATTTTCACAACAATCACTGCATCAATGGCCAGTACTTTTAGTTCAGATGAGGATTCACCTGTCAAAACTACCCAGAGAATTGTCTTACAAAACGTCAGTTGGCAGACGTACAAGGCGCTATTGGCAGACTTAGGAGATCATCGAGCCTCGCGTCTTGCCTATGCTCAAGGAATGCTAGAAATCACGATGCCCTCAGATCGCCATGAGACATACAAGCAGCTGCTAGAACGGATGGTGAATACCTTAACCGAAGAACTTAATCTTCGGGTCAAAGGGTTTGCTTCTACAACCCTGAATCGGGAGGATTTAGAGCATGGTGCAGAACCTGACTCTTGCTACTACATCGGCAATGTTGACTGTATTCAAGGCAGGACAGTAGATTTAGCCAATGATCCTCCACCAGACTTGGTGATTGAAGTCGATATTACCAGTTCATCCAGTCGGCGATTTGGGATTTACAAGCAGATAGGAGTGCCTGAAGTTTGGCGTTATATAGGACAAACTGTAGAAATTTACCGGCTGCAAAATGGAGAATATGTTCGTTGTCAGGACAATTTCACCTTTGAGATTCTCTCTGTAGAGATTATCAATCAGTTTTTGCAGCAGGCAGAAACCCAGGATGACACTACCATGATTTTAGCTTGGCGTAAATGGGTGAGGGAAAATCTACCAGAAGATTAACGTTGCGGCTTAAGTATTTGCTTTTAAGGCATTGCTGAATAGAGTATTCAGCAACGCCTTAATGAGGATTATTAAGGCGTTGCAACCTAAACTTATCCTGGAATTTATACAGACTGAGATTTCTAGCTTAGATTAGGGACTTGCGTCTAAAAAAAATCCCCATTAAAGTAGGGTGGGCCAAGTAATCTAATCTAGAATACTCAAAAAAACAAACTGTTTTTGCCCACCCTACAAGCTGATATTTCTAGCTTAGATTACAAGAGCCATACTAGTTATTAAGATAAAGCACGATTAGCGCGCTCTGGCTCATGGCGTAATCAACCGTTGGTGGAGATCAAGACTCTTTGTCCCATTCAACATCTTCTTTCTTTGCCTCGGTAACAGCACGTTCTAGAAGGTAAGCAGCAAGGTTCGATAGAGGGCGTCCATCGTAATCAGCCCATCGCTGTAAATCGTCTGCAATCCGGTCTGGTAAGGTTACTTGTATACGTTTGCTCATAATCTCTATTATAAGTTCAACTGTTATTTGATGTCAAAATTTACCTGATTTGTACTTAAAATGTATTTTTTGATACATAAAAGTATAATATTGATGTAATTACCAGCAAGTTTCCTATGGTAGAAACAGTTAGAGAAAAAAGCGATCAGCCTCCTACCTATCAGCAAGCCTTAGACGAATTCGGCATCACACAACTGTTGTCCCATTTGAAGCACTACGGCGATGCCGACTTCAATGCAGAGTCAATGGATATAGAAGAACCAGAACTAAAAACTCTAGCTACCGTCCTCATCCAGCACCTAACTCAGAATCTGACCGGAAAACTGATAGCCAGTTATTTAAATACCATCCGCGAGGTCGAATCAGATATAGTGTTTGACCCCATTAAAACAGAAATCGCGCCACCATCAATAGACCCCCCAGCTACTTGGAACCCTAAAGCAACACCCCGTTATCAAACAGGCTCACCCATTAGGTGGCGACCTCTAAACGGTCAAATGGACTGGGGTGTTGTGATTGGATTCTTCTACGCCTACGCCAGGCATCAATGCCAATGGGCAATTTGCTACCTGATCTGGCTTGACAAAGACTCCCCTAGTGCAGCTTGGATCGTTGCTGACACCGCTTGGGAAGAAGACATTGAACCTCGGCATCCTAAGCGTACGGTAACAACCAACTATCAAGATTCCTATTCTTGGACTTGCACTGAGGCTCTTGGCCCTAGAAATTATTTGAAATCCCCCAATGTGCTACGAACTCCCTCTGGGAGATACCGTTTCGATGATCAATATAGAACCCCTCCCCGGACTCTAACTCAACGAGAGCAAGATCTAATTGAACTCTACAGCAACTGCCAACTGGGTATGACTCCTAGACAATTCTATCATAAATGGGATGTGAATTACGAACAAATCGCTAGTATCTGCTCTCGCTCAACTGCCACCGTTCAGCGCTGGTTTTCCAGCGGTCACAACTATCGCCGCCCCCAGCCAATTGATTTGCGCCATCTTGCCCTGATGGATTTTCTCTTGGAGCATTTTGAGGAGATTCCCCAGGTAATTAGGAATTTGCTATGTCCTGATCATCAACAGCAAATTGGGGATGGGTAA
Organism: Moorena producens 3L; assembly: GCF_000211815.1. Taxonomy (GTDB): domain Bacteria; phylum Cyanobacteriota; class Cyanobacteriia; order Cyanobacteriales; family Coleofasciculaceae; genus Moorena; species Moorena producens. The sequence continues at coordinate 234,049 of NZ_GL890930.1, forward strand.
TGGGTAATGGCTAACAGATATAGCAGAAGTCAGAAGTCAGAAGTCAGAAGTCAGAAGTCAAACTCTTGCGCTTACAAAGGGTGTGAGACTAATGTCGATGTCCTAACTGCCCTGTCAGCCATGCAAAGCGCGAGTGGGGGAAACCACGCCAGTTGCTCATGGGGGGAACCCCCAAGACCGCACTGGCTCCCCAAGACCGCGCTGCATCGCTGGCGACTGCTATAACAAAAGTTTTTTTATTAAAATCGGCAATTTGGCAACACAGCATTCTACTGTAGCTGCTTTTATAGATAGGGTGCAACATTTAACCTGTACAAACCTACTCACAAGCAGATAGGACGATGGTATAGCATTAGTTAAAACTAATGGTTGTTGCCGACAAAGCAATGCCAAAAGCATTGCGCTAATTTTCTTAATGGAGGCTCTGCTGCCTACTCTCAAACCGCACTGTAACTTCACTCAGTCCATTATTTTACGTCGCTTAACTTACGACCAGCTGTTTTAGCTTTTAGTTCTTCGTTGGGCGGTAGTGTTCCGAAGTTAAACAAGTTACTAACTTATTTGATTATAAAACAGTGGATAATGTTTGACAAGGTTTAGAGAGCTATAAGGCCAATAGTTGCACCTCGGAGGGTTGGACATCTATACAAGCATATCAACTGCAAGCAGACTATTTAGGTGATCTAACCGTGGTCAGATCACCCTAGAAAGTAGAGGCGCTAAAAGCACTGTCTTGAAGCGTTCAACTGCTTAAGGATCTAACGGCTATAACTGTAGTTTTATAACTGTAGGTATTAGTCAAAAAGATTTAATCTATTTATCAGTTTTATCAGAATAATAAATCAAACATCATGGAGCAGGGTGTTATGACCTACCGCGATCGACTAAGCCCATGGTGTATTATCAAGCCACTTCCTAAAATGCAGCGAATTATTGTCGCTCGCTTTCGTCGCCGAACTGACGCTGAGGCTCATCTACAAGTTCTGCGCAGACTGATGCCTGACATGAAATATATACTCATTTTTGACCGAGACCCGGAGCAAGAGGAAATTAATACACTAAGCGCTAAATTAACAGTATAATAAACAATACAGGTAAGCTATCAGCGAACAGCGATTAGCGCTACGCGCATATGCTTACGAATACAGTCGGATCCCTTGTAGGAGCTTTTAGTGATCAACTTAACCTCTAGCTCAGGTTTTTTTGGAATAGGATTTAACTGTAGTTAACTCAATAGTATAGCCTTGACGCATCGGTTTGGTTGGTCTTTAGAAGAGCGAGATCCAGAAGTAATTAAATCCTATCTGCCCCAGTGGGAATGGTTTTATCGCTACTACTTTCGGGTGAAAACTGATGGCTGGCAGCACATTCCGGACAGTAAGGTGCTGTTGGTTGGTTCCCACAATGGTGGATTAGCTTCCCCTGATATGGTGATGATGATGTATGACTGGTTTCGCCGCTTTGGCACCCAGCGTCCAGTTTATGGTCTGATGCATTCCAATGCCTGGCACATTTATCCAGCCCTGGCGCAGCTAGCGGCAAAGATGGGGGCAATCATGGCTCATCCCCAAATGGCGATCGCTGCTTTTCGTAAGGGAGCTAGTGTCTTAGTCTATCCAGGGGGTGCCCAAGATGTGTTCCGTCCCCATAGCCAGCGTCATCAAATTCAATTGGCTGGACGTAAGGGCTTTATTAAACTGGCACTACGAGAAAAGGTTCCCATTGTTCCGATTATATCCAACGGTGCCCATGATACCCTGATTGTCTTAGGTGACTGCTATGAACAGGCACGACAACTAAACGAGTTGGGGATGCCCTGGTTATTTGGTCTTGACCCACAAGTTTTCCCAATTTATCTCGGTTTGCCTTGGGGATTGGGGATTGGTCCTCTACCCAATATACCCTTGCCCATACCTATTACAACTCGTGTTTGCCCTCCGATTGTTTTTGAGCGTTATGGTCGTGTTGCTGCTCGCGATCAAGATTATGTTAATGCTTGTTACCAGCAAGTTTCTAATCAAATGCAATCGGAGCTAAATCGTTTGGTTGCTGGATTATGAGTAACTGTTCCAATTTTAGGGTTTAATGAGCATAGCATTTAAATTTTAGAGATTGGATTTTTGATTTAATGCTCCCTACAGGAAGCCTTATACCTAATCCAACGTTGTTAATGGTCAATTCTTTCCTTGAATTACCTAGCAACTAGTATTAGTCCTAGGGAGCATTAATCACTCGGTGACTCTTGCTTGGTAGTTATCCCGGCAAACCCTCAAAATTTCCTGGTCACTATCACTAATAGAACTAATTGCTTGATATCCTTCTAGTCCAACGTGGTAAGGATAAGTAATAGCGCTATAGCGATGGTCAAGGCTTAGCCGTTCACCAACTATAGCAATGGGTGAGCGCTGTTCACGGGAAATGGTATGGGACAAAGCGGTTTGGTTGTAGGGATCAATAACCGTCAAATTCATTTGTTTTGAATCTAGGGTGCCGTAAAAACAGCTATACTCTGACTGAGGCATATATACCGCACCAAGCACCTTGCCCTGATTCGCTTCAAATACTAGATATTCTTGACCAATCTGTCCTGGTTGTGAGGATTCACCATAGAGGTAGATGCCATCATCAGGCATTGATGCATTTGGATTCGTTGCTTGAGTGTACGCTCTACCTGTAGTATCAATGGCTTGATCTGGCCGTTGAGGTGCTGCTGTTGCTATAGTTGATGAGGTAGTTACCAATCCTATCGTTAGCAATAGCCTTGTCAGGGGTAGTTTTCTAAGATTTAGCAGTTGACGTGCTGACAAGAACGATCCAGTTAATTGGTTAAGCATCATACTTACCCCCTTTGAAAAAAAAACTGTAAGACACCCTAAGCAAAAATTCTGAGAGTTTAGACCATCAATTGATGAAGCCATAATCAATCAGAAAAAGTTAATTTTTCCTAAACCAGAGTTATGTTGACTCTTAAGGTTATAAACCTATTTAAGCCTAAACTATGCTTTGGTTTGTTCCTTTGTTGATCGGTTTATCAACTGTCACAGTTGGCGCTGGTCATAGCCTGAAATTTTGCTGAAGCTTGACTATCAGCTTTCACCCAGCTATTGGTTGACCCTTGCTCAAGCAATAGCTGGGTGACCTTTTGCTGAAATAGGTGAGTCCAGACTCATCTTTTATTCAACCCTTGGAATAATTTTTCGTCCAGGTTAACTTAGAAATTGCTTCTTAAATGGCTCTCCCAGGTTTTTTTACCTCCTCACTCTCCCGTTTTGATGTGAAAATTTTGTGAACTTATCGGTGAACTTATACAGTGATGTCAATTTTGCTCTGACTATAGAAATACTCCAAAGGTCAGAACAGAGATTTCGGTGTTTTTTACATTTCTTTACAAAAAAATAAGTGGTAACCGTTTCTGGCTACCACTCATGCTTGGAAGACAGTCAACCATTAGCTAGCTAGCGATGTACTCCCGGAAATTAGCATGGCGACGCCGTAGCTGTGCTAAGGCTTGATGTTCTAACTGGCGTACCCGTTCACGACTGAGGTTAAGTCGCTTACCAACTTTAGCCAGAGACAGCTCTTTGCCATCCTCTAACCCAAAGCGTAGCGCTAGCACTTCCCGCTGTTGGGGGGTAAGTTCTGCTAACAGCAGATTTAGGTCTTGCCGCAAGGACTCCTGAGTGGTGTAGTTAACCGGTGTTAGACCATCATCTTCTAGCAGCTCAGACAGCTCTGTGTCTTGGTTATCTCCGACCCGAACGTCAAGAGAGATGGGCTGACGAGCAATGCTCAAATATTCCCTAATCTGAGCTGGTTCTAAATCCAACTCTTTAGCAATCTCGGTGGGAGTAGCATTGCGACCTAGGGTCTGGGATAGTTCCCGTTGTACTTTCTTAATTTTGTTGAGCTTTTCGGTAATGTGGATAGGCAGCCGAATTGCACGAGCTTGCTGAGCGATCGCACGGGTAATCGCTTGCCGAATCCACCAATAGGCGTAGGTGGAAAACTTGTAGCCCCTGGTTGGGTCAAATTTCTCAACCCCTCGCTCTAAGCCCAAGGTACCTTCCTGGATCAAGTCCAAGAATTCCATGTTGCGCTTTTGATATTTCTTAGCGATCGCTACTACTAGGCGCAGATTCGCTTCAATCATCTTGCGCTTGGCACGAGTACCTTGGTCTATGGCTTTTTTCAGTTCTGCTTCGCTCTTATTAACGTACGAAGCCCACTCTTCAGTTGTCGGTTCGCGCTCTAGCTCCTGTGCCAAGGTGGCTTTTTCCCCTAAGAGTGCCATCATTTGCTGCACTTGCTTACCATAAACAATTTCTTGCTCATGGGTCAGCAGAGGTACGCGACCGATCTCATGAAGATAGGTACGAACCATATCTGCTGAGAAGGTAGGCTTGGTCGGCTTGGTCGGCTTGGTAGTTTTGGTTTTGGTTTTAGAAGTGGGCATGGGTGAGTGGTGACTCCAAAAACAAGCAGTATAGTAGATTCTGTTGCGGATGTTTACTCCATCAAGTAACTACAATCTCTTTCCCTTGAGATTATTGCGCCATGGATTGCCTTACATTTATTACAAGAGGTATTAACCACCTACCTCCTTCGTTAGAAAGAGATTTAAGGGTAACATTGACGCTCTATACTAAGTCAAGTTTTTCTAGGTTTTGTCTGGGGCTTTCCCCAGCTTAGGTACTCCTACAAGTTGACCAGGCTCTAAAGCTCATTACTCTTGAAGCGTGGGTGTTGTACCCGCCACCCAATCGAAGATGTGGGGTTGATGGATTCCAGTTTCATCTGCCGCTGCCCCCCTGTAGCTATATAAGTATCTATACTTGATATATACTTATATATAATATATAAGGTATTTACAGATTGGTCTTACACAGCGTCCGGAGGTTTGGCTGATCGAGCCTTACTCCTGTAGTAGTTTCCTACTAACCTGGCAGCAACCAGCCTCCCGCAGGTGGTTTGAGGTCTTTAGGTTAATCCCCTTTAGTAATGGTTAAATCAGATTAATTCGAAGTCATTATGATTTCAACATAGCTCCATTGTATTACATATTTAGACCCCGGTAAAGGTGAAAAGGTTCAACAATTGTTTGCTTTGACGAAAAAATAGCAATATCATAGGGACAGAGTCAGTAGATTACATTGGTGGGACGACAGGACCTTGGTGGGGCTTAGGAGATTAAGCCTCAGGTACATCCTCCATTAAAATAATCACCCAATAATCAGGAAATAGATAGATACTCCAAAGTGAGATAACCGAACTGATAGGGGTCGTGATGTCTAGACACGCAGCATGAACTGCCACTGGTAATTCAATAATTGGAAGTAATTGGTTGGAGTTGGCTAGGGGGAACTTAGCTAACTATAGAATTAAGAAAGATCCACATCCGACCAACTAGCGCTTAAAGAAAACACTGTGCCACACACGATTGTTACCGATACTTGCCAAGGAATTGCTGATTGCGTTGAATGTTGCCCAGTGGCGTGCATTCATCCAGGACCAGGGAAAAATGCCCTCGGGAGTGACTGGTACTGGATTGACTTTTCTAGCTGCATTGACTGTGGCATTTGTGTCGAAGTCTGTCCAGTGGAGAAAGCTATTATACCAGAAGAGCGACCTGATTTGCAGAAAACGCCATAATTTTTTGTGACCACCCACGCTATTGGTGTGACAACTATCGCAAAGCATTAAGCAGAAAACTTGGGGATTGTGGAGTGTTGAGAAATAGTTCAAAAATTTCTCCCCTACTCCCCTGGTTAACAGAATTAAAACTTAATAAAAACTTAATAGTAAAACTCACTATTAAAACTCGATACCAGGTTGCGCCTTAATCCCCTGTTCTTTTAAAGGATGCTTGACTAAGGTCATCTCTGTGACTAAGTCAGCTCGTTCAATTAGGGCGGCTGGTGCTCCCCTACCGGTTAAGATGACATGGGAATCAGCCGGTTTTTCGTCTAGTCCAGCCAAAACCTGCTCAATGCTTAGATAGTTGAGTTTCAAGGCTATGTTAATCTCATCCAATAGCACTAGCTTAATGTCAGGGTTACGGATAAACCCTAAGGCGGCATCCCAGGCGGATTGGGCTTTTTCGATGTCTCGCTCTCGATCTTGAGTCTCCCAGGTAAAGCCTTCGCCCATGGCATGGAACTCTAATTGAGGGGGATTGTTATCCGTGGCTACTGTCCAGTGCTCTAAGGCAGCTTTTTCGGCGGGTTCCCAAGCACCCTTAATAAATTGTACAATCACAACTCGGTAGCCATGACCAAGGGTACGCAAGACCATGCCTAAGCCAGCGGTGGTCTTACCTTTGCCATTGCCGGTATTAACCACAATCAGCCCTTTTTGTTTGGAGGCTTTAGCTAGGCGTTGTTCCTGTATCTCCTTGCGTCGCTGCATTTTTTGCTGATATTGCGTCCGCGTTAGCCCAGTGCCAGAGGAATCAGCGGTGTTTACCGATTCTAGACCTTGGTTGGAATCACTGGCAGACTTGATTGTGGTATTCATGGGTTTATGATCAATTCATTTTGAGCGACTCTTTAGCATACAGCATCAAAGATGCTTATTGCTTATATTGCTATCTCTGCCAACACCAAGAAACTTATGGTATCCCCAAAACAGAGGAGTGCTGCTGATCAAGCTATCCCACACCAGCTGACGCGATCGCATAAAAGTCGTGTGAAAATCCCAAATAAAATCTCCATTGGGGTGCTTTTGGCCTTACTCTCTTGCCTAATTTTGTCGTTTCAGAATATAATTATAAATGTAATCTTTAATCAATCTTGGCTCTTTGGTCTACAGAATGTTCAAGTGGGAGGCCTGATGGCTCCTGGTTTTGGCAACTCCCTGCTGATTCTGTGGCTAAAGATGCTGGTGGTAGTACCGCTAATGGCATTTGTGGCTAGGTTACTCTACCCATCGGTATGGCGAGATATTAGGCGTTGTGCTCACTCGGGAGACTTGCCTTTATTTAGCCAGATCGTGGCGAGTAGCTTCTTTTTATTTTTATCCCAAGTGCTATTATACCTATCATTAGGTCTTATTCAACCAGGGGTAGCAATCACGATTTTTTTTATATATCCGATTGTGACGGTAATCTTGACAGGATTGCTGTTTGGTAATCGTACACATCTATTTCCCTGGGATCTATTTAGCCCACATCTAGTTCGTGGTCTAGTCATGGTTGGTGTTGTGGGTGGAGCGTTGCTTATTTCCCTACCTAGTCTTGCAGCTAAGCAGCCCTCTTCTGAATTGGGAGTTCTAGCTGCAGCTGGTGCGGGTTTGACCTTCGCTGTTTACATTATCTTGACCCAAGTCAGTGCTAGAAAGCTCAACCCTATTCCTTATAGCTTTATTAATTTTACATTAATTTTGGTATTTTCTAGCCTGAGCTTATCATTTCCCCTAGATCAATCCTGGCGTTTTTTTGTTGAACCCACCCACAGAATGGCTGTATACCTAAGCTGTCTGGGGTTGGGGGTGATAACGTTAGTGAGCTATCTGGTGCAAAACCTTGCCATCAGGCTCATTGGTGGGCGTCCAGCTTCGATTATCGGGTCAACAGCACCAGTGTTAACTACCGTCTTAGCCGTGGGGATTATTCAACAAGGTTTACGGTTACAGGAAATTATCGGATTGTTTCTGGTAACGTTAGGGGTGGTAACCCTAAGTATGGAAAAATTGCGGCATCAGAGTTGGAAACGATCACAGTAAAGAAAAAATTAAGCGTAATTGGATATTGACCAACGTGGCACAGGTTATTCTGGAAAACGTTTATAAAAGTGTTCCCGCCCGGAAAGGGGATACTGTTGTTGCACCAGTAACAACGGAACCTAAGGTGACAAACAACGAAGAGTCACCAAGCCTTGAAGCAGAAAAGTCTGGACAGACACCTAAAACCCTTAATATCTTGCGGCGCATAAATCTGGAAGTCAACGATGGCGAGTTTATGGTGCTGGTTGGTCCTTCAGGCTGTGGCAAAAGTACTCTATTGCGGATTATTGCTGGACTAGAGGAATTGACTGCGGGCAAAATCTGGGTGGGGAACAGACAAGTTAATGACTTACCACCCAAAGAACGAGACATCGCCATGGTGTTTCAAAATTATGCCCTCTATCCCCATCTGAGTGTCTATGAAAACATTGCGTTTGGACTCAGACGAACTGGCTATGGGCAATTCAACACGGCAGAAGACTCTAATGGGAACTCTAATAGTGTGCATTGGGGAAAGAATATGCCACCGCAAATCAAGCAAGGGCTTGTGGCTACAGGCATGTTGAATGGGGAAGTTCGCTCGAATCTGGAAAATGTCTTAACCACAATGACGCGATCGCTTCCTCGGGAACTGCGATACCTCTCCGAACGAGAGAAAAAGATTGATCAGCAGGTTCGCAAAGTAGCTAAGTTGCTACAAGTAGAACACTTGCTGAATCGATTGCCAAAGCAGCTGTCTGGGGGACAAAAACAACGGATTGCTCTGGGACGGGCAATTTCCCGTAATCCCCAGGTGTTTTTAATGGATGAACCCCTATCTAATTTGGATGCTAAACTCCGGGCAGAGACTCGCAGCCAAATTGTAAAACTACAGCGGCAGTTAGGTACAACTACGATCTACGTCACCCACGACCAAACCGAAGCCATGACTATGGGGGATCGGATCGCGGTGATGAAAGACGGTCGCATCCAACAGATTGCTGCCCCTCTAGAAATATATAATCAACCTGCTAACCGGTTTGTGGCGGAATTCATTGGTTCACCACCGATGAATTTTATCCCGGTTCAGGTGAAAGCCCCTCGGGTAGTGTGTAATTCTGATTTCCGCCTGACTCTTCCAGAAGTTTGGGAACCGATACTGCACCAGTATGATGGTCAATCCTTAACCTTAGGAGTTCGTCCTGAACATATGAGTATCAGTGCTCCTGCTCCCAAAAACTTGATGGTGACCGTTGATCTAGTGGAAGCCTTAGGTAACGAGACTTATCTATCCGTGAGTATCCCTGAAGACTCTAGCCCTCTTCAGGTCAGAGTGCCACCAGATAAAATTGTCAGAATAGGTGACGAAATTTGGCTGTCCATAGACCCAGAGAAGATTCATTTATTTAACCCCCATGATGGGATGGCGATTACTAAGTCCTCTATTAGCTAAGTGGTAAGTTCCGTAGGGTGCGTTAGGGACGAGGGATCCCTGATTTTCTCGGTAGCCAGTGTTAGGACAATCCGTCCCGTAACGCACCACCCAAAGGCCTGACTGCTAGACTTTCCCTCAGTTTTCGCAAACTTCTACTCTCGAAAGCAGAGGAATTGATGTAAACAGGATCATAAATTTAATCGCCGATTTTGATCCCCCTAAATCCCCCTTAGTAAGGGGGACTTTTGCATTGATTTAAACAGGATCATAAATTTAATCGCCGATTTTGATCCCCCTAAATCCTCTTTAGTAAGGGGGACTTTTGCATTGATGCAAACAGGATCATAAATTTAATCGCCGATTTTGATCCCCCTAAATCCTCTTTAGTAAGGGGGACTTTTGCGTGGAATTTTATCCTTTGTTCAGAGGGAATTTTGCTTGGAATTCTCTCCTGTTCTGACGACTCCCGATTCCCGATTCCCGATTCCCGATTCCCTACTCCCGACTCCCGATTCCCGATTCCCGATTCCCGATTCCCGATTCCCGACTCCCGACTCCCGATTCCCGATTCCCTCAAAAATTTTTTACAAAACTTTTCAAAATATGCTATAATAATATGTTTTTTGTGCTACAATAAAATTGCCCACTTTAAAATTAACGGCAAGAGCCAGCCTACGGATATTCCTCAGGCCAAGGCTGGCTCTGGCTCCCACTTAAAGGAGATACATTTATTATGTACTATGGTCTAAGCCTATACCCATGGGTACTGGTGAGGCTATTGCCACCCATGCCACCATTGGTTTTCGCTCGGTTTGACAACCTTTGCGATGCCAAAAGCTATGTGCAGGCTCTGAAGCGGCTCATGCCTGATGCTAAGTTCCTTATTTTTTTGGATATAAGTCTGCCGATGGATCAAGAAGAATAGGGAGTTAAGGAATCAATAGGAGTAGAGTGGGCATCCTGCCCGCTCGAAAATATATTGAAACTGGCAAGATGCCAGTTCTACCAAGATGCCAGTTCTACGCAAGATGCCAGTTCCACGCAAGATGCCAGTTCTAGGCAAGATGCCAGTTCTAGGCAAGATGCCCGTTCTACGCAAGATGCCCGTTCTACGCAAGATGCCCATTCCACCAAGATGCCCGTTCCACAAAACTTTTAAAATCATTCCATTATTAACCCCCACACTAGGTGGTGGCAAAGTGCTCCCGCAGCAAATCGTGGATGAATCGATAGCGTCCACCGACTTGCTTGATCAGGCGGCGTTCTGTGGCATAGCTCAGGAAATCAGCGTAATCCCAGGGGATTGAACCACTGCGCCAGAGAATGAGGCGGAGGACGAAGTGCTGAATGACGGGTTTGCCAGCAAATGAAAAGCCAATTAACATTGCCATCCCAAAACCAAAAATTAATGTACTGAATAGTTCAAGATTCCTTCCCAAAGCTAAAGTAAGTAATACAAACAACAACAAAGTTACAGGCAAACTAATTAAACTAAGAATAACGGTATTTTTAGCAGATTCTTTAATCCCCTGATTTGGTTTATTGCTGGTTTTTTTTTCTTCTCCAATCAGCACTTCACTCAGCCCTTCACTCAGCGCGACAATCAGCGCGACAATCAGCCCGAAAATCAGCCCGACAATCAGCCCTGCAATCAGCCCGACAATCAGCCCGACAATCAGCCCGACAATCAGCACGATAATGATATTTTCAATATTTTTTTTAATTTCTTGCCATGAAAATGGCATAGTTTCATAAGGGCTTATATTATTATCAATCAGCCCTGCAATCAGCCCGAAAATCAGCCCGACAATCAGCCCGAAAATCAGCCCGACAATCAGCCCGAAAATCAGCCCGACAATCAGCCCGAAAATCAGCCCGACAATCAGCCCCAAAATCATCCCCAAAATCAGACCGACAATCAGACCAACAATCAGCTTATACAACCTATTTTCTATGGAACTATTCAACATATCAGGCTGCATTTTTTCAATCAAAAACTCGGTTTGTTTTCGATCCTTCAATTGTTTAGCAAGCCAGCCTAACCAGCGCCTGGTATCCTCTTCTGAATAACCTCGACGGTTATGGTTTTCCTTTAGTTTACGGTTAATGTAATCCTCAAATAACGTTTGACGGCATTGGTTCCGATAGGCTTCCTTTGCTTTAGGATCCTTAAACTCTCTTTTTACTCGCTTCAACCCATCGGGATAAGCAACGGGAATCAAATGCAATAGTAAGGGCATTCTGGCTAACTCTAGCAACCCATCTGAATCTTGCTGAATTCCTGGCCAGAGGTGGTAACACTTTAACCGTTTTAAATAAGCTTCAATCTGCTGATCGGTTAAAGGTTGCAAACAGACTGCTCCCCGCATTTCCAGAATTTGCTCACCGGCTTTGTATTCTTCGTCACGACAGCAGACCACAATTTGAGGAACATCTTTGAGAAACTGATTTAATTGCTGAACACATAAGTTCTGCCGCTCTAAACCCAACTCATCTAAACCATCCAGAAGAGGTAACAACTGACCGGTTTTAATCCACTCCTGAGTAATGGCTTCGGGGAGATTATAACGAGACTTTAAATAAGCTGCTAACCATTCAGCAATGGGCTGCTTATTATCTTTCCAATCCGAAAGTTCAGCAATAATTGGAATAGGTTGGTTTGGCTGCTCCTGGGCACGTCTAATTAAATCCTTGCCCAAATCCAACAGCATGGTGGTTTTTCCAGAACCAGGCGCACCGAGAATCAACAGTTTCCCGGCAATATCCTCTTGGTTAAATACCTCAATAACCTTTTGACCTGGTTCAGACTCTGTAGTTACTCGACGAAACTTGAGCAACTGTTTCCACCATGGAGGAGAATTGCTAAGATTGACAGTAATTTTTTCTGGACGACCCACTTGCTCTCTCTTGTCTGCCATTACCAACTGAATCAATTGGTCATTGTGCAGGGAGTCGTCAAGGCGCATGTTAACTTCAGCTGCCATTGCTTCCAGCAAGTCCTTGCGCCATTGCTGTAAATTTACCTGTGGAATCTGTTTAGGGATTTGAGTTTGGTTACCTAGTTTAGTTGTGAGTAAATACCCAATTGTAGGTAAGGCGAAGACGTAACCAATACCTAAAATCCAGTAGACTTGTTGGAACCAGTCGTTATCCTGTTCTGCTGATGGTTTAAAAACTAAATGTCCTCCTACAGCACCTAAGACTCCATAGATTGTGCATAGAGCAATTACTATAATTTTGCGAAGGCGAGTGTTTTGCTCCTCAAAGCGATTGATCAAAAGTCCGACAATACAGGTAAATATTCCTAGTAATACCAATAGTAGTAGTTTAAGGACGTTGGGATTGGTCAGATATTCAGCAAGGTTCATGTCTGAAGGGATGCATCTCAAAGTTGTAAATCTATAACGAAGGCGATGGAGCGCGGTATTGGGGGTTTACCCCACTCGCTATTGCCGTGGTTTACCCCACTCGCTATTGCATCAAGATAGTCAGATGCACCCTGTCTAAAGCGAGCACTGTTTGATGATTTTATGATAGTTTAACGAATTGGCGTCTATACAACCAAGGAACAATTAAATATTCTACGCAGTTTGATAAAACAGGAATGTGGGGGAAGTTTGGTAAGTGGGGGGAGTGCGATCGCTTTCTAGATATAGATGGTGCGTTACATTTCACCGCGAAGCATCCTAAAAGAGCGATCGCAGTTGGGGGGATTCCATAAAAGTCTGCCAATGGATCAAGAATAATAGGGAGTGTGGGAAGTGTGGAAAGTTTGGTGAGATCGGGGCGATCGATATACTTAATTACAAGCGATGCAGCGCGGTCTTGGGGAGCCAGTGCGGTCTTGGGGGTCTCCCCCATGAGCAACTGGCGTGGTTTCCCCCATGAGCGACTGCATCAAGACAAGGTGACATGGTCCCACACTCCCCACTCTAGGTTGTGGCAAAGTGCTCCCGCAGCAAATCGTGGATGAATCGATAGCGTCCACCCACTTGCTTGATCAAGCGGCGTTCTGTGGCATAGCTCAGGAAATGGGCGTAATCCCAGGGGATTGAACCACTGCGCCAGAGAATGAGGCGGAGGACGAAGTGCTGAATGACAGGTCTGCCAGCATATGAAAAGCCAATTAACATTGCCAGGCCAGAAGCACCAATTAACATGCTGAGTAGTTTAACATTCTCTCCTGATACTAGATCAGGTAATACAAACAACAAGAAAGTTCCAGGAAAACTAATTAAACTAAGAATAACGGTATTTTTAGCGGATTCTTTAATCCTCTGATTGGGTTTATTTCTGGTTTTTACTTCTTCTCCACTCAGCCCCCTAATCAGCCCATAAAGCAGCCCTATAATTAGCCCTCTAATCAGCCCAACACTCAGCCCAACACTCAGCCCATAAATCAGCCCAACACTCAGCCCATAAATCAGCCCATAAATCAGCTCTTCAATTATTTTTTTTCTGTCTTTCCATGAAAGTGTAATAGTTTTAGAAAGATCTACTTTATTAAAAAATCGCCCATAAATTACCCCATAAAATAGCCCAAGACTCAGATCAAAAATCATTGAAAAAATCAGCCCATAAACCAGCCCAAGACTCAGCTGATACAAACCCTTTTTTCGGGATTTATTCAACATATCAGGCTGCATTTTTTCAATCCAAAACTCCGTTTGTTTTTCCTCCTTCAATCCTTTAGCAAGCCAGCCTAACCAGCGCCTTGTTTCCTCTTCTGAATAACCTCGACGGTTATGGGATTCCTTTAGTTTACGGTCAATGTAATCCTGAAATAACTTTTGACGGCATTGGTTCTGATAGTCTTCCTTTGCTTTAGGATCCTTAAGCTCTCTCTCTACTGGCTTCAAACCATCGGGATAAGCAACGGGAATTAAATGTAATAGGAAGGGCATTCTGGCTAACTCTAGCAACCCCTCTGAATCTTGCTGAATTCCTGGCCAGAGTTGCTGACAGTTTAACCCCTTTAAATAAGCTTCAATCTGCTGATCGCTCAAAGGTTGCAGACAGACTGCTCCCCGCATCTCCAGAATTTGCTCACTAGCTTTGTATTCTTCTTCGCGACAGCAGACCACAATTTGAGGAACATCTTTGACAAACTGATTTAATTGCTGAACACATAACCTTTGCCGCTCTAAACCCAACTCATCCAAACCATCCAGAAGAGGTAACAACTTACCGGTGGTAATCCACTCCTGAGTAATCTCTTTGCGGAGATTATAACGAAAATTTAAATTAGCCACCAACCATTCAGCAATTGGCTGCTTATTATCTTTCCAATCAGAAAGTTCAGCAATAATTGGAATTGGTTGGTTTTCCTGCTGCTGGGCACGTGTAATTAAATCCTTGGCCAAATCCAACAGCATGGTGGTTTTTCCAGAACCGGGGGCACCGAGAATCAACAGTTTCCCGGCAATATCTTCTTGGTTAAATACCTCAATAACCTTTTGACCTGGTTCAGAGTCTGTAGTTACTCGACGAAACTTGAGCAACTGTTTCCACCATGGAGGAGAATTGCTAGGATTCACAGTAATTTTTTCTCGACGACCCACTTGCTCTCTCTTGTCTGCCATTACCAACTGAATCAAGTGGTGATTGTGCAGGGAGTCATCAAGGCGCATGTTAACTTCAGCTGCCATTGCTCCGAGCAAATCCCTGCGCCATCGCTGTAACTTTGCCTGTGGAATCTGTCTAGAGATTTGAGTTTGCTTTCCTGGCCTAGTTGTCAGCAAATACCAAATTGTAGGTAAGACGAAGAGGTAACCAATACCTAAAATCCAGTACACTTGTTGGAACCACTGGGTATCCTGTTCTGCTGATTTTTGAGAAACTAAATTTTCTGCTTGATGAGCTAAGAATACATAAACTATTACGCATACAGCAATTACTATAATTTTGCGAAAGAGAGTTTTTGGCTGCTCAAAGCGATTGTTCAAAAGTCCGAGAATACAGATAAGTAGTCCTAGTAGTAACTGGAGTAGTCTTTGAAGGACGTTGGGATTGGTCAGATATTCAGCAAGGTTCATCTCTGAAGCGACCTCTGTTTTATTACTCTATGAAATTTTAACGAATTGCTATCGATATAGCCAAGGAAAAATCAAATAGTGCGATCGCTTTCTAGCTATAGATGGTGCGTTACATTTCACCGCGAAGCACCCTACGCACTCACGCCAACAGCTATCAGCTATCACCATCATCGAGCAATTGTTGATGATTTTCTAGTTCCAAGATGTCTTCTCGATTGACAACTTCATCACTAATTTCAAGGATAGAATCTGCTGAGGAAAGCTTGTTGTTGAGCAGATTTTTAATTTCTGTTTCACCCATAGACATTCCTTCCTCAAAGAACCGTTGACTGCTATTGGTACTATCAACAAAGAAGCCACGTGACTGTTGGGGCAATTTGAAGTCAGAGGGCAATGACTGAGCCTGGACATTAGAGACGATGCCAGCAGTTAAGGCTAGGGCTGTCAAGGCTAGGCTTGTCTGTTTCCCAAAGCTGGGAAGGATCTTAGTTAGGGTCGGTTTCATGATGTGACATTAATTTTGTGCACCTACTTAAAAATCCAAGTATTTGGCTAGCCATTCCGGAATCTAGTTATAAAAATACAAATTAAAGTAGGGTGGGCAAAGTTCTCTGATTAAAGTAGGGTGGGCAAAGTAAGATTATCTATAAGAGTAATTTGAACGCAACGGTTTTTGCCCACCCTACAACTACAACTAGTAGGGTGGGCAAAGTAAGATTATCTAGAAGACTCAAAAGAACGAAACGGTTTTTGCCCACCCTACAACTACAACTAGTAGGGTGGGCAAAGTAAGATTATCTAGAAGACTCAAAAGAACGAAACGGTTTTTGCCCACCCTACAGGCTTAAAGAGAATCTAAGTATTTGGCTAGCAATTCCGGAATATAGTCATAGCCATCTACGCCAATGACAGCAATAATTTTTGACCGTTGCTGTGCCAAAAGGGTTTGGAAGCCTTCTTGTCCCATTTGTCCTTGCAAAATACTTAACAACCCAGCTGGTTTGCGCCAATCTTCAGACCCAATTTGCTCTAATAGATAGGCTCCTAAACTAGCGGTGTAAATCACTTTTTGCCAATCTTGCTGGCTGTAGCAAGCTTGGGCTAAGTAGGCCAAATTCACGCCTTGTAAGTACAAATCCCCAGAAAATTGGGCGGCTTGCCAGCCTTGTTCTAAAAATGCGATCGCTTTTTGATACTGCTCGACCACCACATGGGCAATTCCCAAACTACTGAAACACAAGGCTTTACTTTGCCCGACCCCATAACTCCCTGCTGGAGAATCCCCTAATCGTTCTAACAATAATCGACCTTGTTCTAGATAGTTAATGGCACTTTCATACACCTCTAGTTCTGCTTGTTGGCTATCCTGAGCTTGAAACACTTCACTGTAGCCGAAATTCACTAAAGCATTAGCTTCCCCTAACCGGTCTCCAGCTTGACGAGCCAGTATTAATGCTCGTTGACTATAGTTAATGGCATCAGCATAATTCTCTTGCTCGACACAAATCCGACTGAGGTGATTGAAATTAGCAATTTCACACAATCTATCCCCAGCCTCACGGGCAATATCTAAGGCTTGCTGATGGAAGTTATTGGCTCGATCATAGGCTCCTTGAGACCAAAGGGAATAACCCAACAAGGTTAGAATCCGGGCTTTCTCCTCGGTTCGGTCTACTTGCCGCAGGGGTTCATCTAGGTAATTCAGGGCATCTTGGAGATAGTTGCCGCTAAAGTTAGCAAACACACCACCGTAGAGGGGGAAGTAGTCCCGTTGGGCAAAGGTGCGCAGAATTTGCAGACAAACCTGAAAACAGCCATTTGCGATCGCGTAGCGGCTCGTACCGAGCATCGCATTGCCGTTGCTACTACTTGCTGTCTGGTTCAAAACATTAGCTAACCTAGACCAAATGACAGCAAATATGATAAAGGTAGAAATCGATAACTTTGCTCCCATCTTGGAGTCATATACCATTTTATCGAACCAATTCACCAGTCCTCGCTGCAAGCACTGGAGAATCACAGCCAATTCCACCCAAGCCTCTAGTTCCAAACTGGGCTGAGTATCTGCCCATTCATGGAAGGATTGATTTAGCGCTAGAGTTTGAAATAAAGACTGGGGTAACGGGCTATCGACCTTTTTCCCCCACAGCCCCCAAGGGCCACGCTGTTCCGGAGTACCCTCAAATCCCAGTGAGCCTCGACTTTGGTCATAAATCCAACTCACTAGATAATCTTCCAAGCGTTGCCAAGATGCCAAACCCGCCGTAATCCCAGCGGCCAGTTGTCCAAGGTCTTTAGCAGTATCAGATTCAGAAGCTTGTTGTGCCTGTTGCTTTAGGGGTTTAGCCAGGCTCGCCAGTTGTTGTAAAGTTAGCGGTGGTTGTTGATTGGGGTCAATCACTCGCAATAAAGCCGTAAAGCGGTCAGCCGGTTCAGCAGTAGTAATGGATTTAATAGCGCTAGTGATAGTTTCAGAAACTCGGTTTTCTTCCTGCCACTGTTCCCATTCACCACGAATGGTATTAAGCGCCCTGAGTTTCCGAATTGCCTTGGCTTGCTTCAATTCACTTTTAGGATTATCTATTTCTGCCTGAGTCATATCGAAGCGCTGATCAAGGCAACGTTCAAAAATTTCCCCAGTGCCAACCTGAACGCCCTTGACCAACATCTGATAGACCTGGGATTTAGAACGGATCTTCCCCTTCAGGGTAGTTTTGACAATGTCATCGATTAATTCAAAATAGCGATCGCCCAATCCCATCTCGTTAGACATAAACCTTTTGCCTGATCCGTGCCGACTTTACTCAAAAATAGCTCAAAATCAGAATAGACTTCTGGCAAGTCTAGTTAACTGTCAACATGATTGTAAGCATTCAGCGGTCAGCGGTCAGCGGTCAGCGGTCAGCGGTCAGCGGTCAGTGGTCAGTGGTCAGCCGTCAGCCGTGAGCTAAAAGCTCACGCTACTTGAGATGCTTATTTTATTCAAAAGCATCTCAAGTAGCCTGGCCACAGGCCCATAGCTGATAGCTGATAGCTGATAGCTGATAGCTGATAGCTGATAGCTGATAGCACCATCTGTAGCGCATTAGCTGAATGCTTAGACATGATTCGGCAATGTTACAGTAAACAAAGTCCCCTTACCCAACTCAGACTTAACTTTGATCGTTCCTTGATGAGCTTCGAGAATTCGTTTGGAAAGATATAGTCCTAAACCACTACCTGAGCGTTTGTGGCTACCCTGGCGAAACCGTTCAAACAACTGTTTTTGGTCTTCTGGGGATATACCAAAACCAGTATCTTCCACCTCAATCACCACCCACGTCTGATGCCCTTCACTAGTGTTGGGACTATTCCTCAGACGAACCGTCACAGAACCATTGTCAGTGAATTTAATGGCATTTCCTACCAAATTGGTGAACAATCGGTGCAATTCTAAGCGATCGCTCATCACTATCGAGTTAACCTGCTTCGGGGTCTGATAGTCCAAAGACAGTTTTTTATCACGAGCTAGGGCAGACAGTTCTTGGATGACTTCCTCAATAACCTGTTGCACAGGAATGGCAGAGAAAGACAAATACTTCCGACCGGCTTCATAGCGATAGACTTCTAGTAAGGTATTCACCATACTCAGCAAATTGTGGTTACTGCGAGTCATGGTGACTATGGCTTCCAGGACT
Source organism: Moorena producens 3L (assembly GCF_000211815.1). GTDB lineage: Bacteria > Cyanobacteriota > Cyanobacteriia > Cyanobacteriales > Coleofasciculaceae > Moorena > Moorena producens. Next base: position 252,894 of record NZ_GL890930.1, read on the forward strand.
GGGGGTGAAATTTCTCCCAAAGCTCCCTGCTGCATAAGGTTTAGGATGCGATCTGCTGCTACTAAAGGGGTGCGCAAGTCATGGGTAAGCCGAGAGACAAAATCTTCTCGTTGCCGAGCAATTTCGTCCCGTTCATCCACACTATGTTTGAGGCGCAAAAGCGATCGCACTCTGGCCAGCAATTCATCCACTTCTACTGGTTTACGAATAAAATCATCCGCCCCCATATCCAGTCCTTTGACCACACTCGGATGATCATAAGCGGTGATCAACAAAATTGGTATAAACGGTAACTTGGGATTGGAGCGGATGCGCTTGGTTACTTCAAAGCCATCCATTTCTGGCATCATCACATCCAAAAGCACCAATTCCGGCGGAGAGCTCTCTATTCGCTCTAGGGCAACCCGACCATTCTCTGCCAAAGTAATCTCGTACCCCTCTTCTTCTAAAAGCGTCTGCAGTAGAAACAAGTTGTCAGGGGAATCATCCACAGCCAAAATCTGATCTTTTTTGGAAGGGCGGGTTAGAGGTAAAGCATTCATTGAATCATTTCGTTGGTAAGTCGGAAGTGGAAACCCCTGTCATTGTCTTGATGCAGTCGCACTATGGGGGTTTCCAGGCCAGTTGCTCATGGGGCAGACACCCTCATCAAAGCACTGGCTCCCCAATGGCTGCGCTGCATCGCTCACAAACAGCAGCCTCAGTTCGCTTAATTAAAGATAGCAATACTTATCGCTAATGCCTTGAACTAAAATGCCTTTAACTCAACCATTAACTGTTGATAGATTTAAGCTTGCTGTTGACCCCACGGCTATAGGATCGATATCAATAGAATCCAAGCGGTTTTAACCGGTTGAGATCTCAAAATGGCAAATTGGGCTTTACAGGCAAAGAAAAAATTGCCAATAGCCAAGGTCGCTGAAACCCTTAGGGATTAAAGGCTTAGTCCAATTTTTGATTTTCCTTGTTTCTCACAGTCACTATGCAGCGCGTTTCAATTTTTGTAAACTGGAAGGAATGGTTTGAGTTTAAACTTAATTTTTTGTAAATTATTCTGGTAACCTATGTGCGACTATGGTAAGATCAGCAGCTTATAAAGCTACATTTGCTGCACCAGTCAAAGCTCCTGAACGCTCTGGCCAAGTTACCCGAAAGCCTTATCCCAAATATAAGGTAATTGTGTTAGACGATGATTTTAACACGTTTCAGCATGTTCACGACTGTCTGGTCAAGTATATCCCTGGGATGACAAATGATCACGCCTGGGAGCTCACCCATCAAGTTCACAACGAAGGTCAAGCCATTGTTTGGGTCGGTCCCCAGGAACAAGCGGAACTCTACCACCAACAGCTTTCTCGTGCTGGCTTAACCATGGCTCCCTTGGAGGCTACATAGTATTATGAGCCAACCCAAAGACGGCAGACTGGTTTGGAATCACTCTACCCACATTCAGGGTCTCATTCCAGTTCTCCAACGACTCACCGATTACCCAGGTATTCAAACCATTACCCCTGCTGTCCTTGGGCGGGCAAGAAGTCACTGTCCTAAATTACAGTTAAAAGTATCAGTGCCAATTCGTGGGGGATTCAAGGTGATTGCTAGGTCTGGTAAAAGCTTTCAAGAGGTGTTCATCCTCACCAACTTGAGTAAAGTGGAATTAGAAAAAGCGATCGCTCAATCACTAAAACGATAAGTAGATAGAATTTAGAATTTAGAATTTAGAATTTAGAATTTAGTTGTAGGGTGGGCATTGCTTGAAATCAACCCCCAACCCAGGCAGAATTCATCTGAGCAATGCCCACCAACCAGGATACCTTAGGCCTGTTTCCAACTCCCAAACATTCTGGAATTTACATCAGTCTTTGCCCACCCTAGGGTATTGGTGGGCATTGCCCATATCATTGATAGCTGTTCAATCATGATATTCCGAGAGCAATGCCCACCCTACAATTTTACTTGAGTAAAGTGGAATTAGAAAAAGCGATCGCTCAATCACTAAAACGATAAGTAGATAGAATTTAAAATTTAGTGCTACATGGAGCTATTCTATAATTCTACATTCTACATTCTACATTCTTCATTCTTCATTCTTCATTCTTCATTCTTCATTATGATTGCTCACACGCCCCAATACTGACCCAACTGCTAGAACCATCATCCCAATGCTCTTTTTTCCAAATCGGAGCATTATGCTTCAAGGTGTCAATAGCATACTTACAAGCTGCAAAGGCTTCTGAACGATGAGGACAGCCAACAGCGACTAAAACGCTAATTTCCCCAATTTTTAAGCGACCGATGCGATGATGGATTACCACCCGATTCACATCAGACCATGAGGCACGAATCTGGGCAGCAATTGAGGAAAATACCCGTAATGCCATGGGCTCATAAGCTTGATACTCTAATGCTACCACTGGTTTCCCATCAGTCTGATTACGGACTGTGCCACTCATCATCACCACAGCTCCATTAGCCGGATCTTCAGCAAGGGCGTAAAGTTCTGATAGGGATAAGGGAGCGATGGTGATTGAAAAACTATCTACCGTTTGCTTTTCAGTGATCTTGGGCAGGGGAGTCATTGCCTGAGAATTCTAAGAAGTGTTAAGATTAGTAACAAATTCAGCTATAATATAGTTTATTTATATTTGTTGGTTGGATTTAATCAATACCCAACCTTAGCCCCATGTTCCGATTTGTTTAAAATACTTTAAAAATTAGGAGCAGGTGCTCTAAATTCAGATAGTATACCTAAATAATATTCAAATAATATTAAATTAAATCAGAAGTTTTTTCTCTGACAAGGGCAATGATGGCGTTGTGGAGGGCTATTTCTCAGTAGCCCACAAACATCTGCCGTTAATCCATTGATGCTACCTATCCTTAACCTCAAGCTAATTCAAGTCAAGCTCATCCTAGCTGATCAGTGATCAGTCTTATCGTCTTGAGCAACAGCCAACCTAGGGCTGATCATAACTAGGGCTGATTATAACCCGTTTGGAGATTATTTGATGGCAGGAGGAGAAGAGGCTGATGAACCAGCAAAGCTGGCAGCCCAAAACTCTTATAAAAGAATTACTGACCCTGAGCTCCAACAGGCGTTTGATGATGTCACAGCATTAGCCGCACAAATTTGCCAAACGCCCATGGCTCTGATTACCCTGATTGACTGTTACTGTCAATGGTGTCAGTCTAATCTGGGCTTAGATGAAACGTCAATAAGTCAAAATACCTTTTTATCCGGCCATCGGATTGAGTCAGCTGAGGTATTGGTAGTTCAGGATACCCTGGCTGATCAACGGTTTGCCACTGATCCTTTAGTTACTGCTGAGCCTCATATTCGGTTTTATGCTGGAGTTCCCCTAATTACCTCTGAGGGATACCCTCTGGGAACACTTGCCGTAATCGATCAAGTGCCAAAGGAACTTCAGCCACAACAGTTAGCGGGATTACAAGCCTTAAGTCGTCAACTGATCAGCCAACTGGAGCTAAAACAACAGTTAGCGGATTTACAGCAGCCTCAGTTAGAAAACCAAGGTTTTGAACCTGAATTTACCCAGGTTGACCAAGAACTGCTGGATTTTTTAGAAAATGGCTGCGTTGGTCTCCATTGCGTGGATAGCAATGGCATTATCCTGTGGGCTAATCAGGCAGAGTTAGATCTGCTGGGTTACAACGCCGACGAGTATATCGGTCACCACATTGGTGAATTTTACCCGGAGCAAGAGGTAATTGAAGATATCCTGGCCAGACTAACTGCTGAAGAAACCTTAAAAAACTACGAAGCCAGACTCTTGTGCAAAGATGGCTCGATTCGCCATGTGCTGATTAACTCTAATGTCCTCTGGAAAAATGGCAAATTTGTCCATACCCGATGTTTTACTCGTGACATTACTGAATGGAAACGGATCCAGCAAGAACGCGATCGCTTTTTTGACCTCTCCCTGGATTTGCTGTGTATAGCTGGTTTCGATGGCTACTTTAAGCGCTTGAGTCCTTCCTTTACTAGCACCTTGGGTTACACCGAAGCAGAACTAAAAAGCACCACGTTTTTCAATTTTGTCCATCCCGATGACCGAGGAGCAACCAGGGCGGAAATAGAACAATTGGGGACTGGCATCCCTACTGTCTACTTCGAGAATCGCTATCGCTGTCAAGATGGGTCTTATAAATGGCTAGCCTGGGCTGCTTATCCAGTAGTGAACGATGGTTTAATTTATGCGATCGCACGGGACATTACCGAGGCCAAACAAAAGCAAGCCAGCCTCGAAGAGAGTGAAGCTCGCTTCCGGATGATGGCTGATCATGCCCCAGTAATGATCTGGATGTCAGGCACTGATAAACTTTATAACTTTTTCAATCAGCTTTCGTTGAACTTCACCGGTAAGACCCTCGAACTTGAATTGGGCAAGGGCTGGGCTGAAGGGGTGCATCCTGATGACCTAGAGTTCAGCTTCAATACCTATATATCTGCCTTCGACGCCAGAGAAAATTTTCGCATGGAGTACCGCTTGCGACGTAGGGATGGGCAGTATCGTTGGATATTAGATATAGGCACTCCCCGATTTACCCCCAATGGGGACTTTGCCGGTTACATTGGTTCTTCCATTGATATCACTGAGCGCAAACAGGCGGAAGAGGCCCTGCGTAGACAGGGTCTGATTTTTGAGAGTATCTTCGATGGGATCATAATCACGGACTTAGCCGGTAGGATAATTGATTGGAATCCTGCTTCAGCGCGAATATTCGGCTACACCAAAGCTGAGGTATTGGGTAAAACTGCAGGGATTTTGCACCGACCGGAAGAGGCGGCTGTTCTAACCGAGCAGATTATCCAGGAGATGACCAGTTCGGGACGTTGGTCTGGGGAGATTCACTTTATTGGCAAAGATGGCAAGTGTGGGGTGTGTGAAACGGTGGTAGTACCTCTTTATGATCAGCAAGACAATATGGTGGCAACCATTGGTCTAAACCATGATATTACCGAGCGGGAGCAAAATCAGCAGCAATTGTATCAGAGCGAGGCTCGCTATCGCGCTATTGTCGAAGATCAAACAGAACTCATCTGTCGTTTCCGTCCTGATGGAACTCTTACTTTTGTCAATGGTGCCTACTGTCGCTATTTCAGCAAGTCAGAGCAAGAGTTGATTGGGCAACGGTTTTTGCCATTGATTCCCGATCAGGATCTCAAAAGGCTAGAACAGTGTATTACTTCTCTAAGCCCGGAGAATCCGGTAGAAACGGTTGAACACCGGGTGATTATGCCCACAGGAGAGATTCGCTGGCAGCAGTGGAGCGATCGTGCCATCTTTAACGAGCATGGTCAATTAATTGAGCTCCAGGCAGTAGGGCGGGACATTACTGAACACAAGCACGCAGACGAGCAACTTTTGCAAAAGTCTCAGGCTCTGGAAACCTTCAGTAACAACCTCAAACACCTACATCGGCTGAATACCACCAATTACCAAAACTTTGACTTGCTGTATACTGACTATCTGGAGACGGGTTGTGAAATTTTAGGCATGCCCACTGGCATTATTAGTCAAATACACCTTAATTCCTACACCATCCTGTCGGTCAGGTCTGATCTAGAAGGGTTAGTCTCTGGCTCAGAGTTTGAATTAAAAAATACCTATTGTGCTGTAGTCGTTCGCGAAAAAAAGACCATTTCCTATACTCATGTAGGTGAGATGGAGCTAATGCATGCTCATCGAGTCTACCAAACTCTAAAACTTGAGTCCTATATCGGGACTCCCATATTTGTCTATGGTGAAGTCTACGGCTCCCTCAATTTTTCCTCAACCCAGGTCAGAGAAAGGGATTTCCAGCCTCACGAACGGGAAATTGTAGAATTAATGGCTCAAAGTCTTGGTCGATTAATTGCAGCTCATCAAGCGGAAATAGAGCGCCAACAGGCAGAAGCTGCACTGCTCGGTAGTGAATCGACCCTGCGTAGTTTTTTCAACAGTTCCGCACTATTGATGGGGGTCGTGGAACTGTTGGATGATGACATCCTGCATATTTCTGATAATAACAGTACAGCGAATTTTTTCGGGACTACACCCGAGGCCATGCAGAATCGGTTAGCCAGTGAGTTGGGGGCACCCAAAACTCATATCCATCGGTGGATTACCCATTACCGAGAAAGCCAACAAAGCAATCAGCCCATTTCCTTCGAGTATGATCACACCACTGAAACCGATACCCGCTGGTTATGCGCCACTGTATGCCCAATTCCCGACACAACCACTCCTCGCCCCCGATTTTCCTATGTGGTGGATGACATTACTGAGCGTAAGTTAGCAGAGCAAGAACTCAAGCGCCAAAATCAGCGATCGCAATTGTTTTCAGAAATTACCCTGAAAATCCGCCAGTCTCTACAACTGGATCAGATTCTGCAAACGGCGGTTACAGAAGTGCAACAATTTCTCAAGGCTGACCGAGTTGTACTGTTCCAACTGAGTTTTGATGGCTGGGGGAAAGTGCTTCAAGAAGCAGTAGTACCTGGTTGGCCAATCATGCTCGGACAAAGCATCGAAGATCCTTGCTTTCATGAAGAGTACCTGGACCAGTATCGTCAGGGAAGGGTTAGCAACATCTGTGACTTAGAAAAATCTGATATCCAAGCTTGCCATGTAGAAATGCTGCAACAGTTTGGGGTAAAAGCTAACCTAGTGGTGCCAATTCAGCAACAAGACCAACTTTGGGGTTTGCTCATTGCCCATCAGTGTTCGAATCCACGACAATGGACTAACTTTGAAAGTGAATTGTTGCAACAACTGGCCGACCAAATTGGTATTGCCTTAGCCCAAGCCCAGCTTTTAGGAACAGAAACCCGTCAGCGTCAGGAACTTGCCCGTTCTAATGCTGAACTGCAACAGTTTGCCTATGTAGCATCCCACGATCTACAAGAACCCCTGCGCAAGATTCAGGCATTTGGCGATCGCCTTCAGACAAAGTATCATGAACAGTTAACGGAGCAGGGTCAGGACTACCTGGAACGGATGCAGAATGCTGCAGCACGGATGCAGGTGTTAATCAATGACTTGCTTAGCCTTTCCCGGGTGACCACCAAGGCCAGACCTTTGGTTGCGACTAATCTGGCTCAAGTGGTGCAAGAGGTACTCTCTGATTTAGAACTACGTATCCAGCAATCTGGTGGCGTAGTGGAAGTCGGTGAACTACATACTATTGAAGCTGATCCCCTGCAAATGCGTCAACTGTTGCAAAACCTGATCAGTAACGGACTTAAATTCCGACCAGAACCAAGAGGTAACCTCGTTAAAATTTATAGCCAACTGCTTCAGGAAAGTTTTCCCTTAAGTTATGGAGGCGCAACCGTTAATCAGCGTTGTCAGATCATAGTCGAAGACAATGGTATTGGGTTTGACCCCAAGTATGGCAATCGCATTTTCCAAACCTTTCAACGGCTCCATGGTCGCAGCGAATATGAAGGAACCGGCATCGGTCTAGCTATCTGCCGTAAAATTGTGGAACGCCATAATGGTAGCATCATGGCAGAGAGCACACCAGGACAGGGGGCTAAGTTTATTGTTAGGGTGCCGATTAAACAAAATTGAAGCTGGAAGATTGTTCGCGTAGCGTGGCCGAAAGGCCAAGGTTAAAGGTTAAAGGTTAAAGGTTAAAGGTTAAAGGTTAAAGGTTAAAGGTTAAAGGTTAAAAGTTAAAGGTTTAAGGTTAAAGGTTAAAAGTTAAAGGTTTAAGCTTAAACGTTAAAAGTTAAAGGTTAAAGGTTTAAGCTTAAACGTTAAATAATGAAAACATACTAGTAGTTGAGTGACTAATCCATAAAATACTTCAAATTTACACCTTTATACTTCATAACCCCTTCATAATGCCTTTATAATTCCTTTATAATTTTTGGTCGAGGAGATAATGCTGAGTGAATGAAAGCCGAAATCCCGTGATAATTTTAATGGCAGATGATGATCCGGATGATTGTCTATTGGCAAGGGAGGCTCTGTTAGAGAGTCAGTTGACCGATGAGCTATACTTTGTCAGTGATGGCGAGGAATTGATGGATTATCTGTATCACCGTGGTAAACACAGGCAGGCGAGCATGTCCCCTCGTCCAAGTTTAATCCTACTGGATTTGAATATGCCGAAAAAAGATGGTCGTGAGGCCCTCAGAGAAATTAGGGCTGATCCTAATCTACGAGTTATACCAGTTGTAGTGCTGACTACCTCAAAGGCTGAAGAAGATATCTATCACAGTTATAACTTAGGAGCAAATTCTTTCATCGTTAAGCCTGTCACCTATAGTTCCCTAATTGAGGTGATGGAAACGTTAAAAAAGTACTGGTTGGACATCGCCGAATTGCCCCCCGAAGGGAATAGATTGCCCTAACAGACTACCATGAGTAAATACTCACAACCGCCAGCTGAACGTTCTGATGTTTCTACTGATGTTTCTACTGTATCACTAAAAACTGATCCACTCAGGACTATTTCCAAAACCGACCCTCATCAATGTTCGTTGATCACAAAGCCAGCAAATTGCTTACCCTTTTCAGAACTCAGAACTCACCACCCTCGACTAATTTCCTTCGATTCCTCTGGTGCCAGACCAATGTACAACCCTTTGGTTAACGTATTACTCGTTGATGATGACGAAGATGACTATATTATAACTCGTGATTTACTGTCGGAAAACCGGAGAGCTAGATTTAGCTTGACTTGGGTGGCAACCTATGCTAAGGGCTTAGAAATGATTGGTCAGAACCACCATGATGTTTATCTACTGGACTACCGTCTTGGTGAGCATAATGGACTTGAACTCCTAGGTGAAGCCATTGCCAGGGGGTGTACAGCACCGATTATCCTCCTAACTGCTCAGGGAGACCATGAGGTTGACATGGAAGCCATGAAAGCTGGGGCAGCAGATTACCTGGATAAGAGTCAACTTAGAGGACCTTTACTAGAGCGTTCCATCCGCTATGCCCTTGAGCGCCAGCAAGCGCAACAAAAAATTCGGGAACAAGCAGCGTTGTTGGATGTGGCAACCGATGCCATTCTGGTTCGGGATCTAGACAATACTATCTCATTTTGGAATAAAGGAGCGGAGTGTCTATACGGTTGGCAGGCAGCAGAAGTGATTGGAAAAAAAGAGCATCTACTGCTGTACGAACAAGCACCAGCTGACCTAGCCGAGGCAGACCAAAGTGTTGCCAAAACAGGGGAGTGGTATGGTGAGTTGAATCAAGTCACCAAAGATGGCAAAGAAATTATTGTTGAAAGTCGCTGGACTTTGGTGCAAAATCCTCAGGGACAGGCCAAATCAATCTTGATTGTCAATACTAATATCACTGAAAAAAAACAACTGGAAACCCAGTTTCTCCACGCTCAGCGCATGGAGAGCATTGGTACCTTAGCTGGGGGCATTGCCCATGATTTGAACAACTTATTAGCTCCTATTCTAATGTCAGCTCAACTGTTGCAGCTGAAAATCTCAGATCAGCGGCATTTGCAACTCCTAAAAACTGTAGAGAATAATGCTAGGCGGGGGGCTGGTTTAGTCAAGCAAGTTTTATCCTTTGCTCGGGGTATTACAGGTCAACGAACGGTTTTACAAGTCAGGCATTTGATTCGGGAAATTCGCCACATTATCCTAGAAACATTTCCCAGATCCATTGAATTGTCTACGGATATAGACCCCAATCTTTGGTCTGTATCTGGGGATGCCACACAACTGCACCAAGTTTTGATGAACCTCTGCATCAATGCTCGTGATGCTATGGTTGATGGTGGAACGTTGACATTGTCTGCTCAAAATATTTTTTTAGATCCAAACTATGCCAGGATGCATATTGATGCCGATGTCGGTCCCTACATTGTGGTGACCGTTGCTGATAGTGGCATTGGTATTCCCCTGAAAATACAGCCAAGAATTTTCGAGCCATTTTTCACTACTAAAGAAATCGGTCAAGGTACAGGACTGGGTTTGTCTACTGTCAGAGGTATTGTGAAAAGTCACGGCGGTTTTGTAAATGTGTATAGTGAAGTGGGCGTAGGTACTAACTTTAAAGTATATTTGCCAGCAGTAGAACACTTCCCAATTCCTTCCGAGGAAGAACTAGAACTACCGACAGGAAACGGTGAGTTGATTTTAGTGGTGGATGACGAAGCTGCTATTGGTGAGATTACCAAGACTTCCTTAGAAAACTATGGCTATCGGGTGATGACTAGCAGGGATGGTAGGGAAGCGATCGCACTCTATAGGCAACATCAGGATGACATTAGATTGGTGCTGATGGATATGATGATGCCGGTTATGGATGGACCAACAACCATCCTTCAATTGCGAGAAATTAACTCGCAGCTCAAAATTATTGGCATCAGTGGGTTGCCTATCAGTGATAAAGTCGATGCGGCGGCTGAAGCTGGGGTTAAGACCTTTTTGTCTAAGCCTTACACCGCTAAGGAATTATTGCAGGCTATTGATGGTGTGCTTAAAGGTAGTTAATTGTTATATAGCAGTTGTCAATTTGGTGAGTACAAAGTTATCGGTTTTAGGGAACAGCGGATCTGGGAACAGCGGATCTGGGAACAGAAACATTTCTTAACCTTTACTTCGACTGCTATAATTATTAAGTTTAATGGTTAATTATTTATTTCAGTTGTGTAAGCATTCAGCTATCAGCTATCAGCTTATGCGCTAAAGATGGTGCTACTTGAGGTGCTTTTATTCAAAAGCTGACGGCTGACGGCTGATAGCTGATAGCTGAATGGCTTTTGCCGTTAAAACTTGACTATAAGTTAACGATTACAGGGGAATGGTCGCTAGGTTTATCTAGTTTTCTCGGTTCTATGTCAATGGTACAACTAATCGCTTGATTGTAAAGATTGGGGGTTAGGTAGATATGGTCAATCCGCCAACCCCGATTACCCCGAAAGGCACGGGTGCGATAGTCCCACCAACTAAAATTACCCCCTTCTTTGGTAAATTTGCGAAAGGCATCCCCTAAACCTAGGTCTAAGACAGATTGTAGGGCTTGACGTTCTACTGGGGAAGCCATGATGTGCTTTTCTTTGCCTTTAGGATTATGGATATCCCGGTCTTCTAGGGCAATATTAAAGTCCCCACATACACAAAGTTCATGGGACTGTTCTTCTAGGATACTGTGTAAATAGTCCCGCAGTATCTTCAGCCAACGCAGCTTGTAGTCGTACTTCTCACTGTTGACCGAAGCCCCATTGGGAACATATAGGTTAACAATGCGGACGCCGTCTACTGTAGCGCTAATCACTCGCTTTTGTTCATCTAGGTCCCCCACCTGAGCTGTATCCAACACGGCAGCAAAGCCCATACTTACGTCTGTAGCTGGTTTCCGGCTAAAGATGGCTACACCGTTATAGGATTTTTGCCCAGAAATATAAAGGTAATAACCCAATTCTTCAAAAAGCGATCGCGGAAACTGGGCATCAACTACTTTAGTTTCTTGCAGGCAAAGCACATCTACTTGGGTACGTTGCAACCAATCTATTACTTGAGCTTGGCGACTCCGAATTGAGTTGACGTTCCAGGTAGCGATTTTCATTAGTCCTACAGCTGATTAAATTTAGTCCAAAACAGACAGCAACTACCTCTACACCAGCATTGGGGAGCAAGATATATATGCCTTCCACTCAGACATCAAAACCAGAGTACCATAGTTTTCAAGAGGCGAGTTTAGGCGTAAATTCGCCAGATATTACGTCGGACAGATGACGCTAATCCCCTTCAACTAAATTGAAGGGGTTGATTACAGTTTTTGATAACAGTTGATTAGGAGCTTGAAGTTTTTTTGAGTAATGGATAATGGGGCTTTGGGTAATTTATTATATTACCTGTTACCTGTTACATTTTGCCTTGTATAAATTGGTGTTCTGCCACCAACCTCCCTAACTCAGGCAACAAAGCCAAGTTACGAGGTCGCTGGAGACGATAAACACTACACTGATTGGCAAGCTGAGCACACTGAAGAAGATGGGATGCTTTCTCAGAGTCAAATAAACTGTTTAGACGGGAGTGATGGGATAGTTCCATCACCGCCTCCTGAAGTTTCAGACGCTTAATACTCAACTGTGAACCTGAAACCAGTACATAGATGCACCGGATTGGTAGTAGCGCTTGGGTAAAATCCTGATTTAACAGATAGCCAGGTTTATTTAACTTCGGTACCAGCAGACCCAGCTTATCCTGGTCATATCCCAAAACCTTAGCTACTTCTCGACTTAGTTTAATTTGAGGAAAGCTAGGAGCAACTTTCGCTTTCCCCTGATCCAATCTCACAGGTGCAACATCATCAGTGATGATTCTGTATCCCTGAGTATGGAGTGCAGCAGCAATTGAAGACTTACCTTCACCGGAATTACCCAAGAAAACAACCGCACCACCATTAATATTGACTACACTGGCATGTAGCACCAACAATCCCCGCTGATAAAGCAGAATCGCCATCACAGTTCCCACTAGAGCCGTTTGAATGCGGCTCAGGCAGGCTCCTGCTGCGGGAATGATTATAATCGTGTTTCCCCCCTGTACCAGAAACAGCCCTGTGTCTTTGAGATAAATCACTGCCTCATCTCGACTCAACTGGAAAGCCATCGGCTGCTGGATAACTTCCTTTGGAATGTAGTCACTGATTTTGCGATTCGGCGATCGCGTAGCGTGGCCTACGGCCTCAGCCGACGCTACGCGAACGCATCCCGTACTGTAATCATTACTCTGAATGTGAATCGTAACATCACACTCTACTTCTGCTGGGATAAACTCTGGGATTGGTAGCGCCGAGTGGATTCCCAAACCATAAGCAACATAGGAAAACAGCTTTTGCTTGTTGCCACCCAAGGCTTTGCAATCCACTGATTGGCTGTCAATTTCGGAGATATCGCCAACTGAACACTTAGACATTGTCTTAGAGATTGTGCCATCCAAACTCATAATTAATTTCTCAAATAACTATTGCGCGTAGATGCAATCACTAGAAACTGATGCAGTAGTTTCTTGACTCCCCTTGATGAGCCATTGCAGTTCAGAAATTACTCTGGCATCCGTTGCTCAAGCCTAATTGTAGGGGCCCAAGGCTTGCTCCCTCACTATATGTAGCTAAGTTTTAGCTATTATGGTTTAGTAATTAGCTTTTTCAGCTTAAAATCTAATTATCGTTAATAAAGCCCAATAAATTGCTGAAATTATTAAGATTAATTAATTACGCAATAAAAACGTAAAACCAAGTCTTTTATATTTCAATAATCCCCCTAAATCTACCTTAATAAGGGAATTGAGGGTTTTCATTAGTGATTTGAGATATAGTACTGGTTCCAAATACCATTCTAAAATTTGGTTCACAGTCCATAGCTGATCAATCTAATGGCAGATTTTCACCCCGGTAGCATTTAGACTATCTTCAACGGATTTAGCTTGATAATTTTAGCCCTTCAAGTCAATTAAACTGTATCCTAATTAATCGATTTTTTCCACAAATACCTAAAATTTTAATAAAACTTAAATTCTTTACCAAAATAAAAATTATAAAAATCAGCTAAAACAATTAGCCATTATTAGAGATTTTACAAATGATTTGTAAACCGAGATCGTGATTTTTTTATAATTAAAAAAACTCGGTATTCTTTACCCCTGTTAGCAGATACCGAGTTCCGTGTTACCTAAAAGGTTTAATTTTATGTTCACATCTCAAATGGAAATGTTATAGCATTAGCTAGGGAGTAGGGAGTAGGGAGTAGGGAGTAGGGAGTAGGGAGTAGGGAAGTCAGAAGGTAAGCATTCAGCAGTCAGCAGTCAGCAGTCAGCGGTCAGCTTATTTTATTCAAAAGCACCGATTGCGCTACTTGAGGTGCTGCGCGAACAGTACCGTGGCACAGGCTAGAAGCCTGTGACCCATAAGCTAATAGCTGATAGCTGATAGCTGATAGCTGATAGCTGATAGCTGATAGCTGATAGCTGATAGCTGATAGCTGATAGCTGATAGCTGATAGCTGATAGCTGATAGCTGATAGCTGATAGCTGATAGCTGATAGCTGATAGCTGATAGCTGATAGCTCACTGCTTACCTTCAAGTTAGCGATAATTTTTAGCCTGAGTTTCAAACAAATGGGCATAAGTACCATCTAACTGCATCAGTTCCCCATGGGTACCGCTTTCTACAATTGAACCTTGGTCCATCACATAGATTCGGTCAGCCATTTTTACAGTAGATAAGCGATGGGTGATCAGAATAGCAGCTTGATCTTCGATCAGTTCGCGGAATTTCATAAACACCTCGTATTCTGCCTTAGGATCCATAGCAGAGGTAGGCTCATCTAATACAATAACCTGAGAGTCTCGTAGAAAAGCTCGTGCTAAGGCTATTTTCTGCCATTGACCAATACTAAGTTCTTCCCCTTGGTCAAATAATTTCCCCAGCATGGTATTATACCCTTGGGGTAAACTAGTGATAACGTCATCAGCACCAGAACGACGAGCAGCATCAATAATAGTTTCGTGATCTCGTGGCAAATCAATGTCCGCTAACCAGATATTTTCCTTAGCCGTAAAATTATATTTAGCGTAGTCTTGGAAAATCACACTGATTTGGCGGCGTAAGTCAGCTATTTTAAAATTGCGGATATCAATCCCATCAATGGTGATGCTGCCAGCGGTTGGATCGTACAAACGACACAAGAGTTTAATTAAGGTTGTTTTACCGGAACCGTTTTCTCCTACTAGGGCGATAGTTTCCCCTGGTCGCACTGTAAGGTTAATGTTTTTAAGTGCCTTACGAGTTGTAGTACCGTATTGGAAACTAACATGATCGAAAACAATACCACGGCTCATGGAGTGGGGAATTGGTTTGGGATAAGTTGGTTCAACAACGTTAGGTTTTAGATCCAGAAATTCGTAGAGGTTAGCTAAGAATAAATTATCTTCATAAAGACCAGATATACTAGTTAGTAACGCTCGAATATTATTTTGTCCCCGCTGCAACGCTTGGTGATACAGCACTAAATCTCCTAAGCGCAAATCTCCATGGACAGTTTGATAGACAATAAAGCCATAGACAGAAAAGATTAACATTCCTGCAACGGCTTGAGCACAAAAGTTAGCAAAGGATCGTCCAGTAGCAATGGCTACTTTTTCTTTATAAAGTTGCTCTCGGATGCGACGATACCAGTCAGTAAAGAAAACCCCTAAATCAAACAAGCGAATTTCTTTAGCAAACTGGTCTGAGGTTAGCATATAACCCAAATACATGGATTGCCGTTCCATGGGTGTTTTTTTGCGCTGCCAACGATAGATAACCCGAGAGTATTTTAGCCGCACCACCATCGCGGGCATGGCAGCAATAAATAAAATCCCAGCAATTCCCCAATGGAGGGAGAGTAATAAACTCACCATCGCCAACAAGGAAATACTATTTTGAGCTATCTGTGTGAGACGATTTAGGACTCGGGGCGGTCGGTAGGGCGCTTCTTGTTGAGCTCTTTGTAACGTATCGTAGTATCGGGCATTTTCGTAGTACTCCAAGTCAGCTTCTAGGGATTTATCATGAATAATCCCTTGCATGTAGTCAGTCACTCGCTGAGAATGAGCAGTATTGACTACTTCAGCTAAGGAGTTGCAAAGAGTAGTGACAAGTGTAACTGTACCGGCTAAGATTAGGAAAAGTAAAACATCACGAAAGACGGCTTGTTTATCAGCAGTAATGAATCCGTCAGTTACTGTATCAATTATTAGTTTGGTAAGATAAATTGATAGTAGAGGTAATATCCCCTGAACCAGCAAAAGTCCTACGCGAGCTCCTGTCCAAAAGGGACTGCTTTGCCAGACTAGACGCAGTGCAGGCAAAAGGCGTAATGTTTGCTGGATTTTTGTTCTTAAGGTTTTGCCTGCTCCCATTTTTTGTGTTAAGGTTTAGTTGGTTAAAGGTTGAAGGTTAGTTGGTTAAAGGTTGAAGGTTAGTTGGTTAA
>NZ_GL890931.1 GCF_000211815.1 Moorena producens 3L
GGATAATTACCCTTAATCCGAAACTCTCCCCCACTCTCCCCCACTCTTCCCCAAACCTCCCCATCCTCCCCGCGCCCCCGCCCCCTTAATGATGGGTATTCAACCAGACTTGAGATAAGTCTGATGTCGGTAAGCATTCAGCCTAGTATGGTACAACGTAAATAAAGATACTATTGAAAAGTAGCGAAAGGCTTATATAATAAGAATTCTGCTCAGGGCTGATAGTTAAGGGCTGATCGCCCGTCCGCTGAGGGCTGACAGTAGAATCTATTGCGGAAATCCTTGACTACTACGTGGTTATAGGGAATACAGTTAGGTTAATCTTGAACAAAAGTGAGGTAACGACAATCAACATGGAAGCTATTGAACTGGAAGTCAGCCAACTAAAATTTTTACTGAAGCTACTGAGCAAACCGGATTATCGGGCAACGATTACGGAAGCCAAGCCCAATTCTAAAACCTCAGCGGGGGAACGAGATCGAATTTGTCAGGCGTTATGCGATCGCAATTTGATTGAGTCTAATACAGAAATCACGAAAATTCAGATCACTGATGCAGGCAAGGAACTCCTAAACCAAGATCAGGCTGACTCACAACTGAGCACGAAAGAGCGCAAAATTCTTAAAGCCTGTGAAACAGAACCGACTACTCCGGCCAAGACAAACGTCAAGCCTGCTAAGACCCGCAAGGAAATCATGGACAGTTTGATAGAGCAGGGCTATATCACAGTAGCAGAAACTAAATTCAAAGATGTCTGGATTACTGAAGCAGGTATTGAGTACCTCTTAAATAATTATAAACCCGTTGGTCGTGGCAATATCAATCTGTCTAAAACCATGCTAGCGGATTACATCGATTTCCTGCGGAAACAGCTACCAAACTCAACAACTACAATCTCAGCTCTAGTCAATCCCCCTACTAATGAAGAAATATTACAAATTATCAAGAATTTAGACCAAGAACTGGGTACAGAAAACTATTTGCCACTGTTTCATTTGCGCCAAAAGTTACAACCCCCTTTGTCTAGGGAAGAATTAGATAAAGCACTGTATAGCTTGCAAGCAGAAGATAAAATTGATCTGAGTGCTTTGGAAGAAGCCAATATGTATACAGAGGAACAAATTGAAGCTGGTATTCCTCAAAATACCGGGGGGAGGCTATTTTTCATTATGGTGCAGTAAAGTATGATCCTAAAGTAGGATACAAAGTATAATACACTAACCCCAGACTTCCCAATTGTTAATCCTCTATCCTTTTCCAAACTATAGATGGAATTTTAGAGATGGCAACGATCCAGGAAATAATTAAACAAGCTCCAAATCCGTTTGACCCCGTAACCTGTATTACGGGTAATTTTTGGGAAGATCCAGACAATGGGGCTGTTAATGTCACATCGATTCATCAAGATGAAATTAATCAGATAACCACCACCCTCAGTGCGGTGACTCAAGACCATCGACCCCGCACTATCTTACTGGCTGGTGATCCTGGTGCGGGGAAAAGTTATCTATTAAAACGGCTCAAACAGCAGTTCAATCAAAAAGCCTTTTTTGCTTATATTGGTCCTTGGGCAAATAGCGATCGCATCTGGCGCTATATCCTTAGGGAAACCGTTGACAGTCTGGTCCAAGTCCCAGAAGGGGAAAAAGAGTCTCAGTTGCTGCTGTGGCTAAAGAGTCTCCCGGCCTTTAAAAAAACTAGCTGGCTTTTGAATGAGCGACAACGGCTGATTGGTGACCTCAGAGCTACCTATCCAACCGGAATTCATAGAAATAAAGAGTTTTTTGGAGTGCTTTATGAGCTAACTAATCCAGAACGGGATTACCTGGCTTATCAATGGTTAAGGGGAGAAGATTTGGATGAAGATGACCTGCAAACCCTTCGGGTCAGAGGCTCTATAGATAATGAAGACGATGCTCAGAACATCTTAATCAACTTCGGGAGAATTTCTGAATCCACCAAGCCGATTGTGCTGTGTTTTGACCAATTGGATAATATCCCTCGTTTGCCCGATGGTTATCTGGATCTAGAAGCTCTGTTTAATGTCAACTCTACCCTTCATACTCGCTATCCCAATAACATGCTGATTATAATCAGCATGATTACTAATACTTTGAAGCGCAATCAAAAACAAATTAAACCCGCTAATATTGCTAGACTTAATCATAAAATTCTGCTCAAAAGGATTACCCTAGAGCAAGCCGAATCCCTCTGGGCAAACCGACTCTATCCGTTACATCAGCGAGCTGACCAAAAAACCAAAACCATTTCACCGATTTATCCTTTAACTCGGCAAGACCTAGAAAAAGCATTTCCTGGTGGCAAAACCACTCCCCGGGAGACATTGACCCTGGGAAACCAGATAATTGAAAGGTATAAAACTCAGGGATTTAATAGTTCAGAGCCATCAACCAAGACTAAATCAACTAGTCAAAATGATACCGCTGGCCAATCAATACCGAGAGCAGAAAAAGTCTTAGCTTCATTTAAATTGAAGTGGCAACAAGAATTAAAAAAAACTGAGCAGAAAATTACCCGAATCCAAGAAAAGGGTGAATCTGAATTGATTAAGATGTTACGAGAGGCGTTAGATGCTCTGGAGGTCAAAGATGTTAAATCAAACTTTTTGTCAGGTAGTTTTGCCAGTGATTCCCTAAGTTACCAACTGCCATCATCCCAGGAACGGATCGGAGTAGTATGGGGAGAAACTACTAATGGTAACAGCTTCTATCATCTGATGAATGCCTGTGAGAAAGCTATTCAAGGCAATCGCTGTCAAACCTTATACCTGATTCGCTATACACAAGTTAGGAAACGCGGTCTCAAGGGGGACAAACTCTACAACAAACTATTCAATGGTTCTGGCCATAGTCACATTAAATTAGAAGACCTCTCCTCTGTCCATTACTTAGCCACTTATCATAGCTTAGTTAATCAAGCTTGTTCCCAAGAGTTAGTGCTTGCTGATACCATACCAACACCGCCAGAGTTACAAGATATAATCCGAAAATCGGGAATTTTGCAGGATTGTCCTTTACTACAAGATTTGAAGATTTTTCCTAGTAAAGTTAACGATACTCAAGTTGTTACAAAGCCGGTTAAGGAATTTGTAATAACTCTGCTCAAACAGAATCAAATTATTGGTCATAACGTTTTAATTAAAACTATTCATAATAAATTTAAGTCTATCAAGGAAATAGCAATTCACCAAGGGATTAAGGAACTGTCTCAGGAAAATAAAATTAAACTTGTACCTGTGGATGGTTCCCCAGAAAAACAATTAGTATGTTTGGTACCGTAAGCTATCAGCGTGTCGCGTATCAGCGTGTCGCGTATCAGCATTCAGCATTCAGCATTCAGCATTCAGCATTCAGATATTAGCTTATGGGCTACTTGAGGTGCTACTTGAGGTGCCATTGGCCAAAGGCTGACAGCTGAGGGCTGACGACTGACCGCTGACCGCTGACCGCTAAAGATTATTCTACCATAGCCAAAATTCCATAGCAAAAATTCGGATAACAAGCGCCAATGTACCTGAATCAACCAGCCCAGATCCGAGAGTTAATCCTGAATTTATCAGCAGCAAAAATTCTCTGGTTAGATACGGAAATTGCTGATTGGAATACCCCTAATCCCAGACTATCTCTGATTCAGGTATTGGCTGATCCGACGGATATAAATGGTGACAAAGCTTACATCTTAGATGTATTAGACCAACCAGAAATAGTGAAAGACTTTGTCAACTATATTATGGTTAATCCTAACATTGAAAAAGTCTTTCACAACGCTAGTTTTGATTTACGCTATCTAGGGGGTAAAGAGCAAGCTAATAATGTTACTTGTACCTATCAAATAGCTAGAAAGCTGACGAATAAGAAACTGTCTAATCCATTACAGGTATCAAATCATAAACTAAAAACACTAGCGCTAGAACTTTGCAATTTCGCCAATGTCGATACAGAGGAGCAAAGCAGTGATTGGGGAAAACGTCCGCTAACCCAAAAACAGCTAAACTATGCCAAAATGGACACAGTGTATCTAGCCCATGTCCATCGGCGCTTACTAGAAATTAGTGATAAAAATAGCTGGAGTCGAGAGCAGATGGTTCCAAGATTGCGGACGCAAAAAGCCGAATCCCCTTGCTTCAGTGTTACCCAAGTTAGGGTAGCCATTGAATGTCCTCGCTTATTTTATTTGAGTCATCACTTTGGTGGAAAAACCCTATTTATACCACCATCCGACTCACCAGGGATTGGGAAAGTATTCCATCAGCTATGTGAAAAGTGTACTGACACACTCCAGCAAGATTCCCGATTTCAAGCTTTATTTTCCCCCACAGCAAGTCAGCTAGACCTAGGCCAGATAAGCTCTAAGATCCAAGCGCTACTGTATGAGCTAGTGGTTTTCCCTCAAATCGATGACTTAGAGATAGCCTCCCTACTTCAACTGTGGCAAGGATTAACATCACTATTTCCCCATTGGACTCAACTGCTAGTTACTAATCGACGCTATTGTCAGCCAGAAGAAGTAATAAGAAAAACCTTTATTGCTCAAGAAAAAGACCTGAGTTATAACTTCACCCTCCCTGATGGGAGCCAGCAACAAGTTAATGGAAAATTCGATAGCTTAATATTTGACTGTGAACGCGATCGCTATTGTGTCGTAGACTATAAAACCTATCAACCGGTAGATCCATCCGCTAACGTAGCTCAAGTTGCTCTCTATAGTTACATGCTCCAAACAGAAAAAGGAGTAGCAATCGATGCAGCGGTTTATTCCGTTTTGCCAGAATTCCAAGAACACTACTATTCCTGGGAAGAGCTAGAGGATACAGTGCATCAGCTCATTCCCCATAAATTACAACAGATGCGCCAATGGCTGAGTTGGAAACCTGCCCAGCTGGAAAAGGGGGGAGATGGGGAAACTATAAAAAACCATTGCACTCCAGCAATCGGTAAGGGCGACCTTGAGCCACCACCACCCACGCGACAGCTTCAGCTATGCAACATTTGTCCCCAACAGCAGACCTGTCAAACCTTTTTTGAGGATGGGAAAACTGACCAAGAGCAGGTCAAGCCAGCATCCCGCAAAATTCCTGAGACTAAGCAAAAGCCGGTCAAGCCACCATCCCGGAAAACTGTTGATGCTGATCAGATCGGGAAAAAATTGGTGAGTACTCTAGAAGACTTTAAAATTAGTGTCGATTATCTCAACGCAACAGTTGCTCCCGCATTTGTCCGGATCAAGCTCAAACCCCATCGTGGCGTAAAAGTTAGAGATATACAGAATCGGTCCCAGGATTTACAAGTACACTTGGGTCTGGATAATCCTCCCCTGATTACTCCTGAAGCTGGCTATGTCAGTGTGGATTTACCACGGAAGGATGAGGATAGAGAAGTAGCTCGATTTGATGACTATATCGAGGTTCACCAAAGTTCCAGCAATCCTCCCAGGATTGGGCTTGGAGTAAATTTAGATGGGAAATTGGTAGAAGCGGATTTATCTGATCCCAATACATGCCACTTTTTGGTAGGGGGCACAACGGGAAGTGGCAAGAGCGAATTTTTGCGATCGCTTCTGCTATCCCTACTCTATCACCACTCTCCTCAACAGCTAAAAATTGCTCTGGTTGATCCCAAGCGAGTCACTTTCCCAGAATTTGAGGAAATGCCATGGTTGCTGTCACCAATCGTTAAAGATAGCGATCGCGCTATCGAACTGATGGCAGAATTAGTTGACGAAATGGAGCAGCGTTACCGGAAATTTGAACAAGCCAAGTGTGCTCACCTGGATGCTTATAATCAGCAATTGACTCAGAAACAAACTAATAAACAAAACCTACCATTACCTCGGATAGTCTGTATATTTGATGAATATGCTGACTTCATGGCAGAAAAAGAAATCCGCAAAGACTTAGAATTAAGTATTAAGCGTTTAGGAGCCAAAGCTAGAGCGGCTGGGATTCATTTGATTATTGCTACTCAACGACCAGAAGCGAAAGTTGTTACTCCGATTATTCGGTCTAATTTACCAGGGCGAATTGCTTTACGCACAGCGTCTGAAGCGGATTCAAAGATTATTTTTGGTGGCAGCAACACTGAAGCAGCTTATTTGTTAGGTAAAGGAGATTTGTTATATCAAAAGGGTGGTAAGTTAGAGCGATTGCAAAGTTTGTTTGCTGATAGGATTATATTGGCTTGATTTTAGGGAATAGGGAACAGGGAACAGGGAACAGGGAACAGGGAGAGCGCACCTAAATGTTGGCGTTACTTAATAATGGAATGATTTGAATAGTTTTGTGGAATGGGCATCTTGCCCGTTCGAGATCTTTTCGCGCGGGCAAGATGCCCGCTCTACTCCTATTAATTCAAAGACTGACGCAACGCCGAAAATAAGGTATAAAAATATAAAAGTATAAAAGTGCAAAAAGGAAAAAGGGCTAAGTCCTCCCAACACCCCGAGCCACACGAAAACCGACAACGCCGTAGATGAAAGCGCGCGCGACATAGCGGAAGCGGCAGGCAGAACGGCAATTCCCAGGACCGAAGAACCACGAGCCGCCCCGCAGAATATAATAATCATAATGATTATTATATTCTGCCCAGATACTCCCATCTCTAGGGGCTCCTTCGTAATTATCATGGTAAGGATCCGCACACCACTCCCAAACATTGCCGTGCATATCGTATAAGCCAAAGCCGTTGGGGTAAGGAAAATGTCCTACTGGGGTGGTTTCTCCTCGATATTCCCCTTTTGCTTCCTCTGCATAAGTATCGGGAGCGTCATAATTAGTTAATTTACTGGTTATGGTCTCTCCATAATGGAATGGTGTAGTAGTTCCTGCTCTACAGGCGTATTCCCATTCCGCTTCACTGGGTAATCTGTATTCCGTTCCTGTATACTCAGAAAGGCGATCGCAAAATTCCACCGCATCGTACCAGTTTACTCCCTCTACTGGTCGATTCTTTCCTTTAAAGTAAGAGGGGTATGGCTTTAAGTCCCGCTTAATTTTAGGTAGGTTGGCCACAGCTCGCCATTGCGCCTGGGTTACCTGATATTTCCCCAGGAAGAAGGGTTGGACGCTTACTTGGTGCTGAGGTCTTTCCCTGTCATTACTCTCCTTCTCAGTTTCCGGGGAACCCATTGAGAAGCTTCCTTCTGGGATATACACCATATCTAGGTCTACTCCATTCCCCAGATCTTCAGTGAAATAACTTGCTTGCTTGGATTCTCGCTTGATTGTTGCTCCTCTAGGGTTAACTGTTACTACTTTAAAGGGAAACTGCTTTAAACCTTCTTCCTCTGCTGACTGCTTTAAATCTTTTGGCTCTACTGGTGGATTTACTTTTTGTTTGTTTGTGAGATAATAAACCAGAAGCACTAATATTGATATTGGTGGCATTTTTGTTAACCATCCCTTTAATAAATCAGCCCGATAAAACTGATTGGAACCTTTTGGATTGGCTGGTTTTAAACTTTCTTTACTCGAATTTGGCTTGACAATTATATCAGGTTGTAAATTTATGTTTTGTTGGTAAAATAATAAATTATAAACGTTCTTAGCATTTTTTTCTAACCATTGCTCTAGTTGCTCAGCCTTTGACTTAGTAATATTTCCATTAACTAATAAATTATCGACAAATTTGACAATCAGTTTTTCATCATCAGTTGGTTGATGTATATCATCCAAATATTCTATAATATCATAAAAACTGCCAGGAGTTTTATCTTTTCGATCGGGACAACAAGCTATGTAAGCCTGTTGCATTTGTTTTATAAAGTTCCTTTGTAAAGGACGTAATATATTGACTAAACTAGTGGTAATTTTAAATTTTTCCTCGATTGCCTTTAACTGAAGATTATTTGGATTTTGTTTACGTGCTCCATCAATTAAATTTTCTAACTGATTGGAATTTTCAAAATTATCTATTAATTCGTAAACGATTTCCTGTAAATTTCCACCGCTAGCAACCTCGTTCAGATTTATATTGAATGCATAACGCACCATCATTTTTAATTTAGTTTTATCAGGAAACGCACTACACAGTGCTTCGTTTATTTTTTTAAGGAGATAACCAGGGGTATGTCCAGCATTCATTGATGGTTAGTTCAAGACCTGTGAGAAATAGAACTTTCTGACTCTAATTTAGTATCTACAGTCTGATTATACCGAATTGAAACCCGCTATACTAACCCCAAACTAAGACAGCATAGACTCCATATATCAAATAAACACCAAGTACAATCGCAATAATAATCCGAGCCTTCATGGAAGTAGAATGGGCATCTTGCCCGTTACTGATTGTAGAATGGGCATCTTGCCCGTTACTGATACGAGACGACTGTAAGAACGTTCTCGCAAAGAACCATATAAAAATAGAATTCTTGGTGGGTGGTCAAAACTGGTCATTATAAAAGACAAAAGTTCAAAGTGTTCTCACGATACCTGATTAACTTCTATTTCTAAGGCTGAAATTGCTTCTATGATTTCATCAAAGGGTGGAGCAGTACCTAACATCATGCCCTGCATTGCCTGATAATCAGTAATGAGAGCTTTTAGTAATTCTCCTTTCGGTAAGAGTTTTAGAGAGCCGGGAATCGCTTCGTCTAATTTCATCCAGCTTCGATTAAACAGTTTTTTGGTGTACTGGCGTACATCTTCTCTTAACTGATGATTGGCAATGGCTGTCTTACCTGCTTCCTGACGGGAAATTATTGCTACATCATAATAATGACGTGACAGTCTCTGGCGATCACTGGGCAGGCGTTGTTCGTCTCGATAACCACAAGACCAACCATGTAATATCATGATTTTATCCCAAAAAGTTCTTTGAGGGTCGATGGTCGTTACATTTGCTACGGAAAAATTCCATTCTTCAAGTATCTCGGATAGATAGGGGGTAATAGTATGATTTTGATGGGGTACGAGCGCTGACCGTGCGCCTGCTTCTAGTTTGACACGGGGTTGAACGTAAGCAATGCTATCGGATGGAAATAAGCTCGGATACTGAAATAGCAGGGTTGAATTATCTGGATCGTCTTCATCGAGTACAATGCGACTCTCAGGCGAAATTACCCCAGCAACTTGTGATAAGTCATCTTTAAGCTTGCCACAGATATACGTTGAAGCAGCTTGTTTTAGTTCGGACGCTAGTTTTTTTCGCCGCTTGCTAGAGATTCCAAGAGCAGAGGGATCGTTATCCCCGGCAAAACCCAGATCGCTCCTGAATACCACCAGATCTACATCCTCGGAAAATCTACTAATGAGTTGATAAACCTTGGAAAGGGAAGTGCCGCCTTTAAACAATAGTCTGGGGTGTTCCTGGGGTAAGCCATTATAAAGGATATCCAGCACCAGGCACACCCAAAAATCCTTTTCTATATAGGTAGACAAGGTATTGAGGGAATCCGCTGTTGACTCAAAAACATCGTTACGGTCTTGTGCTGGTAAATTTAGAAATTCTTCAAATGCTGGATTCACTAGGAGACACCTTCACCCTTACTAACTTGACGTACAACGGGTGTCATCCACGTTGGTAACAGCTTAATACCTTCTGCGAGATCTTGTTTGATGTCTGAAGACAACCGATTGTGTAGGGTATTAACCACATGTTTATCAGCAGCGATATTTTCGCCCAGCCAATATAAGGCCCTAACCACAGGCGCACCAGGACGGTTAGCCCATGCCATTAACCGTTGAGAGACATGACGTAGTTTGATGGTACGCCCACCAACTTGTAAAGTTCGGCTCGAACCATTCGTTATGTAGCTGTTCTGGGCGGGAACGGCATTGGTCAGACCTAGCTGGTGGGCTGCAACAATGCCATCTGGCATGATTGATATACCATCCCGACGTGCCAGAGCTTCCACAACGGCATCAATGTTGGGTGGGGCAGGACGCTTCAAGATATTGCTGGTGCGTGGATAGTCATATAAACCGCGACCAACGCGGCGCAAAAATCCTTGTTTCACCAGACGAGATAGCGCTTTATCTACAGCATCACGACTGCCGAGATCTACAAAATCTTTGGGTGTGCAGACCCAACCACCGCGACCATGACCACGAACTCTGTTCAGGATTTTTTTTGCTATACCCTGCATCTTACGAAAGCTATGAATATAAAGTTCACGAAATATATTTTGTCAGAATTATAGCCAATATTTCTGACTTTTTCAAGGCAGCTAACCGTGTATTAATTGCCCAAAGTCAGGATGTTGAGGTAACGAAGGTGAGTAGAACTGTCAGAATAGGTTCTATGACCCTTCGATAAAACTGTCAGATTAATCGAAAACCAACCCTATTCCGACACAAATTCGGGGTAAATCTGACGTGAGGCTGAGGTATGCCCTATTCTGACAGTGTTCACGCGAGTTCAGTCTCACAATCTCTTAAGCTTAGCGAGACAAGTCTTGTGACTTTCATTAAATAGGCTCAGGGAGCACATAGCTGCCATGAGCCGCCAGATTTTTCTCATTCATCACACAAGACTGATAAATTTTTGGTAAGTCTATAGTTATCAATACCTTATAATGCTGATGCAAAACATAGTGCATAAGTTATTTTCTTATGCACTATGTTTTGCAACATCGCAACCAGGCGTAGTGACAAGATAGCTGTCATAAGTGCCAACTCAAGCCCAAAAAAGTTCTGATTTTACTTTTGGAACTGGAACTTATCGATTTTTTGGTTAAATTTGATGCTACCCGGAGATAAATTCTAGTCGAATTTATGAATAAAGTTCTGACACTGTTAGAAATAAGAACTTTTACTTTGGGGGATCCCGATGGAGATCTAGAAGATGAAAGCTATTCACAGTAAGGGGTTGATGTCATTTTGCACTTATGACAGCTTCCTTGTTATTACGCCAACCAGCAGAAACCCGTTTCTAAATTTGTTGTGGCAAAACTTTAAATTTCCGCGACTTTTAAACATCTGAAATCATAATTTGGAGGCATATGACAGCTATGTGCCCCCTGAGCCTAAGTAGCTTTTGATGATGGTATAACGACAACCTTGAAAAGAGATAGCCTGTTGAACTGTCGCTAAGTAAATGGTCTCAATTCGTAGTAATAAGCATTAAGCTTGGCGTTGCTGATAACTGATAGCTGTTCGCGTAGCGTGCGCGTAGCGCATTAGCTGATAGCTGATAACAAATAGCTGATAGCTTAAATACTAACCCCAAACTAACACAGCATACACTCCATAGATAAAATAAACACTAAGTACAATCGCAATAATAATCCGAGCCTTCATGGAAGTGTGGCGTCTCCATAATACAAAGCATCCCACTATAACAGCCAACACTTCTAGGGGAGCAAAAATATCACCATAATGACGAGAATCCCAATAAGACACAGGGCTTTCAAAGCGCCAATTTGACAATGGGAAAAAGTGACGATGGGCATCATCAGCATGGAAAGGAAAATCTCCTAACCCATGAAGAGCCATGCTAGCAAACATAGCAATCAGAAACGTTTGACCAAAATAGTAGGCTAATAAGCAACCTACTAGTATCAATGGAAAAGAATTGAAAATATCGAAAAATAATTGCCAGCTTGGGTTATAATAAGATTCAGACCAGATTACATTTTCAGGAATTCCTCTGATTAATTTTTCATATATGTAAAAAATTACCATTGGTAAATCCGGTAATATCGCACCGAACACAATTGGTAAATTATTTTCTGGCCTTCTTTTTTTTCCTAAAATTAGGAGATTGACGATGGCGTGAGCGGGAGTATTCACAAATTAGAGAATTAAGAATTAAGAATTTAGAATTTAGAATTTAGAGGGAGTCGGGAGTCGGGAATCGGGAGTCGGGAATCGGGAACAGAAATATGTCTTGCAAGGCAGATTTATGGGTATAATCTGCCCCCCTAGCCCCCCAATATTGGGGGGAATAAAACTCTCAAGCGATGCAGCGCGGTCTTGGGGAGCCAGTGCGGTCTTGGGGGTTTCCCCCATGAGCAACTGGCGTGGTTTCCCCCATGAGCGACTGCATCAAGACAAGTCCCCCAAAGTTGGGGGATTTAGGGGGCTTTACCAAAACCAGACGAGCCCGCATTCATACTTCAATTCAGCAACGCCATATGTCTTAACCTTTACTTCGACTTCTATAACTTTAACCCTTCAACCTTCAACTTGTAACTTATAGCTTTTATTGCATTTATTAGTTACACTTATAAACCTCAAAGTCCCCCTTTTTAAGGGGGATTTAGGGGGATCGCTTTGTCCCTCATAGCTATAAGAATTGCTATATACCTTTCAACTTATATTCAACGGATTAACATCAATAGTCAAGCTAATATCTGGAGGACATATATCCTGCAATTCCCGCCAATTCAGTAATCTGGCGGGCACAGTAGGAGCAAACTTCAGCAAAATCTGCCATCGATAGCGACGAGCAACCCGAATCACACTAGCTGGTGCTGGTCCTAGGATATCGTACTCGGCCTCAGGAGTATCTAACCTGTCCGCTAAATCCTCTGCTACCTTCTCCACCGCCGCAGAATCCAATCCACTTATGCGCAACAGAATCAAATCACCATAAGGGGGATAGTTCAGTGCTGCCCGTTGTTCCAATTCGTCCGAGATAAACGACTGATAATTATGAGTTTTGACAGCCTGAATCACAGGATGCTCTGGGGAATAAGTTTGAATAATCACCTGACCAGGGTCATCCCCACGACCGGCACGACCTGCGACCTGAGTTAAGGTTTGGAATGCCCGCTCGGATGCTCTATAGTCTGATAAATACAGTAATCCATCTGCTGCTACTACTCCCACCAGTGTCACCTGAGCCAGATCTAATCCTTTGGTCAGCATTTGGGTACCCACCAACAAGTCAGCTTCCTGATTAGCGAATTGAGTTAACAGAGTGCGATGAGCATTCTTGGTACGAGTGGTATCACTGTCAAATCGGATAATTCGTAACTCTGGAAACAGCTTGGCCAAATCTTGAACAACCCGCTGAGTACCACTACCGAAAAATTTCAGGTAGGGAGAACTACATTCTGGACAACTACGGGGATGGAGTTGTCCGAAATTACAATAGTGGCACCGCAATACTTGAGTAGCCCCTTCATGGGTATAGTGATAGGACAAGGAAACATCACAGTTAGGGCATTCCACCACATGACCACAACTACGACAAGACACAAAGGTACTGTGTCCCCTGCGGGGAATAAATAAAATCCCCTGTTTCTCTTGTTCCTTTAGTCGTCTCAAGCTGTCTTGGAGAGAACGGCTAAAAATCGACCGATTCCCAGCTTTTAACTCCTGCCTCATATCCACAATTTCCACTGGTGGCAGGGGTCTCGATTGAATCCGTTCCGGTAGGGATAAGTAATGAGTACTAAGTTCTGGATGCTGAGGAGGTGAACAGGTGAAGGGTTGAACTTCAGGAGCTGAAGAGGTCACGGGATTAATTTCACTACCGATCTGACCATCTCTCGCTCCCCCCATCACCTTAATACTGACCCAGCTTTCCACCGAAGGAGTAGCTGAACCTAAAATAAGGGGACAATTTTCTAATTCTGCTCGCCATTGGGCAACGGTGCGAGCGTGGTAGGTAGGAATGGGTTGGTCTTGCTTGAAGCTAGAGTCGTGTTCTTCATCTAATACGATTAATCCCAACTGGGGCAAGGGGGCAAAAACAGCAGAACGAGTGCCAATCACCACTTGTGGCTCACCTGGGATCATCTGTCGCCAGGTATCATAGCGCTCCCCTTTATTCAAGGCACTGTGGTAAACCCGAACTTTGTCACCAAAGCGAGCCCGGAAACGGTCAGTAATTTGAGGAGTTAAGCCAATTTCCGGCACCAACACCAAAGCGGATTTCCCTTGCGCTAGGATTGGTGCGATCGCTTGTAGATAGACCTCCGTTTTTCCAGACCCAGTCACCCCATGCAACAGCACTTGGGCAAAGCCATCAATATTATTAATCAGGTCTAATGCACGGGATTGGGCATTTGTCAAGTTCTTCGGCGCATCTGTAGCCATGGTTGGTGAAGTCGCATTGCGCAATACTTCCCTAGCCTCAATCACCACATATCCCTTATCTTCCCATGAATTTATAGTTGAAGAACTAACATTACAAATTTGTGATAGTTCACTCAACCACAAATCCCCCCCACGACGGCGTAGCACCTCCAATACTTCCCGTTGCCGTCGAGTCAGATTAGACCGATTGATATCAGCCACCAGAGTCACAGCTTTCTTGAGCTTAGGACGAGTTGGCTTAGGAGCTTCCAGATAACTTTCCACCCAACCTCGCTTGAGCAAGTGACGTAATCCTGCTTTAGCCCCCTTTACCTGACGTTGGAGGTATTGCCAGCTGTAATCCCCATTGGGTTTAGCCTGAAGAATCTCCAAAATCTGACTTGCGGCTGAATTATTAATAAAGACATGAGCCTCTTTAGGCAAGGCCGAGGAATTGAGGCGAATTCGACGCTGCGATCGCCCTAACAGTCCTGGAGGTAAGGCAGACCGAATCACTTGGATTAGAGGGGTGCAGTAGTACTGAGCAACCCGCTCTAACAGTTGGCAGTAGGAACTTGGAAAGAAACCGGGACTGATCACCTCCTCTACGTCCTTAATTTTCTCCAGTGGTAAGTTTGGGGGTGGAGAGTCTACAATCCGAATAGCGATCGCTCCTAGCTGTTGAGTCCCGAATGACACACTCAGAACATCTCCAGGATTGATTGATACATCCAATGAATTACGATAAGTATATATACCTTGAACTCCTGGACAATCTACTAAGACTTCAACCCACTTTTCTTGGCCACCACCAGAAAAGTAAAGTGCTCTAGGCTCAGCTAACAGTAGACCTAAAGGAGGATTAGACATAGGGCAGCTTTGGTTTGGGAAGGCTCCTATTCTATCACTATTGGTAGATAGGAAAATTCTAAAATATGTGAGATCCTGTTTCCAGAGTCAAAATAAATAATAAAAGCAATGGGAAGAGAATTATCTCCCCTGCTTTCACCCTAGACTGTAACTAAAATATATGTAATTAAACATTTCGTAATTACAGATACAACTAGCCAAACTGCTTCTGGTAAGCTTAAAATCATTAATTTATAATCACGTCAATCACACATTAACTACTTGAAGCAGGTTGGGTCACTGAGCTTTGAGGGTATGGAGCGTGTTTTAGCTGCTCTGTCTAGAGTATTAACTTCTTTGTGAAACCAGCAACACCAATTTTTTAGAACAGATTTCTCATTAAAGGCCAATTTTCAGCAACAAACAGCCTCAATCCCTCAGGGCAACGGTTTTAACAAACTTAAAATACACTTGCAACTCACACATCCCTATGAATATTACAGAATTAAACCAGACTCATACAATGCCTTCTACGGAAGAGAAAGATTTTTATGTTACTGACCACATTGAGCCAGAGGAAACAGATTTACAGCGTGTAGCCGTCGAATTCACCGAAGACGATGAACTAGTGGTCTCTACTTCCCATAATTTCCGGAAAAGCGGCTCTGATGACACGGTGGGTGCGTTCTTTAAGGAGATGGCTCGTTACCCATTGCTCAAGCCAGACGAAGAGGTAGATTTAGCCCGTCGGGTTAAGTTCCTAGTAGAAATAGACCATCTCCACAACAGCTTACAGGAAAAATTAGACCGTAAACCAACTAAGGCTGAGGTAGCTGCAGCGGTCGAGATGACAGAACGTCAGTTGGAGGGGAATTTATATCGTGGTCGTGTGGCAAAACGCAAGATGATTCGCTCGAACTTGCGCTTAGTGGTTTCAATTGCTAAACGATATATAAATCGGGGTGTACCATTTCTAGATTTGATTCAAGAAGGTGCGTTGGGCTTAAACCGAGCAGCGGAAAAGTTTGACCCAGATAAGGGTTACAAGTTTTCTACCTATGCTTATTGGTGGATTCGTCAGGCCATTACTCGTACTATTGCCAATGATGCCCGAACTATTCGTCTACCAATCCACATTGTCGAAAAGCTAAATAAACTTAAAAAAGCTCAGCGGGAACTTAAACAAAAACTGCAGCGCAATCCTAATGAACTAGAACTTGCTCAAGCGCTAGAAATTTCCCTCTCCCATTTGCGTCAGTTGCTAGAACTGCGTAGGCGCTCCCTTTCTTTGAATCACAGAGTTGGTAAAGGGGAAGACACAGAACTGATGGATTTGCTCGAAGACAATGATCTACGATTGCCCGAAGATAAGATGAATGAATCCATGATGCGCCAGGAGATTTGGGAGGTTCTCAGTGATGTTCTGACTGAGCGGGAAAAAGATGTGATTTCTCTACGCTATGGTTTAGCCAGCAGTGAACCCTACACCCTAGAAGAAGTAGGAGGCATGTTCAATCTCTCTCGGGAACGGGTGCGTCAGATTCAAAGCAAAGCCATGCGTAAGCTACGCCGTCCCCAAGTGGCTCGACGGCTTAGAGACTGGTTGACCTAGTGCAGCAGGTCTTAGGTCAGCTCTTGACTTATAGATAAAGGGTAAGCTATCAGCGTGTCGCGTATCAGCTATCAGCGAACAGCGATTAGCGCTACAGATGGTGCTACTTGAGGTGCTATCAGCGCTGTAGCCACGCTACCGGAACAGTTTATGCCCATAGCCAAAGCTACACCGAACAGCTTTTGAATAAAATAAACTGACGGCTGATGAATAAAATAAGCTGACGGCTGACGGCTGACGGCTGTTGGCGTAGCCTGGGCGTAGCGCATATGCTTACGATAAAGGTTATGTCGAAATCAGGTAATTCCAGTTAATTAGTTACCCATTACCAGAGAAGGGATATGATAATTAATCAAATTGTCTTTTTGATTGTCCCTTTGCCAGCACTATGGGTAACTTTACCTTAAGACCAGCCACAGAAGCTGATGTAGCGATTCTGTTTAATTTGATTAAGGCTCTAGCAGAGTATGAGAAACTCTCCGAAGCTGTCACTGGCAATGCTGATGACCTGAAAGAACACCTGTTCGGCGCTAAACCCTACGTAGAGGCGATTATCGTTGAACAGGGTGGTCAAGGAGTGGGATTTGCACTGTTTTTTAACAACTATTCCACATTTCTAACTAAGCCAGGAATTTATCTAGAAGATTTATTTGTATTACCGGAATTTCGCCGCCAAGGCATCGGTAAAGCTATACTCAGTTACCTGGCTCAGCTAGCAGTGGACCGTGGCTATGGGCGTTTAGAATGGAGTGTACTGGATTGGAATGAACCTGCCATCGCATTTTATGAACGTATGGGAGCAGCAGTATTGCCAGACTGGAGAATTTGTCGAGTGACTGGGATAGGTCTCAATCAGCTAGCTGAGTATACTGATCCGGCAACGACTGACTAATGTTGCTTAAATGCTATACTAGGAAGTATATGCAGCTGCGACTCTAAACCCCTAGTTGCAGGTAAACTGCAAAAAGGACATAGGGTAATTTACATATTGGTTGATATAAAAAAAATCACAAATGACTATTTGGGTAAACGAGCAGATTGATCCATCGGGTCTTCTCTACTCTTGTATTGCCACTTGCAACGAAGAGCAGGCTAAGGATTGCCACGAGTCGTTTCAGGAGAACTTGACTGATCAGCAAAAAGCAGCGGGTTGGGTTGCCCGATTACGCACAGTTAAGTCTTGGGATGAAGTGCCGGTGAATACCTTGAAACTTAATTAGAATGTAGAATGTAGAATTGAGAATTGAGAATGAAGAATTGAGAATTGAGAATTGAGAATGAAGAATTGAGAATTCTACATTCATTCTACATTCTACATTCATTCTACATTCTACATTCTGCATTCTACATTCATTCTACATTCTACATTCTACATTCTACATTCTGCATTCTACATTCGCGCATTCTACATTCTACATTCTGCATTCTACATTCGCGCATTCTACATTCTCGGCGTTGCTGAATTAAGGAATGAATGCGCGATCATCTAGTTTTATTAAAGCCCCCTAAATCCCCCAATTCTGGGGGACTTTGAGAGTTTTTCCCCCCAAGCGAGCAATCCCTCGCTTGGGGGGCTAGGGGGGCGAAACCATACTGAGAATCAGCAACGCCACATTCTCAGCCTAAGATCTATTTTGGCTTGGGCAGTCGTAGCAAATTGGAACGGATTGGACCGAGAATGCGGTTTAGCTCACGCAATTGATCAGCTGTCCCCATACAAATCAGCAGGTCTCCTGGTATGAGTTTAGTGTCACCGTCTGGTCCAGCAATCAGACGACCGGAATCCCGGCGAATTGCTAAAACCAAAGCACCAGTTTGCGATCGCAGTCGGGCTTCCCTGAGGGTTTTGCCCACGCAAGGACAGGTTTCGGGGTCTAGCAGAAACTCTTCCATATAAAAAGAGCTATCAGTTCCGGTTAGAATCCCATCCACAAAATCCATGACTTGGGGTCTAAGGGCTGCAGCTGCCAAGCGTCTACCACCAGTGATGTAGGGAGAGACTACAGCATCTGCACCAGCTCGCTGCAACTTTTGAACAGCTTCTTCGGAGCTAGCACGAGCGATGGCTCGAATTCGAGGATTGAGGGTTTTGGCAGACAAGATAATATAGAGATTTTCAGCATCTGAGGGCAGGGCAGCCACCAGACAAATTGCCCGTTCAATCCCCACATTTAGCAGAGTTTCATCCAAGGTGGCATCTCCGTGTACAGAAATACAACCCATATCCTGGACAGCCTGAACCTGTTCCAATCGGGAGTCAATTGTTACAAATGGGATGCCCTCAGCCTTAAATTCCAGAGCAATCTGACGCCCAGTCCGTCCAAACCCACACAAAATGTAGTGTTTCGTCAAACTATCTAGCAAGCGCTTCTGTTGCCTCATGCGAATTCCATCTTGAAAGTAGCCTTGAATTAGGGCTTCTGTAAACCGGTTAACAATGTAACCGATACTAATAATGCCCATAAAAATCAGACAAATGCTAAATAGTTTTGCCCGATCTCCCATCGGCCGTACTTCTTGATAGCCCACTGTCGAAAGGGTGATTACCGTCATGTAGGCTGACTCCAACCAGCCCCAGCCTTCAACCACCCGATACCAAAGAGTTCCAATCAGAAATACACCCCCGAGAGTGATCGCACCGGCAATCAGCTCTTGGCGAAGACGTCGATATTTTTGCTCAAGGGTTGAATACACCGTTGCTTGTCATGGGTTAACTTAACTTAATACCTAGATAAAATTCAGGTGAAACTGGCAACACCGACAGCTGACAGTGGTTTTTAATATTACATATATGAATATGATTAAGTGTATTGGTTTGCTATCGGT
The DNA here is from genome assembly GCF_000211815.1 of Moorena producens 3L. GTDB lineage: Bacteria > Cyanobacteriota > Cyanobacteriia > Cyanobacteriales > Coleofasciculaceae > Moorena > Moorena producens. The sequence goes on from NZ_GL890931.1 coordinate 19,269, forward strand.
ATAGTTGACAAATATAGTTGACAGATATAGTTAACAAATATAGTTAACAAATATAGTTAATAAATATAGTTGATAAATATAGTTCACAGATACGGCGGTTTGCAATTCAGTTAGGTACAAAGTTCTGGGTTTTTAGGGAACAGAGAACAGCGGATCTGGGAACAGGGACAACAATCCTGTGTACCTGATAGTTATGCAAACCGCCCTATATAGTTCACAGATATAGTTCACAGATATAGTTCACAGATATAGTTCACAGATATATAGTTCACAGATATAGTTCACAGATATAGTTCACAGATATAGTTCACAGATATAGTTCACAGATATAGTTCACAGATATAGTTCACAGATATAGTTCACAGATATATAGTTCACAGATATAGTTCACAGATATAGTTCACAGATATAGTTCACAGATATAGTTCACAGATATAGTTCACAAATATAATATATAGTTCAAAGATATAGTTCACAGATATAGTAAAGTGTTCAAGACATATGAAACCAGGCGGTCAATGCGACTGCCAAGGCATCTGCTAAATCATCTGGTTTGGGGATGGTGTCTAAGTTTAACTCCCGCATAACAGCCTGCTGAACCTCATATTTATCCGCATTACCATATCCGGTCATTGCCTGTTTAATCTGACCCGGTGTAAACTCTACCATTGGAACTTGATGTTGTGCTGTTACTAACACCACAACACCCCGTGCCTGAGCTACGGAGATCGTAGTACTCATACGGTAGAAAAAAAGTTTTTCAATCGCCACCAGATCCGGTTGGCAGTGTTCAAGCAGGGTGTGTAAATCCTCGTAAATCGTACACAGTCGTGAGCCGTAATCAGTCTTGGCAGGGGTTTGGATGATGCCAAAATCTAGCAACTGCAATGGTTCAAGGGTTGCCTGTATTAGTGACTGCCTAGAAGGCTTGGCCACTCCTAAGGAGCCTTTTGTGTTTGCTGACTTACTAATTTTGGTGGTTTGGCAACTAATTGCGCCAAAACCTAAAGTAGCTAGTCCTGGGTCAATTCCCAAAATTCGCTTTTCCATCTGGCTCACTGCAGTTAATCCCTTTCGAGTGTAATCACTAAATTAGGTTAATGGTGTTAGTGCTATCATCCCTATTACCTAGTGCTATGATCCCTAGTACCTGTAGCGTTCGGCATTAAGTCATGACCTCTAAGCAGCCACACCTTAACGGGAATCAAAGAAGTCTGGGGTAGCTGACTACTTGGGATTATTCTGTTTCACCCCGTATTTTTTGGGGTTACGCTACTACTCTCATACCCTAAATGGCAACTCAATCGACCTCACCACTTTCGGCATATCCACGGGTAAATTCTGATCATAACGTTTAGGTACCGGATATTGTATTAATCACACCTTAGCCTAATTATCTGAAACTGTGGTGATCAGTACCAGCTTCATGGTGAATTCACCATTGAGGTGCGACCCAAGGGCGCGAGCAATCCCTCGCGCCCTTGGAGGCGCGCACCTTGATCAGTAATATCAATGAAAACCGCTATACCTGAAGGGTGAGCGGCTATGTGAATCACGCGCTTTTCACACGAATGTTTGATTAGGCAAAGAAAGTACCAATCTGACAGGCACTTCCGGAGCCTTAGCCGTTCCTCACTACATGCATCGCCTCCTTGTCAAGTGCTGGAGTTCGACCAGCAATGTCTATCCAGCTTTTGTACTTACCATACTCAGTGTAGTTATGTCCTCAATCAGTCTTTTCAAAAGAGCTCTACGTACCCTACAAAATGAATCGAGAGGTCGAATTCCTCAGCGGGTCAACCGTTGGTTTAAGTGGTTAGCCCCTGGATTACTGGTGAAGCGTTGGATACTTTTAAGTGCTGGTGGTGTAGTGCTAACAAGTTTGGGATTAGCGATTTGGGTAAAGCTGACCCCAGTTTTTTACATCATTAAATTCACAGCCCAAGTTTTAGAGAAAATTACCACCATTATTCCTAACCATGTGTCTGGTCCAATTGCGCTGATCTTGGGTCTGGTTTTCATCTTCTGGGGGCAAACCCGGACGGTAGGATCAATTACGGAAGTTTTAAAACCCGACCACGATCGAAAACTGATTGATGTGCTGATGGATCATCGTCGGTTAAACCGGGGACCGAAAATTGTAGTCATTGGGGGTGGCACTGGTCTTTCTAGCTTACTTAGAGGACTAAAGGTTTATAGTGCTAATATCACTGCTATTGTTACGGTAGCTGATGATGGCGGTTCCAGTGGACGGCTGCGACGGGAAATTGGAGTGCTACCACCGGGGGATATTCGTCACTGTTTAACGGCACTGGCAGACCAAGAAAAGTTGTTAACCGAACTGTTTGAATACCGTTTTCGAGCTGGTAGTGGTTTAGTCGGTCACAGTTTTGGAAACCTTTTCCTGACCGCAATGAGTGATATTACTGGGGATCTAGAACAAGCTGTTGCTGCTAGTTCTCAGGTATTAGCAGTGCGAGGAAGAGTGTTGCCAGCTACCCTAACTGATGTCAGCCTTTGGGCTGAATTAGCTGATGGACGTCGGATTGAAGGAGAGTCTAATATTACTGATGCTCGGGGAGTGATCAAAAAAATTGGTTGTACTCCCGAACATCCACCTGCTTTACCAGCAGCACTCAAGGCAATTCAGGAAGCAGATTATATTATAATAGGACCCGGTAGCCTCTATACCAGCATTATTCCCAATCTGTTGGTGCCAGAAATTACCGATGCGATCGCAGCTCGCTTGATACCCCGCATCTACGTTTGTAATATCATGACCCAGCCAGGGGAAACTGATGGATATAGTGTCTCTGATCATATCAAAGCTATTGATGAAGCCTGTGGTAAAAGGCTATTTAACGCGATACTGGTGAATCGAAAATACCCCTCAGCTGGCTCACTGATTAAGTATGCTCAAGTTAAGTCTCATCCAGTATTTCTAGATCGAGAAGAAACTTCTAAATTAGGGCGTCGGATTGTAGTGACCAATGTAATGTATGAAGATGAGGAAACTAATTTAGTGCGGCACAATTCAGAAAGGCTGGCAAGGGTTTTATTACGATGGTATAGTCGAGCGCATGCTTAGATAAGGTGAGTGCGATGAAAATTTTTAAAGGAAAATAAAAGCTGAGATGTTAACTCAGAATAACCATTATTCGAGGTACTCTATTGCTAATAACTAATGACCAAAATTTTTCTAGCTGATGCTGAAGCAACGCGATCGCTAGGTGTGGAATTGGGGAAGTCTCTCCCAGCTAGTAGCATCATTTTGCTGGAGGGAGACTTAGGGGCTGGCAAAACAACCCTAGTTCAGGGTATTGGTGAGGGAATAGGCATTACTGATGCCATTGTCAGTCCCACCTTTACTCTGATCAACGAGTACACAGAGGGACGTCTCCCCCTGTATCACCTCGATTTGTACCGCTTATCTACCTCAGAAGTAGAGTCATTAAACCCAGAAAACTACTGGGAGGGAATTGAAGTTGCCCCAGGAATTGTGGCCATCGAGTGGGCTGAGCGCCTACACTATTTGCCACCCAGTTATCTACATCTGACACTAACCTATTCCCAGGACGGTGGACGTCAGGCTCAATTCACCTGTAACGGTCAGTTTGATTTAGGTTGGCTGTTGGATAGGTTATCTGGTTGTTCGCCCTTGGCGTCGAGTGTAGAGTAGGTTAAAGGTTAGTGGGATTGAGGTTGCCTGTTTGATAAGTTAGAAGGTTTAAGGTCTAAGGTTAGAAAGGTTGAACGCGATCGCGTGGCCGAAAGGCCAAGGTTAAGTACCTGGACATAAATTCCGTTAACTGTGTTGTTAACTTGATTAGAGTTACTCAACCCCTTTCTGTTTCCTGATCCGAAGTTCCCTATTTCTTGATATCAACAGTCAACTTTAATTTTTTCCCACTACCTATTCAATCCTATTATTAAATCCTATAGTTAAATCCGATAGTGTTTAACTGGTAAAAGTTAAAGCTTCACCTCGCACATCTGTGTTCAATTTTCCTCTGTCGTAGACTACTTGACCACCAACAATGGTCATCACTGGCCATCCGGTTAAGTTCCAACCTTCAAAAGGACTCCAGCCGCATTTTGTTAAAAGTTCTTCCCGTAACACTGGGTGGTAATTTTCCAAATCTACCAGTACCAAATCCGCATCATAGCCAGGAGCGATCGCACCTTTGTTGGGAATTCCATAAGCCTTAGCAACTGCTGTAGACATCCAGTCAGATACTTGAGCCACACTACACCGTCCCTCTATGGCTTGAGTCAGCATCAGTGGCAGAGATGTTTCTACTCCAGGCATTCCCGAAGGAGTGTGGGGGTACCCTTTGGCTTTTTCCTCCAAGGTATGAGGAGCATGGTCTGTAGCGATAAAATCGATCACGCCATCGAGTAGAGCTTGCCAAAGAACTTCGTTGTCGTGGCAGGAGCGCAAAGGCGGATTCATCTGTGCCAGGGTACCAATCTCTGCATAGGCATCGGTATTTAGTAATAAGTGCTGGGGAGTGACTTCCGCCGTCACCCAGCTAGGTTTGTCTTCCCTAAGCAATTCAGCTTCTTCCGCTGTGGATAGGTGCAAAATATGCAAGCGCCGCTGATATTTTTTAGACAACTTCAGGGCTAACTTGGTGGCATTAAGGGCAGCTTGATTGTCCTGAATCTTAGAGTGAACAGCAGGGTCAGTAATTCCAGCAAATTCCTTACGCCGCTGATTAATTCTAGCTTGGTCTTCAGCGTGTACTGCAATTAAGCGATTGTACTTCCGAGAACCTTCGCTAAAACCTTGAGCAAAAATTGGTTCTATCACTGCTTCATGATCTACCAATAGTGCACCATGAGCTGAACCCATGAATATCTTAATCCCACAAGTCGGCTGGGCATTGTGCAAATCTGGCTGATTTGCTGGTGTTGCACCGATAAAAAAGCCATAATTAACTAAACACTTATCTGCCGCTCGCTTGAGCTTGTCATCCAGTGGGGCTTGGGTCGTCGTCGGAGGACGAGTATTCGGCATCTCTAAAAAGGACGTCACTCCACCCTTGGCACAGGCACAACTGGCAGTAAATAAGTCTTCTTTATGTTCTAGACCTGGTTCCCGAAAATGGACTTGGGGATCAATTACCCCTGGCAACAAAGTTAAGCCTTGAGCGTCTATTTCTTTATATGCCGTAACGTCCGTTGGCACTGGGATTTCTGGGGCAACCTGAACAATCCTTCGACCGCAGGTGTGGATATCCCCCAGTAAAAATTCACCAGAGGGCAATAGAATACGAGCATGGCGGATAAACAAGCAAAAGTCAGACAACATAGGAGGATGTTAGAATTTGACAGTTTCCCTGCTCGGTGTCTAGGTAGATACAGTAGATACAAACCTGATATATAGCTAAATACAGACAACCGCAGCTAACCTACCACCATGGCACAAACAAACAGGGTTGTCCTGCCAAATTGACTTTATTCACAAAACTTTACATAATCTTGATTTAGGCTCCCCTACTAACTTTAAATTTTTAAGATCTAGCTAGAAAACCCCAGAGGTTTAAATTTGCTGTTAAATTTGCTGTTAAACTTGCTGATAATTTCCCAATCAGCTATTTGTTTAAATTTCCTCAAACTTGTGTATCGGTAGTAGTTGAATGGATATGAGTCGTGTACCAGATAAAAGACCAGAAAAAAAACCTACACAGCCTTCTAAAGACAATGCTTGGGTAGAAGGAATCAAAACGATTAGCTTGAGTGCTGTTCTTGCCTTTGGGATTCGCACGTTTGTGGCTGAAGCGCGATACATCCCATCGGGATCGATGCTACCGACACTACAGATTAACGACCGCTTGATTATTGATAAGATAAGTTATCGCTTTTTCCAAGACCCACAACGAGGAGAAATTGTGGTATTTGCTCCCACTGAAAGGCTGAAAGAGCAAAACTTTAAAGATGCTTTTATCAAGCGTGTAATTGGTTTACCCGGTGACAAGGTTTTGGTGAAAAATGGGCGAGTTTATATCAATGATAAAGAAATAGAGGAAAAGTATATCGAAGAAGCACCACAGTACGATTTTGGACCACAAACAGTACCACCAGACCAATACCTAGTACTGGGAGATAACCGTAACAATAGTTACGACTCTCACCACTGGGGCTTTGTCCCTCGTGACAAAATTATCGGTCGTGCTGTAGTGCGGTTTTGGCCGTTAAATCGAATGGGGAAATTGAAACCAAATCCGATTTATCCTGAAGGATTAAATCAGTCAACTGACTTATGAAGTCTAAGTACTTCATTATTTATATTTTACACTCGCTTCGCTCGCTGGACACCAAGTTTGCACGACACGACCAATTAATTCTTGCCCTAGCCAGGGGGTATTACTAGAAAGGGATTTGAGGTTTTTTTGGTGAACAATCCAAGGGGATTGAGGATTGAATAAGACTAACTCAGCGGATTGACCAGTAGCAGTGCTAGGGGGGTCTTGCTGTAGACAAATAGCAGGATTTGTGCTAAGACTTTTCCAAAGTTCTAAAGCTGACCAATCCCCTGTCTCGACTAGAGTATGCCAGAGCAGGGGTAGGGCTAGCTCTAAACCAATCACTCCTGGTGGTGCTTCAGCAAAGGCAACGGTTTTTTCTTCATAAGTGTAGGGAGCGTGGTCAATTGCGATCGCATCAATAATCCCCTCCCGAACACCTCGGATCAGTGCGGCTTGGTCAACTGGGTTTCCCAACGGCGGTTCCAAGCGCAAATTGGAGTTGTAACTGCATAAGTCTTCCGTATTGAGCAATAGATGCATCCAAGTGGTACTGGCTGTTACTGGCAACCCCGCTGCTTTGGCTGATTCAATCAATTGGACAGCACGACTGGTGGAGATACGCATGAGATGGACTGGCGTGCCAGTGGTTGCTACCACTTCTAATAAGGCAGCGATAGCGGATGATTCTGCGATCGCAGGATTCCCTGGCAAACCCAAAGCAATTGACTGGATACCTTCTCGCATCACTCCCCCATTTGCCAACTTAGGGTCACAAGCCCAAAGTGCCACTGGTTTACCCAAGGATTGTAGGTATTCCAACAACCGTCGAACTAGTGCTAAATTACATAAAGGACCTTCATCGGTAAAGCCCACTACTCCCCCTAAAGCTAGTTCAGCTAATTCAGTCATTTGCTGTCCTTCTAACCCGATGGTGAAGGCACCCCAGTGATAGAGTTGAGGTGAGCAAGGGGGGAGGCTTAGATAGGGAGAGTTTTGGAGTTCTTGCCGTTGTGCTAAAACAGCAGAATTGTCTAGGGGGGGTTTAGTGTCAGGCAAAATGGCTAAGCGAGTAAAGCCTCCATTTGCCGCTGCTGCCAGTAGTGAAGACCAGGTTTCCCGTTGCTCATGTCCTGGTGCACCAGAATGGCTGTAGAGGTCTACTAGTCCTGGTCCTAAAATGTGTCCCTGACAATCTTGCACCACTGTATCGCCAGAGATTTCCTTGATGTGAGTTTCTACTGCCGTGATTACACCATCAGTAATCAGCACATCAGCGACTTGGTCAATTCCAGAAACTGGGTCTAAAACCCGGACTTGTTGAAGTAGTTTACTATTCATTGGGGAAACGGAAAATGAAAAATAATTGGCTTTTAACTTAATCCCCCTTTCTAGCTAATCATATTTAAATTACTTGTTATGACGACTTATTTTTTACATTACTAAGTATATTTTTAAAATATAGCAGTCGCCAGCGATGCAGCGCGGTCTTGGGGAGGCAGCGCGGTCTTGGGGGTCCCCCCCATGAGCGACTGCCGTGGTTTCCCCCGGAGACGAAACCTGATTACGTTGAGCCTTTATGGTTGGTAGGTTATGCAAAAAAGGGTTAAAACTTATTGATTAAGGCGAGCCTGTCTTACGGTAACTTCAAACCATGAGCGACTGCATCAAGACAGGGCAGTTAGGACATGACAAAAGTCTCACACCCTTTGTAAGCGCAAGAGTTTGACTTCTGACTTCTGACTTCTGACTTTTGACTTCTGCTATACCACTTTGCCAGATTTTGTCAGACTTATAAAGATGTAATAAATAGGCCGAAAACAATTTATTTTTCAAGCTTTATGAGTCATTACAGACTTTCTGGGAGCATCCAAATTTGGAATAAACATACCACATTAAGCTGTATTAACGTGATGTTAATGCCTATAGAATAAGAGATATTTCCCAAAATAGTATGCTCCCGAATTTATTAATTTTTATTGGCAGCAAATACGTTAACCAATTTGACCACTTGTGCAGGTCTATGATAAAATGTCCAATGCTGCGGAGACTCTGTTATAGCGTCAGTGTTGGATATTTTCAGCCTTTTTGTGATGTCTTCACTATTGGAAAACGTGGCTAAGTAAGTTGTTATTTCCCTAGCGCTGTAAGTAACATAATCATCATCATTTTCTATTTGACCGTTTCTATCTCCTGGAGCATCATTTTTCAAAAGAAGAAATGAGATATGGTTAGGGGGAGCAATAAGTTCCACATATTGCGTCGGCAACAGATCACGGTCACAAAATGAATGTAGAGTTAAGTCACATATTTCCATCTCAGTTTCACTACTCGCCAGGGCATTCATCCCATTGATTGTTAGCACTAGCATACAGGTTAATAACGTTACAAAACAAGTTTTGATCATTTTTTTCATTTCTTTTTTGCTTCTCCTACTTTTGGCAGACTGTAGTCAATTAACTAATTTTTTAACACTACTACGTTTTCTACCTGAAAGTTGAGGTGTAAAACCTAATAGTTGAGGTCAAAAAAATCTTTATTGAAGGCTAAACTCGAGCACTGTTGGACTTTTCTCATTTTATCAGTATAAACGAGTTGTTCGAGTTTAAAACCACTCGCTGCAAATAAATCATTATATTCTTATTCCGTGCGCCAGTAACCTTCAACCGATTAACCTTCAACCTATTTTCACATTCGCTCCATAAACTGCCACTGCAACCCCAACTAACAATACCACGGCACCTACCAAGACCAATACCCCCGGCACTTCCTGAAAAATCAGATAGCCCAAAAAACAAGCACCAACCGGTTCAAACAAAATAGCCAGGGTCACCAGGGTAGGATTAATCCAGCGTACCAACCAGTTAAAACTGGTATGTCCCACCATTTGGGGGAAAAGTGCCAATAACAAGATGTAGAGGTAAACTCCTACCGGATAATTGAGATAACTGACACCCCAGAGTAAGGATAACAGTAACAACACCAAAGCCCCCATACTGTAGGCGACAGCACTATAGCTACCGATACTCAAACCCCGCTGCTGTGCTTCACGTCCCCAAAGTACATACAAACTTGCTATCACTGCTGCCATCAATGCTAGAGAATTCCCCAACAGAGGATTACTCCCACCACTAATAGCACCCCCATCCCCCAAACTAATCAGCACAGCACCTACAAAGGCTACACCAATCCCCAAAACCGTCAGCCTAGTTAGTTTTTCCTTGAACCACAGCCAAGAAACTAGAGCAACCCAAATCGGAGTTGTGGTAACTAAGGTAGTAGATGCCGCAATGGAAGTAAAAGACAAGGAAGTAATCCAAGTCACAAAGTGTAGCGCTAAACAAATACCAGCCCCACTGGCATAGAGTAATGCACCTGGACCTAGCTGAGCTTGCCTGAAATTGCGCCAAGCTGGTAACAGTAGCATAGACGCAATAGTAAGGCGAGACCCAGCCACGAACAGGCTAAACCCTACCCCACTCACCCCAGCCGATGCGATCGCTAATCGCACAAAAATAGCTGATGTCGAAATCGCCAACACACCAGCCAAGAAAACCAATCCCACCTGCCACCGCAGCGGCTGCTTTATAATTTTCATAGCCATACAGCTTCAATCCCCAACCATTACCATTATTCCGCCAGAGGTACCAGGTGAGAAGTGAAGAAGTCTACTTAATCCTTGATAATTTCTAATTTAGAATTTAAACTATGTTTGAACTACCGCCACTCAATACTAATACAATTTGGTCAATTTTAAACGAAGAAATTGATGACGATACCGTTAATAAACTACTCTGGTACTATCTAGGTTATCGTTATAACTCAACTACCGGGCAGTGGGATATAACTGAGGTTAATCCTGAATGGCAAGAAGACTATCCCGAGCCACCCAATTTCCTAGAAAGCCGCCCTGCTACGGTAAAACTAACCCGTTCAATACCCAAAGAAAATAAACAGCTATTGAAAGAAAAATTAGGTTTCAAAGGTTACAAAATCGGGGAATTTGGTCCTCGACAAACTCGCCGAGCTACCGCAGCAAACTGGTTACTGAATTATATGGAACAAAACGGTATTGCCTCAGTCTAGCGTTTTTCATACTTATGAGGTACACAGGATTTTTTCCCTATTCCCTGCTCCCTGCTCCCTGCTTCCTAAAACTTAGGAAGTTGTACCTCAACCAATTGAGAAATGCTATGTAAAATACTTCATCCTTCAACCGTACTCGATAAATCAGTAGGAACAACTACACACTCCAACTCCGCCTTGTGACTCTCCTGCTGGTTCTCCAAATTAATTGCGATCGCTTCAATTCTGATTTGAGTCGTGCCTTCGGGTATAACTAATTGAGTCATTGCCTCCAGCTCCCCAGCCGCATTGGGGAGTAAATCTATAATAGAACGGGTTTCCTGGAGCAGAGAGCGAGTTTGCACGTCTTTAACCCACAATTTAATACATAGACGAGATTGACTAGGAGGAAGTTTTATGGTAACCATTACCTTTTCTCCAGCAACCAACTCCCTAGTAGTCGGTATTGATAAAGTGGGTGCTGTTAAGGTCGCATCCAACTCTAGGGATGAAAGATTCTCCAGTTTCGCCTTAACGTCATGTTGCTTAGTTGCAGTAGCTTTTGTAGCTTGTGGGGCTATTTCTATATCGTCTACTACAATTTCCTGAGTGCTCCAATCGTGACTAGTAATACCAACTCTAGGGGGTGTCTTTGGCATTGCTAATTCTGAACTAACTAGCGACAAATCCTCAGATTCTGTCATTGACTCCAAGACCTTTTCTGGAAATTCCCTAACCTCTTCTTGGTTGCTAGCCGTTTGATTCCTCTGTTCATCTTCCACTGCTGAGTGATCTTGCCCAGCAGGATTACTCTCTGGGGATAATTCTAACCTCAGCAATTCCATCAATTCATCATCTTCCGCTAAAGCACTCAACCGTGACCAAAAACGCTCTTCCATGTTTAAGGCTCGGAAAGCATCTTCTAAAGCGATTGACTCAGGATCTTGTACAGAATCTGGAGTCTCCCACCGAGTAGTATTCAATAATTGGTTTAGCTTGGAATTCTTGAACTGGGTATCAAGGGATTCTGAATCCTCTAACTGAACATCTGTCTGAGATTGATCAATCTCACTAATCTCAATAGTTTGGATTGCCTCAGATTCCGTTAGGGAATTAATCAGCACTTCAGAAGCATCATTAGAATTAGATGAGACCTCAGAATTTATCTCTAAGTTACTATCTTCAGTAGTATTTTTAGTACTATCTTTGGACTGTTCTACTGTGTCTTGAACTAATGTGTCTTGAACTAATGTGTCTTGAACTACTGTGTCTTGAACTACTGTGTCTTGAACTACTGTGTCTTGAGGCTGTAACTCTGACCCAGTATCTTGCTCTCGATTATTTAGTTCTGGATTGGCTGTAGTCGAGGATTCTTGATCATCTAGGGAAACGGAATCAGATCCTTTAGACTGATCTTGGACATCTTCGTGCTTTGCCTCAGGGTCAGCCACCGACTGCATTGTAGGCAAATTGGGCAATTCGAGGGATTTAACAGTTATGTCACTCGGCTGATGCTGGTAAAGTTTTGGTGGTAAAGACCGTCCAGAGATAGGTTGCAAGAACAGAGATGGATGGTTTTGGGGTAGCTCAACCAGATCCAGCGTAGTCTCCTCTAAGGGGTATTCATCTAATAATAGAAGGTCTTGATCAGGTTGATCAGGTTTGGCAGATTGAGCGATGCGATTAGCAAGTACTACCATGGTTTCCATGGGCATCCCCTGATTCCCTGGCACAATTACTTCTAATAAATCCTCTACATTAGCTGTAACAGTAAATTGTTGAGTTGCTAAAGGAGTTGACTGTGAATTATAAAGGGTGATTTTTCCTAAAATTAGACCACTTTGGCAATCCGTCGGAATATCTAGACTATGGCTAAATCCTAAAAATAACTCCTCTTGAGATAGTGAGTACTCAATATCTAACAAACGTTTTCCTGTTTGAGGAAACCGCAATTGATAGCGTAGAGTAGCAGGGAATAAGTTTTCTAAAACACTATCTAAAACACTAACTGTTATACTATCACCATTATTATTAATTTTATCATTATCTACTACCAATGCTCCTTTGATAGTCAACGACTCTCCTCGCTTTGCCAGGAAAATTTCCTTATCTAGTCTTAGGGTTAAACCGTACTGATTAACATCTGTATCTGAAACCCAATCTGAATCAGAGGTTTTTCTTAGCTGTTGGTTATCTTCAGATTCCCTATCTTCCAACTCATCCAATACTGGCTGAAGCACCTGTTGTAGTAGTTGCTCCAAAGTTTCCAGAGATTCCTCCATGATGGAATTCTCAACAGTCGATTGGAGTGGTAAGTCTTCCGAGATAGTTGCTGTTAGTTGTTGGTTGGTCTCAGAATTAACCGGTGCCTCTGGGTAAACCTCTTCTACCTCTTCCAAAACTGTCTCTGGGCTAGGACTAGATTCCTCTGGGCTAACCCCAATTGGTGCTTGGGCTTGGTCAACAGGTAACTCTGGTGCAGCAATGGTTATGGGTTGTTGCTCTGGTGGTGTTATCTGACTCTCGTACTCCTGAGGGTTAGATAATTCTGATCTAGCATCTGAGCTAGCATCTGTTACTTTCAGGTCATTAGCAATAGTATTGGTGGAGGGAGAATCAACAGCTAGCTCAGGTGTACTCAGGGAATTGTCTAGTTGAGGCGGCTGAGTATCAGTTTCGGTGACTTCTACTGGGGTGGCTTCTACTGGGGTGGATTCTACTGGGGTAGATTCTACTGGGGTAGATTCTACTGGCGTGGATTCTGCTACTGATGAGGATACAGAGGTTTTCGGGGGTGTCTCTACATCTTTGACTTTGGGTATGACTTGTAGCGCTAAAGATTTTCGCCAGGACTCACCCAGAAAATCGTCCATGATATCGTTACTGCAACGTAACTTCCACAGACCAGGTTTAAGCTTGGTGAAAGGAATAACCACCATTAACCCTTCTGAGTTGGTGCGACGCCATCGTTTCTGGGACTTGCGTTTGGGTGGCACTTGCTCTGTGCTATCATAGCTGACGCAAATTTCTACATCAGTATTGGGCCGGTTGGAACGAGCCACTATCCGATACCGACCGGATTCTATCTCCATCTCAGAAGACTTGATTGGCTTCCAGGAGCGCTCCCCCTCTTTCTGTAGTAGAAATTCCCAGTACTTCTTAGCCATTGTCGATATCTATGACCCAAAGACCTGCTAATGGACTTGATTGCTTTTCCAATTAGCTTACACTTTAAGTCGAGTATTTTGCTTATCCCCACCCTCGGGATTTGTCAACCACCGGATTCGACAGAGTGACTGACATCTACTCTGTTTAAGGGGATAAGAAAGCAATACCACAAAATTAACCTTTAAGATGTGCTTGTTGATACTAAATTTTAGGGCTAATCTTAAGAAGTAAGCATTCAGCTATCAGCTATCAGCTATGAACCGAAGGCTTGTACCCATGTTACGGGAATGGCTCAGGGCTGACGACTGACCGCTGACCGCTGAATGCTGACGTTAAGGATTCTTCTAAGCCTCAGAGATCGCCTGCCTAAAGTGTTGCTGATTCGAAAGCTAGAATTTACCAATTCATCAGTTCATCTATTACAGTGCGAATACGATAAGTGTTCCGGTCACAAGGATTCACACAAATAACATCTACCCTGACATAATCACCTTTGGGAGCACATACAAGATTAAAAATAACGTTATTTCCTCTTTTATAGCGCCATGGGTGAAATTCAGTTTTTTCGATTTCTCCTCCATTTACAAGAATATTCATTTTTTCTATACCTTTCTTGTTACAGCTTGTCTCACTCCCACTACTAACGGAATGCCAACCTGTACTACCTCCATTTGCGCTTATTGCATTAGCTAATCCTTGGTTTAGGGTCATACTTACAATAGTTGCAACAGATAAAATGCTTAATTTATTTAACATCGTGATTCCTCCTTATCTCTTGTTAACTAATTTTATAACATCTTATTCTTATTGATTATTCTTAATAATCAATAAGAATAAGATGTTTTTTAAAAAACTTAAAATTACTTAATATTTATTGGGTATAAATTTAAGGCATTGCTGAATTAAAATAGATAATAGCGTTTTCAAACGAGTTGTAAAATTATAGATTGTCGAAAAAGACAAGAAGCAAGAGGCAAAAAGCAACAGGGAAAAGAGCTCCAGAGTTTTATAGGAAACTCAAAAAAGACATTTTCAGTTTACATCTCAAATACAAATGCTATAAAACCGTAGGGGGTAAATCTCAATGCATGCTGTTTGATCCGGTGGGTGGAACGGGCATCTTGCCCGTGGGTGGAACGGGGCGGGCTGTCCCAATTCTGGCTACGAGGAGGAACATGAAGGCTCCCCTAAGGCACCCTACTCGACTAATCTTAAGGATTTTTCTAAGCCTCAGAGATAGCTTGTCTGAAGTGCCTAATAGCTTCAACTTTGGAAGCCATCATCAGACACCGAGACAATAAGTCAATATCCAAATCTGGCAAGACTTCACTCTGGGAAATTTTTTCGTAACCATCAAAGCGCAAGTGATACAAAGCAAATACACCATCCTCCCAAAACCAAACTTCGGGTACTCCTAATGATTGGTAACGACTTAGTTTGCTCTGATTACCACTGGTAAAGACAACTTCAATAGAGAGGTCTGCAATCACTCCTGACGCTCTACCAATTAGGTAAGATTGGTCTGCTTGTGCAGATGCTTCCCCTTCCTTCTCTTGGGTAAAGCTACCGGTTGGAGTGAACTCAATTTGTTTTTCAACAAAATAAGTACCCAGCAACAGTGCTATGACACCACTGAAGACTTCATGGTCTTGGGAAACTGCCAATATTTCTACCTCACCCCTGTAGTAGAACAGTCGAATTCCTGGGGAGTTGACGAACCCCGCTTGAATTGATTTGAAGTTATGCCAACTTACCCCGGAGTGGACTAGCCGTTGGTCTGTTTGTTTATCTACGACATAGGTCATGGCGATTATTCCTTGTTCACCATAGAAAGCCTAATCATGGAGTTTGCGATCGCAAACTTCCTGACTACCATCTTTGTAACCATTCAGCTGACAGCTGAGGGCTGACAGCTGACGGCTAACAGCTGACGCATCTTTCCTTACCAGATTAGCGAGATTATGTCCTCTTCAGCTATTGAACATTTGTTACCTTACCGAGACGAGTAAAGCGAATTTCAATCCTGCGCCTAGTTTGATCATCCTTTAAACTAATCGGAGCAATTTTTCCATTAGGTAAAATTAACTGGGCTGCAGAATAAGCCCGAAATTGCAACCCCTTCAGCCGCCCTTCCTTAGATTGAATCTCACGGAGTAATTGCACAACTGCCAAAGCTCGCATCAGTCCTAAATCAGCATTAGATCCTGGTCTAAGTTGACTGATAGAGGAATTTTTATTAACTACATTCCCAATGGTCTGGTCGATATTGCCAGCACCAAGATTAGGTTGACCATCGGTGTGACCAATCAGTTCTACTACATTAATTTCATAGTCCTTGGCATTGCTTTCAATCGCAGGGACAATTTGCTGCCGAATATAGTCTTTCATCGCTGAGGGAATTTCCGCACTGCCGGAATCAAATCGGTAAGCCCCCTGATCTTTGATTACAATAATTGGAGGTGTATCTGGTGGTTTTGGTGCTGCAGCAATCTGTACCTGCAAAGCCCTAACCTGCTGTTCTAGTGCCTTTTGGCGGTCAGTTGAGCGCTTTGCCCTAGCTCTCCAAATCGCTACGCCACGCTCAAGTTGATCAACCCGAACTGCCTTAGCTCGTAATTCCGCATTCTCCCTTGCTAATTGCACCACTTCATCTTCACTTCTGGTGAGATCATCAATGGTTGATTCCAAGGCAGTTTGTGCCAGCACAGACTTCAAAATAGACAGCAACAAAAATAAGATCAGGATCATGAAGGCATTAGACATTAAGTCTGTAAAGGCTGGCCAGAGATTTATCTCTTCATTCCAATCATTATTTCGTGAACGACGCATTTTATCAATTTCCTGTCAATTTTATAGTTATTATGTAAGTATTCAGCCGTCAGCCGTCAGCCGTCAGCTTATGCCCATAGCGCACGCTACTAATGGTGCTTTTGAATAAGCGATGCAGCCCCTACCCACTCGCGCTTTGCATCAAGAAAAGAGCTAAGCATTCGTTTAATTTGAGTTAGGTTCCAGCGTCGAAGCCTGTGCCACAAAGCTGATAGCTGATAGCTGATAGCTTACGTGATTATTTGTCATTTGCCAGGTTTATCGTTCACTGCTCAAACGCCTGACTAGCTCTCCTACAGTCATATCTTGGGTTATGCGAGTTGAACCATCGACTTGATTGGACTCAATCATTTTTTTGCTAATCTTAGCAATTTCCTGATTAGTGTTATTGAGATGATTGACAACTTTTTCAAGATTGTGTCGCATAATTTCATAATTATGCTGGTCAGTATTAGCTTGCTGAGTAAGACTTTGATCAAGGCGATCGCCTAAAGCCTGAATGCCCAGACTTACTCCTTCGGTATAGCTTTTCACATTTGACACTAACTTAGCCAATTCAGCCTGAACGTCACTCAAGCTATCGCTTCGAGAAACAATCCGTTGCTCTAATTGATCAAGCCTAGCGATCGCTGACTGAAATCCCTGTGCTCCTTGCTGAAGTTGGGGGATAATCTTCCCTAAGGCTTGTTGACTGTGATGATGCTGCTTCACTACATCTATAGAAGATTGTCTGAGGGCACTGATTTCTTCTGCCAATTTTACCAACTTAACCCCATGAAGTTGAAGTTCAGCCATTGCTACTCCCATAGCTTGGACTGATTGGGATAGCATACTGGCTGACTCAGAGAAACTGCTTTGGGTTCTAGTTAAATCTACTGTAGCCTTAGATAATTTTTGAGGAAACTGGCTATGCTCGAAGGTTTGAGCCACTTGGGTAAATTGAGCAGCAGCTAACTGAAATTCCTCAGCACTTCTGGCGATAGTACTAGCAGCTTGGAAGAATCTATTGTAAGAATTTTCTGCTATTTTAAGCACTTGAGTGTTAGCATCAGCAATTTCTTGAACTTTTTCTCGTAGTGAGGATTCCACTGCTTCTCGAACAGTCTGACCAAATTTCGCCAAAAAGTTGTCAAAGATATTGGACATCCCCTGAACCAATACATCCAGGCGTGTTTGCCCTACTAAAGTCGGCTGATAAATATTATCCAAGTAGTCTTCTAAGTAACTAATTAGATTATTTTTGGCTAGCCCTGTATTGAAGGCGACATTAACTACGGTTAAGACAGCACTAAAAAAGATCGCAGTTAAGCTAGTGGTAAAAGCAATCCCCATCCCTTCTAGGGGTTGCTGTAATTGGTTAACTAAAGTATTGATATCGGTAGCATCAGACTGACTGATTGTTTGACTCAGTGCTAACAAATTGATGGTGATGCCGATAAAGGTACCTAGTAAGCCAAAGGATAACAGTAAGCTAGGCATAATCCGACCAATGTAATCAATTTGGTCACAAGAGATGCCAACAACTTTCTCGTGGCTGTAGGCTTGGTCAATTAATGCGCCTGTATTGACCTGCTCTAAATGTCGGCTAGCATCTGAGAACCGTCTTTCTAGCTCCTCTACAATTCTGGGTTTTTTCCCACGAGGCTGTCCATGGATTAGTCTTCTTACTCGCTTCCCTAGGGATAAAAGATGGGTATGGAGAGCAAAACGTAGTAAAATTACGAATACTGATGGGATTACCACCAGTACTACAGTCAGGGCAATTAAGTAATCAGGTATTGGTAGCATAGCAGCAGCTGGGGAACTCTATAGGTGAAATGGTAGCGCAGCATCCTCAGGATGATAACCCATTTCTTTATAACCTAAGCATACCCAGACTTATCTCAAACCATTGATATTTAACTACGAAATAATAGGAGGTTATTGAGTGTTAACACTGAATAGTCAAGGGTGCATCTCCTAACAGTTTGACCCAGCAGTGGTGCGTTACGGGCAACAACCTCACCCTGGCTACGAGGCCAAATATCAAGGCCCCCCTAACACACCCTACCCATACGAAGGTGCGTTACGGGCAACAACCTCACCCTGGCTACGAGGCGAAATATGAAGGCCCCCCTAACGCACCCTAAGCAACTCAACACTCAACACTCAACACTCAACGCAATTGTTCTATCTGCCCTTTTAACTGGTCAGTTTTATCCAATAAATCAGCTTGGGTCATAGTTTCTTGTTCCCCAGAGGCCAGCCATTTCAAATTCACTGTGTTGCTCTGAGCTTCAGCATCTCCGATCACTAAACAAGCCACCGCACCACTGCGGTCAGCTCGCTTAAACTGTTTACCAAAAGCACTTCCACTCAAGTCCAGTTCTACAGCCAACCCAGCTTGGCGCAGTTGTTGAGCCAGTTTCAACCCTTGAGCTTGAGCTACTTCACCTCTGGATACTAGATAAAAATCTAGCGCTAGGGTTGGTGATGCTTGCAGTTGTTGCAGCAAAATCACTAAACGCTCCAAACCAATGGCCCAACCAACGGCTGGAGTTTTATTTCCCCCCAATTCATGGACTAATCCGTCATAGCGACCACCACCACAAACTGTTGCTTGAGCGCCTAAGTCATCAGAGATAATTTCAAAGGCAGTGTGGGTGTAGTAATCCAACCCCCGCACCAAGCGAGGATTGAGCTGGTAACTAATCCCATTATCCTGCAACAACTGCTTTACCTGATCAAAATGACTTTGGGACTCTGAACTGAGGTAGTCTAAAATGCTCGGAGCATCCTGAGCAATCTCTTGAGTACGTTTGTCTTTACTATCTAAAATCCTGAGGGGATTGCGAGTTAAACGGTCTTGAGAATCTTCGTCCAACTCATCTTTGTAAGGAGTGAGGTAATCTACCAGAGCCTGTCGATACTGTTGACGGTCTTCGGTACTACCGACAGAATTCAGGTCAAGTTTCAGGTTAACTAGACCCAAGGTATTTAGGATATCGATTGCGATCGCAATTACTTCTGCATCTGCCCTCGGATCACGAGAACCAATCACCTCTACCCCCAATTGATGAAACTGTCGCTGTCGTCCAGCTTGGGGATTTTCATAGCGAAACATCGGACCGGTATACCAGAGCCGTTGTACTCCACCAGCAGCATAGAGGCTATTTTGAATATAAGCTCGCACTACTCCCGCTGTCCCTTCTGGACGTAGTGTCACCGAACGAGGAGGGGTTGCCCGGTCGTTGAAGGTATACATTTCCTTCCCCACCACATCAGTAGCTTCCCCAATCCCCCGTTCAAACAGTTCAGTGCGCTCAAAAATGGGAGGACGAATTTCTCGATAAGCCGCTCTATTGAGAATCTGTTGTGCGATCGCTTCTACTTGCTGCCAATATCCCACTTCGTCTGGCAGGATATCCCGTGTTCCTCGTAAAGCCTGGATTAAACCCATTAACCTTTTGCTTCCCCATCATGTGAGCTGCTGTCCACCATCGGAAGTGTCTTCTTCCCAGGCACCATAGCGATTTTGATAATAGGACAAAATTTGCTTGACCCGTTCTGTTTCTAATTTATCAGCAGTCTCGGCATACTCAATCCACAATCCACCAACTTGGCTCTGATTGTAATCAAACTGCTGGGATGTTTGGGGTAGTAAATCAGCGTCTACCCCTGTCACTTGCCGTAAATGGGCAGCTACCTCTCGATATACTGCCAAGGGTAAACCAGGACAACTAATTTGATAACGCAATAGTTTACACTGCTCCATGATCCTAGGGTACCTTGTATTAGGGATTAAGTAGCAGAACCATTAACCCAATTTCTAACACCTTTAGCTATCAGCGTGTCGCGTATCAGCTATCAGCCAAAGGTCTGTGGCAACGCTACTGCAACAGTTTATGCCCATAGCGTACGCTACTAATACTTTTTCATAAAATCAGCACAATTAGTAGCGTCAGCCAAGGCCAAAGGCTTTTGGGCCACGGTACGGGAATGGCTGATGGCTGACGGCTGATAGCTGAATGCTTACCTAACACCTAACACCGTGCCCTAAGGTTACCTCAAGAAGCTGATGTTGAGGTTTCTCCAACTCGTCTAGAGACTTCAACACCGTTTTCTTCCAGAATCACCACTGGATCTAAGCCTCTATACATTTCAATCCGCTTGACTAGCACTTGTCCACCTAATAGAAACTGTCCAGCTTGAACGCTACGACTAGGCTCATTAGGGACATCTAGGATAGCGTAATAGACACCCCTACCATTGTCAACTACCCCTGTGACACTGATCTTATATGCCAGTTCTGGTTCTGGTAGGATTGGCAGTTGCAGATCAAATTCAGGAGGGATAGGGGGGATACCATCCTTGACAACAGAGCTATTGTCTGGTATTGAACCAGGCTTAGCTTTGCTCGTCTGTGTAGGCTGAGTTTTCTGGGGCCGTGGCAAAACATTTCCTCTTGATGAGCCAGGAGACTTTCTAGGGATTGATGAGCTTGGAGCCTTACGGTCGGGCTTGCTAGCTCTTGAAGGGCTGGTCGGCCTGCTAGCTCTTGAAGGGCTGGTCGGCCTGCTAGCTCTTGAAGGGCTGGTCGGCCTGCTAGCTCTTGAGGGGCTGGTGGGTTTTACCGCTACACTACTTCCTGTCCCAGGACGCGGACGCAAAGCCGGTCTTGGTGGTGTAGGAATCAGAGGCTGTACCCTCGTAGGGGAACTACTTGGTCTGCCAGGATTGGGCAAAATCTCCACCTCTGGTTGCACTGAAATTGCTGCAAACGGGTCAAGACGTCCCTTATCAATCCGATTTCTTACTTCATTGCTTGGCAAGGTTGTGATCAACGGTGGTATTGGTATTACCTTTTCCTGCTCCGGTTTTTCCGGGGATTTAGGAGCAAATTCAGCTACAGGAGGAGAAGGTTTGGTGCTATCCGGGGAAGCCACCGGAGTAGGTTTAGGGGTAGTCGGCTCCACTTGATCAGCCTTTCTCCCCGGTTGACAGCCTCCTATAAGCAGAGCCAGCACACTCACCCATACGATGCATGATACTTTACCCATGACCACCTAAAAATAACGCTTTATCCGAGCATACCCTTGAAGTTATCGATCTGTGGCACCAACTTCTTTGAAGATAGGATTTTTTTGGCAAATTTCCAAAACTGGAGACTCTAAGCAAAAGGCTGTGGGCAGGTCAGCCGTCAGCCTTTTGCCAAAGGCTCACCCTTGGCCAAAGGCTACGCTGCGCGAATGCGAACAGCCGTCAGTGGTCAGCTTATTTTATCCAAAAGCACCTCAACTAGAGTCCAGTTACTTTGCCAGCTGTATAGGATTCTAGATAATTTTATATTATATTTATAATAATGTATGTAGTGAAAATTAATCTTAATCTTGTGTCGGTGTCATTAACTTTTGCAAAGCTTCCAAGCCTTTTTTAACGCGGCGGGATACCGTTACTACACTGATGTCTAAGCGCTGTGCTACCTCTTTTTGGGTCAAGTCATGTAAAAAAACAAATTCCAGCACTTCACGAGTGCGCTTTTCCAAATGAGCTAGGGCTTGTTGAATGCGGATTTGGTCTTCCTGTGCCAGCTGAAAACTGCGATAGCGAGGATCTGGCACTAACTCACCCAAGCTGGTGTTTCTGTCCTCTGAATCTCCCACTGGTGTATCTAAGCTCAGAGGTTCCCGATTTTGATGAGCTAGGGTAATTTCTTGCCATTCTTCTAGGGAAATGTTTAATGCTGCTGCTATTTCTTCTTCTGTCGGTTGCCGGTTTAACGTTGCTCGTAAATTTTGAGTAATTTCCACAGATTTTTGCCGTAGGGCTAGCCAGCGTCGAGGAATGCGAATTGAATAACCCCGATCTCGTAAATAGTGCTGAATTTCACCACGAATGTAGGGGATAGCGAAGGAACTAAATGCTATGCCCTTGGTGGAATCAAATCGTTCTATGGCAACAATTAAGCCAATACAGCCAACCTGAAGTAAGTCTTCGTAGCTTTCATTACACTGCTTGACCCAATGATGAGCTTCTCTCCTCACTAGTCCTAAATTGAGAGCAACTAGCTGATTGCGAAGTTCAGGGTCAGGATATTGCTGGTACTTTTGTAATAATGTTAAGCTTTGATACTTAAGTTTATGGTTAAGGTTAGTCGCCATAACAAAGTTGAAGGTGGTAGATTACAAGTAGATCACAATTAGATCACAATCGGCTATGAGACCGCTAACTCGTGCCAATTATCCTGGATGGCTGCAACAAATTTTTACTCCCTTTTGCTAATGGGTCAGGTTGAATTGGTAATGGTTGTCGGATTCCCGATTGACGATTTCCCGGATCCAATCCCCGGAAGATCTTATGTTGCATTCCTTTTCGATCAAGGGGTTCAGTTTTATTGGCGTGGGTTTATGCTAAAGTTTTGTTTGATAACATAGGTGATTTAGTTAATTTAGTTTATTAATCTCCAAAAGCACCGCCCTGGTCATAGTGTTATTGCTTTAATTGTAGATTTACCATTAAGTTTATTAAAACAGTAATTTCACCCGAATCCCGAATTAGAAACGATGAAAGTTTATTAATAATACATACAGGATAACGAAAACGCCACATTCCGATCAAAAAAGGGGCATACGCCCCTTAGCAATTAACGTTTTTGCCAATTTCCCATGCTGGGAGTCAGTGGCTTCCAAGACTCAAACCAAGGTCAGCTATGCTTGTTTTGGTTGAATGCGACCGTAAAATATTCCCTGAACTTTCACTTCTTCTGGCTCATCAGCACCTAAGTCAGTATCTGAGGGTTGTTCACTTATGAATGTACCAGCAATTTCGCCACTCTCGCTATCTACTTGAGCTATGCGCAGCTCAATGGTGCCTTCTCCCACATCTGCGCTCTTAACATTGGCAAACTCTTGGCTATCCGCTTGAGATGGCAGAGCAACCGAATTATCATAACCACTAGCCAGACCTCGACCTTTGGGATCTAGGAAAACAGCACCCCGATAAGAGGGGACGTAGAAATCACCAACAAAGTCGGTGGAAGCATTGATGCTCTCCAAACCAGGCTCAGTTGTGGCAACCAATTTTTTAATGGTAAACAGGAATGGGACTTGCTCACCTCCAGGCAACTGAATAGTGATGGGTTGGAAATCTATACCATCCTTTTCCAAAAACTTCAGACTACCATCTTCTTGAAAAACTAAGTCTCCTCGCACTTGAACCAGGCTAGAGGTATAACGGGTCAATAATTTGCCGGGAAGATATTCTGCCTCTTTGCGCTTAGTTCCTTCTTCCTTGACAAAGAAGTTGGTTGGCTGTACGCATATATCGACAATCTCATAGGACTGGTCAGGGTCTACAGGAATAGCACCCCGAGTCATTTCTGACAGCTGTGGACAGTTATTGGCTAAACCAGTGTTTTTAATCTGGTCATAGGTAAGTCCTTCGATACTTTCCAAGCTGGCTACATCTGGAGAACAGGAAGCTGTAAAGACCCCCAGACATAACGCGAGGAAGGCACAAATCAAAGCACGATACTTCATAGTCAATCTCAATCGTCAATAATCAGATCTAAAAATGTATGTTAGGTTGGTTCTGGAATTGGGTTGCTGGTGCCATAGGAGTTAAACAGCTGCTGCCCTCTAGGCATTGACCAGTATGATCCACAATTCACACCACACCCATGTTATAAGTCGGGCTACACACAAACTATCGGGAAGCTTGTTATTTGGTTGAACTACTGCCATTTGGGCATAGGGCATGCAAAAATGGCACCGATTCCGTGAGCCTCAGCTGTTCTTTAGAGCATTGTACACGGGAAGAGCCGCCTTTACTGCGACAGTTATTTGATGGAATGGATCGGGATAAAGATTTGGATTCAGAGCAATTACAGGCTAAATTACTAGAGATTAGCGCTGATCTTCGTTCTTTGGCAAAGAATTACCAAGATGATAACTTAGCGCTGTTGGCTATACTCAGGGGTTTAGAGGAAGTCCATGGCGAGATTCGAGACGGGTTATTTCAAGCCTCATTGCCGGATACTCGCCAGAAACTATATGATTTTCTAAAGGATATTGAAGAAAAGGGTGGTTGGCCCTATATTGAACGCATGAATCTAATCTCTGTACTTAATAAGCTGCCTGAGTCAGCCCGATCTAAGCAGGGTATCACTGACGACCACTAGGAAACTGTTGCCCAAGTCCTGGGATGATTGATAGAGATTTAGAACAGACCGAAGAGTCCGGAAGAGCGTGAAAACCAGACTATATCCCGCTTAAATTTAGGAAAAACCTTGCTTGCTGAGCAAGTCATCGGTGCTAGGCAATAGCCCAACGTCAATGGTGGGAGCCAATACACCCACTGGACAAAATCCCGACAGAGTGACTTAAGTTAAGTAACTACTATCAGTACTACTAGATGACGACAAAATAGCGAGACAAGCCAGATCAAGCTTTGGCGGGTCAGCAAGACACTAACTCTTTCCAATGCTAGGATTTTGCCGTCAGAGTATTAAAATTTAAGTAAGTATATACTACTATTATGGCGATTGCCGGAGATTCAATTAAATTTGGGACAGACGGCTGGCGAGGTATCATTGCCGCCGATTTTACCTTCGAGCGCTTGGCAATAGTTGCCCCTGTTGCTGCTCAAGTTCTGGCAGATGCTTATGGGGAAACCACGGGTAGCCAAACGATTATAGTGGGTCATGACCGACGCTTCATGGCAGAAGACTTTGCCAAAAAAACTGCAGAGGTGGTTCAATCTGCTGGTTTTGATGTCTTACTCTCTAACAGTTATGCTCCTACACCAGCCTTCAGTTGGGCAGCCAAGTCCCAAAATGCTTTGGGAGCTTTGGTAATTACTGCTAGTCATAATCCTGGCAATTACCTAGGCTTAAAAGTCAAAGGAGCGTTTGGTGGATCAGTTCCTCTAGAAATAACTAAACAGATTGAAGCCAAACTTTCTCAAGCACCAGCTACACCTAAGAAAGAGGGTAGTATCAAGACCTTTGACCCATGGTCAAGTTACTGTGATGCCTTAAGACAAAAGGTTGATATTGCCCTGATTCAACAGCTGATTAGTCAGGGTAAACTGACTGTCTTTGCCCATGTGATGAATGGTGCAGCAGCAGGAGGCTTGAACAAGATTCTTGGGGTACCTATTATCGAAATTAAGGCCGAACGGGATCCCTTATTTGGTGGCAAATCCCCAGAACCTTTACCCGGTTATCTGTCTGAGCTATTTGAAGCGCTCCAGAGTCACCACCGCGAACCGGGTGTTGAATTAGCGGTTGGGTTGGCATTTGATGGGGATAGCGATCGCATTGCAGCGGCTGATGCTCAGGGCAATTTCCTTAGCCCCCAAATCCTGATTCCCATCCTGATTGAACATCTAGCATCACGACGTAACTTTAGTGGTGAAGTGGTCAAAACCCTTAGTGGTTCTGACCTAATTCCTAGAGTGGCAGCACTGTATAATTTGCCAGTTTATGAGACTGCTATCGGTTACAAGTATATTGCTGACCGGATGTTATCCACTCCTGCTTTGCTAGGGGGTGAGGAATCCGGAGGCATTGGCTATGGCAACCATATTCCTGAGCGAGATGCTTTATTATCAGCACTGTACATATTAGAAGCGATCGCTAAATCTGGAAAAGACTTAAGTGAACTCTACAAGAGTCTCCAAGAGCAAACTGGCTATGCTTCTGCCTATGACCGGATCGATTTACATCTATCGGGGATGGAAGTGCGATCGCGTATACAAGAACAATTACAAACTCAGCCTCTCCAAGAAATTAATGGTCAGGCAGTGGTGGATTGCCAAACCACCGATGGGTACAAATTCCGTTTAGCTAACGACAGCTGGTTGCTGATTCGTTTTAGTGGCACTGAACCCTTATTGCGACTCTACTGTGAAGCAGCTACCCTTGAACAGGTAACTCAAACCTTGAACTGGGCTAAAGATTGGGCCAGTCAGTTTTAGAGTTGAAATGTTGGATTAGTGTTGGATTTTGGGTTAGCTGGTTTTGGGTGCGATATTGAAAATCTGGGCAATGGTTAAGTAAGATCACAATCGGGCATTAAACGCTGCTTGAACTGTATCGAATTGACTCTGATTGCCAGTTAACCTTTCATCAAACAATCTGACCTTGTTGCTTTGAGTAATCCAAAATCCCAACATCAAACCCCAAATTTGCTGCCAAAATTGCTGGTTGTAGCTACAGGCAATCCTGGTAAGCTGCGGGAAATGCAGACATACCTAGATTCTTTGGACTGGGAATTGCAGTTAAAGCCACCAGAGCTAGAGATTGAAGAAACTGGGGATACATTTGCTGCCAATGCTTGTCTGAAGGCATCAGTAGTAGCCCAGACAACTGGAAAATGGGCAATTGCTGATGATTCCGGTTTGCAAGTCGATGCCCTAGATGGTGCTCCAGGGATTTATTCTGCACGCTACGGCAAAACCGACCAAGAGCGAATTGACCGGCTACTGGGGGAGCTAGGTTTGGAAGTCAATCGGCAAGCCCAGTTTGTTTGTGTAGTGGCGATTGCCCGTCCAGATGGTGCGATCGCTTTCCAAGCTGAAGGGATTTGTCGGGGAGAAATTTTGCCAGCTCCTCGGGGAACTGGTGGCTTTGGCTACGACCCAATTTTTTTTGTTCCAGAGCAGGGGTTGACCTTTGCTGAGATGGAGCCTGAGATCAAGCGATCCTGCTCTCATCGTGGCAAGGCTTTTGAATTACTACTGCCTCAGTTGAAACATTTAGGTTAACTAGCGTGGGATACTCTTAAACCGTCAATTCCCTATAAAAATCAACTGAGGCACGCTAACTCGGTAAACTGTGCCTCGCAATTAAACCCCTAAAAATAGGGATAAATCAGTATTTAACAGCATGAAATGGACATGGATATTTTTATAGCGCTAGTGTATAATCAAGGTATAGGACTTAGCTGTTGATAATGCCAAAGAAAGTAGGAGCAACAAAAAAGATATCAACTCAAGTTGTCCCAGTAGTGGGGATGACTGGATCGGTTGAAATTGAGTTGCTGTCTACTATGAAAAAGCTGGGGGTAGTTAGGTCTGAGTCTTACAACAAGCTAGGTAGCATTAGCTATTGGGGACTTGACTGGAAGAAAGCTTACCCAGAAGTTAGAAGTTTTAGACCTCCCGAATCATTGGGACTACCCTCTAAATTGATGGAATGGACGGTTAGCGATGTAGCCAAGGCCATTACAGCGAGCCAGGCGGCCTGTATAGAGGTAGTAATAAAGAAGGTCTATCGTAAATTTCCTGGAGATAAGAATAAAAAAACCAGAAAAGAGCTTTGTCAACAACTAAAAACCTTGACTTTCCTAGAAAGTTCATTGCTGCACAGACTCGTAAGAAAAGAGTTCCAAAAAGGACATTCTTGGGTTAGGAACCAGATAGTTTATCAACAAGGATGTTATAGCTGCCAGCAACTCTCTCGTAATACCTATCAACTGGAATTGGCGGGATTAAGGAGAGGGAAGAGGAACAGGATAGTGGTCAGATCTAATCGAAAAATCAAAGGACAGATTAGGTTGATCTACAACAAACTTCAGCAAAGATTTGAAATTCACTTCTTAGTAAACCATGGCACTTCAGAAATACCTGCCGACCGTCAGAGTATTGGAGTAGACAAGGGATACACTGAAGCATTCTATGACTCAGAAGGTCAGGGACACGGGAAAGGACTAGGTAAAGTAGCTACAATAAAATCAGATAGAATATGTAAAAAAAATCGAAACAGAGGAAAGCTGTGGGCTATTCACCGGAAACTAGAAAAGATAGACTCAGCCAAGTCTGCTAGAATACTAAGAAACAATCTGAGCAGAAAGACCGAGAATAAACGATACAGGAGAAACCAATCAGAACTAAAGGCAATAATAGGAGCTGCCTCAAAGTCTCTTTTTGATGAAAAATCCTTAAAAGTATTTGCAGAAGATTTAACACAACCGTTTAAGAATAAGCGTCAGTCTAAGGCTATGTCCCGCAAACTCAATAGTTGGATGATTGGAGTTATGCGGGACTCCTTGCATAAATGGGCGAATTGGACTGGCTCGGTTGTCACGGAAGTTCAGCCTAGTTACACGTCGCAAGTTGACTCCAGGAATGGAACCCTATTAGGGAAAAGGACTGGGGATAACTTTACCGGATTTGATGGGGTCGTGTTACAGGCTGACCACAATGCCGCCAAGAACATCCTTGCTAGGGGTGCGGACAAGGAAATTTCTCGGTTCTCTTCTAGGGCTGAGGTTCAGGCAGTGTTGTTGCGTCGTACCGCGCGTTTCTTGAAAGGTATGGGACTGAGCTTGCTAGATGCAGTTGAGCTTGGCTGGCTTGACTCCAAACATAGCAAAACTCAGGCTTTCAAGCAACTCCTGACCGGGATGCCAGGAACGTCCAAATAGACGAGTGGGAGGTTCAACTCCAATTACTGTACGACCACTCCTCACTTGGACAACAATAAATTGCACCTTGACCGGATTATCTGGGTTTATCCCAACTTATACCGGTTTAAGAGTATCCCTCAGCTCCCTTGGTATATTGGTATATAGGATATTTAGACGGCTTCTAGATTTTTTTCCCCAGTACGAATTCTGACCACCTGATCGACGGGGCTAATGAAAATTTTACCGTCGCCAATTTCACCGGTGCGAGCTGCAGCGATCACTTTGTCTACGACCATATCGACTTGTTCATCTTCTACGACGATTTCTACTTTGAGTTTTTGTAGGAATTCCACAGTGTACTCTGAACCGCGATAACGTTCAGTCTGACCTTTCTGGCGTCCAAAGCCTCGGACCTCAGACACTGTCATTCCTACAATGCCAGCGTTGACTAGGGCGATTTTGACTTCGTCCAGCTTAAATGGCCGGATGATGGCTTCTACTTTTTTCAAGCTCCTAACTCCTCAGTTGTTCTGCTATTCATTTGTTATATGATAAGCATGACACTTTATCTGACTGTGGATGTGGAAATTTTTGTAAATGCTGATAGGGTAACTCTCAAGTGTTGATCTCGATTGATCAACCGCGAAGACGACTCGCTTTTCTATACTTATCGATATATTAGCTGCACAGGTATTTGGTGACTGCCCACCAACTCATGCTCCCCTGCTTTTATGCCGCACGCATCCTTCCCGTCTTTGCAGTTCATTCCCTTAACTATACCTTGAGCCTGTGGCAAAATTGAGGTAAGCCCATCTATTCACCATTCCCAGCATGACCGCAACCACACCCACCCTGGCAACCAAATACGAACCCAAAACCACCGAAGCCAAGTGGCAAAAATACTGGGAAGAAAACCAAGTCTTCAAAGCTGACCCAAATCACCAGGGTGAACCCTACTGCGTTGTTATCCCCCCACCTAACGTTACTGGGAAGTTGCACATGGGTCATGCCTTCGAGAGTGCCCTGATTGACACCCTCGTGCGTTACCACCGGATGACAGGACGCAATACCCTGTGGCTACCGGGAACTGACCACGCTAGTATTGCTGTACAAACCATTCTCGATAGACAGCTAGAAGCTGAAGGCAAAACCCGCTATGACTTGGGACGGGAAAAGTTTCTTGAACGGGCTTGGGTGTGGAAGGAAGAATCAGGTGGCACCATCGTTAACCAGCTGAGGCGTTTGGGAGTCTCGGTGGATTGGTCGCGGGAACGCTTCACGATGGATGAAGGCTTATCGAAAGCGGTAATTGAAGCCTTTGTCCAACTTTATGATCAGGGACTGATTTATCGGGGCGAATATATGGTCAACTGGTGTCCAGCCTCGGAGTCGGCTGTATCAGATTTGGAAGTGGAAAATAAGGAAGTTGATGGGCATTTGTGGCATTTTCGATATCCCCTGACTGATAGCAATGGTTTTGTGGAAGTAGCTACCACTAGACCAGAAACTATGTTGGGGGATACGGCGGTTGCAGTTAATCCTGATGATGAACGCTACCAGGATTTAATTGGTAAAACTGTAACCTTGCCAATTATGGGACGAGAAATTCCGATTATTGCTGATGAGTTGGTTGATCCAGGGTTTGGCACCGGTTGTGTCAAGGTAACTCCTGCCCATGACCCTAATGACTTTCAAATGGGTCAGCGTCATAGTCTGCCATTCATTAACATCATGAATAAGAATGGCACCTTAAATGAAAAGGCTGGCCCTTTCCAAGGACAAGACCGGTTTGAAGCCCGGAAAAATGTGGTGAAGCAGCTCGAAGCAGAAGAGCTGTTGCTTAAGGTAGAGGACTACAAACATACGGTACCCTATAGCGATCGCGGAAAGGTTCCTGTTGAACCCCTAATCTCAACGCAATGGTTTGTCAAAATTCGCCCCCTAGCTGACAGAGCCCTAGAGTCTCTTGACCAGCACCATTCACCAGTATTTATCCCGGAACGTTGGACAAAGGTCTACCGAGATTGGCTGGTGAAATTAAAAGACTGGTGCATTTCCCGCCAACTCTGGTGGGGACACCAAATTCCGGCTTGGTATGTGGTGAGTGAAACCAATGGCACAATCACTAGCGAGACTCCGTTTATTGTGGCTCACCATGAAGCAGAGGCTAAGAAAAAAGCCATAGCAAAATTTGGAGAAAATGTCAAGCTAGAGCAAGACCCAGATGTGCTGGATACCTGGTTTTCTTCAGGATTGTGGCCCTTCTCTACTATGGGGTGGCCTGATCAGACCAAGGATTTGAAGACTTACTATCCCACTACCACCCTGGTAACAGGTTTTGACATCATTTTCTTCTGGGTTGCCCGCATGACCATGATGGCAAGACATTTTACGGGTCAGATGCCGTTTAAGAGTGTTTACATCCACGGGCTAGTGCGGGATGAGAACAATAAGAAAATGTCTAAGTCCGCTAACAATGGTATTGACCCCTTAATCCTGATTGACAAGTATGGTACGGATGCCGTGCGCTATACCTTGGTTCGGGAAGTGGCAGGTGCAGGTCAAGATATCCGATTAGAGTATGACCGCAAGACGGATGAGTCAGCTTCTGTAGAAGCATCCCGCAATTTTGCCAATAAACTGTGGAATGCAGCCCGGTTTGTAATGCTAAACCTTGATGGTAAGACTCCCGAAGAGTTGGGTCAACCAACAGTAGAGGCATTGGAATTATGCGATCGCTGGATTCTTTCCCGTTTTCATCAAGTGGTGCGTCAAACTAGGGATGATCTAGATGCTTATGGCTTGGGAGAAGCGGCTAAGGGACTTTATGAGTTCATCTGGGGTGATTTTTGTGATTGGTACATTGAACTGGTAAAACCTAGGCTGCGTCAGGATGCCAATTCTCCGTCGCGGGTTGTGGCACAGCAAACTCTAGCTTACGTTTTAGAGGGTATCCTAAAGCTCCTCCATCCCTTCATGCCCCATATTACTGAAGAAATCTGGCACACCTTGACCCATAAATCTGGGGAGGTGTTGGCGCTACAACCTTATCCTATAGAGTACCTAGATGGTCAAACTGGGGAAGAGGAACTACAGACAACGGAGAGCGAACTGCTAACCGATAATACATCCGATTATCCTGATGCCCAATCACCGAGGTCAGGAACATCTTTGTCTAAGGAAAAGGAAATCTCTAAGCAAAGTGTAGCTGTATTGTTTAAAGTGCCAGAAATTTCTAGGAAGTTGTTCGAGGACTACAAAGAACCGATAATCGCAGCAGGGTTGGTTGTGGGAGTAATTATTGCCCTGAATATCCTCACAGCCTTCGTGGGTGCGCTCAATCGCATTTCCTTAGTCTCAACTAGTTTAGAACTGATTGGTCTAGGATATGCCATTTGGTTTGTTTCCCGTTATGTGCTCAAGGCTGAGAATCGTCAAGAGTTATCGGAAAAAATTAAATCCATCAAAGCAGAAATTGTTGGTAAGGAAGACAGTCAGCAATCCTCGGAATTGAGTAAAATTGAGTCCAAAATGGGGATGATTGATGGAAATATACAACAGGGAGAAGATATTAAAGATATAGAAGATATCAAAGATATAGAAGAGGGGCAGGTTAGAATAGACCATGACGTTCCGCCCATAGGCAATACCCACTCTTCTATATCCCCAAGTTCTCTAATTGACTCAGAACTAGAGCAAAGGTTTGAGCTGCTGATCGGTACAATCCGTACTATCCGCAACCTCCGGGCTGAAGCAGAGATTAAACCAGGGGTGACCGCACCTGTTATTCTGCAAAGCAGCAACAGTGACGAACGTCAAATTTTGGAAGCGGGTCAAGCCTATATCAAAGACATAGGTAAGGTCAATCAATTAACCATCACTCCAGCCTTGGAGAAAGAGGTAAAAAATACCATGGCGGGTGTAGTCGGCACAGTCCAGGTGCTAATTCCCCTAACTGGTGTGGTGGATGTGGATGCTCTACGGGCTAAGTTAGAAAAGAATTTAGGTAAAGTGGAGGCGGAAGTCAAATCCTTGTCTGGGCGTCTGGG
This sequence comes from Moorena producens 3L, assembly GCF_000211815.1. Taxonomy (GTDB): domain Bacteria; phylum Cyanobacteriota; class Cyanobacteriia; order Cyanobacteriales; family Coleofasciculaceae; genus Moorena; species Moorena producens. Next base: position 52,017 of record NZ_GL890931.1, read on the forward strand.
TAATAAGAACTTTGTGAGTAAAGCTCCAGAAGCAGTGGTTAAGGGTGCTCAAGAGGCATTAGCTGAGGCTAAAAAGCAAGAGTCTATTTTACGCGATCGCTTAAATAGACTTTAATCATATTTCAATCAAACCGGTAATGCTACACCTAGCTCAAGTTCAAGACAATAACGATTTTGGCGGGCTCCAATTGCAACTACTTGCCCGCCAAAACTCTGATCAATTCTGGGAAGTCATTGAGCCAAGACCTGTCGCGTTTACTAATTCCCAAGCTTTAAAAGAAGGTTACTTAGTCTTAATCGATCTGGCTGAAACTCAAGAGGTAATCTCTATTCAATCTGCCACCGATTGGGTGTTAGATTTAGTCAAGAAGTATTTAACAGCTGAGGTTAAGTCTACCTTTTTAGAGGAAGAAATGAAACGGGCTGAACAATGGCGGCAAGAGCTAACCTTGAAAAGCCAAGGGTTAGATATCCGCGATTTAGAAGTAGAAGCACGTCGCGAAAAAATTGAAGCCTTAGCAGAAAACTTGAAATTGGAGAAGAAACAGCTGGAGCAAAAGGTAGCTCAATTGCAGGCTAAAATTGATCAAGCCGGTAATGAGTAAAGGGAATAGGGAATAGGGAATAGGGAATAGGGAATAGGGAAACAGAGGGAGGTGTGGGTCGAAATTCCTGTTGGAAGTAACCAGGAAACTAAAAAAGTAATTTGTCAAGTAATTCGTAGTCTACCCCCATTATCCCCGTAAGGGATAACAGGGGAGGAGGATACTACCAATGAATCTGACTTAAAATATACCGCAAGCGGTCATAATCATCCTTAAGTAAGACACTCAAGGTTCGTCCGGCCTTGACTAACCAGTCACGGTCAGTCTGACGAAGACGATAAACTTCTCTAATTACAGCTGCTGTCAGGGGGTCTACTGGGGCACCATTAACTTCCAAAAGTGTTCGCAAAAAATCCAACTGTTCACTAAAGTGAATAACCTCTGATGGTTCACACTGGTAGACAGGTTGATGAATTTGCGGGGGACGGGGTGGAAGATACTGATAGACTCGACCGTGATGGTTGCTAAAACCATTCACACCCTCTTCGGAAGACATAAATCCAACGATGGCAGCACGAAACTCAGTTTTGAGCATGGCAAAAATCTGAGGCTGCTGCTCACGTAATTCTGCCAGTGACAATCCTAAAGCTGTTGCTCGATGAACCGAGTCAATGGGGCTAGTGGTAGCATAATAAACTACAGCAAAAATTTGATTACCTGACTCATCATCTACAGATTTTACCCAGCTGCCAAAGGGAGGCATGACTGGAAAGCTTAGATCTTCTGGCTCTAAACATTGAGCAAGAAATTCTGTAGTTGCTGTTTCAATCACCTCAGCAAGGTGATTTTCTGAGCGATTGCTGGGAGTAAACTGGGGTAAGGGAAGGCGCATGGTTTAGCGATTAGTCATGATTAGTCATTAGTCATTAATTATTGATCTCTTTGATCTATGCCTGTCCACTAACCCTTTTTACCAATTTTTGGTTTCACCTCTTCGATTTCCGACAGCTGAAACGTCACTAATTTATCCCAGTTACCTCCTTCAAACAGCACAGCTGCTTTACCATCACTAACCCTCTGTACTAGCCCCTCAAAGCGATAATAGGTATCGTCAACATTGATTACGCGAACTATAGAACCTGGAAAAATCATGATTGCCTCAAAACTTAGATTTCCTTTACTAGGATAGGAGATATTGGACTTATTAGTCATTAAATCTTCGCGGCTGGATACCCCATCCTTCTTAAAGTGGGGAGGAAAGCCGCGCCTCCAATTAGTGGTTTACAATTAATCCCGTTGAACGTTTTAGAAGTCGGACTTTTCGGGCAGTAAATTGTCCAATTCTTTTCCAGTTAACATCGCTAACAGAAACTTGCCTTACTGTCTCACCGCTCACCCAACCTCGATAGGTTATCCCAGCCTTAACCGCCTCAACATAGTCTCCTTTGCGAAAACCATGGCTAGTGGTTGTCCCACCGTATTTACGTCGTTTCCCACCCTTAGAGGATATCTGAAAAGTTTTTTGATACTGAATTTTGCCCCCCTGACCCCCCAACTTTGGGGGGAACAAGAGTCAATTTGCTTCTAAAAGTCCCCCAGAATTGGGGGATTTAGGGGGCTTGGATGTAGCAAATGAGACTTCTCAGACAACCTCTTAGAAAACTGCAATAGATGCAACTGGCGACGACTTATGGGGGCACGTCTAATGACTGAAAACACAGCATTAGTTACATCACAGTTTTTTGGAACACTCAGTTTTCCGTTGCGGTGATAATAATTTTTGCGTCGAAAAAAATGAGTAGCAGCTAGGGCTATTCCATCTACTGCATGGGTATTAACTGTTTGCTGACTTTTGTCAGTTTTGTCTTTTATTAGTCCTAATGCCTCTCTTTTTAAAGCGGTCTCCCAGCCTTGTTTTTGAATTACTGGGGCTATTTGCTCCAACTGAGAGATTGCCCAATACTGGCCTACCATCACAGGAGAAAACCCTTTGCTCCCTCTTGCCTTGACCACTTCATAGACGATGACATTTACTGGATACAAAAAACAAAGCTCTTTTGTTACCCGATTTTCTAGTTGACGGTTTGCCCTAATTGAAGGGGGAACCCTTTTTACTCTACGGTTTGAGAATCGTTTTTGCCGATGAGACCTTTGTGAGTAAGCAACCTTGCGATCTATTCGACGACTTCTACGAGTTTTTTCGGCGAAGCCGACGCTACGCGAACGCATCATTCGCCGAGTATCCATGCGTTCTCGAACTTTCTTGTCAGGCAAGATCAGATGTCCTGTCCAAAGAGTGATTTTACTTGACTGAACAGCCATACCAGAAAACATCTTTCCGGGGTCAATACCAATGGCAATATCCTGGGTTTGATTTCCAGATGGTTGATTAACTAGCTGAACAGCAAAAACATTTAGATCGTTTGGATAAACAACGGCAAGACCGCATAGCAGCCAGCGGCGAGCGCGAGAAGCTTTTGTCGGCATTAATGGTTTGCCATCAGGTGAAATTACTGGAACTCGTAACATGGTGATAAACCTCACGAGAAAAGTATTTAGGTTACCCTGTCCCCTTGACCACCGAATCCAAGATGTCCTGCCCAAAGCAGCAACTGACAACACAGTTTTAAAGAGATCCAGACTGGGGAAGCATCTGGAAGTTCTTACCAGGATTCGGCTCAATGGTCTAGTCAATCACGGTAGTTGGTTGTCTACCAAGCCCCATCCATCCTCTTAGGGTGGGGTTATTGACCCAGTATCTTATAACCCATAACTCATTGAAACTTCAATCGCTGTCGATAATTGGCCACTGCTTGAGCCAACCCTAGACCAAGAAAGTTGGTTAGTAGGGCTGAACGACCGTAACTGAGTAAAGGTAGAGGAATTCCTGTGATGGGAGCTAAGCCAATAGTCATCCCAATGTTGATCACGGTTTGAAACACAATCATTGAGAGCACGCCAATTGTTACCAGAGAGCCAAAGTTGTCTTTAGCATTCTGAGCAATCAGCACCAAGCGTAGGCACAACCACCACAGGGCTAATAAAATACACAAGCAACCTACAAAGCCTAGTTCTTCACCAATGGCTGAGAAAATGAAGTCAGTATGCTGTTCCGGGATAAAGTGGAGTTGAGTTTGAGTTCCCTGGTTTAGTCCCCTTCCCCAAAGTTGACCAGCACCGATCCCAATCCGAGACTGAATTAGGTGATATCCTCCTCCAAGAGGGTCTAGATCGGGGTTCAAAAAGAGCGTTAATCGGTCTTTTTGATAGTCCTTCAACAGATTCCAGAAGACTTTTCCTAACGGTCCGACAACTAGGTTAATAACCAGGGTACCCAAGGCTCCCAACCAGCGCCAAGGGAGACTGAGGAAAGCAATCAGTGTGATTACAGCAGCCCAGGTATACCATGCAGGTGAAGATAGACTGAAGACAATGGCTGACACCAGAGGGGAAATCAACACGAGCAACCAGGCGGGATTGGCATTTGCCCAGTAAAGCATACTCAAGGTAATTGCCCCAAACACCAAGGATGTTCCCAGATCAGGCTGCCCAAACACTAATGCCCAAGGTAATATAGTTACTGCTAAAGCTGCTATTACTGCTGGAATGGTAGTAGCGGGCCGTTTGTGCAAGATGGCAGCTAGAGTAATAATCAACCCGATCTTGGCAAATTCTGAGGGTTGAACATTAAACCCTCCAATGGTAACCCAACGCTGAGCCCCCTTAGCACTGGCACCGATCATCATTACAGCAATTAAGGACAGATTGGTGATGGCGTAAATTACCCAATGCCATTGGATCAGGGAATGATAGCGCGATCGCGCGATGAATAGAGCGATGAACAATCCAATACTACCAATGAGCAAGTGGGAGACCCAATAGTTTCCACCATTGTCGATGGCTGCAGAGCGAATCATCACTGCCCCAAAGATGGTTAGCCCCACAGTCAGGAATAATAGTTGCCAGTCTAAGTCCTGCCAGGGGGCCCACAACAGCCGCCAACGAATACTATTTCTAATTCTAAATTTATTAATTTGTACCATCAGTTATGAGGTATGAGCGATTAGGTATGAGCTAAGCTATCAGCTTTCAGCTATCAGCTTTCAGCTATCAGCTTTCAGCTATCAGCTTTCAGCTATCAGCTATCAACTATCAGCTTATGTGCTACGCACACGCTACTTGAGGTGCTTTTGAATAAAATAAGCTGACGGCTGAGAGCTGACGGCTGACGGCACCTCAAGTAGCGTGGGCATAGGGCACGCTACACCGAACAGCTTTTGAATAAAACAAGTAAGCATTCGTTTAATCTAAGTTAGGGAAAGCTGACCGCTGACCGCTGACCGCTGACGGTATGAGCTATTAGGCATTAGGGATTACAAAATTGTTAATGGTGATTTTCCATGTTCTATTTTTGAGTTATTATTGCCTGCAAGTCTTTGTTAATTAGAAAGGGCAGCAATGGAAACTTTGGCTGCAATCTGAGATGCGATCGCTACCAGTGCTTTAGCGGAGGCTGACTCTGGATTGCCAACAGCGATGGGCAATCCTTGATCCCCTCCCTGCCGTAGGGAAATTTCTAGGGGAATACAACCGAGCAAGGGAATCCCTAGTTCTTTTGATGTTTTTTCACCTCCTCCAGAGCCAAACAGGTCATACTGACGATCGGGCAAGTCTGGTGGGATAAAGTAACTCATATTTTCTATGATTCCCAACACGGGGACTCCCATTTGCTCAAACATTTTCAAGCCTCGGCGGGAGTCTAAAAGAGCGACATTTTGGGGTGTTGTCACAATTACTGCTCCTGCCATCGGTACTGCTTGGGCTAAGGTTAGCTGAGCATCCCCAGTGCCTGGTGGCATATCCACAATCAGATAGTCCAATTCACCCCACTCTACTTGATAGAGGAACTGGCGAATAATTCCATTTAACATTGGTCCGCGCCAAATAACTGGCTGGTCTGGATCAATTAGAAATCCCATGGACACTAGCTTGACACCGTGGTTGAAGGCTGGCTCGATCACATCCCCCTGTTTTCCTTTCTGAACCATGACTTTGGCATCAGCTAATCCCAGCATGGCTGGAGCATTGGGACCATAGATATCAGCGTCTAGGAGACCGACTTTAGCCCCCAACTGAGCCAAAGCAACTGCGACATTTACCGCAACAGTACTCTTACCGACGCCTCCCTTACCACTGGAAATGGCTAAAATATTTTTTACCCCCTCAATACCAGTGCGGTCAGGCAAGGATTTTTGCTGAGGTGTTTCAGCGGTAACATCCACCACTACCTCTTCTACTCCCGATAGTTGTTTCACTGCCTTCTGGCAATCCTCTACAATAAATTCCCGCAAGGGACAGGCTGGGGTGGTCAACACTAAGGTAAAACTGACTGTACCGTTGTCAACCTTGACATTGCGGATCATATTTAACTCCACTAAACTCTTCTGGAGTTCGGGGTCTTGTACCGGTCGTAATACGTCTAAAACTGAATTTGTATCAAGCATGACAGATAGGCGGGCATAGCGTGTGTGTTAGCTAAGGCCACGAGGAATGGGGCTACGGTTAGATTGTAGAGCTTTACTAGGCGCAGTGATTGCCAATCAGACTAAGAAAACAGACAATTGCTAAGCATTCAGCTGTCAGCTATCAGCCGTGAGTCTTGGGCTATGGCTGATAACTGAATGCTTAAGATAGCTGAATGCTTAAGACAATCGAGGCGATCGTTAGCAACTGTCTTGAACTGTCTCGGATTGTTTTTGTATTTGACTCACAGTCTAACCCTTGTCTACTTATTTTGATGCAGTCGTTGATGGGGGAAACACCTTCCTTTTGGCCGTGGTGCATCGCTTTTAGGCTTGTTGTGATGCCCACCTACTTACTGACTCTATTTGTTATTTTGAACAACCCTGTGAAACCTATGAAGAATGTCTTCAAGTCCGTCGCGTCACATCTCATCTGATTATCTTAGATTAATGTATTCAGCGCTATGGGGATATTGTCCGCGCTCAAGGTGACCATGCTTGTGAAGCAATTGGGTTAAAAATTAATCGGGTTGCTGGTTTAACTAAAGCCAAGCGCATCCGAGATTTTTGTGTGGAAACTGGGATTCGGATGAATATTGAAGAAACTGGGGGTAGTGTGATTGCAGATACGGCAGCGGTGCATCTTGCCCAGGCAACTCCACGAATGTTTTTGCGTGCGACTTGGTTATGTAATGATATGCTAACTATTGACACAGCTACAGGTGGTGCCCGCAATCAAGGGGGTAAAACCTTTGCGCCAGAAGCTCCAGGGCTGGGTGTAGAGCCAATACTTGATGTTTTGGGTGAAGCGATCGCGGTGTATAAATAAATAGATTAAAGAATGGTTTATACCCACATTAGGCACAGTTTTATCTTGGGGATTTTGGGCTTTCTTACCTAAATTTTCTGATCAGTACATTAGCGCTAAAAGTGCCATTGTCTACCAGGGATTAGGGGGAACAATCCTTGCCTTACTTATCCTGATAAACCTTGGTAATAGCTTGAAAAACCATCCAAAAGGCGCTATTTTAGCCATTATTGCAGGTATGCTGAACTTTTTGGGGGTGCTATTTTATAGCAGTCGCCAGGGCAGTTAGGACATGACAAAAGTCTCAAACCTAAGTAAGCGCAAGAGTTTGACTTCTGACTTCTGACTTCTGACTTCTGACTTCTGCTATATATCAAGGCAGTTTCTAAAGGTTCTATGGCAATCGTTTCTACCCTATCAGCCCTTTATCCCTTAGTGGTCATTGTCCTGGGGTTAGTTGTTTTGCACGAAACACTGACCCTGAAACAAATGATTGGCATTGGTTTTGCCCTAGTTGCGATCGCGCTAATTGCTACATAAATTAGGAGAATTATAAATGAATACCTTACCGGTAATTTCATTAGCAAAGTTAAAATACATCAATGGTTCAAACTCAGGTAACGAAGAACACAAGCGTCTCTATGACATCTGCTTAGATCATGGTTTTTTCTATTTGAAATATCATGGCATTTCTGCTGATTTATTTCAACAAACCATCGACAGCTCTCGTAACTTTTTCCAGTTGCCACAGGACATTAAAAAAGCCTACGGCCAAGACAAACAAACCGTTTATCCCAACACCTCTAGGGGCTACGTTCCCGTTTACGGCGAAATCCTCCATGAAGACGTTGGTCCTGATTCCAAGGAACTGTTTGACCAAGGCAATCGAACATCCACCTTCAGACAAGCCGTTTACTGGCCCGACCTTGATTCCTGATCATACTGTAGCCCCTGGTTTTGCGGCATCCCACTATCAGCTTCAAGGGGAAATTATGACTAAAATTGTTCCCCACCTTCTCAGGGCACTGGCTGTTGCTTTGAACCTTGACCCGGATTGGTTTGACCCTTATTTTGACGATCCAATCCTGATCCATCGAACCATTTACTACCCCTCTGAAAGTGGTGTGGCAGGAAAACATACAGACAACGGCATTTTTACTGTGTTAATCCAAGAATATTTTTCCACCCCTTCCCTGCGGGTTTATACGAAAAATGCCTGGATTGATGCGGTTTGTTTAGAAGATGCTTTTGTGATTAATTTGGGGGATATGTTGCAACTTTGGACAAATGGTTTGTTTGTGAGTACTCCCCACGAAGTGATTCATACACTCTCCAGGAGTCGGATTTCGATTCCTTTCTTTGTTTATCCAGATGTCAACGCAACATTTGAACCGATCGGAACCGATAAAAAGATCAATGCTACTGACATTATGCTGAAAAATTTGAATTCAATTTGGGTGAATAAAACAGGGGCAGGTCGGGCTAAAGAATTAAAGTAATTATAAGTATTCAGCTATCAGCAATCAGCTTTCAGCTAAAGAGGTAAAATTTCGAAGTCTTAAATTCTAACGTTTGCGTAGCGTGGACATAGGCTTGCATAGGTTGATTTTAAGCTGTTCGCTTACCATGAGCCTTGGCCTTGGCCGTTGGCCACGCTACCCGAATGGCCAACGGCTGAATGCTTACAGTGAGACCATTGGGGCTTGACTGATTATCAGTTATTATTAAAAACTCATTGTAGACCCGAAAAACTTATCTCTTGAGTCAGTTTAATTCATCTAACCATTGCCTCCGATTTTTCCGCTACTTTTTCAGCAAGCCCTAGTTAGGAGCGCAAAAGCCTGTACTAAAGAACTTGGCAGGCAAAGTAAACTGCTTGTACCCCATCAGCAGGTAGATAGTCCCCACACTCTTGAGCAACAATCTTCCAGGATCGATTTTCTTCTAGGCGTTTGATCATGGCTGTTATCGCTGAATCAGACTTGTCATACACAGATTTGCGAACGCTAAATACAACAAACCCTCCTGGTCGAGTGACTCTTACAAATTCAGGCATTGCGGAATCAGGCATTGCTGCATGACTGAACCCTCCAGCACACAGGACTGCGTCAAATTCATCTGGCTGCAAAATTTCATTTGTTTCTGGGAAGCAGGCATGATGAAGTGCCTCATAAATTCCTCGCTTCTCTGCTTGCGCTAACATTTTTGAGGACAGATCAACACCTATGATCGAGAGAGGATTGTAACCCAGATTGATCAGTTCAACTCCACCAATACCTGTACCAACCCCTGCATCCAAGATGCGCAGACCCTTATGTTTTGGCACGTGCCTACTAAAGAATAGGGTTGTATAGTGACTACAGCCAGATGTACCGTCTCCAGCTAAGTCCAAGAGAAATTCATCGTAATTCTCTGCATGCTTATCATATGCTCTCTCTAGCCTATCTGGATCATAAGTGAGGGCATGCACATCTCTGTGAAATTGTCCAAGACGACCGTCAATGATCTTACCTTCAATATGATCTTGTTGCATGATCTGGCTGCTCCTATTTATTCTTGACATTTTGAAGTTCCTCTTGATGCAAAAATCTATACTTTCTACTAATCCATTCCTGCACCTTTTCAAGCCGGGAATATTTTTCGTACAAACTGACAACTAAGTCATAGGAAAAACCTAAGGGCTGATTGTATTGCAAAAAGGTTGTAAGTAGCATTTCCTCAGCATCGTGTTCTCGATTCTCATCAACAAGTCTAGCAGCAAGGCTAAGTAGTTTATTGTAGATATCAGGGGTTGGTTCAGGCAGTATGGTTACACTTTCTTCAAGTAAATATACTTGATCAATTTCATGGCTGAGTTCATTGTTTAGATAAGCATCTATTATTAAATGGATTCTTACAGACTGTCCATTTATAAAACCATGTACATCAGAATCAGGTCGTAAAAGCCAGAGAGTATCTGGCTTCAAGTGAACTGATGTATCAGAGAAAACCATGTAGCTATCTGGTGATGTGGAAATTGGTACATGCAGCCTGACTTTCTGCTTCTCAGACAATTCAGAATAATCTCGATGTTCCCAAAAGCAAGTACCTGGAGCAAGCTTGTTTAATCTAACCCACATCAACGATAGATTGCAATGCTCTAAAAATGAACGTATTGTTGGCAATTTATCAAGTTCAAGAGTTGCTTTTGGGCTGCAATCTTCAATAATTGTATCGGTGGAGTCTCCAGTTTTACTAAAGAGTGACAAAACTTCATATCCCTGACTTGTATACTCACGGTAAGAATTTTCTTGCCATGGCAGAGAAGTTGCTTGCTCAATTTCTTTGGCGGCATCATGGGAAAATCCAGTTGGCAAATCCCGAAGAATTCCAATAGTTCTACTAAGCATTAATACTCACCAAGCTTGGGCTAGCGGTCAAATTTTGGAATTGATGCCCTGGTCTGTGATTCTGTTGTGCTGTTTTCTGCACACTCGCACCAGAGTTGTGACGGGCATTTCCTTGATCGATTATACGAAAAAACCGGCTTTAGAGTTAGAAGTCAAAGATTTACCCCTCTGCCTCCTGCTATTGTGTAATATCTAGTTGTATTAAATAACCGTAATATATCACAGATGCAAGACCCAGCTCCAAACTGATGCCCAAGCGAATCAGTATAGAACCCCATCTGAGTATAGGAGAACTAGAACAGCGCTATCGTCAAGGGAAAGATCCGATTGAACGCTCCCACTATCAAATCATCTGGTTGCTAGCCCAAGGCAGAACCAGTGAAGAAATCGCTGTTATGACTTAATATAAACGAAGTTGGATTTATAAACTCGTGTGGGGCTACAACTGGATTGAACCCCTGACCTTGGGAGATGTTAGGCGTAGAAACCTTGGAGATCCTACTAACTTTAGTCAAGTCCTGCAACTCCTCGAACCATAAGCATTTGAACACTTTTGACTTCAATTTTTGTCAGTTAACCAGGTTTTGCCCTAGTTGCGATCGCGCTAATTGCTACATAAATCAGGAGAATTATAAATGAAAACCTTACCCGTAATTTCATTAACAAAATTAACAGACCTCAATGGGTCAAAATCAGGTAATCAAGAACACAAACGCCTCTACAACACCTGCTTAGATCATGGTTTTTTCTATTTGAAAGATCATGGTATTTCTGCCGATTTAGTTCAACAAACTATCGACAGCTCTCGTAACTTTTTCCAGTTGCCAGAGGACATTAAAAAAGCCTACGGCCAAGACAAACAAACGGTTTATCCCAACACCTCTAGGGGCTACATTCCCCTTTATGGCGAAACCTTCCATGAAGAGGTTGGTCCTGATCCCAAGGAAGTTTTTGACCAAGGCAATCGAACATCCACCTTCAGACAAGCCGTTTACTGGTCCTACCTTGATTCCTGATGACACTGTAGCCCCTGGTTTTGCTGCATTCCACTATCAGCTTCAAGGGGAAATCCTGACCAAAATTGTTCCCCACCTTCTCAGGGGGCTGGCTGTGGCTTTGAACCTAGACGCGGATTGGTTTGACCCTTATTTTGACGATCCAATCCTGATCCATCGAGCCAATTACTATCCTCCTGAGTATGGCATTGCCGGAAAACACACAGATACCGGCATCTTCACCGTGTTAATCCAAGAGTATTTCCCAACCCCTTCCCTACGGGTTTATGCCAAAAATGCCTGGATTGATGCGGTTTGTTTAGAAGATGCTTTTGTGATTAATTTGGGGGATATGTTGCAATACTGGACGAATGGCTTATTTGTCAGCACTGCCCATGAAGTGATTCATACAAGCCCCAATAGTCGGGTTTCTATCCCTGTTTTTGTCTTCCCTAATTCCAATACAATTATTGAGCCAATGGGAACCAATGAAAAGATTAACTCTACCAACATTATGCTGGAAAACTTTAATTCAGTTTGGGTGACTAAAACAGGGGCAGGTCGAGCTCGGGAATTAAAGTATTCTGAACATGAAAAAACCAAACTAGCAAGGTTACCAAAGTAGCATGATTGGGATTTTGTAAATAAATTACAAAGATTCTAGCTGACCTGTTGCCCCTTCAGCCTTGGTTAACTGCTTTTGGCCGCGCTGCATCGCTACTCCCTACTCCCTACTCCCTACTCCCTACTCCCTACTCCCTACTCCCTACTCCCTTTGCTATATAAGTTATCGTGGTGATTAAAGACTCGCGAACCAGCGACAGATTGCCATGAGAAAATTTTTGATACTGTGTCTGTTTGTAGTAGGGCTGGGTTTTGCCCTGTTTAACTTTAAAGGATTGGCAAATCAGGGGAATTTTGAGTCGATTGTAATCGACTTCCGGGAAGATATCCCAGCTGCTCAACTTAATGAGCAATTGCAAGCGATCGCACAACAATACGAGGTTAATCCCCAACTCAATAGTGAATTTTCAGCAGCGGATCACATTTATATCCTAAAAGGAGATAAACAACTGCTGAATACCCTGAAACAATCAGGACTATCCCAAGCAACAGAATATATTGAACCGAACTATACCTATAGTGCCTTCGAGGTTCCCAATGACCCTGACTATAGTAAGCAGTGGAACCTGCGCAGCATTAATGTAGAATCTGCCTGGGATGAAACCAAGGGTAGTGGGGTAACAGTAGCAGTGATTGACACTGGGGTCAGCGCAGTCCCAGATTTGAAAGATACTGAATTTGTTGAAGGCTACGACTTTGTCAATGACCGGATTGAAGCATGGGATGATCAAGGTCACGGTACTCACGTAGCCGGTACTATTGCCCAATCTACCAACAATGGTTACGGTGTTGCCGGAATTGCTTACGAAGCTAGCCTGATGCCCCTGAAGGTATTGGCAGCCAATGGTGGTGGTACAGTGGCTGATATTGCGGAAGCGATTCGCTTTGCCGCTGATCATGAGGTAGATGTGATCAACATGAGTTTAGGGGGGGCTGGTGAAAGCAATCTGATGGCAGAGGCAATCGACTATGCCTACCACAAAGGTGTTGTCCTAGTGGCTGCTGCTGGTAACTCTAACCAAAATGCTGCCGCTTATCCCGCCCGCTATCCCCATGTTATTGGTGTTTCTGCCCTTGATTCCGCAGGTCTGAAAGCTCCCTACTCTAACTTTGGTGCTGGGGTAGATATCTCAGCCCCTGGTGGCAGTGAAAATGGTAAGATTTTGCAAGAGACGATTGATGGAGAAACAAGCACCCCTGTATTTGCTGGCTTCCAAGGCACCAGTATGGCATCGCCTCATGTTGCTGGTGTGGCAGCTTTAATCAAAGCTAGTGGGATTCAAGACCCTGCTGATGTATTGAATGTACTCAAGCAGTCCACCCGAGCTATAGAAGATGACCCCCTAAACCACTATGGTGCTGGACAATTAGATGCTGGTGCTGCCGTTCAACTCGCTCTGAAAGGACAAATTACCTTCCAAGACTTCTTCCGCTGGTTACGGGATAACGGCTATCTCAATCCTCGCTTTTGGATTGACGGTGGTGTGATCGCCCTGTGGCCAAAGATTGCTATGGTACTAGGTTCCTACCTGTTGGCCTGGTTCTTGCGCAATTATTTTCCCTTTACTTGGAGTTGGTCTCTTGCCACTGGCTTAGTAGCCGGGAGTTCAGGATTATTCTTCCTGAAAGGTTTGTATATCTTTGACTTACCCCAATGGCCCTTCCGAGTCATGGGCAGTTCGATTCCAGAATTGGGTAGCGCTATTGGCAGCAGCAGTTTTCTCAACCCTCTATTTGCCAGTGTTGTGATTCCATTTATTTTAATCGCCCTACTGTTAGGACATCCACAATGGAAGTGGTTAGCAGTTGGTTCAGCTCTCGGTGTGGCCAGTTGCCTAGCCGTGAGTGCTGTGGTTTCACCTGAGCTAATCTGGCTTGGAGGCGGGGTTTTGTCTCGGGTGTTCCTGATTGCCAATGCCTTGCTCTGTTTTGGACTAGCTTATTTAGCCGTTCAAGGGGAGAAACAATCAGCATGACGATCAGCATCACAGGCGTGATTGAGCGCAAAGAGATGGGGTCAGGAGCCTGGGCACTGGTTTCTGACTCAGGGGAAACCTATGAACTCAAGGACACTCCCCCAGAGTTAAAGCAATCGGGAATAAAGGTCACGGTTACAGGAGAGGTGCGAGAGGATGTGATGAGCTTTGCGATGATTGGTCCGGTGTTAGAGATCAAGTCCTTTGAGTTACTCGATTGAGGATCTTACCTCTTAAAGCAAGATAATCAGGACTTACCCATCAAGACCGTTAAAACCAGGTTTATAGTTGTCTTGATGCAGCCGCTCAAAGCTATCCTCAAAATTCACCTACGGATGGGGTGAAACCCCAAGACTCAGTAATTACCAAAAAACTGGGTCTAAAGCCCCGTCCTTGTAGGACGGGAGCATGTCAAATTCGTAGAATAAATGTACTAAAACGACTGATAACTGGTACTCAATCCCGGAAAACACTATAGTTCAAGAGTTTGTAGTTCAAGTGTTCTTACAAAATTGACCTGCTCCCTTCTAGGATTCTAGGACGGGTTTTTACTGAAAATTATCCTGACGATTTTCGCGCTCGTGTGGTATAATAAAATGTTACAGGTAAAGGTGGATATACCTTCGCGGAGCGTGACCTTAGGTAAATGATTATTTTAGAGTTTAAAGCCAAAGGTAAAAAGCACCAATACCAAGCCATTGATGAAGCTATTCGGACAATGAAATTTATCCGAAATAGTTGCATTAGGCTATGGATGGACAAGAAAGGGACTGGTAAATATGACTTAAGCAAATACTGCAAAGTTTTAGCTAAGCAGTTCCCTTTTGCCAATGAATTAAACTCTACTGCCCGCCAAGCTGCGGCTGAAAGGGCATGGTTAGAAGTTACCGTAAGAATAGTGGAGCCTTATTTCATGAGTTTTAACCCTTTTCTGCATAGCCTATCGCCTATAAAGGCTCCACTATTCTAAGGTTTCATCTCCGGTCATCGATATCCCGTTTCTACGATAATTGCCAGAAAAAAGTACCTGGAAAAAAGGGTTTTCCGAAGTTCCAAAAACACTGCCGCTCTGTTGAATACAAGCAGTCCGGATGGAAATTGTCCCCTGACAAAAAGTCGATAACGTTTAGGGACAATAAGGGTATTGGGAAACTAAAACTCAAAGGTACTTGGGACTTGTGGCGCTTCGACAAAAAACAAATTAAGAGGGTTAGGATAGTTCGACGGGCTGACGGGTACTACGTCCAGTTCTGTGTTTCAGTTGATATCAACGAAAAATTAAAACCAACTGGAAACACTGTCGGGCTAGATCTAGGACTGAAGGATTTCTATACGGATTCCGACGCCAATACACAACCCAACCCTCGGTTTTATAGAACGGGTGAAAAGCGTCTCAAGTTTTATCAACGTCGGGTTTACCGAAAAAATAAAGGCTCTGCTAACCGTCGAAAAGCCATTAACAAACTAGGTAGGGCACACCTAAGGATAAGTAGGCAACGTGAAGAACACTGCGCGAGCAATCCCTCGCACGTTGCGTAGCTCAGTCTAACGATTTGATCGCCTACGTTCGCGCAGCGTGCCGAAGGCAAGACCTAAGGGTAAAAAATCTGGTCAAAAACCACTGCCTTGCTAAGTCTATTAATGATGCAGGTTGGTATCAGTTTAGAAAATGGTTGGAGCATTTTGGCGATAAATATGGCAGGATAACTGTTGCAGTAAACCCTGCCTATACTAGCCAGAATTGTTCTAGTTGTGGTGAGGTGGTCACGAAGTCACTATTAACTCGAACCCATACCTGCAAGTGTGGTTGTCAGCTAGATAGAGACCACAGTGCCGCCATCAACATACTCGCGCATAGCCTTGGGTACGGTGGGGCACACCGGAACCTGGGTCGTAGACCCGAACACTTGTGGAGATTTGGCCTCTATTCCTTCTGGTTCCGACCAGATTGAGTAAGTCGAATCGTTGTTCGCGTAGCGTGGCCTACGGCCAAGCAAGAATCCCCAAGCCTTTCGGCAAAGCCGACGCTACGCGAACAGGCCGGGGAGTGTCAACGAGTCTTGTCAAAATCTTTACAAAAACCATAATAAAGCTCAAAGAATACCCCTAGAGCTTCTGCCTAAGACTGAAAAACTGCTTAATACCAAGGATTAGGCACTCTTGACCTGAATTAGCAAAGTTGAGGATCAGGCTGACTAAAATGCTCTGCAGACAGTGATGAAACCCCAAAAGAGTATCTTGGGCAAAATTTCAGATGTTAAGCTAGTTGATAACACGCTTATCATAGTATGGATAAACCTACACCCTAATCCTTCCTCCTGGAAACCTTACTGATTCAGTACATCCAAGGCTGGGTATGAGTACCAATTCCCGAGGGGGAAATTAGCTGCTTGCCAAAGCAATTTCACCTGTTTTAAGTGCTTAAAACCGTGTCTTGATGCAAAGCGCGAGTGGGGGAAACCACGGCAGTTGCTCATGGGTGGAACCCCCAAGACAGCACTGCCTCCCCAAGACCGCCCTGCATCGCTTAATCAGTTCGTGTTTAGAGGAAAAGGAGCAAGCAAACTCATCTATAGAGATGGCTACATATAGTGGGTAAAACCTTACCACCCAGTGAAAAAAAATCCCCAGCTCACCAAAGTGAACCGGGGGTGTCAATCAGGGTGCATCTACCATTTCACTTTTCCGAGATTGGTGATAGCAATCCGGAAAAATCTGGGTAAAGTGGCACCCAAATGCTGGAATTAGGAAATTTTCTGATTCAAAACAATTAACAGAGTATGCCTTGGAAACCTTAAATAAAAAACGGCATCAATACCATGAGCCAACAAGAATTTTCCCCTAAAGGAATACTCCTCAATAAGCAAATACTAAACAAATATTCAAGAATTTTTAAACCTTCAGCCAAAGCTCGTCACTATGAGCAAAATTGATCCCTTGAAATTGAGCAAAATTGGGCAACAGTGGCACAGGAATTCCATATCTCCGTAACCCCCTTAGGAAAACATGATGATTATCTGGTGCGCATCGAACGAGTGGCACCGGGAGTCTCATTGGCAGAAGAACAAGTCAGTTGGCCGGTAGAAGAATGGTTAACCCAGGCCAAGCAACTGATGAATGACCCCCTATTTAGTGTCCTGCAGGGTAGGGCAGCTGGGGTGGATGGCAGTTTTGCCATGCCATCTTGGGGAGAACCGTACTCTCAATCCTCTTTAAACTTAGTTGCCTTGGGTCAGGAGCTATACAATGCCCTATTTAAAGGAAGCTTGCGCGATAGCTGGATGATGGCGCAAGCGATCGCTCAAAATCAACGGTCGGTTTTGCGGCTGCGTCTGGGATTGAAAGGTACAGAATTACCCCGCCTACCTTGGGAAGTACTCCATGCTGGGGATCGTCCCCTAGCCACAGGAACTGATGTGGCTTTCTCCCGCTACCAGATGACCAAAGGCTTGATTAGACCAGTTCCGAAGCCTTTGTCTCCACCGAATCAACCTCTGAAAATTTTGATGGTGATCGCGGGTCCAAGTGATCAAGAAAGTTTAGAACTCTTACAAGAAGCATCTCACCTGAAAGAAGAACTCCGCCATCGTTCACCCAATGGACCCCCAGCGATTCATCTGACAATTCTGGAACAGCCAGGACGGGAACAGTTAACCCAAGCCCTGGAACAAGGAAAATATCAAGTCTTCCACTATGCTGGTCACTCTAACCTAGGGGAATCAGGTGGTGATGTCTACCTGGTTAGTAAAAAAACTGGTTTGACAGAGACCGTAAGGGGTGATGATCTAGCGGGATTGTTAGTTAATAATGGTGTCCAGCTGGCTGTATTCAACTCCTGTCGTGGTGCTCATACAGCTGCTTCACATACCCAAGAAAACGGTAACGATCAAAATCTCGCCCAAGCACTGGTTAAGCGCGGTATTCCTGGTGTTCTAGCCATGGCAGAGCGTATTCCCGATGAGGTAGCCCTGACCCTAACCCGACTATTATACCGTAACATCAATCAGGGTTATCCCATTGACCTAAGCCTCTCGCGAGCTAGACAAGGACTCATTTCTGCTTATGGCTCGAACCAGCTTTATTGGGCATTACCTGTTCTCTATCTGCATCCGGAATTTGATGGTTTCCTGACCAATGATGACCACAGTTATGACCGAACTCAAATATTTAGTCTGCCCGATCCTCCTGGAATGTCTGTAGGGTTAGACCCAGAAGAGGCGTTTTTTACACCACCAGCAGATAATAATTCTACCACATTCTCAGAATTTGAGGAAGAGTCAGCTCTTGTCTCTAGGGGAGAAGCTGAGTATGACCATGAAAGTCTCACTGGTGTAACACCGGGTTTAGAATCCCATGAACTAGAAGCAGACGATCCCGCTGCTTTCATTAAGGGATTGCTGGATCAGCTCAATACAGAGGCTCAGGGTGGGGAATCACAAATAGCAGCATCGAATTTAGAGGGGTTATCCCAAAACCCTTACTCAGAGGCTGCTCAGAAGAACTTACCAGTCCATACCCCAAGTCAACTACCTGCTGCTTCGAAAGCTTCAGCTGCAACCCTGACAGCGGCTTTGTCTAGCGAGGGCTCAACCCAATCAGCTCCAAACCTTGAGGATTCTACAGCAGAACTTGAGGGGAAAAAGGTCACTAATCCTAAACAGAAGGGTTCAAGGTTACCACGTTCACCAGTGTGGATCGGACTAGGAGCAACGGGAACTCTGGCCTTGGTACTTTTGGGGGTTTGGTTTTTCCAGAACCCTCCTAGTCCTGGGCTAGGCAGACAATTACCACCAGGTCTCTCCAAACCTGTTGATTACTCAAATGTGAATTTGACAAAGGCTAAGACTAAGACCGTCACAGCGATCGCAATTCAAGCATTCAGTGAGGGGAATATTATTCGAGGAACCGAAGCTGTCAGGGCATTGCTAGACCGGGGTGCATTACCCCAGGCTTCTGCTGCCCTTCAGGAAGTTCCCTCAGAACAATTGAATAAGTCAATGGTGAGTTTTTTAAGAGGGCGTCTGGCATGGCAGTCGATCCAGACAGGCTCGGATGAATACAGTTTCGATGATGTCAGACGTTATTGGGAAAGAGCAGTCAAACAAGAACCTGACTCTTGGACTTACCGCAATGCCCTAGGGTTTGCCTATTACGCTGAAGGCAAATACGAGCGAGCTAACCAAGCTTGGTATGATGCATTGTACAGGAGTAGCAACAAGAAACCTACAACAGTTGGATCTGGAAAATCCAGCAATTCCCAAAAATGGAATACCTATGCTGGCTTAGGGCTAGGCTTGTGGAAATCGGCTCAAGAACAAAACGGATCTAAGCGGGCGAGCTTGTCCCAACGATCCCTCAAGCTACGGCAACTGGTGCTCACCAATGACCCCATTAACTTCAAACCTGATGCCTTGAGCAAGAACTGGCTTTGGTCACAGCAAGCGATTAAAGATTGGCAATCCCTGTTAGAGGTTAGAACTTCTAACAATTGACGGTTAACCGTCAAGCGTCAAGAGTGAACAAAGGGCAAATTAAGGGCACATTAAATAAATCACCACTAGCATCAGCTGATTATTGATCCCGCATCAAGGAAGACAGAGAGCGGCGCTTACGCATATCCATCATGTTGGCAAGAGTCTCGTCTTGAGGATTGGTCTGATCAGTAGGCTCTGGTGGCAAAACCGTTACCTCGGTCTGTTGGTCATCACTCTTGTTTTGTGATGGTAATAATGGTAATGATTTGACTGGTTGTTGTTTGCTAGTAGCCTTACGGCGTCTAGAATTACGGCGTCGCCTTCTACTGCTGACACTAGATGTTATCGGTCTTTTCGGTTTCGTTTTCCGGCTTGGAAATTTTAGAGCCTGAGTAAGCAATAAGCAACCGCTGGCGCAGCCTACAGCAACAACACCAAACAAAGACAGAGGCACAGCCTCTTTGGCCGCTGATGCCCGCAGTTGAGCCAGAGCTGGTTGTGGATTATTGGCTTCTTCCTCAATCGGTCCAGGATCAATCAGACCAATAGTTGCTATGCTACCGGCTAAGACCATAACAACCCAAAGCCCAACCCAAACAGCAATCTGATAATTGTATATTAGCTTTTGGATGGACTGGAAATAATCTTGCTTTTGAGCCTGATGACCAGATGGTTTAGACATCGACGCTCACGATTAGTTAAAAAACACGCTGACGGCATTTTAGCATGGCTTGTCAGTTCGACCAATGTCTTTAAGGAGGTTATTGGTGACACTACAGCGTAAATCCCAGTTTCAAGAGTATTTAACCCCTGAGACGACTACTGAGACTACTAATGAGACTACTACAGGGTTCTCGACTCAAAATCCTACAGATTATGGTGTTAAGTTGATAGACTCATCCTGTTCTCAAATCCCTAACCAGAACCAAGATCAGAAGACCTCTAAATCTTGGACAATTGAGAAAAGTGAGGAGCTTTATCAGATCCAAGGCTGGGGAGAACCCTACTTTGCCATTAACACTGCTGGTCATATCATGGTTTCCCCTAAAGGCAATGGGGGCGGCTCGTTGGATTTGTTGGAACTGGTAGAATCCCTGAAGCAGCGCAACTTGGGACTACCATTATTAATCCATTTTTCAGATATCTTGGCAGACCAGATAGCGCAATTAAACGCCTGTTTTGCCCAAGCCATTACTCGCTACAAATACCCTGGTCGTTACCAAGGAGTCTTTCCGGTTAAATGCAACCAGCATCGACATGTGGTAGAGGATGTCGTGTATTTTGGTCAACCTTATCAATTTGGTTTAGAAGTCGGTTCTAAACCTGAATTGATGATTGCTCTAGCAACATTGCTCACTCCGGATTCCCTAATTATTTGTAACGGCTACAAAGACCGGGAATATCTTGAAACTGCCCTTTTAGCTAGGCGATTGGGACATAATCCGATAATTGTCCTAGAACAGCTAGAAGAAGTGCAGCTAATTATCGAGGTAGCTGCTGAGTTAGGAGGCATCACACCAGTGCTGGGGGTGCGAGCCAAACTGAGTACACAAAGCATGGGTCGTTGGGGAAACTCTGTAGGAGATAGAGCTAAATTTGGTCTGAAAATTCCAGAAATACTCCAAACCATTGACCAGCTACGAGAGGCTGGAATGCTTGAGTCATTGCAGCTGTTGCACTTCCACATCGGCTCTCAAATCTCTGCCATTAGCGCAATTAAAGATGCTATTCGCGAAGCCAGCCAAATTTATGCTGAGCTCAAGGGATTAGGGGTGAATATGCAGTATCTAGATGTAGGTGGTGGGTTGGCAGTGGATTACGATGGCTCCAAAACAAACTTCCATGCCTCCAAAAACTACAACATGCAGAACTATGCCAATGACATTGTGGCTGCGGTGAAGGAAGCTTGTGAGGAACATCAAATTCCGGCACCAACACTCATTAGTGAAAGTGGTCGTGCGATCGCATCCCATCAATCAGTCCTGATCTTTGATGTTTTGAGTACCAGTGATGTCGAATCTCAATCCCCTCCACTGGCAACGGAACAAGACCATCTAATTATCCGAAATCTTTGGGAAACTTACTGTACTATCGACCTTGAGAATTACCAGGAAGCTTATCATGATGCCATCGAGCTTAACCAAGAAGCAAAAAGCCTGTTTAGTTTAGGCTATCTGAGCATTACCGAGCGGGCTAAAGCCGAGCAGCTTTATTGGGCGTGCTGTCAAAAGATTCGGGAAATTATCAGAACACAAGACTATGTTCCTGAGGATCTAGCAGACCTGGAAACGATCATGGCATCAATTTATTATGTCAACCTATCAGTCTTCCAATCAGTGCCAGATTGCTGGGGAATTAACCAGCTATTTCCGATTATGCCCATCCATCGGCTGGATGAAGAACCAACTCAAAGGGGGATCCTGGCTGACCTTACCTGCGATAGTGATGGTAAGATTGACCAATTTATTGACCTGCGGGATGTTAAATCGTTGCTGGAACTACATCCTTTGCGCAAAGCCGAGGAGCCAGAGAGAATTTCTAATTCCAAATCCCAAATCCCAAATCCCAAATCCAAAGAACCCTACTATTTGGGTTTCTTCCTAGTCGGTGCCTACCAAGAGATTATGGGGAATTTACACAATCTTTTTGGTGATAGTAACGCAGTTCACATCAAATTAAGCCCCAGAGGGTATGAAATTGAACACGTGGTTAAGGGAGATACAATCACGGAAGTTTTGGGTTATGTGCAGTATGATGCTGAAGATTTGGTGGAAGGTATGCGCCGCCGCACAGAACAGGCGTTGCAAGAGAACCGAATTACTTTGGCAGAATCTCAACGGCTGCTGGAAAATTATGAGCGGAGTTTGAGGAGTTATACCTATTTGAGTTCGTGACTATTTTGTTGAAGATGGTAGCTAGGGAACGGAGTATCAGCTGGGATGATGTATTCCTTTGACAAAGAACATCTATCCACATCACACTTTCGACTTGCCAACCAGTCTTTCAACTCCCTCAGAGCGTAGTTGTAGACGCCGCGACAAGTCTCTAACCACTCAAGTATTTGAACTTGCTGGCTCGCACTTGGATAGATTCGGTAGCGATAGTTCATCATCAACATACATTACAGTCTACCATCAATACACAAATTCGTAGATGTATTTTTCTCACCCCTTGAAGGGGTGAGAAAAATACTGGGGGAGTCGATGTATCCCCCAAACCCCCTCGCAAGTTAAGCTCAGGACTTACCTAGTAACTCTAATTGTAGGGAAAGCTAAAAAAAATTATAGAGTTTGGTGCTCAGTTTCATGAATCATGAACCATCAATCTTGAGATTACAGAATGTTGCTCATTAAGTTATAACGGTCGTTAAGCGCAAGTTTTCTCCAGTGATTTGACTAACATGCCCACCAAAGAAAATCGCTTTTTGCAAGGGCGTAAAATCGCTCCCCGTCCGATTACGGCACAAATCCCAATCACAGAGTTGATCGACCAGACGTTTCTAGCCTACAATTCTGGTCGATTACGAGAAGGCTGCCAATTATTGGTAGAGCGGATGTTGCAGCCCAACGTAACGGTGGGTTTAAGTTTGACAGGAGCATTAACCCCCGCAGGCTTAGGAATGGCCGCAGTGATCCCACTGATGGAGGCAGGGTTTGTCGATTGGATAGTATCTACGGGAGCCAATCTCTACCACGACACTCACTTTGGCATCGGATTGGAACTCCATCAAGGGCGGCACGATATCAGTGATGTGGTATTGCAGAAAGAAGGGGTTGTTCGGATCTATGACATTTTCTTCGATTATGACGTGCTGCTATCAACGGATAAGTTCTTTCGTCAGATCATTGAACAGCCTGAGTTTAAGGGTCGAATGGGAACGGCAGAGTTTCACTACCTCTGCGGTAAGTACATTGCTGCACGGGAGCAGACATTGGGACTGAAAAACCAATCCCTGCTGGCGGCAGCTTATCGGTTAGGAGTCCCCATCTATACCTCCAGCCCTGGAGATAGTTCGATTGGGATGAATTTAGCAGCGCTAGGGTTGCAGGGAACCGGACCAGTCATTGATGTGTCCTTGGATGTGAATGAAACGGCAGCAATTGTACTGGCAGCTAAAAACCATGGGGGAGCCAGTGGAATTTGGATCTTGGGAGGTGGCTCGCCGAAAAATTTTATGTTGCAGACGGAACCGTATCTTCAAGAAGTCTTGGGTATTGATGAGAAGGGGCATGATTACTTTCTTCAGGTAACTGATGCCCGTCCAGACACAGGGGGTTTGTCAGGAGCAACCCCATCGGAGGCGGTCTCTTGGTGCAAGCTTGATCCACAGAAGTTATCAGAAACAGTAGTGGTTTATTGCGACTCGACCATTGCTATGCCCCTACTGACAGCTTACTGCCTAGCTAAGGTAGCGCCTCGTCCTCTAAAACGCCTCTATGACCAAAGAAAAGCCTTACTGGAGCAGTTGAAAGAGACACATTTGGCTACCCAGGCGACAGCAGTCAGTTGAACTTCCCCAACCGTCTTGGATGGGGATTCCCAGGCACAACCAAATAGATTGTTATCTCCTAGGGCGTAACTTTCCCCCGCACCGGGGGTAGCTGAGTAAGGTCAATTCCCAGTTTTTTAAGACCTTTCTCTTTTATCTTAACACTATTTGAAAGGGAAAATTCATCCCCAAACTATTCGTCAAGGGGTATTTTTTTCCCTCTCAAACTCTCCCTTTTTGATAAAAATTGAGTTATTCTGATTTTTTTAGCAAGTCGCCCTATACCTAGTCAAACAGGCAAGCTTGTACAAAACTCTAGCCCCAACATTACCATCCCACTCATCCCCAGAGTCTCCAGGAGCAACTTCGCACAGATCAAAACCAATAATAGTTTTTCCAGCTTTGACTAGCGATCGCACTAAATAAATTGCCTCGTTAAATTCCAATCCTCCCGGCACAGGAGTACCTGTATTGGGACAATAGGCTGGATTCAATCCGTCAATGTCAAAGCTAATATAAACTTTATTCGGTAAATTAGCAATAATTTCCTGGCACTGGGCTGCCCAGGTTATACCTTCGTAAGTCTTAGCTTTGAGCTGCCAGTCATCAAACACTACAATCCGGCGATCGCTGTTTGCCCAAGACATTTCCTCTTCACAAACATCTCGGATGCCAACCTGAACTAAACGATTAATCTGAGGTAGAGTCAGGGCATTGTACATGATCGAGGCATGGGAGTAAGTAAACCCTTCATAGGCTTGCCGGAGATCGGCATGGGCATCAATTTGTAAAATCCCGTATTCATCGTGTTGCTGTGTTAGGGCTTGCATTAACCCAAGAGGAACACTGTGATCGCCACCGACGATGGCAACCAGCTTGCCTTGCTCCAGCAGTTCCAGTGCCTGAGTGTAAACCCAGTTGTTGAGACCAGCACAGGCTTGATTAACGATTGCTAACTGTTTTGCGATCGCATCATCATCCACATTGCCACCAGCTTCTAAATACTGAATAATCCCTTTAGCTATCAACCTCATGGCACGATTTTGGTCTTGGATAGCTGAGTTAATCGGTATAGTCCCGCACCTGATTTCCCAAGCTTGGGGTACATCAAAGTCGTACCAATCTAGCTGTACCGAAGCATCTAAAATTCCTTGGGGACCGTTTGCCGCCCCCTCTCGGTAAGATGTGGTCACGTCCCAAGGAACAGGCAGGAAAACGATTGAAGCCTCCTCAACCGAATAGGGCAAGCCAAAGAAGCAGCCATTGGGCACAGTAATCTCATTAGGATTAAAACTGGCTTGATTCATTAGCCCTTGGTAAATTTTTCCTATTTTACCCGAACCTCGTTCCTACGGGAATTCTTGTATTAGGGATTAGGCACGCTTAGATTAGGGGTGCATCTCATATTTGCTGTTTGACCCGGTGGGTGGAATGGGCATCTTGCCCGTTTCTGCTCTTTTCGGACGGACTTTTCCAACCCAGGCGTTGAGGCGGAAAATCAGGGCTAACCCGTCTTATCACGCACCCTACGCAACTAAAACCATTAACCCAACTCCTAACGCTTAACCCGCAACCCCATTATCATCAAAACTAAATTGACAAAGTCCTAGCACTATGGTAAACATCACAGAAATTCCTCTAGAGCAAATTCGACGTCCCCTACCACGACAAAATGATCCAAACAAGGTGGCGGCGCTGATGGAATCAATTGCCAAAGAAGGTTTGCGCGAACCCATTGATGTGTTAGAAGTAGATGGGCTATACTATGGTTTTTCTGGTTGCCACCGTTACGAAGCACACCAGCGTTTAGGAAAAAAAACCATTAAGTGCCGCGTGCGTCGCGCTCCTCGCTCCGTCTTAAAACGGCATTTAGCGTGAAAATTAGCAATTTTGGGACAAAAATAAGTTCATACCTTGGGTGAATTCCCAAGGAAACCCGAATTGCTTAAAGTTAAGCTGTTTAAAGCTGACCGTCGCTACTATTAGTTTGGACTAGAAACCTTTAGGAGAGTACTATGGCAACGATTGTACCTGTCAATATTGGTATTGATGAACAAGACCGCAAAGAGATTGCTGAGGGACTGTCTCGTCTACTAGCCGACACTTATACCCTATACCTGAAGACCCATTACTTCCACTGGAATGTTACTGGACCAATGTTCAACTCCCTACACCTGATGTTTGAGCAACAGTACAATGAGTTAGCTTTAGCAGTGGATGCGGTAGCAGAGCGGATTCGTACCCTAGGCTATCCTGCTCCTGGCAGCTACAGTCAGTATGCACAATTATCCTCTATCCCCGAAACCAGCGATGTTCCGGAGGCTGAGGACATGGTGCGCTTGCTAGTGGAAGCCAATGAGGCAGTGGTAAGAACTGCACGGTCTGTTTTCCCAGCCGCTGAACGTGCTAACGATGAGTCCACAGCTGACCTGTTGACCGAACGGATGAGCATACACGAGAAAACGGCTTGGATGCTGCGCAGTATTTTAAAATAAGCTTATTAAGTATTAAGTATGAAGGATGAAGTATTAGGTATTAGGTATTAGGTATTAATCATGAAGGATGAAATAGTCTAATTTATTGGTTGTTAAATAACTGGTATCGTTTGAGCTATATCTGTTTATCCTTCAATATTTGCCTTTTTTACTTTATCTTTCATGCTTCACTTAGGAGTTTGATTGGAAAAAAACTGGAGCACTAAAGTGTTCCTTATCGAAGGAAGTAACTGGCTTGGGCAATCGAAGAGTAAACCTACTACCAACACCTCGTTCGCTGTATACTTGCAAGCTACCGTGGTGGGCAATAGCGATCGCATTAGCAATTGCCAGCCCTAATCCGGAACCTCCTGTGTGACGAGAGCGATCGCTATTGACTCGATAAAAGCGATCAAAAATTCGCCCTTGGTCTTCTTGGGCAATACCAATCCCCGTATCTTCTACCTGGATCACCGCGTGTTGGTCGCTCTTGTCTAAAATAACAGTTACTTTACCACCCACAGGGGTGTATTGGATACCATTAATAATTAAATTAGAAACTAGGCGATAAAGCTGCTCAGAATCACCCACAACCTCCAGAGGAGTTGGCACTAGCACCGAAGATGTCAGTGTAATTTCGGAAGCGATTGCCAAGGCTGCCAATTCCTCAACTAAATCGCTAACCAGGTCATTGAGACAGCATGTCTGGTGACGTACAGATGCTGGTTGTCTATCTAAGCGAGACAACAACAACAAATCCGCAACTAACTGAGTCAGCCGCTGATTTTGACGTTCAACAATTTCAAGAATGTTTCGTGCTTCTTGTTGATCCAAGCTAGGCATCAAAAGTGCCGACTCAACCGTTGCCAGTGTCGCAGCTATCGGTGTCCGTAGCTCGTGGGCAGCATCAGCGGTAAACTGTTGAATCTGTCTGTAGGATTGGTAAATAGGTTGCATCGCCAACCCTGCTAACCACCAACTGCCACTGCCGACTAAGATCATTGCCATTGGCAGCCCCAATACCAAGATTAATTTTACCGTATTGAGGTACTCCTTGAGGTATTGGAAAGAGTGCCCCACCTGCAAATACCCCCAATCCCGCTGATCTTGAGTATGTAGCGATAGAGAAATTTGGTGATAGGAGTTGCCCTTACCATCGGACAGGGTTTGCCAAGGTGCTTGATTAAACACCTGGGGTAATCCCTCTGGGTAAGTTCCTGCAATGGCAATTAAACGTCCTGAGGTATCAAATAGCCGGATGTAGTAGTGAGCTTGGCTAACAGCACTGAGGATGTGGCGTTGGGGACTAACCAGTGGTTTAGAACAGTTAACTCCAACGATACACAGATTAGGTAAAAGTTCCCCAATTATTGGCTCTACCCGTCCCGGTTCCTTGAGTTTCCATTCCAGACTATCATGGAGTGTCCCCGCAACGGATTTTAACTCCCGGTCTGAAGTGACTAAATGGGTATGAGCGATCCCTCTGTAAACACCAAATCCCAACAAGCTCAAAATAAACCCCATGACAATGGCATAGGAAAGTGCTAATTTTCCACGAGTCTGGTTAAATAGCTTATTTTGATTCATTATTTTTTCAGATTGAGACGATACCCCAAACCATGCACAGTTTCAATGGGAATGCTGGAGTTGATTGATTCGAGTTTCCGACGTAGCAGGCGCATTTGAGCCGCCACTACGTTACTAATTGGTTCTGCATTCACTTCCCAAAGTTGATTGCGAATTTGGTTGGTGGTCATCACCTGATTGGGATGCTTCATAAAATACTCTAAGAGCTGGAATTCTTTATTCGTGAGTGGAACGTGGAGTTTCTCACCGTTAGCAGCAAGACGATAAACCGTTCGGTTACCATAATCTAGAATAAGGTCACCCACCTGAAGTTGTTGGGGCTGGAGTAGGGGTGTTCGCCGGTGCAAGGCTCTAACTCTTGCTAGCAACTCTGCCATTAGGAACGGTTTGACTAAATAATCATCGGCTCCGGTATCCAAACCCATCACTCTATCTTCCAGGCGGTCTTTTGCCGTTAGCATCAAAATAGGCAAGGGATTATTACTATAGCGTAACTGACGCAGTAACTCTAGTCCGGATAGCCCTGGTAGCAACCAGTCGAAGATAGCTAAGGTATATTGGGTTTCGTGATTGTTTAAATAACCCCAAGCTTCAGTACCGTTAACAACCAAGTCCACCACATACTTCTCTATATTCAACGCTCGCTTAATTGCAGCACCCAAGTCTGGCTCATCTTCAACTAGCAGTACTCTCATCTGTCTTTTCTCGCTGGATACTTTGTCTATAGTAGCGATATGCGCGAAACAAAGCGGGGCAGAGTGTAACTTTCTGTGGATAAATTAGCTTAAAGCTGCACGCACCTATAGTCAATGTATGTAATAGCAAAGGGAATTTCGGAGCAGGGAATAGCGAGTAGCAATTCTAGAATATGGCATCAAAAAGTATCACAATTACTACACGTAGCCTAAACCATTAATTCTAAAACATAGAATTAAATTGTGACATTAATTAAAAAAAATAATTAACAAATCAATTTCCTACTCTCAGAAGCTGAAGGCTTACCAAAGTCCTAAAAAAAATAATTTCATTGATACCTAAAATTTCATCCTGATTTCATATTTGCTTGTGATACTTAATCAAGACGACAGCAAATGACCATCTGGATGCAAACCTTAGGTATCTGGGTGGAGGCTATGGTGACTACTTGCACCCTCTGCTGAGCATCAAAAGCACTGATCCATTATGCACAAGACAGAAAAAATCCTGGCTTCAACGTTTACCTTTTTGCTGGTGATAGCGATCGCACCAGTTGCTGTTTTCGCCCATGCCGGGCATGGAAATGAGTTCCAAAGCGGAACCGAAGCCACCAGCAATCCCGAAGGAATTAAGGTAGATGCCACAACCGCTAGTCAAATTGGGATTAAACTCCAATCCGTCTCTAGGCAGTTTTTGGATATTGGTATTCAAACCACGGGGCAAATTGAAACCCAGCCCAACCAACAGGCGCAAGTAACAGCACCGATTCCCGGTACAGTTGCTAAACTTTTGGTCAAACCAGGTCAGAGGGTCAAGAAAGGTCAAGCGGTTGCTGTCATTTCTAGCTTGGAGTTAATTGAATTGCGGGTTGAGTCTCTCGACAGACTGACTGAAGCTAAGGCCACATTGGGAGAAGCTCAGGCAAATCTGGAACTAGCTAGGGAAAATTTAGAACGTCAGCGTCAAATTGCTGCTGCTGAAATCGATGAAGCTGAAACTCAGCTAGCAGTAGCCCAAGAAGAGTACGATAAAGACCTAGCATTAGCAATCGAAGGTGCTCTGGCTCGACGTCAGATGCTAGAGTCGAAAACTAAGCTAGCAGAGGCTAAAACGTTACTGAAAAGAGCATTTAGCCGTCGGGAAGTTCTCGAAGCAGAAGCGGAATTAAAACGGGCTCAAACAGCGGTTAAGGCTGCCAAATCCCGGGTTCAACTGAGCGATACTACCTACAAAACCCGACTGCAACAACTTAGTAATTCTGCTAATGAGCAAGGAAAGGTAACGGTGCTTGCTCCAATTTCCGGTACAGTAGCGCAGTGGAAACTAACCTTGGGTGAATCGTTTGAAGACGCAGGTGGGCAACTGATGACGATTGTTAACAATAATCAAGTCTGGGCAACTGCTAATATTTATGAAAAAGATTTATATAAGGTAAAAATAGGTCAGAAGGTCAGATTAGAAGTTTCTAGTCTGCCTAATCAGACTTTTACAGGTCAAGTTACCCAAATCGACCCTATCGTGGCAGGTCAGACACGAGTAGTGCCAGTGAGGGTAAAGTTGGATAATCCTGGAGGGCAACTAAAACCAGGAATGTTTGCTCAATTAAATATTCTTACTGATAAAACCAGTGTAGCTACTTTAGCGATTTCTCAAGATGCTTTGGTGGATGCTAATGGTAAACAACTGGTTTATGTAGAAAATGGTCAGAACTTCTATGAACCTGTAGAACTTACTCTTGGTTCAACTTTTGGGGATTTGGTAGAAGTCAAGAATGGTTTATTTGAAGGTGACCAGATTGTGGCTGAAGGCGGGGTGATGTTGTATGCCCAATCCCTAAGGGGTGGCTCTAAAGCTGATCACCATGACCATGAGCAAGAAGAACATAATCATAAGGCAACATCGACTAATGTTAATGTTGCTAGCCTACCCTGGTGGTGGGTTTTTCCTGTAGGAGGGGTAATTACAGCTGGTGCTTTTATGCTCGGACGCCGCACTGCTTCACAATCAAGACCAGCACCTATAGAAATTTCCGATGGGCTGACCAATAATAGCTATCATCCCACTGCTGATGTAAAAGGAAATGCCCAGAGCAATGGGGATGGCTATTTAGATTCGGCCATTCCTAATAGTTTCGTAAACAGGCAATAATCAGCAAGGCTGTAGGTAAGACCAAAATGCTTAACTCGATCCTGAAGTGGTCTATTGCTCGACGCTGGCTAGTTGTAATTGGCGCTATCATCGTCACAGTTTGGGGATTTGGCATTGTTTCCCAAATGCCCTTAGATGTATTTCCCAATTTTGCTCCTCCCCAAGTTGAAATTCAAACGGAAGCGCCGGGATTGGCTCCAGAAGAAGTGGAATCTTTAGTTACAATGCCTGTCGAAAGTGCGATCAATGGCATTCCTGGATTGACTACAGTACGATCCTCTTCGGGAGTGGGCATTTCTGTAGTAAAAGTTATCTTCAAATGGGATACTAATATCTATCAAGCTCGCCAGTTAGTAACTGAACGATTACAACAAGCTGCTGCCAGATTACCAGAAGGAGTAGAATCACCGCAAATTTCTCCCCTTTCCTCGCCCATTGGTACCATTCTTTCCTACGCTTTTACCATTGACGAAGATGTAGAGACAGGAGATGTCCCCTCTGAAATTGACCTAATGGCTGTGCGTCGATTGGTTGACCGAGATATTACCAACCAATTATTGGCAGTAGCGGGGGTAACTCAGGTAATTGCCTATGGGGGAGATGTACGTCAGTATCAGGTACTGGTTGACCCTGCCAAGTTAACCGCTTTTGATGTTTCCTTAGCAGAAGTTACCGAAGCAGCAGCAGCAGCAAATACTAATGCAGCGGGTGGCTTTCTGATTAGTCCAGACAAGGAACTATTAATTCGAGGCATTGGACGAGTTGAGTCAATAGAGGATTTAGAACAATCGGTGGTAGTGGCACGTAATGGCACACCATTGCTGCTTTCTGATATCGCCGATGTCCGAATTGGTGCTGCATTGAAGCGGGGTGATGGTAGCTTGGATGGAAAAAAAGCGATTGTGGTGCTAGTTAACAAACAGCCCCTGGCTGATACTCCTACTGTTACTAAAGCCGTAGAAGCAGCCATGGAGGAAATTAAAGAGGGTTTGCCGGAGAATGTCAAGGTTACTGTTACCTTTCGCCAATCCGATTTTATTGATGCCTCAATTAAAAATGTCAGGAATGCTTTGCGCGATGGCATCATCATTGTTTCTATTATTCTGTTTCTGTTCTTGATGAACTGGCGCACTGCCATTATTACCCTCAGCGCCATTCCTCTGTCTTTGTTGATTGGGATGATGCTACTCAATCTCTTTGGTTTGGGAATTAATACCATGACTCTGGGAGGACTAGCTGTAGCAATTGGGTCAGTGGTGGATGACTCGATTGTGGACATGGAAAATTGCTATCGGGGATTACGGAAAAATCAGCAAGCAGGAAATCCCCTCAACCCATTACAGGTGGTTTATAACACTTCAGTGGAAGTGCGAGTGAGTGTGCTGTTTTCTACAGTAATTATCGCTGTAGTCTTCGCACCAATTTTCACCCTTACTGGTGTTGAAGGTCGTATCTTTGCACCGATGGGAGTAGCCTATCTCGTATCAATTTTTGCCTCTACATTTGTAGCCCTGACCCTGAGTCCAGCTTTGTGTGCTTTCTTGCTTGCTACTGTACAGTTACCGGAAGAAGAAACTTGGGTAGCGCGCTTTTCTAAAAAACTATATCAGCCATTAATTCGGTTTTCTCTTCATGCTCCCAGTCTAGTTTTGCTAACAGCAGTAGCCGGGTTTGTCGCTTCTATAATTATTTTTACCTCTCTAGGACGAGTCTTTTTACCAGAGTTTCAGGAGCGATCGCTTGTGAATGCTTTCACTCTTTATCCCGGTGTCTCTCTGGAAATGACGAATCGGGCTGGTTCAGCCATGCAACTAGCTCTCAAAGATGACCCCCGGTTTGAGTCAGTGCAGTTACGTTCAGGGCGTGCTCCCGGTGATGCTGATGCTGGTAGTGTTACTCTCGGCCATTTGGATGTGGAAATTTCAGATGAGGGGATGAAAGACCGAAAAGCAACCATTGAGAAACTGCGTGAGGAATTTGCCAAGTTACCAGGGGTAGCTCCTAGTATTGGTGGTTTTATTTCCCACCGCATGGATGAAGTCCTCTCAGGAGTCAGGAGTGCGATCGCAGTAAAAATTTTTGGTCCGGAACTTTCCGAATTACGAACTATTGGTGCTCAAGTTCGAGATGGGATGCAAGATATTCCTGGTGTGGTGGATCTAATTCTTGAACCCCAAATTCCGATCAAACAGGTGCAAATTAAGTTTGACCGCGCTGCTGCTGCTCGTTATGGTCTTAGTGTTGGTCAGCTGGCAGAAATTGTTGAAACTGCTCTCAATGGTAAAGTCGTGTCGCAGGTACTGGAAGAGCAACAGTTATTTGATTTAGTAGTGTGGTTGAAAGCCGAATACCGCAATAATCTTAATACCATTAGCAACCTCCTAGTTGACACTCCCACGGGCACTAAAATTCCTCTTGCCCAAGTTGCTAACATTAGTTATGGTAAGGGACCAAACACCATCAACCGCGAAAATGTTTCTCGGCTGATTGTGGTTTCAGCTAACGTTGCTGATCGAGATTTAGGTAGTGTAGTTGAAGAGATTCAAGCCACAGTCAAGGAGAGAGTACAATTACCTTCTGGCTACTTTATCCAATATGGAGGACAGTTTGAATCAGAACAACGAGCATCCCAAAATTTACTAGTATTCGGTACTCTGGCACTGATTGTAATTGCTGTTTTAATGTACTTTGCTGTCAAGTCAATTTCAGCAACAGTGATGATTATGCTCAATCTACCTCTAGCATTAACTGGGGGAATTTTTTCCGTTGCCCTCGGTGGTGGTATTGTCTCTGTTGCTTCCATGGTAGGGTTTATCACTCTCTTTGGTGTTGCTACCCGCAATGGTTTACTTCTGGTAGATAATTACAACAATAAATTGGCTCAGGGAATGCCTTTGAGTCAAGTGATTATTGAAGGTTCAACGGAACGATTAGTGGCAATTTTAATGACGGCGTTGACTTCAGCTTTAGGGATGGTTCCTCTCGTAATTGGCACGGGGGCAGGGAAAGAAATTTTACAGCCATTGGCAATAGTTGTGCTGGGAGGATTGTTTACTTCTACAGCTTTAACCTTATTGGTATTACCAGCTTTGTATGCTCAGTTTGGTCGCTTTTTCATATCTAAACCCATCAATTCTGGTATTTCACCTGAAGACTTAAATTCATCCTTTAAACGTGGTTCAGTGGTGGGTCAATAGGTAAGTAGTCAGCTGTAAGCTGTCAGCGGTAAGCTTAGTCAGTATCAACTTTTTTACTGGTTATCAAAAAAATAAATTAGTTTGAAAGGAGTAAAACTATGGGTTCGTGGTTGCAGTCAAATTTAATTGTTCTATCTAGTTTGGGATTGATATTTTTAGCCTCCTGTGGCAATAGTACAAAAGAGACTACTCAAACTACCTCTTCAGAAACTGTCACCAAAACTGAGAAGGTTGATTCCTCCAGCCATGGTGATGGTTACTCCCAAGGTGGTCAAATCATTGAATCTGGCCTTTATCATTTAGAATTGTTGCCTATCGTAGAAAAACAGGGCATTCACTTAGACTTTTTTCTACAACAGGGCGAGGAACACAAAAGTGTATCTAATGCCAAAGTTAAGGCTCAAATTCAGTTACCAAATGGTGAGCAAAAGAATCTAGATTTCAGTTATGACCAGGCTGGTAAACATTACGCCGCTTTTTTACCAGGAAAAGCTACTGGGGAATATAAAGTAGTTATTCAGACTGACATTAACGGAAAAAAAATCAACGGTCGCTTTTCATTTAAACAATAACTATTGTGGGTAAATACATAATGAATCGTTTGGTTAGCGCATTACTAGTTAGTTCTACTTTATTGCTGGCTCAAAGTTGTTCAACACTAGGGCAATCTGGAGATGCATCTGTTGAGGGAGATAAACACCATGGTCACCATAATCACAATGAGCATGGTCATCACCATGGTAGCCATGGTCACGGAAATAAACCATCAGTAAAGACTAAAGCTATACTAACGACTCCTTCAACAATTACTTTAGATAAACCAAATAGTTTGGTAATTGATATTCAAGACTCTGAGGGAAATGCTGTTCCTGATTTTGAGGTTTTTCAAGAAAAAATAATGCATTTAATTGTAGTCAGTGATGATCTTGAATTTTACGATCATATTCATCCTGATTACAAAGGAAATGGACGCTTTGAAGTTGAAGCTAATTTTCCTAAACCTGGTGATTATACTCTTTTTAGCGATTACAAACCAAGCGGAAACCCAGAGCGAGTGTCTGTAGTAAAAGTAAAAGCACCAGGCACTACTTCATCTCTAAGTGATATAGAAATTAAAAATACTAAAGTCTTTGGCAATACCAAGGTTGAGCTGAGTTTTGATAAACCCAAAGTTCAGGCGAATGAAGAAGTTATGATTAGCTTTAAGTTAAAAGATGCTGCTAATAATAAGCCGGTGAATGATTTACAAACTTATTTGGGAGAAGCTGGTCATTTAGTAATTGTTAAACAATCAGAATCTATAACAGCATCTGATTACATTCATGCTCACGCACTTCCAGGTAAAACTACTGAACCGATACGTTTTGCTACCCAATTTCCTGAAACAGGCACATATAAAGTGTGGGGTCAATTTAAGCGTAATGGTGAGATTGTAACTGCTGATTTCTGGGTCAATGCACTTTGAGCAAATATCTAATTTGGTAAGCATTCAGCAGTTGGCTGTCAGCTGTCAGCTGTCAGCTGTCAGCTGTCAGCCTTTGGCCTTTGGCCACGGCTGATAGCTGTTCGCACCTCAAGCAGCGTGGCCAAAGGCCAGGCGTGCGCGTAGCGCATTAGCTGATCGCACTTACCAATAATCACAATCAGGGATATGATAATTACTCTACCGGAGTTGATCAGATTTCCGGAATCTTCTCCTGTCATCTTTTATCCTTGATACGTCAGCCTGGAAATGACCGAGTCTTCCTATCCCAATTACAGTGAACAGTTGCGACAACTTATGGCAAAAGTGGATATTCCTAGTTTTAGGCAACTCAGTCTCAGGGCTGATGTTTCCGAGTTGCAACTGAGGCGTTTGCGGAAAGGTCAGGTCTCGCAGATGCAGCTAAAAACGCTGCTAAAACTTGCTGAAGCGTTGCAGGTGTCGCTTAATCAGTTACTGGTTATGTTTTTGCCAGATTCTGTTTCTACGTTACAGCAGGAAGACTCAACATTCAAGCAGGAGTACCAGCGTCTAGAACAGCAGTTGGAACAGCAGCGCCAGACTTTAATGCAGGAGTTTCAGCAATCTAGTTTACAAGTGCTAGAATCCTGGCTAGTGCAATGGCCCACTGCTGCTTATGCGGCACAACAGAATGAGCAGTTACCAGCAGTGAGATTATTGCCCCTGGTAAAGCCAGTGGAACAGTTGTTAGAAAAATGGGGTGTGGAAGCGATCGCATCTGTGGGGCAAGAAATTCCTTACGATCCACAACAACACCAACTCATGTCAGGCAGTGCTCAACCAGGTGATCGGGTTAGGGTACGTTACACTGGCTACCGCATTGGTGATAAGTTGCTGCATCGTGCTAAAGTTAGTCCAGTTTAACAGAGTGAGCGGGAATTCCCCTTCCTCGCGCTAGCAGGTGGGGGATGAGAGCGAACACCAGGATTTTATTTTTGCCCGGAATATAGTTATAACAAATTGTATATAATAATAACAAGGAGGTGATCAAAAGATGAGACACTACGCAATCAAAGTCAGGATCTATCCGAGCGATGAACAAAAAGAAATATTAGCTCAACACTTTGGTTGCGCTCGGTGGTGGTGGAATTATGCTCTAAACCATTGCATTGAAACCTACAAATCCACAGGGAAAAGTGTAAGGCAATCTAGTCTCAATGCCCTGCTTCCAAAGCTTAAAAAAGCCGAGGAAACAGAATGGCTAAAAACCTGTTATTCTCAGGTGTTACAAGCTGCTACCTTAAATCTGGTCACGGCTTATAAAAACTTCTTTCAAGGTAGGGCTAGGTTCCCTAGATTTAAGTCAAAGAAGCGTAAACAATCTATTCAATATCCCCAAAAGGTAAAACTAGTTAATGGTAATTTGAAATTTCCTGGGAAAGTTGGTGTAATCAAAACCAAGTTTGACAAACGTCCAATTGAAGGAGAAATCAAAACTGTTACTATTTCCATGACACCATCTGGGAAATATTTTGCATCTATTTTGACTGAGTTAGAAGGGGATAATCCTCAACCTAATCATGAGGGAAAAGTAGCAGGTGTAGATTTAGGGGTTAAAGATTTTGCCATAGTTAATGATGGGAATAAAACCTCCAAGTTTGCTAACCCTAGACACTTGTACAAATCCGAGAAAAATTTAGCCAGAAAGCAAAATAAATTATCTAGAAAACAAAAAGGTAGTAACACCAGAAACAAAGCCAGAAGAATAGTTGCTAGGGTTCACGAACGTATTAGCAATACCCGTCAAGACTACTTACATAAGCTATCAAGAAAGCTTGTTGACGATAACCAAGTCATCGTAGTTGAAAACCTCAATACTAAGGGTATGCTTCGGAACCACAATCTAGCTAAAGCAATATTGGATGCCGGATGGGGGATGTTTGTCAATTTCTTGTCTTACAAATTAGAAAAGGAAGGCAAGGTACTAGTGGAAATTGACAAATGGTTTCCTAGCTCTAAAACATGTTATAGTTGCCTTTATCAAGTGAGTGAAATGCCATTAGATATCAGGGCTTGGAAATGTCCTAACTGTGGCGCTCACCATGATAGAGATGAGAATGCAGCCAAGAACATTAGAGCAGAAGGTATCAGGATATTACAATCCTCTGGGACGGGGGATTCTGCTAGTGGAGGGGATGTAAGACCAAAGCGAGGAAGTAAACCCAAGCTAAGGCAATCCCCTGTGAAGCTGGAAACCACCTGCTCTGCGTAGCAAGCAGGTGGTAGTTCATCTAACTGCTTTGATACCATTCAGACGCCCATCTTCCATATTAACAATCCGGTCAGCAATATCGAGAATTCGATTGTCGTGAGTAACGAGTAAAATTGTACAGCCCTGTTCTTTAGCTAACTGCTGCATTAAATCCACCACTTCACGACCGGATTTACTGTCTAGTGCTGCTGTTGGTTCATCGGCTAAGAGTATCTTGGGATTACCCACTAAAGCACGAGCGATCGCGACTCGTTGTTTTTGTCCTCCAGAAAGTTTATCTGGGTAGTAATTCACCCACTTACCTAAGCCCACTTCTTCCAATATAGCTACTGATTTAGTAATAGCATCTTTAACAGAAAGTTCTGGGTGTAGTTCTGCTGACATTTGCACATTTTGGCGAGCTGTTAAACTCTTGAGTAAGTTATGAGCCTGGAAAATATAGCCAATATGACGCCGCACCGCTATCAAATTACGTTTATTGGCTCCCAGCAGTTGCTGTCCTAGGATTTTAAGACTACCAGATTGAGGCGATCGCAATCCTCCGATTAGGGTTAGTAATGTCGTCTTACCCGATCCAGAAGGACCAGTCATCAACACAATTTCTCCTTGGTGGATGTCTAGGTCAATATCAAACAAAACCTGTTTCCGTAGAAAACCTTTACCAAAGTAATGATTAAGATGCTTAATGGATACAACTGCTTCGTCCACCATGACAGTTTTCCTTCCTAGCTAGTTATTGGTTATTGATTATAGTTTTAGCAATAGTTTAAAAAATATCAGCGGGATCGGCTGCTTGGAGTTTCCCGATCGCGATCGCACCGGAAATACAACACATAATAATCGTCAGAATCAAAACTGTCACTGCCCTAGCTAGACTCATGGCTATGGGTAAACTGGTAGCATTTTTCGTTAAACTATACAACCCTAGTGCCAGTCCATATCCAGGAAAATAACCTAAAATTGCCAGAATCAGAGCTTCTTGAAAAACAACTATCAATAGATACCTGGTTTTATAACCCATGGCTTTAAGGGTAGCATACTCAGGCAAATGATCCGCGACATCAGTATATAGAATTTGATAAACAATCACTGTACCCACGATAAATCCCATAGCGCTACCGAGGGTAAAAATAAAGCCTATTGATGTACTGCTTTGCCAGTAAGCTTTCTCCCAATTAACAAACTCTTCCTTGGATAAAACTCTAACATCCTTAGAAAGTTCGCGCCTCATATTCTCTACAACTATCTCCACATCTAACCCTGGTTCTAATTTAATCAAACCGATATCAATTAGTCCTTTATGGCGATCAGGGAAAAGGCGTAAAAAGTTTAAATCACTGGTGATCACATTTCCATCTGCTGCAAAGGAAGCCCCTAGGGTGAATAAGCCTCCTACTCGAATGCGACGTTCTTTGACTTCAGTGGTTATCTCCTTGCCCTGATTAAACTCTTCAGCAATAGGACCATATTCAGGTCTGGAGCTGTCATCGAACAAAACTACATCGGGCATTTTTATCGTATCCAGATTGCTGGTTACTCCAGATAAATTGAAGACGTTGTCAGTAGGATTAAACCCAATCACAAGTACATTGCGAGTTTCACGGGTTTGAGGATTTTTCCAGAGGCCATAGTCCATATATATCCCACGGATCGATTTGACCCCATCAAATGCAATACTTTGATACAACCTGCGACTAGGAAAACTTTTCAGAGCGAGTATTGATTGGGACTGGGGACTAATCAAAAAAATGTCACCCTGTAAGCTATTATGTAGTGTCACATTACTGGCAAACAGGGCATCCCTAAAACCCATTTGCATAAACATTAAAATATCGGCAAAAGCAATTCCTGCCAGTGCCACCAGCAAACGCATTTTTTCATGGGTCAATTGTAACCATGCTAAAGGTATTTTCATGATTAATATTTACTGGTTAATTACTATTTTTTAATTAAAAATTAAAAATTAAAAATTAAAAATTAAAAATGAATAACCTTATACTTTGTAAGTGTTTCCACCGGATACAAGCCCACGAATTAATTTATAGGTTAGTTTTGAATTTTGAATTGATAATTTTTAATTGGAGCAAAGCGATTGACTAATTACTAATAACTATTTTTACGATGACTTGGGAGTTAGTTAAATCAGTCACGGTCTTGCTGTCTTCTGGATTTAGACGAATATCTACTTCAACAACTCTGGCATCTACGTCAGCGGCTGGATCAGTGTCAAGAACATCCTGTTTGTCAATTTGTTGCCCAATTCTAACTACACTGCCATTGAGTTTACCCTCAAATGCCTTGCTTTCACTAATAATTGTTACTTTCTGTCCTAGCTTGACTTTACCAATATCACTTTCGTAGACTTCAGCAACAACCATCATTTGGTCAGTTTGCCCTAGTTCCACAATTCCCTTTTCTTGATCTACGGTTTCTCCTGGATAAGTGTTAATTTTCAAAACTTGACTATCTAGTGGAGAATGGACGTAAGCAAATTTTAATTCTGCTTCGGCTTGCTTGACTTGTGCCATAGCCATTTCTAGCTCTGCGTCAGCCTGTCTAATATCTACAAGACGTACTTCTTTAATCTCTTCTAGGGTAGCTTTGGCTTCGTTAATCTGTGCTTCTACTACAGCTAGGGTCTGCTTGCGGTTGACCATAGCTTCTTTGAGTTGTTCCCTGAGGGTGCTTATAGTTTGGGTGCGGTTGGCTATGGCTTCACTCACGCTCTCTTGGGCAGTTTCTACGTTTAGGCGGCGGCTGTCCAATTCGGAAATTGCGATCGCACCGTCTCGTTCTAACTGCTGATAGCGCTGAAAATCTGCTTGGACATTCCTTAACTGAGCCTCTAATCGCCTGACTGTGGCATCTTTCTCTTGTTGTGTTTCTTGCAGCTGAGTCTGTAAACGGTCAATGCGAGTTTGTAGCGCCTCCTTCTGCCCCCGATACTCTGCCTCTAGTCGTTTAATCTTAGCCTCCTGAGCAGCAATGGTGCC
Source organism: Moorena producens 3L (assembly GCF_000211815.1). Lineage (GTDB taxonomy): Bacteria > Cyanobacteriota > Cyanobacteriia > Cyanobacteriales > Coleofasciculaceae > Moorena > Moorena producens. Next base: position 92,650 of record NZ_GL890931.1, read on the forward strand.
GCTTTTAGCACCGGCTTTGACTTTCTCCAAGTTCGCACGGCTTACTTTAACCTCCGCTTTTGCCCGTTCTAAATCCGCTTGTAAGCGTCCGCGATTTTCCATGATGGCAATCAATTGATTGGCACCTACTTTATCCCCTTCCTTAACCAGTAACTGAGCCACCCTTGGTGCTTGAAAAGTTGTTGGAGCAGCTAATTGAATAACTTCCCCCTCAGGTTCGAAACGTCCTAGAGCCGTGACAGCTCGGATAGCTGGGGTTTTACTGGCGGATGGCACTGGTTCTGGTGGGCGCTCACGGACCATTTCCAAACTATATCCGCTAGCGACCACAGTTGCCAGAATCCCAACACCAGCCAGTACAATCACCCAACGGCTTAGGGGCTTTGAGAATCCCTGATCTTTTATGCCAATTTTTGGCTCCATGACTCCTCCGGTTAAATCAACCTTTGTCGGTTATATGAGTCATAACCATCTCTTGTGTGCCATATTATATGGCTCCTTACTATTTAATTTACCATAAAGTAAATACTAGATGAGCACCGCTAACAGATTTTTTGAGCAATCCCTCATTACTGGCTCAGCTGAAATTCAGCTGAGTGCATAGCAGGGGTTCCCGCTCGCAACTTTGCTAAAAGTTTAACGAAGGTTTTCTTTTCTGCGCCAGTCAGGTTAGCCATCAAACCTGTCACCCGATTAAAGTGCTCGGGAAGCATTTGCTTCAAGAACTGCCAACCGTTTGGAGTCAGGTTAACCATCAGCATCCGTCGGTCATCTGGGTGGGGCTGGCGTTTAACTAACCCTTGACGTTCAAGACCATCAAGCAGACCTGTGATCGTCCCACGAGTAACACCAGCCTGTTGAGCACATTCGGAAGGAGTCAAGCCTAACGAACCCGCTTTGTGTAATAGCATGAGTACAGTAAACTTACCGATTGATAACTCGTAGCGACCCATATGAGTGTCAATCGCTTCGTAGATTTCAGTGGTAGTTTTCAGGAACGACAGACAAGTAAACACTGATTCTATATCTAGCTCAGGGTACTGTCTCGCGAAATTTAGCAGTTCCTGCTCTGAGGGAAGGTCACGTCTAGTGAACATAGTCTATCCCCTTAAAAAAGTTTGCCGACTTATTATTATCGTGCCTTACTATAGTATTTCTCAAATAGGTGAGGTATACAAGTTGTGGATTTTAGGGAACAGGGAACAGGTAACAGGGAACAGGTAACAGGAAAAAAATCCTGTGTACCTCATTAATATGAGAACCGCTATCATCCATTGCTCCATCCCTAAACTAATCAGCAAACTAATCAGCTTTACGATTGATTAAGTATCAAGATACTGGCAAGTCAAATAGTACCGAGGTCATATAGTTCTCTGCCCATTCAACACCAAAAGCTTTTTCAAGCACCCGCCGGGTTTTGTCATTCTGCCGCTGCTTGCTGCAATAATAGTGTTGACTAGCAATAATTTCTGCTTGCTTTTCTCTAGAGACCGGTAGGGCATTAGCAGCATGGGCACAGTGAATCTGTAATAAATCATCCACCCATGCCAGGAACTGTGCTTCTTCTTCTGGACCATTGGGACGCACAAAAATGCAAAATTCTGAAAAAATGTCTGCCCAAGGTGGTAAGTCACGGGGCTGTTTAAACTCAGGTTTTGGTAGGGTCTGTAACGAACAGTGATAGGCTTCTGGTAAGGTACGTTTAGGGTTGAGTGGAGAAAGGTCTGCGATCGCAGCACTAATTTGTCCTCTAGCTGCCACCACATCACAGCCAAACATGGGCAGAGCATACTCTGGACGAGGAAACATTACACAGTGTAAAATGTCCAACATCTTACCTATTTTTGCCAATTCCAGGTGCATTTTCCGAAACTGACGTGTCTGATAGCAACGGTTTTCGATAGTCAGTTTCTCTCCCTCAAGCCGTCCTTCCACGTAGCCTAACTCGGCTGGTAAATGATAAGGAGAAAGGTCGAAGTAGCGCCGCCAGTTCGACTCTATACAGTCTGCCAGCTTAGCGCACAGAGGGTTTTGTTGGGTTCTTAGGGATGGCGTGGAAGTGGTTGACATTCCTTAACACTTAAAGGCTATGGGTAAAATGGAGGCAACAGGCTTGCAGACAAAAGGGTTGGATGGGTTCTCCCCCCATTATCCCCCTTAACAAGAGGGGTAGGCAAAAGACAAAAGGCATGCAAGACTTGAAGTATCAACCATTGCATTGATTGTAACCTTTGCAAATGGTATATTTTTATACTTTATCTTTCCTCCTTCATCCTTCGACCTCTATCTTCTCACCTTATCGGTCACCATCAATTGCAGCAAGATATCCTAGTATGGACTTCGGATAAGCTTAGGATATCAGCTTGCCATGGTCAATCCTGTAACGCTACACAAAACTTTGTTACTGCTGGGATTGGATAAAGGATTTTGTTTGCGATCGCATAAAATTCCTTGCTAGTAGCATGGACTAGCGGGGCATTGCTGAATCTTCGGATGAAGGTGAGTGGGGTGGGCATCCTGCCCGCCCGAAAATGACCAAAAATTTGGGTCTCAAGCCCCGTCCTTCTAGGAGACGAAACCTGTTTATTGTGGAGTCTTAATCAATAAGTTTTAACCCTTTTACGCATAGCCTGCCAACCATAAAGACTCCACTATCTTACGGTAACTTGGCCGTAGGCCACGCTGCGCGAACAACGGACGGCTTTTTCTTTTTGTGCTACAATGTTACCTAGAGTTGTCCCACGTCAAGATGATAGTATTAGAATTTAAGGTCAAAGGGAATAAAACTCAATATGCCGCCATAGATGAGGCGATACGTACTGGTCAGTTTGTACGAAATAAGTGCATCCGTTACTGGATGGACAATAAAGGGATAGGACAAAAAGACCTGTATCGCTATAACACGTGGCTCAGAGCTGAATATCCTTTTGTTAAAGACTTAAACTCTCATGCCTGTCAAACTTCAGTGGAAAGAGCCTATAGTTCAATTTCTAGGTTTTACGATAAGTGTAAAAAACAAGTCCCTGGCAAAAAGGGTTATCCCAAGTTTAAAAAGTTTTCCCGGTCAGTTGAATACAAGACATCAGGCTGGAAACTTTCCCTTGATACCAAATCAATAAAATTCTTAGACAAAAAAGGAATTGGGAAACTAAAACTCAAGGGAACCTGGGAACTGTGGCGTTACGACCAAAAGCTGATCAAGCGAGTTAGGTTAGTACGTCGAGCAGATGGTTACTATGTCCAGTTTTGTGTCAAAGCTGATGTTAAAGAATCTCTAGAACCATCACATACCAACATTGGGTTAGATGTAGGACTGAAAGAATTTTATACCGATTCCAAGGGAAACACAGAGCCAAATCCAAGGTTTTATCGCAAGGGCGAGAAGCGGTTGAAGTTTCATCAACGCCGAGTTTCTCGCAAAAATAAAGGCTCATCTAGCCGTAAGAAAGCCGTTAATAGATTAGGCAGGATGCACCTTAAAATAAGTAGGCAACGTGAAGAACATGCGAAGAGACTCGCGCGTTGCGTAATCCACTCTAATGATGTGGTCGCTTACGAAGATTTAAGGGTGAGAAATTTGGTCAAAAATCACTGTCTCTCCAAGTCTATTAATGATGCAGGTTGGTATCAGTTTAGAAAATGGTTAGAGTATTTTGGACGAAAGTTTGGTAGAGAAACTGTAGCAGTCAATCCTACCTATACTAGCCAAAATTGCTCAAACTGTGGTGAAGTTGTCAAAAAATCGCTATCTACTAGAACCCATACCTGTAAGTGCGGGTGTGTGTTGGATCGCGACCATAATGCAGCTATCAATATTCTAAAAAGAGCCTTGGGTACTGTAGGGCATACAGGAACCTGGATCATTGATCCGAACGCTTATGGAGAACTGTCCTCTACTTTTCCTGGCTCCGGCCTGGTCGAGCAAGACGGCTCTGTGAAGTAAGAATCCCCGTCCTAGAAGGACGGAGAGTGTCAATACTTTGAGTGGGCGACCGAGATTGACCTAGGTTGATTGTGCGCCTGGTAAAACCGTAAAGTAGATTTGTTAGAGAATTTTTTTGCTTGGCCGTGAAGTAGGATGGGCTAAGTGCTATCAAGCAGTTCAAGGTTAATTCAAAGTTAACAGGAGTTTGGAGAAAATTGGTATGTTTGGTTTAGGATGGCCCGAAGTGATGATTATTGGCGTTGTGGCAGTTGTGATTTTTGGACCGAAGAAAATTCCTGAAATCGGCAGCGCCCTAGGGAAAACCCTCAGAGGCTTCAAAGACGAGATGAATAATCCGACATCAGACCCTGAGGAGTCACAAACTGAGCAGAAAGATTCATAATTAATAAAACGTTCAGGGATTGAGTCATCCTACGCTGACTTTACGGTTAAGACCTGGTTATCCCAGGCGATGGAAGCTATATCAATTCCTGCAATCAGCACGTTTCTCATAGTAACGAGGTACAAACGAGGTACACAGGATTTTTTCCCGATTCCCGACTCCCGACTCCCGACTCCCTAGTCTTTTCATCCTTCGTTGTCCGCGATCGGCGTTCGCGCAGCGTGGCCAAAGGCCTCAGCCGCGCCAAAGGCGATCGCATCTAACTGCTGCCAGTCATTGATAATAATTTTGCCTCCCCGCTTGTAGGTAACCACTGAATTGATGGCATTTATCTTTTTGAACAAACGCACGCATTCTTCATAGGTTATACCTATACTGCGAGCAATTTGATAGTAAGGAAGGTTGATATTTAAGGAGTCTCCCTGAGCAACAGACTCAGTTCCATAGCGAGTTGCATAGTATTGCAGCAGACGCACCAGTCGTACAATTGCCCTTTCAGAAATTAGTCCATGTACGGTGTTATGAATTTGTTGCAGGCGTTGGTTAAAGACTTCCAGGATTCGCAACGCCACTTCTGGGGTATGGCGAATGGTCTCTAACAGCGCCTCTCGTTCTATGGTTAGCACTAGGGAGTCCACCTGACAAATAACTGTTGCGGGTGCAATACCATTACCAAAAATTGCCGGAGCCGCAAAAATATCACCCTCAGGGATGATGCGCAAAAGGCTTTCTTTACCATTAGTCCCGGTTTTTTTAATTTGCAGGGTTCCCTTGATTAAGGCATAGAGTTGGCAGGGGAGGCGATCGCCCTCGTAGATCACAATCTCATCCCGAAAATAAGCCCGTACATTGGTATAAGGCTGAAGATTCTCTAGCGCTGAGGTTTCTAGGTCTTTCAGCACCCAGACTTGAGCTAATTGTTCTATTGAGACCATGCCTACCAGTCCTTTGACAGTGTTTGATAGTTATAGTATTTCTGAATTTGGTAGGGAGCAGGGAACAGGGAACAGGGAGCAGGGAGCAGGGAACAGGGAGCAGGGAACAGGGAACAGGGAACAGGGAACAGGGAACAGGGGAACAAGGAGAAGAGTGTGGGGAGAGGGGGTAGTGTGGGGAGAGAGGGGAGAGCACAAGAGTGTGGGGAGAGGGAGGAGAGGGAAGAATTAGTTTGAGATTAATTTGGTATCTTTAAATACTTTTTTTCTAATGGTCTTGATGCATATCCTCATCTGACTCCCCATTTCCCCATCTCCCCATTTCCCCATCTCCCCATCTCCCCATCTCCCCATCTCCCCACACTTCCCTCCCTTTCCCTACTCCCTACTCCCTTTGCTATTACTCCGTTTATGAGCTAGCTCAAGGACAGGGCTAACTTTTTCTGTCACAGTAAAAGTAGCAACGAGTTCAGAGATATTTACCAATCTTAGAAGTTTCTAAATTTGAGATGAGGAAAGGATAATGGTTAATGCGATCGCTACAGCAAACACATCGTTTAGCACTCCCCTACAAAAATTAGCTGACTATCCAGATACAGGGATGATTAGCAAAGTTTTGCTCAAGGATAACAATTGCCAATACACCCTATTGTGTTTGGCAAAAGGTACAGCAATTGAGGAGCATACTTCACCTCGTAATGCCGCAATCACGGTAATTGAAGGGAAAGGAATTCTGACCTTAGACCAGAAAGAGATTACCTTAGAACCAGGAGTCTTTATCTTTATACCGGCTTTTGCACCTCATAAGTTACAAGCCCAAGAGAATCTGAAATTTTTGCTAACCCTCTCCGAAAAGCCCAAACCGGTGAATCAGGTGAGCCAAGAAACTATAGATATCATCAAGTCCACAGCTCCCCTGCTCAAAAAGAATGGTAAGCAAATTACTACTCGGATGTATGAAATCATGTTTCACAACCATCCAGAGGTAAAAGCACAGTTTGATATGTCAGCTCAAGCCAATGGTTCTCAACCAGCTAAGTTAGCGACAGCAGTCTATAGTTATGCTACCAAAATTGATAATATGGAGGCTTTAAAATCCATGGTTGAGGTGATTGCTCATCGTCATGTAAAAACCCATGTTAAACCAGAACAATATCCCATTGTGGGAGAGAGTCTACTACAAGCGATGAAGGATGTGTTGCATGAAGCGGCGACAGAGGAAGTGATAGCAGCTTGGACAGAAGCTTATCAGATATTAGCTGATGTTTTTATTAACCGAGAACATCAAATCTATCAATCATTATAGCAATCTAGGAGTAGGGAGTAGGGAGTAGGGAGTAGGGAGTAGGGAGTCGGGAGTCGGGAACAGCGATGCATCGCTTCTGCCTTCTGCCTTCTGCCTTCTGCCTTGCTGTTGTGCATTTTAAATGCACAACAACTTAGTTTAAATTACCAGCAGTCAAAACTTGCTCAACGGTTAACATCAGCTCAGGAAACGTAGGTGATGTTAACCGTTGATTTCCAGTTAACACTGTTTCCTGATATAACCCTTCCTCTAACACCAGCAGTGAAACCTTTTTCTTCGGGGGGTCAACAATCCAATATTCAATGATTCCCAAGGCAGCATACTCTGAACGTTTGTAACGATAATCTCGCTTAACAGAATCAGGACTCACCACCTCTACTGCTAATAATGGAGGAGTATCACATACTGCTGAGTGATCTAGCAATGCCATTACCTGATCTTTGGTTACCACATAGACATCACTTAGCCGTGACTTGCGCCATCCTGTCCGAATTCTAGCTTCTTTAAAACACAGCCAAGGCAAACCCAAACGATTAATTTCTGCTTCCAATACTTGTTCAATAAACTTAGCAATCAGCAGATGCCTAAAGGTTGGTGGATTCATGATTTCTAACCTCCCATCCACCAATTCATAGCGGTTGTCGGTACCATCATCATAGTTGAGGTATTCTTCAAAGGTGTATAATCCTTCTGTGGTTATAGTTGTCATGTTGAGCAATCCGGGAAAGTTTACATTTGGTAATCTATAGCAAAGGGAACAGGGAGTAGGGAGTAGGGAGTACGGAGTAGGGAGTAGGGAGTAGGGAGTAGGGAATAGGGCATCACAAATTCTCACAATTCAATTAGGATACCTATATATAGGGTTTATAAATAGGTCATGAACAATCTTGCTGATTTTTAAGAACACCAAAAAATCATCCAAGCTCTTTCCTACTGCTCCGAACGCGCCCCGCGTGGCCTACAGTCCCTGCTCCCTCCTCCCTGCTCCCTTTTCCCATCAATCCTATATTCACAACTCAAATACAAACGCTATATATACCAATCCTAATTGAAACCTCAGAGAAATTAGTCCCACCTAAAAAGCAGTAAGGGGGCGGACGGCTATACCCGTTAGGCTAAACCCAACTGCCCACCAGGCAATAGAGATGGCGTTGCTTAATAATGGAATGATTTTAAGAGTTTTGTGGAATGGGCATGTTGGTGGAACGGGCATCTTGCCTGTTCCTTAGATTGTCGGGCATGTTGGTGGAATGGGCATGTTGGTGGAATGGGCATGTTGGTGGAACGGGCATGTTGGTGGAACGGGCATGTTGGTGGAACGGGCATGTTGGTGGAACGGGCATGTTGGTGGAACGGGCATGTTGGTGGAATGGGCATGTTGGTGGAATGGGCATGTTGGTGGAATGGGCATGTTGGTGGAATGGGCATGTTGGTGGAATGGGCATGTTGGTGGAATGGGCATCTTGCCCGTTACAATTCCCAGACGGCCAGGATGCCCACCCCACTCCTATTCATCCCTTGATTCAGCAATTGCCTTGCATTCAGCTATCAGCCATTGGCCAACGGCTGACGGCTGACGGCTGACGGCTGAATGCTTACGAAAAATAATCCGAGTTGAAAATTCCTAAAAATATTACGATATATTTCATTGTTGAAAATCCCGAAAAATATTACGATATATTTCATTTTTCGGGATTTGCTCTCTTTCTTTGTTTTTCATGTTAGTGTTATTTTGGTGGCAGTTAGAAGTATAGAAAAGGTATTTCCCTATTCCATCATTCAACTCCAAGGGTACTCCCGTTATAGTCGAAGACTTAGCGGTAGGGGAATTGGAGAATGAATTTGTAGCGTATCTTGCCTATTTTTGTTAGGATAAGATTACACGATTAGCAAGATTGCTATCGATCACAATCCCAAAATTAAACGATTAAGGGACACGAAGCAATCAGAGTTTTCTCAGGTTCCAATATATGCATTAAAAGACAAGCTGAAAAGCCTCTGTCGCATGGAATTAAGCTGATCATAAACATACAAGTAACCCCAAGGATTTTATCGGAGGGTCTAGAGGCTGTTTGGTTCAGCCGTTAAGGGTTTTATACTCTTAAGAATCCCTCGCTATAATCTTCGATTTAGCGACGGGAGTATCAAAGTCTTCTGGTCAAGATTATCCTCCAATTATTAGGCGGGATAGGTACTACTTATGTTGGATAATGTTCTCTCGTTTCTTAAGGAACAACTCAACAGCTACATCCGAGTAAAAACCGGAGGTCAGGCTTTTGAGGTCTTATTTCTTCAGGATCGCAACGGGAAAGAAGTTTCCTTAGAAGAGAATGCCATTACTACCTTATTAGTTAACTTAGAAGAAGACTATACCTTTCGTTCTGGTGCTGCCTATGACCGGATGCCTAATCAAGGGGGGAAGCAGCAAAACAACCCTAATCTTTACCTCAATTTATACGTTCTCTATGCTGCTAATTTTACTAATTACAGCCAATCTTTAGAGTTTTTGTCCCTAATTATCAAATACTTTCAAAGTCATCGGTTATTTGATTGTCGTAACTCTCCAACCCTCAGTGCTGAGATCCAAAAGTTGACCATCGAACTGGTTAATTTGCCTTTTACTGAACAAAGAGAGGTTTGGTCTGGTTTAGGCATGTCTTATATGCCTTCAGTCATTTATAAAGTCAGAATGGTTGTCTTTGCCGATGGGGATACGGTGGAAATTGGCTCTGATGTAACTGATAGGGAAGTTAGTAGTTCAAGAATCTAGTATCGCCGCCAAACTCAAACCCAAGGGTCATCTAGATTATGCTTTATAAGCAACTCTTTGAATTAAGTATTCTTCACGACTATTATCGGGATAAAGTCTGCCCGGACTTAAGTGTTGAACCAACACCTGAATGTAGTAGGGTACTTAGGGGTCATCGTCTGATTGTTAAGAATAAAGTTAACGGAATAGTGGTCATTGCCCCAGTAGATTCAGAACATAAACCCTGGGTAGAGCTTGCTGAGGATTTGCGATTTACTTTTATATTGAAAATCAAAAATCAAGATTTTCTAGATTTCACAGATATTGAATGGAAACCCGTTGATAATGTTAGTTATCTGTTTAGTAATGAAAGGAATACTAAAATTGGAGTGTCAAATTTAGAGATAATTCCTCCTCAATTGTGTTACATAAAAGTGCCCAGGGTACAAACTATTTTTGGAATTGTGGATATTTATAATAACTCCTCCATGTCTAAAGATTTGAATCAGGGGAGTGACTATAAAATCACCTTTAACGCCAAAAAACAACCGTGGTACTATTACCTGGTAACGGATCAGTTAACTAATGGCGATGAATTCTTGATTGAAGATAAAGATCCGACCAGGAAACCAGAAATTAAATTTACTAGATCTACGAGTGCCGACGCTAAAGAAACAGATCCAATATTTTCTGCTCTTAACCAACAATTTCCTGAATCTCAAAAATATCTCTTTAAATCTGAATCAGAAATTGCTTGTCAGGAAGCTGGGAGACAAAACATTCAACTTTTAATAAAGAAAAAGAATGAACTTGGCGATCCCTCTGTGTGGATTGATCATTTACCTAATCCCCCTAATCATAACGGAATTCAAGTCATTAATGCCCTGAAATACCTATAAAAATTGAAACCTAAGGATTGAACCATGGTCACTTATAAAACTCCCAATGTTTATGTCGAGGAAATTTCTACATTTCCCCCTTCAGTCGCTGAGGTATCTACAGCGATTCCAGCTTTTATCGGTTACACAGAAAAAGCTGGAATAGACAGCCAATTAAACAATAAACCCACTCGAATTAGTTCACTGCTTGACTATGAAACTTTGTTTGGCAAAGCTCAAGCAAGTAAATTTGAGGTTACAGAGAGCGAAGGTGTAATCGCACCCATTAGCGCTCCTGAACTCAAGTATTTAATGTATTATGCTTTGCGCCTGTATTTTGATAACGGTGGGGGCAGTTGTTACATTGTTTCGGTAGGGCAATACAGCAATAGTCCAAAAGCTGTTGCCGATTTTAAAGCAGGTTTAGATGCTTTAGAAAAAGAAGATGAACCGACTTTAATCATGCTTACCGATGCCGCTAATTTAAGTACTGAAACCGATTATTACGGACTTTGTGAACAAGCTTTGGTGCAATGCAATAAATTAAAAGATCGGTTTGCAATCTTCGACGTTATGAAAGAGAAAACAGACGAAACAGGCACAGGGGCAGACGAAACAGGCACGGGGGCAACAGAACGAACACCTAAAGGGGGAGTTGATGGATTCCGACAGGGAATTGGTACAGCATATTTAAAATATGGCGCAGCTTATTCTCCTTATCTCCAAACATCACTCAACTACTATTACACCGATGATTCTGTAAGTATTCAAGGAGGTGGAGGAACCACCGATACAGGAGGAAGCACTAATACAGGAGGAGACACTAATACAGGAGGAAGCACTGAGCCAAAGCTGACTGGCATCAAAACCAACAACACCGATCTCTACAACAAAATTAAGACTGAACTAGCTAAACAGCGAGTCGTATTACCCCCAAGTGCAGCCGTAGCAGGGGTATATGCCAGGGTAGATCGGGACAGGGGAGTTTGGAAAGCACCTGCTAATGTCAGCTTGGCATCGGTACTTGCGCCTACGGAAAAAATTACCAACGAGGAACAGGAAAATCTCAACGTTGATCCCACCGCTGGTAAATCCATCAATGCTATTCGCAGTTTTACCGGAAAAGGAACTTTAATTTGGGGAGCAAGGACTTTAGCGGGTAATGACAATGAATGGCGCTATATCCCTGTGCGCAGACTGTTCAATCTCATTGAAGAATCGATTCAGAAAGCCACTGCATTTGTGGTCTTTGAGTCTAACAACACTATCACCTGGCTGAAAGTGAAGTCCCTAATTGAAAATTATCTAGAGGGATTATGGCGACAAGGTGCCCTGGCTGGTAGCACTCCTGAACAAGCTTTCTTTGTTAATATCGGACTGGGTAAAAGCATGAGAGCACAGGACATTTTAGAAGGACGGATGATTGTGGAAATTGGTCTGGCGGCAGTTCGTCCGGCTGAGTTCATTATCCTGAAATTCTCCCATAAATTACAGGAAGCATAGGGGGAATTGAAAATTCAAAATTCAAAATTCAAAATTCAAAATTCAAAATTCAAAATTCAAAATTCTAAGCATTCAGTGGTCAGCGGTCAGCAGTCAGTGGTCAGTGGTCAGCAGTCAGCCGTGAGCCATTCCCGTAGCGTGGCCAACGCCCAAGGCCAAGGCCAATGGCTGATGGCTGATAAATGATAGCTGATAGCTGATAGCTGATAGCTGATAGCTGATAGCTGATAGCTGATAGCTTAAACTAAACCTAAAGTAATTAAGGATAAATAAATCATGGCAGACACAGTAGAACAAATCAAAAATACTTATCCAATTCCGGTATTTTATTACCGAGTCACCATCGCTGGAGATAATTCCTATGCTTTCTCAGAGGTATCGGGATTAAGCATTGAATTTGAAACGATTACTTATCGAGATGGCCTGAGTTATAAAGAAGGGGCAAAGTACATGCCAGGATTAGACACTCCCATTAACCTAACCCTACAGAAAGGAATTGTCAGACAAGACAGCTATTTATTTGATTGGTTTAACACGATTAACCTCAATACTGTCGAAAAGCGAGATCTTACTATTGAATTGTTAGACGAGTCAGGTGAACCAGTTGTATCCTGGGAAGTTATAAATGCTTTCCCTAAGAAATTAGATGCACCGTCATTTAATGCCACTAGCAATGAAGTGGCTATTGAAAGTTTAGAACTAATGGCTAATACTCTCAAGGTTAATAACCCTCCATTATAATCATTAGACTTCTCTCTTCTCTCTTCCCTGCTCCCTGCTCCCTGCTCCCTGCTCCCTGCTCCCTGCTCCCTGCTCCCTAAAACCCAAGACTTTGTAGTTCACCGAATTGAAAACCGCTGTAAGTGATGGCAGATAATTTCCCCATTCCGGAACTTACTTTGACTGAAAATCCCCCGGTTGGATTTAATTTTATGGTCGTATTTTTCATTGCTGGAATTGTGCCTAATCCCTTAGATATTCGCTTTCAAAAGGTATCGGGAATTTCTGCGGAAATAAGCACAACGGACATCCGTGAAGGGGGTGAAAATATTTTCAGACATCGTTTGCCTAATCAGGTTACCTATAATAATCTGGTTTTAGAAAGAGGAATGGTGATTGGCTCTCCTCTGAATATAGAGTTTAACGTTGCTATGAGTACCATGAAATTTGCTCCCAGCAATGTCTTAGTCATTTTGCTTAATGAAAACACTGCTCCTGTTTCTAGTTGGTTATTTAAGAGAGCTTATCCAGTCAAATGGACGACATCTGACCTAGATGCTAATGCCAATGCTGTGGTTATAGATACGATGGAATTAGCCTATGCCAGATTTCAAAGTGTGAGGATTTAGCTATGCCAGTGGAAATCAAAGAATTAATTATTCGTGCCAACATTGTGGATAATAGTGAATCTAAGCATGGAAATAGTGAAAATGGAAATAGTGAAGATCATAATTTAGATTACCAGACGGGAGAAAAGTCTGAACAAAAAGAGGAAATAATTGCTGCTTGTGTCGCCCAGGTACTGAAGATACTGGAGCGGAAAAAAGAGAGATAAGGTAAATCTATGCTAAAAAATCCTTTCAAATTAGAAAAGCTGAAGATTCGTGTTTATAAAGATGGAAAACGTACTGGAAAGGGAGAAGATACCTTTGAAGTCATGTTTAATCCGGAATCCTATTCCTTAAAATACGAGAATGTTTATCAAAATAAGCAGGGTATTAATACCCGTGGACGCGAAGCAAAATATACTCTCAGCAAACCCAGGAATTTGTCCCTCAAGTTAATTTTAGATGACACAGGAGTAGCAGATTATGGAGGTTTAGGGTTTGCCGGAGCTTCATTACTTGGCAATCTTTTAGGGACGAGAGATGTTTACAAGCAAGTAGACCGCTTTCTGAAGCTAACAACATTTATGGATGGAAAAATCCATGAGCCTAAATATCTCAAAATTGAATGGGGAGACTTAATTTTTGATTGCCGTCTCGTATCTGTTAATGTTAAGTATACACTTTTCAACCGTAGCGGACAACCGATAAGAGCTGAGTTAGATACCGTTTTTAAAGGTGATCTAGAAGATTCCAAGCGAATTAAACTAGAAAATAAAAGCTCACCCGATCTCACCCATACTAAAACAGTAAAAGCTGGAGATAAGTTGGCTTTGATGGCTCAAGAGGTATATGGTGACTCGGCTTATTATATCCAGCTTGCCCGTGCTAATAATGTCAATAACTTCAGAAAGTTAAAAACCGGAACAACTATCAAATTACCGCCAATAGAGAAGTAAAAACATAATGAGTGGTGTCGTCACAGCAACAATTTTGAGTGATACTGGGGAAGTAATGAACCCAGAATACAACCTCATGTCGATTGACATTATCAAAGAGGTGAATAAAATCCCGATAGCTCAAATAATTTTATTAGATGGTGAGGCGGCAAAACAAGAATTTCCTATTAGCAGCACGGAGTTTTTTAAACCAGGCCAAGAAATTGAAATAAAGCTTCGCTATGAAGGGGAAAAACAAAAGGAAGCAACAGTTTTTAAGGGAATTATAGTTAGACACTGTGTGCAAGCCGATCGCTATAGTTCTCTGCTCACTGTTGATTTAAAAGATGCAGCATACAAACTAACCACCCAAAGAAAAAGTGCTGTGTTTCGAGATATGACAGACAAGGATATTATCGACAAAGTCATCAAAACTGGGGGGTTAACAGTCAAATCTATTGCTGTAACTAAACCAAAGCATAAGGAAATGGTGCAATATTACTGCACTGACTGGGATTTCATTTTATCTCGTGGGGATGTCAATGGTCTGTGGGTTTTAGTTGATGATGGCGAAATTACTGGGGTCGAGCCTAATCTAAAGGGGAAACCAAAACATACCTTTGAGTATGGCAAAGATGAAATTTACGAGTTTGAAATGGAAGCTGATATTTGCGATCAGAAAGCGTCGGTAGAAAGTACAGCTTGGGATATCAAAACACAGAAATTATTACAATCACAAAAAGCCAAAGAGTTTTCTCTAGACCAGGGTAATTTAAAAGGAGATGAATTAGCAAAAACCATTGGTGCAGATAACTATCAATTAATCAGTTTAGCTCCCTTAGATGACCAGGAAGTAAAAGCTTGGGCAGATGCCAAGTTACAAAAAAGTCGTCTGTCACTGTTTAAAGGTCGCTTCAATTTACCTGGATTTGCTGATATTAAACCAGGAGATATAATAAAACTTGATGGAATAGGAAAGCGCTTCAATGGCAAAACTTTAGTAACGGCTATTCGACATCAATTTAGTAGACAAGGCTGGCAAACGTATGTACAATTTGGCTTGTCAGCTAGCTGGTTTTATCAACAAAATAATGATATTTTTGATACACCAGTGGCGGGATTGATTCCAGCTATTCATGGGTTGCAAATTGGGATTGTGGATAAGTATGAAGCGGATCCAGAAAAACAGTTTAGGGTAAAAGTCAGAATCCCCTCAATTGAAAAAGATGGTATTGTTTGGGCAAGATTAGCTTCCGTTGAGGCTGGTAATAAAAGGGGTATTTTCTTTAGACCAGAAACCGGGGATGAGGTTATTCTCGGTTTTATCAATGATGACCCTAGACAAGCCATAATTCTAGGAGCAGTGCATAGTGTTAAAAATGCTTTACCAGCAGGTTTAACAGTAACCAAGGAAAATAATAAAAAAGGAATAGTTACCAAAGAATCCCTAAAAATTATATTTGATGATGAAAATAAGTTAATCGAAATTAGTACATCCAAAGGCAATACCTTAAAATTATCCGAGCAGGATAAAGGGATTAAATTGGAAGATGAAAATGGTAATACAATCACGATGGATAATCAAGGAATTAAAATAAAATCAAGTAAGGACCTTGTGATGGAGGGTGAATATATCAAGATTAAAGGCGAGAGAGTGGATATTAATTGAGCTAAGAAGCAAGGTAAGCCGTCAGCCGTCAGCCGTCAGCGGTCAGCGGTCAGCGGTCAGCGGTCAGCGGTCAGCCGTCAGCCGTCAGCTGTTCGCGTAGCGTGCGAAGCGCGATCGCTTAACGCACCAAAATCCCGAGGGTGTGTTAGCAATAGAGTAACCCACCAAAGTCAGTACGTAAGCATTCAGCTATCAGCTAATGCGCGTAGCGTAATCGGTGCTTTTGAATAAAATAAGCTGACGGCAATAAAATAAGCTGAGGGCTGAGGGCTGAGGGCTGAATGCTTACGTCAGTACTGCTAAAAAAACCATGTCTCAAACCATATTAAAAACCAAAACTACAATTCCACCCCTTGAAAGTGGAGATCAACTAACTAGGCAAGAATTTGAACAGCGTTATGCACAGATGCCTGATGTCAAAAAAGCGGAATTAATCGAAAGAATTGTTTATATGGCATCACCCTTAAGAATGACCCAACATGCTAATCCCCATGCTCGTATTATGACTTGGTTAGGTACATATTGGTCAGCTACACCAGGGGTAGAAGTGGGAGATAATGCGACTGTACGTCTAGATGCCGACAATGAACCTCAACCGGATGCTTTACTAAGACTAACGGTAGATGGACAATCAAGGATTAGTGAAGACGGCTATGTAGAAGGTGCGCCAGAATTAATCGTAGAAATAGCAGCCAGTACCGCTTCTATTGATTTAAATGATAAATTAAAAGCTTACCGACGTAATCAAGTTCAAGAATATTTAGTTTGGCGGGTTTATGACGGAGAACTTGATTGGTTTCGGTTAAGGGAAGGAAAATATATTAAACTAAACCCGAATGATAAAGGCATTATCTGTAGTGAATACTTCCCTGGGTTATGGTTAGCCCAAGACGCTTTACTTGCCGGAGACTTAGCCCAAGTATTAGCCATTTTACAGGAGGGATTAAAATCACCGGAACATGAAAAGTTAGTTAAGAAATAGGTAAGCATTGAGCTATCAGCCGTCAGCTCTCAGCTCTCAGCTCTCAGCTCTCAGCTCTCAGCTCTCAGCTCTCAGCTTATGGGCTATGGGCACGCTACTTGAGCTGCTTTTGAATAAGCGATGCAGCGCGGTCTTGGGGAGGCAGTGCGGTCTTGGGGAGGCAGCGCGGTCTTGGGGGTTTCCCCCATGAGCGACTGCCGTGGTTTCCCCCATGAGCGACTGCCGTGGTCTCCCCCATGAGCAACTGCCGTGGTTTCCCCCATGAGCGACTGCATCAAGACAAGAGGTAAGCATTCGTTTAATCTGAGTTACGTCAGCTGACGGCTGACGGCTGACGGCTGACGGCTGAATGCTGACGGCTGACGGCTGACGGCTGATAGCTTACAGTACTATTAAGGCCAGAGGCAAGAGGCAAATGGAAGAAAACAGCTCTTTTTTAGGGACAGGATGGAGTTTTCCCCCTACATTTAACGGGGATACAGGAACGGTGGAGATGGTTTCTGATGAAGAGGATATTGTCCATAGTTTGGAAATTATCCTGTCAACCCGTCCAGGGGAACGGATTATGCAGCCTGATTTTGGTTGCGAATTGAGTCAGTTTCTGTTTGAGGAAATTACTCAAGGGTTAATTACGGGAATAAGAGGTACGATTTCTGATGCTCTTTTGAACCATGAGCATCGTATAGATGTGGAGGAAATTAATATAGAGGACAGTGAATTAGAGGGATTGTTGTTAATAAGTATTACCTATACGGTGCGAGTCACTAATTCTAGGTTTAACCTGGTTTATCCTTTTTATATTAATGAGGCTCAAACGGTTTGAGTTCTTGTATAGCGGTTTTTAATTGGGTGAGGTACAGAGTCGTTGGTTTTAGGGAACAGGGAACAGGGAACAGGGAACAGAGAACAGGGAACAGGGAACAGCTTGTAGGGTGGGCAAATCGACAGGATTCGAGATATTGTTGTCAGAGGGTCAGCATTTGCCCACCAAACCCCACAGCCGCTCAGGGAAGGTGGGCAAATCGACAGGATTCGAGATATTGTTGTCAGAGGGTCAGCATTTGCCCACCCTACTACTCCCGATTCCCGATTCCCGATTCCCGATTCCCGATTCCCGATTCCCGATTCCCGATTCCCGATTCCCGATTCCCGATTCCCGATTCCCGATTCCCGATTCCCGATTCCCGATTCCCGATTCCCGATTCCCGATTCCCGATTCCCATTAACTCCCCACAACTAAAACCACCCTTCAATCTCTTCGTTTGTCAACATTTTCTTCAACTTTTGATATTCCCGTTTTGTTGCTTCATAGATATGTTCCATGTTCACGGCTTCATCGGCGGCGGCGGCCAAAAAAGCGGCATTAAGGGCAATATTGCGAATATTTCCGCCAGCTACTTTTAGTTGACCGAGTTTCTGGTAATTTAAGTTTTGGGTAGGTGTCATAGTCGGAAAAATCCGCTGCCAAATTTGGGTACGGATTTCGGGTCCGGGAAACGGAAACTCGACCACAAAGCGAATCCGGCGCTCAAAGGCACTATCGAGGGCGCTTTGGAAATTGGTGGTCAAAATAGCTAAACCTTGATAGGCTTCCATTCGTTGCAGCAAATAGCTGACTTCGATGTTAGCGTTGCGGTCGTGACTGTCTTTAACTTGGGTACGCTTACCAAACAGGGCATCGGCTTCGTCAAACAGTAGAATAGCACTTCCTGTTTCAGCAGCATCAAAGATCCGCCGCAGATTCTTTTCCGTCTCACCAATATATTTACTGACAACTCTACTTAGGTCGATGCGATAAAGAGAGAGGCGAAATTCGTTGGCTAATACCTCTGCTGCCATGGTTTTACCAGTTCCGCTAGCACCGTAAAATAGGGCGCTGATGCCCAAACCCCGGTCGCCAAAATGGGCGAAACCCCATTCCTGATAGACTTTATACCGGTGTCTCAGATGAGTGGCAATATCCCCAAGAAGCAGCCGTTGTGGGGTTGGTAAAACCAGATCGTCCCAGGTAGCCGTAGCATTTATCGGTTGCGCTAAGTGTTCTAATTGATTACGGCTGATTTGGCGGCAGAAATCCCATAATTGAACTTTTGAATTTTGAATTTTGAATTGATCACAGGCGGCTTGAATACTAGCACTACTGAGGTTAAACTGTACGGCGATGCGCTCAATTTGACCGTTAAGTTCGGCTGCTGCTGACCCTATATGGCTTTCCCACAGGTCATATTGTTCCTGGTGGCTCAATGGAGGGATGTCTAGGTTAATAACAGTCCGCTGACAGTCAATTTTTCTGTCATTGCTGCTGAGGATTAAACGAGTATTGTTACTATCAATAAATTGGCTCAGAGCATACTCCCGCCCAGGCTCGGTAAAATTATAACTATCCCAGTCAATCAACAGGACACTATTGCTTAGTATTGCTTCCCTTTGCCAACGCTTCGCGAGTTGGTAGACATCCTGGGGGTTGGTGGTCAGAGCCAATGGTTCGAGAGTTTGTAACTTTAACCCCAAACCCTGACAAGTGGCGGAGGCAATTTGGTATTTTGTGCTTCGATCCGAGCCAGATAATTGCACCACGGGATAGCTATTTCTCCCCTCGCTGCCAGACCAAATGGTGATCAATTGCGACCCTATACTTAACTGAGAGCTAGGCAAAAGATGACCGTTGGTCTGAGGCGGTAGGGGTATGATCTTGCCTGCTAATTCCTCGTCTGTGGCATATTCACCTAAAAGAAAGCAGAGGATACGCTGGTCAATATAGAGGGGGGACTGGCTTAGGATCAATCCTGGTTCTATGTGGAGCAGTTGCCAGTAAAGTAAAGGGCGTTGGGGAGAAAGGACACCCCAATTGGCTCCGGGAATGGCGTCAAAAGCTAAACTGAGAGTAGGATAGTTTTTGTTAGGACTATTTTTTTGGGCTTGGGCAAACAAAGAATGGAATAATGGTTCGATTTCCATTCCCGCGCACATGAGCAGGATATCCCTTTCAAAGGGGGAGAGAAGGAATTTGTTACAAAGTTTAGCCAGGGCAGAAGTATCGTCAACAATTTCAGTAACGGTTTGTTGATTTATATTACCTTCTATGTATTTTTCTAAATAGTTACGAACTCGCTCGATTTCTTGAAACAGAGAACTAAGATTAGAGTGATACCAGTTGGTTTGAGAAAGGGGTGCCATGTCGCGCTCCTGGAAGACGGATGGATCGACTGATATGGTTTTATTCAAGGGTACAAGGAAAAAAGAAATAGCTATGCGCACTACTCATACCTATAAACCGAAATATTCTCACTCTATTTCTAGGACAAATGCTCAAAAAAAGAAAGACTCCAGAGTGATGGGTTCTAGAAGACGACATGAAGAGGACAGGGATTGGAACGCGGAAGAGGCGGTCGGGGAATGGGGCAGTAGAATGGCTAATGTGATGCACTCCCTAGAAACGGGACAATACGTGCCCGACACGGGATGGTATGAAATCGGGCTGCAAGCAAAGCTAACTATAGGACAGCCTGGTGATAAATACGAGCAAGAGGCAGATCGAGTAGCGCGTCAGGTAGTACAGCAGATTAATTCTCCACGGATTATTGAAGAGGAAGAGTTGGGTAGGCCAAAACAAGAAATTCAGAGGAAAGGGTTAACAGGTGGAACGTTAGCACCTCAAAATTTTGAAGGTTCCATAAAGGAAGCAAGAGGAAGGGGAAAGCCACTGTCCGACAAGATAAGAAAACCGCTAGAGCAGGCGATGGGGGCGGATTTTAGTGGGGTGCGGGTGCATACGGATGCTCAGTCGGATCAGTTGAATCAGTCGATACAGGCGAAGGCGTTTACGACGGGGCAGGATGTGTTTTTTAGGCAGGGAGCGTATCAGCCTAAGAGTAGGGGGGGGCAGGAGTTGATAGCCCATGAGTTGACCCATGTGGTGCAGCAGACAAGTAGTAGTGGTGTAAGACAGAGAAAGGAACAAATCAGGCCATGGGAAACGAAAAACATGTATCCAGCGCACAGCCAAAGCAGGCAAGATTTAGCAATCCATTGGTACAAACCCGCCGAAAGCAATGAACGATGTCCCGAAATCAATAGAGAGGGAGAAGCACCGGCACGACAATCTTACTATAGGGATACAGCAAATGTTGGATACAACCCCCCAACATCATCATCCAAGCAGTACTTAGACCCCAAGAATGCCCAGATCGGTGTAATCCAAGGGATGTTTAGAGGGGGGCGTGTATTGAGGGAGGCGATTGGAAATGTAGGTAAAACAGCCATGGGATTCATGAGCAGACATGTAAGTTTACCAGGAAAAACGGCGCAGCAGCACACGGATAATCGAGATAATATCAGTGGATCATATAATACAGTATTCTCATCTGAGGAATATACCAACCTGTTGAGAATTGTTGAGAGAACGGATCGTTCCGAAATAGTTGAATATCCGGTGAATAAAATGAATATATTATGCGTAAAAGATGTACAGTTTACGCAGGTACATAAAAGCAACCCAACTTTAACGAAAAACGGTAAAGGCACAGTGTGGTTAAAAATGGATAAGGATAATGATGGAAAGCCTATGATCTTTGGTGTAGGAAATGCTAAGCTCGATTAGAACAGATAGATGCTGATGGCTTGAAAGGGAAGGATTACATCGCCATTGGGGCGGAAAGGTACCAGATCTTGTAGGGTGGGCAAATGGACATGACACAAAGATGAAATTGCCAAACCTACATAATTTGCCCACCCTACTGTCGTGGCCAGCATAAAATAGTGCATAGATTTTTGAGTAAAAGCCTTGAAAAATCGGAATCGTACCATTTTTCATTAAGCTTCATTTAAGGCTTGCCACGCCTCGACATGAATCTTGACAAGACAATCGGTTATACATATAATATATGTATGACCTTGGAATATGATCCCAGTAAAGCAAAAACCAATTGGCAAAAGCATGGTGTTTCGTTTGCGGAAGCTGAAATGGTGTTTTTCGATCCCCTTGCCATTCATGACATTGATCCAGATTCGATTACCGAAGAACGTTTCATCGAGCGCGGGAATAGGAAACTCTGGATTACCATTGGTCGTTGTATATACCATGCGCGGTGAGGTGATTCGACTAATTTCTGCTCGTCGCGCCACAAAACAGGAGACAAAAGCTTATGAGAAAGGAATATGATTTTTCTAAAGGAAAACGAGGAGCCGTAATTTCTTCTAAAGGAAAAACACGCATTACTATTTATCTCGATGATGAAATTCTTGCCCTATTTCGAGAACAGGCCGAAACGGCTGGAATTGGTTATCAGACTCTAATAAATGAGGCTTTAAAAAAACATCTCCTACTGCCCAATGAGCAACCTCTCACCCAAGGGGATCTACGCCGTATTCTTCGTGAAGAATTATCAGTGCGATCGCCGTAGGCGCGCAGCGCCACTTCGTGGGAGCGCAAGTGCGTACGCTCTTGTAGGGTGCTTCGCGGTGAAATGTAACGCACCATCTATATACAAATTGAAACCAAAATATCCTTAACCAATACAATGGTGCGTTACGGCTTAAACTATGGCAATATCATCTATTTTTATCAACCAAACCGCCTAACGCACCCTACAAAAACTACCTGGAATATTGCTAAGCATTCTTCTGCTAACTTAATTATGCAATCACCCAGCATTACTAACTCCTTAGACACTTTTCTCCAACAACCGAATATAGAAGCATCTCCTGCTTGGGAATTCATCCATGGACACCCGAAGCAAAAGCCTATGCCAACACTGTTTCATTCCCGCCTCCAACGCAACCTCGTAAACGCCATCAACAATCAAACCCAAGCATACGAAGCTATTCAAGAACTCCGGTGCATCATTCCTCCCTTATCCCCTGTACCAGATATTGTCGTTGTTAAAAGCGTCCGCCTCAGAGATCAAGATGGCCCCCTGCAAGGTTCACCAGACTGGTTAATTGAAATTCGCTCCCCTGACCAAAGCACATTAGACCTACAGAACAAAATTTTGCACTTTAGGTGCGCTTTCCGCATTAAGAATTAAATTCGCCACGGGTCGCACCTCTTGAGCAACGGGACTCAGCTGGCTTGGCTAATCGATATTCAGCGACAGCAAATCTGGGTTTGGGAAAACCAGGAGCTACCACTGGTGTTTGCCGGAACTGACATACTCCCGACACTTGACACTATCTCAGACTTTACCGTAGACGCAATAATTGGCATGACCCGACAGCGATAATGTAAGTATTCAGCTATCAGCTTTAGCCGATAAAGTAGGGTGGGCAAATCGACAGGATTGTTGATATTATTGCCTTCGCTACAGAATTTGCCCACCCTACCCAACCGAATGCGATCACACTATCAGCTTTAGCAAAGGGAACAGCGGATCTGGGAGTAGGGAGTAGGGAGTAGGGAGTAGGGAGTAGGGAGTAGAAATATCTCTCATTTGAGATTTATTTTAAACATTA
The DNA here is from genome assembly GCF_000211815.1 of Moorena producens 3L. Taxonomy (GTDB): domain Bacteria; phylum Cyanobacteriota; class Cyanobacteriia; order Cyanobacteriales; family Coleofasciculaceae; genus Moorena; species Moorena producens. The sequence continues at coordinate 115,713 of NZ_GL890931.1, forward strand.
GGCTGACGGCTGACAGCTAACCGCTGATGGCTGAATGCTTGCGCGATAACTCAGTGCGATCGCTCTTTTTGGGTGCAAACCATTAAATGTAAACAAATAAGTAGTCCCCGGTATAATTTGAATAGATCTGTACAAAATTAGGGCTTATGAATAAGAGTGACTTAGGAGAAATTGAACGTGCTGTCAGTCAACTGTCTAGTGAGGATCTCGCCAAATTTCGGACTTGGTTTGCAGAATTTGATGCAGCAAATTGGGATCGACAATTTGAAGCAGATGTTGCGGCTGGTAGGCTAGATGCACTAGCAGACAAAGCACTGAAAGATTTACAACAAGGAAATTGTACTGATTTGTGAAACATCTTGCTACACCAGATTTTTGGTATTATTATCGACAGCTACCATCGGAAATCCAAGAACTTGCCGATAGATGTTACGAGTTGCTCAAACAGGATCCTCGATATCCCTCACTACATTTCAAGAAAGTAGGTCGGTTTTGGTCAGTTCGAGTGGGTTTACACTACAGAGCGATTGCGGTAGAAAAGGATAATGATCTAGCTTGGTTTTGGATTGGAACACACGCCGAATATGACAAAATATTAGGCTCAAAGTAGCGATCGCCTGGTGCGATCGCTCTTGTCGGGTGGGCAAATGGACATGATTCTTTATCAAATTGTCAAACTCTCAGAATTTGCCCACCCTACAGTGCTTTCAACCTTCAATATCCCAACCTTCAACCTTCAACATCCCAACCTTCAACCTTCAACATCCCAACCTTCAACCTTCAACATCCCAACCTTCAACATCCCAACCAATCAAACTCTTGATGAAGTTGCTTCAAGTC
>NZ_GL890932.1:0-12386 GCF_000211815.1 Moorena producens 3L
ACCCAGAGAAAAAAGCCAAACAACTAGCAGCACGCGCTAAACTTGAACAAGGTGATAAGTTAGCAGAAGAGGGGGATGTCGATGGTGCTATTGCTAGTTTAAAAAGCCCAAGAATGGAATTCTGACCTAGAATTCGACCCAGAGGAAAAGGCAAGAGCGATCGCTAAAGTTAAACAAGGTGAGCAGTTAGCTCGAAAGGGTCAATTAACCAAAGCCCTATCTCTCTACAAACAAGCACAAAAACTAGATCCAAACCTAGAAATTTCTGCTTATGATTGGAACTCAATCTGTTGGTTTGGTAGTCTCCATGGATATGCTGCTGAGGTGATTGATGCTTGTGAAAAAGCAGTAGCAAAAGATCCTGAAAATGGAGGTATTCTGGATAGTCGTGGTTTGGCTAGGGCCCTGACTGGAGATACCGCAGGAGCGATATCAGATTTTCAGGCATATGTAGACTGGAGCGATCATGATGAGTCGAAAGAACAACGGCAAAAATGGATAGATGAGCTTCGGGCTGGTAAGAATCCTTTTACGGAAGAGGTGTTGAAGAGTTTACGTTGGGAGTAAGGGTAGGGAAGGTAAGAGGCAATAGGCAAGAGGGAAAAAATCCTGTGTATCTTATAGTTATGAAAAACCCTGTAAGAGAAACAGGCAAGATGCCTGTTCCACAACATTTCTGACTCCCGATTCCCGATTCCCGATTCCCGATTCCCGATTCCCGATTCCCGATTCCCGACTCCCGATTCCCGACTCCCGATTCCCGACTCCCGAAAAGTTTGTTACAAAATTTTTCAAATATGTTATAATATAAGATTATTTGTGCTATACTATAAAAGTGGGCGCTGAGACGCCCAGAGTCAAGAGCTAGCCCGGCGAAAGTGCAAAATCTACGGGCTAGCTCTGGCTCCCCAATCACAAGGAGATACTTTTATGATGACGTATTCAGAACGGCTTCATCCATGGGTGGTCATGCGACTGTTACCCAAGATGCAGCGGGTAGTTGTTGCTCGCTTCCGCAATCGGTCGGATGCAGAGGGGCATTTGTGGGCTTTGAAACGATTAATGCCTGATGCAAAATTTGTGATTGTATTCGATGTCGGTAATAATAATCCGATGGATGAAGAATCCTAGAAATTTACATGCATCTTGGTGGAATGGGCATCTTGCCCGTTCCACACTGAATACTGATAGCTGTTAGCGTAGCGTGTGCGTAGCGCTTAAGCTGATAGCTAAACATACGGCGGTTTGCATAACTATCAAGTACACTGACTTTTATCCCTATTCCCTATTCTCTATTCCCTCTTACCTGCTCCCTGCTCCCTGCTCCCTAAAACCTAGATATTTGTACCTCACAAGTCGTAGAATTGCTATCAAACATCATGCTAGTATTAAAATCTTGCGCCCTAATCTTATTCACAACTTGTTTGATTAGTTTTTCTTGGGCAGGCTTGGCTTTATTTACTCGGCCTAACGGAATCCCAAATGGTGTGCGGATTCTGTCTGTCTTATGGACGCTATTAATAGTTCTACAGGTCAGTACCATCGTTCTTACTGAAGAAACCAATCTAATCCTAAGTTTAATGGGACTGAGCATCTATATCAGCTCACTAGTTTTGTTTTGGTGGACAGTGAAAACAACTAAGGATAAACCTTTGTCTCTTTGCTATTCCGATGATTTACCAAACCACATCTTTACCACTGGCCCCTATAAATTCATTCGTAATCCCTTTTACACATCCTACCTGCTCTGTGTGCTAGCTGGTGTTTTTGTTACTAATCAACTCTGGCTACTAATCACAGTAGTAGTAATCTTTTTACCCTACTATCAAGTTGCTCGCCAAGAAGAAGCGAAATTTTTAGCTAGTAGTTTTGCGGCTGACTATAAAGTGTATAAGGAAAACACAGGAATGTTTTTACCTAAGTTATGGCCTCAATCACAAGGTTAAAAGTTTACATATGACCATCCCACACTATAACGATCTCGGCGGTGCGATTCGTGGGGTCTGCCATGCTTGGTGTGAAGAGCAAGGCTATAGCAATCCCTTTTGTCGCAATGGGGAGTGGTGGGCGTATCCCCCTAATGGCGTCATGCCTATCCAAATCAAAACAGTGATGGGAAAAAGTTGCCAGCGCCCAGTTCGACTAGGGCGATTGATTCTGTTTCTCTATCCCGATGGATCCTTAGCTCCTGAGCCTGAGTTAGCTGTGGATTTAACCAGGGCTATTTCATTCTAAAAATGCGCTCTTTGTGTGTGAGCGTCCAAATTGGCAGTATCGCTGTGCTTGAGCCATATTGGAGAAGCCATTGGAGCGATAGATATTCAGCGCAAAATTACGAGCAACGGCAAAGATTTGAGGTAACTGATGCATGCGAATACGTGAAGCATCTTCACCCTGAGTAACCAAATCGCACATAATGAACCTTGTTCTCTACACCCCAATATCCAAGGGATGCGCTGAGGCTTTGGACTCAGCAGACAAGGGCGTAAGAAGCAACATAGTAGCGTGTTTCCTTTTCCAGACGGTGTTGCCCCCCCTTTTTGAATTGTCGAACACTAAGGGTTCGAATCAGAGTCTAATGCCCTGGCCAGGGCTGGATGTTGTCGAGTTGGTTGCAGATGCGTGCCGACCCGTTTCTCGATCCGACCATGTCCTTAAGTAATGTCAGTATGACTGTGTTCGGCTACAAAGTAAGCTTTGACGCTTTTGAATAGATTGCCCTGATTGCCTTTAATCGCCCCCAGGTAGTGATTCTCAGCTCTCTTTGATCAACTGAGCCGTTTTTTTGAGTGCTAATCGCATCTATGGCGTTGACCACACCCTTAACAGCCAGTTGCGTAATAAATTCTGGTATTGAAGTTACCGTAAGGTAGTGGTCGCCTTTATGGTTAGTCGGCTATGCATAAAAGGGTTAAAACTTTTTGATTAAGGCGACCACTACCTAAGGTTTCGTCTCTTGGCTTTGACGCACGTTCGTTTTGCTATCCACTTGATCAGGCTCTTGAATCAAACCCCGCTCGACCAGGTAAGCACTGACTAACATAATTGCGCTTGTGAGGGGGAGAATCAGGATTGTCCCTTTCTAGTTGGTATGAGCCCCGTAAGACAAAGCCCATCGACAGCTAAGGTTTCCCCGCGCCTTGGGTTCAATGCCAAAGAACCGAGCCAGGGCCGCAGAATACTGCTGATAATCCTTTGGTTTTTAGGACACGACGAATCGTGCTGTAGGAAGGAATTCGCCGCTTTGGGGGATTGAATAGTTCAATAAGTTCCTCCCGATAGCTGTTGAGCCAATCGCCAATCGCTCTTAACCCTCGGTTACCAGCCGCTATAGCCTGAAGTTACAGAGCTAGACATAGAGCGACTTTATGCCGTTTACCTGAGACCTTGCGCACATCTGGGATATCAGAAAAGGCTTCTAAAATCTCGATCGGCTCTGGGGTTGACTCCTCTTGGGACAGGCTAGGCAGTAAAACAGCAGGGGCAGATTGGGGGGGCTGACCCATGGTCACTAATCAAACTCTCGGTTAACTTGTAAGCCTAGCATTTCTTGGCTTTCATGAGAATGAAATAGCCCTGGTCTCTGATGGAAAGGGCTTGAGCTATTTTTCGGTTTTTTTTTGTTGGATCGAGAATTTAGTGAGAGTCGTTGAACTGAATATGTGAATACATTCTGACGGTATGACAACTCCGTCATTGTATAATAGGTTCGCTAAAAACATGATTCTGTCGTTAGAAATTTTTTTCGCCTCAGATCAAAATTAGCAAATGGTTGGTAAGTTTTTTTTATGTATGTTAACAAAGCAAGAAATATCAACAATATCCAAGCGCTATGATGAGCGACTAGAGCTTGAGGGAGATTGGGCTAAGGTAGGTTACGTAAGCAATAAATCTCAACTTTTGCGGTTTCAAGTCCTATCAAAGATCGCTCAATTAGTTGGAAAGCCATTCCATCAAGCTTCTGTTCTCGACGTAGGGATGGGGTTAGGCGGATTTTACCAATACCTTTTGGAACAAGGTCAGGTTCCCAGGCATTATAGCGGTGTAGATATCCTTACGAAGATGGTAAATCTAGCGCAACAAAAGTTTCCTCCAGAGCAATTTCCGTGTGTGACGTTTGAGAAGGCGAATATATTGTGCCACAATTTGAGACCAGCCAACTATGTAATCTGTTCGGGAGCTTTGACCCCACGAGTAACAAACAATAAAAAATACTTTATCTCAATGATCGGACGCATGATTGAACTTGCCACTTTCGGTGTTGCCTGTAATTTTCTGACGATCCGTTGCACGAAACCAAAGCCAGAGCTATTTTATTACGACCTAAAGATAATTAAGCAGTGGGTTGGGGAAACTATCAGTGCAAACCATCAAGTTTACTTTCATGATAACTACCATCCATTCGACGTCACAATGTTTGTTATCAAAAAAATCACAGGATAAAGTTACTCATTGCGGAAAGGAAATATCTTGGACAAAGATGAAGAGCTATGAGCAAACAGTACAGAACTGCTCCACCTGGATTTACCGAGAAAAACTGGCGAACCTTCATGGATAAGGGTATTATTATCATCGAGAATGCCCTCAGCGATGATGAAGTGGATATGTATAAGATGGTCATGGATAGTGTTGCCCATTGTCATCCCACCTACCAAGAGGGAAAGACATTCTGGATGGAAAACTTTGTCGAAAGCGATCCCATGCTTGCAGATCTGATTGACCATCAACGGCACGTTGGATTTGTATATGATATCTACGGGGAACAGCTCAAATTGCAGCTAACAGAAATGTTCATGCGTACACCTGGAGATTGGCACAACAAGTGGCATTTTGATGGAGCTCGTGTAGTACCAAAGACCGTCTTTTCGCCAATTTTACCATTGCAGACCAAGGTCAGCTATTGGCTAACAGACCTCCCTCATCCCCAAATGGGGAACTTTGTCTACATACCAGGTAGTCATCGCTGGCAGTACCTAGATGCTTATCATACTAATGAGAGTGTACCAGGCGAACAGATTCTCTGTGTTAAAAAGGGTACTATGACAATCCATACTGGTGCGCTCTGGCATCGTGTAGAGCCTAACCTAAGTGAAACGACCCGCTACAATCTTTTCCTCTGCTATTCCCCGTCATGGATCGCTTCAGGTGATCGGCTTACTTCCGATCCGGAATGGCTGAAGATACTGAACCGGGAACAGCGAATTATTATGCGTAGCTACATCTATGGCTATGACCATGAGAGACCACCTGCTGACGACTACCCGCTCTTCTTAGATCGAGAATCAGGGCTTGACCACGATCCTGGTATGTACATGGACTACGTAGACCAGTGTCGCCGCAAACGTAAAACCTTTCATGAAAAGTTAATTGATACTTCCAAGGAATAAATTATCCTATCTCCTGAAGCAAATATCTTGTAAACAAAGAGTCATGTTTGCTCTCCAGCCTACTCTTGGAGATTATCCTGTCTATTCCACAGAACCCTTTCGGCATTTTTAATTTGGAAGTCCTTTTGCGAAAAACAATAACATGAATTTAGGTAGTACTCTATTCTCAAAAAGTATAGATTGCGCTACATTGGTGAAAGCCTATCTGAGCGTGTGTCAAAAAATGTCTCACAATGACGTTCTCGCAATGCCTTAGAGAATTATGAACTTTCAGTAGGTCGAATAACATCCACGTGAGGATAGTTGAGTATTTTCTGATCTACCGTCACCACAGGGCAATCGCATCCTCTTGCCGTTGCCACGATTATTCTATCTGCCGGATCTTTGTGGAACTCACCTGGTAGCGATTGAGCATCAACGGCGATCGCCGGAGTTATAGATATAAGAATAACCCCTTCTTGTGCCAGCGCGATTTCAAACCATTCTCGAATAGGTACGGGAAGAACTATCCTTCCAGCCTGATTGACTGACAAAAGTTATTCCGGAGCATATTTGTACGTCAGTACTTTGAACTAATGCCTATAAGTTCGTTTTTCGTGTTGTTTGCGCGATGCCATAACTGGGTCAGGATCACGGTGGTCGGTGAAACTGACGTGACGAATCAGTCGCCATCCGTTTAACAGAGCAGTTTTGACCCAATCCCAGCCGATGCGGAAATAGCTGTTGCCACGTGCGCCAATGGGTGTCAACCCACCGTCGTTTTCCCGTTTCCACAACCAATGTGCCTTGGGCTGTGACATAAAGTGTGGCCAAGGCCAAGATGAACCACAGTCAAGGGCAGGGCACATACACACCGAATCTCAGATTTCTGGATGTTCCAGCCGTTGGACTGGTCGTCCTTAAAAGCCTCCTCAATATCGAATCTCAATCCGTATTCACAGAATGTTTGTAAGGTGGTCGGTTCATTACTGACGATCGCCCATTATCACCATTGATATTGTTGCGCCCAAATGCAAAGTGAACCGAGCCATACCATTGGTCTTTATGCAATCCCACGTTGTGAAAACACAGCGCTTCGCCCCGTAGAGCGTGAAACTGTTTAAGTTGACACCAACCAATGCCCTAGCGCCAAAACAAGCGCATCCTTTTTCAAACGGATACGATAATGCCAATGCCATTGCTGAGTTAGGGCTTTGATCAAATCCTTATGGACAAACCCGATTAGCAGCCAATAAGACAATTTTCACGTCTTTGGGTAGGCACCGAGCTGCTAGGTCCAACACATCTCGGTAGTCGCGTGTGGGAAACCATAGCACTGCTGTGGTGAAGCATAGCCCACGCCACTGGCAGGGCACGACCCCGATAAACCACTGCCACAAGGGAGCTGACAATATTCATCCCAGAACAACGACGTATCCAAGCTCAAGTAAAGACACTCCTGTTGCCAGTGGACCAAGGCCGCTTGGATCAAGGGTTTATACAGTCGATGTACATTGATACGAGGGTTATTGAGCCATCGACGGACCCGTCTGTGCTTACTGTGAGCATACTGTCGGAGGCAGGGTAGATAGGATATCCAGCGGGTCAGATTAACTTCACCACTATGGATCTTGGCTACCACCATCCATAGACAGACCGTTAGATGGGCTTTGTGTGCCCAGGGACTGGGTTGACCCAGCCAGGTATTCAGGGCATTGTAGAGGCGGGAGTTTTTTTTCGAGTGCGTTCCTATGGTTTTGAGTGGCATCGCGCATCTTAGAACGCTGGCTCCCACTCAGCTTTTTTTAATCCCTCAAACATCCATCTGACAAACAGTTTGACAAAACAGTCACCGCCTTTTGTCAGTCAGTCAGCGCAAACGCAAGCATCAGTTACCTCAAATCTTTGCAGTTGCTCGTAATTTTGCGCTGAATATCTATCGCTCCAATGGCTTCTCCAATATGGCTCAAGCACAGCGATACTGCCAATTTGGACGCTCACACACAAAGAGCGCATTTTTAGAATGAAATAGCCCTGGGATTTAACAATCTTAAAATAGAGTGTCCTACTCCCGACTCCCGATTCCCTACTCCCTATTCCCTTCTCTTCAAAATGGCCACAACCGTTGCAGCAATCGCCAAATTTTAACCACTAGCTCTTCTATCCAAAGTATGGTTATGTCTAACCACTCCAGCACTCGTTCTAAAGGATGTTTAACATATCCTTCTGGAGTTGCTTTAGTTTCAATCCAGTCTTGATTTGGCTCTACATCACTATGGTTTCTAGAGTTAGCGATCGCACTATTTTCTTCTCCCTTAGATCCGTTAACCTTGGTGCTACCAGAGTTAACAACTGCTAGCGTTTGATCTTGAGATTCTTTGGGAGTAGTTTTTCCTAAATTATCCTGAATTTGGGACAGGTCTGGTGATTTTTCAGTCCTGGAATTTGTATTCTGGCTGATGGATCGTCTTGGTTTAGTTTTTGAGGATTTCTTTCTGGAAATAATCAGCTTACCTGGAGTTTTTATTAAGTTCAGGTATCGCTTAAAGAGGGTCCAAATAGACTTTTCTGGCTTCACAGGAATCTTGCTGTTGAATCCTTCTGGTAACTGATGTCTAGATTTAAGATTAGCAACCGGTAATTCTGCCTGATTTCCGGAGTTGGAGGTTGAGGAAGATAAATTTTGGTAGTGCTCAGATCCATCTGGGTTGCCCCATAAATCATTATCGGATAACCAAGGATCAAGTTCATCTGATTTAGACCGAGATGGTATTGAGGTGGATGGTTTTAATGACGGGGAAAGTGATGGGGAATTATCTCCTGATAGCTGATGGGCTTCTGGGTAGAAATCATCCCTGTTTCCTCCTGGTAAAACCTCTCCAGAACCAGAAGGAATTTCAGATTGCTCTGAGGAACCACTCAAACTAAAATTAGATGATTTTCTGCCAAAGAAGTAGTCAATCGCAGCATAGATTAAGGTTAAGAGTTTAAATCGGTTAGTTTCAGACCCCGCCGTTACCTCCTCTGAGCTATCACCCTTAATCAATGGTTTTTGTAGGGCTTTAATCAGCTGATTAGTGCTCTGGCGCAGCTTTAGGGGGATTTGCTCACTCAGTTTAACCACCACTTCAGACCCTGGGACTAATTGGTGTGATTCCAGCTCAAGCAATTTGTCATCCAGAAAGCCCAATACCTCCTCAATTGGGGTAGACGGTGATAGATTGAATGCTTCGGGTTTAGGTTGTCCGTGCTCAGAGGTTGCTGATTGAGGGTTGGAAACAGCTGGAATGATCCTCGATTCCCCGAAGAGATTAATTGCGATCGCTACAGGACTAGTTTGCACCCACGCCATCAATCGCCAGAATAGCCTGATCGGTGGAAAAATAGGGGGGTGATCTAAGGTAGCAAGGGAAGGGGATGCTTTTTTGCCATCTAACGAGTGGGCTAAACGCCATTTACGCAGTAAGTCAGCCACCTCCCAGCTGATTCTGGATGTTAGTTTTTGCTGCTGCTGGGGTGTCAATATATCCAGAATTTGATTGTCCACTGTCACCAGCACTAGACCCCTGTTGTCCAATAAACAGGCCACTCCCTGAATCAGGATATGCTGATTAGTTGGGGCTTTAGCTGGGGTTTGATTTGGGGTTGCCCATTCTCCTGGGGTTACAGCTTGCCCATTATTTAGGCTGACAGGTTGCCCGTTATTTAGGGATGTTCCCCTTTGCCGTTCGATTAGGATAGGTTGCCCGTTATTTAGGGTAACAGCTTGCCCATTAGACGGTCTTAGGTTGTCTAGACCAAGTTGAAGGTTAAAGCTGCCAAGGTTCAACTCTTGTAAGACTCGCTGAATTGCTGTATCTGCTTCTGGCGGTGTTTCCTGGGTCTGGGCGTGGCTAAATGTCCTTAATTGGGGCAATCCAGCTTTTACTGAAGAGGAGATTTGACGCCCAGCCGATAAACTAGCTTGCACTAGCAGGTAAACCGGATAAAGTAAAATTTGTCCTCCCCATACCGCTGCAACCTTTAAATGCCGTGTTGTACGTTCAATTTGGTCAACAAACCGTTGAGATTGTCGATTGATAAAGTTAAACAATCTACTGCGATAGGGACCTTTGGCAGGGGAAGACATGATGGTTATTGCTTGGGTGAGGGATTAGCTATAGCGATTTGTATCTCGATTGTGAACACACTTATTGCAGGAAAAGGCAAAAGGCAACAGGCAACAGGCAACAGGCAACAGGGGCAAGAGCTCCTCAATTTTATTGTCCAATAAAAAAAGAGCTTTTAGGTTTACATCTCAAATACAAACGCGCTTATCAGCCTGATCGACATTTAAGCTGCATCTATACCAGGAACTGGTTATTGGTTGACAGTTGACGGCTAGCGCTCATAGCACTACCCATTAAGCTGTTTGACATTGATACAAGCTCAAAAGCTGTTGTAGTCAACTTTTAGGTGCGACCCGTGGCGAATTTAATTCTTCATGGGTCAAGGGCACCTTTGCCTCTAGCATGCATGCCTCTTGCCTTGCGCGTAGCGCTATAACTTTCAATAAACCACCAATAACAAATTAATCATAGTCGGTGCCATTGATTTTAGGGAAAATTTGACTAATCTTATTCCAATTACTTAAACCCAATGGATCAGATTAGGATTATTGATGGAATTAATCATGCGATCGCAAAACTCCGTGCTTTAACTCAAACAAATGTTCAGCAGGGTTGGCGATACTGTAATGAAGATATTCCTTACCCTGTGGCCACTCAACCAGAGTGCTGGGAGAATTGGTCAATAGCCCAACGTAATGACAAGGATTACATTACTTGGTCTGCTGGCAGACAAGTGATCTGGTTGAGTCAACGATTCCTAGTGCCCCAGGATTTGCAGGGCTATCCTTTAGCTGGCTTAGGATTACGTTTGGTATTGACGTGGTGGGCAGAATCGGCTGAGATTTTTGTCAACGGTCAGCTGGTACAAGAAGGGGATTTGTTTGATTCCTCCACACGGATGCTGCTAACTTCAACAGTCGTGCCAGGGGAAGAGTTTGCCGTAGCCCTAAGGTTGGTTAGTCCTGGTCATGATATCGGGGGATTAATGCGATCGCAAATCCTCTACGAAGCCACCAATCATGATATCGATCCAGGCTTTGTAGCTGATGAATTGGCTGTCTTACAAAAGTATAGCGCTAACTTTGAACCCGAAAAATTAGCGACTCTAGCTAAGGCTGTGGCTGAGATTAATTGGGATATGGTTTCACAGCCGACAGAATTTATGCGATCGCTTACCCGATTGCGCCAACAACTCAGTACAATTGAGAATTCAAACTTCAGAATTCAAAATAGTCAAAACTCTATCCAAATGCTAGGTCATGCTCACCTTGATCTAGCTTGGTTATGGCCAGTGAGCGAGACCTGGGACGTAGCTGTGCGTACCTTTGAATCAGTATTAAAGCTACAGCAAGAATTTCCAGATTTCACCTTTTGCCATACCACACCTGCCCTTTATGCCTGGATAGAGCAGCATCGCCCTGACTTATTTAAAGCGATTAAACAACAAGTGGCTGCTGGTCGCTGGGAAATTGTGGGGGGGATGTGGGTAGAACCGGAATTAAATTTAATTGATGGTGAATCAATTGTCCGACAAATCCTCTATGGTCAACGTTACGTCCAGAAAACCTTCGGTCAGTTAACCACAGTGGCATGGGTAACCGATAGTTTTGGCTTCTGTTGGCAACTACCTCAATTGCTCAAACAGGGTGGAATTGACTACTTCGTGACCCAGAAGCTGCACTGGAACGATAGCACCAAATTTCCCTATGGTGCTTTCTGGTGGCAGTCTCCCGATGGCAGTCAAATCTTCAGCCTAATGTCTCCCCCTAACGTTGCTGGTGTTATGGATACAAATCCCATTACTATGGCAAGCTATGCCATTGATTGGGAAATTCAAACTTCACTCAAGGAGGCATTTTGGTTACCTGGTGTGGGAGATCATGGCGGTGGTCCCACCAGGGATATGTTACAAGTAGCAAGACGTTGGCAACAATCCCCATTCTTCCCAAAGCTGGAATTTACCACGGCCAGTGAGTATTTGTTGTTCGCGAAGCGTGGCCTTTTGGCCAAGGTTAGCAGGTTGAAGGTTGCAAGTTGTGTTGAGAACCTTAGTGTCGGAAGTGTCGGAAGTGTGGGGAGAGAAGAAAGCAGAACAGAGCAGAGGGGAGGGGGGAAAGGCCAAAGCCAAACCACTAAAGAGATTCCGGTCTGGAATGATGAACTATATCTAGAATTCCATCGGGGTTGCTATACCACTCACGCTGACCAAAAGCGCTATCTACGTCGTTGTGAGGGATTGTTGTACCAAGCAGAACTGTTTGCAGCCCTAAAAACCATTGCGACAGGACAAGCGTATCCTAAGACTGAACTAGAGGAAGCCTGGAAAAAGGTGTTATTTAATCAGTTCCACGATATATTACCAGGAACATCGATTCCGGAAGTCTTTGTAGACGCTAATCAGGCTTGGCAGGAAGTAGAGGAGGTGACGGGAGATATATTGGAGGAATCCTTAAATGCGATCGCATCCAAGATCACCCTGCCACCACCACCAAAACCCAATGCTCAAGCGATTATTGTCTTTAATCCTCTCAATTGGCAGCGTTCAGAAGTAATTGCGATTTCTTTAGCTGTTTCGTTACCTGTTTCTATACCGGTCGAGTCAATCGAATGGGAAGTGTATGACTGTTTTGGGGAAAAGATAGTCTCTCAAGTTAGCCACGATCAAGCCCAAGATATCCCAAACCATGACAATAACAATGAAAATCTCTCCTATTCTCAAATAGAATTGCTGTTTCTAGCCAGTAATATTCCTTCGGTAGGATATCGTGTTTTTTGGTTGTGCAGCAATGATGTGGAGTTGACCATAGAGCTATCTCCCGATTCCCGATTCCCGATTCCCGATTCCCTCCTGGGAGGGGTTAGGGCGTGTTTTCAAAGTTTTCCGCAAGATTTAGATCCCCCCCAGCCCCCC
>NZ_GL890932.1:12406-22296 GCF_000211815.1 Moorena producens 3L
CATGCCCTAGGGGTGGGTACCGATTCCCGATTCCCAATTCCCGATTCCCGATTCCCGATTCCCGATTCCCGATTCCCGATTCCCGATTCCCGATTGAAGATTTAGTCTTAGAGAATCAATACCTACGAGTAGTGGTAGACCCAGAAACTGGAGATTTGAGTAGTGTCTTCGATCAGGTTAATCAGCGGGAAGTGCTTAGTGGTCCTGGAAATCAGCTACAAGCTTTCGAGGATAGTGGTCAATATTGGGATGCATGGAATATAGACCCAAATTATGCTGACCATCCTTTGCCGAGCACTGAGCTGATCGGGATCGAGTGGGTTGAAACAGGAGTATTGAGTCAGCGTTTGCGAGTGGTGCGTCGGCTGATGCGATCGCAATTTTGTCAGGACTATATCCTCTGTGCTGAATCTCCAGTCCTCAAAATTGCCACTACCGTAGACTGGCAGGAACGCCATGTATTAGTCAAAGCTGCTTTTCCATTAGCCATTGATGCGGATTATGTGTCCTATGAGATGCCTTGTGGGGTAATTCCACGTTCTACTAGACCCCAAACCCCTGCTGAACAAGCTAAATGGGAAGTACCTGCTCTGCGTTGGGCAGACTTGAGTGATCAAACCTATGGTGTCAGTTTGCTGAATGATTGCAAATACGGTTATGATGCCCAGGCGTCCCAATTACGTCTAACATTGCTTCGCTCTCCGACGTGGCCCGATCCTGAAGCTGATCAAGGCATCCACCAATTCACCTATGCTCTTTATCCTCATCAAGGCAATTGGCGTTTTGCAGATACAATTCACCTAGCATACCAGCTTAACTTACCATTTCTAAGTTTACTTTGGTCTCCCCCCAATAGTTCTGTTGTCAGTAATAATGTCAGTAATAATAGTCAACCTTCTTTACCATCAACCGGACAACTATTAAATTTGTCAGCCAAGACTTTAATTTTGATGGCACTTAAACAATCCGAAGATATCCCTGATCAATGGATTCTCAGGTGTTATGAATCTCATGGGGAGTCAGCAAATTTATCCTTAGTAAGTGATTTGGGATTAAAAGTAGTTCACCCAGTTGATTTATTGGAAAGACCCGTTAGTTTATCAGAACCATCACCGGATGGAAAAGTAGTTCAGATAGAGCCTTGGAAAATAAGTAGTTTTGCAGTTAGATTAATAACCTAGAAGGGAGTCGGGAGTCGGGAATCGGGAATCGGGAGTCGGGAGTCCGGAGGTAAGCTATCAGCTATCAGCGTGTCGCGTATCAGCTATCAGTTATCAGCTAAAGGCTGAGGGCTGAGGGCTGAGGGCTGAGGGCTGAGGGCTGACCACTGACCGCTGAATCCTTACCTATTTTCTAATCTGCACTGGCATAATCAAATAGGTCATCTTCAATCCCCCTAGAGGCATAAAAATCACAGGACTATTAGCTTCATTCATCTGCATTTTAATCTCAGAGGTAGAAAGGGCTTTTAAGCCATCAATTAAGTACTTAACATTAAAAGCAATTTCCAAACTATCACCCGATATTTCTACTTCCATTGACTCCCGACCACTACCCAAATCTTTTGCCTCTACCGAGAGGTGAAGCCGCTGGTTAACACTATCGATATTAAACTTGACAATATTATTTTTCTGATCAGCCAACACTGCAATCCGTTCTACTGCACTCAGTAATTGACGGCGATCGAGAATGAGCTGACGCTCAAAGTGTTTGGGAAGCAGCTGATGATAGGAAGGGTACTGTCCTTCCAGAGTTCGGCTTGTTAAAAGCTGTTCTCCTCCTTGACAAACAATCTGACCAGGTTCAAACTGAATCGCAATAATATCTTGAGCTTCAGCCTTAGATACTATCCGCTCCAACTCCCTTAACGCTCTAGCTGGTAAAGTAAATTCTAGGGGGAAATCATGATCATCCAATTCTTGGGTAGCTTCAGTCGTTGCACTTTCCTCTATTGTGCGATTAGTTTCCACAACTGCTAGTCGGTGACCATCGGTAGCAGCAAATTCCAATTTGTCCGACTGTACAGTAAGGTGAACCCCCGTCAACACTTGCTTAGTTTCATCAGAACTGGTGGCAAATAAAGAACCCTGCAATCCAGCCTTTAAGACTTCTACAGGAATATGAACCGCAACGGATGTGTTAACTTCCGGCAGTTCGGGGAATTCCTCAGAACTCATGCCTCGAACCTGATAACGTCCGGTAGCCGAGGTTAAGGTCACAATCAGGCTATCACTGTCTGTTCCTGTCCCATCATCCTCTAGAGTAATTTCCCCTGAAGGTAGACGGGAGACAATATCATTGAGCAGTTTGGCTGGCAGCGTAATTTCCCCTCCTGTCTCAACGTCAGCATTAAAGCTAGTCTGGATACCCACGCTCAGGTCGAAAGCAGTTAGTAGCACCCGCTGATTTTTTTGGTCTGCTTCTAACAAAACATTACCCAGCACAGGATGAGTAGGGCGAGAAGGGACTACCCGACTCACTAGTGAAAGGTTTGTATTGAGGTCACTTTGACTGCAAACCAGTTTCATGATTGGTTTTCTAATGGGGCTTGCTTTAGCAAAAAACTATAGTACTCGATTACTAATCTTTCTACAAAACCACCTCAAAAACCTAAGTATTCAGTGGTCAGTAGTCAGCGGTCAGTGGTCAGTGGTCAGCGGTCAGTGGTCAGCGGTCAGTGGTCAGCGGTCAGCGGTCAGCCTTTAGCTGATAGCTGATAGCTGATAACTGATACCTGATAGCTGATAGCTGATGACTGATAGCTGATGACTGATAGCTGATAACTGATAGCTGATAACTGATAGCTGATAACTGATAACTGATAGCTGATAGCTGATAGCTGATAACTGATAGCTGAATACTAATTGGGCTAGTAATCCATTTGTGGAAAAAGTTGTGGAAAAATTCGGTGATTTTTCCACAGAGCATTTATACTCAGAAGCCAGATATTCCAGCAGTAGACTCGATCATAACATCAAGCTCAAGGGGTTAATTAATAAACTTTAATTAATAAACTTTAGTTAATATAGTGTTTTCTAGGCTAATCAGGTACAGAGTATTTTTTCCCTGTTCCCTATTCCCTATTCCCTATTCCCTATTCCCTATTCCCTATTCCCTAAAAGCCAGGACAAAATTACCTCAAACGTCGCTGATAATTGCTATAAACACGCTTTATTTTTGGTTTTGACTCCTGGCTGTCAGATTTATGCGATCGCTTAACTGAGAAAGTTTCTGAGCTAACTCATCATCTTTTTCCCGCAGCTGAGTTATTTTATCGCAGCTGTACATGACTGTCGTGTGGTCTTTGCCCCCAAATTCTTCCCCAATTCGGGGTAGGCTCAATTCTGTATGCTGCCTCATCAGATACATTCCAATTTGCCTAGCCCAACTAATTTCTCGCCTCCGAGAGCTACTTTTTAAGTCTTCCACTGAAAGATTAAAAGTATCAGATATAGTACTTAAAATCACTTCAGGAGAAGCTTGAATCTTCTTGGTCGGTGGGTTCAAAATCGGTGCAATATTTTCCACATTCATCGCTAACCCCGCAATCGATATATAAGTCACAGCTCTAGTTAAAGCTCCCTCTAATTCTCTAATGTTAGAGGTGTAGCTAGCAGCAATGTACTCAACCACGTCGTGGGGTAGACGTATATTTTCGTCCTCTGCCTTTTTTTGCAAAATAGCCATCCTAGTTTCCAAATCCGGTGGCTGAATATCAGCGATTAGCCCCATAGAAAAGCGAGAACAAAGGCGTTCTTCCAAGCTATTAATCTGATTAGGAGGACGGTCTGATGCCAAGACAATTTGTTTACCAGCTTCGTGCAACGTATTGAAGGTGTGGAAAAACTCTTCCTGAGTATATTCCTTACCTTCAATAAACTGAATATCGTCTACCAAAAGTACCTCTGCTGTCCGATAATGTTCTCGGAAGCTCTGGATACTATCCTCACGAATAGCAGAAATTAAATCATTAGTGAACTGCTCAGTAGAAACATAAAAAATTTTAGAGTCAGGGTTATTATCCAAGCGGTAATGACCAATTGCCTGCATCAAATGAGTTTTGCCTAAACCAACACCACCACAAAGAAACAGAGGGTTAAACTCCCGTCCTGGATACTCCCCTACCGCCAGAGATGCAGCATGAGCCATGCGATTATTAGGACCAACCACAAAGCGAGAGAAAACATGCTTAGGATTTAACTTAGCCCGTCTTGGCTGGTTTTTAAAGGTATTTTCGGAATGATTAGTCGCTACGGGAAATGACCAGGAAAAGTCAGCATCAGCAGTCATTGAGTTATTGTCTCCTGTAGCCGTTATGAAGTTAATTTCCACCGGTTGACCTAAAATATCTTCCACGACATCAGCAATTGTTTTAACGTAATACTTCTGCAACCAATTTCTGGAAAAGGGATTGGGAGTCCGAATCAGCAAGCAATTATTGTCTAGCTGTTGAGCGCTAGTTGTCTTGAGCCAAGTTTCAAAGGTGGGCTGACTCAGTTGTAGTTTGAGACGTTCTAATACCTGAATCCATAGTTCTTCTGGGGAAATTTTCACCGTTTTTATTCTACCGTAGTCAATTGTTTTTAAGCTAGATGTGATCAGCCACAGCCCAGACCAAGGGAATAAAAATACCTTTTCCTATATCCCACCACCCAAAACTGTTTACCAATTTTTAATATATAAAGGTACTGTTTGAGCATTTGATCGAATAAGCTTGACTGATATAGACGTTTGGCTTTTACTATGGTTAGTGAAACACTACAAATTGCTCAGTTAGGCAACCCGATTTTACGCCAGCACAGTCAGGGAGTACATAACTTGCTGGATGAACGCCTTCAACAACTGATTGATCAGCTCATAGCAACTGCTACAGCAGCCAATGGCGTTGGCATTGCAGCACCCCAAGTATCTCAATCCTATCGTTTGTTTATCGTAGCGTCTCGTCCGAATTTGAGGTATCCCCACGCACCCTTGATGGAACCAACGGCTATGATTAATCCTTCCATGATTAGTCACGACACTGACATGGTTAAGGACTGGGAGGGCTGTCTGAGTATTCCCGGAATTCGAGGTTTAGTACCCAGGTATAGTCGAATTGAGGTGGAGTATACTAATCGGTATGGTCAGTATCAGCGGCAACAATTAACAGACTTTGTAGCCAGGATATTTCAGCATGAATATGACCATCTTGAGGGCATTGTATTTTTAGACCGAGTGGAGAGTACCCAAGAGATGATGACTGAGGAGGAATATCAGAAGCAGATTATTGCTAACTTATAGCAGTTGTCAAATCCTTTACTCACTAATTTTAAAATCGCTACAATCTATTGATACTGGACAGTGCGAAGTTCTGTGGTCGGTTGAGTGGTTGAATTACCCCTAAGAAAAGAACACCCCGATCGCGCCTAGGGACGAGAATGTTCCAAACTGGCTGAATCAGAAAAACTCAGCCAGTTTGATTATGGCTCTATATCGTCGAGTCGAGCAAATCTTAGTTGAACTGCGCCCTATGTTTGCAGGTTTTGCCACCTTCGAGTGGTTTGTGTTGCTGCTATGGGGAGTGATCTGATTAGAAAACCTAACACTGAAAACTCCGTCACAAAGCGAGGGGAGATGAAAGTGACTAGCGACTAAAGTCGCCTAGTTTACACTTTTATAGCGCCAGAGTATACTGGAGATATGAGTACAGGCTGAAAAACCGTTCGCGTAGCGTGGCCTTTGGCCTTGGCGCAACCGGAACAGAGATCCGCCACTGCATGACCTTAAAGTAGTAATGCTCGGAGGGCAGGGAAAATCCTCCTTAAAAACCCAATCGTTAATTAACCGTTAACGTGTGAACCCAGAAGAATCACATTTTGAGAAAAAAAACGGTACGGTGGGGCACACCGGAACCAGGTGAACAGGAAGGAAACGGACTTTTTAAGGCACTTCCCTACAAGTAGCCAAACGTCTAAGGAGAATCGCCCTCTGGGTCTGTCGTAAATTGACTGAGAACTTGGTCTTGACGGGTTTTTGGTTAAGCACTGTCCTATTTTTAACGGCGTTAAAGATAGGAATACGGCGGTTTAAGGCGGCTCGTTGATCTAGGAATCCCCGCTCTTTCAAGACGGGGAGTGTCAAACACCCTGTTCATTGTAGAAATCGATAATTAGGACACTAGTAATTCTTATGCTATAATTGGAATATTTATCACATGGATGTGTCCTTAAAACCTGTAGAGTGGGTTGGCAGTTCCTTGGAAGATTTGAAAAAATTTCCCTCAGAAGTTCAGCAAGTGATGGGTTATGCCTTGTACTTAGCTCAATGTGGAGACAAACATCCCGCTGCTAAACCCCTCAAAGGATTCAAAGGTGCTGGTGTACTCGAAGTTATTGACAACTTTGATGGAGACACTTATCGGGGTGTATACACCGTAAAACTCCAAGGTGTAGTGTATGTTCTGCATACATTTCAAAAGAAATCAAAGCAAGGTATCGCCACACCCAAGCAAGAGCTGGAATTAATTGAAGCCAGGTTAAAAAGAGCCAGAGAACATTACTCACAACATTACACTCACGAGTAGAGGTAGTAATTATGGTCAAAGAAATTGAAGTACAAGCTAGTAGTGGTAATGTGTTTGCCGATTTAGGTTTAGAAAACTCTGACGAATTAATCGTTAAAGCAGAACTGGCTCGTAAGATTAGTAGTATTATTGCCAACCAGGGTATGACACAAGCTGCGGCGGCAAAGGTTTTAGGAGTAGATCAGCCTAAAGTGTCCGCACTTATCAATGGTAAGTTGGCGGGTTTTTCAATTGTGCGGCTGTTTCGCTTCTTAAACGCTTTGGGTCAAGATGTGGAAATTGTGGTCAAAACCAAACCATTATCTCACCCTGTGGCTCGAACACTAGTGTCGTGAACTAGCTGATGCTGAAGTAGAGTTATTCAGATAGTTGTCCTAATAAAGATGTACGTAACTATCTCAGCTATCAGCCTTTGACCTTGGCTGATAGCTGAGATAGTTAACTGTACTACATCCGCTCCAGTACCTGAATTCCGAGTAAATACAATCCCAGTTTCAGAGTTCTAGCAGTCAAATCACATAGCAGCAGACGGGATGTCCGCTTGGGTTCTTCGGCTTTCAGTACAGGGCATTGGTCATAGAATTGATTAAACTTCTGGCTCAGTTCAAACAAGTACTGACAAAGACGATTCGGCATCAATTCTTTCTCAACTTCACCAAGGACCTCACTCAGTTGCAATAACTTCTTCCCTAGCACCAATTCTGCGTCTTCTTGCAACAAAATTTTGGCATCGGTTCCCAGTTGCTCAAAATCAATCTCCCCTTTGCGGCTAATTCCCTGAATGCGGACATAGGCATAAAGCATATATGGTGCCGTATTGCCCTGGAGTGCCAACATCTTATCAAAGCTGAATATATAGTTGCTGGTACGATTTTGACTAAGGTCAGCATACTTAACTGCACTCATGCCTACGACTTTGGCAACATGCTCTTTAAATTCCTCAGTTTCCTCCCGACCTTCTTGCTTCAGTCTCGATTCTAAATCAGCACCAGATCGTGCGATCGCTTCATCCAACAAATCCCGCAACCGCACTGTTTCCCCAGACCGCGTTTTCAGCTTTTTGCCATCTTCCCCCAGAACCAAACCAAAAGGAACATGAACGACTTCAACATTTTCTGGAAGAATACCAGTCCGCCGAGCCACCTGAAATACCTGCGCAAAATGATTTGCTTGTCCGGAATCAGTAACATATATAATCCTTTGAGCCTGGTCTTGCTCAGTCCGGTAGCGCAGTGCAGCTAAGTCAGTGGTGGCATAGTTATAGCCCCCATCAGATTTTTGCACAATCAACGGCAGAGGCTCACCATCTTTATTTGTAAACCCCTCAAGGAAAACACATTTCGCTCCCGAGTCTTCCACTAACAAGCCAGACTTGTCTAAATAGTCCACCACCTCTGGCAGCAAGGTATTGTAAAACGATTCCCCCCTTTCGGTGAGCTGAATATCCAGCAAATCGTAGATAATCTGAAACTCCCGCCGAGATTGGTCACACAGTAGTTGCCAAGCACGGCGGCTATCGGCTGCACCAGATTGGAGTTTAACAACTTCGAGTCTAGATGCTTCCCGAAATTCCTCATCTGCATCAAACCGTTGTTTAGCTTGCCGATAAAGGGTAACTAAATCTCCCAAATCCAGGGCATCAGCTGTAGTCAAAGCACTTGGGTAAGCTTCCCTAAGATAAGTGATCAACATCCCAAATTGGGTTCCCCAATCTCCCACATGATTCAAGCGCAGTACATTTTGACCCCGAAATTCTAAGATCCGGGCAATCGAATCCCCAATAATCGTTGAACGTAGATGTCCCACATGCATCTCTTTAGCAATATTGGGAGAAGAAAAATCAACAATGACCTGTCGAGGGGCTGGAGCGACTGCTACTCCTAGACGTGGGTCAGTGTGAATCTCCCTTAGCCGTTCTTCCAAGTAAGCAGGTTTTAAGCTCAAATTAATGAAGCCTGGACCAGCAATAGTCGGGCTCTGACATATCTCAGCCACATCTATATACTGCAACAAAGATTCTGCGATCGCTCTTGGCGGCTGTTTCAAACGTTTGCTCAAAGCCAAGGCCACATTAGACTGATAGTCACCAAATTTGGGATTGCTGGCAGGTACCATCATTGGATCTACCCCTGCCACGTCAGAACCGAAGGCAGCAGTTAAGGCTTGAGTGAATTGAAGTCTAAGTTGTTCAACAATGGATTTCATGGTGCCAGTGCAAAGGGCTCTTCACTAATCTTGCCTCTGAATGGTAACAGCCACTACTTACGGATTAATCCTAGACCTAACCGGACAATTACTATAACTCCAGGTGAATTTCCCGTTTCACTGGGAAGCATCGGAGTAGTTATCCCAAACTGCACTTAAGGGATCCAGCGCTGCCCTGGTTTCCCCCACTTGCGCTTTGCATCAAGACAACGACCAACCGACACGCCCCTGTTGAGGTATGTATCTAAATCTACAAATAGTTACTGAATAATTCTCCCAACTCCCGACTCCCGACTGTCTCGGTGCACTTACAGTCGTCGTATTAAATTCGCGACGGGTCGCACTGCTCCCGACCTAAATCTAAAGAAGCTACCCCTGTGACCTGAGAGCTTACCCCTCTTCCCTTGGTCAGAGCTCGTAAACGGATTCAAAAAAAAATTTTTTAATTCTAAAACCCTTGTCATGCCTAGGTTTCAAGAATTTATTCCCAACAAAGTTTCGGGTTTAGGTTGACAAACCCTTTTTTACCCTGTAAATTAGTAAATGGCGATGAGGAAAGCCAAGCGCACCGCACCGCCCCGAACCAAGAAAAATCTATAGTTTGAGAGCCAATATACGGTCGCTACTCGTCAAGAAATTTTCAAGTTAGTCTGACCTAATTATAGGACAGATTAGCTAAAACTAAAACCTAAAATTCCGAACTGGTTCGAAGTTAACTGTTTAAGTTGACTAAGGGTCAGGGAAAGAAAAAAAACTGAGTACCATGGAGAGTTTGATCCTGGCTCAGGATGAACGCTGGCGGTATGCTTAACACATGCAAGTCGAACGCCCCTTCGGGGGAGTGGCGGACGGGTGAGTAACGCGTGAGAATCTGCCTTCGGGTCGGGGACAACCACCGGAAACAGTGGCTAATACCGGATGTGCCGAGAGGTAAAAGATTTATTGCCAGAAGAGGAGCTCGCGTCTGATTAGCTAGTTGGTAGGGTAAAGGCCTACCAAGGCAACGATCAGTAGCTGGTCTGAGAGGATGAGCAGCCACACTGGGACTGAGACACGGCCCAGACTCCTACGGGAGGCAGCGAGTGGGATTTCCGCAATGGGCGAAGCCTGACGGAGCAATACC
>NZ_GL890933.1 GCF_000211815.1 Moorena producens 3L
AGCCCTGGAAACCGCAGCGCTCGTGCTTGATATGGATTGCCATGTTTTTGCAAAGCCCATAGCTGCTTATTTGTTGGGTTATCATTCTTATCCAAGGTGTTGACAAACGCGAGCCCTTGCATACCTGTTAAGTTTTCTAAGTCTGTTTGACTGAATGTGTTACCGACTTCCTCCAACAGAAGCAAGTCAAGATTCATTTCGTGACACCAGGTGTCGAAGGTTCTTCTCCGGCCTTCTGAGGAAGTCTTCCCCATGTTTATATTCCAGAATGCTACTTTCACCATCGGACAATTCTCCTTTCTTGAATTCCAGCGCAAGGCCAACAATAACCCAGGGCTGTTTCATTGTCAATTTTCCGCTTCACTGAACCTCCCGAATGGCAGGGGTTCCGCTCCTGTTTTTCTATTATTAAAAATAGTATAAAAAAACGGCTATTTGCTTACCAAAAGCGGCTTTGAGCCCCTCAACCATGAATTTTATGGTCGAGCATTGATGCCGCAGCTATGCACAAAGCCGGTTACAGCTTCTATTGTTCTGATAATGGCATTTGGTTAGTGGATTCGGTATCACCAGAATATTTACAGTTCACATTTGAGTCTAAATGTAATCCAAAAGGTGAGAAAAAGCATAAAAGCTGTAGAGGAGCAACAGGATAGCCATGACCTGCACCATACGGGAATTAGAGGAAGGCATGGTTGTACCCCTTACCCACATGGATACGGCTGCTCCCATGGCAAAGCTAGAACTGAGTACCAGATAGGGCCAGTCACTGGTATATCCCCAGGTGGCTAGTAAAGCCATTGCCAATGAGGTCATCATTAATTCAACGAACTCTGGTGGATTGTACTGGCTTGAAAGCACTAATGTTCGCCACCAAAACTGCCAAAGTCTCATAAATTAAAGCAGCTAGTTAATGCTCTAAGCTAGCGTTGACTGAGGACTCTGATATTATAATATAGTTATGCTTATTGTTATGCTGCTGTAAGTCGCTGAGAGCTTCTTCGGTTTGAACTTGAGGAAAGTTGAGGTAGAAGCGGCTAACACTCAGAAAGGGTTCTGGTGTTTGTAAGATAACCATGCGATCGCACCACTTTGATAACCACTTGATTAATCCTCCTGGTGCCACTGGTGTGCAAATCCAGACCTGTGCTGGATTGTGGGCTTTTACTGCTTCCGTTGCTGCTGCTATGGTCATCCCAGTAGCAATGCCATCATCAACCAGCAACGCTAGCGCCCCAGTAGGATTGGTTTTCGGGCAACCCGGTTGGAGTTGAGCTAGCTGAGCTTGGGCTTTTTCTTGAGCTTGAGCTAATAGTATTTCCCGCCATTGAGCATTTTTGTTTGGCCATCGCCTTTGCCCAGACCACAGTACAACTCCGGAGGAAGTCACCGCACCGATTGCTAATTCTGGGTTGCTAACCGTAGCAATTTTTTTTGCCACTACAATATCTAGCGGACAATCCAGTGCTTGAGCGACTGGTGCTGCTACTGGGATACCCCCCCGAGGTAGTGCGTATACAATAGGTGTTGCATCAATACCTGTAGCGTGCAGCCTGCTCACCAAGGGGATAAGTGCTTGAGCAAGCTGCTCACCGGCATCAGCGCGATCGCTAAACAGCGGGGCAGTGTACATGGCTTCCTCCGGCATGAAGTTGCCTGATATGTATTATAATTACTGATTTTTGTCAAGATTACTGTATCAAAAGAAAGAATTGTAATAATTAGTTGCTCACAATCTCCTCAATCTACTATTAGTAGTAAGGTGCCTTATGCCTGCAAAAATTTCTGTGAGTCCTCATGTCCAACGGAGAACAACTTAGTCTTTTTGACGAGTCAGAGTTAACCCCATCAAAGCCCAACAATGTCCAAAGGGACCTAATCCCCACTGATGCCAAAATCCCTATTCCTGCTGGCACTTACGACACCATGGAATCCTTGACAGAACACTGTCAATCTTGCCAACGCTGCGAATTAGGAGCTACCCGCACTAAGGCTGTTATTGGACGTGGCAACCCTAAGGCCCTAATTATGATTATTGGGGAAGGACCGGGTAAACAAGAAGATGAGACTGGTATGCCCTTTGTAGGCAGAGCAGGGAAACTGTTGGAGAAAATTTTGGCATCTGTGAAAATCGATACTGAACAAGATGTATATATTTGTAATATGGTCAAGTGCCGACCTCCTGGTAACCGCACTCCTACTCCTAATGAAATTGAGGCGTGCAAACCTTACTTGTTGGAACAAATTCGCCTAGTAGAACCCCAAATTATTCTTTTCACTGGTGCTACAGCGGTCAAAGGCTTAACTGGTAACAAGCAGGGCATTACTAAAATTCGCGGCACCTGGATGGAATGGGAAGGGCATAAGTGGTGTATGCCAATTCTCCATCCTGCTTACTTACTGCGGAATCCGAAACGAGATCCAGGTAGTCCAAAGTGGATGATGTGGCAAGATATCCAGAAAGTGCGTGCTAAGTTAGACGAGATTCGATGAAACTTCAAAAATGATTATTGATGAAACTTGGTATCAACGACCACCTGGAGTTTCTGAGGCTACCTCCGCTGGTGGTATTGTTGCCCGCCGTTGGGAGCAGCAGATATACATTGCTCTAGTTCAAGAAGGCAATAGACTTGAATACGTTTTACCGAAAGGTCATGTAGAACCAGGAGAAACTATTGTAGAGGCAGCAGAGCGAGAAATTGCGGAAGAAGCGGGCTTAAATGACCTAAAATTTATTGCTGAACTGGGAGTTAAGGAACGATTAGACTTTGCCAAACAGTGTTGGAAAAAGACTTACTATTTTTTGTTCATTACTGACCAAATTGACGGCACTCCTACTGATCCAAATCTCAGTTACCAGCTGCGGTGGTTTCCGATAGATGAATTACCAACATTATTCTGGCCAGAACAACAAGAACTGATTCAAACCAATAATAAGCTGATCCAAAAGTCTTTAGGGATTGAATAAGAAATGGGGAATATCAAATTCCCCATCAGTTACTGTTAACTAAAAAGCACAACACTATTGCTAAATCACACCACAAGCCACTCGAGCACCACCCCCTCCCAAGGGTTTGGGAATATCTGAATAATTGTCACCTTGAGCGTGAATGATCAGAGAGTGACCCTTAAGGTCAGCAACCTTTAACCGTGGGGCTACTACTGGAGTCTTAGCAACACCCTGTTTATTAACCACTAGCCTTGGCAAATCACCTAAATGACCATTACCGAATGGTCCTTCATGTTTGCCGGTATTTTCTGGATCATAATGACCACCAGCAGCTAAGCCAGAAACTACTTTACCTTCCTTCTGGCCTGGACCACAGTTGGGCTTTGCATGGACATGGAAGCCATGTTCTCCAGGAGTTAATCCAGACAGATTCGAAGTTAGCTGCAGACCCTTCTCGGTTTGGGTTGCTTTGACAATGCCAATCTCTTCACCAATGCCTTTGGTATCAGTCAAATGCATGGTGACGGTTAGTGGTGTTGACACGGGATTGATTGGAACAAGCCGAGATTATAAATATTGCGATCGCAGCTAATAGGCTGATAATTTTCATACTCAACTACACCCCACTTACAGATAGGTCTCCAAGGGTTTGAGATCCTTTTGGATTTCCGTTTCGCTATTCCCTACCGTAACTTTTTTGAGCTTGAGCTGAGTTTTCCATCCTTCTACGGTCAGACAAAGTAGGATGATGATCACTATCGAGCTCAGGGCTCTCAACTGGAGTATACAACAGTGACGCGCTGATTCTAGAGAAAATCAGCTGACAGCGGTCAGCTGACCGCGTAGCTTGCGTGGCACAGGCTTCGACGCTGGGAGGTAGCGCATATGCGCTACCTAAGTATTAATCCCGATCCAGGTTGGATAGTTGAGTGTTCACATGAGCCAGATAGCTAGAATCATGGATGGTTTCTGGGGATAATCTTCCTCTTGCAATAGCACTGGCTACGAGGTCTTTGGCGGTAATTCTCTTGCTTTTTATAGCGCTGATGAAAGCAGCATTACTGGGAATACCTTGGTCAGCAAAGTAGCCTTGATAACCGAGATAGACCAGGTTAAACGGTTGAACTTCGACAATATTGTTACGGCTGGTGGTGGAGTTGGCAGCGATTTCCGATGCTAAGACGGGAGTGGTAGCGGTGGCAATCAACAAAGTGCCTAAACTGCCAAGTACGAGACGTTTCATTTTTGTTCCTCCTAGGGTTGATTCGCTTAATTGGTTAACTGCTTATCTTTAATTACTAGAATGTAGGTCTTAACTTATGTAAGCATTCAGCTATCAGTTAATGTTTACATAAGTATTAATCCCGATCCAGGTTGGATAGTTGAGTGTTTACATGAGCCAGATAGCTAGAATCATTGATAGTTTCTGGGGATAATCTTCCTCTTTCAATAGCACTGGCTACGAGGTCTTTGGCGGTAATTCTCTTGGTTTTTACAGCGCTGATGAAAGCAGCATTACTGGGAATACCTTGGTCAGCAAAGTAGCCTTGATAACCGAGATAGACCAGGTTAAACGGTTGAACTTCGACAATATTGTTACGGCTGGTGGTGGAGTTGGCAGCGATTTCCGATGCTAAGACGGGAGTGGTAGCGGTGGCAATCAACAAAGTGCCTAAACTGCCAAGTACGAGACGTTTCATGTTTGTTCCTCCTAAGGTTGATTCGCTTAATTGGTTAACTGCTTATCTTTAATTACTAGAATGCAGGTCTTAACTGAGGAGGAAGTGACCGTTAACTGAGAATTTGATAAGGTGTTGCTAAGGAAACTGAATTAACCCTGGTTGACTGACAAAACTAATCAACCACGTACTGGTACGAAAGTATTTTGAATTCCAGTCGATACCGTCGTTTATCATGTTGTTTTCGTGAGGCCATCACCGGGTCAGGATCATGAGCAACTCAGGTGCGACCCGTGGCGAATTTAATTCTTAATGGTAAGAGCGCACCTATGTGAAACGAACCCGACGAATCAGTCTCCAGGCATTTTCCCTCGGAGGCTTTGACATCATGTTTATCACTACCCTCGCCTTGACCTACTGGTTTGCCGTAATATCATGTCAGGATAATTACCCTTAATAAAAATTTCCCCCATCTCCCCATCTCCCCACACTTCCCACCCTCCCCACACTTCCCACCCTCCCCACCCTCCCTCATAAGGGTAGGTTTTTTACAAAGACCTCAGGTGTGGGGTGACCGGGTGTGGGGGATAAGAAAATGTACTTAATTTGTCGTTAAAAATCATCAAGACAGTGAGATGCACCCACAGGGAATCGGAAAAAAAACCTGTGTACATCATAACTATGATAAACCCTATCAAACGCTACTAAATATAGCATTTAAAAATAGATAATCAACCCCAATGTTGATGATTTAGCATAACACAAAAAAATACTGGTATATATTTTATGCTGCTCTTAATTTACCTAACATAATTTTATTTTTCATGAAAAATAAAATTATAGTATAGCAGTCGCCAGAGCAGTTAGGACATGACAAAAGTCTCACACCCTTTGTAAGCGCAAGAGTTTGACTTCTGACTTCTGACTTCTGACTTCTGACTTCTGCTATATTTATAGGTATAATAAATAAATTAGGATATTTTTTAATGCTATATTACCTACTCCCTATTACCTATTACCTATTACCTGTTACCTTTTTAGATCAATCCTAGTTTCACATATCATGTGAAAACGCTATAGTTTTAAAATTGCTGTCAGTGTGGGATTATAAGATAAGAGCCGAAAGAAATGAATGTTATCTTGCCCCTGAGGCATAATCGATGAGTGCAGAAATTATTTGTGTAGGTACCGAACTGCTGCTGGGGGATATTCTCAACAGCAATTCTCAGTTTTTAGCCCAGGAGCTAGCCGCATTGGGGATTCCTCACTACTATCAGACAGTAGTGGGAGATAATATCGGGCGTTTACAGCAAGTATTGGCAATTGCTAGTGAGCGCTCCACTATCCTAATATTTACTGGTGGTCTTGGTCCGACGCCCGATGACTTGACCACGGAAGCGATCGCTAAATTTTTTGGGGCTCCTCTGATTGAAGAACCAGATGTTATAGAGGACATCACTCAGAAGTTTGCCCGGCGGGGACGTCAATTAACTACCAATAACCGCAAGCAAGCCCTAATTCCAGAAGGGGCACAAGTATTACCCAACTTGAATGGAACAGCTCCTGGTATCATCTGGAAACCCCGTGCTGATTTAAGCATTCTCACGTTTCCTGGTGTTCCTAGGGAAATGAATCAGATGTGGCGAGACACGGCTGTTCCCTATCTCAAAAGCCAAGGCTGGGGTAAAGAAATCGTTTATAGCCGGATGTTGCGGTTTTGGGGGATTGGAGAATCGGCTTTGGCTGAGAAAGTTGCTCCCTTTTTTGACCTTACCAACCCCACCGTTGCTCCCTATGCTAGTAAGGGACAAGTGAGGTTAAGAGTTTCGGCCCGTGCGGCTTCAGAAAGTGAAGCACAACAGTTCATTGAACCAGTAGCCCAAAAATTACAGGAGATTGGGGGAATTAACTATTTCGGTACTGACACCGATACCCTAGCCTCTGTAGTGGGTCAGCTATTAACGGCTGCCTCAGAAACGTTGAGCGTAGCAGAATCCTGTACTGGTGGCGGTATTGGCAGTATGATAACCAGTGTCCCGGGGAGTTCTAATTATTTTTTGGGGGGTATCATTGCTTATGATAACGCTGTGAAAACTGGTGTACTGGGAGTGAATTCCTCAGACTTGAAGGCGATGGGGGCGGTAAGTAAGGTTGTAGCAGAGCAAATGGCAACAGGAGTGCGATCGCTTCTTTCTTCAACCTGGTCACTTAGTATTACAGGCATAGCTGGACCTGGAGGCAATACCGATACCAAGCCTGTGGGTCTAGTTTACATTGGTCTAGCCGGACCAGATGGCATTTTAGAATGCTACAAGTACACCTTGGGTCAACATCGGAGTCGGTCTGACCTACGTCACATCAGCGCCTGCTATGCCCTTGATCGCCTACGGTGCAAATTGCTGAGTCGGTGAACTTGTTAGTTAGCGTTATTTAGCAGGCAGTAGTGCACCCCATCACCCTGTTCAATCTAAATTTCAAGCTAAATCCCTGCACCTGGGGGCCAAGTGGTGAAAATAAACACCACCACAGTAGCGATCGCAAGCATTGCCTGAATCAAATTTCCTACCAATGAACCGACTACAATCCCCAAGCCAGCTTTAAAGGATTGCTTAATTCTATCCTGTAACTTTAACTTCCGTTGATAGAGAAACTCACCTACAAACGCCCCTAACAACGGTCCAAGCAAAATCCCTAGTAACGGTCCGCCGAAGGGCAAGGCGGGTAAAAGACCAAACACCCCCATGAACAAGCCGATTATGGAACCAATTTGTCCCCAATTACTAGCACCAGCTTTTTTGGCTCCCCAGTAAGCGGCTAAAAAATCGACCCCCATACCCAGTAGCAACACAAAGATAGCTACGCCCAATGCCCAGGTGACGCTACTAAAGCCCTCAGCAATACCCCAAATTATGGTGGCAGCTAAAATCAACATGGCACCGGGAATGCCAGGAACAACCGAACCAATAATGCCTACTAGCATCAGCAGAATCAGGAACCAGTACAAAATGATTAACCACATTATTTAAATTCGAAGCGGTACCCACATCTTATAAATGACCAGAGAGAGTATTGGCGACTTTATCAGCAATCCCCTCAATCCACTTTTCATCTTGTTTAGTGTAACTTCGGGGAGCATTGGCTGCCAAAATTAGCGCTCCTTGGTTGCCAATCGGTTGACATATGACACCTTGTGTGTTATCAGGCAAGTAGTCAAATTCAAGTCGCCCTGGATAGAGCTTCAGGTTAACCAGATACACGGCTTTTTGAGTTTCGAGAACCCGCTTGAGAATAGCTCCAGGCTCGACTTGGGGATTTTTGCCCAAGATCCCCCGCCGCAGCAAGACTTTGCCTTGGTATACCACCACAAGCGATCGCGTTACCGTATTAGTCAGTAATAGATGGGATGCCCAGGCTAATTCAGTTTTGACCTGATCTGGCAGCTCTGGAGCGAGGTCGAAACCCTCTTCGCCAATCAGTTTAACGGCATCAGGAGGTTTGGGCTGTACCTGCTGCCACAGTAAACCTGTCAAAATCAAGACAGCACAAACAATTACCCCTACAGCATCAGAACGAGCTTGAGAATTGGTGAGCTGGGAGGTTAATAAACGATTGATCAGCAACAGACCCCCTGCCAATCCTCCAACCGCAAATGGCAGCAGCCGCAGTACATCATTTTGGTCGGGTTTAGCCATCACTCACCTGTTGGTTGTTAGTTCAGGACTTACGAAGCTGAAACGAAACATCAAGGTGTTATTATTTGTCATCTGGTTCAATGATCCGTTGGAACAAATAACCTGTACCTCGTGCGGTGAGAATTAGCTCAGGATTACTAGGATCATCCTCTAACTTGGCTCGTAACCGGGAGATGTGGACATCTACTACACGGGTATCCACATGGCGTTCAGGGGTATAGCCCCACACTTCCTGCAAAATTTCAGAACGGGAGAATGGTTCTCCGGAACGTCTGACTAATAACTCTAGAAGACTGAACTCCATCCCAGTCAGGCGAATCCGCTCATCCCCTTTGTAGACTTGTCGCTTATTGGTGTCGATTTTGATACTCCCGACATGAATCACCCCAGAACTAGGAATACCAGCAGCCCCCACTTTATCAAACCTGCGCAGTACGGAACGAATACGGGCTTCCAATTCTTTTGGAGAAAAGGGCTTGACCACATAGTCATCTGCTCCTAACTCTAGACCGGTAATCCGGTCAGCTACATCCCCTAAAGCAGTTAGCATAATAATGGGAATGTCTGATTCCTTGCGTAATTCTTGACAGACACCATAGCCGTCTAGCTTTGGCATCATCACATCTAACACCACTAGGTCAGGCTCTGTATCACGAAATGTGTTTAGGGCTTCTTCTCCATCAGCGGCTGTGACTACTTCGTAGCCAATCATGGATAACCTAGTTTCTAATATTCGACGGATACTGGCCTCGTCATCAACAACAAGAATTTTTTCTTTATGAGTTTCCAATGGACGTTATACTCCTGAAATGGTGAAGTAAGATTAATGATTTATTAATTTATCAGTAGTTTATCTCTAAAATGTAACCCTTTACAAAGTTGGTTTTATCGTTGAGAATTATATTTTCCTTGCTGGTGAAGTCTTCCTTGACTTTCATTAATGTTAATTTAATTATTGAGTTTTTTTAAGAGTTTTTAAGACTTTTCAAGTAGGATGCCGAAGCCTAAAACGCTCTATGTGTGTAATGCCTGTGGTGCTGAGTCCTCCCAATGGTTCGGCAAATGTCCTGCCTGTGGTACTTACAATTCCTTGGATGAGGTAGCTCCCCCAACTCCGGTCAAAATCAGTCGCGGGGGTTGGCAATCCAATACTTATTCGGATAACCACGAGCCTAACACTGGACCGGCTCAACCCAGATCATCCCTTACCTTCTCAGAAATTGTTGATACTGTCGAGATCCGCTTCCCCTCAGGCTATGGGGAACTCGACCGAGTGCTCGGAGGTGGCGTTGTGCCTGGGTCTTTAGTATTAATTGGTGGCGATCCAGGCATTGGCAAATCAACCTTAATGCTCCAAGTTGCCAATCAACTTGCCAAGTTACATCGCATTCTATACGTTTGTGCAGAAGAATCAGGACAGCAGGTAAAACTGCGAGCATCTCGCCTGGGTGTGGTATCAGCAGAAACCTCTGATCTCGAATCTAATAACAGTAGGGTCAAAAACGACCCTAAGTCTTCTAAGTCTAAGTCTTCTAAGTCTAAGTCTTCTAAGTCTAAGTCTTCTAAAACCCCTATAGCCGCTCAAGAGTCTGACTCTCAAGAGTCTGACTCTAAAGACGCTGAGCTGTATATTCTACCAGAAACTGATTTAGAGGAAATTCTGCGAGAGTTGGAGTCCCTCAAACCTCAGGTAGCAGTGATTGACAGTATTCAGACTCTTTATTTTCCGGCCTTGACCTCTGCTCCTGGTTCTGTTGCTCAAGTGCGGGAATGTACCTCTGCCCTGATGCAGGTAGCAAAGCGGTCAAACATTACTCTGTTAATTGTGGGTCATGTGACCAAAGAAGGCGCGATCGCAGGACCAAGGGTACTGGAACACTTAGTCGATACTGTATTGTACTTTGAAGGCGATCGCTTTGCTTCCCACCGGCTACTGCGTTCTGTTAAAAACCGCTTTGGGGCTACTCATGAAATCGGTATTTTTGAAATGGTCAGCAACGGTTTGCAGGAAGTCTTGAATCCTTCTGATCTGTTTTTGGGTAACCGAGATGAAATGAGTCCTGGTACTGCTACTGTAGTGGCTTGTGAAGGTACTCGTCCGATTCTGGTAGAGTTGCAAGCCCTAGTAAGTCCTGCTAGTTATGGGGCACCCCGCCGCTCAACCACTGGAGTTGATTACAACCGCTTACAACAAATCCTGGCAGTGTTGGAAAAGCGAGTTGGGATTCCCCTATCCAAATTAGATGCTTATGTAGCAACAGCAGGAGGGCTAGGAGTAGAAGAACCAGCAGCTGATTTAGGAATGGCTATTGCGGTAGTAGCTAGTTTTCGCGATCGCGTTGTCGATCCTCGCACGGTTATGATTGGTGAAATCAGCTTAGGGGGGCAAGTGCGACTAGTCTCTCAGATGGAACTCCGACTCAAAGAAGCTGCCAAGTTAGGGTTCAAGCGAGCCATTGTACCCAAAGGTCAAACCTTACCTGATCTCGGTATTGAAATTATTCAAGTATCGAGAGTACTAGATGCCATTATTGCTGCCTTGCCTGGGGGATTACGCCAGGACTTCCCTGAAGATATCGAGGATCAGATCTAAGATCTAAGATCAAGTTCGGTTGAATACCCATCATAACCAGGAGGGTGGGGAGATGGGGAGATGGGGAGATGGGGAGATGGGGAGATTTTTATTAAGGGTAATTATCGGTATATCATATCCTATCTCTTTGATAATGTTCCCGATTCCCGATTCCCAATTCCCGATTCCCGATTCCCGATTCCCGATTCCCGATTCCCGATTCCCGATTCTAAATTCTAAATTCTAAATTCTAAATTCTAACTTCCCGATTCAATCTGCGGCCATAAACTCCAAATAACTACTACTCAACTCCTTGACTGCCAACTCATAAAACTGCTTACCATGTTGCGGTGTTGCTAAGGCTGGATTAGACCCCATACGACCATCGGGATAACGGCGACGAAAATCTGCGGCTCCATAAATTGGGTGTCCAGACGCAACGGTTTCTGACAGGGGTGCTCGTTTAATGGCTTCGGGATAGAGATATTGGGTAAGTGCTACCTCAGAAGGAGTAGCATGGGAACCTTCTTGATTCCCATACAACTCCTTAGCTAATTTATAGACAGAACGGCACATAAACCAATTAGCTACCCGACACTGAACCCTTTCCCCATTAGGAATCTGTAAATCGCTCAAGTGGGCGTAACTTTCAGAAAACGCTGCCTTAAGGGTAGCGATATTACCCCCATGACCATTGATAAAGAAAAACTTGGTGAACCCAGCTCTAGTCAAGCAAGTCAGATAATCTTTGATCACCTGAATTAATGTACTCGGTTTCAAACTGATGCTACCGGGAAAAGCCGTGTGGTGTAGCGCCATCCCGACATTAATGGTGGGAGCAACTAGGGCATTGGTTGCTTCAGACACACCTTTTGCGATCGCTTCTGCACATATTGCGTCGGTGCCAATCAACCCCGTTGGTCCATGTTGTTCCGTTGAACCAATGGGCAGAATAATCCCTGGTGATTGCTTTAGGTAAGCTTCAATTTCTTTCCAAGTACTCAAGTGTAGCAGCATGGTTCATTTTAGAGGGTTAGTTGTTGTGGGATACTCTTAAACCGTGATTAATCGGGGTAAACCCGGTACCACGGGTCAAGGTGCAATTTATTGTTGCTTGAGTGAGGGGTGGTCAAACAGCAATTGGAGTCAAGCCTACCACCCATCTTGTCTAAGCGCTCCTGGCATCCCGGCCAGGAGATCCCTAAAAGATTGAGCAAAGCTCATGCTTAGGGTCAAGCCAACCTAGCTCAACCGCATTAGCTAAACTCAAGTCCATATCTTCAAGGAATCGCGCGGTACGACGCAACAACACTGCTTGAACTTCAACCCTAGTCATAAACCGGGAGATTTCCTTGTCTGTACCACGGGCAAGGATGTTTAATGCAGCATTGTGATCAGCCTGCAACACGACCCCATTAAATCTGATAAAACTGTCCCCTTTCCTAACCCCTAATAGAGTGCCAGTTACGGAGTCAATTTGCGACGTGTAGCTTGGCTGAATTTC
Organism: Moorena producens 3L; assembly: GCF_000211815.1. Lineage (GTDB taxonomy): Bacteria > Cyanobacteriota > Cyanobacteriia > Cyanobacteriales > Coleofasciculaceae > Moorena > Moorena producens. Next base: position 12,398 of record NZ_GL890933.1, read on the forward strand.
TGAAACTACTGAACCAGTCCAGTTAGCCCATTTTTGTAAAGAGTCTCGAATAGCTCCTTTCATCCAGCTATTCAATTTTCGAGACATTGATAATGATTGACGTTTCCCTTTGATTGGTTGGGTTAAATCTTCCGCAAAAACTTTTAATGATTCCCCATTAAAAAGTGACCTACTTGCAGCGCCTATAATAGCTATAATTCCTGCCTGGTCTTTCTTAAGCGACGATTTCTGTTTTTCGGCTCAGATTATTTCTAGTATGCGAGCTGACTTGGCAGGATCTATTTTCTCTAATTTTCTATGCAGCGCCCACAACTGGCCACGATTCCGGTTTTTCTTGACAATTCTGTCAGACTTGTTGGTCGCTAATTTACCTAAGCCCAGACCATAGGCACGACCATCCGAATCATAAAACACTTCCGTGTAACCCTTATCCACGCCGAGACAGCGACGTTCGCTGGTAACATTGACAACCCCGTAATTAACCAAGAAATGGATTTCAAATCGCTGCAACAATGGGTTGTAAATTAGCCTAATTTGCCCAGTTATTTTTCGATTAGATCTCACCAAGAGCCGATTACGTTTTCCACGACGTAGTCCGGCTAATTCTAATTGGTAGGTGTACCTATAAATACGCTTACAGGAGTAACCATCCTGTTGATAAACTATCTGATTCTTAACCCAAGAATGGCCACGTCGAAACGTTTTTCTGACAATTCGATGTAAAAACGGATCACTAAGAAAACTTGGAGTTGATAGTTGTTTGTAGCATTGACTTCGACGCTGTTCGTTTTCTTTGCCTGGAAAGCGCTTATGTAGAATTTTCCCTAATGCTTCAATACCAGCAGCTTGTTGGGCACTAATGGCTTTAGCGACATCGCTAACCGTCCATTCCATTAGTTTGGATGGTAGACCTAAAGATTCTGGAGTTCTCAAAGATCTAACCTCTGGGTAGGCTTTCCGCCAGTCGAGTCCCCAATGGCTAACGCTGCCAAGCTTGTTGTAGGACTCAGAACGAACGATGCCTAAGCGTTGCATTATGGCAAAAAGCTCAGTTTCAACTGCCATTGACATCCCAATTACTGGGACTACCTGGGTTGAAAGCTTCTTTGTTGTGCCTGATTTTTTCTTGCGCTTAGACATCGTTGGCTATTCTTGGCCTTTTTGTCTATTATACCCCAAAAAATCCCGTTTTATCCCGCTTTTTGACTACTTAATTGCAAGGCATTTGCCCAACCTCTCCTTGCTAGTAGGTGCAGAGGTATGGATTGGCTGTAAGACTTGGGGTTTTATCTTAATTAGGCACAATGGCTCCATAATCTATCTGCAGCCAGATAATATATTGGTAAAAATAAGGTTAATTGATGATTAAGTCAATATTCTGATTGACAGATGCGTGTTACTGCTTGTATATCTTGACTTGTAACCTCAGTTACCAAGTTTTCTTACTTTATGCTTGCTCTCGACATACCCCACAGTCCTTCCGGTTCAGAACTGACCAAGGCTAAACAAGTCTTAGTGGTGGAAGACGAAGAACTAATCCGAGAAATGATCGTCCTAGCCCTGCAAGAAGAAGGTTACGAGGTTTTAACTGCTTCGGACGGCGCTACAGCTTTGACTATGCTTCAGGATAGCGATCACACTGGTTACTCTGTGGATTTGCTCATATTAGACCTAATGCTACCTCAGGTGAATGGTTTAGATCTGTGTCGGTTGCTACGTTATCGAGGAAATCCCATTCCGATCATGATTCTTAGTGCCAAAGCTAGTGAAACAGATCGGGTTTTAGGTTTGGAAGTTGGTGCAGACGACTACCTCACTAAACCGTTCAGTATGCGGGAGTTGATTGCTCGTTGCCGAGCCTTAATTCGTCGCCAACACTTGAATGGTATCACTCCAACACCCGTCCAGCAATTCCGAGAGATCAAGCTGTACCCCCAAGAGTGTCGGGTGACGGTTCGGGGAGAAGACGTTAATTTATCTCCCAAGGAGTTTCGACTTTTGGAGTTATTTATTAATAATCCCCGCCGAGTTTGGTCTCGGGACCAATTAATTGATCAAGTATGGGGAATGGATTTTGTGGGAGATACTAAAACAGTGGATGTTCATATTCGCTGGTTACGGGAAAAATTAGAAGAAGACCCCAGTAAACCAGAATACCTGATCACTGTAAGGGGTTTTGGTTATCGCTTTGGATAAATAATGAAGGATAGAGAAAGAATAGATAAAGGATAGATAAAGAATAGATAAAGGATAGATAAAGGACAGATAAAAAATCAAGAATCAAGGATAAATAATCAATGAAATATGAAGGAAAGATAAAGGATAAAGTATTATAAAGTACGAAGTCCTTTATACTTCATATTGTAAGCATTCAGCCGTTGGCCTTTGGCCACGCTACTTGAGGTGCCGTCAGCTGTCAGCCGTCAGCTGTCAGCCGTCAGCTTAAAATAAACCTATGCAGACCTATGGCCACGCTAAGCGAACGGGAGAATTTAATATTGATAGAGAAGCATGAGAATTGAAAGTATGGGTAAAAGCCCATTGCCCATAAGCTGAGAGCTGAGAGCTGAGAGCTGAGAGCTGAGAGCTGAGAGCTGAGAGCTGAGAGCTGAGAGCTGAGAGCTGAGAGCTGAGAGCTGAGAGCTGAGAGCTGAGAGCTGAGAGCTGAGAGCTGAGAGCTGAGAGCTGAGAGCTGAGAGCTGAGAGCTGAGAGCTGAGAGCTGAGAGCTGAATGCTGAGAGCTGAATGCTGAGAGCTGAATGCTGAGAGCTGAATGCTTACTTCATATTTTTTTTTATTATGACCCTCCTAGCATTTTTACTAGGTCTGGCTTTGGGAATTGGGCTGTGGCTGTGGCAGCAGCGCCAACTCAAACAACGGCTACAGCAAATGTTGGGAACACTACAGGTGGATGCTACCAGCAACTCATTGTCAGCAGTTTCTCGTTTGCGGCAAGCGATCGCAAGAGCCAATCATCAACGAGAAGAGATGGAGCAGGAACTGCAAACCTGGCAAGAATTACTTCAGGTAGCACCCTTAGGTTATTTTCTGGTGGATGAAGAAAACCAGTTACTATGGTGCAACCAGCAAGCACGTCAGTTATTACATATTCATGACTGGGAATCAGGAGAAATCCGGTTATTCCTGGAGTGGGTGCGTTCCTACGAATTAGATCAGCTGATTCAAACTACCCGTCAGCAGCAGCAACCTGGGATCTGTGAATGGGTATTTCACCCCAGTTGCTTAAAGGGGGATGCCATGGGTGAAATGCGATCGCTTTATCTAAGAGCTTCCAGTTGGCCCTTACCCCAGAAACAAGTTGGTGTGTTTCTCGAAAATCAACAACCTTTGGTAGAACTGGCTGAGTCTCGCAACCAGTGGTTTGGGGATTTAGCCCACGAACTCAGAACCCCGTTAACCTCCATTAGTTTAGTGGCGGAAACGTTACAGAGTCGTCTGGAGGCTCAGGAAAGCCGCTGGGTGGAGAAAATGCTCGCAGAAGTCAAACGGCTGATTCAGCTTGTGGAAGATTGGCTGGAAATTAGTAAACTCAAGCAAGACCCCACCCTACATCTTAACTGTCAATCCATAGAACTAAAGAGTTTAATTTTTAGGGTCTGGCAAACCCTAGAACTCCTAGCCCAACAGAAGAACTTAACCCTTGCCTATCATGGACCCAATCAATTGTATCTGGAAGCTGATCCCTCTCGCCTGACTCAGGTGTTTCTAAATTTATTTGACAACAGTATTAAACACAGCCCACCTCAGGCTGCTATTAGAGTTGAGGTTAATGCTATATCTTCCCACAAGGCGTTGGAATGCGATACTTGGATTCAAATTAAGGTGATCGACGCAGGAGATGGTTTTGCCGAGTCAGATTTACCCCGTGTCTTTGAGCGACTTTACCGGGGAGATCACTCAAGAGCCAGAGACCAGAGTAATTATAGTAATGGAGAGCCATTACCTGTGCGTGGTGGCAGTGGTCTAGGACTATCCATTGTGCAGCAAATTATTGAGGCTCACGGTGGCTCTATCCTAGCCACCAATCACTGGGAAACAGGTGGTGCCTGTATAGAAATTGCACTTCCAGATACCACCAAAGGTTGATTAAATTTGCTATTACTAAGTGTTATACTACCATATCCTGCTCGCCCAATCATCAGCTGCCTGTCATGAACCCTTTTCGCCAATGTGCTGGTAGGTTGAAGGTTGAAGGTTGAAGGTTGAAGGTTGAAGGTTGAAGGTTGAAGGTTAAATGTTAAAGGTTGAAGGTTGAAGGTTGAAGGGTGTTCGCCCTTGGGGTTCCTGTAGGGTAGGTTGAAGGTTTAATAACCTGTAACCTGTAACCAGCTAACCTGTAACCAGCTAACCTGTAACCAGCTAACCTGTAACCAGCTAACCTGTAACCAGCTAACCTGTAACCAGCTAACTTTCAACCAGCTAACCTGTAACCAGCTAACCTGTAACCAGCTAACCTGTAACCAGCTAACCTGTAACTGGCTAACCTGTAACTGGCTAACCAGCTAACCTGTAACCAGCTAACCTGTAACCAGTTAACCTGTAACCAGTTAACAGCATGAACCCAAGCCCTAAACCCTAAACCCTTCATCGAAATACTGCCTGCTAATTTGTTTACCGGAAGGATGGGAGCGATCGCATCTAATCTTGATGTGCTGTTGGGCAGTTATTTATGTTACGGCAAAGCTTTCTTCCCCATGCATAAATATATATAAATCACAGGGGCTTCCAGCCTTCCCTTAGCAACCCCTATTTCCTGGTGAGTTTATCTTCTGCTAATAGTTCTGTCAGCAACATGTCTGAGCGTTCACACTTCCAGCGCTCCCTGAAGCGTTTGGCACAAGATGTTTTGCGTATGGGGGCTCTGGTAGAGCAATCTTTTAGACTAAGTCATCAAGCCCTGTTTGAGCGCAATCTCGAGACTGCCCAACATCTTGCCTCTCTTGATAAGCGCATTGATGGCTACTATCACCAAATTGAGATGGAATGTGTCACGTTAATGGCTCTGCAATCTCCCGTTGCCCAAGATTTACGGCTTCTGAGTGCCTTTATGCAACTAGTACGAGACTTAGAGCGCATTGGTGATTATGCTGAAGACCTGGGAGAACTATCAATAAAGCTGTTTCCTTATCCACCCCATCCCTGTATGCCAGAGGTGGAACTTATGTCTCATCATGCCCAAGCTATGCTGGCAACAAGTTTAAAAGCCCTAGCGGATTTAGATGCCATTGCTGGGCAAACGGTCAAAAAGCTGGACGATACAGTAGACGATGCCTATGACCAACTGTATCAAACCTTGGCCAGTCAGCGGGATATCAAGGGTGTTGTTGAACCAATTCTTTTACTAGGACTAGTGATTCGCCATTTAGAACGAATGGCTGACCATGCTACCAATATTGGTCAACGAGTCTCTTATATTGTCACTGGTCAACGTTCAGGAGTTACTCCTAGGCGTTAGGTTCACTGGTTAGATAGCAATCCGATCTGAGTTTTTAAATACCAGAACAAGCCAAGAGGGTAAAGATGGGTAAGAATCTGAAGCCCTTGCTTGTTGACGTTGCAATTAGGATTGCTATATCATATCTTAGCTAAATAAGATGCTAGCCGTGACATACTCCCACACGCTCATCGAAGATTACAGTGTGGGCTTCTTACCAACTCCAGCCATCACTATCGGCTTTCGCCGACGCGGGGCGCGTTCGGATACACGGGTTACTTTATTAACGACACGGGATGCCCCGACCCACCGGAACAATACAATGAGTTCTATTTTTTAGGCACGTAAGTGGCTGACTTGCCCAGCATTTAAGGCCGTAGGCCACGCTACGCGAACGGCTTTGTTTATCAGTACATATATTATAGCAATTTTATAATACCCTGTGCAAAATTCATCCCACACCTATGCTAAGCATTAGGTGTGGGATGAATTTTGCCGGACAGCTAAACATAAAAGCATCTTTCTTAACCTGATTATTACCAAAGCCTTACCTCCCCTTCAACCTCAAGCCGTATAATCTAGAGCGCACAGACAACGATTGCTCTGTTGCTTAAAAGGATTGGTATCGTAAGTCACTACAATCGAGTATTTTTCTCGAAAAGCTAGCTCCCCTGATCACACAAAAAATGATATGCTAATCCAGAGTTGTCCTATAACTAACGAATTGTAGTGGTTATAGGAAAAAATTGCGGACTGCATTGAGTCCAAGAGTGTTGTCTACTAGGTGTGAGGTTGATTGACAAAGGATGTCAACAATTTTTTGGAATACTATCAAATATAGTCCCGCTGTGCTAGGGGCTTCGCTGCTGGTGGCTAACAATACCTATGCTGCTCCCAGCCTTGAGGAATCTTCTACTGAAACTCAAGTGGCTCCACAAGAGCTAACGGTTGCCCAGGCTACGGGTGAGTCTAACTCGGAAATTTTAAAACAAATCAATATCTACAACAACCAGGGCACAAATGTAGATTCGATAGACCAGGTCACCAGTGTTTCCCAACTGCGGGACGTATCTCCTGGTGACTGGGCTTATGAAGCTTTGCGCTCTCTGGTAGAACGGTATGGCTGTATTGCTGGTTATCCTAACCGCACATTCCGTGGAAACCGGGCAACTACCCGTTATGAGTTTGCGGCTGGTTTGAATGCTTGCTTGAACCAAATTGAGCGGTTAATTGCGGCGAGCACAGCGGACTTTATTACCAGGGAAGACTTGGAAACCCTGCAACGGCTGATTCAAGAGTTTGAAGCAGAACTGGCTACCCTAGGGGCACGGGTGGATAACTTAGAAGGTCGGGTGGCTTTCCTAGAAGACCATCAGTTCTCCACCACCACCAAACTCAAAGGGGAAGTTCTGTTTACCTTTGCTGGTGCCTTTGGGGAAGAACAAGCTGAAGCTGAAGAAAGGCGATTAGATGGAGATGACGAAGACGATGATGATGACGAAGAAGCTCAGGAAGGCATTGATGAAAACATTACCTTCAGCAACAGGGTACGTCTGAACTTCGATACCAGTTTCACCGGTAAAGACCGGTTGAGAACTCGTTTGCAGGCAGGGAACTTTACTAGGCTCAGTAGTGTGACTGGTACCGACATGGCTCGCTTGGGTCATGATGCCGGTGGTGGCAACGATGTGGAAATTACTGAATTGCACTACCGCTTCCCCATTGGTAAGAAATTAAGGGCTTATGTGGGAACCACTGGCCTGGACTTGCATGACATTTTCAACCCGACCAACCCCATCCTGGCAAGCAGTGGCAGTGGTGGCTTATCCCGGTTTATCCGCCGTAACCCCCTAACTCATCGGGGAGTAACCGGAACTGGTGGCGGTTTCACCTATAAATTTAGTGATGCCTTGAAACTATCAGTACTTTATTTGGCTGATGATGGTGATGCTTCTAATCCCGGTGAGGGCTTAGGATTGTTCAATGGTGCCTATAGCGCTGGTGCTCAACTGGGTATTTCCCCCATTGATAATTTGGATCTATCTTTGACCTACGTCCGTAGTTACCAGCCAGGAGACAGTGTCAATCTTTCGGGTAGCACTGGTAGTGAACTGGCCCAGGAACCATTCGGTAATACGGCTACCTCTGCCAATCGCTTAGGAGCACAAGCCAGTTTGCGCCTGACCGAACAAATTCACATCGGCGGTTGGTTTGGTTATATTGATGCTGAAGCAGAAGATGATAATGGTACGGTAGAAGAAGGTGACAATGCTGACATCTTCACTTGGCTAGCCACCCTGTCTTTCATTGATTTAGGCAAAGAGGGAGCTGTGTTCAGTATTGCCGGGGGTGTGCCACCTAAGGCTACCGAAATTGATGGTACCGAACAAGAAGATGAAGATACTTCCTACCTGGTTGAGGCACAGTACAAATTCCCCATTAGCAAGAACATCCTGATTACTCCAGGAGCCTACGTGATTTTCAATCCTAATCACGATGAAGGCAATGATACGATTTGGGTTGGAGCCATCCGTACCACCTTTAAGTTCTAAGTAAAAATACTAGGTACAAATTCTAGGTATTGCTATCAGCTATCTGCTGTGATTTATCAGCAGATAGCTGACTAGTTTAGGAGAAGTCACAAGTCACAAGTCACAAGTCAAACTCTTGCGCTTACAAAGGGTGTGAGACTTTTGTCATGTCCTAACTGCCCTGTCTTGATGCAGTCGCTCATGGGGAGGGGCTGTGTGCGGAACCTGCGTCCGCACCTGTCTTGATGCAGTCGCTCATGGGGGAAACCCCCAAGACCGCGCTGCATCGCTGTAAGCCCCGTGGAAACCCCCAAGACCGCTTAGGTGCGCTTTCCGCATTAAGAATTAAATTCGCCACGGGTCGCACCTCTGCATCGCTGGCGACTGCTGTATCGTAAGTGACTAAAATCGAGGATGAGTATCTTTCTCGAAAAATCACAAAAAAAATGATATGCTAATCCAGAGTTGTCCTATAACTAACGAATTTTCGTGGTTGTAGGACAAAGTGGCGGACTGCATTGAGTCCAAGAGTGTTGTCTACTAGGTGTGAGGTTGATTGAGAAAAGATGTCAACAAGTTTTTGGAATACGATCAAATATAGTCCCGCTTTGCTAGGGGCTTCACTGCTGGTGGCTAACAGTGCCTATGGTGCTCCCAGCCTGGAGGAATCTTCTACTGAAACTAAAGTGGCTCCACAAGAGCTAACCGTTGCCCAGGCTACGGGTGAGTCTAACTCGGAAATTCTACAACAAATCAATATCTACAACAACCAGGGCACGGATGTAGATTCGATAGACCAGGTCACCAGTGTTTCCCAACTGCGGGATGTATCTCCTGGAGACTGGGCTTATGAAGCTTTGCGCTCTCTGGTAGAACGGTATGGCTGTATTGCTGGTTATCCTAACCGCACATTCCGTGGAAACCGGGCAACTACCCGTTATGAGTTTGCGGCTGGTTTGAATGCTTGCTTGAACCAGATTGAGCGGTTAATTGCAGCTAGCACCGCTGATTTTATTACCCGGGAAGACTTGGAAACCCTGCAACGGCTGATTCAAGAGTTTGAAGCCGAATTGGCTACCCTAGGGGCACGGGTGGATAACCTAGAAGGTCGGGTGGCTTTCCTAGAAGACCATC
>NZ_GL890934.1:0-22495 GCF_000211815.1 Moorena producens 3L
CCTGGAAAAGGAATCCCTGTGTCTTAGTTGTAGAAAACGATCAAATATTGGCGGAACGGCTGAGTCAGGACTTGAAAGAAGCAGGTTATCATACCGTCATTGCCCTTGATGCCTCCGTTGCTTGCCATCAAGCCTGTGAACTCCAGCCAGCAATGGTGGTTGTGGATAGAGCACTTTCAGGAGAATCAGGGCTGAGATTATGCGATCAGCTCAGACGTGAAGGCTCTCGCGTACCTGTAATCATGCTGATGGCTCATGACCGAGTAGAGGATCGAGTGGCTTGTATAGAAGCAGGAGCTGATGATTATTTCCTGAAACCCTATCGTAGCGAGCCATTTGTGAAAATGGTGCGGCTTTATCTAGAGCCAAAAACAGGAGGCTCCGAGCAGCTCAGGTTTGGAGAACTAACTTTAGACCTAAGCCAGCGTAGAGCCATGCGCAACGGACGGGTGATTGATTTGACCATGAAAGAGTTTGAACTGCTCAAGTATTTGATCAGCCATCCCAGAGAAGTATTAACTCGCGAACAAATTTTGGAAAATGTTTGGGGTTATGACTTTATGGGAGAGTCCAATGTGATTGAAGTCTATATTCGCTATTTACGTATCAAGATAGAAGATGAAGGTGAAAGGCGATTAATCCAGACGGTGCGTGGTGTTGGTTATGTGTTACGGGAGGCTTAGGGTTGTGGGTATGACGTTTCAAATCACTCTATGTGCAATAGCACTAAGTATTTTAATCATGGGCTGTTCAGCAGGGTCAGTTCCAGAAGACACTATAAATAGTACCTCTGTGAAATCTGGTCAACCACCAGCAACAGCCCCATCAGTTTCACAATCACCAAGCAAATTAGGTCAAATGTTACCAATTTCTGCTGAGGCTGACATCGCAGGTGAGCGGATTGGGCTGGAAGTGGCACAGACCCCTGAGCAACAGGCAATGGGTTTGATGTATCGCCTATCTCTAGCACCGGATCGGGGGATGTTATTTGGCTTCGACCCACCACGGCGTGTCAGCTTTTGGATGAAGAATGTTAAAATCTATCTGGATATGGTGTTTCTAAGAAATGGGGAAGTAAAAGCGATCGCAAAATCTGTCCCCCCCTGCCAAACCGATAAATGTCCTACCTATGGTCCAGGAAAGGAAATTATTGACCAAGTGATTGAACTCCGTGGCGGACGTGCGGCTGAACTGGGTCTGAAAGTAGGTGACCAGGTCACTGTTAAGTTTCTGGATCGGAGTAGTACTGCACCTAACTAGTACTCTATAACATTTAGCTTTGAGGGTTAGGCGAAGGTGGCACAGTTGCGTAGGGTGTGTTAGGGAAGGGCTCCCTCTGACCGCCTCTTCGCGCCTTGTTTGGACAGCCCGTCCCGTAACGCACCACCTTATAATATTAATTCCTTGATTCAGCAATGCATTGTGGCAAGGGTTCAGGCTTTATTGCTTAAAGCCTAATCCTAATCCCTCAAGTCTCAAGAACTAGGTATAAAGCAGTGAAGTACCCCAACCTGCTTCGCTGAGGTTGGGGCTTCCCATTCCCAGGTCAGTTCAGTGACGGTCTTATTCGTCTTTGGGATTTCCCGCTTCATCCGCCGACGCCTCAACCAGCAAGCTGGCGTTGGTCTTACTCAGCGTCCACAGGCAGACATCCGCCTTCCGCAGATGTATATTTTTACGACAGACTCACCTTGGAATTACAGCATCTATGGCTAACCAGCTGGGGCAAGTCTCTTCCCTGAGCTCTGCTAGTACTTTTATACCTTCTATCAATAGGTAGCCTTTTAGTCAGTCAGGCGGGTCAGCGACCAATTTTATTATATCACGAATCATCGTAAGTTGTCGTCTCGCTATCCATCCCCACCCCTCTTGAGGGTGGGGAATTCCGCGAGTTTCGTTAAGCCTTATGCTATCATCCCTATACATAAGCATTCAGCTGACTGCCAATAGTTTAATGCTTACCTCTGTCGTGGGGCTTCTGGCGGATTAAGCTAAATTAGGGTAATCTTTCCTAAGACAGATGTAAAAAGCTCGCAAATGACTATACCCTTGATTACTAATGGCTGCCCTTGACATAATTAATCAAGGTTGGGAAAACAAGGGTAGGGGTGACGCTACTGACTCTTAGCGGTGAATCGCTAAGTTGAGGGTGTGAGAGAGTAGTCAGTTATAGCGTACGCCAGCCAAAGTTTTTAACTTGACAGACCATTGTCAATCAAGGGTCTGATGTAGTGTGTGTTTAAAACTGTCGAATTTTGCTTGACTTAACCATATGAGCTAGGAGGGTCTTGCCAACTCAGTGTGTTGGCAAGGTCTAGGGGTGATGCGAGTGGGGTATTTGATCTCGATACTGGGAAGAAAGCGATGCAGCGCGGTCTTGGGGAGGCAGCGCGGTCTTGGGGAGGCAGCGCGGTCTTGGGGAGGCAGCGCGGTCTTGGGGGTTTCCCCCATGAGCGACTGCCGTGGTTTCCCCCATGAGCGACTGCCGTGGTTTCCCCCATGAGCGACTGCCGTGGTCTCCCCCATGAGCGACTGCCGTGGTTTCCCCCATGAGCGACTGCATCAAGACACATAAGATTGCTGTTCTAGGTTGACGAGAATCTCAGGTTGGCAGTGATTTAGGACACAGGTAATCAGCCTCCTAACCCTGAAAATTTATACAGGGATACTAGAGTGCTATTCCTGTCATCCTAAATCCTAGTCGGGTGATGATTGGGAAAGTCAACTACTTTCCTATGGGATTAATTATCCTTAAAACCTGAAAATTTCCTACTGTTTCTATGTCAGGTATAACCGACACTCGTAATTTCCTAGTGGACAGATGAGATAGTGGCTACTGATGGTTTACACATTCAGATTACTAATTCCCAAATAGAGCCTATTAAAGGAGGTGAAATACAACTAATTATGGCACCAAAAACCTATACAAAATTCTTGCATTTTCTCCAAGAAGAGTTAGCAATTTCTAGAGATTCAATTGCGATCGCACAACGACACCGGGAACAAGATCCAGGACTTTTGCCAATGATTCTTTGGCAGTATGGTTTGGTAACTCTGGAGCAATTAGATAAAATTTATGACTGGTTGGAAACAGCCTAAAGCCTGAGCCATCAGGGAGGAGAGAAACTATGTCTAAGGAGCTATGTCTTTGGGTTAAAATATCCCTAAGACAAATTTATAATTCTACTTTGTCCTTAACTATTTATCCCCTTATCAAAAAGAGCGGTTTCATGAGTGGGGTGCATCTCAGTTTTGCAATTAGGCAAAAATTCGGGAGAAAATTCCCACACTCCCCGGGCCCGGGCCCCACACTTCCTTTTTTACAAATATGAGATGCACCCGACTATAAAGGGAGCAGGTCAAAGAAGCCTAACAAATGAACTACTTGACAAAACAACAAAAATCCGGTCTTAGTTGCAGAACAGATGAACTATTTACCAGATCAGCAAGCAATTACCCATCAGGGGGCTATAGTAATGGTAAAAATATTAGGCTTAAGTGACATGCTTCCCCTATTACCTATTACCCATTACCTATTACCCATTCCCCATTCCCCATTCCCCATTCCCCATTCCCCATTCCCCATTCCCCATTCCCCTTTTACAAATATGAGATGCACCCCATGAGTGACTCGCTCTTTTTGATACATCTTGGCTATCTTAATGTCACTATCAATGTAACTATTCAGTCTAGCGCTATCAGCTATCAGCCATTCATACTATTCCTGTAGCCCTTCAGCTTACTGCTGATAGTTGAATGGTTACAATGAAAGTCCAAAGGAACGAGTCACGCAACTAAACCCCAATAAATAGGTATAAAACGGTTTTTAACCGTACCAAACCGACATTGACGTTTTGCTAGCGCTAGAAATCTATCTAAATCAAGAAAGAAGACACACCAGTTGACGATGTCAAAAAAAGTAGGCGTAACCAAAAAGCTATCGACTCAAATTGTCCCCGTAGTGGGGATGACTGAGTCGATTGAGACTGAGTTGCTGTCTACAATGAAAAAACTAGGCATCGTTAGAGCTGAGTCTTACAACAAGCTGGGGAGCATCAAGCATTGGGGACTGGACTGGAAAAAGGCTATCCCGGAAGTAAAAAGCTTCAGGACTCCAGATACTCTGGGGTTGCCTGCCAAAATAATGGACTGGACTATCAATGATGTAGCAAAAGCCATTACAGCCCAGCAGGCAGCCTGTATCGATGCGGTAATAAAGAAAATTTATAGAAGGTTTCCGGGGAAAGAAAACCAAAAGACCAGGAAAAAACTTTGCAAACAGCTTAAAACCTTAGCTTTTTTGGAAAACCCACTGCTGCATAGACTAGTTAGGAAAGAATTCCAGCGGGGACATTCCTGGGTTAAGAACCAGATAGTTTATCAACAAGTGGGTTATAAATGCAAACGACTCTCTCGCAATACATACCAACTAGAATTAGCTGGATTAAGGAGAGGAAAGAGAAACAGGATAATCGTCAGATCTAACCGAAAAATAAAAGGACAAATTCGGTTGATACATAACCAAGTTCTGCAAAGGTTTGAGATTCATTTTCTTGTAGACCATGGAAATGTAGAAATTCCCGGTGAACGTCGCCCTGTAGGAGTAGACAAGGGATACACGGAGGCTTTCTATGATTCAGAGGGTCAAGCGCATGGGAAAGGGTTAGGCAAAGTTACCACCAAAAAGTCCGTTCGTATATGTGCCAAAAACCGCAAAAGAGGAAAGCTTTGGGCACTTCATAGAAAACTAGAAAAAATAGACCCAGCTAAGTCGGATCGTATTCTTAAAAATAACTTAAGCAGAAAAACAGAGAACAAGCGTTACAGACAAAATCAGTCAGAATTAACGGCTATCATAGGAGCCGCATCTAAGTCTCTTTTTAATGGGAAGTCACTTAAAATTTTTGCAGAAGATTTAACACAACCGATTAAAGGAAAACGTCAGTCCAAAGCCATGTCTCGCAAGCTTAATAGCTGGATGAAGGGTCAAATGCGGGACTCATTACAAAAATGGGCTGATTGGACTGGGTCGATTGTGACAGAAGTCCAGCCTAGTTACACGTCGCAAGTTGACTCCGTGACTGGAACCCTGTTGGGGAAAAGGAGCGGGGACAACTTTACCAGATTTAATGGGGTCGTGTTACAGGCTGACCACAATGCTGCCAAAAACATCCTTGCTCGGGGTACGGACAAGGAACTAACTCGGTACATGAATAAGACCGAGGTAATGGCAGTATTGTTGCGTCGTACCGCGCGTTTCTTGAAAGGGATGGGACTGAGTCTGCTTGATGCAGTTGAGCTTGGTTGGATTGATTGTAAACATGAGCTTTGCTCAGGCTTTCAAGCAACTCCTGGTCGAGATGCCAGGAACGTCCAGACAGATGGGTGGAAAGTTCAACTCCAATTACTGCATGACCACTCCTCACTCGGACAACAATAAATTGCACCTTGACCGTTTCATACTGGATGATCCCGATTAATGACGGTTTAAGAGTATCTCATAATGGGTAGTAAGATAACTAATGGGGTTGTACTACTTTGAAACGAACAATCGTAATACTCGCTTTTGGCTTAATCTTAGGAATTTTTATCTCACAGTTTATTCCACCAGCCACAGCTTCTATGACTGTTGTAGAATCGCGGATTTCTTCTCTTGAATCTGAGATAATTAACTTGAGATTTAAACTCAATCAGTTAGAGACTAAGTTACGTCAGGTCAGCCAGTCAGTTCCTGATAGTAATCGACCCACTCAACACCAGGGACCATCACCAACTGATAGCTATAGCAGCGTAGACGCTGATCACCCAATGTTTAAGCGTCTTGCTACCTTAGTAATAGAACTCAAGGAACGGGTGAATCGATTAGAATAAGAGGTATTACCATAAGAATGAAGAATGAAGAATGTAGAATGAAGAATGTAGAATGAAGAATGAAGAATGTAGAATGTAGAATGTAGAATGTAGAATGTAGAATGTAGAATGTAGAATGAAGAATGAAGAATGAAGAATGAAGAATGAAGAATGTAGAAGGTCGAATGAAGAATGAAGAATGAAGAATGAAGAATGAAGAATGAAGAATGAAGAATGAACGAATGTAGAATGTAGAATGAAGAATGTACAATGTAGAATGTAGAATGAAGAAGGCAGAATGAAGAAGGCAGAAGGCAGAAGGCAGAATGAAGAAGGCAGAAGGCAGAAGGCAGAAGGCAGAAGGCAGAAGGCAGAAGGCAGAAGGCAGAAGGCAGAAGGCAGAATGTAGGATGGGAAATTCTAAATTCTAAATTCTAAATTCTAAATTCTAAATTCTAAATTCTAAATTCTAAATTCTAAATTCTAACTTCTAAATTCTAAATTCTAAATTCTAAATTCTAACTTCACTTTGATGCTAGTTGATCAGCCCAGCGAGTTGTTTCTGGTAATCGATACCTAGATGTGCAGCGCAACACATAATCAATTGCTGTGGGTAAGCTGATGCGATGACCAATGGAAACATAGACTGGCTTAACTCCAGTCCGAGTACGCACAACGGCTCCAATGATTTCTCCATCATCCCTCAGCGGTTGCCAATTACCTTTGTTTTCGGGCAACTGTTCATGATCACCAATGAATCGCGACTTAGCCACACCAATGGTAGGAATATCTGTCAGTACCCCCAGATGGCAGGCAAGACCAAAGCGACGAGGATGGGCAATGCCCTGACCATCACACAAAATTAAGTCAGGGATAATGCTAATTTTTTCCAAAGCATCCAGTACTACAGGGACTTCTCGAAATGATAGGAAGCCTGGTACATAGGGAAAGGTAGTGGGTCTGCGTGCGATCGCATTTTCCCTCAGCTGCAAGTCGGGAAAGCTTAAAACTGCTACTGCTGCCTGTGATATAGCGCCATCCTCCTCAAAACCTACATCCACACCAGCAACATATTGCACTTCCCCCAACTGATCTTCAGAAATTACTTCAGGTTGTAGTTGTTGTTGAATTGCTTTGGCTTCTTCACTATTGACTGGCCAAGGGTGGCGTTGTTGGATCTCCATAGTAATTTCATTATTGGTATGTGGAAATTTTCCATTCCCTTGGGCAACATAAACTATGATTAATCATGGTTAATTAATTAACTAGATTCGGTTCCACTGAGTTCAAAACGTTGGCGCAAGATAAATTCTGCGATCGCTAAATCAACTGGGGTAGTTACCTTCAAATTCGTCTCCTCCCCTTCCACAATCTTTACTGGCAAGCTGCACCGTTCAAACAAAGCGGCATCATCCGTAACTTCCCAGCCAGCCTCACGTCCTTGGTCATGGCACTGTTTCAACAACTTCACCTCAAATCCCTGGGGTGTCTGTGCTGCCCACAATCCCTTCCGATCCGGTGTATCTTGAACAAGATTGGCTTCATCCACCACTTTAATCGTATCCTTGACTGGCACAGCGGCAATTAGACCGGGACAACCCATTAAGACTTGGGCACACCGTGCCAGTAACTCAGGGCTAGCTAAGCATCTAGCACCATCGTGAATCAACACCCTTTTGGCTTCTGCTGGTAAAGCCTGCAAGCCATTATAGACAGATTCTTGCCGCGTTTCACCCCCCTCAATCAACTCCACAGGTTTAGATAGGGCAAGTTCAGCTAGAATTGCTTTAAACTCTGGCCAGTCATAGGGTTGTCCCATGATCCCAATCCAGCTAATACTACTGGCTTTCTCTGCTGCTAGCAGTGTCCAAGCCAGTATTGGTTTACCTAGAAGTATTAAAAGAAGCTTATTGCGATCGCTCCCCATCCGTCGTCCCATTCCGGCTGCTGGAATTAATAAATGCACGATATTCTACCTCTTAGCTGCTGCTTCATGGCTGAGCTTAGGATAATATGCCCTGGATATAATTCAGAATTAGTCGTTCAAGCGTCAAGTTAAAATTAAACTGATCCGTAAGCTCAAGTAATTTGAGATGAGAATACTAGCCCTTGTTCCTGGTGGAATTGGCGACCAAATCCTGTTCTTTCCCACCCTCTCACAACTAAAACAGTATTATCCCAAAGCTGAGATTGACGTTATTGTGGAACCGCGAGCCAAGGGGGCTTATCGGGTTTGTCAGTCAGTCGATGAAGTTCTAACCTTTGATTTTAAAGACCGCAATGGTCTCGCAGATTTTGGTAACTTGTTGGGAGTGATCCGCGATCGCGAGTACGATGCTGCGATGACCCTGGGACGTCGGTGGTCAGTTGGGCTGTTGCTCTGGATGACTGGTATTGTGCGTCGAATTGGTTACCAAGCTGGTTCAAGGGATTTGTTTTTTACCAACCCTGTGCCCCTAAAAACTGAGCAGTATGCTGCCCATATGTACCACGACTTACTACTAGGTTTCGGTATTAACGTTCCTTGTCAAGAACTCGCGGTTAGAGTTCCCAAATCAGATATTGAATGGGCAGAAGCTCAACAGCAACAGCTAGAGATTCCAGAAATTGGCTACATTCTTATTCATGGCGGTTCTAGTCAACTCGCTCTGTCCCAAGGAATTGATAAAATCTACCCAGTTGAGCAATGGCAGAAGATTGTTGAGGACATTCGCCAAAAACAACCAGATCTGCCCATTGTCTTGCTAAAAGGGCCAGAGGATGCAGAATGGTGCCAGGCTATGATCGAGTACCATCGTGACATCATTGTTACTGCTCCAGAAGATATTGGAAAATTGGCAGCCATGATTGCTGGTGCTAATTTGATGCTGTGTACCGATAGTGCACCGATGCATCTAGCTGTAGCTGTTGGTACTCCTACCATTGCCTTGTTTGGTCCGACACAGGCCAAAAAACTACTACCTGCCAAGGAGGGGGTATACGGTATTCAATCAGCTACCGGTCGGATTGCCGATATCAAACCGGAAACTGTATTAGAGCAAATTTGGGGTAGCTAATAGGCTCCCAGTATTTGTTGAGAAAGTAATAAAGGCGCTTTTCTGTTATCCCCAAACTCTGTTGAGGGAGGATGGAAAGCTGAAGCTATAGGGGTTGATTGAGATGATAATCAACCCGATGTGGACTTATACTTTGCACAGGCATAAACTGCCCATTCATCGTATCTCTTCTCCAACTATAGCGTTTCTTGTACTTATCAGCCCCGGCTCCATCTCCCCATCTCCCCATCAATCTTCTTTATGATGGGTATTCAACCGGACTTGATATCACCCCCTGAGATTTCGATCAGATCAAACAAAGTATCATCTAGTTCATAGCCAAGTAACTGAGCCATCGACTTGAGGCGGGATTGGCTTTGTATACCCCACTGCTTTAACCATTGACTAAGTACAAAGATCTTCTGCATCACGAAAATTTCTAAGGCTTCAGAGTTGTACTGGATGCCTTCTGTACGATTAAATTGGTGGGGCACTAGCATAGCAGTATAGCGGACGAATTCCCCAGATTTCCAATCTAGTAGAAAAGGTAACCAGGGATAGGTAGCATCCAAGCGCACAAACCATAACCGCACCTCTGGGATCTCTGAGAATTCTCGTGGATCCTCAGGATCGCAATCAAAATCAATCTTAAAGCCTAGCTGCTGCTCATAGTTTGCGATCGCACCGTCTTGCAGCCACCCTTCAACCACTGTCTGAGCTGGAGACAAGTCTAAGGTTTGGAAATGGTTAGTATTTAAGGAAATGATTGTAGTCACGCAATAGTTCCAATGTCAACAAAATCAGTAAAGTCTTATTACACTATTTTCTCCTGCTAGGCATTTATGTGGTCAAACACCTAGATGTTGCAGATATTTTGAGCAGCTACTACAATAGAGTCAGCAGGTTTTACTGGGAAGTTGGTGACTGCCAATAGTGTTTTTTGATCTATGCTCATATATATAAGGGAACTAATCGGATTTGCGGCAGTAGACTGGGAAAATACCCAGAAACTTCAAGCGATATTCGACAGTGCCCACCTGGTTAGCCAGGTCATAAACTGAGGTAAGACGGCTTCTTGGTGAACCTGTAGGATCAGACAATCATCGTCTGAAGGATGTTTGACTAGTGTTCGGCAACTAGTGCTCGGCAACTGGTAAGTAATCACCTAAACACAGGAATTGGCTGAAAAGCAATAGATCTAGTTCATAGCATTAGGTAAGCAGTAGACCTAAATGTTTTAGAGCTAAGTTTCTTAGCCCTAAGTATTTTAGTTTTTACTCAGGGAACTTAGGGTATAAATCCAGACCTATACTAGTCTAGCTATTAGTTTCCTCGAAAGCTAATAGCTAGACTAGTTATGAGGTTTGAGTATAAATCAAAACTATTCAAAATTCGGTGTTATCATAGCTACTTACAGCGCTCGGATCAGTATCACGCTTAGAGCCAAGTAAATCAAGGCGCTCTACTCGGATCACAGGTTGTGAGCGATCAGCTCCGGTGGTGCGATCGCTCCAAGTGTCAATTTTCAAAGACCCTTTTACACCAATTAAGCTACCTTTACGCACATAATTAGCAGCTACTTCCGCCGTCTTCCCCCCAAATCTCTAAGTTGAACCAGTCAGGCTGATCACTATTGCGTGTCCGTCGTCTCACTGCCAAGGCCAGTTTACACAATACACCCCCAGACTCAAAATACTTAACATCTGGGTCTGTACCTGCACGACCGACTAAATGGACAACATTGAGACTCATAGTTATATTGGTACTTTTGTACTGATTATGGCTCTACAATAACAGATTCAGCTGGTGTATAACAATTACTAACTTATTTTAAGACTTATTTTAAGTCACCGAAGCAAGTCAGTCATCAACAATATTCTAGTTAACTGGAGCTTAACTTGAGCCGATGAAACCGTTATGTATTTGCAGCTGGGTGTATTCGCAGAAATTTCTTCCAAATAGTATCCGGAGAATCATAATGACCTAGTGTACTAGCGTACTAGACTAACTGGAAAAAACATAATAGAATCCACCTCAGTTACAGTTCCGGTGCAATTTCGGTTGTACACAGCATTTTGTGAGGCGTAGAAACTAGTGAGTATTTTGAATCACTTTTCCCTGTCACGGGACATGGGTATAGACCTGGGTACAGCTAACACCTTAGTCTATGTATCTGGTAAAGGCATTGTTCTTCAAGAGCCTTCTGTGGTTGCCATTGATCAAGACGAAAAGGTTCCCCTAGCCGTAGGCGAAGAGGCAAAAAAGATGTTGGGCAGAACCCCAGGTAATGTAGTTGCCGTACGTCCTTTACGGGATGGTGTGATTGCTGATTTCGATACCGCTGAACTGATGCTGAAGCACTTCATCCAGCGGGTAAACGAAGGCAAAGCCCTAGTTTCACCTCGGATTGTGATTGGTATCCCTAGCGGTGTCACAGGTGTGGAACGACGAGCCGTCATGGAAGCCGCATTACAGGCTGGTGCTAGAGAAGTTAGGTTAATTGATGAACCAGTAGCAGCAGCCATTGGTGCTGGATTACCTGTAGCAGAACCAACAGGTAACATGATTATTGATATCGGTGGAGGCACCACTGAGGTAGCAGTTCTAAGTTTGCAGGGAACAGTTCTAAGCGAATCAGTGCGTGTTGCGGGAGATGAACTGAGTGAAGCAATTACTCAGTATATGAAAAAAGTCCATAACCTAGTAATTGGGGAACGGACAGCAGAAGACATCAAAATCCGCATTGGCTCAGCCTATCCAACACCTGACGATAATGAAGCTGCCATGGAAGTGCGAGGATTACACTTGCTGTCTGGCTTGCCACGAACTGTTACGATCAAACGACCAGAGATTCGTGAAAGTATGGCAGAACCCCTTTCTGTTATTGTTGATGCTGTTAAGCGCACTCTAGAACGGACTCCCCCCGAGCTGGCAGCTGATATTATTGATAGAGGTATTATGCTGGCGGGTGGTGGTGCTTTATTGAAAGGATTAGATACACTGATTAGTCATGAAAGCGGCATTGTAACCCATGTGGCCGCTGATCCCCTCAGCTGTGTTGTTTTGGGAACTGGTCGAGTCTTAGAGAACTACAAACAGTTAGAGCGGGTGTTTAGTGGACGTTCCCGTAATATGTAATTGTCAGCTATTAAACATCAACCTTAAAGAGTATTTTTATTCAATATCTTAAGAGTGTAGATTGAGTGTGGCTAGTGTAAAAACTCACTGATTAGCCAAAATCTGACTATTTTATGGATAGGCTATGTACATGCTGCGTCGCTGGTGGGGGAGACATGGAGTAGCAATTATGCTGGGGAGTCTTACCCTAATTGCTGCTTGGTTACTTAGAAGAACTCAGGGTGCAACAATTTTTGAAATCTATCAATTGATAACCCGCCCTTTTCAATCGCTACCTGCTAAAGAAGAAAGCCTCTCTAATGCGCGGACACTGGAACTACAACAGCAGGTAGAGGAACTCAAAACCCAAAACCAGAAGCTAAAAGAGCTGTTAGGTTATAAAAAAACCCCGAAGAAACTAAGAATTGTTGCGCCTGTTGTGGGACGTAGCGCTGACAGCTGGTGGCAAGAAATCATTCTGGGAAGAGGGAGTGAAGCTGGGATCAAAAAGGGCTTCGTTGTTATGGCACCTGGCGGTGTAGTGGGTAGAGTCGTTACCGTGACACCCCACACCAGTCGTGCCTTGCTGATCAGTGACCCCACTAGTAAGGTAGGTGCCGTGATCAGCCGTAGCCGTAGCATGGGTTTTTTGCGTGGACAAGGAACTAATCGGGCAATAATGCAGTTTTTTGATAAAGTGCCAAACGTCCGTCCTGGTGATGCTGTGGCTACCTCCACTGTCAGCCAGCTTTTCCCAGCTGGTTTACCCCTAGGACGTGTAGAGTCTGTTATTCTTGACAAAAGTCCAGCCCCAGAGGCGATTATTGAGTTGACAGCCCCGATGAGTTATCTGGAGTGGGTGATTATTGATCCAAATGACCCATGACCCATGACCCATGACTAATCAACAATGACTAATCACCAATGACCAACACGTCTGAGTTTTCTATTTGGGTTCGTCGAACAATCAATTGGGCAGTGACAGTTAGTTCAGTTATCCTCTGCTCAATCTTATTACTGACACGTTTACCGGGAATGGAATTACTGGGAATCGCTCCCAACTGGCTGTTGATTTGGGTTGTTGCCTGGAGCATTAAACGCACAGCGTTTCAAGGAGCATTCGCAGGGTTGGTATTGGGATTAGTACAAGATGGTATGACATTCCCTGAGCCTACCCATGTCTATAGCCTTGCCATCGTTGGGATCTTGACTGCTCTAATTCAAAAGCAGCGGTATATTCAGGAAGATTTTATTTCAGTAGCTTTAATTGTGTTTGGCATGGCGATTGTTGGGGAAACAGTGACCGCTATTCAGCATAGTTTTCAAGGCTCTCGCCAATTAGCACAAATCTGGACAGACCATCAGCGTATTGCCATCTGTTCTGCAATTCTCAGTAGTCTTTGGGCACCAGTCGTCTACTATCCACTCAATCGGTGGTGGCAGTGGTGCAATTCAATGGAGCAATCCTAATGCTTTATGAAGGTTGAAGGTTGAAGGTTGAAGGTTGAAGGTTGAAGGTTGAAGGTTGAAGGTTGAAGGTTGAAGGTTGAAGGTTGAAGGTTGAAGGTTGAAGGTTGAAGGTTGAAGGTTGAAGGTTGAAGGTTGAAGGTTGAAGGTTATGGCTCTACCGAACCTAGTATGCATAAAACCGCGCTTATTGCTCACTAATTATCATTGAGCGGTTGATTTATAAAAAATTATTCTATCAAAAACTAAAACTCCCGCTCAATCAGGATTATACTAATTATTTCCTAACAGTGTCTTGATGCAAAGCGCGAGTGCGGGAAACGCCCGTAGAGCCACTGCATCGCTTTTACATAGCAAGTTCGGTAGAGCCAACAGCTCTAGAGAGTTCTAATAGATAAGAGGTGGCACAAAGTAGGTCGCTACAGATATGAGTAGGTTCAAACCGCTTGAGATATGATTCAGAACGAATGCCACAGGTAAGAGCTATGGTGGGAATTGAGAGGGCTTGTCCTGCGAGAATATCGGCTTCTGTATCACCAATCATCCAAGCAGATACCGATGGTTCAGCTAACAGAGATTGTTCCGTGTAGGATGAAGTACTATGGTCACAGAGGGCTTGTTGGAGAAGTTCCTGTTTAACCTGAGCATAGTTTTGATAAGCATGGTGGTTTTCTGTTGTGCCATAAATGCTGCTAAAAAGACGAGTTAAACCGTAATTGCTCAATATCTGTTTGACCTGAGATGTGGAACGCAATGTCACCAGAACGAGTCGGATGCCATAAGAATGCAGCAAAGCTAAGGCCCAGTTTAGGTTTGGTTGCAGCTGATCTTTGTTCAATAAGGCAGATTCATTCACAATCTTGATCACACGCCCCAAGAAGAAATCGATTTGCTCTCCTCGTAACCCTGAGCGCATGGCAATTTCCTCGTCAGGGATGCGTTCTTGCTTCATGTGCCAGAACTGCTGTTTACTCATGGTCTGGATTGGTAAGGTTATACCTTGAGCTTGGTAGAACCCTTGAGTATCGGTTAGTGCTAGCTGGTACGTGCTGTAGTAGCGATTGGAAACATCAACAATGGGACCGTCAAAATCACAGAATATGGTCAGTTGTTGCAAGTAGGGGACTGTATTTTGAGGCAGGGAAAATCGGGATAATTGCCTGTCTGGGGCAGCAACACAGTTCATAGATTAGTTCTTGGCTGGGCTGGGCTTTTTGACATACTTCTTTACAATGTACCAGTTTTAGTGTAGATTGCCACCTGCTTGAGGGGACATTGAATTGATACGATATTGTAGTCTGTCGGGAAAGGATGTTGACGGTTGACGGTTGATAGTTTAATTGCAACTATAAATAGTTAAATAAATAAAGGTAACTTTTTTCCTAAGGAACTGGAGCAGCACTTAGGCAAAATTAGGCAACAATTGCATTCCATGACCGCCACTTTGTACTAGCATTTGACTTCTCCCCCACTTGAAAGATGGGGGATTCTTCAGACCTTTATACTGAGGTTGTGGAAGCATACAGTTGTATTCGTCTCGGCTGAGTCAAAACAGCCCTACCCACTCTAGTTAGGTCGATGCCTAACCTTGTGGCTACCTTTGTGATTATGTTTGCGGCTCCGTTAGCGTCACTGTTAACTAGCCAGCCCTGAGATGTCTTGTACAGACCTCGACTGCAAGTTAATCAGCCTTGAAATCCAGCCTGACCACGTTCATCTGTTTGTTAATGCCTACCCTTGCCTATCTGCCAAAGACGTAGTAAATCGAGTTAAGGGAAGGTCATCAAGATATCTCAGACAAGAGTTTCCAATCCTGCTTAGACTCCCTTCCCTTTGGACTCGAAGTTATTTTGTCAGTACTGCCGGTAACGTCAGCTCTGAAACAGTTAGGCGTTATATTGAGAATCACAGAGAGCATCACGGAGCTTAAAAGCTCCTACCGCTGGCTACATCTCCCCCATGAATGTGGGTAGTTTTGCTTGCTAGCTGACTCTATAAAAACCTATATATTGATCTGTTCACTCCTGCTGTTGAGCTACTAGGGGCGTAATGAGCGAAAATATTGCTTTGAGTAGATTAATTCAAGACCCCCATCCTAATATTGGGATAAGACCACTATCTTTTTGTAGCTAGGCATGAGCTACTGTATCAATCCCCTGTGTCTTCAGCCAGATGACCCAGGGAACATGACGAATCTGGTTTGTCGCCATTGTGGCTCAGATTTGTTATTACAAGGTCGCTATCGGGTGATGCGCCTGTTGAGTGACCAAAGTGGCTTTGGTAAGGTTTACGAAGCTTACAACGGGGCAGTACCAAAAATTCTAAAAGTCCTTAAGCCGGAGCACAACTCGAAATCCAAAATTATTGAACTATTTCGCCAAGAGGCAGCTGTATTGAGCCAGCTGACTCATCCCGGTATCCCTCAAATCGATCCAGAGGGCTACTTTCAGTTTTTTCCTAGACATAGTAAGGAGCCCCTGCATTGCATCATCATGGAGAAAATTGATGGACTTAACTTGAAGCAGTGGATGAGGCAACAGGGCAATCACCCGATTTTAGAACCGCAAGCCCTTAAATGGTTAAAGCAGATAGTAGAGATTTTGCATCTTGTTCACCAAGAAAACTATTTCCATCGCGATATCAAGCCAGAAAACATCATGCTCCGTGCCAATGGGCAACTGGTATTGATTGACTTTGGCACCGCTAGAGAGTTGACCTATACCTACCTAGCGGAAATCGGTGGTGGAGGCAGTGTTACCAAGATTAGTTCCCATGGCTATACTCCCCCAGAGCAAGAAAAAGGCTATGCAGTCCCACAGTCCGATTTTTATGCTCTGGGGCGAACCTTTGTTTATTTACTGACTGGCAAATCAGTCACAGATCAGAGTGTTTATGATCCGTTAAATGATCAATTTCATTGGCGTGATCATGCTCCTCAAATATCTGAGCAGCTAGCAGACTTTATTGATAGTTTGATGGCACCAACCGCAGCAGCTCGACCTCAGAAGACTCAGCAAATTTTAAATGATCTAGCTAATATTTACTCTTTGATTAGTATTTCAAAGGCTAATACTAATATAGAAGGGAGTACAACCAACCAAAGCTTTAAAACTAAATCTCAACCCAATATTTCTATAGAAACGGAATTTGTAAAACCCCCAAGAAGAAGATGGTGGTTAGGAGGGATATTGGCTCTGGTGGTTGGATTATTTGGTGCTGGTGGTTGGCTATTGTATAAATCCTATAATGCTTCCCTGAGAAAATATCAAGAAATATATGCTCAAGAATTATCTGTAGTTGACACTAAAACTTTCACTGGTCATTCAAGTTGGGTTAATTATCTAGTAATTAGTCCGGATGGACAACAATTAGTTAGTGCTAGTGCCGATAAAAATATTAAGATTTGGGATCTTAACACGGGAGAAGCAATCCACACTCTCGAAGGTCATAATAGCTATGTTAATTATCTAGCTATTAGTCCGGATGGACAACAATTATTTAGTGCTAGTGCCGATAAGACGATTAAGATTTGGGATCTCAACACGGGACAAGAAATCCGCACTATCCAAGGTCATAAAAGTTATATTAATCATCTAGCGTTTAGTCCGGATGGACAACAATTATTTAGTGCTAGTGCCGACAAGACAATTAAGATTTGGGATATCAACACGGGACAAGAAATCCGCACTATCCAAGGTCATAAAAGTTCAATTAACTTTTTATTAATTAGTCAGAATGAGCAACAACTATTTAGTGCTAGTGCCGATAAAACGATTAAAATTTGGGATATCAACACTGGGGAAGAGCTCGACACTCTCAAAGGTCATGAGAGCTTTGTGAATTCTCTAGCCATAAGTCCGGATGGACAACGATTGTTTAGTGCTAGTGCTGACAATACTATCAAAGTCTGGAATCTAGATACTGGGGAAGAAGTCAACAGTCTAAATGATCATACCAATTATGTGGAAGAATTAGCTATCGGTGCTAAGTGTAAGAAGTTGTTCAGTGGAAGTGCAGATAAAACCATAAAAGTGTGGGATTTTGCTAATGAAAAACTAATCTATACCCTAAATGGTTTTCCAAATCCAATTGAATATTTTGCGATTAGTCCTGATTGCCAGACAATTGCTACTAGTGGTGGTAAAAAGATAATCAAACTCTGGCAGGTGCCACAGTTAAGTAATTAGTTTGTAAGTAATTAGTGTTCGTGAGCTATTGGTTAGCAATTTCGATTTGCTGATGTTTAGAGGTAAAGTTAGTTAAATGCTGATGAATGTAATTAATGATTACAAATAACATTTCAATAGTAACAGACGAATAGTAACAGACCAATGGATAACTCTCCTGTGACATCTTTTCCTGAAACTCCTTTGGCGCAAGCCATGATACAGCGGTGCATCCAACTAGCACGGCAAGCCCTGGGACGTACTACACCCAACCCTTTAGTGGGTTGTGTAATTGTCCGGAATGGGGAAATTGTCGGGGAAGGGTTTCATCCCGCTGCTGGTCAACCCCACGCGGAAGTGTTTGCCCTCTCAGAGGCTGGGGAAAATGCCCAGGGCGCAACAGTTTACGTTAATCTGGAACCCTGCAATCACTATGGTAGAACCCCTCCTTGTACAGAAGCGTTAATTAAGGCTGGAGTCGCTAAAGTAGTGGTCGGGATGGTGGATCCTGATCCACGGGTATCTGGAAAAGGTATTGAACGGTTAAGGGCGGCTGGGATTGAAGTGGTGGTAGGTGTGGAAGAGAGTGCTTGCCGTCAGCTCAATGAAGGCTTTATTCATCGCATTCTTTACCAGCGTCCATTGGGAATTCTCAAGTATGCCATGACCTTAGATGGCAAAATTGCTGCTACTAGTGGTCACAGCAAATGGATTACAGGGGAAAAGTCCCGCAGTTGGGTGCATCAACTACGATCAGCTTGCGATGCAGTGATTGTGGGCGGTAATACGGTGCGTCAGGATAACCCCAATTTGACTAGTCACAATCCAAACGCACCGAATCCCCTACGGGTGATCATGAGTCGCACCCTCGACTTACCGAGAGATGCTCGTGTTTGGCAAACGGATGATGTGCCTACGTTGGTGTTTACAGAGGTCGGAACTGAGGGAGATTTATATCAACATCTGGTCAACCAGGGTGTAGAGGTGGTGGTATTGAATCCCCTGACTCCTTCTCGAGTAATGGCATATTTATATGACAGGCAGCTTTCGAGGGTGTTATGGGAATGTGGTGGTATCTTAGCTGCAAATGCGATCGCAGATGGTGCAGTCCAAAAAATCTTAGCCTTTATTGCTCCAAAAATCATCGGTGGTCACGGTGGTCCCTCACCGGTAGGAGATTTGGGCTTGACACTCATGACTGATGCTCTAACCTTAGAACGAGTCAGTTGGCGTCAGCTAGGATCGGATTATGTTGTCGAAGGTTATATACCTAATAGGGAGTAGGGAGTAGAGTCGGGAGTCGGGAGTCGGGAGTCGGGAGTCGGGGTAAGAAAATTTACTTTACCTTATTCAAGGCTATTTAGTGCTGGGCGCAAGGCTATATTTATAAAAAATATATCTATAAAATTTGAGATAAAAACTGCTTAGTACGTTCATGTTGAGGATTGTTGAAAAATTCCTGGGGTGTACTTTCTTCCACCAACTTCCCATCAGCCATTAGGACCACTCGGTCTGCGACTTCTCTAGCAAAACCTACTTCGTGGGTAACGCAAACCATAGTCATCCCAGAATCAGCAAGCGATCGCATGGTATCGAGTACCTCTCGCACCATCTCCGGGTCTAGAGCTGAGGTAGGCTCATCAAATAACATGATTTTAGGCTGCATTGCCAAAGCACGGGCAATAGCTACCCGTTGCTGTTGTCCCCCTGACAGTTGACCGGGATACTTCTTAGCTTGTTCGAGAATACCGACTTTCTCTAACAGCTGCATGGCAATTTCTTCAGCTTTTGCCTTTTTCCAGCGCCGCACCCAAATCGGAGCAAGGGTAACATTTTGCAGCACAGTGAGGTGAGGAAATAAGTTAAATTGTTGGAAAACCATCCCCACTTCTTTGCGAATAGTATCAATGTTTCGCAAGTCATGGGATAGTTCAATGTTATCAATAATAATTTTTCCTTTTTGATAGTCTTCTAGAGCATTAAATGTCCGAATAAAGGTGGATTTACCAGACCCACTAGGCCCCATGATCACCACTACTTCTTTTTTCTTGACTTCTAGACTGACACCACGCAGAACATGAAATTGATTGCTGGTGTACCACTTATGAACATCTTGAGCGATGATCATGGATTCGGTATCTCCGGAATTGACTGGGTCTTGAGAAGCAGTGATTGGTTGTTGATTTGTCATAATTCTTTTCCCTTGAGTAAGGTTCGATTGGGTTAAAGGTTAAAGGTTAAAGGTTAAAGGTTAGAGATTGTTCGCCTTTGGCCTTAGGTGAAGGGTAGGTTACAGGTTAAAAGTTACAGGTTATCAATTATAAATTATGCTTTCCTTTGTTAAGGCTCTAATCTTTAACCTTCAATCTTCCTTGCTAGTACCTAATCTATCTATGATCTAGATTCAATGGTCTACATTCAATTGTTTTTCGAGGCGTCGGCTGGCTGTGGACATGGCGTAACAAAATAACCAGAATAGGACTCCGTCGAATAGATACACTTCTTGATAGGGGGTTTCAAATTTGGCTTGGGCAAAGATAGAATCACCAATACCAAGCAACTCTACTAGACCTACAACAAATAGGAGAGTTGTGTCTTGAAACAGACTAATAAACTGACCGACAATAGCAGGAATAACAGCTTTGAGTGCCTGAGGTAACACAATCAGCCCTACGGATAGGGGAGTATTTAAACCCAATGCTTTGGCAGCTTCGATTTGACCTGTAGGTATAGATTGCAGTCCTCCTCGTACATTCTCTGCTAAGTAAGCAGCACTAAATAAAGTCAGACCGATTATTGCCCTTAACACCCGGTCTGGTCGCATTCCTTGTGGTAGAAATAGTGGGATAATTACTTGTCCCATGAACAAAATCGCAATCAGAGGTAGTCCTCGGATTAGTTCAATGTAAAGGATAGAGAAGCCGCGCACAACTGGTAAGGTACTTTGTCGTCCTAAGGCTAGTAATACACCTAGGGGAAAACAGATTAAAATACTGACCACTGCGGCTAAGACATTCAGCAGTAAACCACTCCATTGATTAGTGGATACCTGTTTTAGTCCGAGTCCTCCTCCCAGAAGCCACAGGAAGATTAATAAAGCAATAAACCAAGCTAAAGGTAACCAATTCCCCAATTTCGGTTGAGTCTTAGCAACCTGTTGTGCTCCCCAAGCACTAGCTACCAGTAACACTACTATTCCTAAGAGCAATAAGCGATAGGGAATTGCTACTGGAAATAGCACTAAGATAGCACCACTGATCACAAGAGCTATTAACACATTGCGACTAAATAGAGTAGGAACATTTCTTGCTAAAACTCCCCAAGTTATCCCGGAGAGGAATACAATAATCCCCAGAATCAACCATGGACGCCAGTTTTCTGTGGCGGGATAGGTTCCTACAAAAAATAGACGGAAGTTAAGCTTAATAACATCCCACTGGGCTTCAGTCGTTGCCCATGTTATCAAGCCTTTTACGGTTACGAATAGAAAACCGAAAACAGTAACCGTTAGTATGCTATTATACCAAGTACTAAATAAATTTTTCTTTATCCAGGTAACTGGATTAACCTGTAGTTCAGGGGGTGGTGCTAGTTCAGGAGGTTGAGAATTAACAGTAGTCATTATCTAGTTATAAGTCAACAGTTAACCAATTATCTTTCCTGCAATTGAACTGTCCGATTCAATAGGTTCATTACGAAAGAAATGATCAGGTTAATGGTTAGATAGGTCAGGGGTATGATCACCACGATTATTTCGATTTCATGACCCGCTTGGTTGAAGGTGGTTTGAGCAATAGAGTAGATATCTGGATAGCCAATAGCAGATGCTAAACTAGAGTTTTTGGCTAGGTTCATATACTGGCTGTTTAGGGAAGGGATAATTACCCGCAAGGCTTGGGGAAAAATAACTAACCGCATAGCTAAGCCTGACTTCAGTCCCAAAGATCTTGCTGCTTCCCACTGTCCCTTCTGTACTGACTCTATTCCAGCTCGGACAATTTCCGCGATAAACGCACCTGTGTAAAAGACTAGACCAGCTAGTAAGGCACAGAACTCAATAGTTAGCCGGAGTCCGCCTTCAATATTACCTGTGTCGATAACTTCTTGCGGTCTTTGCCAACCAAAACCGATGATGATAATTAAGACAGCAGCAATTGCGATCGCAATTAAAGCAATTAACTGGGGCTGACCGGATTGTGCTTGTTCTACCATCACTTTAGTGCGCCACTGCCAGATGAAAACTGCTGCGATCGCACCGACTAGCAAAACCACCAACCACAGAAACAGCTGGGTGGTGAAGGGGGGCCAAGGAATATAAATTCCCCGCTTGCTCAAAAATATCGACCCAGGTAACTGAATTTTTTCCGACAGTTTTGGCAGTTGGAAGAAAACCCCAAAGTACCAAAATAGCAATTGCAGCAGCAGTGGTGTATTGCGCACCACTTCCACATACACCAGACTCAGCTTACTCACTAGCCAATTGTCAGAAAAACTAGCTATCCCGGCGGTAATACCAACAATAGTTGTCAGGATAATCCCAAACACCATCACCCGCAATGAATTGGCCAGTCCGATCAATAAAGCATAGCTATAGGGGTCAGTGGGTTTGTAGGGAATGGGAGTATCGCCAATACCAAATTTGGCTTGATCTTGGAGAAAATCAAACCCCAATTTAATCGCTTGTTGCTGAATATTTCGGCTTAAGTTGGTGCCTAGCCATGCCACGACCCCAATCACCACCAGCACAAATAGGACTTGTATGGCAATGCGCCAAAATCGGTCATCCCGCCACAAAGGAGGCTTTTGACCTATATTGCTTGTCATTGGTTAGTTGTTTAGGTTGAAGGTTACAGGTTGGTT
>NZ_GL890934.1:22515-79166 GCF_000211815.1 Moorena producens 3L
TTGGTTGGTTGAAGGTTGGAGGTTGGTTTAATGTTGGAGGTTGGTTTAATGTTGGAGGTTGGTTGAATGTTGGAGGTTGGTTGAAGGTTGCAGGTTGGTTGAAGGTTGGAGGTTGTAGGTTGGTTAAAGGTTTTAGGTTTTAGGTTACAGATTTTAGGTTTTAGAGGCAGTTTTCAAAGTGTTGGATGCTACTCGAAACCGCTCCCTAGCCCCCCTTTGGGGTATAATTTGGCTCAAAGTCTCCCAGATTTCGGGGATAATCGTGGCTCATGCCAAACATTTGGTACTTCTCAAAGATCCTCTTAGGTTTTAGGTTTACTGTTAACAGCCAACTTTCAACATTCAACCTGCAACCTTGGCCTATTGGCCACGCTACGCGAACAACCAATCAACCTTGGCCTATTGGCCACGCTACGCGAACAACCAACTAACCTTGGCCTATTGGCCACGCTACGCGAACAACCAACTAACCTTGGCCTATTGGCCACGCTACGCGAACAACCAACCAACCTTCAACCAACCAACCTTCAACCTTCAACCTGAAACAGTTAACAATCCCTTAACGGAAGGGTGGAGAATACAAAATACCCCCACGAGTCCAGAGGTCATTCAGACCCCGATTGAGTTTGAACTGAGAATTTTTACCCAAGTTACGGTCATAGACTTCGCCGTAGTTACCCACGTGCTTAATCACTCGCGCTGCAAAATCATTTTCTAAACCGAGACCTTTGCCTAAGTCACCTTCAACACCCACGAAGCGTTTGACAGTCGGGTTAGGACTGTTACTCATTTGTGCCACATTCGCCTTAGTAATCCCTAACTCTTCGGCTTCAATTAAGGCGAAGGTCACCCACTTAACTACATCAAACCAAGCGGAGTCATTATTAACAGTTACTGGTCCCAAGGGTTCCTTGGACATAGTAACATCTAGAAGTATATGATCATCAGGCTTAGGCAGAGTGCTACGTTTGGCCAATAGTTGGGATTTATCAGAAGTCATGCCGTCACAACGTCCTTCGTTATAGGCAGTATAGGCAGGGTCTGCTTTCTGAAATACCACTGGCTCAAATTCGACACCTGCTTCCCGCATCTTGTCGGTTAAATTCAACTCAGTAGTGGTTCCAGTTTCCACACAGACGGATTTTCCTTTAAAATCTTTGAGTGTCTTAATCCCACTGTTTTTGCGCACCATCATGCCCTGACCATCATAAAAGGTAGTAGGGGCAAATTCTAAGTTATTGGTAGAGCTATCTCGGCTAAGAGTCCAAGTGGTATTGCGCGAGAGCATATCCACTTCACCATTCCGGACGGCGGGAAATCGCTCCGTGGAGTCAAGGTTACGGTACTCTACTGCTTTTGGGTCATCAAACAAAGCAGCAGCAACTGCTTTACAGACATCCACATCTAGCCCGGAGTAGTTACCGCTCCCATCCACAAAGCTAAATCCGGGAATGCCACCGTCAACACCACAAATCAGCTTGCCACGGCTCTTAACTATATCTAAGCGGCTTTGTTTAGCGCTTGTCCCACCTCCTTCACAGGCTGTTAAGGGTGCAACTAATACTAGAGTGGCTAGTACCAGAGAACTCCATTTAGGCATAAGTTTTTTCTTGGTCTTGTTTTTTAGATATACAACGGCCTCACGCGATCAGCTGACATGAGCTTCCGCTGCTTAAGCTTGCTTGCATTTTAGATCAAGTTGGTTAGATTACTTATGTAGCTAGATTAGTTATCTAGCAAAGGGAACTGGGAGTAGGGAGTAGGGAGTAGGGAGTAGGGAGTAGGGAACTTCCGATCAAATCAAAAATTATCACAATTCTACACGGATTGCTATCCTATGGCACGGCTGCTAATGGGTAAGTAAAGTAGACTTCGCCGCAGTTTTCGAGAACTTCAGACCAGGGAACTTTAGTTATTGTAGTTACAAACTCTTAATTGTAATTCTTTTTAAGTTTTTTTGAAAAAAAACTAAGGTGGTAATAAGCAGGACAGGCACGTTAAAGAAATAAGTATTTATAGACTACAGGTAGTCCTAAATCACGACCAAACCTCAAGTCTTTAGATGTTCCGGTGCCTGCTCCCGATGCATCTGTGTATTCAGCAACGCCGTCACTGGCATCAGTGTCATTCTTAAGATTTTAATTATAATTTTTGCTGATCTCTTTGTTTATCATTTTTCTAGATAAAATTACTGAAACCTAAAAATTACTTACCGTCATGACAACTCCTCGATTGTATCTGCCGAAACCCCGAGAGGCGGTGGGCAACTATCTCAGAATCATTTCGATCAATGATGTTTACGACATCAAGAATTATCCCTACGTGGAAACAGTGATTAAATCCCTAAAGGAAACATCGGAAGATGCCGTGGTGATTGCCTGCCTCAGCGGAGACTTTCTCTCTCCTTGTTTGATTACCTCACTAGATGGCGGTAAAGCCATGCTGGACGTGCTCAAGGTAGTCAACATTGATTATATTTGCTTTGGCAACCATGAATTCGATGTCAGCCTGGATGTCCTAGGTGAGCGTTTCAAAACCTACGAAGGAAAATGCTTAAATAGCAACATCTTGGACTTGCCAATTGTGGATGCCAGTGGTCAGCCACTACCAAAATATGAAATTGTTGAAGTAGGTTCCCATCGAGTTGCCTTTGCTGGATTTTGCACTAACAATACCGATATTTTCAGACCAGGGACGAACCTAACCATTCAACCCATCTTTGATGCTTTAAAGGAAACCTGGTCTAAGTGTTCCAATGACGCAACTATGCTGATTCCACTGACCCATCAGACCATTGCCGAAGATCGGGAGCTAGCCACGGAGATCCAGCAAGATCACCAACTTAGTGGTAAGGTTCCTGTAATTGTTGGGGGGCACGAGCATGAGATTTATATTGAGAAAATTGAGCGGAGTCTGATTGTTAAGGCTGGTGCTGATGCTACTAATGTGGTGGTTGTTGATGTGTGGTGGGATGCTTCCGAGCAGTGCCATAGTGCTGTTCATCTGTTGCCAGCCAGCCATTTTGATGCCGATCCCAACGCCCAAATGTTTGTAGAAATTACCCAAAATTTTCTAGGTTCGCTGATGGATGTGGAAATTTTTGATGTGAAAGAATCCATGTCCTCTAAACGGACGCGATTCCAACCCGAAAAAGTGGCCTCAACCCTATGTTCTTATATCAAGAAAAGCTTGAATAATGTCGATCTAGTGATGCTCCAGGGAGGATGCGTTCGAGGTAAGCGAGACTATGAAAAAGGAGCAGGATTTACCTATGGGGATTTGTTAGAAGAGCTGCCATTTGACACCGAAATTGCCTTGATTCAGGTGCCTGGGTACGTCTTACAAGAGGCCATTACCGAAACTCGCAGCACCCCCGATCGGGAAGCACCCAATTTTCTCCATGCTGATTTTGATGTAGTAGTTGAAGACTACCCCAGTCTGAAAATTGTTAGCATTAACCACACCCCATTTGACCCCCAAAAAATGTACACCCTCGGTATTTATCAATTCTTGCTGACGGGGCTTAATGAAATCAAACCGTTGCTAGATTATGTTAAAGCAAACGGTGGTGCTCCCCCTTTGGAGCAATGTCTACCTGGCAAAAACCTGATTATGGAAAGCTCCATGAAAGATGCCTGGAGAGTCCTGATTAATTATGAGCAATGGGACGCCGATGGCGATGGGGAAATCACCAGAGAAGAGCTAAAACAGGGTGTCAAAAATGCCTTTGCCTTTCTCGATCAAAATCAGGATGGCTATATTTCCCCGCCAGAACTACGGGCAGCATTGGCAGAACGGACAGGCCGCACCCAGAAAGGATTAATCAGCCTGATGTTTGAGGTATTGGATGTCGATAAAGATGGTATGGTGTCGATGGATGAGCTGGCATCGTTAGCAATGTAAGGAGAATACAATGGTTAATTCCCAAGCCCGTCCCATGATTATCGATACTGATGGGGGTGTTGATGATGCCCTCGCGATTATCATGGCCCTGAATTGTGAACAAATTGAGCTCAAATCAGTCACCGTGTTAGCTGGCAATATTGATGTTCATCAAGCTGCCAATAATGTGTTGCGGGTGATTGACATTGTCCAACCAAACCAGCCTCCCCTGGTGGCAAAAGGCTGTGAAAAACCTCTGGTACGTCCTCCCTTCAATGCTGCAGGCATTCATGGCTCCGATGGACTGGGAGAACTGGATCAGTTCAAAAATGCTGATGGCAGCCCTTGCTATCCCCAACTTACCATGGAGCCTTCTTCAGAAGATGCTGTTGATGTATTGCTGAAAGCCGCCCAGGAATATGGCAGCGACTTGACCATTGTGGCTCTAGGACCATTGACCAATATTGCAACAGCTCTGCAGCGCGATCGCACCACCCTGCAAAAGGTAGGCCGCATCGTGATCATGGGTGGAGCGGTGAAGGTTCCGGGCAACATTTCAGCTGCTGCCGAGTTTAACTTCTTTGTGGATCCTGATGCAGCCCAAATGGTAATGGAATCGGGCATTCCCCTGACCCTGGTGGGTTTGGATGTGGCTATGAAGGCACCCCTTCCCCGAAAAGATGTAGAGAATTACGCTCAGAAACATCCGTGGCCTTTCGGCCACGCTACGCGAACAGCCGTGGCTCAGTTCATTGCCGATTGCACGGGCATTTATATGGCATTCTATCGAGACAACGAAGGTTTCCACGGCTGCTACCTGCATGACCCATTAGCTGTGGGTGTTGCCATTGATCCGAGCCTGGTTTCTACAGAATCGGTCTATATGGTGGTAGAAACTGAAGGAAAATTTACCTCTGGTATGTCCCTGGCCGATCTGCGCGATCGTCGGGATGAAGCCACCTATCCTCCCAATGTAGAAGCCTGTTTGGATGTTGATACTGATCGTTTTCTAAAACTATTTTATGAACTGATTTAGAGCAATTCAGTCCTGAGCACAAACCACATCCTTAAGGTTTTAGCCCTGTTCAAGAAATAGCCGCACAGGAGTCGATCTCACCCAAGAAAAGCATCAATTTACCATGTCTCAAACATCTGAAATTTCTCAAGATAAACCTCAACCTTTGCCCCTCCATGAGTTGTTATCTCGTTTATTGAAGTCAGAGAAAACCTCTCATCGGCATCCCTTGCCCATCATGGGAACTCTGCAAGACCTCAACCAAGCCTGGGAGCGGCGTCCGCTGTTAGATTTTATCAATGCTAGTTTACGGGGTATTGGTCAGGTCGGGTTTGCCAATAATCCTATCACTGGACTACTCATTACTCTTGCGGTTTTTCTTCAGTCGCCCTGGGTAGCCTTGATGCTAGTTGTCGGAGTTGTTGTGGCAACCTGGACGGCCTATTTGATGGGTCTTGATCGCGCCAGTATTCGCAATGGGATTTTTGGCTTAAACGGAGCCTTAGTGGGGCTGGCTTTAGGAACGTTTGGCACTTGGGGCAATGGTACTGGAAACTTGCTTTGGGTACTGGCGGTTATCATTTGTGCAGCCCTGAGCACAGTATTGATGCAGTATATCGGGCTATGGATGGCCGTTTATTTAGGGCTGCCCTCTATGGGAGTGCCATTTCACATCGTCACGTACAGCTTTCTGGTAATTGCCCTCTACGTTCCGCAACCCTTCTTTGAATTAGGGGCACCACCGCCCTTCCCTAACCCAGCTGAATCCCTAGATGGGGTAAGCATTTTATCCGGCCTAATCACCGGAATTGGTCAAATCTTTTTTTCAGGCAGCTTAGTATCTGCCTTGTTAATTATCATTGCCTTGGCCTTGTGTAGCCCCATGGGAGCCCTGATTGCGGTTTTAGGGTCGGTTATTGGTTTGGTCACTGGCATGGTACTGGGGGTAAATCTCAATGTGCTGTACGCTGGACTGTGGGGATACAACTCAGCATTAACGGCAATTGCTATTGGCGGCATTTTCTATACCCCTAATCGACGAAGCCTTTTGTTTGCAAGTGGTGGAGCCTTTGGGGCAGCCCTGATTGCCTGGCTGCTGAGTCTGGTAATGACACCCTTGAAACTGCCAATTTTGGCTCTTTCCTTTCATCTGGGTACTTATGCCTGCTTCGTAATCTTACAGCGATCGCTTTCTTCCTTGGTGCCTGTTGCACCCTACTCCATTGCTAGCCCCGAAGAACATCGATTCCGCTACCTCACAGCCAAGGAAGTGATTTCGGCCTTCCGTCGGCAGTTGCAGGGAGCCATGCTTGGGCAGCATCACAAGGTATTATTTGATAAAGCACCCCAAGAGCTCAAAGGTGACCTGCGTTACATCTTTGATGCTATCGACCGGGATCAAAGCGGTAGCTTGTCTTTGGAAGAACTTAGCTATCACTTCCAGCAGGCGGGGCATAGCATCAGTGACGATGAACTCAACTTTGTCTTTTCCAGCATGGATGTGGATAACAGCGGAGAAATAGGCTTCGAGGAATTTGGGGAATTGCTGCTGCGCCACCGTCGTCTGATGTCGAGACTTAATGAGTTTGCCACATACTTTATTCCCATTGATAAAAATAAGAATGGAGTGGTTGAGCTAGACGAAATGAATGTCGTGTTAGCCAGTGTGGATCAGCCTCCCCTTTCAGAGGATGAAGTGACCTTTTTGCAACAGCGAATTGGAGGCAAAGAGCTTAACTGGGAAGGATTTCTCGAATTGTTGCTAGTGATTTAGATCAATTGATTATGTCTAGTTTCTAGCTACTATGATTCTAGCTACTATGGTCACCCCGCCAGAATTATGATAAATAGGCACTAGTAAAGTGTTGATAGTTTCTCAACTCCTACCCTGGCGATCAAATAGTACTCGGGGTTTCAGCAAAATCTTAAACAACAGTAAAAGCGATCGCATTTCTGATGGACTTTCCCGTCGCTGCCATCGACCCGGACGGCAAAAGAGCATCTCTACCAAAGTGCGATGCTCTTGGAGAGTTAATGGGTCAAACATAATCCGTAGAGTAGCTTCCTCACCACTGTTGTCAATTTCAGTAACTACTCCTGACAACTTTAGCTTTTCCTCGATCATCTCTAGTGTCACTGGCAACGGTTCAGTGGCAGTGTTTCCGGTATCGAATCGTAAATCAGCCACCTCGGTCAAAGCCACTTGAGCACCAATTTCTGAAATCTTGGTGGTCATACCCCAGACGGTCTGATTTCCGATCTCAAGCCGCACCACTCGGCGCAACTTGAACCACTGGTAAAGGTCAGGATTGGGGACATCCAGTACAATCAATAAAGCAATACCCAACATGATCAGGTTATAGATACTCCAAATCCAACCTAGACTCAGACCTTGAATCATCTGAGCGTCAGTAGCTGATATCCCACTCCCCCAATACATCATAGAAGTACTCAAATTTTGCCATAGGCTCACTGCTGTAGCGATAAATAGGATAATCAAAGGTAATCCCAACTTGGAGTTAAACACAAAGCGATCGCGTTTTACCCCTTTGGGTGTTACCTTAAATCCTTTACCAAAAGGATTGAGCATAACTTTTATCACTGTCAAGCTCAGAGGAATACACCAAGGCAATGAGTAAATATCCGAGAACAACCCTGACCGGGAACGGAGGTTTAACCAGGAAAAAACCGTGAGCTGTATCAGATAATAAGGTAGCAAGAAATACAACAATTCAGCAGCCGTTGCTTGTAAGGGAATCACCCCTAGAAAGGAATAAGCTAGAGGCATTAACAGGAATCCGAAGCGAGATAAACCGGTAAACCAATGTAGTAATCCGTCTAAATGCGCCAGTCTTTGGATCGGTTTTAACCCCGGAATAGTTAGAGGGTTGGCATCAATAAAAAATGCCTGTAATGTTCCTTGAGCCCACCGCAATCGTTGAGCTACATGGGCAGCAATATTTTCTGCAGCTAAACCAGCACTAAGTTTTTCATCTAAATAAATAACCTGGTAACCCATTGCTGCTATCCGAATACCAGTAAAGTAATCTTCAGTCAAAGAATCGGTTACAAAACCACCAGCCGCTTCTATAATATCACGTTTCACAACAAAGGAAGTTCCGGCACAAACCACACCGCCAGCACCATCCCTGATGGGCTGAAGTTGACGATAAAATACCTCTTCTTCTGGTAGTAGCACATCTTCTAAACCTAAATTGTAGGCAATCGGGTCAGGGTTATAAAAGCTTTGAGGAGTTTGGACTAATCCCACATTACTTTTTTTAAAAAAGCCTACGGTGCGAGTAAGAAAATTTTTAGTTGGTACAAAATCCGCATCGAAGAATACAATCAAATCCCCTGAGGTTTTTGGAATAGCATGGTTTAAGTTTCCTGCTTTGGCATAGGAATTATCTGGACGAGTGATATAGTTACACCCCAATTCAGCAGCTAGCTCTTTAACATGTTGACGTTTAGTATCATCTAGTAAATAAACCTTTTTGTTGTCATAATCTATGCCTTGACAACCCATAATTGTTCGCTTTAAAATAAAACAGGGTTCATTATAGGTTGGGATAAAGATATCTACAGAAGGATTAAACCTTCCTGAAATAACATCTAATGATAACTGGGAAGCCTGAGCGCTACGGTTTTTGACCCTTAACATTAAAAATAGCTGGATAATACTGCTGGTTAGCAACAACATTTCCAGGAAAAATAATCCTAGGCTAAAGAAACCATTAAGGGGATCCACTAAATTCAGGGTAGAGAAGATTCGCCAGAGCAGATATCGTGCCAATAGTGCTAGCAAAATCCCCACCACTAGATTTCTAGACCAAGTGCGAGGACGGGGAGAGATTTTCGTGACCCCCAGGACAACAACCATTAAAATAATCGTTGGTAGCAATAAGTAGTGCTGCTGAGTCACCATTGGTGCTTCCAGCCACATCGGTGGGTTTCTTTGCCAGACATGCAGCTGAGCAAATAGCTGGGTAATCTGCCCCTGACCAGTCAACCAAGCTAAAGCGATCGCACTAAAACTAGTAACTAGAATCAGCATCACGACCGTTGCGGCTCGTAACCTAAAAACTTGTTTGTTAGAAGAACACCTAGAGTTTGGGTAGCTCACTTTGGGAACTGTCATGTCTAAAAACAGGTATAGCGCTGTGGGCAGGGAATAGGGAATAGGACATTAAAAAGTGTGGTATTATAAAGGTTATAGCAATTATTTGCCCCTTGAATTTTACAACACTATTACAGCCATTACTGTCTCATAAATTGTTATTTTAAACTCAACCAAACTAATAAAATAGTATGTGACTAATCTAGATGATATTGATAATAGATTAATAGAACCTGAGCCAAATATTAAAATTTACTTAACTTACCAATTTTGGGATATATTAATGGATAAAATTTTTAATGAGCTAGAGTTTAGAATTACTCAGTAAATTTCTTAACCAAAACTCAGACTACTGCCACCGAAGACTAGACATAATAGCAAATAGAGTAATGTTTCCACGAGATAGATAATCTGATGAAACTTCACTATTTAGCGATCTTTGGTGCCTAAGCATTCAGCCGTCAGCCGTCAGCCGTCAGCTAAAGGCTCACGCTACTTGAGGTGCTTTTTGGCAAAGGCTTTGGCCTTGGCCTTTCGGCCACGCGTGCGCGTTTGGCCACGCTGTGCGAACGACCCTGGGACTTCACTCAGCATTATTCCAATGCTTACTTGTTGTCTTGATCCCAAGCGCGAGTGGGGGAAACCATGGCAGACCGCGAGTGGGGGGAACCCCCTTTGGCGG
This sequence comes from Moorena producens 3L, assembly GCF_000211815.1. Taxonomy (GTDB): domain Bacteria; phylum Cyanobacteriota; class Cyanobacteriia; order Cyanobacteriales; family Coleofasciculaceae; genus Moorena; species Moorena producens. Next base: position 32,215 of record NZ_GL890934.1, read on the forward strand.
CACTGCCTCCCCAAGACCGTAATGGTGCGCTTACAGTCGTCGAATTAAATTCGCCACGGGTCGCACCTCTGCATCGCTTATTCAAAAGCTGAGAGCTGATAGCTGATAGCTGATAGCTGAATACTTACTTTGGTGCTACTGCCTTTTTAAGCGTAGGTTGTGTAGCAGGAGTACCTGGGAATCAGAGTACTGTTCAGGAAAAACCATCCACCTCTACATCTACGACAACCAAGATTGATGTGTCCAGTGCTCCAGCTGCTAAACCAACTGCAACACTGGCACAGGCAACAAGTAGATCAGGAAATTTTGTAACAGCAGCCCATTCTACTCAAGGCATGGTAAGTTTAGTCACAGACAATGGACAACGTTACCTAAAGTTTGACGAAACCTTTAAAACCGATAACGGACCTGATTTAATGGTGCTGTTGCACCGCCAAACTGTCCCCAAATCCTACAGTAAGGAAAATTATCAAAGTCTTGGTCGTCTTCAGCAGGTCAGTGGCACTCAACGGTACCGTATCCCTGCTGATCTTAATCCAGAGGACTTTAGCTCTGTAGTCATATGGTGCCGTAAATTCAACGTCACCTTGGCCTTTCGGCCACGCTACGCGAATGGCTACGCCACCCTTAGTAATTAGTAGCACTAATTAGTAGCAATTAACGCAAGTTCCTAAGGACTAATGACTAAACAGCCTATAGTATAGGCTGACAAAAAATTCCTTGACTGGAAACGCTAAATAGGTTATGGGATTAATAGTCACAATGATGTTACGCACATCACGAGTGGCTAGATTAAGGATTTGCTTGGCTACCCAATCCGCTGACATGACCCCAACTGGATTGAGATTACTTTTAAATGGTCCGAGGATTACTTTACGTACTACACAAGGAGCATCTAGACGACGCAGGGTAACTAGGTCTCCTAGGGTACGTTTGCTCAGTTCATACAAAGGACTAAAAGCTGGATTAACTTCCGCTTCCGAAGTATTAACCCAAACTTCCTTGCGAGCAATATCTTGGTTCGTCCGAACCGTGGATAAAAACATCTCTAGCAACCGCCAACTTGATAATGTGTTGACCTCGTAGGATTTTGCGATCGCATCGGCTGTCCGTTCTTGATGAACATTGATGCCGTGATTGAGAATTAGAATATCCACATTTTCCAAATGTGGGGCTAGTTCTGACTCTTTACTCACTTGCCAAGTGAAGGTTTTTACTGGCAAGCTTTCACCATTGACACTTAAAGTAACAGTTTGTTCTTGGGAGGTCAGAGCAATCACTTTTGCTCCCCGTTGCTGGAGATGGTACAATAGTGACTGTCCCAGAGTTCCCGATGCTCCCGTCACTGCAATAGTTTTTCCTTGGAGCGATAGTGCTGTCCCCATCAGTTTGTCTACTAAAGTCAATGTGCCGCCATAGTAAGCCTTTTGGTTATCAAAGTGATGTCGCCAATGGTAGCTGCGATTCACCATCCAAGGGGAAGGAGGACAGAGGAATGGACCCGGAAGGTGGGTTCCATCAGTCAACTTATCGGCTCCCTTGATGCCATAGCCACGAGCGATCGCACCAAATAGAAATACCATAGTGTACACAGAACCAGCCAAAGCTGCCCAATGCAGATTTGGTGTCCAGGTATAAGCCAACCACCATACCACCAAGCCTAACATTAGCATAACCAACGCTTCTGGCACATCATTACGCCAGTGCGCCTGTCGATAAATGGTATCACTGACAGCAGTTAAATCCTGACGGAAGACCCGATGATGCCACACATGCAAGCGATACAGAGGTGTCCAGTGATGGGACAGGAGGTGATAGAAGTCTCGCACCAGTTCTACCCACAGAATAGAACCCAGTCCCAAAACCCCTATAGCTAGCCAGAAATTTACCATAAACATGATTATGATGCCTAGAGTGAACAGTAATTTGTCGTGTTGGCAAATTGCCCATTCACATCATAATTAGGTAGGTACAAATAAAACTAAGATGTTGAGGGTGAATCATTAACACTCACCCCTCACCCCTCAACTTTCACCCCTCAACTTTCAACCTTCAACCTTCAACCTTCAACCTTCAACCCTCAACCTTCAATTCTCAACCCTCAACCTTCAACCTTCAATTCTCAACCCTCAACCTTCAACCTTAAACCTTCAACCTTCAACCTTCAACCTTCAACATACCATCTTCCATATAAGACACTTGGTCAGCTACATCGATAATACGAGGATCGTGGGTTACCATCAGCACTGTGCAGCCTTTATCCTTAGCCAGACGACGCAGCAACTCAATGACTGTATGACCACTGTGAGAGTCCAAGGCTGCCGTTGGCTCATCTGCCATAATTAGCGGTGGCTCTTTAGCTAAAGCCCGCGCGATCGCTACCCGTTGCTTCTGTCCCCCTGACAAGTCACTTGGTCTAAGATGTCCTTTCCCCTCTAAACCAACCTGCTCTAATAACGTTTTTGCCTGCTGTCGAGCATTTACCCCCCGAATTCCCTTAATGTTTAGCACAACTTCCACATTCTCTGCTGCTGTCAGAGCTGGAAATAGGTTGAAGTGTTGGAAAATAAAGCCAATGTGTTCTCGTCGAAACTCTGCCAGCTTAGTTCTAGACATACCGGTAATTTCTTGACCCAGTAAATAGACTTTTCCCAAGGTCGGGGTCAGTAATCCGGCCAAGATTGACAAAAGGGTAGTCTTGCCAGAGCCAGACGGTCCCATTAAAAGTTGGATATCACCACGTTTGACTTCCCAGTCAATTCCTTTGAGGACTTGAACACGGTTTTGTCCTGACTGGAAGTCCATCTGCACCCCTTTAGCAAGAATGGAGCGTATACCATACTTAGGTAAATCTATAACTTTAGATACTTTAGAGCCGCCCTTAATCAGTTTTTTGGGAAACACCATATATTAAACTTTAGCAGCACCAGTTGACTAGACTCTTAGGTCGTACTGCTGGAAATTGACGACTCCCCATCGCTAAAGCTAGGGGATTCTGGCAGGTTGATCTGCGCACCCGCGAGCTACACTGAATAGAAACGTTTTGTTTCACATCAGAGGGACTCGCCATAAGTCCTACTGCTAGAGATAAGACTTACTATGCTACATCTTATCTCTAGATGCGTTTTGTCGGATACTTGTTCCGACTGCTTCTACTTCACCCTTATAGTGCTAAGCAACAGTGCTATGCATCGTAGATAGAAGCGTAGGTGGAAGCTACACCCGTGAACTACCAGACCCTGAGCTTAAGCTAAAGCACTGGATTCCGACTTAACAAGGAATTGCCTAAATTTAGTTGCCCAAACCCAGGTCTGATATTCCTGGCATCAGCAGCAGTCCTAGTTTCTAAGACCGATGATTCTGCTTGGTTGTTTTTTTGGCAACAAGGTTTTTTGACTTGGTTATCGACAAAGCGCGTTTTTGATGCTAGCAACTTCTTGGCACAATTCCCAGAAAAAGGCTCTCCCATAGGAAGCTCATCAAGCACGGATAGAGCGCGGGACTTCCCGCTTAACCTTTAATTCTGGCAGATAGCCATTACATAATTTGAAGTATAACAGAAATCTCATCCACTGGGACTATTCCCATTCCATAAAGCTAGGGGCGAAGATAGCTCATAGCTGATTGCTCAATGCTTCACCCCTTTTCCCTTTCCCTGTTCACCTTTTCCCTATTCAGAAACCCAAGGAAGCAATTGATTAACATCTAGCAAAAAGACTGTCAAAGATGTATTTTCTTGGGGAATCACCGCAACATGACTAGCAATTCCTAGGGTATCAGCTTGACGAAAAGACTCTGGTAGGGTACGAATATCAGTCACGGAAACCTCTATCAAATTCGGTGTTTTGAGTACAGGGATACCAAATCCTTCACCCCTCGTATTTTGAGCAATCAGCAGGAAACGTCCTGGGTTAGAAGTGCTGATTTGGCTAGATTTAAATAACCGGCGATACAAGTCGATAATAGGAATTTCCTGATCATCGATATGGGCAATGCCAATATCATTGAGTCCACTGCTATAAACAGTTGTATAATTAATTACTTTGTTGACACACTCAATCGGAAAGGCGAAATTGATGCTGTCTATTCTAAAGACCACTAATTTCAAGAATGATGTAGCCTTCTGATTTGGCGATCGATGAGTATCATTAGGCTGGGAGTCAATTAAGTTATTTTTCATGATGTCCAATTCATAGTGTTAGAATAAGTATGAAGGATGAAAGATTCCAAGTCTTATGATCAGGATTTGGAAGCAATAGGAATTGAATGGAGTAACTCACCAGACTAAGTTTGTCAACTTAGCATTAAAAGTATAATGATGCCCGATAATTCAAGGATATGGTTGCAAGTAACTGATTAGTCGTGGACACCCCTCAAGAAGCTAATTGCTAATTGCTGGCTGATTAGGAATGGCTGATAGCACATCAAGTAGCTTGCGCGTAGCGCATTAGCTGATATATTAATACTTAAACTTCAGATTTACTTTGTTCAATAATTTTTTTGATTTTTCCAATAAAATATTGTTCAATATAAGGTTTAGTAAAGTAAGCGTTAGCCCCCAAATGCATTGCTAAACGCTGATGTTTTTCACTGCTACGAGAGGTAAGCATTGCTATAGGAATTTTTGATAACTGAGGGTCTTGGCGACGTTGACCAAGAAACTCAAAACCGTTCATATTCGGCATTTCAATATCACAAATTATCATCTGCACTTTGGAACTTTGCCGCAATTGTTCCAAGGCTTCCTGTCCATCCCGAGCCTGTAACACTCGGTAACCTGCTTTTTGCAAGGTCATAGCCAAGGTTCGTCGTAAACCTGTAGAATCATCCACAATTAAAATTGTGGGAATTGGAGCAGTTTTAGCAGGAGTTTGAGTCCGGTTAACCGATGACTTTTTCTTAGTGGTAGCTTCAAGGATATGGGACAAGGTTCTTGGTTGAGTCTCTTCCTGGCTTTGAGCTAAAAATTGCTCTAGCAGGGCGTTACCATCTATCACCGGAATTAAACTACCATCCCCCAAGATGGTACAACCATAGGTATAACTGGGAGCCGCAAGGGCTTTGCCAAAGGGTTTAATCACTAGCTCTTGCTCTGTGATCACGCGATCGATTTCTAACGCAAAAGCCTGCTGCTCTCGACGCATTACTACCAGAGGTAATGCCCAATCTTCAGGAGTGGGGACATAGACTAAAGCTTTGCTAGGAGTGGTTTCCCTGACTGGACAGTTATATTCCAAAAGATCAGACATGGTATAAGTGGGAAGCATTTGTCCGCGCCAGAGCAAAAACCGTTTTGTCCCAGATTTTTGCATCTGATCCCCCTTGGGAACCACAATTTCTTCAATACTGTCTGACGGTAAAGCGATAACAATTGGGCCGACTGTAGCAATTAGTAATTTAGCAATGGTTAGAGTTAACGGCAGGCGTAGGGTAAAGGTTGTACCCTTACCTGGGGATGAGGTAACAGAGATTTTACCTTTGAGAGCTCGAATTTGAGAGCGTACTACATCTAAACCTACTCCCCTACCAGACAGTTCACTGACTTTAGCTGCGGTAGAAAATCCTGGCTCAAAAATCATCTTTAACAGGCGGGATGGGGGAGCTTTAGCAATTTGTTTGGCTGACAACAATCCCTTGACCAATACTTGGTTACGAATGCGTTCAATATTGAGACCTTCACCGTCATCCTTGACTTGAATGATGGTTTGATTGCCTTTATGGTAAGCCCGAATTTCAATTTGTCCTTGCTCTGATTTACCTCGTTTCCGCCGAATTTGAGGGGATTCAATGCCATGATCAAAAGCATTCCGGAGTAAATGTAGTAAGGGGTCATAAAGTTTTTCCAGGACTGCTCTATCCACCAAAACTCCTGTACCACTAAGCTTGAGTTTGGCTGGCTTGTGGTGTTGGGTAGAAAGATCCCGTAAAGCCCGGGGAAAGCGGTTGAGTACTTGACCCAGAGGCAACATCCGCGCCCACATCAGCTCGTCTCGTAGCTGAGAAAGCATTTGCCGCTGTTGTTCCAAGGTCTGATCAGACTGCTGGGCAAATAGGGTTATATCCCCCACGGCTTCTTTAAGCAGCATCATTTCTTCTTGTAGTCCTTGGATCAAAGCATGGACGTTGCTATAGCTATCCATTTCCAAGGAATCAAATAGGGGTTTGTTCAATGGGTCTGACTCACTCTCTAGACTCTTTTGGCCTGACCACGTTACCGATTGCTGGGATAAGTTTCGCTCACCAACAGAATTCGTCCCTTGCTGATTCCACTCATTCTTACTAAGGGAGGCAAAGCTAGGATTTGAGACCATTGATCCAGCACTTGAGGCACTCGCTAGACTCTGATCAGATAAGTCTTGTAATTGACTAACAATGGTTTGACAAAGGTCAAATCTTTGGGTAAGTTCCCGCACTGCTCCTTGTAATTGTTCATTTTGCAGCCCAATACTATTGCGGTTGATCACCAGTTCCCCTACCTGATTGTTCATCCGTTCTAGTCGCTTTAAGTTAACCCGGACTGAACTCTCAGGGGAAATAGAGGTTGGACTTTGGCTGGGATGCTCTGACGGCTTAGAAGTAGCTCGATTAGGTTGAATAGGTTGATGCTGCTGGGATTTACCCGATTGAGTGGATGGGTTAATAGCTAATTCATTGGCTAGGAATGCCGCTGCTGGTAGCGTTGGTGGTGATGGAACATCTGAAGCAGGCATATCCTGGAGCGGTGGCAGGCTTTCAAAGATTTGTTCAATCTTTTCCACTGCGGCTTCCAGGGTTTTTGGGACCTCTAGGGATGAGTTCTTCCGGGGAGCAGAAGCAGTGCTTGATGGATTGGGCGAGTTCGCTACTGGTTTAGATCCTGGGGTAGGGTCAGCCTTAGAGTTACTCAGGTCTTGCTCCGAGCGTTGAACAGTTTCTGCGGTCGGGGAAATGGTTTCCTCTGGGAAAGATGCTTCTTCCTCTTGGACTGGGTTAACTTGATCCTCTGAAGGTGTAGATTGATCAGATGGTAGGTCAAGACTTGCTTGCCCCAAGTCACTAGTTCTGAGATCAGCAACAATCGGTGCGCTCAGAGGAACTTCCTGAGCTGGCAGGTTCACTTGGGGCTGCTGGCCAGTGGTTTCCTGGCCTAGAGCAACGTCTTCAAAGAGTAAGGTCTGTTGATCTTGGTTAAAGTTACTAAAAATATCAGTAACATCAGCTGAGTCGGTAACCTTCCAAGATGGTGGGTCAACAGTTGCTTGATCTAGGTCAGTTTCCTGATCGGCAAGGGTGGGTGAGGTCTCGAAAGTCTCTTCACCTAGTGGATTGAGTTGGGATGGTTCGGTAGCGGTTTGCTCGGATAAGGTAAAGTCATCAAAGGCATTGGTTGCTTCGCCTAGGTTAAAGTCACTAAAGATATCTTCAAATTCAGAGGTGGTATTTAGACTATTTGTGATGTCATTAGTCGGAGCGGCAGGAGCTTGTGTTAAAGCAACTAGAGCAGTCGAGGGATTTCCCCCTTGAGTGCGATCGCCTGCTAGTACAGCAGCTCGTCCTGTTGTAAAATCAGCTAGGGCCAGTTCAATAATTTTCAGGACTTGGTGGGGATTTTGCTCTACTGCCGCTATAGCCGTTTGGGCAATCGCGCCAAATCCGGACAAGTTCAGTAACTCGGCAAAGCCAGCAAATACCTCTGCTTGTGCCTTTAATTCCCCCACGACCTCATAATTTTGGGGATTGGCTAAAACCGCAGCAAGACGTTCTAGTCCCTGAGCCACATCAACCTCAAAAATAGAGGATACAATATCAATACCTAAGTCACCGGAACTAGGAATGTAGTTATGAACCTGTGTAAGGGCATCACCGAGTCGTTCTTCAATCTGGGCATAAGTGGATTGAGCACTGGCTAGCGCTTGCTCTGGGTCAAAATAGCCTTCCTGAATTTGCTGGATGAGGGGGTTCCGGAGGCAGTCATAAGCTTTGAGCAGCAAGCTTTCTAGCTCAGTATCAAGTTGTACCTCGTCGCTGTAGAAAGCCTTGAAGATATCTTCGAGACGATGAGCCAAGGTTTTAATTGCCTCTAGCCCAACACTGGCAGCACCTCCCTTAATGGAGTGAGCGGCTCGCATTAAATCGTGGATTTTAGCCGTGCTTCGTTCTTGCTGGAGATTCAGTAAACCTGTCTCGATCAGTTGCAACAGCTCTGGTGCCTCTTCGATAAAAAACTGATAGGCTTGGTCTTGGATCTCAGAGTGAGTTGCCATGGTTCTTCATTGGTCATTGGTCAAGAGAAAATTGCAAATTGGTCATTGGTCATTGGTCATTGGTCATTAACAACATAACTAATAACTACAATGACACTAACTCACCTTGAACTTGCCTACACTATCTTGCAGTTCCTCAGCCACTGTTAGCAGTTCTTTGAACGAGTTAGATACTTGGCTGACTTCTGTGGATGTTCTATTCGCGATCGCTGCTACGTCAGTCATAGTTTCAGTAACTGAAACGCTTGCTTGGGTTTGATCAACAGCTGTGATGGCAATTGCTTTGACCAATTCATTGATCTTGACCGTTACGGCAGTAATTTGATTCAAACTCTGCCTGGTGTCATCCACCAGTTGAGTCCCAACTACCACTTGCTCAGTTCCCTCTTCCATAGCGGCTGCCACCTCATTGGTTTCCGCCTGAATGTCTGCTACCAGCTTTTCAATTTCCGCCGTTGCCTCCGCCGATTGATGAGCCAACGCTCGTACTTCATCAGCAACTACTGCAAAGCCTCGACCAGCTTCCCCAGCACGAGCCGCCTCAATAGCGGCATTGAGGGCTAACATATTGGTTTGCTCAGCAAAGCCACTAATCAGGTTGACTACCTTAGAAATCTTTTGGGACGATTCCCCAAGACGTTTGACCTTCTTAGCCGTACTACCTACAGTTTCCCGAATCGCCATAAAACCTTCCACAGTGAGGTTCATAGCAGCATCCCCAGCTTCCACCGTCTGAGCTGCTTGTTTGACTGCGGCTTCGGCTTCAGAGGCACTGGCAGCCACAGAGCGAGTTGAGACTGTCATGTCATGAATTTTTTGTAAAGCATTAGCAATTTCCTCCGCCTGTCGTAAAGCTTCTGTGGATAGCTCTCGGATGGCTGCTTCATCTTGAGTAGTGGTGCTAGTGACTTGCTTGGTTGCCTGTTGGACTTGCAGTACAAGTTTCCGCAAGCTTTCGATGGTAGCATTGTAGGAATCGGCAATAGTTCCCAATTCATCGGCAGTGACCTGGGCTCGAATGGTGAGGTCTCCTTTACTTACTGGCTCTACTTCCATCAACAGTTCTAGAGCACGCTTTTGCAGCTCCTCTTTGAGCTGGCGCTGTTCCTGAGCAAGGTTTTCGGCTTCTTGGCGGGCTGCCTCCATTTTTTCTAAGGACATGGCTCGCTCCATAACATTGCCCAGCTGAAGAGATAACTGCGTCAGGAAAATGATTTCAGACTCTTGCCACTGGTGTGGGGCCCTACAATGATGAGCAATAAGTAAACCGTAGAGTGTTTCTCCGTGGACAATTGGTGTCACTAAATTTGCTTTGATTTGCAATCGTTCCATCAACTTCTCGTGGTCACGATGGAAACCTGCTTCAAATACATTATTGGTGGCAATGACACGCCCATGTTTGTAGCCATCAATCAGTTGCTGTGGAATACAAGCATCTTCAATTTTCTTCTCAATCCTATCCTCAACCATATTTTCAATTGCTTTGGGCCAACCGGGTTGAACTGTCTCGAATCCAATGTAGCCACTACCATCAGGATTCAGGCGGTAGATAACTACCCGGTCCGCATTTAACTGATTGAGGGCTGTTTCCACCGCTTCTTGGAAAAGAGCTTTGAGGTCGAGAGATTTGTCCATGGGGGTAGCAGCAAGGTTAATAATGACCTGTGTCCGATTTGCCTCTCGATGTACCAGGTTTTCCTGACTGGTAACACTCTCAGCCATTTTATTAAAGGTCCTAGCTAGCTTACCGATCTCATCGTTAGTGATCAGATTGCTTCGGACTTGGCGTGACCCTTGAGCAAATTGCTCGGCTAAGTTTTGTAGCTGCTGGATAGGTTTAGTAATGGCTCGTCCTAGAAGAATAGCTAGTAATAGATTAGCGGTTAAAGCTAAGATGACTACTACCAACTGTAGGAGTAGCTTGTTGCTGAGCAGGAAGTTGAGTTGAGCTTCTGAGGTTCCCCTTACCAAAAGGGCAACTGGCTTACCACTAAAATTATTTAGCGTCTTGGCAGCGACTGTATAGGTTTGTCTCCCTATATTGATGCGTTTGGTAATCGGATTACCCTGAGCTGTTACCGCTTGATTCAGGAAAGGGGTATCGGGCAAGAAGACGTTCGGTTGAGCTTCTGCTAAATTGGTACTTTCACCCTGATCTAAGGCAGTTACCAAGACGAATTGACCATCGGCTTGACGTAGATATACCGCACTATAACCTCCCCCAAAAGACTTTAGGGTATCCTCGACGATAGGCAGCTTGCCATTGACAATATCCCCAGAAACCAATACTCCCAAAACTGCTCCTGTGTCGGTGGCTCTAATCGGTGTCACGGTGTAGCGAATCAAGAGATTGTTTTGCTGGACAATCCCAGCAGGTAGAAAGGGAGACTCTTTAGCAAGCTCAGACCAGCTGACTAGTTCACTGGTTTTAATTTGCTGAGGATTTTCCAGAACCTGACTGACTAAGTCGTTGGGATCGAAAAACTCCCCAGTTCGATCAGCATTAGCATTGACAATAATTCGCCGATCCTTTCCAACCAACGTGGCATATTCAATCCTACGAGTCTGGATTTCTTGCTGGAGAATATCTTTCACTTGTTTGAACAACCCGGGGGTTAAGGGTTTGCCTTGAGCATGGGTTTGAACCGCTTGAATAATTGCGCTATTGTGAGTTTGTCCCCGAAAGCCAAACCCCATCTGATTAATTTTGATATTATAGATAATATCCATAACCGCCAATTCTGATGTGGCTTGGTTGATTAACTGAGCACGACCTCCTGTAACAATCAAAAAAGCCCCCACACCTGCTAAGCCAACTACGGAGATCACTTCTGACGTCAACAGGGCGAAAAGCTGCTTCCTTTGTATAGGAAGGTTATAAAACCATTGAAAAAATAAAGATGGAAGTTTGTGGGCTGGTGCAACCTTTGACTGGATTAATTGGGGTAGTAGCAGTGATTTACCCAGTTTAGTTTTCCGAGTAAATGTTGACAGAAGCAAAGCTTGGTAGCTGCCATTATCACCATTTTCTGAAAAATTATCAGATAATTTATCTGATAACTTAATATAATTAGTATCAATCTGGTGACCATTGTTATCCTTAAGGGAGTTATTATGAGGAGGGATTTTAGTCATGGAATACGCCCAATTAATTAATTAAAAATAGGTAGTTTATCCTTGTCAAGACGTCCAGGATTTGGACATCGCTGCCACCATTGCCTAACTCGGGGTGACTGAAAAATTTCAGGAGTTACAGCCATATAATTTCCAGTCAATATTGTTGAGATCACAGTTGCTTTGAAAATGGCAATTAAGAATTAAAAATTAAAAATTAAAAATTAAAAATTAAAAATTAAAAATTAAAAATTAAAAATTAAAAATTAAAAATTAAAAATTGACTAAGAACACTAACTCACCTTGAACTTGCCTACACTATCTTGCAGTTGCTCGGCAACTGTAAGCAGTTGTTTAAAAGAGTGGGATACCTGCAACGCTTCTATGGAGGTATGATTAGCGATCGCTGCCACATTAGTCATAGTCTGAGTCACTGAAACGCTTGTTTGAGTTTGCTCAACAGTTACGGTAGCGATCGCTTCGACCAACTCATTAATCTTGACCATTACTTCAGTGATTTGATTCAAACTCTGCCTGGTGTCATCCACCAGTTTTGTGCCTCCTACCACTTGTTCAGTACCAGCTTCCATGGCAGCTACCACCTCATTGGTTTCCATCTGGATTTGTGCCACAATTTTTTCGATTTCTGCCGTTGCTTCTGCTGATTGATGGGCTAAGGCTCGCACTTCATCAGCAACCACCGCAAAGCCTCGACCTTCTTCCCCAGCACGAGCTGCCTCAATAGAAGCATTTAAGGCTAGCAAGTTGGTTTGAGCTGCAAAGTTACTAATCAGGTTAACTACTTTAGAAATCTTTTGGGACGATTCCCCAAGACGTTTGACCTTCTTGGCAGTGCTGCCTACAGTTTCCCGAATCGCCATAAAGCCTTCCACAGTGCGGTTCATAGCAGTATCCCCAGCTTCGACTGTCTGAGCCGCTTGTTTGACTGCAGCTTCAGCTTCAGAGGCTCTGGCAGCCACAGCTTGAGTTGAAGTCGTCATGTCTTGAATTCGTTGTAAGGCTGCAGTAATTTCCTCCGACTGTCGCAAGGCTTCTGTGGATAGTTCTCGAATCGCTGCTTCATCTTGAGTAGTGGTGGTGGTAACTTGCTTGGTTGCCTGTTGCACTTGCACCACAAGTTTGCGCAAGCTTTCAATGGTAGCGTTGTAGGAATCAGCAACAGTTCCCAATTCATCGGCGGTTACACGGGCACGGATCGAGAGGTCTCCTTTACTAACTGGGTCTACTTCCATCAGCAATTCCAGTGCTCGTTTTTGAAGCTGCTCTTTAGCCGTCCGTTGCTCGGCTTCAGCAATTCTTTGCCGTTCCAAGAGGTTGATCCGGTCAAGGGTTACTCCCACTTGGTTAGCTACTTGGGTTAAGAAATCGATTTCTGAGGCTTGCCAGGTCCGAGGTTCACTGCATTGGTGAGCAATTAATAAGCCTAAGAGTTCCCCTTCAACGAGAATCGGGGTAACTAAATTGGCTTTGACCGCAAAGGGTTCTAACTGTTTCAGGTGACACCGGTTCAGACCAGCTTCATAAATATTGGGTGTTGCCTTAACTCGACCTTGGATGTACTTATCCACGTAATTCTTTGCAAAGCAAGGGTCAGCAATTTCCGCACCGAGAGCCTGGGGCCAACCCGCAGCCAGGGATTCAGCAATGACAGTACCTTTCCCATTGGGGTCAAAGCGATAGACAACCACTCGATCCGCATCCAGCCCTTGTCGGCTCCCTCGCACTACCATATCCAGGATCTCTTGGAGGTCAAGGGCTTGAGTTAGCTGAATCGTAATGTCTTTCAGTTGCTTAGCACGCTTAGCCTCAAGGCTTTGGTCTTGTACCAGAAGTTTAATCCGGGCTACTAGTTTATTAAAGGTGTGAGCCAGGGTTTGGGTTTCTGCGGTACCACTCGGTTGAGCAATCGCATCTAAATTACCCGCAGCCACCTCCTTGGCTGTATCAGACAATTGACTTAGAGGAGCAGATAGGCGGCGGGATAAAAGCAGAACAACTACCAGAATCACTGCTCCCAAGGCTAGGGCTATAAAGACAAACGCTAAGATTAACTCATTACCAGCGTTTTGCTGTTCTGATTTGTCCACGGAAGCAACGGATACCCAATCCGTTTGTGGGTTAGTCACAATGGTATAGAACTTATCTTTATAGAGGAAGTAAACAATTTTTACCTGCTTTCCCGTTTTATTCGTATAGGTCGAAAGTCTTGCTTCCTTTAGTGAATACTTAGCTTTGAAGCGATTGAAGTCTTGCTTAGTATTAATAGTTAGCTGGGTCGGTGCCTGGACTAAAAACTTAGCAATTTCCCAAACTGCTTCACCTCCAATGATCTCCTCCTCATCCAGACTACCTTCAGGGGTGAGGGTACTAATTACCATGCCTTGGCTAGTGTCTATCAGCTGCACTTGTTGGGAACCCATCAATCCGATATGTTCTAGATAAGGGAACAGTTGCTCTAATTGATTCATGGGTAGCACAGCTTTAATCACCCCAAGAAATTCTCCTGATTGAGGATCCTTGATTGCCTGAGCTAGATCAAAACCAAAGACATTAGCTGAATCATCAAAGTCTAGTTCACTGACCCAACGCCCTTGACGCTTGGCTTGTTGCCACCAGTCTTCATCCCTTTGCACAAAGTCAGAGGTGAGATTACTATAAGCAATGTTGTACCCATAGCGGTCAGTGACAAATAATTCCCCTAGACCTACATCCTTGACGATTTTCTTTAAGTAACTATTGAGTTGTGGATTGGGTTGGAGGAGCTTTGTGTTTTGAAAACGTAATTCAATCTCGTGAATAGCCAGTTTCTGAAGTTCTTGCTGTTCTGCGGTTTTGCTACCAGCATGAGCTGCCTTGATGACTAAAGGATTACTAGCTAATAAGGTTGGTACGGTAAAGGTATCCTTAATCAGTTGGCTAGCTGCTTCACCAGCAATTAGAGCTTGCTCCTGCTGCTGTAATTTATTTCGCTCTTTGTCATGGTCGTGAACAATTCTGTAACTTACTAGACTAGCCAGAGTCAGAGGAATCAATACCGTTGGCATAATCGTTGTCAACAACTGGCGGCTGAGAGTATTTTTATTCTTCTGATTTTTTTTTTCAGTTTTAACCAGTTCCAGAAGCTGATCTCCTGGGTTGATATCTTGGTCTGGCAAATGGTTTACCTCGGTATCAGTTTCTGTTAACTCTTGAACAACCCGCAATTTAACGTTAGGAATAGTTGACTCAGGCAAGAGTGTCTTAACCAGCGCCTTTTGGGATTTTACCATATCATTATTATTTGTATTGTTGGCATTATTATTATAATGAAAAGTATTCGTTTATTTTTTATAAAACACTTATTTTTTATCCCAGTATTTTTTTTATTACCGTTATAAGTAATTAACGAATCATCATCTATAATTAGTTGTGATGATTGATTATGGAATAATACGTTCAGGTTACCGTCGCTGAATAGTAGGATTAAAACTTGGTATCAAAAATTAGTTTGCCATCAAAAACTACTAGCATTTCACCACCATGTTTCAGCCAATATCCCTGTAAAAACTTTGCCAATTCAGGATTCAGGCTTGATGATGGCAGAGGTTGAATCAAATCGGGATTGCACCATTCAATGTCCTCTACCCGGTTGACGACCAACCCTAGCATTTGGTTGTATTTAATGGACTTAGGATCATGAGACTGGATATGCAACACTAAGGAGGTGTAGTGTGATGTATTTACCGGTTGCTGATGCCAAGGAGTTAGTCCGACAATGTGTCCGAGATCGACCATCCAAAGAACTTCACCCCGCCAGTTGTAAACACCCATCACCCAAGGTGGCATATGGGCAATTGGAATAATTTGACCAACAGCAATGGTCAGCACTTCAGTCAGCTGATTAATTGGCATTAAAGCAGTAGTATCAGGTACCAGATGAAACCGCAGAAACTGCTGTCTAATTTCATTCGCAGCAGTTTCAGTGGCTGATGACGGGGAAGCTAATGCTGGGACAAACTTGGATACCATGATGATCTCTCTTTCTTTATAGCTCAGATTTAGCCCTTGACCAGTTGGTTAATGATTTTTAGGAGTTCTGCGTTATCAACAGGTTTATACAGGTAAGCATCTGCTCCCTGCTTCAACGCCCAAAATTTATCCATTTCAGTATCTTTGGTGGAGCAGATTATCACAGGTATTTGGCTTGTCTTAGCTTCATTTTTAAGGGTTCGACAAATTTCAAAACCACTGCGATCCGGAAGGACAACATCAAGGACAATCAAATCCAGCTGATTACTGCTAATTTTTTCTAGGGCTTCTGAGCCATTATGGGCAGTTAATACATTAAACCCATTTTCCTTGAGATAACCTCTGAAAATTTCTAGATCAGTTAATGAATCTTCAACAATTAATGCGGTAACCATTTTTATCCGATTTAAATAACTCTAAAATTATAATCAAGTAAGCAAGTGTTTAAACATATTTTTTTGTAAACACTTAAATTTCGGCTATCTAGTCAATTATAATTAACTTGTTTAAGATGTTTAATGATAACGCTCAATACTTCTTCAGGATTGATGGGTTTACTCATAAAATCTGAGGAGCCAACCATCTTCGCTCTCACACGGTCGATGATGCCGTCGTTACCGGTCAAAATTACGATCGGAGTATTGCGGAAAAAGGAGAGCCTGCGCAATTGACCGCAAATTTCATAGCCATTAGCATTGGGCATGACCAGATCTAAAAATATCAACTCTGGCTTAGTAGCTAACAAAGTAGCGATCGCCCTAAGTGCATCATTAATAGCCACAAAGCGATAGCCTTCTGAGGTAAGAATTTTTTCCATGCTTTGGCAGATCAGGGGACTATCATCCACACATGCAATCAAAGGTTTCTGCTCAGGTACAATTTTGACCGATGTTTCGTTCGGAGGTAGTGAAACTGGAGCAGGTAAATCCGGAATATCTATCAGTTCCACTAATCCTGATTGCAGGTGAGGCAGAATGGAGAGAGTAACTGCCCTAGCATCCCGTTTCATTAGTATGGCCAAGTCTCGTAGGGTATATTGTCCATTCAACAGCTTGGTCATAGTTTGATAAGCCTGAGGGGATGTTTTAACTCTCAGTTGTTCGGGCTGCCTGATAATTGGTGCCCGATTAGGGCAGCGGTCTGCTACACGAGCACTTTGCCAAGCTTCCCAAAGTTCATCAGCTTCATGGATGACTTGCTCTGCGTCAATCAAGACCAGTGGTTTAAAGAATGATGATAATGATGATGAGGAATCTGGTTTGATTTGATAGGTGATCTGCATGCCTTGGGTAACATCAAAAAGTATTTCTACCATGACAGACTGAATCATTTTGATAGCTTGATCACGGGTAACCTTGTGCAGATCTACCCATAGGCATAGTAAATGATAGTCCCAACAGACATTGACATCTTCCCAATTGGTATTAGCTAGATCCTCTTGCAGTGATGAAAGCTGAGCAGATGTCTGAGGACAGTGAATGAGTAGGTTTCTACGCCACCGTCTCACTGGATGAGTCCCTCCGGTAGCATACATGAGGCGACCCATATAAATGTGAAATATCCATTCTTGTTTACTAGGATCACTAAGAATGAGTTGACCGCTAAACCGAGGCTGCTTCAAAATTTCAAACAACCCAGCTTGTTTGACGGAAGTAAACTCTTTGATTGGAATTAGAGGATAATTTTGTTCTATCGCCATCATTGCCTTTGGTTTACCTGATTGCCGTTGTCAGCAAAACTGATTGTCCTAGTGCTGCCATTACCGGAATAATTTGCGGATTGGGAAGAGGCTTTCTTAACCATAGGCAAGAAAAAACACCGGGAACAGTTAAAGACTTTCACCGAGATGCACAAGTAACCTATGATTGATCAGGTAACTGCTAGCTCAATGCTACAGAATTTTATGAGGTTGATGTATCCGTGAGTTTACACAAATTACACGATATAGACTATGGGGTATTTACCCATTGACCGAAGTTTTTGATTATTTATGACCTTCTATGCCAGAAAACTACTGAAATGTATGACTCTTGCCACTGAGCCATGTTGCCATCTTGGCAGGGATTTACAAAAATTTACTGGTTAGTTAATGTTAGTTAATTAAAAGTCTATGAGTTACACTGGCTTTATGACTTTGACTGTAAGCATTCAGAAGAACGCGCTACACCCATGAAACCCTTGCCCTATTAATTTCTGGAAGCTTTTTAAATCAAGAGAGTATGCCCATGGAATAGTTTTCGTGGCTGGCGCTTGCGATCAGGTCTTCTTCGAACCCAAGGTTGGGAGAAATAACAATGACCAAAAACCCACACCTTACAATTTCTATGCTCTCGCACGTGATATTACTTAAAAGTTCTCTCGGCATGATCTTCTATGGTCTCTATTGCTCGCAAAAACCTCTGGGCAGACATCCCTCGCTTTCTGGTGGCTCAAGCAGGAATTATGTTTGCCGTTAGCCTAGTCACCATCCAAACTGGTATACTCAACGGGTTCACTCGCTCTACAGTTCTTCTGATTGAGGGGTCGGAGGCAGATATATGGGTAAGTTCTGAGCGAATGGTTCAGTTTGAGCTAACCGAGCCACTTTTAAAGAATCAGCTGGATCAAGCCCAACGAGTCAAAGGTGTGGAGCGAGCAGAAGCACTACTCATGGGGTCAGGTCGATGGCGTCCTCTTAAGGGAGATACCAGTCCTGTTACGTTGATTGGATTTGACCTAGGGGGAACACTGTTCCAACCCGGAAAAATCACTCGGGGTAGACTGAAGACCCTTAAGGAGCCTTATACCATTATGGTGGATCAAAGCAGATTACCGACGCTCAATGTGAAAGATATCGGTGATACCGCTACGGTTAATTTCTTGCCTGCTCGATTGGTCGGCTTAACCACAGATAGTCAATCCCTTGTAGCTAGCCCATTCTTATTTACTTCCTTAGAAAATGCCAATACCTATATCAACACCAGCTATACCTCTAAGCTTAACTGCACTGTAGAATCTTCAGATAATTTGCAGTGTACCACTATTTACGAAAAGTCAAAGTCTTTGAATAAGTCTGATGAGTCGGAGATTCCTGAACCTACACCTTTGAGCCTAACAGACCCCATTACCTATATCATGGTAAAGGCTAAACTAGGTCAGGATCTTGAGGAACTCAAGCAGAATTTAGACGCTGCTTTACCCGGGACTCGTGCTTATACGAAGGTTGAGATGGCACGCAAGACCCGAAATTACTGGCAGGTGCGAACAGGTCTTGGTTTTGTATTGGGTCTAGGTGCTGTTGTGGGAGTGATTGTTGGCATGGTAGTTGTCACTCAGATTCTCTACGCCTCGGTTTCTGACCATATCAAAGAGTTTGGTACCCTAAAGGCGATGGGCGCACCGGACCGGTTTATTTATAGTGTTATTGTGGAACAAGCATTGTGGATGGCTGTTCTTGGTTATGTGCCTGGTATGCTCCTTTGCTGGGGGTTGAGTGTATGGGTTAAATCAAAAGGAATTATTCTTTTAATCACACCATTATCTGCCACAGGTGTTTTTGGCATAACTGTGGTAATGTGTGTAACTTCGGGTTTGTTCGCTATCCAAAAGGTGACTCGTATTGATCCAGCTATTGTATTTAAAGCATAGAAACCTTTTTGAGTCAATCCCTTCGCGACCATTCAAAATTATCAATTCAAAATTCAAAAATACCCCCCGAATTCATTCGTGGGGGTAGAACATCGGGAGCAGGTCAAAGAAGCCGAACAAATGAACTACTTGACAAAAAAACAAAAATTATGTTAATAAGCCGGTATTAGTTGCAGAACAGATCAACTATGTACCATATGAGCAAGCAATTACCCATGAGGGGGCTATAGTAATGGTAAAAATATTCGGCATTTCTGACATGCTCCCCCTATTACCTATTACCCATTACCTATTACCCATTCCCCATTCCCCATTCCCCATTCCCCATTCCCCATTCCCCATTCCCCATTCCCCAGATAAGCGTACTAATGTTGCTGCATAAGTGACATGCTCCCTCGAACATCGCTTCGCTGCCATTCAAAATTATCAATTCAAAATTCAAAAATACCCCATAAATTAATTAAGGTGCTGGTATTAGGTGTCAACAATTCAAAATTAGAAAGCTATTCATTTTGAATTTTGAATTTGGCATCTTTAATTCAAAAATGGTCAGATCATTTCTAGTTTAATACTTATCAGTACTTATCATTATTTGTTGTTAATTGTAAATTGTTAATTGACCCTTGACCATTAACAATTTAAAACTAACTACTTACCTGAATACGAATTGATTAACTGGACTCGATATCACCCAGTTCTAAAATTGAACTATTAATAGTTTAAAAAATTTAGTAAACTGGGATATTATGACTATTCTCGCTCAGCAATTAATTGGTTAGTCACTTCCATGACTGCAGGAGGCAAGGTGAACCCACCTTCAGATTTCTCCACTAGGGATCGCTGTCTCAAGGAGGCCAGAGCCCTGAGTAATTCCTGAGGCGATATCTCCAGTAATTCATCCTGTAATTGAGTTAGGATTACAGGTTCTTTGTGACTAGCCATGGTATATATAATTTTATGTTCCAAATCTGATAACCGATCTAAGATTTCTTCGATAAAGTCACTAACGTCATGGGTAAATAGGGTAGTTGCCAAAAAATCGGTCACACTGCCATCAAAAACTTCTTTGATGGTTATGGCAACAAGTTTTAACATCAAGGGATTCCCACGATACCCCTTAATTAAATAGTCCCAGTTTTTCTGCCCAGACAATCCTTTTTCCTGCAAAATATATTGCGCGGCTTCCCCTAAACCTTCAAGTTTTAAGGAACGCACAGGTGAAGTCTCTCCTTCAAGTAACGAAATTTCGCTGAGTTTCTCCTGACTGGTAATCAACAAACAGCTTTGATGGGGTTCTTCTCCCCAGCGTCTGATCAATTCACCATAGCCTTCATACCCTTCTCGGTAGATGCCGGCAAGTGTACCAATCTGTAGAATAGATTCGGCACCGTTGAGGACTATCAAACAACGGTGTTGGCGGCAGTACTCAATTAGTTGGGAGATAAGCTCCTTGGTAGTTTGAGAACTAGGGACTGGGTTTAACCCTCCTGCTGTTTCATATCCTACAGTTTCTAGGGGCCCAGATAAAGATTGGAGCAGTGCTGCTAGGATATCCTCTAACCGTGGTGCCTGACGTAAGGAACGCCATACCACATACTTGAACTGATCCTGAATTTGTTTAGCCAGCTTCACTGACAAGGTGGTTTTACCAATCCCTGCCATACCCTGTAGTGCCACCAAGCGGCAACGATCTTTAACAATCCATGTTTCTAACTGGCGTAGTTCTTCAGTGCGACCATAGAAAACAGAAACATCTGGTGCCTCACCCCAATCCATGTGCTTGGGGTTTGAGGATTGGACAGTAGAGATAGGGGTATAGCTTCTGCAGTTAGAGGAGATATCCTGGGTTTCTAGATGAGTCTGATAGCGATTGACCAGCAGCTGTTGCAGTTTGGTTAGCTTTACAGGCCCTGTACCCGATATAGGAAACTTTTTGTAGACCTCGCTGAGTCTTTTGCGCACTGCATGTTCACTAATGTTGAGGATGTTTGCGATCGCGTTTGTCGATTGACCCTCCATCGCCAAAGCCACAACCTCCAGCTCGGCTTTAGATACACCGTGTTCATTTGCGATCGCTTTTAGAAAGTCATAGGGAATCACAGTTGCACGCTCATACTCATAGAAACCTGATAGTCCATTTTAAATCCTCTTTCTGAGAACTGCTTGCCATTTTGGTCATTGATATGAGTCTTACCTCCCAGTTGTGTCCCGATCAATTCAAACCCAACTCTGGCAGAAAGACTTTGTCAAACCCCTATGGTTGATGCATTTGCTGCCGGTTCGTGTTTCTTAAATCCATCACAGATGTAAGTCTGTTGGTCAGACCCTCCTCAAAAACTATGGCTAGGGATATCAACGAGGAGGGGTAACTTCAGTCATCATAGGAAGAACCTGAGTTCGACCTAACCCTGAAAGCCTTAATCTATCCTAGTCTCTGAAAGCCTGTATCCCTGCGCGTGATTTTTTCTGGAGTGTACCCTGATCTCGAACTCACGTGAACAGGGGACTCACAACCGACCTAGAATCGCTTGCTGTGTACTACCAGTTCTAGTTCCCGTTAAATACTCACTCTGCTAAAATTCATTGTTATGAGTTAAACATAACAATGAATTTTAACCTGAGTTCAACGTAACGCTGAAAGCCTTAATCTACCCTAGTTGCCCAAAGCTTATATCCCTGACTCTTTCGTGGAGCGATCGCTGATATCGAACTCAGGTTGAGCAGGTTTTTTGTTGCCCTTCACCACTGACTAATGACTGTGGACTTGATCTGAGTAAACAGATCTGTGATCAGCCAATGTTCTGGGCACAATTGACCCTGGCAAACCTTATAGACCTGGCCATTAACTGCTAAAAACCGATTTCCCTTGGCAGTAATGATCGTCATTTTCCAGTTAATGGTGCAATGGGGAAGCGAAAATAGCGTTAAATACAGCCGAGGTTTAGTAAAAGATTAGATTAGGCGGTTGACATCCTCACCGTCCTAGAAGAACGGTGATTCCTAAACCTCACGATTTGGTTTGGTGCTTCAATGCAACAGCCTCCACCCTAAGCGGGGTTTTATGGTCTTACGTTCGCGACCCAGACTATCCGGTGCAAGTCCTGCGGTTTTCATGTATCGAGAATTTCTGCGAAAAGTCTTGATGTACTTTTTGATTCGAGAGTTGGCCTTCCATTGCCCTGTCATCTTTTCCCGGTCTACCGATTTTGCTGCGCCGCCAGGTTACTGGACTTTGCTCGTATAGGCTGTCTGTTCGCGAAGCGTGACCTTTGGTCAATCCATCGTCTCGGGTGGGTCATTGACCATCTTTATGGTAACATCAAGCCGTCCTATAAGGACGGGGTTTCAGACCCAATTTTTTTGATGAATCTCAAAGAACCCGCCATAAATCGATTAATCAAGCAGCACAATGGTTCAACGATTACTATCTAGTATCGGTTTCACCACTAAAAAGCCAGCACCAAATGCGCTCAAGACAATTCCCAAGATGGCTATAACCAACACCCAGCCATTGACATAGGACACTGCCTCTGGCTGCGAACTTCGCAGGGAGCGATTGTCTTGTTGTTCAATCACTAAAGTTTCTCGATAGGAAGAGGGAGGGGTTTGAGGTTTTATCTGAGGTGGGGAAAATTCACCCCCTGGGATAGTTGTAGCGGTGCGCTGGGATGGAATTGGTGGAGCTTGACGGGATTCCGGCTGCTTTACTGGCTGAGGTCGATGGACTTCAGCTGGACTCACTGGTTCTAAGGAATTGATCACCTGCTGTAGATGCAGAGCTGAATTAATAACTTTTTTAACTTCCTGTCGCAGCTGCTGGTGTTGTTTAACTAAATGCTGATTTTGAGAATGGAGAGAGTCCAACATCGCCTGTGTTGCTTGCAACTCAGCTGCTAGTTCCCGGTATACAGAAATTGGTACTGACGGACAGTATGTATTCGATTTGTTTGCCGATGTTGAACTAGGGTAACGATCGCTACTGGATTTGGGCATAGGGGGGTTGGTTCGGTGATTAGAAGTCATAAGTATAGCTAAACTTCATCCAAGGCAAGAATAGTTGAAATTTTAATCTGTGGGCAGCCCTTGTTGGCTCAAAGCTAGGGATATAGTCAACAAAAACTCCTGCTCCATAGTCTGGCTGATTCAGCCTATTGATAGTGATAACCGAAAAAAGTTTCCCATGGGTTCAGGCTCAGGAGCAATGTCTAGGGAAGTTTTCACGCCTAGTAGTAAAATCAGCAATTACCAAGGTGACCGACAACAGTCTTGCCTTGGCTATAGGTTGCTTTGCTTTACTTCCATGCCATCTGGTTTGTGCCAGTTTTTTTCTACTCCTTTGGTCCTCTAGGAAAACGACGCCGTTGCAGGAATTCTGGAATATCTAATCCTGGTCTACTCTTAGGCTCAACCTTGGGTGTAGGGGGCATCGGTGTAGGAGCAATCGGTCGGCGATTCAGGGGAGTTTCCACGGATTTAGGTGCAGACTGGGCTTCTCCGGTAAATCCCGTAGCAATCACAGTAATTCTAATTTCACCCTGGAGCTTATCATCAATTACTGCTCCAAAGATGATATTGGCATTGGGGTCAACCACTTCATAAACAGTTTCTGCTGCTGAATTCACTTCATGGAGGGTCAGATCACTGCCACCAGTAATATTTAAAACTACCCCTCTAGCCCCTTCAATAGAAGACTCCAGCAGAGGAGAAGAAATGGCAGCTACTGCTGCCTCTCTGGCTCGGGATTTTCCAGAACCCATCCCGATGCCCATCAGAGCCGAACCAGCATCTGCCATCACCGCTCGCACATCGGCAAAATCCACATTCACCAAGCCAGGAATAGTAATAATATCAGATATCCCTTGTACCCCCTGACGTAGGATATCATCAGCTACTTTAAATGCTTCTTGAACAGGAGTCTGTTCTGAAATCACTGACAAGAGTTTATTATTGGGAATAACAATTAGGGTATCGACTCGACTCCCCAGAGCGGCAATTCCTTCCTCGGCTTGGGAAGTACGGCGGCGTCCTTCAAAGGTAAATGGACGAGTGACCACTCCCACGGTTAAAGCACCCATCTCTTTAGCAACTTCTGCTACAATCGGGGCAGCTCCTGTACCAGTACCACCCCCCATCCCAGCAGTAATGAAAACCAGGTCAGTGTCTTCGAGAGCCTGGGCAATTTCCTCCCGGGATTCTTCAGCGGCTTTTTGACCAATGGCTGGGTTCCCTCCTGCTCCCAACCCTCGGGTCAACTTCTGCCCCATTTGTAAGCGTTGGGGGGCTGATGATTGGGCTAGTGCTTGAGCATCTGTGTTAATTGACCAGAACTCTACTCCACTGACATCACTGGCAATCATGCGGTTAACTGCGTTACCACCACCCCCGCCAACACCAATAACCTTGATTTTTGCAACGCTACCTGGCACGATATTGTCACTCCTAGTTTCTTCCCTGGGTATGCGATTAGAATCATAAGTTTGACCGAATTGTAATACAGAGTTACTAAAAGGATGTGTATTGTCGGATCCTAATGAAAGATCTGCTTCTGCGATGATTTTAGAACTTTGAGCAGCAAGCCCTAGTTGACTATTAAGCGTCATTGCAAGAGGTGAGGGTAAGTGTTTATCTTTATCTTTATAAGTTATATGTAGCAGTCTGAGTTAACTATAGAGTAAGTTGATTGAAAAACCAAAGACCCTGGCAACGGCTGGGTCTATACCCGATAACTGACCTGAAACAAAACATAGGTTGCTGGAAATATCGCCTCGGTTTAGCCGTCAGAGTAGGCCTCTACACTTGTCTGACCTTCTTAGTTATCCTTATTTAACTCGCGATTGCACACTGTCATGGTCTGTAATCATTTGAATCGATGGTAAGTCTGGGTTTTGCAGGTCAATGTAAGCTATTTTGCTCTTTTGTGTGCGCTTCGGCAATTCTCGCATCTGATCTAGAACTCTCAGTTGGGTGGGGAAGCTTTCACTGTAAGGACCTAAATGTACATTTCCTAACTCGGTTTTCAGAATTAAGTTGGCTGGATTTCGCCAATCGATCTCGAAAACTTTGACAGCCGAATGACTCACAGCTTGATAAACATCGAACCAGTAAGGGCGATAAACGGAATTTTGACCAATCACTTTCAAGTTCGGCAACTGCAGATTGGCCGAGAGTGGTTCGTAACTGCTCTTGGGGCTCCAGATCCCTTGCTCATCGACTAAACCCAACGTTGGGGTAGAGTTTTTAGTTTTTCTGGTTTGGGGCTTACTCTGCTCAGCAATAGCCACTGGTTGACGCTCTCTAATTTGTATTGTCAATCCTGGTGGTATGAGTTGACGGCTAACTAGAGCCGAAGCAATAGGAGCTTCAGATTCCAAAAACTCGGCAAGGACGTGGGGTTGTACTTGCAGTAAAGACTGGGGATAGGATAAAGGCAGCAGGGAGCGTATCGCTTCAGCAGAAAGCCAATAATTCCCTTGAATCTTGATTTGTTCTGGCTGACGAATCATCCAATCTGGTAAAGTTATTGCCCAGAGTAAACTTCCAGCGATACCGCCCACCAAAAGTGTACGCCAAATCTTTTGATAAAATTTAATGCGGCGTGTCCGTCGCAGTTGTTTGCGTCGATTAGACAATTGTGATTCAGAGACTGATGCGATGTTGCTCATCTACTACCGATCAATCGACAGAGTACATTTATGACTTGAAGTAAGCCTGACAATTGGCGTGTGGGCGTTTGCGCTGCGGCGCGATCGCTTCACGCCAATCTACCCAAAAATCTGGGGAACGACAAGGTTTGAACTTTGCAATTCCTGACTGAGCACCAAATACTTTTTTTAATTTAACCACTACTAGGTTCCCACGTTTTATACTTAACAGGTTCCATCAGCCTGATCGGAAAAGGCATTGGTGCCTAATCAGTCCTCTATAGTTAACTCATCCCACGTACCTTAGTCGTGGGATGGGTCAGTGATTAGGGATTAGTCTTTTACAAAAGACTAATTACTGGGGACGCTTTCTATCTCACCCTGTTGAAGGAGTGGGCTTTCTAACCGCCTTCTGTAAACCACAACCATCACCACAACGGTGGGAGGTTAATTTATGGAACTGCATCTACCAAGATTTTTCAAAGCGTGTAACCCAGCTAAAACCTTAGATATGGGTAATCCAGAAGACCATCCATACTATATCGATTTTTCCGCTGTCAGGGGAGGAAAGATTATCGAAGCTTTAGGACGAACCATTACCCGTCTGTCACCAGATGAACCGACCTGTCAATTGTTTACTGGTCATATTGGCTGTGGTAAGTCTACTGAGTTGTTAAGACTTAAAGCCGAGTTGGAAAAGCAGCAATTTCATGTTGTTTATTTTGAGTCCTCTCAAGACCTAGACATGGTGGATGTTGATGTCAGTGACATTTTACTGAGCATCGCTAGGTCAGTGTGCGAAAGCCTAGAAGCTATAAGCATACAGCTCAGACCCACTTACTTTAGTAAATTATTTAATGAAATCAAAGACTTTTTGCAAACTCCGATCGAGTTTTCAACAGAAGCCGAATTTTCCGTAGGCATTGCCAAGATTACAGCCAGAAGTAAAGACAGTCCTCAGCAACGCCAACTGCTACGACAGCACCTAGAACCCCGCACCCAAAGCATTTTGAATGCCATCAACGAAGAAATTTTACAATCAGCGATTCAGCAGCTGAAGTTGCTTGGCAAAAAGGGTTTGGTGGTGATTATTGATAATCTTGACCGAGTTGATAATCGCTCGATGGCTTCAGGTCGTTCCCAGCCAGAGTATCTGTTTATCGACCGTGGTACTCAGTTAAGGCGTTTGAACTGTCATGTAGTTTACACTCTACCCTTGTCCTTAATGTTCTCCAACGAGTACGAAACTCTCAAAAATCGAGTCGGTGGTGGTGTGGCTCCCAAAATTTTGCCCATGGTGCCCATACAGTTAAGGGATGGTCGTGACTATCCAGAAGGTATGGCACTGCTGCGACAGCTATTGCTAGCCCGAGCTTTTCCAATGGTTGATCCTCAACAGCGACTAAACCTGATTCCACTAGTATTTGATAGCCCAGAAACCCTTGACCGGATGTGTCGCATTAGTGGCGGTCATGTCCGTAACTTGTTAGGGTTGCTCTATAACTGTTTGCAACAGGAAGACCCGCCCTTTTCCACGAGTTGTTTAGAGGGTGTGATTAAGGGATACCGAGATGATTTGACTCTGGCTGTTGAAGATGAAGAGTGGAAGTTGCTATCTCAAGTCGTGCAACAGCAGTCCGTCAAGGGGGAACAAGAATATCAAACCTTGTTGCGCAGTATGTTTGTCTATGAATACCAAGATGAACAAGGGCGCTGGTTTGGGATTAACCCAGCGTTAGCAGAAACAGAAAAGTTTCGGTCTCTAGTTCTTTGACAAGGCTAAAATCCCTTGAGTTCCAAGGGATTTTGCCAGAGAAGGGGGTGTAGGGTCGTCAGGTTCAGGGTGCAAAGTTTGGGGTGTTCTGGAAAATTGAGATGGACTATTGATATCGAAATTAGAACTAAACCGAATTTATTAGTTTGCTCAGAACACTTTTGCTTATCATTTTTTTGTTACCTTACCTGTCAATCACCCTTTTCTTTTTGAGGGGGAACTTCAGTCTCAACCCTTGGTATGACATTAGTTTAGCCTTCAGGTTCACCCCCGTCAGGTAAGGTACATCCCCTCATGTATAACCTAGCACTTACCACCTACTACTTGGTTCAAAGGGACAAATTTTCTCCCTAATTGAGTTGAAAACTAATCTAGTCAGGACAACCGCAGCCTTTACAGGTAGAGCTGGGGGGGCGACGATATGGCTTGAAACGATTGATACGTCAAGAGTGTAACGATCTGTGATAGAAAAAGATAGGTCTCAAATTGTCAATAAGACCTATCTGTTGCAAATGTTACCCTTATTCTATCAAAAGCATCTTAAAATTCAACTAAAGTATCGTAATTTTATTTTATTAAATATTTTAGTGATGCTTGTACAATCAATCAAAAGAGTTAGCATAGAAAAGTTAGCAAATGCTTTACCTCTTGGAATAAAATTTGAAAGTATAAGAAAAAGAATTCAGCGCTTTTTGTCTTTACCAAATCTAAGATTTGAAACTATTTGGTTTCCTATCATAGCTAGTATACTAGAAACATACTTTGAAACAGATGAACTAGTTTATATAGCAATTGACCGTACAAATTGGGGTAAAATAAATCTTTTAGTAACTAGCCTGATTTGGGATAAAAGAGCATTGCCAATATACTTTACTTTGATGCCAAAATTAGGTAGCAGTAATCTTAAAGAACAGAGCAGTCATCTATCAACAATAATTCCCATTTTTAAAGATTATAAAATTTGCCTATTGGGAGATAGAGAATTTTGTTCTGTTAAGCTAGCGAAATGGTTGTCAGAAAAGTCTGTATACTTTTGTTTACGTCTCAAAAAAAATGAGTTTATTGAAGTCAAAAAGAAAATTTGGATTGAGTTATCAAATCTTGGGTTAATACCAGGAACTTCATTCTTTATTAAAGGAGTAAAAATAACTAAAATAAAGGGATTTAGCACTTTTAACGTTGCATGCAAATGGAAGCGTAATATTTCCGGATTTATCCCCAAAGAAGGATGGTTCATTATGACAAATTTAAATTCCTTAGAATTGGCGATTGCTGCTTATAAGAAACGGTTTGGCATTGAAGAAATGTTTAGAGATTTTAAAACAGGAGGCGATAATTTAGAAGACACTAATGTCTATGGTGATCGGTTGATTTCGCTAATTTTATTGATATCAATAGCCTATACTTCTGCTACCATTCAAGGACAGCAAATTAAACTAAAAGGAATTCAAAAATATATCGGCAGAGTAAAAGAAGATGGCCGTTCACAACGACGACACAGTAGTTTTTATATAGGATTATATGCTCAAAATTGGGTCAGTTTTAGCGATGAGTGTATTAATTTAGTACGAGAATTAATGAGACTTAATCGTAATAAATGGAAGTATTATTTACGAGGAATGAGAGCTAAATCGCTTGTCCTGTCTGCTTTATAACTATTTTCGTCGCCCCCCCAGCAGGTAGAGTTACTGGGGAAATCCTGATAGTTCAACAGTTTTACCTGTTTTCGTCTAGGAACTTATAGTGTTTATCACAGTTATGAGGTACAGTCTTCTTTGAAGCTGATTCCCTGTTAGGTGCGCTTGACCTTGGCGAATTAAATTCGCCACGGGTCGCACCTGAAGATGCAGCGCATCCCTATTACCTATTACCTATTACCTATTACCTATTACCTATTACCTATTACCTATTACCTATTACCTATTACCTATTACCTATTACCTATTACCTATTACCTATTACCTATTACCTATTACCTATTACCTATTACCTATTACCTATTACCTATTACCTATTACCTATTACCTATTACCTATTACCTATTACCTATTACCTATTACCTATTACCTATTACCTATTACCTATTACCTATTACCTATTACCTATTACCTATTACCTATTACCTATTACCTATTACCTATTACCTATTACCTATTACCTATTACCTATTACCTATTACCTATTACCTATTACCTATTACCTATTACCTATTACCTATTACCTAAAATCCCGAAATTGTGTACCTCATAGCTATGAGAATTGCTATATAGTTCCACCCCACTATAAAAAATGAAAAATTCCGGGAAATCACTGATATCCCGGCTAGGGACTTGAGGAGAAATAAGTGAATTTATCATTGCTATTAATAATTTTAATTAAATATATTTATCAACTAAGTAGTAGTAATTACTGAACTATTTATCAAGGTAATTATGATAGACGTTTTTCTTGAGTAAGACCTGATTATGCTTATTGTTTTTTATAAGTGAAAACCCATACTTACCGATAAGTTCTGATAGTAATCTTACTATCTAGAGGGTAAATCACCCTAGTAATAGGGAATTTCTGTACCAGTAGGGGTCAAAAGGTTAGTGACATGAAGCAGCAAAATCCCCCAGAAACACTAGCCCCATACAGTGCTCGCTCTCTATTAAGCCTATCCCGGGCAATAATGTTCTCCCAAGGAGAATTTGCACTGATTTTGGTGCGATGCAACTACGAGTTATTTAGGAAGCAAATATGGCAGTATGTTCGAGAAATTACAGAGCTCACCATAGGTGAGCTAATTCTTAACAAGTCTAGTCAAACTCTATTTAGTAATATTTTTACCACCCAACAGTATGGGACAACATCTGCCCTAATGGTATCGGGTCTAGAGTCAGTTGATGGCATCAACCAGGTACTACTTTCAGCTAACCAGGTGCGAGATGAATTGCCCAAATGCTTAACCTGTCCCTTAGTGGTATGGGTAACTGACAAGGGACTTCAAAAGTTGATCAGGCTTGCTCCATATTTTAAAAATTGGGCTACTACCTCGATTCGGTTTGAACTTACCATTGACCAATTACTCGCTTTATGTTACAAGACCACAGATGAAATTTTTGCCAGTATTTTGGCTAAAGACTTGGGAGAGTTTTTGCCCAACAAGGTGCTTTCTTTAGCTTCCGATTGCCCCCGACGCCAAGAATTTGAGTGGGCATTACAGGATTTGCAATCTCATGACATCAGCGTAGATTCTGTCCTACTAGCTAGCAAGCACTTTATTCTAGGGCGAGATGCCTTTGAAAATGACCAGATTAATCTGGCCTTGGAGCATTATCAGCAGAGTCTAAATTTTTGGCAACAGGATATAGGAGAATGGGCAGGCTGGTTGTGCAGTGAGGCTCCCCATTCACATGAACAATATTATAAACCGGTTAAACAGGTAAAGGGATTTACAACTATCCAAGCCAGAGCTTCGAGGAAGAGAAAAGAGGGCAAAAGGGACACAGGTAACTGTTTCGACCAACGTCTCGGACAAACTAAGCACTCAATCCCCCCCTTCTCTCATCCCCCCCTCACCCCTTCAGGTTTAGAACGGCTTGGTTTAGTGTTCTATCACATCGGCTTGTGCTATTGCCGTCAAGCCCAGTTGCAAGGCTCCATCGGTTGCCATCAGTGGGAGCAAGCCCAGAAAAGCTTCTGTACTGCCATTGAGGTGTTTACTACAACAGGACGCTTGGACTTGGTGGCTCAGTTGACCATAAAACTGGGAGAAGTCCTACAACACCTGGAAAATTGGACAGAATTAGAAGCTTTAGCGCTAGCGTTTCTGGCACAGCCTCAAACTCAAGATAAACCAGTTCAGCTCTCTCGAGCCTATGGCTTTTTGGCAACAGTTGCCTATGAGCAATCCCATTGGAACCGTGCTATAGACTTAGCCCTCACAGCTGTGGGTACTCTGGAGACATATCAGCCGACTCTCAACGCTCAAAAGCTTTGCCACCGAGGTTCCTATCTGCTGCTAGCGGCTAGATCTGTGCGTCAGCTGGGCAAGCCAAAATCTGCGATTAATTATCTTGAACAAGCCATAAACCTCAAAACTATCGAGCCCAATCCTCTACAGCAGCAGCCTCAGCTGTTCATGGAACTGTTGGAGGAATTGCGTACGCTCTACTTCGAGCAAAAAGCATACCAACGAGGCTTTGAACTTAAGCAACAAAAACGCTTGATAGAACAACAGTTTAGGTTTTCTACCTTTGCTGGTATGGCTCCGTTACAGAGTGTCGGGCCAAGTCGAGAAATTGATGCAACGATTACCAAGAAAGGTTTTTGTCCATCAGCCCTAGAAATTGCAGCCGCTGGACGTCAAACCGATGTCAATAGCCTGCTCGAACGCATTAGCCGCAATGACCACAAACTAACCGTGATTCACGGGACTTCTGGGGTTGGCAAGAGTTCCCTGATTAATGCTGGTTTACTTCCTGCACTTAGCTCCAGAATTATTGGTGCTAGACAAACTTTGACGGTGGTGCAAACGGTTTACAGGAATTGGCTCGGTGAGCTGGAAAAACGTCTAGACCTTGAATTAGCAAGTACAGTCCTCTTCAAGTTTAAAGATGCCAACCTTTCACCTTCAACCGTTCAACCAACCCCAAGGGAACGCCTAGGGCGAACAACCTACCCCAAGGGAACGCTTACGGCGAAAGCCATTCTCGATAAGTTGTATCGGTGTTCCCAGCATAACTTATTAACCGTCCTGATTTTTGACCAGTTTGAAGAATTTTTTTTCCTTGCCACCGACTTAGGGCAACGGCATCAGTTTTATGATTTTTTAGCCCAGGCTCTCAATCTCCCCTTTGTAAAAATAATCTTGTCTATGCGAGAAGATTATCTACATTACTTGTTGGAATTTGAGCGCTATAAGGATCTCAGTGTCATTAACAACAATATCCTGGATCAGAAGCTGCGTTATCACTTAGGGGATCTGTCCCCAGAGAATGCCAAAAACGTTATTCACTCCTTAACAGCAGTATCTCAGTTGAAGTTAGAACCTGCTCTAATCGAGGCACTGCTAAAGGATTTAGTCACCAATACGGGAGTGGTGCGCTTAATTGAGTTACAAGTCGTGGGTGCTCAGCTACAAGCGGAAAAAATTACTACCCTTCCAGGATACCGAGCTTTGGGAGATGACCCCAAGACAGTTCTAGTAGAGCGATCGCTTTCCCAAATTATCTATGATTGTGGGCCAGAGAATGAAGATGCCGTCTGGGAGGTTTTATTCTCCTTAACCGATCAACGAGGTACCCGTCCCTTAAAAACCCAAGCTGAGTTAGC
Organism: Moorena producens 3L; assembly: GCF_000211815.1. GTDB lineage: Bacteria > Cyanobacteriota > Cyanobacteriia > Cyanobacteriales > Coleofasciculaceae > Moorena > Moorena producens. The sequence goes on from NZ_GL890934.1 coordinate 64,959, forward strand.
AGTCTCCAATGGTAACAACGCCACACTAACTCAAATCCCCTTGATTTTGGAAATTTTGGTAGGTTCTGGTTTAGTCTTCCGAGTGCCAGAAACACCACAAAACCGATATCAGCTAATTCATGATTATCTAGTTCTACCGATTCGTCAAAAATATAAGCAACGTACCCAATCTAATATTAAAGTACGGCTAAAACAAAGTGAGAGTCAACTGTTGCGGGTTCGTAAACAACGATTGCGTGCCATTGCCATTAGCACAGTGATGGCAGTTTTAGCAGTGACCAATGGTGGGTTGAGATGGCGAGCCGAAGCTCAACGAATCAATGCTATGCTTAGTGCGCTGAGTGCCTCTTCAGAAGCTCTTTTCGTGTCCAATAAAACCTTTGATGCTTTGCTCGAAGGGTTAAGAGCCGCAAAAAAACTACAGCAGGAAGAGCAGCAATATCTACCATCTCGAACAGTAGAGGCAGATACCCGTCTACAAGTAATCACAGCTCTGTCCCAGGCAGTTTATTCAGTTTCCGAACACAATCGACTGGAAGGACATAGTGATATTGTTTCGAGCATCAGTTTTTCCCCAGATGGTCAGTTTATTGCCTCCACCAGCCGCGATAAAACGGTAAAACTGTGGCATCCTGATGGCAAGTTAATCCAAACAATTGAAGGTCATCAAGATAGTGTAACCAGCGTATCGTTTAGTGCAGATAGTCAGTTAATTGCCTCTAGTAGCTGGGATGGCACAGTCAGACTATGGCGTCAAACTGGGGAGCTAGTCAGAACAATTACCACTGATGCTGGTCATATATACAGTGTCAGTTTTAGTCAAGATGGCCAGATGATTGCTGCAGCTGGCAAAGATAAGAAAATTCGATTATGGACCGTTGATGGCCAATTAATTAAAACCTTTTCCGGTCACCGGGGTGTAGTGCGGTCGGTAAGCTTTAGTAGAGATGGCAAGATCATTGCTTCTGCTAGTGCGGATAACACCATTAAGCTGTGGAGTCAATCGGGAACATTGCTAAATACTCTTAGAGGACATAGCGCTCAGGTTAACTGTGTAGTATTTAGTCCAGATAGTCAGTTAATTGCCTCCGCTAGCGACGATCAAACGGTCAGGTTGTGGAGTACCAATGGCAAACTAATCAAAACCTTTCCCAAGCATCAGCGATGGGTCCTAGGTGTTGCTTTCAGTGCTGATGGTCAGCTGATTGCCTCTGCCAGTGATGATAATACCGTGCGGCTATGGAACCGTGAAGGCACTTTAATAAACACCTTTAAGGGACACAGCGATGGGGTTAGTGCTGTCAGTTTCAGTCCTACTGAGCCCTTTAGTTCTCAAGACAACCTAGCCCACAGCAATTCTCATATCCCTCTACAACCATCCAACCCTCAAACTGACCAACTGATTCTGGCTTCAGCCAGCCACGATAAAACTATCAAGCTCTGGAGTAGTATTAATCAGTCTCACGTGATTTTAAGAGGGCATCAAGATGATGTACAGGATGTAACCTTTTCTCCAGACTCTCAACAGATTGCCACAGCTAGTAATGACAGAACTGTTAAGCTTTGGGATCGCAACGGTAAGCTGCTCCAAACCTTGACAGGGCATCATGATCTGGTCTATAGCATTAGTTTGAGTGCTGATGGTGAGCTAATTGCCTCCGGTAGTCGAGATGGCACCGTGAAACTCTGGCATCGTAGCGGTACTTTGATTAAGACAATAAAAGCACATCAGGACTGGGTATTGAATGTTAGTTTTAGTCCTGACTCGAAGCGGCTCGCGTCTGCCAGTCGGGACAGGACAGTCAAAATTTGGGATCGCACTGGTAAATTGATTCATACCCTCAGTGGTCATAGTGAGCGGGTTAATGCAGTTAAGTTTAGCCAGGATAGTAAGCGATTGGCATCGGCCAGTGATGATAAAACTGTAAAGCTGTGGAGTGCTGATGGGAAACTCCTGAAAACACTACCAGGTCATCGCAATTGGGTTTTGGATGTCAGCTTCTCACCTGACAACAAGTTCTTGGCAACCGCTAGTTATGATAACACACTGAAACTCTGGCGCAAAGATGGCACTTTACAATCAACCCTCAAAGGCCATACTGATAGTGTGGCAAAAGTCCGTTTTAGCCCCAAGGGCAAAATTTTGGCAACCAGCAGCTGGGACAACCAGGTTCAGCTATGGCGCTTCGACGACACCCTGATCAAAACGTTGAAAGCTGGTGAGCATCGCGTCACAAATCTTAGCTGGAGCCATGATGGAACAGCCTTGGCAGTGGCTAGTGAAGATGGGACAGTGGCCATTTGGAATTTGAATTTAGACGATCTGCTAGATAAAAGCTGCCACTGGCTAAGAAATTATCTCCAAAACAACCCAGAGGTCAGAGAAAGCGATCGCCAACTTTGTCAGCTGATGACAAACAGCTATATAAAATCGAATAATTAGTAGGTTCGAAGCGGTAATGTTAGACTGGGAAATGGTGAATAGGTAATCATTGAACAACTAACGATGAAAACCAATGACCACAATAATTTTCCGGAGGGGAAGTTGGGTGGGAGGAAAATTAATAATATGGGACTGATACCCCCAGCTTCCTTATCCTTAGTCAGGATAGGTTATTTCTTGAAATCCTAGCTAGATGGGATTATGGTGGTGTGGTGTGGTGGTATGATGGCCTGATTAGCTAATGAGGTTAGTATGGATAAATAATATCCTCACGACCCTAATCAACAACACAGATGACCCCTAAAAGGCTATAGCCATAGGGGTATCTTAAAAGGGTTAGACTACCCAAAATTGAACAAGGGGGTGTCAGTCTCAGATTGATTTGCATAGGAGCTGTCTGGCATCCCCGTTCGTTAGATTTAACTTAGCTCCTTTGCATTAGTTTCCCGACCTTAAGCGAAAGGATTATGGTAATTACAAAACGTGGCCTGGTTCTTGGTGCGACAGCAGTAGTCCTAACAACTGTAGCAGTTACAGGAGCTGGTCTTCATCTATCTCAAAGTCAGGCTTTCTTTCGCGAGAGTCCTAAGGAGCTAGTTGATGAAGTTTGGCAAATTATTAACCGCAGGTATGTAGATGCTACCTTCAACCAGGTTGATTGGGAAGAAGTTCGCCAAGATTATCTGAATCGGTCTTACAGCAGCAAGGAACAAGCCTACAAGGCAATCCGGGAAATGCTAGAGCCCTTGGACGATCCTTACACCCGGTTTATGGATCCCGAAGAGTTCAAGAATATGCAGATTGATACATCTGGGGAATTAACTGGTGTAGGTATTCAGATTGCCCTGGATGAGGAAACAAAAAAGTTGATGGTGATTTCCCCCATTGAAGATACCCCAGCTTTTAAAGCGGGAATCCTGGCGAAGGATATCATTATCAAAATTGATGGCAAGAGTACCGAAGGTATGGATGTCAACGATGCAGTACAACTGATCCGAGGCAAGCCAGGGACTTCCGTGACTTTGACCATTCAGCGAGGCCAAAAGGTAGTAGACTATCCGATCACACGAGCTAGGATTGAAATCCACCCTGTAAAGTATAGCTATCGGGAAACTTCAGATGGTTATGGCATCGGCTACATTCGCCTTTCTCAATTTAGTGCTAACGCGGCCAAGGAGATGGGGGAAGCAATCCGAAAGTTAGAAGATCAGAACGTTAGTGGCTATGTTTTAGATCTCCGCTCTAACCCTGGGGGGCTACTTTATGCCAGCATTGAAATTGCTCGGATGTGGTTTGATTCTGGTACGATTGTGTCAACAGTTAATCGAATCGGCAAAGCCGAATACCAGAAAGCAATTAATCGCTCTCTGACTAATAAACCATTAGTGGTACTGGTGGATGGTGGTTCAGCCAGTGCTAGCGAAATTCTTTCGGGTGCTTTACAAGACAATCAACGTGCCATATTGGTAGGAACTAAGACTTTTGGTAAGGGCCTAGTCCAATCCGTCCGAGGGCTTGGAGATGGCTCAGGTCTGGCAGTAACTATTGCTAAGTACCTTACCCCTAGTGGTCGCGATATTAATAAGTCTGGAATTGAACCAGATATTGTGTTTGAGCTTTCGGATGAACAGCGTAAAGACTTGCAGAAAAATCGTGACAAAGTTGGCACCTTGGAAGATGCTCAGTATGCCAAAGCGTTTCAGATTTTGATGCAGGAAATTGCTGCCAAACAAGGCTCAAGGGCAGAAGGTAAAGCTCGTTAAGCCTTAAACCTTTCACTGATTGAGAGTGGGTCGAGTGTGGCAAGAGATGGGAGATTTTATGTTACCAATTCTCCCAACTACTTCTAATTGGTAATTGGTAATTGCTAATTAGTAATTGGTAATTAGTAATTGGTAATTGGCAAACACACTACGGTTATAAATTAAGATATTTTACTGATCCGAGATTCCTTGTTCCCCTTTCCCTTTCAAGGAAAGTATGATGTCGTAAGTTTATGTCTTAGTGTTATATTTGGTAAGTTATCGGGCTTTCCAAGTAGTGTATTCTGAGAAAAATTTTTGCTATTCCAGACTTAGTATACATTGAGTCAGCATTGTTTTGATGGAGCGGTCTTGTTGATAATTGAGACCGTTTTTTTTGTACCACAAGTCAGAATAATTACCAAATCATGAGGATCCTAGCCCGGTTCGTCGTCAGATCAATTTCCTTACTGAGCAAAAAGTAGAGACGTAGTATGCTAAATCTCTACTGGTCTGAAACTTTACTGAATCTTTATCAAAAGCAAACTGATTTGGTATTAATCTATGTAATTAACGTGAGTTAGTAAAAATGCCTAATTCCGTAAAGAAATAGGGGGTTAAGTAGATTCATGTCATTTAACCTCATAGTATTTTTTGATATCAAAAATATACCACTTAATTAACCAGCATATGACTACCTCAAAGTCGATGAAAGAAAAATCAGTCCCTTTCATTCGAGCAGCAGTTGTTGTTTTAGGAACCTCAGTTGCTTTACAAGCCACTGCTTTAGAACCGGTGAGTGCAGCGACTTTTTCTGTAGGAAATAGCACTGGTGGTTTATTTGTAGCCGACTTTTTCCCACCAGGAGAAATCATAGATTTGCCATTTCCGGGTCAAAGTTTTACGCCCAATGTACCAGGTGATGCGGGGAGTGGCACAGCTCCCACATCCGGTTCGGTTTTGTTAAACTCATTTACCCTAGGCACTCAAAATTCGGGTATTGCCTATGTCTTTGACTCGCGATTCACAGGTATTCCTGCTGATTTATCCAGTCAAACGGTAGGAGTAAATGGTTTATTGGGGAGTAGTACCTCAGTCAGTAACGGTACATATAAATTTGCTGAAAATGGGCTCAAACTGGCTGACGTATCAGCAGAATACTTTGTTTATATAGATACCCGAGTAAACTTTGAGTTGGCCCAAGGAAACCCCTATACTGGTGGGACTGGGTTTGCTGCTGAAGACCCGATTAATCGTGATCCAACCTACATACTGGGGAGCGAAGCAGGGTTGGATGACCCGGATTTAGTGTTTTTTGCTAATTTGACCACTGTACCAGAACCTGTTTCAGGGCTGGGATTATTGGCCTTAGGTGCTTTAGGTACTGGTTTAACCCTTAAGAAAAAGCTAGTTTAGTTTGCCTCACAATCTAATTAGCTACAATAATTAGTCATACAAACCCCACTTGCTTCTGTTGTGGGGTTTGTTGTAAGCATTCAGCCCTCAGCTAATTGGCTACAGATGGTGCTACTTGAGGTGCTATCACCCATCTGAGCCTACTGATCAAAGAGGCTAGACTATCAATGAACCAACGATCAGCAGTAGTCCAGTTGAATAAAACTGCTGGAGACTGCGGAGCACTTGGCAATAGCGATCGCTATTTCCAAAAATCCGTGCCACCCAATCAGGGCCAGGGAGATGCAATAACTCTTTCCTCAGCTTTGCCTTGTAACTAAGCAGGCTTTCGGCTTCATCACCCAACCAGGATTCAATCGATTGGGATGTGGTAAGGGTAGCAGTCATAACCATAAGAGTTCATAGAAAAGTCACTCTACTTTTATTTTGACAATTTCTGATTGGGAAAGGGGCTTTAATAATAACTAATAATAACTGACTACTTACAGCTAGTTTGTGGATAATTTGTATTTCTATGGTAAGCCTCCATACAAATGACCCCTAAAAACTGATAAAAAATTTACGAATACTTCACCCTAAAGCTGGTATTATCTATACTCAGTTGTGTAACTAAATAGGGATAATATAAGTAAAGTTGTCGAAGAAGTACAACTGTTAACAAAAAAGCTAACCAAGAGAGGCGTGAGTGATGGCAACTACGACCATTTCCCAACGTGACCTTAACGCTCTCAGTGCAGAGGACGTTGCCAAGTTGGCTGCACGTCTAGAGCTGGATGATTACTCTAGCGCATTTGAAGGACTCAAAGATTGGCATCTGCTGCGGGCACTGGCGTTTCAGCGTCCAGAGTTAGCAGAACCCTATATCTACTTACTGGACATAGAAGCTTACGACGAGGCGTGAATAAGGGTAGAAAAGTTTTAATTGGTGTATGTGGGGGCATCGCTGCCTATAAAGTTTGTGAGGTTGTTTCTACCCTATTTAAGGCGGTCACTGAAGTAAGGGTAATTCTAACCCAGGGAGCTGAAAAATTTATCACTCCTTTGACTCTAAGTACCCTCTCTCGCCATCCAGCTTATACAGACAACGTATTCTGGCAAGCAAAGCACGAACGCCCGGTGCATATTGAATTAGGGGAATGGGCAGAAGTATTGGTGATTGCTCCTCTGACCGCTAATACCTTAGGTAAGTTGGCTTATGGCTTAGCAGATAACTTACTAACCAATACGGTTCTAGCGTCTAGTTGCCCTATTTTGTTGGCACCAGCGATGAATACAGATATGTGGAAGCAGCAGTCAGTGCAACGAAATTGGCAACAGCTGTTAAGTGACCCCAGGTATCATAGTGTTGGTCCAACAGCAGGACGGTTAGCATGCGATCGCATTGGTGCAGGACGGATGGCAGAACCAGAGGAGATAATCGCCTCTATCCAATCCCTGCTGTACACTGGTGGCAAACGAGACTTAACCGGTAAACAAGTCTTAATCAGTACTGGTGGCACTCGGGAATATATAGATCCAGTACGCTTTATCGGGAATCCCGCCACAGGCAAGATGGGACTAGCCCTAGCCCAAGCTGCCAGAAATCGGGGAGCAGTTGTCACCCTAGTTCATGGACCGGCTACTTGGGAAGCACCGATGGGTATCCGGACAGTTCCAGTAGTTAGTGCTACTGAGATGCATCGGGCAATGCTAGCAGATTTTCCCAATGCTGATTTGATTGTGATGGCAGCAGCGGTAGCAGATGTAACCCCCGGAATCTACCAGGATATGAAGATACCGAAGCATGGACTTCCTGCTGCTCTACCCCTAAAACCGGTGCCAGATATCCTAGCTGAATTGGGACGACTGAAACAGCCCCATCAGTACTTAGTTGGATTTGCAGCACAGACTGGAGATATTATCAAACCTGCGTTACAAAAATTAAACAAAAAGCGATTGGATGCAATTGTAGCTAACCCAGTTGACAAACCAAACGCTGGTTTTGGCAGTGATACCAACCAGGCAATTTTGATTGATAAAACAGGACGGCATCAACAGATTAATCGCTGCACTAAATTAGAGTTAGCTCACCGTTTATTTTATTTTATCCAAAACAGTCCCGAGGACAATAGTAATGTAAAGTATCAAATAATTACTAGATAACTAGTATTACTATAAGTAGTCGGACACAAGTTTTGGGCTCTTTGTAAAGTTTTGTAAGCACAGCCAAAACGCTTCAGGGTAAGCGCAAGAAAAAATTGCCCATAATGTGCATTGGCTGGATATCGGTTGAGCGTGGCTCGAAACCCCTATAATCTGGTAGAACTTTATTCTCAATAGAGTTGGCTTGTTGATAATAATGCCCTTTTTTTCTCAATAAGCTACAGCTTATTGATTCTTGCGCTTACCCTGCCAAAACGCTTGTGGCACAATAATAAATAATAATTAGCCTTGTTGTTACATTTATTAATACAGAACTGTTAGTGATCTACTTTAAACTAGTAGATATAATAATTCCAATCAAAAATAGACTTTTTGTATTATGTCTACACGTTTATCTACTACTCTTATAATTCCACTTATTGCCTCGGGACTATTAACGGCATTCCTTCCTAGAGCAGCTAGGGCAGAAAGACCTACCTGGGGTACTGGTTCTGGTTGGTCAGCTGTTAGCACAACTAGCCGGACAGCTTGTGAATTAAAAGCACTCGAAAAATTCAAAAAGTACGAAGCTGCAGGAAAGTTACAAAACGGAACTGTAAGACGTTTGCGAATGTCTGGTGTAGAAGGTCGAATGCAGGGTAAAGATGCAATGTTCGTTTTACTTTGTGCCCCTGATGGAGATGCTGTCTATGTATTCGACGTTTGTCCTGTGAGTGTTTGTAGAGAAAGTTCAGTAATTAATTTGCGTAATGAATTGGGTCAAACGATGGTTTGGTAATAACGCCCAAGAACATTTGTGTTGGCTTACGCTATCGCGATGCTGTTGGCGAAATATAACTTCACACGCTGAAACCCTTGTGATTTAGCGATCACTCATCAAACCATTATGTAGTTTTGTTAAGCGAATAACAGCATAATAATGCTTTCAGAAAGCGCGGTTTTATACACACTATGTTCGGTAGAGTCCCTTTTTTTTGAGTTATGACCCGATTTTGAAAACATCGGGCATAACTCAAAAAATTGGACGGAATTGACCGGTGATATCGTCTTATAGATAAGGATACTAAAGACAGAACATAAAATTTTTTCCAAAGTCCAATCAACTGTAAATCAATAGCAATCCTAAATCAATTGAGAGAATGTTTGTTCCCTGTTCCCTACTCCCTGCTCCGAAGTCCCTGTTCCCTTTGCTAAACTAATTAGCTCAATGTTTCCACTAACTTAGCTACTCGTTCTTTAATTTCATCTCGGACACGGCGAAACGTCTCTAGTAGTTGCCCATCAGGATCATCAAGCTGCCAATCTTCAAACACATCTCGTAATACCCAGGCTTCTGGTAAATTAACACCACAGCCGCACAAGGAAATTACAGCATCATAGTCTTCAGCCTTGAAATCCTTTAAAGGATTAGACGTCTGGTCTCTAATATCTATATTAATTTCATCCATTACTTGAATTGCTGTAGGATGAACTCGGCTTGCTTCTAGTCCAGAACTAGTAACAGAAATCTTTCCTTCTCCTAAGGTTCTAGCAAACCCCTCCGCCATTTGAGAGCGGCAGGAATTTCTTTTACAAACAAACATGATTTGTTTCATAGTAATTTGTTAGTTTTTAGTTGTTAGTTTTTAGTTGTTAATTTTTAGCTAGCTATGGTTTTATTGAATATCCCTAAATCCATGGGAAAGTTGCCGATAGGCAATCACAGCTAATTGCGCTCCTACAATTGGGGCAACCCAATAAATCCATTGATGTTGCCAAATTCCAGCTACTACAGCTGGCCCCAATGAACGGGCTGGATTCATGCTGGCACCGGTAATTGGTCCGAAGCAAGCTGCTTCTAATGCTACGGTTAAGCCAATAGCCAAACCAGCAAAGCCAATGGGAGCACGGCGGTCGAGACCAGAGCCTAAGATGACAAACATTAAGATAAAGGTGAGTACTACTTCCAGGACTAAGGATTGAAACCAGTTCCCTTGTAGAGGCAGAGTTGCGCCAAGATCAGCAACATACCCCAGTGTCAACAACAGTAATGTTGAAGCAGCGATCGCACCAATGCATTGAGCCAGGATATAAGGTAACACCTTGCGAGCGGGAAAAAAGCCACTAGCCCAGAAAGCAAGAGTCACAGCTGGGTTAATATGGGCATCGCTAATATGTCCTGTGGCATAGATTAAAGCAGCGACCACTGCTCCAAAAACAAAACTGACGCCCAGATGAGTTAAGGCTCCACTAGTGATGTGATTAACCATGACAGCACCAGTGCCAAAAAAGACTAAGATAAATGTAGCCATGCCTTCAGTTACTGCCTCTCGCCAGCAATGGGATATTAAGGGCCCGAGAGTTTGTTTGGGTATCAGTTTGCGGATTCTCATTTAAAGGTGATTTAATTTATCCACAGCAGGAGGATGTCACAGTATTGGATTCCTGCTGAGAATTGTCGGTAATCTTGAGATTCATCTCGGGTGAAGTATCTTCGACGTTCACCACAAATACTTCCCAGCGGTTACCATCTGGGTCACTTACCCAAACTTTATCCTGGATGGCATAGCAACAGTGAGTGTTCTTTTCCTCTAACACCTCTAGTCCTGCAGCTTGAAAACGCTTGATCTGAGCTTGTACGTCTTCTGTCGTTTCAACCTGTACACCTAGATGAGATAATGTCCCACCAGAGTCCATGTTGGGGTTTAGTTCTAGGGTGAGATTGAGGGGCGGATTTGCCAAATCAAATTTGGCGTAGTCAGCTTTGTATTTAACTGGAGATACACCAAACATTGCCTGGTAAAAGGTGACAGATTTGTGAAGGTCAGTGACATTCAGGGAGACATGAGTTTTGAGAGTAGCCATGAAGAACCCTCCTGTTTTACTAATTAGTTAATCCTAATATATCAAAAAAAATTGATTTATTGCTTAAACAATAGTTAAGCCATCGGCTGAATTGGCTAATGGTATTGGGCTAATGGTATTAGGTACATCAAAAGCAGTCTAGACCCTAAGCTAGTCTGAGCAACAACTACGGGTAGGTACCATCACAGCTGTGCGACGAAATTCTGCCAAATATTGCTCTAAAACCACAAACTGGGGCAAATTCAGGCTGTAGTACATCCACCTTCCCTGTTGGCGGGGGCGAATCAGACCAGCTTGTTTAAGGGTTTTCAGGTGAAATGATAGTTTTGATTGCTGGACATTTAAGCGATCGCATAAATCACAAACACACAACTCTTGCGATCTCAGTAGCTCAATCACTGCCAGGCGCAGGGGATCGGAAAGAGCATGGAAGCCAGCGAGGATAGTAGTGGAGTCTGGAGCAGAAGTGGCTTGCATCAATTTTTATTGAATTATTCTGTGGGTTGGACATCGATAAATTTAAGTAATCGCACTTTTGGTTCAGATAGATTACTATACTTCTTAGCTGTGTCTTCTATTTGCTTCAGTTGTCCTAGTGCTTTGCTACAAGAGAAACCAAATTGAGCTTTGACGCGATCACTACCATCGTTAAGCGCAGTTCGAGATAGTGCCACAAATTCCGACAGAGAATAGTCTTGCTCAGCATTAAAATATTTCTTGACTACTAGAGAAGGAGAATAGCAAAGTTCCTGATAACCATCAGGCCATTCAATCTGGAAGTGAGTTTCAGGCATCTTCTTATCTGATCGGATTTTATATTTTAGACTTGGAATTTTTTATTTAATTAATTATAACGATAAACTTGAACAAAGACTTGCCGTCCAGTCAAGGGCTAACCTCTGCTTCCTTTTGCTTTTAAAAATACCCTTTCCCGCATTTACAGCGACCAATTTCAAAAATACTAAACTGAAGTTTCTGGCAATATTTCTCAGTCAACCAGATCCGGTATAATTGGAATCTGTGGCACACATATAACGTTTAGGCGACCCATGTAGCGGTCGCGGTTATCGGTAATTTGTGGTATTGAAAACACTAGCAATTGTTAAAAGTCTTTAACAAACTCTGAAACAATCTCATCCCATCGATATTGCCTAACATCGGATCAGCTGCTCGTTCTGGATGGGGCATCATACCCAAAATTTTGCCAGTGGTATCACAAATTCCGGCAATGTTATTTAGGGAACCATTGGGATTACCTATTGTCTCTATCTCTCCTGAAACAGTAGCGTAACGAAACAATACTTGACCATTGTCTTCGAGAGCTTTGAGAGTTTCAGCATCAGCGTAGTAGCGCCCTTCACCATGGGCAATAGGTAGACTTATAATTTCTCCTGGGTGATAAGCTGTAGTCCAATATAAATCATTGCGCTCTACTTTAACTGGAACGCGATCGCAAATAAAATGTAAGTCCCGATTTCTGACTAATGCCCCTGGTAACATCCCCATTTCGGTCAGCATCTGGAAGCCATTACAAATGCCCAAGACAAATTTACCCTGTTTAGCATGGTCTACCACCATTGGCATCACTGGAGAAAACTGAGCAATTGCGCCACAGCGCAGGTAATCCCCATAGCTAAAGCCCCCAGGGAGTACCACCACATCTAAGTCAGAAATATCGGTTTCTTGATGCCAAACCATCCTGGTTGGACATTGGAGTAAGCTAGTTGTAACATAGGCCATATCGCGATCGCAGTTTGACCCAGGAAAGACCACCACCCCAAATTTCATGCTTCCACTCCTAGTTGTGCTGACATCTCAACCAATTCAAAGCGATAATTTTCAATAACTGGGTTGGCTAAGAGCTGGTCGCAGATCTGATTCAATTGCTCTCGCGCCGTATCTTCATTAGCAGCACTCAGCCTCAGTTCGATATATTTACCAATACGCACCTGTTCTACACTCTCGTAGCCTAGCTGCTTCAGTCCTGACTCAACAGCTACACCGGCTGGATCCAATACGGAATTTCTAAGTGTAACATAAATAGAAGCCTGATATTTTTTAATCACAACTCTCCCCTTTCACTGTATAATGATAATGGATATAATATCAAGGATGAACGATCAAGGATTAAAAAAGTCTATCAATTAGGTTACTGATAGGTTACTGAGCAACTAGTATTTTTTTGAGCTAGTATTTTTTGAGCTAGTATTTTTTTTAGCTGCCACAGCGTGTAACTAGGGCTAGCCTAATCCTGGGATTTGGGCACAGCCGCGATCATTATTGCTCATGATCCGTTGATCATTAATCCTTCTTTACAGTTTGAACCAACAAGCACCATTAACATCAAAAAATTTCTAGGATATTAAAAAAAGATTAATGAAAGGCCAACGCACCCGCTCCCAAGAGCGAATTCTGAAACTGCTCACAACCTTGAATCGGGCTATGTCGGCCCAAGATCTTTATGTCGAGCTGCGCAAACGTAAGCAATCTATGGGTTTGGCTACAGTTTACCGCGCTTTGGATGCTTTAAAACTGGAAGGAATGGTGCAAGTCCGGACTCTTGGTAGTGGAGAATCCCTCTACAGTGGTGTACAAGAGGATCAACATCACCTCACTTGTCTCAATTGTGGCATGTCTATTCCCATTGAGGAATGTCCCATACCTCAATTACAGAAGAAGTTGCAAAATTCTTATCAATTCACTATTTTTTACCATACCTTGGAATTTTTTGGATTATGTGAACAGTGTTCTGTAACCAATGCTACAGAATATCAAGATTCAGAATGAGATAATACCGTAATCACCTAAAACAGCCCTGCTAACAGAAGCTTGGTGATGCTGGCGACGCCCTTACCTAACCAAAGACACCATATCAGTACAATGTACAATGTTCCATTGTACACAGATTAACTGTCGTCTACATCATTAACATAAAAAGCTTAAAAAGCTTAAAAAGGGGTGATAAGTACTGTAGAGGGATAGTCTCAATTGGCTTTTGCCAGACTTTCAGCCTCGAAGGTGCTAATTGATTTTAACAGGTGCTTGTGTTATGGCTAATATCAGGGAAGTTGTACAAAAAGCACTCAAAACTCGCTATTTGAGTGTGACAGAAGAAGATAAGCTACGGCAGCTTCTAACCAGAAAATATCCACTGGAAGACTTAAATGCCTTCATGAAGCTACAGCTAGCTGTGATGAATGGTTATGTTAAGCAAGAATCTCGTGAGATGTTCTGTTCCAAGGAACTTTCTCAAGGGATTTAGCTAAGACCGCGATTCATCCCACACCTCAATGCGCATTGAGGTGTGGGATGAATCGCGGACAGGAACTGTGTTGCATAGGTTGAAGAATGCTATAATGAAAATAGTAGGGAAGACAAATTAAGAGCTAACCGCCACCTACGTACCTCAAAATTGAACTTTTTTGTGTTGTTCCGGTGGGTCGGGGCATCCCGGAGACGAAACCTTACAATAGGGTTTGAAGTTACCGTAAGATAAGGTCGCCTTTTTGGGTTGTAGGTTATGCAGAAAAGGTTTAAAACTATTGTTATAAAGGCGACCTGATCTAAGGTTTCGTCTCTTGCCTTAATCATAAAGTTTTAACTCTTTTACCCATAGCCGAC
>NZ_GL890935.1 GCF_000211815.1 Moorena producens 3L
TTACACTCCCCATCTCCCCACCCTTCCCACACTTACTTTCTTTTTGGCAACTATGATATCGACCCTACTCCTCCTCTTCTTCTTCCCTGAGCCAACGCCAAATCAACACGCAAAGATTCAACACTATGATTAGGTTTGCATCAAGGAATAAAGCTAGTAACTCCACAACGAACTCTATTAATAGCCAACGTTTTCGGTTGCGATTAGTCTTCTTGGTCATAGTCATTATTTTCAAGTGAAATGGTTAGTAAGCATTCAGCCGTCAGCCGTCAGCCTTGGCCAAACACGCTACGCGAATGGCTGATAGCTGATAGCTGATAGCTTAAAATGCTTCTGACTTCTAGCCTATTGACTAAAAAAATAGGTGTATAGGAGTTTGATATAAAAAACTTTGATGGTATTTACTGGAAAATATACCTAAATAAAAATAGGTATTATAACTATGAAGTAATAAACTAAAATATCCTAAAATAAAAACAAATAAAAATTGCTGTTAACCTAACACAAATCGAAATCTACATGGCAGAATTTAGTTAAGCATTCAGCGCATAGCGCATCAGCTATCAGCTAATGCGCTATGCGCACGCTACGCGAACAGCTTATGGGAGTTAAGTATCACAGGCTGGAAGCCTGTTCTACCTCTTGCCTCTTGCCTCTTGCCTCTTGCCTACTCCCTACTCCCTGCTGCCTGCTGCCTGCTCCCTTTCTTATGATAAATACCATGAACAACCAACAATCTCAACAACAACAGTTCATTGAATACATCGCTGACCAGATTTTCCCGATATCGAAAAGATCCGAAACCCAAAAACTATGCTTTCTACTGCGTTTTAGTCCTGAAAACTGGCAAGAAGAGAATGTGGACATTGCTCGCAAAATGGACGAAAAACTGGGAGGGTTTAATGAACAAAGTATTAATGCTACCCTGGCCGAAGTATTGAAAAAGCTGAAAAAGCAGTTTGGGGAGGAAATGAATAAAAATGGGGTAAATTGGGAGAATAAACGAGGAAGACCAGCGGATGACAAACAATCTCCTTGGCGAATTGCTTATGGCTGGTTATGGGATCATAAATTCCCTTACTGGCAAATGGATGGGCTTTGGCAAACCCTGATTAAAAAAGCGGCATCTCCTTCCCATTGGCTTCGTTTTACTCCAGATTCTATTAAAGGCATGGTTGGACCTACAAGGAAGAAGCATGAAATTGTTGTAGACGTTCCTTAGTATATGCATGTGGAGCTAAATTGTAACCAAAAGCATCTGTTGTTACTAAATCGCGGTATAGATAACAAGGATGTAGTTACCAACTATGTAGTCTGTCCTTCCCAAGCTTTTGCTCCAGATAATCGACTCACACAAAAGAAAATGCTGATGCCTCAGTCAGGGGCAATGTGTGAAGAGATAACATTTGATACGGTAGGGCAAGAGGAGTTTCTGGCTATTGTCTTAGAAGATTCCTTAGATTTTCCTTGGTTAACTCCTAATCAAGAAGAACCAGTTCCGATTTGGAATCCGGAACGGCTTAAGGAATTGTGGGCAAGGTTGGCAGGAGATAGCAATAATTGGCAAGCATTTTATCGCTCATTCCAGGTAGTAAAAGCATCTGCTTAGAATTAGGTAACAGGAAACACAGTAGACTAATATGGACAAACAACAATTTCAAGAGTATGGCAACTTCTTAATGTCCATCTTACGGGCAGTTGAAACTGACCATCGCCCTCAGTCAGTTTACCCCCTACTCCAAAAGAATCTCGACAAGCTAGATAAAAATTTAGAGCAGATATTGCAATCTTGGGCAAGGGAAACCCTCCCTCAACTTCAGCCAAAATTAGCTGAAGATGTTGCTAGAGTTATTCTCGAGTTCGGCATTTTGATTCAACAGTTTACTCTGGGCGACATAGCCAGTAACCTAGAAATTGCCATTGCTAGTTATCAAGTCATTGATATAGTTTTTACCTTGGAGGCATTTCCCCAAGATTGGGCAATGATTCAAACCAATCTCGGCGGTGCCTACTGTGAGAGAATAAAAGGGAAGAGAGCAGATAATATTGAACAAGCGATTGCTCATTGTATAAATGCCCTAAAAATCTTTACCAAGTCAGCATTTCCCCAACATTGGGCAATGACTCAAAACAATCTCGGCAATGCCTACGTCGACAGAATCAAAGGAGATAGAGCCGATAATATCGAAGAAGCAATCAGTGCTTATAAAGATGCCCTAAAAATCCGTACCAAGTCGGCATTTCCTAAACAATGGGCAAGGACTCAATCCAATCTCGGCAATGCCTACTTCAACAGAATCAAAGGAGATAGAGCCGATAACCTCGAACAAGCAAGTTTGCATTTAAACAATGCCCTAAAAGTTTATGAGAAAATGAATTTATTTGAACGATATAAAATCCAAACTATTATCGGCAATGTTCATTCAATAAAAAATAAATTGTATCAAAAATTATATCAATCCGATCATCATAAATTAGATAATTTAAAAAAAGCAATCTGTGCTTATAAAAATGCCCTAGAAATCTGTACCAAGTCCACATGTCCCCAACATTGGGCAGGGATTCAACAAAATCTCGGCAATACCTACCGTAACGGAATAGAAGGGGAGAGAGCTGATAATATTGAACAAGCCATCGCTCATTATGAAAATGCTCTACAAATCTATACTAAGTTCGCATTTCCCCAAAATTGGGCAATGACTCAAAACAATCTCGGTAATGCCTACTCTGATAGAATAAAAGGGGAAAAATCTGATAATATAGAACAAGGCATTGCTCATTATAAAAATGCCCTAAAAATCTTTACAAAGTCGGCATTTCCCCAAGATTGGGCAACAACTCAAAACAATCTCGGTGTTGCCTATAAAAAAATCAAAGGAGATAGAGCCGATAATCTTGAACAAGCCATCGCTCATTATAGAAATTCCCTACAAATCCGTACTCCAGAAAACTTCCCTCTCGATTGTCTGCACACAGCTTGCAATTTAGGTAACCTTGCTCTGGACAATAACAATTGGCAACTAGCTATCGAAGGCTACGCCCTAGCTATCCAAGCGGTAGAACAAAGCCGGAGTTGGGCAATTGATGAGGAGCGTCGCCAAGAGATTCTTGCTGATTCCATTTACGTATATGGCAACATAGTACAAGCTTGCCTCAATTTAGGTCAGATCGAAAAAGGACTGGAATATACTGAACGTTCTCGTGCCCAACGCTTGGTAGATATGATGGCTAGTAATGAACTCTACCAAGGAGGAGAAATTGTCCCAGAAGTAAAACAGCTTTTGCAGGACTACGAGGAACTGCAACAGCGTATCAATCTCCTCCGTTTTGGTTCTGCTTCGGAGGTTGTTCCAGTTCTAGCAGGAAGTCCTAATAAAACCATGTCATTGGGAATGCCAGTGAAACAATCTGATCAATCCTTGACTAGGGAAGCTTTATTACAATACCAGAAAGAAATCCAGGAATTAGAGGCAAAAAAACAGCAAGTTTGGCAACAACTGCGCCGCTATGACCCGGTTTTGGCAGGACAAGTCCAGGTGGAGCATCTCGATTGGGAGCAAATGCAGCAGTTAATCGAAGAATCAACCACTGCTCTGCTTAGTTTTTACACAACAAGAGAGCATACCCATATTTTTATCCTGTTTAAGGATCGCAGTCCTCAAGTTTTCACTTGTCAAGGACAGGGGTGGAAAACTTTACAGATTTGGATCTTCAATAATTGGTTCAAGCCCTATGTTGAGGCACAAAGTGAATGGAAACAGAAGATAGGGGATTTTCTTGAGGAACTTGCTGAGCGCTTGCAGTTGCAGGAGCTGGTGGGACACTATCTGACTGGGATTGAGGAGTTGATTATTGTGCCTTATCGATATTTACATCAGATTCCTTTTGCGGCGTTGCCCTTAAAACGGGGAGAGCAAGAGGGTTTATTAGCAGCAGAGCAAGAAAAGAGTTCTCTTGCCCAAAATCGGGGTATGGTCTTCGCCAGCAAATCCTCCAAACCCTCTGCCACTAAACCTGTTACCAACACTACTTATTTATGCGATCGCTTTCGTATTCGCTTGGTTCCCAGTTGCCAAATCCTCCACTATTGCCACCAACGCCCAGCAATCCCAGGTCAAGAAATGGGTATAGTCGAAGATGCTACCGAGGATCTGCCCTTTACCAGTTTTGAATGCAAAACCCTGGCGGAAATGTATCAGGTTCCTGCTAAGCAGCGCTTACAAGGACGGAATGCCACGGTCAAATCATACCACACCTTAGCCCAGCAAGTGCATATCCTCCACTCCAGCCATCATGCCCAATCTAACCCCATGGAGCTCTTGGAATCTCATTTACGGTTAGGAGATGGTTCCCTTACCCTGGGTCAACTCTTAACTCCTGGTTGGCGCATGCCCAATCTTTCCGAAGTTTTTGCCTCAGCCTGCGAGGTTAATTTCACTGTTACCGACATTACTGATGACTTGCTTAGTCTAGCTACCGGTTTTCTCTGTGCTGGAGCCAGGAGTGTGGTTAGTACCCAGTGGTCCGTAGATGATTTGGCCAGTGCTTTATTAGCGATTTTTTACTACGATGGCCGCCGGTCAGGGATGAGCCGCTCCCAAGCACTACAGCAAGGGCAAATTAAATTGCGCAATTTAACCGGAAAGGAGTTTGCTGATAATTATCAGACTCAGTTAACGGAACATCTGGAACAAAAGTTAAAAGAGGCCAATACTGCTAAACAGAATGCCAAAGATCAGGGAGATCAGGAAGAGTTGGATAAGTGGGTCACAATTGTCGATAAATTCGAGATACAGCAAAAGCGTTTGGAGTCTTTGAGTAAGGAAGATTTTCCTTTTGCTCATCCTTTCTTTTGGGCTGGTTTTGTTTCCCAAGGAATTTAGAATTTAGAATTTAGAATGAAGAATGAAGAATTTAGAATTTAGAATTTAGAATTTAGAATTTAGATCCTGTAGGGTGGGCAAAAGGTGAGCACAGATCAGCTGTAGGGAAAACTCTAGGAATTTTGCCCACCAAAAAGTCAGATCTGTAGGGTGGGCAAAAGGTGAGCACAGATCAGCTGTAGGGAAAACTCTAGGAATTTTGCCCACCAAAAAGTCAGATCCTGTAGGGTGGGCAAGGTAATTGGTCAACTTAAGGGATCCAAGCAATTTATTTCCCCTTGCCCACCCTACAAAACTAGCTAAGGCTAAAAATTCATTCTAAA
This sequence comes from Moorena producens 3L, assembly GCF_000211815.1. Lineage (GTDB taxonomy): Bacteria > Cyanobacteriota > Cyanobacteriia > Cyanobacteriales > Coleofasciculaceae > Moorena > Moorena producens. Next base: position 5,207 of record NZ_GL890935.1, read on the forward strand.
TTCTTCATTCTTCATTCTAAATTCTTCATTAGTTAATCCTGGTGGGCAAGGTAATTGGTCAACTTAAGGGATCCAAGCAATTTATTTCCCCTTGCCCACCCTACAAAACTAGCTAAGGCTAAAAATTCATTCTAAATTCTTCATTCTTCATTCTAAATTCTTCATTAGTTAATCCTGGTGGGCAAGGTAATTGGTCAACTTAAGGGATCCAAGCAATTTATTTCCCCTTGCCCACCCTACAAAACTACAAAACTAAATTCTTCATTCTTCATTCTAAATTCTTCATTAGTTAATCCTGGTGGGCAAGGGGATTGGTCAACTTAAGGGCTCTAACCAATTTATTTCCCCTTGCCCACCCTACAAAACTAAATTCTTCATTCTTCATTCTTCATTCTTAATTCTTAATTCTAAATTCTAAATTATTCATTTTTATATTTATACATTTATTGATAAAGTAAACTAAAAGTAAATTCTTAAATTAGATCTGCTCCTCAAGAATGACAAAAAAAGATATACAAGAAAGAACGCTAAAGTTTAGCGTAAGAATAGTCAATCTCTGTAAATTTATGAGACAAAATGGTGGAACTGGATATGATTTAAGCAAACAATTAATCCGCTCTGGAACAAGTATTGGAGCAAATGTTGAGGAAGCACAAAATGCAGAAAGTAAACGAGACTTTATTCATAAAATGAGTATATCCCTCAAGGAAGCTAGAGAGACCAATTATTGGTTGAAAATCTTAATCGCCACCGAGAAAAACCTAGAACCAAGATTGCTGTCTTTACTCAATGAATCCAACGAATTAATTTCTATTATTCATGCAATTATTAAAAACACTAAGGCTCAAAACTAATTCTATAGTAATTATCAAACTGATGAGGTACAAATTTATGGATTTTAGGGAACAAGGAATAGGTAATAAGCAAACAAAATCTCTGTACATCATAGCTATGATAAACGCTATAAATAAATTCTAAATTCCCAATTCTAAATTCTAAATTCCCAATTCTAAATTCTAAATTCCCAATTCTAAATTCTACATTCTAAATTCTACATTATGATAAAAGTTGACACTTTCGAGGGTAAAGGTATCCCCTTTTTCATAGGGATAAAGTACCCAAAACCCTTGCTGATTACGCCTAAAGCACTCTACTCCTATTGTCTCTGACTGGATTAGAACATACTCTTGCAAGGTTTTTAGCTTACGGTATTTGGCAAACTTATTCCCCCGGTCGTATGCCTCTGTAGAGGGTGAGAGCACTTCTACAATTAGACAGGGATACTCAATAAACTGGTTAGACTCTTGATCTCTGGAATCACAAGTTACTACTACATCTGGGTAGTGGTAGGAACGAACTGAAGATATTTTTACCTTCACATCTGCGATATAAACCTCACAGCTACTGTCTTGTAGGTGAGTATTTAGATCACTGGCCAGATTTAAAGCAATCCGGTTGTGGGGTTTCGAGCCTCCGGTCATGGCGAAGACTTCCCCATCAATATACTCATAACGAATCTCTTGAGTCGGTTCCCACTCCAGGTATTCTTGGGGAGTCATCCGGTAAGGCTGTGGACTGGCAATCATGGTTTTTTGCAATCAATAGACTTCGCGGCAGTTGTCGGGAACAGCGGATCTGGGAACAGGGAACAGTGGACAAGAATTGACGTTACAATTTTCGGACGGACTGTCCCAACACTGGTACTCAAGGTTTAACATGAGGGCAAGCCCGCCCCTAACCCACCCTACGCACTAAATTAATTCTAAATTCTAAATTCTAAATTCTAAATTCTAAATTCTAAATTCTAAATTCTAAATTCTAAATTCTACTTGGTGGTGCGTTACGGGGCGGCCTATTCTAATACTGGCTACGAAGTGGAAAATTAGGGCAAGCCCGCCCCTAACACACCCTACGCACTAAATTAATTCTAAATTCTAAATTCTAAATTCTTCATTCTAAATTCTTCATTCTAAATTCTTCATTCTTCATTTCAGATGTTTTTGCCAGGCCAATCGTGCTGCTCCCACCATCCCCGCTCGATTACCTAATTCTGCTTTAAGTAACTCTAAACCAGTACGGGAGGAAGGCAAAACTCGTTGCTCTATTTCTGCTAGAGTTGTTGGCAAGAAAAATTCGGCACTAGCACTGATGCCACCACCAATGATAATGGCTTCTGGTGTCAGTGGATAAATAAAACTAGTTAGCCCAATCCCTAATAAGCGTCCGTAATCTGCCCAAAATTCTAAAGCTTCCTGGTTTCCTTGCTGGGCTAATTTACCAAGTTCTGCTGGTTCTTTGCCACTGTTGCCTCGGATTGCCCTAATGGAAAGGTATTGCTCTAGAGAACCCCGATTACCAGTATTAGACTCGGGACCATCGGGATATAGATTAATTAACCCCAACTCCCCAGCAGACCCGAGATGACCTGTGAAGAGTTGACCATCGAAAATTATTGCCCCTCCTACTCCTGTGCCTAGGGTGAGTAGAATCAAATTCCTAAACCGACGACCAGCCCCTAACCAAGCTTCTCCTAAACCAGCACAGTTAGCATCATTAGCAACAACTGTGGGATAACCGACTTTGGCTTCTAACTCATCGGCTAGGGGAACATCGTGCCAATCCGTTAGGTTAATCGCAACCTTAGCAATTCTACCAGCAACATCGGCAGGGCCAGGACATCCAAGCCCGATACCAATCACGTCTTCCCTGGTATCGAGACGAGAGATTGCTGCTACTATTGCTTCGATCACCGCTGTCGGTGTTGCAGGTTGGGGTGTATCTACTGTTAGAGACTCCAGTTCGGTTCCATCTTCACGGAAGCGTCCCAACTTAATCGCAGTGCCACCTAAATCAATGCCTATGGCTTGGGTCATTAGTTTTGAGTCATTTGTCCTGAGTCATTTTAAGGCAAAAGGCAAAAGGCAAAAGGCAAAATGCAAGAGGGTTTTATAAAATTTCAATGTTTCTGACGAAATCGGGGATTAATCAACTCACTTAATCCTTCTCCTACTAAGGACAATCCTACCACCATCAGTGTCATGGCTAAACCAGGGAAAAGCGCTGTCCACCAAATGCCAGTTGGTAAGGCATCGAGGGCTTGACGTAAGTCATGACCCCACTCTGGGGTTTGTTCTGGCAATCCTAATCCTAAAAATCCCAGTCCTCCCAAGATTAAAATGGCATCAGCGGCGTTGAGGGTAAATAGAACTGGTACACTTTGAATCACATTGAGAAATAGGTAGCGCGATAATATCCTACCAGGGGAAGCTCCCAGGGCTTGAGCGGCTTCGATGAACAATTCAGTTTTGACGCTAGTGGTGTGATTCCGGACTACCCGATAGTATTGGGGGACATAGGAAATACTTAATGCGATCGCAGCATTGAAGACTCCTCTACCGACTACAAAGGCCAGAGTCACCGATAGCAGTAGTCCTGGCAAGGTATAGATCGTATCCATTAAAAACAGTAATACCCGATCGAGTTTGCCACCGAGATAACCACTTATTAACCCCAAAGGGACACCAATTATCAGGCTGAGGGTGGTGGCGAGAACGACTACTTTTAGAGCAGCTTGAGAGCCAAACCAGGTGCGAGAGAAGACATCATAACCCTGGCGAGAGGTACCAAACCAGTGATTCCAGCTCGGTGGTTCATGAATGGGATTACTGAGGGACTGGGTAGGGTCTTGTAGCCATCCCCAAGCTTGAAAGGTGGGAGCGAAAAGGGCTACTACGATAAAGCACCCAGTAATCACTAGTCCCGCTACCATTAGTTTGATGGATAGACTAGGCCCTCTAGTAAAAGACAAAAAGCTGGGGAATGATTGTTTGGTTGAGGTCATCCTTCATCCTTGATAGTCATAGCATTTATGTAAGCTATCAGCTATCAGCTATCAGCTATCAGCTATCAGCTATCAGCTATCAGCTAATGCACTACGCGCACGCTACACCGAACAGCTATCAGCTTTGGGTCTGTAGTCACGCTACAGCGAACAGTTTATGCCCATAACGCATGCTATACCGAACAGCTTTTGAATAAAATAAGCTGACGGCTGACAGCTGAAAGCTTACGCATTTATCATACTGATCAGATAAACAATCTTGTCTACCTTTTGCCTTTTGCCTTTTGCCTTTTGCCTTTTGCCTATCTATTAAACAGTAGTAGGTAAATGGCGTTCAATGGCTTGACGATACTGACTCTTTTGCTTAATTCCTTTAAATTCCGCTAGGAACTCTTTGTCCTTAAATAACTGTACGGTAGGTGTTCCCACCACTTGAGCATTTTCAGCTATTTCTTTGTCTTGGTCAATATCGATCTCGACAAAGTGAATTTTGCCATTATACTCATCTACTACTTTATCCAGCATGGGCTTGAGAACCTTACAAGGACCACAACTGGGGGAAATATACTTGACCATGATTATGCGATCGCTTTCATGGAACAGTTTACGCAAGGCATAGCCCCCCAGATGGCGTGTTTCCTTGATATCAAAGGTTTCCGCCGTCTCAGCTATTGGTTTTTCTTCCGTTTCTTCAGGTTTTTCAGCCGTTGGCTGTTCTGATGCCGGTTGTTGATGATACTCATGAGTTAGGTTATTGGCAGATAGCCAGCGTTCTGCTAACATAGCCCCCATACAACCTGTCCCAGCCGCAGTGATGGCTTGACGGAACTCATGGTCTTGGACATCACCAACCGCATAGACTCCCTCTACACTGGTTTCCACCGAGCCGGATTTAGTGACAATGTAACCCACCTGATCTAACTCCAGTTGTCCTCTAAACAAGGACGTGTTAGGAGTGTGACCAATAGCGTAAAACATTCCCCGAACTGAAATATCCTTTTGTTCACCAGTTTGAGTATCCTGGACTCTTACCCCAGTCATCGAACCATTTTCTCCAAACACATCCACTGGCTGAGTATTCCAGTGAATAGTAATTTTGGGATTATTCAACACCCGGTCTTGCATGGTTTTACTAGCTCGCATCTCATCCCGACGTACTAGCATATGAACATGGGAGCCATACTTGGTCAAATATACAGCTTCCTCTGCCGCTGAGTCACCCGCCCCGACTACCGCCACTTCCTGACCACTGAAAAGGGGAGATGCACCATCACAGATGGCACAAGCTGAGATACCATTACTCCAGTACTGAGCTTCGCTGGGTAAATGCAACCGTTTCGCTGTTGCTCCGGTAGCAATCACAATACTATGGGTTTTTACTTCCCGTTCCTCAGAGCGCACAATGAAGGGACGCTGACTTAAATCTACAAAGATCACATCTTCGGTATAGCATTCCGTTCCCCAGCGTTCTGCTTGAGCCTTCATCCGTTCCATTAATTGAGGTCCGGTGATTCCCTCTGGGAAGCCAGGGAAGTTTTCTACTTCTGTGGTAGTCATCAGCTGTCCACCAGGGATTCCCCCAGCTTGGAAGCCTTCAAACATTAAGGGTTTCAGGTTAGCTCGTGCGCCATAAATCGCTGCTGTGTAACCGGCAGGACCAGAACCGATGATGACAAGATTTTCTACAGGGGAGTTGGACATTAAAGCAAACTCATAACGACTACGCTTTTATTATAAATTATTATACCATATACAACTTAGCTAATGCTGTCATACATTTAAATTGTGAATAGGGGCGCTTTGGAGGTAAGAATTCAGCTGACGGCTGACGGCTGACGGCTGACGGCTGGCTGCTGAAAAGCGTACAATCTGACTTGCTCAAAACAGAGGTAAATTAAAACTCATCCCTGTACCGAAAACTGTCCCATCAAAATTAATTCTGGAGTTGGACGACGAACCAAAGCTTTGTCCACCATACAAATAAATTTGACTATTGCTAGAAATCTTATAACTGACACGACCAATTAACTGATGATAGTCATCATACCGTTCCCTTTCGGTATAATCAGATAAGGCAATTTGGTAATTAATAGCTGCTTTAAATCGGGGGTAGGGGTAATAGGCTAAAGATGCTCTGAAAACATTACTAATCTTAGATCGTGTGTCTGGATCAGCAAAACGTAGGTTTAACTTATAGGACGTATCTAAGGCTAAGTGCTTTGCTAACCAATCCCGTCGGCTGAGTCTAAGATACAGAGAATTATAATGAGCGAAGCGATCGCCTCCCTCTTGCTTGAATAACTGTTGATTGCTCCATCCTAACTCCCCATAGGTTCTTTTCAATAGCTGCTGACGAACTCCCAGCTTAACTTTCAGTTGATTATAATCAAGTTGGGATCTATCTCCATAACGCACTACATTACCACTTACTGACGTTATGAGCTTAGTGTCAGGTCCGAGGGATGGTAGAGCTAATAGGGTTAGTCCTGGTTTCAACAAACCATCATCAACTGGATCGACTCCAGCGAAAATATTATCGCTTCTGAAATAACTGACTCTACCCTGTAAATATACTGTAGGTTTACGGGGAGTCGGTGGTTTTTCTTGGAGCCGCAAACGCAGCACCCCCAGTTCCGGGTCTCGATCATTAGCTTTGGAATCTGAGTTTGAACGATTATCTCCAGAAGCAGGTTTACCTTGAGATATCTGTGACCTGTCAACTACCTCAGTTGAGCTAGAACCCGATGAGTGCTCACTAACAACAAAGGAAGATAATAGTTCTCCACCACTCCCGATTTTAACCTGAGATAACTTAGGAGTACAATGCTGTTTTAGCTGATTAGTATTAGCTTGGTTTTCTGTACCACTAAACACTAAACTGACTGCTGACTGATGGGAAATACTGTCTATAGGGTGACATCCAGACCAAGCGGGTTTACTGATTGTCAGTGTACTTAATAAAATTAGATGTCCCAAAGTTGCTAAATAGTTTTTTTTAATCTGGTGCTGGGGAGCCTTAATATCATCATATTCGTCGTGAATATTTTTATTTTTTGATACCATATTTAATCAAAAAAACATTAATTTACTAAAAGTTTATTTAGGCTTATAAACGCTAATTTATCTGTAGCAAAAATTAAACTTAAAACCTCTATCACGTTTGAATAATCATTGTTATAGAATAGTCATTGCTAAGCTTTGAGGCATCTAATTGATAGATTGAATCGGCAAGGGGGCAGAGCCACCGAGAATGATGGGAAAGGGGTTTGGTGTTTTTACCTAGACTAAACAATAGACAAGTTAAATGGGCAACAGCTTACCAAAATTGCTCAATGTAGGTAGAGGATTTTTCTCCCAGCTAATAATTACTAACGACCAGCCGTGTTTTCAGGATTGACCAACCTGTATTTCATACTACTCTGAGGAAAAAATATCCTGATTTGCATTAGAGCCTACAGAATCTCGTATAGGAGAGTTTTGTACCTACTTTTCGAGAAGGCAACGCCAAAGCCCCGTAAGCTATCAGCTAATGCGCTACCTCCCAGCGTCGAAGCCTGTGCCACGCACGCTACTTGAGGTTCTTATCGGGAAAGTCCCAGCGTCGAAAACGCGACTGCATCAAGAAAATAGCTAAGCATTCGTTTAATTTCTGTTAAATCAGCTGATGGCTGATAGCTGAATGCTGACCTCTCAACTACCTGAAAATACTGACCTTTGAGCTATTGGAGTTGCCCCGTGTTTCGCAAGACAGTCCTAGTACTTTCCATCTCTCTATGGAGCGTTAATTCACTAATTTTTTCTAAACCAGTCAGTGCCGAAATTCCTTTAACTCGTGCTGTGGTAGAGAAGCTACGTAACCGAGTGCGATTGATTCCTCAAAATCAGTCAGCTCGACCAGCCCGTCCATCTGATGCCATGACTATAGGAGATGCACTGGTAACAGCTCGCTCCTCCATGGCTCAACTGCGCTTCAATGATGGTTCCCTAGCCCGACAAGGAGAGTTAGCTGTCTTTCGATTTATACCTAGAAGTCGTACCTTTGAGCTATCCAATGGCACACTGCTGCTATTAATTCCTCCAGATCGGGGTAAAACTCGAGTGCGTACACCCAATGCTGTAGCTGGGATTAGGGGGTCAGCTCTGTTCATGCGATATATCACTGACACCAATACAACAATTGTCGGAGCTCTGACCAATAGCGGTATTGTGGTCTATAATCGCACTCGTTCTCAAGGTCGGGAATTAAAAGCTGGGCAGATCGTGGTCATAACCGAGGATCGAATTGAGCAGGTTTATGAATTTGACCTCAGAGAGTTTTATGAAACCAGTGAATTAGTCAAGGGGCTGAATTTGACCCAGACAGAACCGGCGGATAGTCCAGATCAAGCTTTGGATTTAGTGCGAGGGGAAATTGCAGATGCTCTAGAGGCGCAAGATCCTATTATGGGCAACAACATAATAGTTAATCCTACTTTCATTCGTCTTCGGGGGAGTGAATCGGACGAGTTTCCCAGTGCTGATTTTACTGTGATTGATCCTGGTGTTGATGTCTTCGATCAAGATGTGGGTTCTGAGAATTCCAATGCTGATATCACTGATCAGGTTAACCAGTTAGATATTAGGTCTACCTTAGAAACCGGTGAGTTTCTTAACACTGAGCAGGATGATGAAACTGTTGAACTGGATCCCGAAGACGTTGACAAACCACTAGAGCCGGAACCGGAACCGGAACCGGAGCCCGAACCGGAGCCGGAACCGGAGCCGGAACCGGAGCCGGAACCTGAGCCGGAACCTGAGCCCGAACCGGAACCGGAGCCCGAACCGGAGCCCGAACCGGAACCGGAGCCGGAGCCGGAACCTGAGCCGGAACCTGAGCCTGAGCCTGAGCCGGAACCTGAGCCTGAGCCGGAACCTGAGCCGGAACCTGAGCCTGAGCCGGAACCTGAGCCGGAACCTGAGCCTGAGCCGGAACCTGAGCCTGAGCCGGAACCGGAGCCGGAACCGGAGCCGGAACCTGAACCTGAACCCGAGCCTGAACCTGAACCTGAGCCGGAACCGGAGCCGGAACCTGAGCCGGAACCTGAGCCTGAGCCGGAACCTGAGCCAGAACCCGAACCCGAGCCGGAAACGGAAATTCCTGTTCAGCTACCGGATCAAGGTCAAGGAGTAGAGGATGACTTCCCTGGTCAAGGTCAAGGAGTAGAGGATGGCTTTCCTGGTCAAGGTCAAGGAGTAGAGGATGGCTTTCCTGGTCAAGGTCAAGGAGTAGAGGATGGCTTTCCTGGTTGAGGAAATCCCTGAGCTTATGAGGTTAGTTGTGGTGGTTGAATTTCTTCAATAAAAGCCGTCTTAGTCATTGGTTTTTTGTCAGCAACAGAGTGGTCTGATTATCAATCAGAGCAGGTTTACCATCACTGGTATGGGTGCTAAATGACTCAAAATAGCGACGAACTGGGGTAGGAAACTCAGGAAAGTTGAATACAGCATCACCATCAGCAATATGAGCCCAGAAGTAGCGTAGACTGGGAGCAAGTTTCTGGGCATCTGAATCGGGTAAATTTAAGGGGGGAGAAGTCAGGAGTTTCACCATGAATGGATAAGAGCGATCGCTCATCCATTCTCTAGATATTTGGGTTAGGTTTTCCCAACCAGGGACTGATTCCACTCGATGAGATTCAATTTGCAACCATCTTTTGCCCTGATTATCGGTACACAACTGCAATATCCGGTAGGGGTGAGGATAGCTAACTAATGAACCTGTTGTGATTTCGTAGACTCCCTCTTGATAGGCGATATCCTGTACATGCAAGTGACCTGTAAATAGTAGATTGACCCCAGCAGTTTTGAGAATATTGTGTAATACTGGAGCATTTTCCAAGATATACCGATGTCCCAAGGGATGGTTAGCTTGATCCGGCAAATGCTCGATGACATTGTGATGCACCATCACCAGCACCAATTTATCCTGGCACTGGGGAAGCACTTGCTCAAGCCAGATCAGCTGTTGCTGATCAAGACGCCCTACCTGTTTACCACCGGTATCGAACTGGTTAGAATTTAACCCAATCAGCTGTACTCCAGGCAAAACTTCACAGGTATAGTACAACTGCTCGGGATTTTCATAACCAAATTGGCGATAGTAGTAGGGAAATTCCTTTAGTCCAATCGAGTGTTCATTGGGTAAGATATTGGGGACATCATGATTTCCAGGTACGACGTACACTGGAAAAGGCAACTGGCTCAATCGCTTTTGTAACCAGGCATGATTGTCTGGTTCACCATGCTGGGTTAAGTCTCCTGGTAGGAGGAGGAAATCCAAGGCTTCCTGCTCTAAATCCTCCAGAATCCTTTCTAGGACTGGAATACTAACTTCTACCAAATGAAACCGATTGGGATGATCCCAGATGGTGTGGGGTAACCCGATATGTAGGTCACTTACCACGGCAAAGCGAAAATTTAAACTCATAACTAAAACTTTTCTTGATTAACCCCTAGTTTAATTATTATTAAAATTATCGCTCATGACCTTTGCTTTTATACCATTACAACCCCTTGTTTAGGTTCAATTTAACTGCTCACCTAAACAATAATGGATAATCTTTAATTTAGCCTGACATAATTAGGCTTTAGTCTATAAAAAACTTTAAAGATTACATTTAGGATAAATACAGATGAGTTGGAATTGCCTTCATTGAGGTGCGCGCCTCCTAGGGCGATTTACTCGCCCTAGGAGGCGCGCACCTAGATATCACATTTACAACTAGATTAGGGATATAACCCTTAATCCCTGATCCCCCATCCCCTGAGTAAAGTAAGGAGGTGCTAAGGTTGGCTAGAGTCAGAGTGCGACAACACGTTAATCCACTTAGCAAGCAATATCAGATGCCGGTGAGTCCTCCGGATTGGAATCAAGTTTATGCCCAAACTACTCAACCATTACATCTGGATATTGGCTGTGGGAGAGGGGAATTTTTATTGCAGATGGCAACACAACAACCCCACTGGAATTTTTTGGGGTTAGAAATTCGGGAACCATTGGTACAACAAGCCAACAGTAAGGTGGTAGATTTAGGGTTGAGCAATCTCCTATTTTTGTTCTGTAATGCTAATAGTTCTATAGATTCACTCTTTAGCTCTTGGCACCCTGGTGCCTTGCAGCGCGTCACTATTCAATTTCCTGATCCTTGGTTCAAGAAGCGACAAGCCAAACGACGTATAGTTCAGCCCACCTTGGTTGATAATCTAGGGGCTTATTTGACCAGTGGAGGGGAGGTCTTTCTACAATCCGATGTGGAGGAAGTGGCAGTGGAAATGCGATCCCGCTTCGATGCTCATCCAGTCTTCTACCGGCCAGAGACTGCTTGGCTGCCAACCAACCCCCTGCCAGTGCCTACTGAACGGGAAATTTCCACCCTCGCTCGTGGTGAACCTGTGTACCGAATGTTGTTCTTTCGCCGTGATGATGTTTAAGGAATAGTCAACTACCGCACGCTGAATCATAGATTACAGCGTGGGCTTGAAAGAGTCTGTTGACCAGACGGCTAGTTTTATTATTAGCAGCCGTTAAGACCAAGAGTTAAAATTCCTACCCTGGAGTACGTGCCAGCTCTAGGCTCTAGAAGTAAGTAATTAAACAGGTCATTCGGGAAAGCCAGTGTTACTTACAAAGTACCGAGTCTTAACATCGTCGTTCGCGCAAGCGTGTGCAAAGCACTCGGCAAACTTTACCCTGAAAAGGAGTGTTCAAAGTAATGCGAGTTTTCGTACTAGATAAAGATAAACAACCTTTAGAGCCTTGTCATCCGGCAAGAGCTAGAGAACTACTCAAAAAAAGGAGAGCTAAAGTTTTTAAACGTTATCCATTCACCATTATTCTGCTAGACAGAACAGTTAATAATTCGGTTACCCATCCATATCGAATCAAGATAGATCCTGGTTCAAAAACCACAGGTATTGCCATTGTCCAGGAGTCAACAGGACGAGTAACTAATGCCTTAGAAATTTATCATCGAGGTTTACAGATTAAAAATGCCTTGGAGTCTCGTAGGGCTTTAAGACGTGGACGGCGTAACCGTAAAACTCGTTACCGTAAGCCCAGATTTATTAATCGTATAAAACCGGAAGGATGGCTCCCACCATCGTTAATGAGTCGAATTTTTAATGTTGAGACTTGGGTTAGGCGACTTACTAAGTTATGTCCTGTAACTGCAATTTCTCAAGAGTTAGTCCGCTTTGACACTCAAAAGATGCAAAATCCTGAAATCTCAGGGGTTGAATATCAACGAGGCGAGTTATTTGGTTTTGAGGTCAAAGAATATTTACTAACCAAGTGGGGACGAAATTGTGTGTATTGTGGTGCGGAAAACGTGCCTTTAGAAGTAGATCATATTATTCCCAAATCAAAAGGAGGTAGCAATCGAGTTAGTAATTTAACCTTGGCTTGTCGAAGCTGTAACCAGAAAAAAGGGAACAAATCCATTGAGAAGTTTCTCAAGAAAAAGCCTGATGTACTCAAAAGAGTACTAGCCAAAGCAAAAACCCCACTCAAAGACGCAGCAGCAGTAAATGCAACTCGTTGGGAATTATTCAGAAGACTAAAGCTAACTAGATTACCTGTAGAGACTGGCTCCGGCGGTCTGACTAAGTTTAATCGTAAAACCAGAGGCATTGATAAGACTCATTGGGCAGATGCTGCTTGTGTAGGTCAATCTACTCCTGAAAAACTGTTGCTCAATGGTATCAAGCCTTTAATAGTCAAAGCTAAAGGTCATGGTGTTCGTCAACGATGCAGAACTGACAAATATGGTTTTCCAAAAGCTCATGCATCTAAAGCTAAATTCTTTCGAGGGTTTCAAACAGGAGACATAGTTAAGGCTGATATCCCAAAAGGTAAATACGCTGGGCAATACACAGGACGGATTGCTATTCGTTATCGTCCTAGCTTCATGTTGTCATTACCTAATCAACGCTTTGATGTCCATCCTAAATACTTGCAAACAATCTTTAAGGCTGACGGTTATGAATACCAAGTCAATCAATAAGGATTCGCTACCGCTGGCCGTAGGCCACGCTACGCGAACAATTTATTTGTTGGCGGCAATTCCCCAGACACTGACCCTACGGGTTCAGGTGTCCGCCCCCTTGCCGCATTAATGGTGGAGTAGGAACACTCGTAGCCAAACCGCCTTCTGATTCAATCAGATCAGCGGGCTACTGGTCAGTATGCTCCTGCCCAATTTGCTTCTCCCCTATGGTTCGCTCTACGTAATTAAAGAATGAATAACCATCAAGCTGAGGCAACTCAGGCAGAAATTATGGTTGTGGATGACACACCAACCAATTTGCAGCTGCTATCTTCCATCCTGATTCAGCAAGGCTATCAGGTTAGGAGCATGATCGATGGACTACTTGCCTTGGAATCAGCATTGTGTGATCCACCGGATTTGATTTTACTAGACATTATAATGCCAAAGATCGATGGCTATGACGTCTGTAAACAGCTGAAATCTAATCAAAAAACTCAGGGAGTTCCAGTAATCTTTATCAGTGCTCTGGATGAAACTTGGGACAAGGTGAAAGCCTTTGCTGTTGGTGGTGCTGACTATATCACCAAGCCATTCCAGGTTGAGGAAGTTTTAGCCCGTGTGGAGAATCAATTGACTCTGCACAAGCTACAAACACAACTGATTGAGCAAAATCAACTGCTGCAACAGGAAATTCGCGATCGCATTTCCGCCCAAACTGCTTTAGAAGCCCTCAATCAAGAACTTGAAACCAGAATCCAAGCTCGCACAGTGGAACTAAGAGATTACTTAGAACAGCTACGCAACTTGGAATCGCAATTGCGTCAATCACTGGAGCGTGAAAAAGAAGTCAGTGACCTTAAATCTCGGATTATTTTTACCATATCCCATGAGTACCGTACACCTTTAATGACAATTCTATCCTCTGTGGAACTCCTAGAACAGTACCGTCATAAATTGACTGATTCTCAGCAAGTTAAACATTTTTGGCGGATCCAAGGTGCGGTCAAACATATGACTACCCTAGTCAATGATTTATTATTCATTAATCAAGCAGAATTCGATAAGTTAGAATTTCAACCAGTTGCTTTGAATTTAGTAACATTTTTTCAGGAGTTATTCTGCCCAATTCAATCAAGCCTTGGGGCTAAACATCGGCTACTATTTAGTAGTAAAAGAGACTGGGAGCCAATATTAGGAGACCCCAAAATTATTAGACAAATTCTGAATAACATCATCTCCAATGCCATTAAATATTCTCCCGATGGTGGGACTATTTTAGTACAGCTAAACGGAGATGAAGAGAAAGTAATCTTACAGATAATTGATCAAGGTATTGGCATCCCTAAAGAAGACCAACCAAAATTGTTTGAGTCTTTTAGTCGTGCCAGTAATGTGGGTATAATCCCAGGAACAGGACTAGGGTTATCAATTGTCAAAAGTTGTGTAGACTCACACGGTGGTAAGATTCACGTGGAAAGTGAAGTGGGTGTTGGAACAACCTTTACCATCACCTTGCCCAAGAATTTACCAGAAGAAGACGAATAAGCCGGTCACCTAATTACGCAGCAATTGGTATACAATAATAAATTGTGCCATTATTATAATCCGTCAATGCCTAAACTAAAAAGCCGCAAATCAGCTGCCAAGCGTTTTAGAGCTACTGGCAGTGGTAAAATAAGACGCCGCAAAGCGTTTAAAAATCACTTACTAGAACACAAGACCTCAGAACGGAAGGGGCGCTTGTCTAAACTGACCTTGGTAGACGAACGGGATGCGGATAATGTTCGCCTGATGTTGCCTTATATGTAAATCTTAACAGAAGACCTAAACTGCTAACACTACTAAACTAACATACTAGCTAGAATCAACCATGACACGGGTAAAACGCGGTAATGTCGCTCGTAAGCGGCGCAAAAAAATTCTCAAACTTGCTAAGGGGTTCAGAGGTTCCCACTCGAAACTCTTCCGCATTGCTAACCAACAAGTGATGAAAGCACTGCGCAATGCCTATCGTGATCGCCGCAAGCGCAAGCGGGATTTTCGACGTCTGTGGATTACTCGCATTAACGCAGCAGCACGTCAAAATGGCATTAGCTACAGCCAGCTGATGGGTCAAATGAAAAAAGCCAATATCCAAATTAACCGCAAGATGTTGGCACAGCTGGCAGTTCTGGATCCAGATAGCTTTAACAAAGTGGTGGAGTTAGCGGCTAAAGCTGAGTAAGCATATGCGCTACGCGCACGCTACGCGCGTCTGCGGTCAGCCGTCAGCTTTTGGCCATTCGCGTAGCGTAGCCATAGGCCAAGGCTAATGGCTGATAGCTGAATGCTTAGCAACCTGAGAAACTCTGGTTTTGGGTAAATGGGTAATCCGTAAGGGTAAGGCTTGTTGAGGGTAAAAACCATCTTTGGTTCTTTTGATTATTATAGATTATAAGAATTATCCCATCCAAATTGAATTGGGAGTTAATTGCTATTTAATTGGTATTGTTTTTTCAGGCAAGTCCCTTAAGCAAGACCGATTACCTTACCTTTTTGCGAATTTCGATTCCCCGACCGATGCTTAAGCACAAGTTCTTCAACTTTGGTATGGTCTTCGGATTGACGGCGATGTCTTTTTTGACACCGTTACGGGTTGGGAGTGCTCAACTTGAGGAAATAGAGCAGCGGGGTCAGTTGATTGTTGCTGTCAAAGATAATCTGCGCCCTTTGGGATATAGGGATGCGGATGGCAAGTTACAAGGATTGGAAATTGACTTAGCACGACGTCTAGCAGAAGAACTGTTAGGTAATTCTGATGCGGTGGTGTTGCAGCAGGTGGGAAATCTTGACCGACTGAAGGTGGTTTTGGACGGTGAAGTTGACCTGACAATTGCTAGAGTCACAGCCACAGCACCTCGCCGCCGATTAGTGGATTTTAGTATCCCCTACTACCTGGATGGCACGGGTTTGATTACTAAAGACCCCTTAATTACCAGATTGGGTGATCTCCATAGCAGAACCATCGCCATACTCAATCATTCTAGCACAATTGCTGTCGTGCAGTATGCTTTACCGGAATCTAGGGTGGTGGGAGTAGATTCCTACCAAGAAGCGCGTACGCTTTTAGAAAATGGTAGGGCTGATGCTTTTGCTGCCGATAAGAGCATTCTCAGTGGCTGGGTACAAGACTATCCTGAGTATCGGATGCTACCAGTGTGGCTCTCGGGTGAAGCCTTGTGTGTGGTGATGCCTAAGGGGTTACAATACACCAAGCTAAAGCAGCGCGTGAATCATGCGATCGCACGTTGGCAAGCAGATGGTTGGTTAGCTCAACGAGCTACTGCTTGGGGATTACCATTAAGAAGAAAAACTGTCAAACCTTATGAATGATACACTGCCAACTATTTATCTTTCCGTTTTGCTAGTCCTACTTGCTGGTGTTACTTTCGCGGTGCTGCGCCAAGTTATCAAAACTCGTAGAATTGAAACCACTCTCTCTCGGTTGGAGAAAAAGCTGCAAAAAGACCGGGGGACAGTTATAGAGTATTACGAGTTGGGCAGTATTTATGCGGACAAGAAGCTATTTGGTCAAGCTATCCTGCTATTTCAAAAAGCATTGAAAGGGACTGATGCTGACGAAGAAAACCTTGGTCCTGTCTATAATGCTTTGGGTTTCGCCTATTGTGCTAAAGAACAGTATGATCTGGCTATTCGCCAGTACAAAGAAGCCTTGAAGCAAGAGCCTGGATATGTCACAGCCCTCAACAATCTCGGTCATGTTTACGAGCGCAAGCAATTAACTGCTCAGGCGTTAGAAGCTTATGATGAGGCGCTCAAATATGACCCCAAGAATTCTACCGCTAAGCGTCGAGCAGAATCCCTCCGGAAACGCTTGGTTACACCAGCATAACTGAAGTATTAACGATCAACTATCAAGTAAGCTGTTCAGCTAGGGTGGGCAAAAGGTTGTCACAGATAACCTGAACTTAAGAATCTATCACTTTTGTCCACCTTTGAGCCAAATCGAAAACAGTAGCACCAGCACAAGACAATGCCAGACACACATATTCGCTTTGATTGGGCAATCAAAAAACTGCTGCGTAATAAAGCTAACTTTGGTGTTTTGGAAGGGTTTTTAAGCGAGTTGTTGCATTTCGATATTACCATCAAAACCCTTCTCGAAAGCGAAGCTAATCAAGAAACACTCGATGATAAAACTAACCGAGTTGATATTCTCGCTGAAACCACTGATGGCGAGCTGATCCTGATTGAAGTACAAAACAACCCTCAACATGATTATTTCCACCGTATGCTCTACGGTGCGTCTAAGTTAGTCACCGAATACTTAGACAAAGGTGAAGAGTACGGTCAAATTAAAAAAGTCTACTCAATCAATATAGTCTACTTTAACCTCGGAATGGGAGATGACTATATTTATTCCTATCGTGGAGAATTCGTTGGGGCTAATCTGGGGGATATCCTGCAACCGACAAAAACTCAGGAATTTAAATTTCACATCAATAAAGTAGCAGATATCTTCCCAGAATACTACCTGCTGAAAGTAAGGAATTTTAAGGATTTAGCGAAAAACCCCTTAGATGAATGGATTTATTTTCTCAAAAACAGCGACATCAAAGCGGAATTTTCGGCGAAAGGAATAGCAGAAGCTAAGGAGGCGCTGCGAGTCACTAATTTATCAGAACAAGAAAGAGCAGCTTACGAGCGTTATATCAACAACAAGCGTGACGAAGCTAGTATCCTGAGTACCCAAGAGTTGGAAACAAAATGGCAAGTGGAACAGGCAGAAATTCGAGGTATTGAAAAAGGTATCCAACAAGGAAAACAAGAAGGTATCCAACAAGGTAAAAAAGAAGAAAAAATAGCGATCGCCCGTTCCTGCCGGGAACAAGGTTTAGATGTGGAAACTATTATGAACATCACCCAACTTTCTCGGCAAGAGATTGAATCAATTTAGAATGTAGAATGTAGAATTCAGAATTGATAATTCTACATTCTACATTCTACATTCTTCATTCACCATTCACCATTCACTCTTTCTTCCTTAAGATAACAAGACAATGCCAGACACACATATTCGCTTTGATTGGGCAATCAAAAAACTGCTGCGTAATAAAGCTAACTTTGGTGTTTTGGAAGGGTTTTTAAGCGAGTTGTTGCATTTTGATATTACCATCAAAACCCTTCTCGAAAGCGAAGCTAATCAAGAAACACTCGATGATAAAACCAACCGAGTTGATATTCTCGCTGAAACCACTGATGGCGAGCTGATCCTGATTGAAGTACAAAACAATCCTCAACACGATTATTTCCACCGTATGCTCTACGGTGCGTCTAAGTTAGTCACCGAATACTTAGACAAAGGTGAAGAGTACGGTCAAATTAAAAAAGTCTACTCAATTAATATAGTCTACTTTAACCTGGGAATGGGAGATGACTATATTTATTCCTATCGTGGAGAATTCGTTGGGGCTAATCTGGGGGATATCCTGCAACCGACAAAAACTCAGGAATTTAAATTTCACATCAATAAAGTAGCAGATATCTTCCCAGAATACTACCTGCTGAAAGTAAGGAATTTTAAGGACTTAGCGAAAAACCCCTTAGATGAATGGATTTATTTTCTGAAAAACAGCGACATCAAAGCCGAATTTTCGGCCAAAGGAATAGCCGAAGCCAAGGAGGCGCTACGAGTCACTAATTTATCAGAACAAGAACGAGCCGCTTATGAGCGTTATATCAACAACAAGCGTGACGAAGCTAGTATCCTGAGTACCCAAGAGTTTGAGACTAAATGGCAAGTGGAACAGGCAGAAATTCGAGGTATTGAAAAAGGGATAAAACAAGAAAAAATAGCGATCGCCCGTTCCTGCCGGGAACAAGGTTTAGATGTGGAGACTATTATGAAAATCACCCAACTTTCTCGAGAAGAGATTGAATCAATTGAGAATTGAGAATTGAGAATTGAGAATTATACATTCTCCGTTCTTCATTCTTCATTCTCCATTCTTCATTCTCCATTCTTCATTCTTCATTCTTCCAGCAAGCCATCACAAAACGCCTTCAGTTCCGGATTGACATAACTATTTCTGGAATTACTACGTAAGTAAGCACAACCCCTAGCTAAGAGTCCATCCAGGGTGTCCACCCGCCACAGCTTGATGGTATAACCGTCTATGGTAGCCAGTTGCGTCCCATCTGGGTGGAAAACCAGGCGAGTCCCCTCGAATTGGGCAATTTGCCGACCCGCTAAATCCCACAGGCGCACGGTACGGTCACGTCCAGCGCTAGCGAGCAATTGACCATCAGGGCTAAATTCCACCTGGTCAACTTTACTGTGATTGTCTGTAAATGCTTGGACTTGCCCAGTGTTGACATCCCACAATCTCACGATTCCGTTAACTCCAGCACTAGCTAGCAGCTGACTATCCCAGCTAAATTCCACCTGGTAAACTCTACCCTGATGCCCCTTCAATTCCTCGACTTGCCTAGTTTTGATATTCCAAACCCTCATGATTCCGTCAAGTCCAGCGCTAGCCAGCAGCTGACCATCCCAGCTCAATGCCATCTGCCAAACCCAACCCCGATGCGCCTTCAAGTCCTGGACTTGCCCAGTGTTGAGATCCCAAACCCTTACGATTCCGTCAAGTCCAGCGCTAGCCAGCAGCTGACCATCCCGGCTGAATTGCAACTGCTGAACTAAACCCCGATGCCCCTTCAATTTTTGGACTTGCCCAGTGTTGATATCCCACAATCTGACGATTCCGTCAACTGCAGCGCTAGCTAGCAACTGACCATCCCAGCTCAATGCCATCGGCCAAACCCAACCCCAATGCGCCTTCAATTCTTGTTGGACTTGCCCAGTGTTGATATCCCACAATCTGACGATTCCGTCACCTCCAGCGCTAGCCAGATGCTGACCATCCCGCCTAAATGCCACCTGCTTAACCCTACCCTGATGCTTCACAAGTCTAGGCTCCTGAATCTGGTCAAGAATCCGTTGTAAAGCAAGTATTGGACTAGCACCAGGATAGTCTTTCAAGGGAGTATTTTTCGTGACCATTGCTTTCAATGTTTTCCCGGTCTCCATAGCTGCTAGTAAGGCATCAAACGGGCTATCCTTAAATTTATCAAGATGTGTAACTCCTGCTCGTTCTAGTTTTTCTACTTCTTGCTTCCTTTGCTCTAAAATCCGCTTTTTTTTATCAACTTTATTCCGAATCGGACCTACTAAATAATCATGAACCAACTGATAGCAATCTTCCGTTCCTGGTTGAATTTGAAACACTAAACCAGAGCCTACTATAATCTCCAAAATCAGGCTGATATCCTCTGGAGGTAAAGTTAATACACTAGCTAATTCAGTCTCGGTTCTTAAGGGTCTCAGTTGCTTGTCATTGGTCAATAAAAACAACAATTTCCAGGTATTTTCTCGGTGTTTTGCTCCACAATCAGTAACCACAGCCTCCAGATAACGCTCTACTAGTTTTTCCTTATCGCTACCTTGCTTATACCTCTCCAAGGTGACAATTTCCTCGGTTTCTAATTGTGCTCCCACTACCTGCAACTCAATCGGACGCACTTCTCCCGTTTCTGCTGCTAAATCTTTGACCAATTGCTCAATTAACTCTGGTTCTAAGGAAAACTTAGCTTGCTCCGTTAACCGTTCAATCACTCTTTTGGCCTGGGATTGAGTAAAATTTCCTAAGTAATAGATAACATCCTTGCTGAGAATATCATTATTGACGACATCTAAACTAATTAGGCGGTCATTACACTCTAATAAATAATAGATATAATCTTCTCGCAAGGCCAGAATTACCTTCACGGCCTCAAGGGTTAGACAGTCCTTTAAGAATTGATAAAAAACTCGCCGTTGCTGTGGCTGAGGATACTGAAATAAAAATTCTTCAAACTGGTCGAAAATTAGAACCGTCAGTCGATTAGTGTCACCATTTTGTCGCAGCTGGTGGAGAATTTTACCCAGAATTTCTTTTCCATCTCCCCCCTGGTCTGTTCCAATTATCCTTTTAGCCAAGCTATGCTGCCACCGTTTATAAACTGTCAGCAACACTGGCTCCACATCCCGAGCGGCAATAATCTCTTGCTGTAATCTAGGAATTAAACCAGACTGAAGTAGAAAACTTTTACCGACACCGGAGGAGCCACAAATTACCGTTAGTTTGTGGTCTTTGCGAGCAATACGCTCAACTAAGTCATTAATCGCTTGCTCTCGACCAGAGGCAGCAATGGGATCAGCCACAATTCGCTGCTTTTCCTCTACCGTTGCCTGAGTATCCCTAATTCGTTGGTTGAGGGACAATCGACTAGGTCCGAGAAATGCCCGAAACCGGAACTGATACTCGATGGATTGCTGGTATGCCTTAACTGAGAAGGCTCTTTGATACTCCCCTTGGTCAAAGTAGAGCTGTCGCAATTCTGCCAGAATTTTAATATATAGATAAGGATTAAAGTTAGGTAGGGTTTGCTCTTTGGCAAGCTCAAGATGGGCAATCGCGTCCTCGGGTAGACTGAGATGCTTGTAGGCTCTGCCTAAGGATAAGCGATACCAACCTTGATGAAGTCCCCACGCCCAGTCCAACTGCTCCCGAGTCAGGTCACCAGGGAGTTGAACAGAATTCTTGGCCTTGGTAAGGATGTCCAGTGCTTTAGTTGCCAAGTCCTTGACCCAATGCCATTGGGAGCGAGCGATGGCGACTTCTGCGGCTAGAATGCCGTAATCATGGGCAAGCCAGACCGGGTTGGGATATTGTTGATGGAGGGTTAAGGCTTTTTTACCTAACTGCTCCAACTCATCCCATCGCCCTAGTCTTTGTAGAATTTCTCCCAAGGTATTGATAAACTTAGCCACTAAGTCGGGACGCTGGGCTTGCTCAAAGCAGTCATGCGATCGCACAAAATATTCCCTAGCCCGTAGGCAATGTTGCTTATGCTGATTCCGGTTTTGATCGGCATAGGTACGGTACAATTGCCCCATATGGAAAAGAACACATCCGTATCGGATTAGATATTCGCGGTCGGCAGAGCGGGAAGAGGGGTAAGCTCGCAGAAGACGTTCCCACAGGTCTATACTTCGTTGATAATGCTCTTGGGACTGCTTGAGATCATCGGGAATTCCTCGACCTAAAATAAATTCCACACTAGCTTCTAAGTCTAGCGCTAATTCTACCTGCCGATGTTGCAAGTCTTGCCAAGCTTGGCGTAAGTCAGCCAGCTGCTGGTTACTGAGATTATGTTTATGGTTAAGAACCTCAGCAGCTCCAGCGGCTAAGACTTGAGCAAACCCAAGATCAGTAACCTGTTGGATAAATTCGATTACGTCAGCGGTAGAGATTTGAAAGTCCAGGGGTGAACCGGTTCCCCAACTGGCCAAATCCCTGGCGGAGTGCAGGAATTGGGAATAGACTCGATCATCTACCCAAAATAAAACCGGGACATGGAACTGTTTCCGAAACTCTTCCCGGACTCGATTGGCTAATCTGAGCAGTTGCTCAAGGTTTCTGACCACCTCAAAGCCATAAACCATAATCCCTTGGGGCGGTTGTTGTGCCAGTTGGGATTGAATGTGGCTGTATATAGTCCTGTAGAGCTGAGTGACCTCCGGAGTTAGCCCAATCGGGAGAATCTCTACGGAACAAACCTCGGCCAGCTGTTGAATCAACTGGTCTCGCCACTGGGTATAATTACAATGGGCAAAGATTAAGGAAAATTCCTTTTCACCGGCTCCCATTTCCATTGCCCAAGCCAGCTGCTTCAATAGCTGTTGATGATCATCCTGTGGCTGACGATTAGTCATTGAGTTATGGCAATGGGTGTAATGGTGTTTCCAAATTCAACGAAGCAATAATTGCTAATATCAATCTCAAAGCGCATTCTTGCTAACCCAATTCCCAATTCCCGATTCCCGATTCCCGATTCCCGATTCCCGATTCCCAATTCCCGATTCCCGATTCCCAATTCCCGATTCCCGATTCCCGATTCCCGATTCCCGATTCCCGATTCCCTGTTCCCTCAGCTATAACTTGCCCGTTTCTACCAGAATCGGATTGACTGTAAACCAAGACCCTTGAGCGTCATAGTATTCATACACAAATAGACTACGCACCAGCACCCGATAATGGTCGTCACCACTTACTTCTTGGCTCTGATGCACCTGACGCAATAATTCCCACTCCTTTTCATCAATCGCTAATCTGATTTTATTACAGCGACTACGAATAACCTGGTCTAACCCTGCTCGGGATAGCGGTAACTTGCCTTCCACCATAATCCAATCCCGAATCATTGCCAGTAACTCCCGCACATGACCACCACTGATAGAACAGAGTCTGTCCAGGGTTTCCGGTGCATCAAACACTTCCGGAATCTTCTGCAACCGTTGCGCTGATGCTAGCTTAGGAAAAGCTCTAGCCATTACCATGGCTCTGAGCCTTGCCATTCCTTCCTCACATTCCTTACCATTCCGTTGCGTCACTGGCACCATTGGCAACACCTTCGGCTCAACCCCGAAACGATTGGTAAGCCGGACGATATCATTACAAAATCGTAGCCCTAGGGGCATCGTATATATAACATGACAGTTGAGTTGGCGCAACTGTTCTCCCCGGTCTACAAATAAATATTCCGGTTGTGGTCTGCCCCAAGGCTTGGGCACAATTTCCACCCGGTCAAGGTTATCCACGATTACCACTAGTCCCCGTTTTCCCTGGTGTTGGAGTTGAGCGATCGCAGGTTCAATCAACTCGGTATTAATCACATCAATAATGGTTTTGGTACGAGGTTCGATATAATCCCGCAACCGATTACGCAAGGTTGGGCTATTTTTGGCTCTCGTGGTAATCTTGCCAATCCCTACCGATAAGGAATACTCTCCCTGTTTTTCCTTGACCCCAATCCCACCAACCTTGGGAATCTTAACCTCAACCCCAGTTACATCCGAATCTAACAAGTTGGTAATGTCCTGTAGGAAAGCTTTAAAGCCTTTTAGTTGTAAGTTAACCTGGCTAGCTTCCAAACTTTCACTGACCTGGCGAGCAATAACTAATAAAATATCCCCCACATCCACATCGTTCATTTCCAAGTCCTGATCCGACTCGAAGTAAACCACATGAAAGTCTTCTGCTAGCAACTCAGCCTTGAGTCGAGATAATTCCGTAGACTTCCCACAACCAATATGTCCGGTAAATAATTGACAAGTGGGCTGGTCTTCCGAGAATAGAGTAATTTGCGCTTTCAGTTGCTCAATCAGTGCTCCTCCTCGGACAGAAGAAAAATCGATATAGAGCTTCTCGTCTTCTGGCTGGGTTAGATCAAGGGTTTTGCTGGGGTTAGTGGCTTTGTAAACTCGGTGAATTTAGAGTCATCAGGTGTGGGGTGTGGGGTGTGGGGTGTCAGCTCATCAAGGGTTCAAGACTGTATATGTATCATTAGTAATGCTGCGAGTTCTAATTCGTTTTTGGGTACACTAATAGGTTATTTTTGTCTATAGTAATCCATTGCACTAAGGGTAGGCTAATTTAGGCTAGTGCGATCGCATCAGCCTGTGAGCCTGGTGATTGAGCCTGTGAGCCTGATCAGCCAAAGTGATCCCACTAGCTTAATGACTTGGAGGATAAAATGTAAGCATTCAGCTATCAGCTATCAGCTATCAGCTAATGCGCTACTTGAGGTGCTTTTGAATAAAATAACCACCTCAAGCAGCGTGAGCCTTGGCCTTGGCCATAGGCCAAGCTTTCGGCAAAGCCGACGCTTCGCAAACGCGAATGGCTGACGGCTGACGGCTGACGGCTGAATGCTTACGATAAAATTTATGGCAAGCCTGAATCTCAAAGAAGAAGCACGTAGATTAATCGATAAATTACCAGAAGATTTTAGCTGGGCAGACCTAATACAGGAAATTCACCTCCGCCAAGATGTTAAAACTCAACCTGCTGACAGCACAGAAGCTCGAAAGATACCTGTAGTAACAGCTATCTTCGATGGTGAGGTTTTACGGTTAGACACAACTGTTAATCTCGAACCCGGCAAGCGCTATGCGATTGCTATTGAGACAGAAGTGACAACAGTTACTAGCCAAAATGCCTGGGATGTGTTATAAGGATTTGCCGGAACAGTTGAAGCACCATCAGACTGGGCTATGGAACATGACCATTATTTGTATGGAACGCCTTGTTCAAGCTGGTTATCGAGCTTTGATGCTTGATAAGTAAAAAACTATAGCACTAAGGGTAGCTACCTGTAGGGTGGGCAAAACCTTGCCCACCCTACCCATGGATTCTGTGGGTAAGTCCTGAGTAAAAAACTATAGCACTAAGGGTAGGCTAATTTAAGTAAGTGCGATCGCATCAGCCTCTGAACCTCGTGAACGAACCTCTGAACCTCCTGAGTGTAAAAAAATACTAATTAAAGTCCGGTGGGCAAAGTATTCTACTATATAGGGTTTCTCATACCTATGAACTACAGAGGATTTTTTCCCTCTCCCCACACCTCCCACACTTCCCACCCTCCCCACACTCTTATGCATAATTTCATTCCTCCGGAACGATTTTTCCCTTATCTGACCTGGACTGATATCGAACAGATGCCAGACAAAGAAAATGTTGTGATTATTCAGCCGGTCGCTTCCATTGAGCAGCATGGCCCCCATTTACCGCTGATTGTAGATGCGGCGATTGGGGTGGGAGTCTTGGGCAAAGCCTTAGGCTGCTTAGACCCAGAAATCCCGGCTTATGCCTTACCTCCCCTTTATTACGGCAAATCCAATGAGCATTGGCATTTTCCTGGCACCATTACCCTTAGTGCTCAAACCTTACTAGCGGTGCTGATGGAAATGGCTGATAGTATCTATCGGTGTGGGTTTCGGAAGTTAGTACTGATGAATTCCCATGGCGGACAACCCCAAGTGATGGAAATTGCAGCACGGGATATTCACCACAAGCATGAAGATTTTATGGTATTTCCCTTGTTTACCTGGGGCGTGCCTAACATGGCCAAGGAATTAGCTACCCAGAAAGAATTAGAATTAGGGATTCATGGGGGGGATTTAGAAACTAGTCTCATGCTCTGTCTACTCCCCGGTCAAGTGAAAATGGATCGGGCAGTAAAGGAATATCCCCAGGGATTGCCCGAAGATAGTCTATTGAGTATGGAAGGAAATTTGTCCTTTGCTTGGCTGACCAAGGGGCTGACTCAGAGTGGAGTACTCGGGGATGCCACAGCAGCAAGTGAGGAAAAAGGCGATCGCTTATTAGCCTCTCTTTGTGATGGTTGGGTAAACGTGATTCGCGATATCTATCGGTTTCAGCAGCCTGATGTGACGAAGAGGTGATTGCTTAGGGAATCGGGAATCGGGAATCGGGAATCGGGAATCGGAAGTCTGAGGAGGGTGGGGAGGGTGGGAAGTGTGGGGAGAAGGGGAGGGAAGAAGAGTGTGGGAATAGGCAAGAGGCAATAGGCAATAGGCAATGGTGCGCCCTTGTCCCATAGTGCTGCATCCCTTTTATGATAATGTTTTCATCTATTTTTCTTCTGCCCTGAGCCGAAGCTCCCCGTTGGGAAGTTGCCTAGAACTCTTGGCTGATCAATGCGGATGGCGAGACTCGAACTCGCATGGCTTTCGCCACACGCCCCTCAAGCGTGCGTGTCTACCATTCCACCACATCCGCGATTTGCTAACCGTTTCTTAGGATAACATACAACAGTACTGAGCTGCAAAGCCTGGATCATAAAATTACTGTCAAAATTGCTGTGAAACTTAAATTGACGGGTAAACTCAATTTAGGCATGATAGCACTAGGCATTAGGGATTAAGACAAAAAAAACCCTTAATAGTTTATAAACCATGTTGCGCCCCACCCTCCCCACACTTACTATATTTCCCAACCCTCCCCACACCGACCTTTCTCCCCACCCTCCCCACACTTCCCACACTTCCCACACTTCCCCATCAATCCTAGTTTTACATCTCAACTAAAAACCCTATATAGCCAAGCTATTTTATGAAATTTTCAAAGATATTAATTGCCAATCGTGGGGAAATTGCCTTACGGATTATCCGAACCTGTGAGGAGATGGGGATTCCCACCGTTGCAGTTCACTCGACCATTGACCAACATGCTCTTAATGTCCAACTGGCCGATGAAGCGGTTTGTATCGGGGACCCCCCCAGCAACAAAAGTTATTTAAATATACCCAATATTATTTCTGCTGCCCTCACTCGCAACGCCACTGCCATTCATCCAGGCTATGGTTTCCTATCAGAAAATGCCCGTTTTGCTGAAATCTGTGCTGATCATCAGATTGCCTTCATCGGTCCTACCCCAGAAGCGATCCGGGCCATGGGAGATAAATCTACGGCCAAAGAAACCATGCAACGAGCGGGTGTGCCCACAGTACCTGGAAGTGATGGATTAGTCAGCTCTGAGCAAGAAGCTCATGCGATCGCACGTCAAATTGGCTATCCTGTCATGATTAAAGCCACTGCTGGTGGTGGAGGAAGGGGTATGCGCCTGGTACAGGATGACAGCCAATTGATTAAACTCTTCCAAGCCGCTCAAGGGGAAGCCCAAGCCGCCTTTGGTAATGGCGGGGTATATATTGAAAAATTTATTCAACGCCCTCGCCATATCGAGATTCAAATTTTAGCTGATAGTCACGGCAACGCAATCCACTTGGGTGAGCGAGACTGCTCGATCCAACGGCGTCACCAAAAGCTACTGGAAGAAGCCCCTAGCCCAGTGCTTGACCCAGAATTGCGGGAAAAAATGGGTAATGCTGCGGTAATGGCCGCTAAGTCCATCAATTACGTCGGAGTTGGTACAGTAGAGTTTCTCTTAGATGCCTCTGGTGAATTCTACTTTATGGAAATGAACACCCGAATTCAGGTAGAACACCCAGTCACCGAGATGATCACCGGTCTAGACTTGATCGCCGAACAAATTAAAATTGCTGAAGGGGATAAACTAAGCCTGACCCAAGACCAAGTTACTCTCAAAGGTCACGCCATCGAATGTCGGATCAATGCCGAAGATCCAGACCACGGTTTCCGTCCCCAACCAGGACGAATTAGTGCTTACCTACCACCAGGAGGACCAGGGGTGCGCATGGATTCCCATGTTTACCCCGATTACGAAATTCCCCCCTATTACGACTCTCTGATTGGGAAATTAATCGTTTGGGGTCCCACCCGTGATGCGGCCATTCAGCGCATGAAACGAGCCTTAAGGGAGTGTGCCATTACCGGAGTCACCACCACCCTCACTTTCCATCAAAAAATCCTAGAGACACCAGCTTTTATTGAGGGTCAGGTCTATACCAATTTTGTCGAGAAGGAGATGATGACCTGAACAGCAGAAGGCAGAAGGCAGAGGGCAGAAGTAGGAAGAAAGACAAAAGTAAGTCCTTGGTAATTAGCGATAGCGCTACGCGCACGCTACGCGAACGCATCTTAGTTTTACTTTTTTCTGTTAATACACATCTTGTCTATCTTGTCAATGGGTAAGTCCTCATAGCAGAACTTTTCTTCAATTCCCCTCCCATAACCGTAAAGTAAATCAGTGTACTACATTTAAGTCTTTTAAATCTCTGTGACTCCAGCCCGGTCAGTATTTTCACGTTCGTTTTTGTCCCAAAGGGAGGGGAATTACATGGTAATAGCCAACTATTTATAGTTAATTAAATAGTCAAGCAGTATAAACTTATTAAAGTTTTTATTAAATAAAGTTTAAATGGAATTAAAATCAATTACTTCTGTTATAAAATAATTATTGAAAAAATGCTGATTTTACTAGGGAAGTATAAAAATGTTGAGTGAACTATTGAATAAAAAACATACCAAGAATTTTTGGGTATACGATGCAGACAAGAATGGATATGTGGACAAAGCCGACTTAGAGCGATGCGCTCTTAATCTGGCTTTGCTACGAGGTTTGGAACCGGGAATGCCAGAATTTGAAGATATTAGTGCAAAATATGCGGCAATTTGGCAAAAATTTTGGCAGCCTGCCGATCTCAATGGTGACGGAAAAGTAGAATTGGAAGAGTATCTGACGGTGGCCGAAAAATCGATTGCTAATTTCCCTAATTCAGCAGAACTTCAAGAAGCTCATGATGCTAAAGCAAGCATTATCTTTAGCATCTTGGATACGGATAGTAATGGTACAATTAGTCTGGCTGAATACAAAGAGTTTTGTAAAGCAGTACAGCTCGACGAAGATATTGCTGAAGTAGCTTTTGCCAAGTTAAATCAGAATGGAGATGGAGTTATCTCTAGTGAGGAATACTTAGAAAGAAGCAAGGAATTTCATACAAGTGATGATCCTAATACACCTGGTAACTGGCTTTACGGCTCCTATGAATAATCCCAATGTCAGGACTGGTTTTTCCATCTAGCTGAAACTCAGTAGAGTTGAGACCGCTGAAGGTAATCCTTCACACCCCCCTTGAAATTTTTCCTGGAACCTTGAACTTTCCTAAAACCATTGGGGCTAAGTGAATGGTTAACCATTACCCCTGTAACCTTCAACCTTGGCCAAAAGGCCACGCTACGCGAACAACCAAACAACCTGCAACCTTCAACCTGCAACCTGCAACCTTCAACCTTCAACCTTGGCCAAAAGGCCACGCTACGCGAACAACCTCCAACCTGTAACCTCCAACCTGTAACCTCCAACCTTCAACCTCCAACCTTCTAGATCATCATCCTCAGGATTCCCTGCTGACCTAAAAGAATTTCCCGCAGCAGGCTGAAAATCCCTACCCAAATAATTGGGCTAATATCAACCCCACCAATGGGAGGCACAATTTTGCGCATTGGCACTAAAAAGGGTTCCGTTGGCCAAGCTACTAGATTAAATGGCAAACGATTTAGGTCTACCTGAGGATACCAGGTCAGAACAATGCGAAAGATAAACAAAAAGATCATTAGTCCGAGTAACGGACCAAGAGTCCAGATAGCAATCGTAGCAGCAGTCATGGCTTATTTAATCTTAATGATCACAAATGTATTGCTGGTGGCACCGTCAGCGGTGAGCGGTGAGCGGTGAGCAGTCAGTGGTCAGTGGTCAGTGGTCAGCTTATTTTATTCAAAAGCGCCGATTGCGCTACGGGCACGCTGCGCGAAGATTACCGTGGCACAGGCTTCCAGCCTGTGACCTAACCGATAAGCTGATAGCTGATAACTGATAGCTGATAGCTTACGTGCCGCCTTAGGTGGGTAGGTGGCTTACGGGCGTCCTTGTGATTGTAGTTAATTTAATTTAAACTTTCTCAATAATAGTATCATGTTCTTAGTTCACCCCTCACCAAGCCTCACCTCTGCTCCAATAGGGAACCGGCAGTGGCATGGGGGAAAGCAATCATGTCTAACACTTACCCGATTGGGAAGTGTAGGAGCATCACAAACAAGATTTACAAATTAACTAGGAGTTTTTATGACACCTTCATTAGCCAACTTTTTGTGGAGTTTACTTTTGGGTACTGCCATTGTGGTTATTCCTGCCACTGTGGCACTAATCGTCTTTAGCCAGAGCGATAAGATCCAACGCTCATAACGAAATCCCTACTATCTATGCCTTCAACGAAGTAAGGCGGAGCTTCGATAGCAGGAAATTGAGTGGGTTCACAACCCGCTCAATTTTTGTATTCAGAATCTCTCCTGATCCAGGAGTAAAATGGTTGTTCTCCAGTTACAGTAGAGTGTAAGACCAATAACTCGCTACCATAAAACTGACCATAGGAGAGTAGCAATGGTAAATTTTGGGTTTAATTCAGCTAGCCTTTTGGGCATATTCTTGATGCTTGCCGGAGCAGGACTCTATTTCCTGCGCTCGGTCCGTCCAGAACTAGCCAGAGACCATGATATCTTTTTCACTGTGGTCGGGGTAGTTTGTGGCTTTATTCTGGTGACTCAGGGATGGCGACTCGATCCAATTTTGCAGTTGAGTCAGCTGTTGTTGAGCGGTACAGCAATATTTTTTGGTGTGGAAAGTCTGCGGTTACGGGGCGTTGCCACTAAAAAAGCCCGGGAAGATGCTGGGTTTGAAGACCGCCAGCGACCAGTTAGCCGTAACTATTACCGCGAAGAACCACAAGAGGCTAATGTTTATGATGAATACGATGAACTAGAGCCGGTAGAGGAGCAATACTCCAACCCTCGCTTGCGGCCCACAGCAGATTCCAGGGAAAGGCGCATAGACCGTTATGAAGCAGAAACCCGCCGTCCACCAAGGAGTCGAGGGAGTTCAGAGGAATCTAGGCTAGAAGAGCGGACGCGTAAACGCCGCCCTCGTTCTAATGGTCAGTTTTCAGAACGACCTAGAGAGACCTGGCAGGCTAAGTTAGATAGTGATTGGGAAGACAGACCATCTCGTAGTAGACGTTCTCGTCCTTCGGAACAATCTGTGGAACGACCTGTAGAACGATCTGTAGACACTTGGGAGGCTAAGTTAGATCGGGATCTAGACAGAGATCTAGACAGAGATCTAGATAGAGATAGAGAAGACAGACCCGTTCGCCGTAGCCGTTCCGGTCGTGAATCTATAGAAAACTATGACTCAGAAAACTATGACTCACAGATAGCCTCAAGGGAAAGAAAGCGTCGTACCACCCCAAGGGAGGAAACATCCTCTAACTACTCAGACCAAAACGATTATGTGGATTACAAACCCATCGACCTGTCTGAGGAAGATGATGAGCCGTTAGGACCGTTTGAGTACTAATAAAACTAGCTATCAGCTATCAGCTATCAGCTATCAGCTATCAGCTATCAGCTATTAGCTATCAGCTATCAGCTATCAGCTATCAGCTATCAGCTATCAGCTATCAGCTATCAACTATCAGCTATCAGCTATTAGCTATTAGCTATCAGCTATCAGCTATCAGCTATCAGCTATCAGCTATCAGCTATCAGCTATCAACTATCAGCTATCAGCTATCAGCTATCAGCTATCAACTATCAGCTATCAACTATCAGCTATCAGCTATCAGCTATCAGCTATCAGCTATCAGCTATCAGCTTAAGGGCACGCTACTTGAGGTGCTATTAGTTATCAGTTATCTGCTAAAGGCTGAGGGCTAAAGGCTGAGGGCTGAGGGCTGAGGGCTGAGGGCTGAGGGCTGAGGGCTGAGGGCTGAGGGCTGAGGGCTGAGGGCTGAATGCTTAGCACCCTATGCTATCAAAACAGCGGGGAATTCGGTTCTGTGGATTGCCATAATAATCCAAAATCTCGTGAGTCCGTAGCACCATAGATTCCATCAGAGCAGTCATGTTCTTCTTTACCACTAATTGGTCTTCTGGTGAAACATAGGCTACGTCTGCCAACAAAACCTCGGTAATGTCTTCATGTGCTCCATCGTCATTAATTTTGGCATGGAGCAAGATTGGTTGATAAAAGTCCGAAGGCAAATCTAAATCTTGACACCGCTGTTTGAACAGACCGTGTGACGCATTCCCCCACCTGGCCGTAGGCCACGCGGGGCGCGTTCGTCCAGGTGGGGGTTAGTCCACGTTGATATTAATTACTATAGCGCTTTTTATCCTCATGAGGTACACATATTTTTTTCCCTCTTCCCTGCTCCCTGCTCCCTGCTCCCTGCTCCCTGCTCCCTGCTCCCTAAAACCTTAGGTGCGCTTGACCTTGGCGAATTAAATTCGCCACGGGTCGCACCTCAAAAACTTGTACCTTACTAGATTAAAAACCGCTATAAAGACCTGGAACACTGATTATAGTTCGCGTAGGGAACAGGGAA
>NZ_GL890936.1:0-5534 GCF_000211815.1 Moorena producens 3L
GTTGCATTAACGCAAGGTGTGGTAAGGGTGTTAAGTGTGGTGGTCAGAAAAACTATTGCACTGTCGCAATTAAGTCTTGAGTCTTGATTGCTATTGGGTTTTCTAGTAAGGGTGAAATACATCTATTTATTGGCTGCTCCCTACTCCCTACTCCCTGTTCACTGTTACCTGTTCCCTGTTCCCTACTAACTGATAGCTGACAGCTGACGGCTGACAGCTGAATACTTACAAAAAAATTCGGTCAAGTTTTGGTTAATTCCAATGCTTGACCGAATTATTTTTTGTAATAGTCAACAACCCTAGAGTCCTTGACTATGTGTTCACCAAATCAACAACATACAAACTTAGGTCTTAGACTTCAGACTTCGTAATTTCTCCTGAGTTTTGACCTGTAGCCAGGGATGCAAATCCCTGGCAAGTTGCTATCTTAATCTACCGACAGATGTCGAATCAAAATACTGATCACCTCACCAGGATTTCCGGTAGGTTGAGGAGTGCTCCACTCATGAACTTGGGCGTAGCCACGGCTATAAAGATTATAGATTGTGACCCGCACGGTTTTGGGAGAACCGATCCATATATGTTTGATTTGCTCCCGTCCTGGCTGGGGTTGGCCAAATAATTCAGGGAGATTAGGATTGTTGGGATTATACTCAAAAATTTGGGAGAAAGTTTTTCGATGTCCATAATGTTTTTTTTGTGTTGTATTGGCGACATTTTTATGGTAATAAATAATTATTTATTTTGTCAAGTATTTTTCATTTTTTTTTATAAAGGGGGTATAAATATCAAATTTTTGATTAGTTTTTTTTTTGTTTTTTTTGGTTAATTAAAAATAGCGATCGCATTAAAATTGAGACCGTAATCATGCGATCGCTTAGCGGCTGATATCATCGCCTTTTTTTAGGGATTATGAATTAGGGATTATGAATTAGAGTAATGGTGTTAGATTGGGGGAGTCCTTTCCCGTAGTGCCTCCTACATACCATCGCTTTCCATAGCATTTCTTTACCAAGGGGTAAAGTCGGAAAATCGATCTAGAAAGTCCCCCTTATTAAGGGGGATAATGGGGGATCTAAACCCGGAAGCAGATCCGAAAAGCTCGATCCTCCCAGCCCGCTGTGATCATTGGGTAAAGTCGGAAAATCGATCTAGAAAGTCCCCCTTATTAAGGGGGATAATGGGGGATCTAAACCCATGCAAAAAACCACAAAATCGATTAGTTTTAAATGTGCGATCGCCAACAAAGACAATTCCATCTTCCTTATAATTACAAGTTAGTAAGCAGAGCTAGAGGATTAAGGAAAACTATGACCCCAGTCGAGAAAAAGCTGTGGTCTTGCTATTTGAAAAATTTTCAGTTTAGAGTCTTGCGACAAAGACCAATAGCGAATTTTATTGTTGACTTTTATTGTGCTGCTTTAAAATTAGTTATTGAAGTTGATGGGGATTCTCATTATACAGAATCTGGCCAAGCTTATGACGAAGAAAGAACTCACATTCTTGAAGGTTATGGATTAAAAGTAATTCGATTTACCAATGATGAAGTATTGCATAATTTTGAAGCAGTGTGCGATCGGATCAGCAGTGAGCTTCCCCCTAGCACAACCTAGAGCTGTTTCAAAATTCAATAAGTTGCGGCTCTTTGGTGAGTATCAAATTTTTTTAGGGATTAGGATAATAGAGTTAGATTGGGGGAGTGGAATCGCGCTTTTTATACCATTTTCTAGTGCGATCCCCCCCAGCCCCCCTTAATAAGGGGGGAGTCCGGAAATCGATCTAGTTTGTGCCCCTTATTAAGGCAGACCAAGGGGGGAGTAAGCTCTTTCTCTCCCATTTCCTAACTCGATCCCCCCCTGCCCCCCTTAATAAGGGGGGAGTCCGGAAATCGATCTAGTTTGTGCCCCTTATTAAGGCAGACCAAGGGCGGAGTAAACTCTTTCTCTCCCATTTCCTCACTCGATCCCCCCCTGCCCCCCTTATTAAGGGGGGAGTCCGGAAATCGATCTAGTTTCTCTCCCTTCCGCCCAAATAACTAAGGGCGGAGTAAACTCAAAGAGTTCCCTTTCCTAACTCGATCCCCCCCTGCCCCCCTTATTAAGGGGGGAGTCCGGAAATCGATCTAGTTTCTCTCCCTTCCGCCCAAATAACTAAGGGCGGAGTAAACTCAAAGAGTTCCCTTTCCTAACTCGATCCCCCCCTGCCCCCCTTATTAAGGGGGGAGTCCGGAAATCGATCTAGTTTGTGCCCCTTATTAAGGCAGACCAAGGGCGGAGTAAACTCTTTCTCTCCCATTTCCTAACTCGATCCCCCCCTGCCCCCCTTAATAAGGGGGGAGTCCGGAAATCGATCTAGTTTCTCTCCCTTCCGCCCAAATAACTAAGGGCGGAGTAAACTCAAAGAGTTCCCTTTCCTAACTCGATCCCCCCCTGCCCCCCTTATTAAGGGGGGAGTCCGGAAATCGATCTAGTTTGTCCCCCTTCCGCCCAAAGAACTAAGGGGGGAGTCCGGAAATTGATCTAGAAAGTCCCCCTTATTAAGGGGGATTTAGGGGGATCAAATCTCCCTAAATTGCTATAATTAAACTAATCGAACATAACTACCTATAAATTATGGCAGCATTGTCCCTTTTGGCTAGTTTAGAACTATCGCAAATAGCGCCACCATTGTTAAGTATTGTTGCTAAAGAAGCAGGGAAGCATATAGTTAAATCTCTGACTAAAAGCGATATCGAAAAAGCCATCAAAGCGGGAGCAGAAGCCGTTGATCAATGGGACAAACAACTGGATAGTCAACAGCGCTTATTTTTTCACGCTCCCCCGGATGGCTGGAATGGAGTTAATCGGTTTTTGAACGACTATTTTACTCATTCTGCTGTTGTGGCGGAATTACAGAAACCCTTACTTAATCAAGGTAAGCCAGACCGGGATATTTTAAGCACCGTATTTCAACAACAAGCTGAAGCCAAGACTATTAAACTAAATCAAGACAGTCTCAAGCCTTGGATAGAGACATTTATTAATGCTTATTTTCAGCACACGGATACTTATCTTAAATTTCAGGTAGCTAAACAGGATTATTGTGAGCAGTTAGCCAACTGGTTTGATGATGTCAAATTTGCTGGCATTGCTGTGCCTGGGCAAGAAGTAGAAAAATCGGAGAAGTTAGCCCAGATTTTCGTAATGCCAGATGTCGTGGAAGACGTATCAACTGCTGGCGCTTGGGAGCGGGAGTTGTTAGCAGCCGGTAGTGGGGAAAAGCCAGAAAGGCTGCTATTGGAAAAGACAACTGGCCGGAAATTCTTGGCTCAGCAGTTATTGAGCCAAAGTCAGTCGAGAAGAGTGGTAATCCTGGGTGCGCCAGGCTCTGGTAAAACCACCTTGATGAGCTATTTTGCGGTAATATTAGCTCAGCAAAATCCTGACATTTTGGGATTAGATGGTGATACCGACTGGCTACCGATTTTAATCAGGATGCGAGATTTTGCCAGACATCTCGATAAAAGCCTGATCGACTATGCTCGGATATTTGCGGAAAACACCATGTCAGTGAAACCGTTACCAGTGGGATTTTTCGAGCATTGGTTATCTGATGGTAGAGCCTTGATATTGCTGGATGGTTTGGATGAAGTAGCAGAAGAGGCTAAACGCCATGATGTAGTCAAGCGCATCGAGAATTTTTTAGGACAGTTTAACAGAAATCGCGCTATTATTACATCTAGACCGGCTGGTTATCGGCGCGACTTTTTCCGCACTGAGGAATTTCCCCACTATCAAATCCAACCCTTTGATGACCAAAAGATTTCGGCATTTATTGAGAACTGGTATAACAGTCGCTTTCAAGACCAAGCAGAAGCCAAAAGGCGCAAGGAGAGTTTAGGAAAGGCGCTGAATGATAATGACCGGATTACCTTGTTGGCACGGAATCCCTTATTGTTGACAATTATTGCATTAATCCATCGGTATCAAGCGGTATTGCCCAAAGAACGGTTTGAGCTTTATAATTGTGCAGTCAAAACCTTGTTAACCTCTTGGGATGCTAACAAAGAAATCAGCAATCAGGGACTATTTAAATATCTAGATTTCTATGATTTGCGCCGATTGATGGAATTGTTAGCTTATTGGATTCATGGCCAAGGAAATAGTGAAGATAACGAAGGCAGTACGTTAATTAACCGTGATGATTTGATTAAGCAGTTGAGCAAAGAGATTAAAACTTTAAAGCAGGTGCAGTTATATCAAGCCAAACAAGAAGCAGAAGCATTTGTAACCTTGATTCGCGATCGCACTGGTTTATTGAATGAGCAGGGGCAAGATTGTTATGGGTTTGTCCATAAGAGCTTTCAAGAATATTTGTGTGCTGAAGAAATTGACTATCATGCAGAAAATGAGTATGATTTTCGGATTGTTTTGAATCAGATTCGGGAGCATTTACATGACTCCCACTGGCGCGAAGTGTTATTATTGCTAATAGCACAACAAAAACCGAAAAATGCCGCGAAAGCGATTCGGGCAGTATTGAATAATAATAGTAAATATGAGCAGTGGTTACATCGGGATTTGTTATTTGCTGGTAATTGTTTGGCAGAAGACCCGAAAAATTTGCGTGGTGCTGATGGTGAGTTAGTGCAAGAGATTTTAGAGGGGTTGGTTGAGTTGGAGGTGAGTACTAAAGAGCCGGTTGGCAAGAGGGTTTACGAGCAGGTTTATCAAATAATTTGTAGTTTGTATGAAACGGATTTTCAAGCACAGGTATTGGAATTGTTGAAGGAGCGATTGGCCTACGGCCACGCTACGGGATCGGATTGGATTGATCAGCTGCGATTGTTGAACTATAGAGCCGAGTTAGGGGAAAAAGATCAGGTAATAACAATATTACTAGCACAGCTTCAGGATCACAATGTTAGTGTGCGTTGGAGGGCTGCCCAAGCCTTGGGCGAATTGCGCAACAGTTCAGAAACTGTAGTCAACGCCCTCATAGCACAGCTTCAGGATCACAATGTTAGTGTGCGTTGGAAGGCTGCCCAAGCCTTGGGCAGATTGGGCAACAACTCAGAAACCATAGTCAACGCCCTCATAGCAAGGCTTCAGGATCACAATTCTCATGTGCGTTGGAGGGCAGCTCGTGCCTTAGGCAATTTGGGCAACAGTTCACAAACCATAGTCAGCGCCCTCATAGCACGTCTTCAGGATGAGAATTCTACTGTGGGTTGGGAGGCAACCTATGCCTTGGGGCAATTGGGCAACAACTCAGAAACCCTAGTCAGCACCCTCCTAGCACAGCTAAAGGATGAGAATTCTGATTTGCGTGGGTGGACAGCCTATGCCTTGGGAAAATTAGGCAACAGGTCAGAACCCGTAGTCAACGCCCTCCTAGCAAGGCTTAAGGATCAGAATTTTAGTGTGCGTTGGAAGGCAGCCGAATCCTTGGGCAATTTGGGCAATAGCTCAGAAACCGTAGTCAGCCCCCTCCTAGCAGGGCTTCAGGATCACAATTCTCATGTGCGTAGGGACGCAGCCAGAACCTTGGGCAAT
>NZ_GL890936.1:5854-7686 GCF_000211815.1 Moorena producens 3L
TCAGAATGATGATTATTATGTGAGTAGGAACGCAGCCATAGCCTTGGGCAGATTGAACAACAGCTCACAAACCGTAGTCAACGCCCTCATAGCACTGCTTCAGGATGATGATTATTATGTGCGTAGGGACGCAAGCGAAGCTTTGGGTAAATTAGGCAAAACATCCAATCATGTTATCCCTAGTGTGATTAAATGGATTGAACAACACCAGGATTCAGACTATGTGGGCAGTGGTATTGATGTGCTGTGGGATTTGGTCGTAGGACGGGAGTCGGGAGTCGGGAGTAGTAAGAAAGAGAGCCAAAGAGTTTTTGATATTATTAGAAATAAAGATATGTTTGTGGTATAATATAATCTTGTGCATTTTTACGGTATTGTTGTTGTTGGATGCGATCGCGTAGCGGCTCTTTGCTGAGCATCGCATTTCACTGTTCCCTGTTCCCTATTCCCTGTTCCCTAAAATCCCAAAATTCTCTACTTTACCCAAATAAGAATTACTCTAAAACAACACAAAACCCTCAACAGCTCTAAGCCATCGAGGATTAATTACAAAGAGCGATCGCATTAAGCCTCGCAATTAAACCCTTAAAAATAGGGATAAATCGGTATTTAATACCACAAAATGGACATTGACATTTACTTAGCGCTAGAGTATAATTGAAGTGTAGAATCCAGCTCTAACGATGCCAAGAAAAGAAGGAGTAACAAAAAGGATATCGACTCAAGTCGTCCCTGTGGCAGGGATGACAAAGTCGGTTGAACTTGAATTGCTGCAGGTAATGAAAAAGCTGGGTATCGTCAGGGCTGAGTCCTACAACAAGCTGGGAAGTATTAACCATTGGGGACTAGATTGGAAAAAGGCGTACCCAGAAGTAAGGAGTTTTAGGACTCCCGAATCCCTGGGACTACCTTCAAAACTAATGGAATGGACGGTCAGTGATGTAGCGAAAGCAATCACAGCCCAACAAGCAGCTTGCACTGAGGCAGTTGTCAAAAGGATTTACAAAAGGTTCTCTGGTACATACAACCAAAAGAGAAGAAAAGAGCTTTGTAGACAGCTCAAAACTTTAGCTTTCCTAGAAAATCCTTTACTACACAGGTTTGTCAGGAAGGAATACCAACGTGGGCATTCTTGGGTTAAGAACCAAATAGTCTATCAACAGGGAGGTTATACCTGTAAGCAACTTTCTCGCAACACTTATCAGTTAGAGTTAGCTGGGTTGAGAAGAGGAAAAAGGAACAAGGTAATCGTTAGATCTAACCGAAAACTGAAAGGACAGATTCGGTTGATACATAATCACGTTTTGCCAAGATTTGAGATTCATTTTCTAGTAGACCATGGAACCGTAGAAATACCATCTGAACTCAAGAGTGTAGGAGTAGACAAGGGATACACCGAAGCTTTCTATGATTCGGATGGTCACGCGCATGGGAAGGGACTAGGGAAAGAAACTACCAAGAAATCAGATAGAATATGTGCCAAGAATCGCAATAGAGGGAAACTATGGGCACTTCATAGAAAGCTAGAGGAACTAAATCCATCTAGATCTGCTCGAATACTGAAAAACAATCTTAGTCGAAAGACAGAAAATAAACGCTACAGACAAAATCAATCGGAACTTACAGCCATTATAGGAGCCGCTTCTAAATCTCTTTTTAATGGTGAATCGTTGAAAGTTTTTGCGGAAGATTTAACACAACCAATAAAAAATAAACGTCAGTCCAAGGCCATGTCCCGTAAGCTTAATAGTTGGATGAAGGGTCAAATGCGGGACTCCTTACAGAAGTGGGCTAATTGGACTGGGTCGGTTGTACAGAAGTTCAACCTAGTT
>NZ_GL890937.1 GCF_000211815.1 Moorena producens 3L
AAAGCCCCATCCAAGACTTGACTGAACTAGCGGTAAAGTCATTGCTTTAGGTCAACCTGGTTCTGCCACAGGATATTATCTGCCCATCTACAATCTCTACGGTCTGACCCTAGCGGAAGTGCGTTTTGCCCCCACACCAAAACAAGTCTTAGAGTGGATTGCCTCTGAGGAGGTAGTCGCTGGAGCTTTGTCTTTAGAAGAGTTGCAACGCTACCG
This sequence comes from Moorena producens 3L, assembly GCF_000211815.1. Classification (GTDB taxonomy): domain Bacteria; phylum Cyanobacteriota; class Cyanobacteriia; order Cyanobacteriales; family Coleofasciculaceae; genus Moorena; species Moorena producens. The sequence goes on from NZ_GL890937.1 coordinate 217, forward strand.
CCTAGACTTTAGTCAGACTAGGTTCCGGATTTTATATATAGATTCTCATAAAATTCCAAGTGGTTCTATCCTGATCGGACCAACAGTCGAGAGAAATCTACAACAGGAGATCCACAAGGCACTAGAATCTGCCTCCAGCAGCATGGCAGCATCAGTAGGATACATCCCCAATGCTAAAGCACCTGATTATGATTACTTAATTGATGTGGTTCAGAAGGTTAGACCGATTGCCGAACGGATTCAAGAAAAACCTGCTCCTTTATACAGCCTTCCATTTGAGTTGTAAACTTCCAAACAAGGGGAGAGACCGGCAGTAGCGGAAGAGAATCGATTATATTACCATTGGGGATTTTTAACAAATAATTTAGGATTGCTACATAAGCCGTTGGCAATGTGAATGGTTGCTAGGTAATCCCCTTTGCCTACTTAGCAAGTTTGCAGTTATTTAAAGACCCATAATCACCAGGATTACCTATCCTTATTTTTATTCAAAGTAATTGCAATTATAATTTTTTAAATAACATTCATGGCGGTAAATAAATAAATTGTTAACATGAGATAAATCCTTCTCATATAAGGATTACAGTCGCTAAACTTACACAAGTTCGTCAAAACTTTTTTTTTTAAATAAAGAATTTCACGAGGTATTTACAATAACGGTATTTTTTTTAAAATTTCATTATAGTTTATATTTTTCCCTGAACCATATGCGAGCCATCCGTATCAGTAATTAGAGGAACATTTATACGGATATAGGCTATGCGAATTTACACTACTCTTGCTTTAATTACTGTTTTAACCATCTGGTTTGGGGTTAATTTACCGATGATTGCCCATGGCTCAAATGCACCACTAAACTATAGTAATGATTGTCCCAGTGTAGTAGAGCAAACAGGACAAATTTTTTCTTATGGAAGAAAAGAAAACCACAAATTTGTCTCATCACCAGTAATTCCGACTACCCTGATCGCCCATCGTGGTAGCGGACGTGTGTCTCTTGTGTGAGAGTCAACTGACTGGATTCCGTTTGATGGCATATCTGGCTGCATTTCAATCCCACTGTTGGGTACGAGTAGCGGGCTACAGTGGGAAAGTGCTAATTCAATATAGTGTACTTGTAGTTGGCTTATTTTATATAATATATTGGAATAAGACATGATTAGGGTGCCTCTTAATTGGTCAATTTTCTGCCAAGCAACCTCAGCTCGCTTTCTTCGATGACAGTGAGTTAGTTCTAGTGTGGAAAAATGAAACTAAATAAGCTTGATAACCAACGGAAGTAGATGTGATTGCCCCTAAGATGATCAACCAATCCGATCTGATCAAAACCCTAAGCCCCAGTGCAATGGATCAGATCATGCTATACCTGGCTTTCAGCGCCCTGCGGACGAGTGGACACCGACATGGGGCGTTTTTAGATGCAGCAGCAACCGCTGCCAAATGTGCCATTTACATGACCTATCTGGAGCAAGATGGCAATATCCGCATGACTGGGCATTTGCATCACATTGAGCCAAAGCGGGTAAAGGTCATTGTTGAGGAAGTTCGACAAGCGTTAACAGAAGGGAAACTGCTCAAGATGTTGGGGTCTCAGGAACCTCGCTATCTGATTCAGTTTCCCTATGTCTGGATGGAACACTATCCCTGGCAACCAGGGCAATCTCGGATCAATGGCACCAGCCTTGACCTGGAAGAAAAGCGCAATCTTGAGATTAAGCTGCCAGATCACCTGCCGGATGCCCAGATCATCAATTCCTTACAATTCTTTGAATTCCGATAGAATTTCTCCACCGGAGATCCCAAGAAGACTTACCACCAGAGCGACGTCTGCCATTGAGTGAAGCTCTAGCTGAACACATCAAGCGTCGCTTAACCTATTCAGGAACTGTCACCAGAATCGATCACACCGGTGGCTTACCCTACTACGCTCTAACCAATGCATATTACTCGCCAGTAGATGACAAAGCCCGCACCTACACCATGATTGACGAAACAGCGCGATACTTCCGGTTAATGAGAAACTGGGCAGAGCGTCAGCCGCAAGTCATGCGAGGGTTGGAGGAACTAGATATCCCGCCAGAGAAAATCAATCAGGCCATGGAAGAATTAGATGAAATTATCCGCCAGTGGGCAGATAGGTATCACCGCGATGATGGTGAACCAATGGTTCTACAGATGGTCTTTGGACCAAAATCTGAATAAAGTATGAAGTATGAAGTATGAAGTATAAAGTGGGAACTCGGAAGTCGGAAGTCTAACGCTATCTCAATTTATTAGATTGATTAGTTGCTTAGCAAGTTGTATGTTTTCATCCTTCATCCTTAATACTTCACGATTAACACTTCATGCTTCGCAATTAACACTTCATACTTCATGCTTCATGCTTCATGCTTCATACCTGGCTGATCCAGTGCCATGCTAGAGCTAACAGCACAACAGCGATCGCACCAATAATCGTATTAATAATATTCACGACTTCATTGGTCAACCATTCTAATTTAGATTGTAGTGTCGCACCAATTACACTCTCCAGATTGGTGGCGATGAAGGCAGCAATAACACAGAAAAATACTCCTGTCAAGTTAACCAAACCAACGCCCCAACCCACAAATGCGATCGCAGCTGAAGCAATTACTCCAGCTAGGGTTCCCTCAAGACTTACAGCTCCTTCTGTTCCCCGGGCTACTGGCTGTAAGGTAGTAATCAGGAAAGTCCGTTTGCCGTAAGCCTTACCCACCTCACTGGCAGTGGTATCGGACAGCTTAGTAGCAAAACTAGCAACATAGCCCAGTAACAATAACTGCTGGTAAGGAGCATCCACCAGTAGGGTACCCAAGGCACAAATCGCTCCAGTCAGTGCTGAACCCCAAACATTCTCTGGTCCCCTAGCACCGGAACGCTTTTCCGCAATTCCTGCCGCTTCCTTTTGCGCCATACCAATGCGGGTGACACCAGACCCTACCAAAAAGTAAAATCCGACTACTGTGTAACCTGGCCAGCTCAGAGTACCCCAAATCAGTACGCCTAATATCCAAGCGTGGACAATCCCAGCAGGGGTGAGTAATTTTTTGGGGGCTATCCATACCATGGCAAGGAAAACTGTGTTCACTGCAACAGCAACTAGCCAAGGATTTAAAGAAAGACTATCATCAAGCATAGCAAAATAGTTATATTGGTAATTAGTAATTGGTTAATTGGTAATTAGTAATTGATAATTGGTAAGTGGTAATTGATAATTGGTAATTGTAATTGCTTCCGAGCCATTACCCCAGCACTCATACCCTATTACCCATTCCCCATTATCCAAAAAACCAATAACAAAGCACACTACTGAAGCAACCGGATCCCAGATTAGGTCAGATTCTTGAATAAAGTTGAATTTCTTTAAAACCTTGGCCAAAAGGCCACGCTACGCGAACAACCTACCCTACAAGAGATCCCTGGGCAAGAACAACCTTCAACCCTTTTGCCTTCAACCGTCAAAACCTTCAACCTTCAACCGTCAAAACCTTCAACCTTCAACCGTCAAAACCTTCAACCTTCAACCGTCAACCTTCAACCTTTAAAACCTTCAACCGTTTTCCCCTCAAACCAAAACTTATGAAACCAGTCCTATTTCATCTCGCATTTCCCGTTACCGACATTGAGCAAACTAAAGTCTACTACGGTGATGGACTTGGCTGCGAAATCGGTAGAGAATCTCGCCATGCGGTGATTCTGAATTTATACGGTCATCAACTCGTGGCTCACCTAACCAAAGAAACCCTGACACCTCAGCGGGGTATTTATCCTCGACATTTCGGGTTAGTTTTTACATCCCTGGCTGATTGGGAAGCCTTACTTTACCGTACTAAACAAAAACAATTATCTTTCTACGAGCAACCCAAGACCCGCTTTCCCGGTCAACTTACAGAGCATCGCACTTTCTTCCTCCAAGATCCATTTTATAACTTAATGGAGTTTAAGTTCTACTGTCATAGTTCAGCAATTTTTGGTGGACGTGAGTTGGCAGAAATTGGCGATCGCGTTTAAGCCAAATCCTTTTCAGCAATTCTCAAACGAGAAACACACCCAAGAAGGGTTGATGAACACAAAGGTTGATAAAACTAGAAAAACCCCTTACTGAGTAAGGGGTTTTTTCAGCTAAGCTGATTGGAACTACTGATACCAAGTCCCTATAGCTTCCACGGTCGCTGTTTTGGGGGGCTAGTTCTGATCGTCAATCAGCTCAGGTTATAACCGTGTGCAGTATAGCTTAGATAAGGTTGGGGTTGAAGCCAGCCTCGGGTGGCTGGTCGATGACCATTGCATCCCTCAATTCAGACCCATTCAAGTGCCAAAAAGCAATAGTATTATTGTTGTTCCAGACAATATCATACTTGCCGTCATTATCTACGTCTGCAATACCCTGAATGCTCCATCCAGTTGAGCTTAGTATTCCTAAGGGCTCACCATCCCGTGTGAGGATGTCACCTTTGACTAGTTTCTTATTAGACATCTGCCATGTGGCAATCTGTCCACTCTCCGAGTGGTACCACAGAATCTGGTCTTGGCCATCGCCGCTGAAGTCCGCCACAGCTTCGATTTGCCATCCAGTTGATGATGGTGCTAGTACCGGCTCATCGTCTCGTGTTACCACGGCAGCATCGACTAGTTCGTTGCCATTTATCTCCCATATGCCAACCTGTCCACTATCCTGGTTGTACCACAGAATCTGATCTCGATCCCCACCACTGAAGTTACCAGCACCGTGGATTTCCCATCCACTGTCTTCGGCTATCAGTAAAGCCTGACCATCCCGTTCAATGCTCCCCTTATTCACCAGCTGGTCACCATCTATTTCCCAGATTGCAACCTCTCCAGTATCTCGGTTGTAGGCGAGAATATCATGTTTGAGGTCACCGTTAAAGTCAGCAAACTCGGTGATTTCCCATTCCATGGGGTCTACCTCACCAGACTCAATAATCACCTCCTTGATCTCGTCACCTTGCCCTTGCCAGTATTTAATGGCTCCGGTTACTTTGTTAAGCCAGAATACATCATCCGTTTCACCGTCGCCATCAAAGTCTCCAGTACCTTGGATTTCCAAATTGAGATCTTTTTCCGCAGGAAGGCTAACTGTATTTACCTGGTGAGTATCATCTATCTTCCACAGCTTATTCTCTCCTGTCAGTGAATTACGCCAGACAAACCTGGTACTATTGTCAGGAACTGACGATGTGTCATCAGCAATGGTAATCTGAGCAAACCTTTTGCCAACTAAGTTATAATCTTCGCTGGTATTTAAGACCAGGTTAACAGTTTCATCACCTTCGTCGATTCGGGAGTCGATTTCTGGAGTGATTTTCAGCTCGACGGAAGACTCACCAGCGGCAATAGTGACTGACCCATTGAGGGTTTCACTGTAGTCATCTGCGGTAGCAGTGCTACCAAAAGTCATGTAACTGACAGTAAGGTCTTCACTAGTGTCTCCGGAACGAGTGATGGTGATGCTGCCTGGGTCTTGGTCTTTTTCCGCTGCCTCAAGGTCACTAGCAGTGATCGTGACAATCGGGATGTCATTATCAAAAATATTGGCAGTGACTAACCCAACATTGCCCAGGGGATAGTTCACACTGTCCTCGGATTTGGTAATCTCGTGGCTGATGGTACTTTCGTGATCCCCTTCAACCTCTTGATCATCCAGCCCTCGCACTGTGATAGTTTGGAGTTTTGCCTCATTGAAGGTAAGCACTTGCTCTGAAGCAAAGGTAGTTCCATCTAAACTGATTTCAGTTTGATCATCAGCTTTGATAGTAACTTCTACTTCTCCAAGGGGCTGTTTAGTTAACGCAACAGTGTAGATACCAGTACCACCCTCAAATAGTATTGGGTTTTCACTGATGATAATCTCTGGGGTTGTGGTAACAGTCTCATTATCAGTAATGGTAATCTCGGTGGATGGGATATTGAGAGTTGATGGATATTTGACCTCATCCCCGGTGTTGATAATGGCGTAGCTGATGGTGCTGGTGTGCTCACCTTCGACAACGGTGTCATCCACCGCCATTACCTTAATGGTTTTGGCAGCAGTATCGACTAGGCTGACCACCACTTCGTTGTCGAAGCTCTCTCCATCAACACTGATTTCACTGTTGTCATCGGCAGTAATGGTGATTTCTACTGCCCCAGCTGGAACAGTGTCCAGAGCAATAGTATACTCCTGTGCCTCTCCCCCTTCCGTCAGAGGAGAAATTGGGGTGATGATCACTTGACCAGCAGCATCTGCCTCATTATCAGTAATGGTAATTTCAGTGGATGGGATATCGAGAGTATCAGGATATTTGGCCTCATCCTCGGTGTTGGTAATGGCGTAGCTGATAGTGCTAGTGTGCTCACCTTCTATACTCTGGTCATCCACTGCCTGTACCGTAATGGTTTGAGCAAGAGTATCACTTAGGCTGACCACCACTTCGTTGTCGAAGCTCTCTCCATCAACACTGATTTCACTGTTGTCATCGGCAGTAATGGTGATTTCTACTGCCCCAGCTGGAACAGTGTCCAGAGCAATGGTATACTCCTGTGGCTCTGCACCTTCCGTCAGAGAGGCAATCTCGCTGATCAGGACTTTACCAGCAGCATCTGCGTCATTATCAGTAATGGTGATCTCGGTGGGTGGGATAATCAGAGTATCAGGATATTTGACCTCATCCCCGGTGTTGGTAATGGCGTAGCTGATGGTAGTGTTATGGTCACCTTCCACACTCTCGTCATCCACCGCCTGTACCGTAATGGTTGTGGGGGTGGTATCCGTTAGGCTGACCACTACTTCGTTGTCGTAGCTCTCCCCATCGAGACTGATTTCACTGTTGTCATCGGCAGTAATAGTGATTTCTACTGCCCCAGCTGGAGCAGTATCAAGAGCAATGGTATAAGTGCCAGGCTCTCCTGCTTCTGCGATCGGGGAAATTTCCGTGATCAGGACTTGACCAGGAACAACTGCGTCATTATCAGTAATGGTGATCTCGGTGACTGGGATAATCAGAGTATCAGGATATTTGACCTCATCCCCGGTGTTGGTAATGGCGTAGCTGATGGTAGTGTTATGGTCACCTTCCACACTCTCGTCATCCACCGCCTGTACCGTAATGGTTGTGGGGGTGGTATCCGTTAGGCTGACCACTACTTCGTTGTCGTAGCTCTCCCCATCGAGACTGATTTCACTGTTGTCATCGGCAGTAATAGTGATTTCTACTGCCCCAGCTGGAGCAGTATCAAGAGCAATGGTATAAGTGCCAGGCTCTCCTGCTTCTGCGATCGGGGAAATTTCCGTGATCAGGACTTGACCAGGAACAACTGCGTCATTATCAGTAATGGTGATCTCGGTGACTGGGATAATCAGAGTATCAGGATATTTGACCTCATCCCCGGTGTTGGTAATGGCGTAGCTGATGGTGGTGTTATGGTCACCTTCTATACTCTGGTCATCCAGCGCCTGTACCGTAATGGTTTTGGCGCTGGTATCACTCAGACTCACCACTACTTCGTTGTCGTAGCTCTCCCCATCAACACTGATTTCACTGTCTTGATCCGCAGTAATGGTGATTTCTACTGGTCCAGCTGGAACAGTGTCCAGAGCAATGGTATACTCCTGTGCCTCTCCTCCTTCCGTCAGAGGGGAAATCTCGCTGATCAGTATTTGACCAGCAGCATCTGCGTCATTATCAGTAATGGTGATCTCGGTGGCTGGGATATCGAGAGTATCAGGATATTTGTCTGAATCCCCGGTGTTGGTAATGGCGTAGCTGATGGTGGTGTTATGGTCACCTTCGACAATCGTGTCATCCAGAGCCTGTACTGTAATGGTTGTGGGGGTGGTATCCGTTAGGCTCACTACCACTTCGTTGTCGAAAGTCTCCCCATCGAGACTTATTTCACTGTCTTGATCCGCAGTAATGGTGATTTCTACTGGTCCAGCTGGCTCAGTGTCAAGAGCAATGGTATAAGTGCCAGACTCTCCCGCTTCCGCGATCGGGGAAATCTCCGTGATCAGCACTTGACCAGGAACAACTGCCTCATTATCAGTAATGGTGATCTCGGTGGCTGGGATATCGAGAGTATCAGGATATTTGTCTGAATCCTCGGTGTTGGTAATGGCGTAGCTGATGGTAGTGTTATGCTCACCTTCGACACTCTCGTCATCTACTGCCTGTACCGTAATGGTTGTGGGGGTAGTATCCGTTAGGCTCACTACCACTTCATTATCGAAGCTCTGCCCATCGAGACTTATTTCACTGTTGTCATCCGCAGTAATGGTGATTTCTACTGCCCCAGCTGGAACAGTGTCCAGAGCAATGGTATACTCCTGTGCCTCTCCTCCTTCCGTCAGAGGGGAAATCTCGCTGATCAACACTTGACCAGGAGCAATATCATTATCAGTAATATTGGCAGTGAATTCTGCAACTAAGCCAACAGCATAGCTTGGATCATCGGAAACCGTAATTTCGTGCCTGATTTGACTGCTGTGCTCTTCTTCAACTTGCTCATCATCTACCGGCTGCACCGTGATTTCTTTTTCCAGAGTCTCAGCGTTGAGAGTAATGACTTGCTCTTTGGCAAACTCTTCATCATCTACCTTGATTACACTCTGGTCATCAGCAGTGAGCTTAACTGTTACATCCCCAGTGGGTCGGGTACTTAAGGCAACTGTGTAAATTCCCTCTTGACCCTCTTGGACAGATACAAGATCATCGATGAACACGATTCCAGGGTCATCGTCTGCAATATTGGCAGTATATGATGGGCCTTGTCCGATAGGATAGTTCTCAGAATCTTCTGTATCGCTAACTCTGTGAGTGATGGTGCTAGTGTGAACACCTTCTACCAGAGCATCCTGAACTGCTCGTACCCTAATGGTTTCTTCGAGTTTTTCTGGGTTGAGGTTAATGATTCGCTGAGAGCCAAAGTTGATGCCATCGAGACTAATTGTACTCTGGTTATCAGCTTGGATAGTAATTTGTACTGCTCCAGTGGGAGGAGTATTCAAAGAAACTGTGTAAGTGCCTGAACCATTGTTTTCAGTGATCGTGATGGCCTGGCTGAAGATCAGCCCAGAGTCATTATCAGCAATATCGACAGTGACTTCTTCTGGTAGCTCGCCCAGGTCATAGTCTAGGTCTTCGGAAGCAATTTCATGGCTAATTTTGCTAGTGTGATCACCTTCGACCTGATCATCATCTAATCCCTGTACTGTAATTTCTTTTTCCAGGGTTTCAGCGTTGAGGATAATCTCTTGCTCAGGGGCAAACTCTCCGTCACCCACTTTGATTAGACTCTGGTCATCGGCTGTGATAGTGACTGTTACGTCACTAGTAGGCACAGTGCTTAAGCCAATTGTGTAAGTATCTTCTTGAGCTTCCTCAACAGACAAGGTGGTCTTACTGAAAACAATCCCAGGGTCATTATCTGTAATTGTGGCACTGAAGGAGCCGCTAGTTCCTAGAGGATAGTTAGTGGTATCTCCGGTTTCAGTCACTTTGTGGCTGATAGTGCTGGTATGAATTCCTTCAACCAGATCGTCATCAGCGGCTTGTACACTAATGGTTTCTTGGAGTTTTTCTGGGTTGAGAGTAATGACTTGCTCAGAGGCAAACTCCCCTTCACTTACCTTGATTAAACTATCGTCATCAGCGCTTAGAGTAACAGTTACCTCTCCGGTAGGCACAGTATTTAAAGCAACTGTGTAAGTTCCTTCCTCACCGCCTTCGATAATTGCGATCGCACCACCAAAAATTAGTCCAGGGTCATTGTCAGTAATGTCGATAGTAACATCCTTGATCTCCTGGCCTAGAGGATAATTGGTAGTATCACTTGAACCAGTAATTTCATGGCTGATAGTGCTGCTGTGGTCGCCTTCCACAGCGGTGTCATCAACCACCTGGACTGTGATAGTTTGTCGTGTAGTTCCTTGGAGCTGGATCGGAAGGCTAGGAGCAAAGTTTGTACCATCTGTGCTGATTCTAGTCTGTGGATCAGCGGTGATAGTGACTTCTACTGAACCACCTCCCACAGGAGGAGTGTTTAAACCAATTTCGTAAGTCCCGATATCCCCTTCAGTGAGATCGAGATTACTGATGATAACTACTCCAGGCTCATCATCAGTAATCTCAGCTATAACATCTGGAATTTCCAGATCCAGGGGATAGTTTGTGATGTCTTGGGATTCAGTAATCTCGTGGCTGATGGTGCTGTCGCGAAGACTCCTAAATTCAGCATCATCCTTACCGCGCACGGTAATGGTTTTAAGGGTCAGGTCACTGAATGTAACATCTTGAGTGGAAGCAAAGCTAGTACCATTATCAATACTGATTTCAGTCTCATCATCAGCTGTGATAGTAACTTTGACATCTCCAGTAGGCTGAGTGCTTAAACCAATTTCGTAGGTATCAGTACTGCCTTCAGTGACCTGAGGAGTACCAATGATAACTATTCCGATATCATTATCAGTAATTGTGGCAGTGACATCCTCAATGGGTGTGTTCTGATCGGAATAGTTTGTATCCTCTGAAGCAATGCTGTGGGTAATGATGCTGCTGTGAATCCCTTCCGGCGGCTGATCATCTACCGCCTGCACCTTGATTTCTTTTTCCAGTGTGCTTTGGTTGAGGGTAATCACCTGCTGTGATGCAAACTCTTCACCATCCACACTGATCAGACCTTGCTCATCCGCTGTAATAGTAACCGTTACATCCTGGGTAGGCTCGGTGGTTAAACTGATGCTGTAAGTACCCTCTTGACCCTCTGAGAGGGACAAAGACTTATTGGAGATAATCATTCCAGGGGTACCATCCTTAATCTCGATATCAGTAGACCATGTTCCCTGTCTTTCAGGATATTGCGGATCCACAGAATCGGTAATTTGGTGAGTGAGGGTACTGGTGTGAAGACTTTCTACCTTGTCGTCTGTTGTACCTCGCACCGTGACAGTGGTTGGTGTAGTGTCACTAAGTTGGATATTTCGACTGGTGCCAAAGTTTAAGTTGTTCTGATCCAGAGCAAGTTCACTTTCCCCATCTGTGGTGATAGTAACTCTTACGGGGTCAGTGGGGGTGGTACTTAAGGCAACTTGATAGGTTGTCAAGTCTCCACCTTCCTCAGTGGGCTCGGTTGCTGGAGTGATGATTAGACCTGGGTCATTGTCAGTAATAGTGACAATGACATCTCCAACCTTACTATTTATTTTAAAATCTGAGCCATCCGGAGCCTCAGTAATGGTGTGGGTGATGGTGCTGGTGTGAGCTCCTTCGACGGTTGAGTCATCCTTAGGCTTGACGGTGATAGTTTTTGCCGATGTGTCACTGAATCTAACCACTTGGCTGTCGGCAAATGTGGTACCTCCTTCAATACTGATCAGACTCTGGTCATCAGCCTGAATAGTAACTCTTACATCTCCACCGGGATTCTGTAGTAATCGAAGTGTGTATTTCCCTTCATTACCCTCTTCAACACTATCTTCAACACCAGTTTGACCAAGTGGGGAAGTATCAAAAAAGAAAAGGTCAGAGCTATCATCAATAATCTCAATGGTAGCGTTATCTATTGTGGTTGTAGGATAGTTGTCGGTATCGTCTGTAGCACTGATTGTGTGGGTGATTGTACTTTCGTGAGGAGTCCCTTCTGATGGGTCGTTATCTTCAGTAGCCTGCACCTTAATGGTTTGGGGTGTAGTATCGCTAAGTGTGATAGTTCCCTGGTCTACAAACCCAGTCCCATCCGGCAATTTGATCTGACTATCGTCATCAGAATCAAGGGTGATTGTTACGTCCCCAGTAGGATTGGTGCTTAAAGCAATGGTGTATTCATTTTCGTCACCTTCTTGAATCTGACCAGTAGCTTGGGTGATGATTACCCCAGGATCATTGTCAGCAATAGTGACAGTGACGTCTCCAACCTTGCTCTCTTCAAAGTTTGAACTGTTTGAATTAGTAATTTCGTGGCTAATGCTGACTTTTTGAGGTCCGGTGACATCTGAGTCTTCAGTAGCCTGCACCGTGATAGTTTTTTCGGATGTGGTGCTATTGAGGTTGATGACTTGCTCGGAAGCAAATTCTTGGTCATCTTCTACCTTGATTAGACTCGACCCATTGGCTTTGATGGTGACTTTTATGTCTCCTGCATCAAGCCCGTCTGCTTTAATGGTGTACGTACCCTCTTGACCCTCTTCAATAGACAAAGTTTGGTTATCGAAGGTGAGCAGATCTGGGTTATTGTCAGTAATCCTGGGAAAGACCTGTCTAGTTTGACCTGGAGAATATTGTGCTTGTGTTGCCTCGGATTCAGTAATAGTGTGGGTGATGGTGCTGTTGTGCTCACCTTCTAAGGTGTTGTCCTGAATCCCCTGCACCGTGATTTCGGTGGTGAAGTCGGTTTCGTTAAAGGTTATCTCTCCGGAAGAGACAAAGGTGTTGCCCCCATCTAAACTAAATTGACTCTGACCATCACTAGTTTCGATTTCGACTGTTACGTCTCCATCGGGTGCGGTACTCAACCCAAATTCATAGGTACTATTTTCACCCCCTTCAATCGGTGTGGGGGTGCCTTGGATATATAGCCCTGGGTCATTATCGGTAATTTCAAGGGTGACACCAGTAAGTTCAGTATTTACGGGATAGTTGGTTTCGTCCTCTGTGGCTGTAACAGTGTGAGTGATGGTGCCGGGGTGAATACCTTCAGGAGTAGCATCATCTATAACCCGCACCGTAACAGTTTTTTCTGAGGTGTCACTGATTACGACGGTGTGTTGGGTTCTGAACCCCTGACCATCCACATTGATTTGACTCTGCCCATCAGTTCTGAGGGTAACAGTCACGTCTCCAGTTGGCGGGGTGTCTAAGGCAATAGTATATGACTGGTCAGCACTAGTTTCAGTAAGCTCGATAGTTGTCTGTGAGAGAATAAAGTCTGCCATAGTGATTCAAAATGTTTAGTTAGTTACCTATAGCAATAGCTAGTACCAATTGCTAATTAGGGATAGCTGCATCAGAATTGGCTTGGGGTTTGGGTCAATAGGAATTGGCTAAAGCGATTTCGGACACCCACTGGTATAGGTGTCGATCTGAGTTATCCATCCTCTGGCAATACAAATGCCCGACCGGGTTTCAATTTGTCTTAAAACCTTTCCCCAATTAATTTGACCCAGCGATTTTATTGTCTTCCCCTTGACCGATTTCTGTTCACCGGGAAAGTACCGAACTTACTGTGGGGCTAACTAGGGATTTTACATAGACTTCTCGAAAACTTTGCGTTTATAATAAATTACTGGCTTACCCCCCTTGAAAACTGCCCCACACCCATCAGAGACTGGAGTTGTTCAGGCATGAGCATTTCAGAGGTGTTTTGTGAAAAAAGTTTTAGGAATCATTCTCGGTGGTGGCGCAGGAAGCCGCTTATATCCACTAACCAAGCCCCGTGCTAAACCAGCAGTGTCATTGGCAGGTAAATACCGCTTGATCGATATTCCTGTCAGTAACTGCATTAATTCTGAGATTTACAAAATCTATGTCCTAACCCAATTTAACTCAGCATCTCTCAATCGCCACATTACCCGTGCCTATAATTTCTCTGGCTTCACAGAAGGGTTTGTTGAAATTCTACCAGCCCAAAAAACTGCGGAAAACCCAAGCTGGTTTCAGGGAACAGCAGATGCAGTTCGTCAGTATCTATGGTTATTTAATGGCTGGGATGTTGATGAATACCTAATTCTATCAGGAGACCACCTCTACCGGATGGACTATCGCTTATTTGTCCAACGTCACCGGGACACTGGAGCGGATATTACTCTCTCGGTTGTACCTATTGATGAGACACGGGCATCTAGCTTTGGCTTGATGCAAATTAATGATCGGGGCAAAGTGATTGACTTTCGGGAGAAACCCACAGGGGAATTGCTCAAACAAATGCAAGTGGATACTACTGTGCTTGGACTTACACCAGAAGAAGCCAGAAATAGTCCTTACATTGCTTCTATGGGAATTTATGTTTTTAGTAAAGCAGTGATGAAAGAAGTGCTCGAAGCTAATTCTGAACACACAGACTTTGGTAACGAAGTTATCCCAGCCTCGATGCCAAAGTATAACATTCAAGCTTATTTATTTAATGATTATTGGCAAGATATCGGCACTATTGAGGCATTCTACAATGCTAACTTATCCCTGACTCGTCAACCATCACCATCGTTTAGCTTTTATCAGGAAGATGCTCCGATTTACACCCGCGCCCGTTATCTACCGCCCTCAAAGCTTTTAGACTGTCGGGTAACAGAGTCAATAATTGGGGAAGGGTGTATTCTCAAAGACTGCCGCATTAATAACTCGGTATTGGGATTGCGATCGCGAGTGGAAGCTGGAACAGTTATCGAGGACACTTTAATTATGGGGGCTGACTACTATCAATCTTTAACAGAACGTCTCTCAGCCCAAGAACAAGGCCAAGTGACTTTAGGGATTGGTAAGGATACCGTTATTCGTCGTGCAATTATCGATAAAAATGCTTGTATCGGTAACAATGTCAAAATCTTTAACAAGGATCGTGTAGAAGAGGCCAACTGCGAAAGTGAGGGATTTTATATTCGTAATGGCATTGTTGTAGTGCTCAAAAATGCAGTAATTCCCCATGGAGCCGTGATTTAGTCCTATGGGATGGAAAGGGTAAGTTAATCCATATCAAAATTAGGCGCGCTGTAAGCATATGCGCTACGCGCACGCTACGCGAACAGCCCTTAGCGGTCAGCCGTCAGCCCTTACACGCTTACTTTAGACAGGCTTACCCTAAGGATTAGGGATTAGACACCCTTAGGCTAGGCATTAACTACTAAAACCATTCACCATTAACCATTAGCCATTAGCCTAAGACCTTGCTACCTAAGACCTTGCCCTAACCCTCAAAACACCCTTGACAGAGTATTACCATGTACGGAAATTGCGATCGCACCAGTGAGGAAGAACCGAACTAAGTTTACTTGAAACCTTTGTTACCCTGGCGTTGAGGTAGATAAACCATAATCGGCAATAACTGACCCCTTACGATCTTAGACGATTAGGAGACACTCTTGATGGCTGCGACCGACTTCAAAGACTATTACTCCATCCTAGGAGTCAGCAAAACTGCTAGTGCTGATCACATTAAAAAGTCCTTCCGGCGTTTGGCCCGGAAGTACCACCCAGACCTGAATCCTGGTGACAAACAAGCCGAGGCTCGCTTTAAGGAAGTCAATGAAGCCTACGAAGTGTTATCTGACTCGGACAAACGGAAGAAATACGATCAATTTGGTCAGTACTGGAAGCAAGCGGGACAAGGATGGTCTGGTGGTAGTGGAGTCGGTGTTGATGTTGGTGGCTTTGATTTTAGCCAGTACGGCAGCTTTGACGAGTTCATTAATGAATTGCTGGGTCGCTTTAGCACTGGTGCGCCCGGTGGTGCTGGCAGAAGTAGTCATAGCTACTCCTACAGTACAAGTACTTCTAGCTCTAATGGGTTTAATGATTTTGGTGGTTTTGGTGGCTATAGCAGCACGTCAGGCTTTAACAACACTACGGGAGCAAGTGCTGACCGGGAAGCAACCATTAGCCTCAGTTGGTCTGAAGCCTTTAATGGTGTCCAAAAACGTTTCAGCCTAGGTAATGAAACTATAACTGTCAGGATTCCCCCTGGTGCCAAACCCGGTAGTCGTATTCGGGTGCGAGGCAAGGGTCAGGTCAACCCCCTGAATGGGCAAAAGGGAGATTTGTATTTGAAAGTAGAACTCAAATCTCACTCTTTCTTTGAGTTCGATGGTGAGAATCTAGTTTGCGAAGTGCCAATCACACCAGATGAAGCGGTTTTGGGTGGGTCAATCGAAGTACCAACTCCAGATGGCTCTGTGAGTATGAATATTCCTGCTGGTATTCGTTCTGGTCAATCTCTGCGACTACGGGGTAAAGGCTGGTCTTTACCTAAGGGTGGACGTAGTGATCAGTTAGTGCGAATTACGATAGTAACTCCGAAAAACCTCACCAATCAGGAGCGGGAGTACTATGAAAAAATCCGTGAAAGTCGCCGCTTCAATCCCCGCAGTCATTTGTCCCAAGTTCGACTGTGATTATATCTAGCAGTGCTCAATTGGGTGATAGACTTTCCTGCTGGGTTAATGGGAGTAGGGAGTAGGCAGTAGGCAGTAGGGGTAAGACAATTGAAGGTACCTCATAAGAGGGTGTCGATGGCATTTAGGAGTGTTTCTACTTCGGCATTTGAATTTAGGAAAGAAAATAGATGTTGAAAGCGGAGTTTTCCTAGCTGATCTAAAAGAAATTGGCCAGGTAGGGGAGCACCAAGTGCTTGACCAAGGTTATAGGCGCGAAAGGTTCTACAGTTGGGGTCGCTCAGCAGTGGCATTTGTAAACTGAGATCGTTAACAACTTGTTGGCTTTGCTTGATATCTGTACTCGTAATCATTAACACCTCAACCCCTTTCTCAGTGAAACGTTGGTAGTTCTCATTGATGTTTTTGATGTGAGGGAAGCACAGGGGACAGTAATGCTTTTCTGTGAAAATGCGGGTGAATGCCAAGATGACCGGTTGTTTGCCCTGATAATCCGATAATTTGGTCTGACGGTTATTGGTAATATCTGGTAGCTCAAAATCAGGAGTCCTTGCTCCGAGTTGTAGCGCGTTAGTTGCTGGTACAGGCACAAAATTGTGGAAGAAGCGCTGATTGATTAAGCCACTAAAGTTAAGGTCTGTGAGCATCAGGGGTTCAATTCTCCTGGACAGGGTTAGTAAACAGCTAGAGAAAATGTCGCAGAGTCTACCAAAAACTTTTATTATTTGTTAGACTTAAATTAGGGTAACACCGACAGGGATTATTATGTAACTTAAATTAAAGCCGAAAACCAAGGGTTTAATAGTTGCGCTCTCGACCTACCGTGGAACGAACGTTTTGACATTTTTATGGCGCTCGCGGGATATTCCTGAGAGCTTTGGGAGATACCCCCTGGATGCGCAAGCATCTTGCATTGGCGGGCCAAGGTCTATCTTGGTAGACTTTGGTAGCTAAAAAGTATCGGAATAGTTTATAGTCACTGTTATAGTTTACCGATAGGCACCCTCAACTGTAGTTAGTTCAGGGAAAGCATGAATTAAGTGACTAATTTGATTACACAGACCGGAAAAGGGGAAAGAGGGGGAAGCGATGGAGATCAACGCTGGTCACCCCTTGAGAATAAGAAATCACATCAGTGATTAACCGGACTTAATTTTAATGATTCGATTAAACGCTGTAAACCTGACTCTACTGACCACTGAGCTGTAAAATCTAAACAGGAAGATGCGATTGAAATATCCGCTTGGGAATGTTTAATATCTCCAGGACGGGGAGGGGCAAATTTAGTTTCTGATTTCCACTGAGGAAAGCAAGTTTTTAGACTATCAACTAGCTGAAGTAAAGAAGTAGATTTTCCGGTGCCTAAGTTACAAATTAAGCATGAGCCTGATTCTAGGGGTGTTGTTAAAGCTTTGGCAAAAGCCCTGGCAACATCTTTGACATAGATAAAGTCTCGTGTTTGAGTCCCATCTCCGTAAATAGTTATCGGTAAACTGTGCTGCATGGCATTAACAAAGATAGAAATTACACCGGAGTATGGGGAGTTAGGTACTTGTCGAGGACCAAATACATTAAAAAATCGTAATCCCACAAATGAAAAATCTATTTGTTTGGCAAATAAACTGGCATATTGCTCGCTCACCAGTTTTTGTAAGCCATAGGGAGAAATAGGAGAAGTCTGTTGATTTTCTGAAATGGGTACTTGTGTGGGATTGCCATATACAGCGGCTGAGCTGGCAAAGACTAGTTTAGGAATGTTTAAGGTTTTACAAAGTTCAATAACAGCAATCGTTGCCGAAAGATTATTGTGATGAGCCTCTAGAGGTTGCAGCCATGATGCTGTAACGGAGGGGGTGGCTGCTAAATGGGCAATGCCATCAATTTTATTTGTAAATTTAGTTATAAAATCTTCTGGTTTACAAGTGGATATGTCTTTTTGCAGGAATTTGAGATTAGGATGCTTAGGTAGGTTTTGTAGACTACCAGTGGCAAGGTTATCAACTACTGTGATCTGATGACCTTCTGATAGAAGTTGTTCGGTAAGATGAGAGCCAATAAAACCGGCTCCGCCAGTGACAATGAAATGCATGATTTTTTATTTTTTACTAAGTAATGGTTAACGATGTAATCGGTTACTAATTAAAGATTAAATAAGTTATTTTTATTTGCCTAATTAGTGTAGAATTTACTAATCAAAATGAGCTCCAATAAGTACTCTTGATCACCTTGTCTTAAATCTGAAACCAATGGCGAACTGTTACAGGTAATGTCCGCTGTGCTATTAATCTCACCAGAAGCTTAGGTCGTGAAAGATAGTATAAGATAGGATGCTTATAAGACCAGAGTCTCTTTTGGAGAGCATCCCAGAGTTCAGTATCTTTGACCCCTTGTTGAGATAAATATTTTGATAGCCAGTTCAAGAAGGTCAGATGTGCTGGATTCAGATGACCAGGAGTGTATTTTCCTGCTTGCTCTGCCATAGAACAGCAGTTATTAGAATGCTGTCTATACCAATCCCAACAGTCACTAGTGACAAATACAGCGGCTTTGAGATATACCTTCGCGAAAAAGGCTTGATCTTCGTACATTCCCTGGAAGCTTTCTTCAAACCCACCTGTAATATCAAATAGTGTTCGCCGGATCAAAACGCTACAAGTGGCGGGGGTTCTAGCTTGACTCTCCAGCAAGAGGGTGAGCAGCCTGGGGGAGTCAAACAAAGTATCGTAGTCAGGAGCAATTTCTCGCATCAAGTCCCGATCAATATCCTGAGGCTTCTCGGTCCAGCTATACCAAAATTTAGTTAGACCACAAACTACATCTGCTTCTGGTTGTGAACTAAAAATTGCTAGTTGCTTTTCCAGTTTCTGTGGTAACCAAATATCGTCAGCATCTAAGAAGGCAATGTAGTCCCCTTTGGCATTGTGGATGCCTAGATTGCGTGTGGCACTCATGCCGCGATTCTGGTGACCCTTGTGTTCTAGATAGCTTACCTTTTCCGGGTATTGTTGGGCATACCGTTGGGCAATTGCTGTGCTGTTGTCGGTGGAGCCATCGTCTACCAGCAGCAATTCCCAGTTGTTATAGGTCTGGGCAAATACGCTCTGAATGGCTTCTTCAATGAACTTCTCAGCATTTAAGAAGATCATAATACCAGAAACCAGTGGTTTGTGACTCATTTGATCTTACTTATATTCAAGTTTATTTACTTTCCGTTAATGGACAAGATTGATGACCTGAGTTCCAAAAATTTTTAAACCGTTTTCAATATACTGAATAGTCTTTGTTTGAGCTTCCACCCGAAATACCTCCTAGACTTGGACGACAAAGAATACACAGTGGGATTCATAGCTAGTAATAGTTCCTTGATGAATACGCACCAGACTTTGATATCTTTGATTTTATGTTCAGATAAGTACTGTCCTACCCAATTCAAATAAAATAGACGTGCAACATACTCTTTGCCGGTTTTTTCTGCAATAGAACAGCAGTTGTTCGGGTGCTGTCGATACTTGTACCAACAATTGGTAACTGGAAAAACCGGTGCATGGAGACAGATCTTGCTGCAAAAGACCTGATCTTCATAAAGACCTCGGAAGTTTTCCTCAAAACCACCAACATCTTCTACAATCTGACGTCGCAACAACATCCCCGATATGCTAATCCGGCGTTTTAATAAAAGACGAAACAGCCTTGGTGGATTGATCAGGGTATCGGTCGGCACACGAACCTTTTCCACGTGATCCCGTTCTTGGTCTTCAGGATTTCCAGTCCAGCTATACCACCATTGAATTGGTCCGTAGACCATGGCAGCGTCGGGATGAGCATTCAAGAGAACAACTTGCTCTGCCAAGGTATTTGGTAACCAAATGTCATCAGCATCTAAAAAAGCAATATATTCACCTTTGGCATGGCGGATACCCAGATTGCGGGTGGCACTCATGCCGCGATTTTGGTGACCCTCGTGTTCCAGATAGCGCACCTTTTCCGGATATTTCCGAGCATACTGCAAGGCTATTTCTGTACTACCATCAGTGGAACCATCATCGACCAGGAGTAGTTCCCAGTTGTCGTAAGTTTGAGCAAAAACACTCTCAATGGTTTCTTGAATAAATGGTTCAGGGTTTAAGAAAATGATGATAGTGGAAACTAGTGGTTTGTTACTCATAATTAAAGCCATCTTGACAACCAACGATCAAAGGTTTTCCCGTCCCAATCCTGAACCTCAACACGAGGCAACAGAAAAGAGTTGCTATGTTCCTGAACCCGGTCAACAACACTACAACAGGCGCAGGTAAATCCAGCTTCTTGGATAATGGAGATAGTGTCAGCAGTGTAATCCCCATGGGGATAGGAAAAACTGGTAACTGGATGCCCTAGGATTTCCTCAATATAGTGTTTGCTTTGTTCGATTTCATCCTGCTGCAAAGCTACTGGAAGTTTAGAAAGAAATGGGTGGGTTACTGTGTGAGCCCCGACTTCAATCAGTCCCCCTTCTTCGAGATCCAACAGTTCCTCACGAGACATAGAGCGATGGGTCGAGCGACCAATTGGTTCAGCATTAGCCCACACCCTGATTGCCTCTAGCACCTTTTCTCGCTTGTGGCTAGATAAAGGATATAGCAGTTCATAAAGGGAGCGATAGAGGGTATGGCGAAGGCTGGGATCTTCTATACCTGAAGCACTCCAATGGCGATAAAAGTGATAATCAGCCTGACTGTAATAGGCGGCTTCGCCTAATTCCCATGTGTAGGTACTGCCGTTGATATTTAACTGAAGTATTTCCGGTAATATACCAGGTTGTAGTAATAGTCTATCTAGTTCATCCCACCAGAATTCACGCCTATGGCCAATTCCTCCAGTTGTTACAAAAACTGTTGCGGGAATGTCATAGCGTTTCAACAATGGTTTAGCATTGTAAAAATTATCAGCATAGCCGTCGTCAAAAGTGATAACAACTGACCGCTTTATAGTCTGGTGATCGCGAATTGTTTGTGTCAATTGCTGTAGACTCAGAGGGTAGTGATGTTTTCGTAAAACCTCTAGATGTTCAGCAAAATGCTCTGGGGTTACACATAGAGACCAAGGGTCTGAATCTACTTCAGCCACACGGTGGTACATTAAGATCAGCACACCTGGCAAAATTTTATTTTTGAGCCGCCAGGCTGTCTGTTCCAATTTCCTACTGACCTTGCCTATGCTCATGGTTTCAGCTCCTTGACGACTCTAGCCGTAATTAAGACCTGGTAGTTAGGGTCGTGATAGTTGAGTTGTGCCTGGGGCAATTCCTCAGTTACCAAGCCGTGCAGAAATGCGATCGCACTCAATACATTGCCTTGGGCTTCAACTTGCACTGGGGTTTCTCCAAAGGCTTCTTTAAAAAGCCGCTGAGTTGAGAGAGTAGTGAAACTCCAGTATTGACCCCAGCGATTCATATCATCACAGCTGATTTGGGTGATGCCTGGAACCGTGGCCAGTAGGACACCGCTGGGTTTGAGAATGCGGTGGAGGGTTTTGAGGGCGGCTGGCACATCGTAGATGAATGGGAGGGTTTGAGTTAGGATAATGCAGTCGAAGGTGTCGGATGGTAGATGGTCAGCCTTGGTTAAATCTGCCACAATCGTGGCTTGGGGATTACCCTCTTCCACATGAAGCACGTCACTCTGGGTGACGCGATCGCCACCGAATTTGTGAGTGTAGAGAGGTTCCTTAATCTCTAGTACGTGTCCTTTAATATCCTGAGCATGACGGCCAAGAAAATGCTCAATATAATATCGGTCCATAGGTAAACCCCGGTCTAGACCGAAGTCAGAGCTGATCGGCTTGACTCGTCCGAGGCTACCAAGGTTTACCCATCCTACTGGTGGGCGACCGTGGCATATTTCTCGTAGCCAGCGGTATAGAGAAATAGGCCATCTGCCAAGCTCCCTTATAGTCATGATGTCACCTCCCCTTTCACTGCCCTGACTGTAATTAAGACTTGATACTCGCGGTCTCGGTAATCAAGTTCTTTCTGGCTCAACTCCTCCATGGCTAGTCCCTGCAAAAATGCGATCGCTGCCAGTACATTGCCATGGGCTTCAACTTGAACGTTTGTTTTCGGAAATAGTTCTTCAAATAGCAAGCCTGCTGATTGAGAGGTCAAGGCCCAACACCAGTCATCACCCCAATCGCATTTAACGATTTGGCTAATTCCCGGAAAAGTGACCAGCAAAACTCCACCAGGCTTAAGGATTCGGTGGAGTGTGCCTAAAGCTGTCCGCATGTCGTAGATTAGGTGTAGGGTTTGTGTCAGGATGACGCAGTCGAAAGCCTCTGACGGGATGTGATCAGCGTTGGTTAAGTCTCCCACAAAGGTGGCTTGGGGATTGCCTTCCACGACGTGCAGTACATCGCTTTTTGTGACCTGGTCTCCTCCGAAACGACAGGTGTAGGTGTTTTCTCCAATTTCTAATACTCGTCCTTGGATGTCCTTACTGCGGTGACCAAGGAAATTTTCTATGTAGTAGCGATCTATGGGGAGACCACGGTCATAGCCAAACTCCCGACTGATAGGTGTAACCCGCCGCAGGCTGCCAAAATTTACCGATCCTACTGGTAGACGACCATGGAATATATCGTATAACCAACGGTATGTAGCGGCAGGCAATGTTAGCTTTGCTATTGGTTGCAATTGTGCTTTCAACTGTTTTTTCATAGGTTTTAAAGAATATCGAATACGATTTGTCAAATACTGCAAGGTTGGATGATTATATCCCCATAGCTCCTTTTGTAGAGCAGACCAAAGTTGAGGGTTTTTGAGGCTTCCTTTAGACAGATATTCCTTTAACCAATTCAAGAAAGTCTTACGAGCCGTATATTCTTTTTTTGTGTCTTGGGAGGTATAACAAATAGAATGTTTATGCTGACGATACTTTTCCCAACATCCACTTTCCACAAACACAGGGGTTTTCAGGAATATTTTGGATAAAAAGACCTGATCTTCATAAAGACCTCGGAATGTCTCTTCAAAGCCACCAACCTCTTCGACAATCTGCCGTTTTACCAGAAAGCTACAGATACAGGGGGCAGCGCCTCCACCTTGTATCAAGAATTTAAGTAGGGTTGGTGGCTGAATCAGAGTATTGAGTTGAACTCCCAGTTCTGGCATGTAGTCCCGCTGACTGTCTTCAGAATGGCCAGTCCAGCTGTGCCAATACAAAGTATTTCCATAAACCATAGCAGCCTCTGGATGAGACTCCAAAATTCCTATCTGTTTTTGCAGTTTCTGGGGTAGCCAGATATCATCAGCATCAAGGAAAGCAATGTACTTACCTTTAGCATTACGAATACCCAAATTACGGGAGGCACTCATGCCGCGATTTTCGTGATATTGGTGTTCTAGATAACGTATCTGGTCAGGATATTTTTCCACATACCGTTGGGCAATGGCAGTGCTGTTATCGGTGGATCCGTCGTCTACCAGCAGCAGTTCCCAATGGTCATAGGTTTGCGCAAGTACACTTTCTATGGCTTCTTCAATGAACTTTTCAGCGTTTAAGAAGATCGTAATTCCAGAAACTAATGGTTTGCTATTCATCTCATTAATTTATAAAATATTTATCGATTAATATAATATTTTTTACTAAAAAAACTCATTAATTCAGGACAGATCTTATTCTTATCCATCTTAGTTTTATCCCAATCAAGTCAATGTCCCATTAATGATCTATAGCGGTTTTCACTTTGCTGAGGTACAGAGTACCTGGTTTTAGGGAACAGCGGATATGGGAACAGGGAACAGATAAGATGGAAGAGGGAATAGGAAACAGTGAACAGGGAAAAAAACTTGTGTACCTCATTAGGCTAGAAACCGCTATAGGAAATAGAGAGCTGACTTAGTTTTATCAAATGTGGACATGGCGATTTTGCAAGCGATAGAGTTCAGCAAAGAATCCATTGAGCTTCAATAAATCCTGAAACTTCCCATGTTCGATGACTTGTCCCTGCTTCAACACCAAGATCTGATCAGCTTGTTCAATGGTGGATAGGCGATGGGCAATAACAATCACCGTTCGATTTTGACTAAGATTATTTAGCGCCTCTTGGATTAAGTTCTCGGAAACACTATCGAGAGCATTAGTTGCCTCATCGAGAATCAGAATTTCTGGGTCGCGGACGATAGCACGAGCCAAGGCGATACGCTGTCGCTGACCTCCTGAGAGTCGAATTCCTCGGTCTCCTACCTTGGTATCATAACCTTCAGGTAATTCACTGATAAATTCATGGGCATGGGCAAGTTTGGCTGCTGTTCTAATTTCGTCTTCTGTAGCATCCAACCGACCATAGGCAATGTTTTCCCGTACTGTTGTACTAAACATATGAATCTCCTGACTAACCAGGGCAATTCGGCTGCGCCAGTCAGCTAGATTCAGCTGTTGCAAGGGATAACCATCTATATAAATCTCTCCCTCTGTAGGGTCATAAAAACGGTAAATTAAGCCAATAATTGTCGATTTACCCGCACCTGAAGAACCTACTAAGGCAATGGTTTTACCTTGTGGGATAGCAATTGAAATATTCTTAAGTGCAGGTTTTTCCGAGGGGTTGTAGTGAAAGGTAACAGATTGAAAAGAGATTTCTTGTCTGAGACCTTTAAAAGGAGTGTTACCAGAGTGAATATAAGGTTTATCAGAGGGATCCAAAAGATACATGACGTCCTCTACAGCACTTGTCAACGCAGCAAGTTCCACACGGGCACTATCTAACTGCTTCACGTGGGGTTGTAGACGATAGAGCATAAATAGAAACGTTAGTAAGCTCGGTAGGGTAGCTTGGTTCTGAAGCAGTGCAATAACTAGAATGCATAGAAGTAGAATTGTAGAGAGGACTTCAGAAAGGGGATTCACAACTTTAGCGAAAAGCTGAATCTTTAGCAAAGTATTACTTAAGTGCTTTGATGCCAGATCAAAACGCTTCTGCTCATAGGATTCATGGCCAAAAGCCCGAATCACCTTCATTCCAGAAAACCCTTCCAACATCAGGCAAGCAAGGGCAGAATTAGCCTGTAAAACTTGTTTACCTCTGTCATTTACCGAGCGTGTCACAAACTTTATACTCAGGGAAATGAGTACCAATCCAGCAGCAACTAAAAGGGTGAGTTGCCACGATATTAACAGTAACAGAATTACAAATACAGAAATGCTGCAAACATTAATTATCAGGTTAAAAAAGTGCGATAGAGCCTCACAACTCCGCCAGGTTTGATCACTAAGTGTGTCAAGTAACTTTCCCGATTGATTCCTTTCTAAAAAAGAATAGCTGACTTTCAGAAGCTGGTTAAAAACACTGGAACGCAACCGATGGTTAATCCTGAGGTAAAGCCAAGACACTAAACTACTATTTATATAAACAATGGAGTTCTTTATAAAAAGTATTATGAAGATAGAAAAAGCAATAAAAAAAATCCGAGCTTGGCTTGGAAAATTAATAACGAGTTGCTCAATATTATTTAAAATCAAGCTATTTTGGAAGGCTTGAGATCCTAGATTGCCAGAACTTTCCAGAAGAGGAATAAATAAACTAATACTAAATCCTTCTGCCAAAGAAGAGAATACGCCTAAGGTAATAATTAATGGAAAAACCCAAGGATAAAATTTAAGCAATGGCGATAATATTCTGATTTGATTCATGCTTTCTTGTTAATCCTAAGCGCTGTGCGCAGGGAAGAGGGAATAGAGAATAGGGAATAGGGAACAGGGAATAATTTAGCGTGTTATTGTCTTATCAAGGTTTTAGCAATTCGTCTTCGATTACAGAAAAGATTAAGTTGAAATACCCAACGCTAGTTGACGCAGGGCTTGGGTAAGCGATCGCACGCCGTCGTAGCCATGAGGTCCAAACCAGCGGATTAACATAATTGCTAAACTCAGGCGGATATAGCTCTGTGAATAGCGCATTTGTGGATAGTGCAAAAAAGCTTGTCTACGGAAATGCATTGCTTCTTTGTAGTTTCCCTGATCTACTGAATTCCAAGCCTGGTAGAGATTTAAGTAGCTATAACTCCGGTTACGCAAGTACAACAAATCAGAGGGAACAGATTGGAAATTTTTTTCTATGGCCTGACGTGAATCCTGGATCATTTTCTCACGCCTTTTAGACATGCTACTGGCATGCTGTCGCCAAAGAGTTAAGGGTTCTTTGACCACCGCAAATAGATACTGAGCTGCAATCCGAATCCACATATCTCGATCAGCAGCGCTGGATAAGTTGGGGTCGAACATTCCGACAGTGTCAAAGCAACTCCGACGAACCATAGCTGAGCTGCCATTGCCAATCATGTTAACCACCAGAATTTGCTCCCAGACATTTCCTTGTTGATGGAAAGCTATAATGCTGTTTGTGGGTTTACCTTGTTGATCAACTAGAGCGGTCCAGGTATAGACTAGACCTGCCTCTGGATATTCTTCTAAACAGCTTACCTGTTTTTCAAGTTTAGTTGGCTTCCATAAATCATCTGCATCTAAGAAGGCTATATATTTTCCTTGAGCCTGGGCGATGCCTGTATTTCGTGCTACAGACACCCCCTGATTTTCCTGGGAAATCAGTTTGACTCGGGGGTCTGCTATTTGAGATGCCCATTCAACAATGTGGTCTGAACTACCATCGTTGATAATCAGTAACTCAAAGTCAGCAAGGGTTTGCGCTAAAACACTCTCCACTGTTTTCGGGAGGTATTCCATCCCATTATATGCTGGAATAACAACAGTAACTTTTGGCATAGTCAAGTTCATTAATCAAGTTATTTAATCAAACTATTTTGCTAAAGTTAATATTAACTCGAAACAATAATAGGACAGATTAATTGTGGTTAAATGCAACATTAAACTGGAAAATTATGCTCATAATATTTTGGAAAAAGTAGCAAATATTTAACTATTTAATCTAGTCAAGACTAGACTGACTAATCATTTGCATAATTAAATCACGATAGCGTAGAGCAACCATGTCCCAGCTAAAACGCATCCCATTCTTTCTAGCCTTAGTTTTCCAATCTTTGCTCAAAGCCTGTGCGATCGCTCCAGCATAAACATCTGGATTGGTGACATCACACACAATACCAGCATCGCCAATCATATAGCGACGAATCTCATCATCAGTAGTAACAACTCCTAAGCCGCTAGACATTGCTTGTAGGTAAGCATTGGCAAATGGTTCATCGATAGAAGGGAGGGTAAATAGATTCCCATACCGATAAACCTCAGGCATTTGATTGAAGGGAAAGGTCTGTATGGCAAAGCGATTAGCTCCCAACAATTCCTCACCTAATGCTTGAAAATATTCACGGTCAGGTCCATCGCCACAAATCAGAAGACTCCCATAGGGAAGCTTTGCGATCGCTCGAATTGTCAGTTCAACCCGTTTGTGATCGTTATGATTTAAAGAAGCAACACACAACACAATCGGCTTGTTCAAACCTAGGTCGATCTGATTTCCCTCTGGCTTGAATCGATCCATATCTACGCCGTTGGGAATAATTGTGACAGGCTGATTAGGACGCTGTTTATCAACAAAGTCAGCCATGGTCTCAGAGAAAACCACCAGATGATTGGGACAAAATCGCAGGCTTCGCGCCAGTGATTGTCCACCGCCAGTCAAACCAGTGTGTGCTTTAAACAGAATGGGTGTGCCAATCAGTGCTCTTACAAAAGCTGCCATGGCCAAACCGCCATAGTCATTGCAAGGAAAGATTAAGTCGGCTGGCTTCCTTAGCAGTCGCATTGCACAGGGAATAAAACTACTCAAGTGTTCAATGACCATATCAGGGTGAGTAGAGACGCTCCTGAACACTGAGTTAACCAGAGGATTACGTAAGATCTGACGAGCTTTTGTACGAGGGATGCCACCAGCAGGATAGTAAAAAGGACTACAGGGAGCCCCTGCTAACAATTCCACCTCGAAATACGGGCTTAGATGGTGAGTAAGCTCGATCGCAAAGTTTTCGGTGCCACCACTCCAGTTGACTCCTGCACTGGGATGGACTATGGCAACTTTGTAGGAGCGTTTAGTTTTCGTGGGCATTTGAGGCTCTAAAGGAGACCCAAATCGCTTTGGAGGCATAGTTTCCATAAAGTAAGGATAAAAACAGTTGATGTGGTCAAAATCAACCTCTTTAAAATTGGATAGTTTATTTAATTCTTCACTAGGAGTGGTCTCAACCTTGAAATAATGGGCTTTTCAATATAAAAATATACAATACACCCTACTGCTACAGCTATAACTGCATTAAAAATAGCAAATATACTTAAGGTTATTGAATTGGCAAGGAATATCTTTAGTCCAAGATTATTTACTAATATTTTCGTTGAATTATTCATGACAAAACCGTGTATTAAATAAATAGAATAAGATGCGTCTCCTAAAATCATAAGAAGGGGATTAACGTCAATATTTTTGCTTAATTCTAGAGATACTGAGCCAATTATAAGTATTGTTGAAGGTATACCGAAGGCAATAACATCTGAAACGCTCACAAGACCGTAATTGGTATTGATGGCAGATATAGTATATAAGAAACACCCTAAACAAATCAAGTATAAACCATGATTAATTTTATGTCTAGATAAAATATAAGCAGCTAAGCAGCCCAGAATAAATTCCAAATTAAGTTCATTAAAAACAAGCTGGATAGTAGCCTGATCTTCAGGAAAGCTTATGAAGCCAAAAAATGTTAATAATGTTGCTAATATCCAAACGGTAATTGATGGCACCAATAGTTTGGGTTTAACCCATATCAAAAAACTAAATAAAATATAAAAAAATACTTCAAAAGTTAATGTCCAACTAACTCCAATAAAACTTGAAGAAAGTATTTCCCTGTCTTGAGGAAAAAGAATAAAGGCTTTTATTATTTCACCAAAATTACCTTGATGCGTACTCGAATAATCAAACATAAATGATGCTATTAATTTGCCTGTTAATACTACCCAGTAAATTGGGTATATCCTAACAAGTCTTTTCAGAACAAAAGATTTAAGCCTGGAAGGGTTTTGAATATCTTTTTTATGAATATAAAAGATAATAAATCCACTCAAAACGAAAAAAAAATCTACTCCAGAACCCCCAAAAGCAAATATATCAAATAAAAAATCTCGATTTAGATTTTGATTAAATATGAGATCGCCATGAACAAGTACTACGAGTAATGCAGCTATTCCACGAAAAACTTGTATAAGTTTTAATTGTTTAGATTTTGACATTATAAAATTTTTCCTGAATTATTACTGGTTATCAATTGTGAATATGCTAAGTATTTTGATAGGCTATTATAGGATATTTTAAATATATAAATTAACGCTATATATAGCACTAAGCCTTCAAGTTATGACATTCATAAACTCCGAAACTTAATCATAGCTTACTTCTGAATTATGACTTATGACTTGCGCGTAGCGCTATATAACCTTAGTGGAGCTTCAACCTCTACCGGAGCAATATTTAAGATTAATCTTTAAGTTATATAGTTTTTATTTAAAGACATATCTAATAGCCCAAATAGTGAAAATAGGCGTCAGCAATTGACAAATGAGTACTGCACGAGCCACCCAAACAATTCCCCAGTTAACAGCTAGGAGTAAGCAACTAGAAAAGATTACAGTATAAATCAAATTCCAATAAAGATTTAGCTTAGTTTTACCGACAGCATTGAGGAGCTCAGTTGTAGTATTAGTAAGAGCAAGGGGCAGAGCCGAAAGACAAATAAGTATCAAAATTGGAATTGCCACTACCCACTTCTGTCCAAAAACAATTGGTACGTAGAGGGGAGCTAGACTTGCCTGGAGCAGAATGAGGGGCAATACAATGATAGCAGTGGTTTTCAGACTACTAAAATACCGGTTCTTAAGTTGGGTTAAATTTTCTCTGACTGCACAAAGATAAGGAAATACAGAGGAAGTAAATAATTTGATGACATTTTGGCTAATTCCCAAGCCAGCATTGAAGGCAAAGAAATATAGTCCCAGTGCCTCAACACCTAGAAAGCCACCAACGAGTAAGTAGTCGAGATTTGACCTAACCTTTTCGAGTAACTCAACCCCAAGGATTTTGCAGCTGAAACTAAGGACTGACTGCCAATTATGAAGCTTTAAGGATGTAGGTGCTCGCCAAGGATGATGTCGGTAATTAATCAAAATATGCACCGGAGTCGATAAAACCATTGCCCAAACTGCAGCCCATACTCCCATGCCTAATATAGCTAATATTACAGTTATGATATTGCCGATTATCGCCTGGCAGGCATTAGCAAAAGCTGTAACTTTTAGTCGATTATCTCGCCTAATCATTGCAGATTGAACTATAAACAATGGCATCATTAGGTAGATCAATGCGATAGTGATTATGGGCAAAATTATTTGGTTATTGCCATAAAATTTAGCAATGGGAAAGGCAGCAATACATTGGATAACAAACATCAAACCACCAAAAATCCAATTAAGCCAGTAGGATGTATTGCATACAGCTTCTAGCTCTTGTTCACTAGCCTGAATAATTTTGGATTCTGTACCAGCTCTGAGGATTAGAACATTGCCAAATTCAAAGGTGGTATAAATAGCAGATACCAGTCCGTAATCTTGAGGAGTAAACATACGAGCTAAAGTAACTGTTGTAGCTAGACGGGAGAGACGATTGACTAGCTCTGCTATTCCCATCCAACCAGCATTGCGAATAAATTCGCCCGATGATAGTTGCTTGAACTTATTAATTAGCATTGGGTGGTCTGTACTGTAAGTTTTATCTAGTCAAGGATAGTTTTATTCAAGATGGCAAAATTGACTTACTGGTCTAATCACTTCTTTGACCAAATAGATCCAACTCCCTCTCAGGTAATTTAGAGCATCAAAGTAGCAGCCAAATCGGTCAGATAAGCTTACTTGAGCCTGGGATATGGCGCGGCAATACTCACTAAATATTTTCCATCTTGGAAACATAATCTTTTCTTGGTTTGCCGGGTACCACCATTGAGGGTACTCATAGTCATCATTCTCACCATTCTTGCTGTACACCTGCACTGATTGTTTCGGATGTCTGCTGTAAAACAACAGGTATTCAGGAATGTCATAGAACCGTCCCAACAGAGCTAGTATTGCTAGTAAAACTTCATCGGCATGACCGTAGTTGCCTAAAGACAAAGTCTTCTTTAGGAGACTGCTATGAATTAATCTGAAAACTGGGTAGCACCGACTCATATTGCAAACTAAACTACGGAAACGCACTCGTGGTTGGTGTGAGTCAGCATGGAACTTACCATCGCCTAAGATGGAAATCAATAGGCGTCTAACCGTACTAGCTAGTTTTTTAGTCACTGTTTGAGTCTGCGGTTTTAGCTAAGGTTGGAGCTAAAGGTTCTCTAAGTTGACCACCTCCCCCGACAGTGTCTGGTCCATTGTTAGTAACAATATGTAAGGCTTGAACAAGCTTCATAAAGTCTTGGTAAAAGGGATTATTAGTGGGCGCTCTAGCCGTTAAACCGTAACCGTAGGTGGCTTTAAATTCTTCTTCAACCCCCTGTTCTGCTGCTAAAGCATAAGCGTCTCTACCTGTGACATCTACTTGATAAGCACCGTAGTCTTGGAGAGCATGAAACAGCTTTTTCCCTGCTGGGGTAGTTAGACCTAGGCTCTTTTCACTTACCTCCGGCGGAATTGCTAACAGAGAACCCATTACCAGTTGAGGGTCTTCACCTTTATATATCTTTGGAGCAGCTGAATCTGCCCTATCTGCAGGCCAACGGTATCCTGGTGTAGAACTTTGGGGATTGTAATAGATATATTTTTCCCAAAGCTCTAGTTTTAAAACATGACGAATCGGTTCGCTACCAATTAATTCTCCCTTGCGTATTGCTCCTCCTAAAGAGGACAATCCAGAACCAAGATGACCTCCGGCAATACCTTGACTGTATAGATCCAAATCTTTTTTCGGCCAGTGATAGCCATATACCGGACCACCGTTTTGACAGCGAGCCATTGGTTCTAGCTGGATGATAGTACGACCGTCAGGCTGTAGCAAGGCGGCAGCATTATTGGGAGTGGAATACCTAACGAGAGTGTTAATGGCATCAGGAACAATTAAATCATCAGGAATGGGGATAGATAAGTTTTCATAGGTTGTAGTTCCGCTACAACGCTTAGTCCAACTATCAGGGTCATACAACGGTCGCAGTGGGCTACTAGCAGGAATAATAAATAAAAGATCGACATCTATAGTGGAGCGAGCCGATCGCGGCAAATTAGCTGGTTTATACTCAGCATTACTGCCGATGGGCATGTTCCAGATTGAGTCCTGAGAAAAAGGCCATAACCAGGGGTCACGAGTGGTAGGAGTGTTGGCATTAGCGGCAGAAGTAGTGGTATTAGCAGTAATAGATTGGTTCGGTTTAAAATAGTTAGCTAAACCGATACTGATAGTTATCGTTACCAGCACCAGAACTATTACTACATACCATCTGAATTTCCGACTGAATTTCCTAGATTTGAAGAGCATAATCAGGAGCAGGAGAAAGGGGAGATGGGTAGCTATCGAGCAACACTTGATAGACGCCGACGCAGACTGTAATCTACCTCTAGCAATCTGCTTTAGCTGTGAGATCGGAAGAACTGCATCAGTGCGATCGCAAAACTCAAACGGATAAAGTCTAGAGAGAAGCGCAGCTTAGGATAGTGTAGAAGGGCTTGCTGACGATAATGATTTGTCTGTCGGTAATCACTATTAACCTTCTGCAGAGATTTCCAAGCTAAGTTGAGCTTGGCATAACCATAGCTATGGCTCTAGATATTATGCTTAAAAATTAGCGATACTTTAGTTATTTAATACTGATACTATTTTTTATAAATTAACTTTTTTTTTACAAAGTTTACGAATAACTCTTGCCGGGTTTCCTACAACTACAGAACTCTCAGGAACATCCTTTACAACTACAGAACCAGCACCAATTACAGCATTATCTCCAATGGTAATCGCACCAATAATCACCACATTGGAGCCGATATCTACATTATTGCCAATTTTTGGGCAACCGCTATAGGAACCATCTGGTAATTGTTTATTTCCAATAGTGGTTGAGTGTCTTAAGGTACAATTTGCGCCAATAACAGTTTCATGATTTACCACCAAACCTATGCCATGCAAAAGCTTAGTATTAGCTCCAATCTGAGTATCCCAAGGCAATTCAATTCCTAATATACATTCTACTAATACTTGGTAAAGTAAACGATAAAAAATCGATAAAAATGAAAAAGGTGCAGGTAATTTACCAAGCAAATGTGTTGAACGAAACATCAATAAAATGAACCGAGCCTTCAAGTTAGACTCATAGTAATTAACTTGCCAATCTTGTAGTAAATAATTACTGATATTATTCATTATTTTTGGCATTATAAAATAATATTTAAATCCTAGTATATTTCACTAATTTATAAAATTAAAACTTTGAAATGCACCCAAATACTATTGCATAGCTACAAAAAAAATAACCAGTATCCATCAGGAAAACTATTGGATATTAACTAACTTCATACTTCAAACTTCCGCGTAGCGAAGCTAGTTAGAAAGAACTGGCTTGTGTTCCTCTGTAGAGAGTTATTAGTTCTGTGTCGTCAAGAATTTTTTCACTCTTTTTGCCCATAAAGTAAAAACCTGATGCCGAATCAAATGTCCCCGATTTATCAATTAGATAGTAGTCGAAATATTTCAACCAAAAAGATGTCAGTCTGGCAATAACCTTAATCAAACTTCTTGCCATAGGTGTCTTAACAAAACTTAAAAGAAAGTATTGATATGACCAGGCTAATGCCATTCCTGGTCCACAGACAGCACCACTACAAATTTCTTCAAATTTGCGGAATAAACGACGATGTCCTAAGTGAGTGAAGCGAGTAAAATCATATCTTCCTAGGTGTACTTGTTGCATAAACGGAGTTTCTGAATAAACTAAACCATCTTTTTTGAGCACTCGATGAATTTCTTCAACACAACGGGATGGATCTACAACATGTTCAAGGACAGCTTGGATTATGACTCCATCAAATGAATTGTCTTTAAAAGGAATATTGTGGGAGTCAAAAATTACTGCTATACGGGAATCATAAGCAACATCACTTTCGATAATTTCAATGGCAGGTACTGATAACAGCTCTTCCATACCTTGACCAATCACACTACCTCCAATTATCAGTACTTTAGGACTATCAGTCTGCTTGAGCAGAAGTTCTGTGAATTTTTTGTAATTCCTCTTACCTTTCAAATTCAGGATAATGCTAGGAATCAAATTGATGGCAATTCTTTCTAATTTTGGTTTTGGGTTAAGATCAGCATTTTCGGGATTTAGAAAGTTTTTAATCTTAAATATACTAGATGATTCATTGATCAAAATTGGTTTATCCTGAACAACAGGATAATTTTTTTGGCATTGATAATTTGTACATCTCAACTGATTTTTTATTGATTCTAAACTAGACAAGCAACAGGGACAGCAAAGCAAGTCTTGAGTACTTGATGATAAGTTAATTTCAGCATTATTTATGATGTTTTGATTAGTCATGGTGTTGTATTGCTATTGGTTAAAGTCTCAACTATTTCGTGAGTGAAATAATTCGCGTCACTCCTATAAAAGCTAGAGTTACCCTGATCAAAAAGGTGTAAGCCGTGCAGGAGGACTAACCGGTGCGTGACTTTCTGAAGGCGGCAGATCATCCCAATTCCAACCCACCACTGCCAACAAGGTATACCAGTAGAAAAAGAGAGTGGTATGACTCCAGATATTTTCGGTAATCATCCCCACAGGTACAGCCAGAAGAACCGCCAACATGGCTAAACACAGATTTCGTTGTCCACTGCCAGGAGATGCCTGTCGAAATAATTGAACAAGACGCCCAACCTGAACTCCGAGGAAGACCAACCAAGTTACCAGTCCTAGGATTCCTCCTTCTACCAGCGCTCGAATGTAATCATTGTGGGGATACAGCCCATTGGTACTAACATCAGCACTAATTCCGAGACCGTAACCGAGAATAGGAAAATGTTGCCATTGCTGTAGTAGGTAATGCCACTGAGCAATTCGCCAATTGAAACTGTTATGGTCTCCCTTGGAGAGGAGGATGGCACGCCAAATATCGATGTCTGGATTGCCTAAGGGTGTTTCAGTGATTGAGCCGAGACGTTCTTGACCAAACTCCGTACTACCAAACAAAACTATAATTCCGACAAATAGGACTATGCCACCGATTAGGTTCACTATGCTCAATCTAGGGGCGATTAAAACCACAATAAAGGTACCAAGCATCATCAAACCAAATAGAGCCTTAGTACTCACATACACAAGGCTAAGTAAACCCAGCAATAGCATCCAGATCCAGCGTGGCTTTGACTGGGTTAGCCTCCAATAGGTCAGACCCATGAACAGCAATAACCAGGTTACAAAGCCATTAGGGTGACCAATAGTCCCTTTGATTCGAGATACTTCATCTAGTGTTTCGGAATAACCTCCATCAGCAGCAAACATGGGAGGTAAAACCGAAGGTACAAACATCTGGAGCAACGCTACTGTAACTGGTAAGAGCAGAGCCCAAAACAGCCCATAGACAACTTGCTTAGGTGGAAGCCTGTCCTTGAGTTGCATTACCAGCAAGTAGACCATCAGCCAAGAAAATAGACGTATCCACTCACGGATGCTTTCTAGCAAAAACGAAGCATCTAGCCCCAGCCCTCCCAGAGGCAAAAGTATCACCCACAAGCCTTGTAGCATCACCCAACCAGCAAAGAACCACCAAAACTTATCAGTGCGTACAGTTTGCCCCCTCAGTAACATCACTGTCACATAAAGCAAAGTCAAGCCGTCGAGTCCGATAGCAAAAGCTGCTGGTACCTGTTGATCAGAAAACGGATCGAGACAGCTACGCAAGATCAATAGTCCCAGTACCGCTTGCTCAAACCGGGCAAAGAAGTAGACCACCACCGCTACTGCAACCAACCCTAAACCAAGCAAAATCGGCTGAGTACCTGCGAGTAAGCCAACAGCTAGACCAATCGGCACACCTGCCAGTCCTAGCCAAAAGGTCAGAGCAGAGGAACGATGCCAGGGGTTATGAATCTGCATGATCAACCCCCTTGGATACAACAGCACAATTGTTACTGGCTTCCTTGCCATGGGTCTGCCTGAATTCGGCTTGAGGCTGGTAACTATCGAAGGAATCGAAATAGTACTGTTGAGTCCGATCGCTTATGCCATTGGCAACAAACCCCAGTATGGGAGTGCTACTATCTTTCAATTCCGATACTGTCTGTAGTAGGATATCTTTCTGGGTAAAGTTGGGACGTGTGACTATCACCAACCCATCACTATACCGACTCAAGATATGGGCATCAGCAAAACTACTAACTGGTGGCGTGTCTACAATCACTAGGTCATAATGATCTGCGGCTGCTGCCAAAATAGACTTGATCATCTGTGACTGTAGGAAGGTAGCCGAACCAGAGGGCTGGTCACTACAGGTCAAAATCGAAAGGTTTGCGATGGCTGTGGGTTGCACCGCCGACCGCCAGGTTTGATTGCTGTCAATTACATCTGTAACCTTTGGCTTAGGGGGTAAGCCAAACAAATTGTGCTGCATTGGGTGACGCCAGTCGGCATCAATAATCAATGTCCGCCGGGAAAATCTTACTGAAACCGCACCCAAGTGGGAAGCTACCACTGACTTACCTTCTCCGGAAACAGCACTGCTGACCACAATCAGCTGTAACCTCTTCTGAGCACGCAACTCCATGGTTGTCAGGAGCAGGCGGTAAGGCTCCATTAACCTCATATCTTCCAAGAATCGGTTCGGTTGCTCAAGACTGAGTGCCTGAGCAGGTATCTTCGGTAATACCCCCAGCCTAGGCAGCTTCAGGAGTGCCTCCGCTTCCGAGGCATCGTGTAGGGTATTATCCATTACCTCCAGCAGCAGCACCATACCGACAGCTAGGGCAATTCCAGCAGCAGTAGCTATCACCAGCACCACTTTTGGATTGGGTTCCTGGGGTGATGAAGGAAGTTTTGCCCGCTCAATAATTTGAATATTGCTAACTAGTTGGGCTTCTGCAATCCGTGCTTCTTCCAGTTTGTTTTGGAGGAGTTTAAGAGAGGCAATTGCTTCTTCTTGTCGGCGAACTAAGCTAGCAAAGGGTTGCCGTAGAACTGGTATTTGACCAAGACGATTCTGGAGTTTAATGCGCTCAGTCTGCACCAGGTAGAGCTTTTGTTCCAGTGCCGACCGTTCTGTTTGAGCTAAAATAAATCTAGAGGTAAAGTCCTGGCTCAACTGATCAGAGGCCACATCACCAGGGGCAATAATTTGATTATTGGACTGATTAGTCGGTAACAGACGAGAAAGTTTTTGATTGTAGAGGGTAAGGAGTTCATACCGCTCCTGAACCAGTGATATCATCGCTGGATTTTGATCAGTTAGACGCGATCGCATTTTGGCTAACTCCCGATCCAACTCTACTAGCTGAGCTCGTAAGGCTTGGAGTTCTTGATCTTGACCAATGCGTCCAGCGATGTAAGCATTCTGAGTATTA
Organism: Moorena producens 3L; assembly: GCF_000211815.1. Taxonomy (GTDB): domain Bacteria; phylum Cyanobacteriota; class Cyanobacteriia; order Cyanobacteriales; family Coleofasciculaceae; genus Moorena; species Moorena producens. The sequence goes on from NZ_GL890937.1 coordinate 37,916, forward strand.
TTCAGACTGGTTATGGTCTGGAGTTCTTGGCTACGGGTTTTAGCATCTTGGAGTTGAATAGACACAGCACGTTCTTGGTCTTCTAAAGTAGCTAAACTCCTGACTAAGAGTTGTGTTTGTTCCTCCGGAGAAACTAAACCAGTGGTCTGTTTAAATTTGTTTAACGCTGCTTCTGCTGCTGCTACCTCCAAACGCCGTAATGGTACTTCTTTCTCCAAAAATTCCCGCACAGCTCTAGCTTCTGAACGAATCCCTTCAGCACTTTCAGTAACCATTGCGTTGGCGACAGCATTGAGCACCGTGGTTACCAATTCTGGATTTTGACCCTGATAGCTCAGCTCAAGAATATTGGTAGCAGGCACAATTTTTACCTTTAAATCCTCACGGAGTGTGTCTATGGTCAGTCCTTCTTGTGAACTGCCGAGTAGAGCAATCTCGTCAAGTGCTCCCTGAAGAAGCCGTTCTGACCCCACTAGTTCTGCTTGAGTTGCGATTGGGTCAGCTCCACCGGGTGTATTAGCAGGGACTTGGCTGAGGTTGTCACCCAACTCAGATACACTCACCTTTTTATTGTCCAGCATCAGCCGTGCTTTCACTTGGTACACTGGTGGGGTAACAACCAAATAGGCAATCGCTCCACCAATTACGGATGTAAAGGTAACAAGGGCTGGCAAAAGCCGCCGCTTTAAGGCTAATGGTAGTGATGAAAGGCTGGTGTCCATAACGTTGACGAAACTCTGTGGTTTTACTGGTTCTTGAAAAAGGGGAGCGTGACACTGAATTTGGGATCAGACGACGCACAGAGTTTTTGATACAGTCTCAAGTTATCAGCAGTAATTTTGTCCCAGTTATAGTAAGTGGCTACATGGTCTTGTGCCTTCTTGGCCATGTCCGCTAACTCTTGAGGTTGGCGGATCGCCCTCTCTAGAGCTTGGACACAAGAGTCTACGTTTCCTGCTTGGAACAGTAGACCTCGTTGTTCACCAATCAATTGCTGATGGGGAGGGATATCACTAGCGAGCACTGGAATCCCTTCCTGCATTGCCTCTAGCATCACCAGCGGTAATCCTTCTAAATCCGAAGGCAGAACAAACAACCCTGCGCCCCGAACAATCTCGGCTAAGCGACTTCCATAGAGTTCACCAACGAATAACACGTCTTGATTTGTGCCTGCCAAGTCATGTAGGTTGGCGATGTAGTTATGAGTGTCACTATCACCACCAGCAATCACCAGTTTCCAACCGTTAGATTTGAGCCGTTGGAAAGCTTTGATGAGTAGATCAGGTCGTTTTTCGGGTACAAGCCTGCCCAAGAACAGAATGTAACGCCCCGGGTTTAGACCTAGGAATGTACCATAGGAAAATTTGGGGTCTGACTCTGGGTAAATCCCTGGAGCATTGGGAATATTGACTGTATTCTTGCTATAGGTGTTGAGAAAGTAATTTTGGAGTGCTTGTGACACTACCACTAACTCATGGGCAGAGTACACCGCGTTCCTCTCCCCCAAACGAATTAACCCACTCGACCATTTCCCCCACTTGGCTCGTTGCCAGTCCAATCCCTGACAGGTAACCACAATTTTTGCAGAAGAGGCAATTCTGGAGAGCCAGGAGAACACAGCTGGACCTAGGGCATGGAAATGAATGATGTCGTAGCGTTTGCCACTGGAGATAATCGCTGCCAGGGCAGCATTAGCCAAAGCATCTATTCCTCTGAATTGTATCGAGGGTAGAGAGATTACTCGAACACCTTTGTAGTCAGAGGATGAAAAACCGGTAGACTCGGTGTAGGACGACCGTGCAAATAGATCTACCGAATGACCCTGGGCAACGATTCTGGGATAGAGTTCTGTGCAGTAACGTTCAATGCCACCTTGCTTAACAGGTACTCCTTTGGCTCCAATTACAGCAATTTTCATGAGTTCTAGTTTTCTCTTTTACAATACTCTTCGGCAGACTAATGAAGTGGTGATGACACCCTGAGTATGTAAGGTAAGCATTCAGCCGTCAGCCGTCAGCCGTCAGCTTATTTTATTCAAAAGCTGTTCGGTGTAGCGTGCGCTATGGGCATAAACTGTTCAGTGTAGCGTGGCCACAGGCCTTTGGCTGATACGCGACACGCTGATAGCTAATAGCTGATAGCTGATAGCACCTCAAGTAGCACCATCTGTAGCGCATATGCTTACTATGTAAGTTTGACTGCTCTATCTTGATTAAAGGCAGCGGATTAGACAGAGATTAGGCAGACCGTTGGTGAGCACGGTTGAGCATTTGCTCATAAACACTGCTGACAACTGTGCGAGCACTATAGGGTTGAGCCGTGCGCACACAGGAGGAGGCTGAATAATTCTCTGGATGGTGCAAGACCTTACCCAAAGCAGTTGCGATCGCAACTGCAGTACGCTCGCTGCAAACAATCCCACTATCAGCACCGAGAAATTTGGGAGTTTCACCACAATTCGTGGTCACTACAGGTGTCCCACAGGCGAGAGCCTCAAGGACAGTCAAGGGCAGTCCTTCGTAAACGCTAGTCAAAACAAAGACACTACAGACACGGTATAAGTCTGCTAGTTTTTCCTGACCTACTGCTCCAAGCATAGTCACTCGGTTAGACAACCCAAGAAAGGAAATTTCACCACGGAGTTCATCCTTTAACTCCCCATCCCCAGCAATCAGTAAGTGAACATTGGCAATATATAAAGTTGCCATCGCCCGTATCAGTAACATCGGGTCTTTCTGAGGATGCAGACGACCGGCGAAAAGGATAAAACGGGTCTGTTCAGACAAATTATGCTCCTGTGCCAGAGCTTTGCGTCCCTGTGCTCGTTGCTTTGGGTCTAGGGGATAGAACACCTCGTCATCAACAGTGTTTTTCAGGTAAGCAACACGATTTGCGATCGCTGGATAACGCTGTTGATAAAACTTAGCTGATTCAGTATTGCAGGAAAAAATTTGGCTAAATTGCTTCACCAGTAAGCCTTCGAGGGCAAAATAGCTTGCGGAAAAACGCTGCCAAAGAATGCCATTATTAGCCGTTGCAGGATTCATCTGCTTGGCAATGTCATTGTGTACAAACAGCGTCTTCTCTCCAGACCAATTGAGAGCTGCTAAGCTGGGTTCGATGCGATGAAAATGCATAAAATCCGATGCCAAGCAACGACCGAACAGGGCAGTCGTATACTTCACCGTCGTCGGTATCAAGCCCCTAACATTGTCATCTTCCAAAGGAAACAGGGGCATAAATTGAATGGCTCGACCCGCTACTTCTCCTTCTTGCCAGACACCGGAAGCTGAAGCCAGGTCTCCTGTTCCGACCAACCGCACCTCGAACTCACTGGGAGCATATTTGATAAAGGAGCGGATGACGGTCTGAATCCCACCAATGCTGCTATGCCAAGGATTAAACTGATAGAAAATAGTTAAAATTAGTTTCTTGGTCACTTTAATTAATAAGAAGTAAAACTGTTTGAGAGTCAGTGATTTATGGGTTATAGTTTATAGATTTTATCAATTGCTTTAGGTACTTTAGTCCTGGGTTTTAGGGAGTCGGGAGCGGTGCGACCCAAGGGCGATTTACTCGCCCTAGGAGGCGCGCACCGAGGGAGTCGGGATTAGGGGTAATAAAATTGACTGTACTTCATAAGTATGCTCAACGCTATATAGCATTTATCAAATAGGTGAGGTACACATTTTTTTGATTTTATGGAACATAAAAAAATGCTCTTAGGTATCTGGTATGCTTAACTTGTATTAATTTTAATTAATTAAAATTAATACTGTTTATAGCTCTGATATTTTGATAATTAATTTTTTAATATCAATCGAATATCAATGCCTAAAATGATTGCTAAGCAATATTTTTAATCATTGCTTCTGACAAATTAGCATAGTCATTACGTAATTACCTATATTTTAGGAATAGTGTGTTTACCAACTAACTAGTATTCTTGGATTCGTTACCTTTGATTCCCTATATATAATACGATTGCATTAATTAAATCCCCTAACCTAGGGTAGAAATATATTTTTTAACCAAAGTAATTATTGGATTGTTTTAAATCATAAAAACTTGGTAAGTTTTAGTTTAATAACTAATTATTAACTACACCTTCAAGACTCTAAATCCGGATATTTATTAAAAATTGATCAGTTACTGGATTTAGAAAGTTCTAACAATAGTTAGTGAATACTTTGTGAATACTCTCAACTTAAAAAAGCTTAAAATTATTTCCAGACAAATTTTCCCGAAAAAACTGAACACTTAAGACATATTTCTGTTCCCTGTTCCCTGTTCCCTGTTCCCTGTTCCCTGTTCCCTGTTCCCTGTTCCCTGTTCCCTGCGCGCAGCGCTATCAGTTATTAATTTTGGACTCTGATAGTCTTGGTAAAAAAACCCAGCACAATATGGATCGGAACCATAATTCCAATCAAGATGGTAGTGCTAACTAGTAGATAGGGATTGTTTGGTATCCCACATTCCGCACTTCAAAGTGTAGTTTGGAAGCTACTGGGTCCCGCTACGGCAACACAAACACTGATAACAGGTTAATTTATAACACCTTAAGTATTCCTAATCAACAATATCGCCAGCATTACCAGAGTATAGATACTAGAGTCTACATACAACACCGAATATTACAAACTGACCTGTGGACTCTCGGTTCACAGTCTATCGCCCTGAATTTTATCCCTGACTCCCAGAGCCACTGGATCTAGACTGTGATACACCCATAATTCTATATCCCAAAGGAATCATTACAAATGTGACCTTGCACTGTCAATAAAAACCCAATAAAAAGCTGTAGCCAATGTCTTAGAGGATTTGGCTACATCGTCGCGGCTAAATGCTAGGCATTTAGCCCACTAATCTACCGCTTTATTGAGACTATTATCAATTAACCCAAAATTTTAGGGAAAAATTTGCCCAAAAATTATTTTAATTATATAATTATAATTAATTGATTTAATTTGTCAAGTGTTCAATGTAACTAATTTACTATCATGGAACCTAACTATCCATTCCGTGCCATACTGGAATCAAGCTACCTGATCTGATCAGCTTACTGATCCCTAAAAGCCTGTGTGACACTTAACTAGAGAATTTCCATTGGAGTTGTAAACCTAATTGCTTAGGGAAAGGCAAGAGGAATCCCCCCTAACCCCCCTTAGTAAGGGGGGCGGGCAAGAGGCAAGAGCTAATCAAGTATATAAAGATTTTTGGGAATCGAAAAAACTGTAATACTTGTTTACAATTCATTGGGAAATTCTATAGCAGTTTTCAATTGGGTGAGGTACTTTCGTCCTGGGTTTTAGGGAGTAGGGAGTAGGCAGTAGGGAGTAGGAATCCCCGCGCGCAAGGGGGTAATAAAATTGAATGTACCTCATCGGTATGATCAACACTCTATATTCCTTATAATTATTCAAACAATTGATCTTCCTTGGTTTTGGTCATCTCTGACTCAAGACCATCAGCAAAAGGTGCACATAGTAAGACGATGTCAGTAGATCAGCTCATAGATGTACTCACAGTTATGGGGTACGCTAAATTGACTTCCCTTCAGGAATGGATTCTGTACCAAGCTTGGGAAGAAAAAACCTATACCGAGATGGCGGAGGAGATACACTACGGTAGTGAATATCTCAGGAGAATCGCTTCTAAGTTATGGCTATTGCTCAGCAAGATTTTTGGCAAACCAATCACCAAGGGCAACTTCAAACCAGTTTTAGCTAGCATTCCTCTGAGTCCCTTACACCAAGAGCGAATCGAGCAATATTACCAATCCTTGAGCCAATGCCCAACCTTTCCCATTGGAGTAGTCCCCCTATCATCAGCGTTTTACATTAAACGTCCCGTTGTCGAAGAAATGGCTTACCAAGCCATTGAACAACTCGGAAGTCTAATCCTGATTAGATCCCCGAAAGAGACCGGTAAAACCTCTTTGATGCTGCGGATAGTAGACCGGGCAAAATCCCTAGGTTACGGAACAGTATGGATTAATTTTGCCCAAGCAGAAAGAGCGATTTTAAGTAATTTAGATCGGTTATTACGTTGGTTGTGTGCTAATCTATGTAATCAACTGGTGCTTGCCAAGCAATTGGATGAGTATTGGCATGAGGACATCGGCAGCAAAGCAAGCTGTAGCTCTTTTTTTCAAGGACATATCTTAGAGTCCCTTGAACACCCCCTAGTTTTGGCGATGGATGAAATGAATTTGCTCCTTGAGCATAGGCAAACAGCTCTTGACTTTTTTCTTCTGTTGCGATCTTGGTCTGAGGCTGCCAAACACGTGAAACCTTGGCAAAAGCTGCGGCTTGTGGTTGCTTATTCCACAGAAGTTGATATTCCTGTTACAATCGCTGACTATTTATCGAATTTAGGATTGCCCATTGAATTACCCCAGTTTAACCTTCAACAAATTCAGCAGTTAGCCCAGCTTTATGGACTCGATTGGTTTAGAGGTCAAGCTAGGGAGAAATTAATGGCTATGGTGGGGGGACATCCGAAATTAGTGCAGCTTGCTCTCTATCACTTGGCTTGCGAAAACCTTAGCCTAGAACAACTTCTTGATCAAGCACCTACCGGAGAGGGAATTTATAGGGATCATCTGCTGCTAAAATTAACTAGACTTAGGCAAAATCCTGAGTTAGCCACTTTCTTCAACAAGGTGATTCAAACCGATAGAGGTGTTGAGTTAGATTCAATCTTAATCAATAGATTAAAGAATCTAGGTTTGATCATCTTTGACGGAAATCACGTCATGCCAAGTTGTGATTTATATCGTCAGTATTTATTAGCACAGCTATGGGATGCGTGATTTTAGCCCACGCTAATGGGTACGGCTGAATGCCTGAGCTTGTTCAACCTATTGTTTAAGCTGTAGGCTATGAAGATATTTAGGGATGATTAGTACAGGAGTTGGGCTTGAGGGGTAAGCTAATTGTTTTCGAGGGAGTGGAAGGTGGTGGTAAAACTACCCAACTACAGCGATGCTCAAATTGGCTTCGAGCTGGTGGCTTACAAGACTGTCTAGGTAATGTTTGTTTGGGAAATCAAACAATGCCCGTTGTAGTCACTAGAGAACCGGGCGGAACATTATTAGGTGCTAAGGTTCGCCAACTGCTACTAGATAGAGATTCCTCACCGATTCACCCTCGGGCTGAACTTTTACTCTATGCTGCTGATCGGGCTGAACATGTTGAAGAGTTGATTAAGCCACAGTTGGTCAACGGAGCAATTATTTTATGCGATCGCTACACGGATTCCACAATTGCCTACCAGGGTTATGGCCGAGGTATTGACTTGAAATTGATCGAGGAGCTTAATCAAATTGCTACCGGTGGACTGGAAAGTGACCTCACCCTGTGGCTAGATATTGATGTCGAAATTGGTCTGGAACGGGCGCGACAGCGGGGAACCGTTGACCGCATGGAGCAAGCTGACTTAGCATTTCACCGACGAGTGCAGCAGGGATTTCAGGAGTTGTATCAACAAAATCCCGATCGGATTGTTCGGGTAGATGCTAGCTACAGTGAGGAGGAGGTGCATAATGCCATTCAGAAGATTTTGGGTGAACGGTTGAGAACATGGTTCCAGGAGCGTTCGATTTTATCCTAGGGCAAGACCAAGCGATCGCATTATTGAACGGAGCAATTACAACTAACCGCATTGCCCCTGCCTACCTGTTTGCTGGTCCATCTGGGGTGGGGCGGAGTCTGGTAGCACGGGCTTTTATTGAACAGTTGTTTGGTCAAGGTATCCCAGCTGATGGGCAAGTCTCAATTAAAAAACGACTGATTCAGGGCAATCACCCAGATGTATTGTGGGTAGAGCCAACCTATCTCCAGAATGGTACACTGGTGTCTGCTACAGAAGCTGTCCAAAAAGGAATTCAGCGTCAGGCACCCCCCCAAATTCGGTTGGAACAAATTCGGGAAATTGCTCGGTTTCTGAGTAATTCTCCTCTAGAAGCATCACGTAAGGTGGTGGTACTAGAGCAAGCAGAAACTATGGCAGAGCCAGCAGCCAATGGTTTGCTGAAGACTCTCGAAGAACCGGGAAACGCTACGTTGATAGTGATCGCACCTAACACTGAATCTTTGTTGCCGACCCTAGTGTCTCGCTGTCAGCGGATTCCATTTTCTCGGCTGGGGCCCGAAACTATGACAACAGTGCTGTGGCAAACCGGTCATCAACAGATTTTACAGGAACCATCAGTACTCGCTATTGCCCAGGGAAGTCCGGGGGAAGCGATCGCTGCTTTTGAGCAACTCAAAGCCATGCCCCCAAACTTACTCACCCAACTTACCCAGTTACCCCACACATCCCGTCAAGCATTAGCACTGGCAAAGGAAATTGACAACAACCTGGATACCCACACTCAGCTTTGGTTAGTGAAGTATTTACAACACTGCTACTGGCAATCACACACTCAACCAGAGATGATTAAAAAGCTAGAGCAAGCTCGGCGATACCTGCTCAGTTATGCTCAGCCGCGATTGGTTTGGGAGGTAACCCTGTTGGAATTGAGTATTCTTGAAGCATGAAGGGTTAGGAGTAAATTATAAAGCATGAAGAATAAAGTGTAAAAGAGTAATTGGGAAGGATCAACGATAAAGCTCCATCAAATATTTCCTAATACTGGATACTTATATGCGCTCTTACCATTAAGAATTAAATTCGCCACGGGTCGCACCTGAAGGAAAGCCTACTAATCAAAATCGTTATGACTATGATCTAATTGTAAAGGTTCGTAAATAATCAATTAGATTTGATACCATTTGTGTGGTAGGTTACAGATCATGTCATGGTCTCGGCATGGACATGGGATATTGGTTAGATCATTTTCTTATCCATGAACTCCCTCTCAAGATGTATCTTTTTAGCCAGCACTTTGAGAAATAGTATGGGTAGCAAGGTTTGAGGTGACCACCACTTGATCAGCAATCTGTAGCCAACTGACACCCTAGACACTATAAGGAGAATAACGACATGACTACGACAGAAGGATGTCTCCGGGTAGGCCAACTGGCTCCCGACTTCACGGCCACTGCTGTATTCGAGCAAGAGTTCAAGACAATTAAACTGTCTGACTATCGTGGTAAATACGTCGTTCTGTTTTTCTATCCCCTAGACTTCACATTTGTTTGCCCTACCGAAATTACTGCATTTAGCGATCGCTTTGAAGAATTCAAAGAACTAGGCACCGAAGTCCTTGGCGTCTCTGTTGACAGTGAATTCTCTCACCTGGCTTGGATTCAGACTGACCGCAAGGATGGAGGTGTAGGCGATCTAGCTTATCCTCTGGTTTCTGATATCAAAAAAGACATCAGCACAGATTACAACGTTCTTGACCCGGAAGCTGGTATTGCCTTACGTGGTTTATTCATCATGGACAAGGAGGGCATAATCCAGCATGCTACTGTCAATAACCTCTCCTTTGGTCGTAGCGTTGACGAAACCCTGCGTACCTTGAAAGCGATTCAATACGTTCAAGCTCATCCCGATGAAGTTTGCCCAGCAGGCTGGCAACCAGGTGACAAAACTATGAACCCTGACCCTGTTAAATCAAAGGTTTACTTTGCTGCGGTATAACGGAATCACGAATATCTCCGCCCTCCTACCTTGAAGACTGAGCTTTGATACTGGGAAATTGAGTGGGTATAATACCTGTTCAATTTCCCATTAACATTATGAGGGTAGTGATAAATAGGTAGTGATAGAACATTGCATTTCTGGTAAGCAAGTTGACCATTGCTCGATTAGGAAATCTTATCTAAATTCCTAATAGGCTAGAGGATATAGCACGGCAGTAAAGGAAAACAACAGTTGCTGTCCCCCCGCACTACCCCAGTCAAGAATGCTCGTTCTTTGTGGGAAAATGGTCAAGAAGTCTGTGTCAGTACCTACACATGTTGGTCCGCATATAGTGAGTAGGGAGGAGTGTCAATCGATTGAATCAAAAAATGGCGCTGCCTGGGAGGAAGTACAATGTCAGAAGAGCAAAAACAGCAGCCAGAAGCGGCAAATGATCAACCAATGCAAACGCCGCCGACACCATCAGTGACAGATAAATCCAAAGACAGCTTGGAAACAACAAGTCAATCGCCTCAGACCACTGGCAAGGGAAAGTTATCGTCTTCTCAGCCTAAGTCTGGATTAATGAATCGCTTGCTGCCGATTCTTAGTACTCTTGGCCGGTTGTGGGATGGCACCTTAAAAAAAGTCCGCTCCTTGCTACCGGCAGCTTGGAATGAAAAACTGTCTGATTGGATGTTGACTGGTGCGATCGCAAGCGTAGTAGTAGTCATTCTATGGACAACACTAGCGCTTCTACCAAAGACACCAGCACAGGTGGCACAAGTTCCTGCTGATACCATTAATTCTCCACAAAATTTGGAAGTTCCTCAGGAATCACAACTTGTGGAATCGGAACCCATACCCACACCAGAGTTAACTCCTGAACAAAGCCTGATTGTCGCAATTCAAAATCAAATTGCGGCTATTACCGCTCAGTACGGTAATGACCTGATTCAAGCAATTGAGGCGAACTTTCTCAGAAGTATGCTCTTGGTCAAGGTCAGTGATGAGTGGTACCAACTCAACGATGCTCAGCAGAATACCTTAGCTCAAAGGATGCTGAGTCAGTCTCAACAATTAGACTTTAACAAGTTGGAAATTACTGACTTAGAGGGAACGTTACTTGCCCGTAGTCCTGTGGTGGGGTCAAGTATGGTCATTTTTACCCGACATTAATGGTATTATCTGTTGAGGGTTGAGGGTTGACAGTCAAGTGTCCACCCTCAACAACCCCAACTATTTATGTGATAAGATACCAGACAAAATTAATTATCCTATCACCATTATCCCCCGCTTAATGGGTTCAAGCGCTTCATGGCACGATTTACTACTTCGGAGTAGCGTAATTGCCCACACAGAATGTTGAGCATGATTTGAGTAGCAACGGGTTTTTTAACGCCGACTTTGTACCCAATTCCGGGAAAGCTGTAGAACGCACCAGCGAGCTTAGCAGCCCAACTCATATCAGTTCCCCGTTCTTGCTGCATCACCTGGGTATAGTTTTCTAAGGCATCGGCTTGACCTGCCAAAGCTTGTTGAATGGCCTCAGCTGCTTTCATGCCACTGAACATGGAGGGTCGAATTCCCTCAGCAGTCATGGGATCCACCACACAAGCAGCTTCCCCAGCTAATACAGCATTTTGTGTATGCAGCTTCTCCTCACGTTCCCAGACGCAGATGGCACCTTCGTGCTGTTTACAGCTACTCAGGTCTAAGCCGGATTTCTCCGCATAACCTTTGACTATCTTTTCGATGTCTTTCAGGTCACCACCCCGTAAGGAGCCAAGACCAATGGAGTAGCCTTCGGCTTTAGGAATATTCCAGATAAAGCCATTTTTGACCTGACCAAAGTCAAAATGGATCTCGGTACTATTGGTTTCCGATTTGGGCACCTCTAGGGCTAATGCCAGACGTGACTTACGTTCTTTGAATCCCAACCATTTTGCCATCGGTCCAGTAGCACCGTCAGCTGCAATCACGTAGCGACCTTCAACAGTCCCATTGACAGTGTTGACCTGCCAGTGGTCTCCCTTAAACTCCACCCCTGTAACTGCTGTATTATCTCGAATTTCAGCACCTTGTTTTTGGGCTTGTTGGATGAGATAGTGATCGAAAACATCCCGTTGCACCATCCAAACCGGTTCTTGAGTGTCCAGTTTCACTTCTACTGGGTCATCCATTTTCCAGGTGTAGCGTACACTCTCAGCTTTCAGAGATATGGCAGGTGTAAAGTCGAAATCAAACCACTGTTGCACTTGTGGGGAAACCGCCCCACTACAAGCCTTGTACCGGGGTAAGGATTCTTTTTCTAGAACCACCACAGACTTTCCACCTTTAGCCAGGTGATAAGCAGCAGTTCCACCAGCCGGTCCCGCACCAACGATTATGCAGTCAAACATGATGTTTCTACTTTACTCCTCAAAGATTTATCGAATGAAGTTCACAGACTAACAGCCCAGTGTGTCAGCCTACTATCCAAATTGAGTGACCAAATTGAGTGACCAATTTACCAGGACTTACTCACTAAGATGCCCAGCAATTGAGACAAACTAACGGGCATTGTAAAATCACTATCAATTCATAATAATGACCCTACAAACATTGCAGGGTCGAGATTAGGCTATTAGGAAAATGCAAACCCAAAATCAATAACATCCTGAAAACGCCTAATCATTTATTATCTGGATGCACCTCTACTGATAGTTTTTGTCTCTTGTTCACTCCAGTTTTCAGTCATTAGACTCGTTAATCCGGATAGTTTAGTCGGCTAATTACTAGGGGAATCATTAGTTTATAGAACCATTATCGACCTAGAATTTTTGAAACATGTGGACTTCTGAGCAATCTTTATTAAAATTTCACGAAGTCACAGCCAAAACTATTGCCAAAACTATTAGTGTATTTTTTTTGCTCCCCATCCTCTTCCCCTATGGGCTTCTTCTAAATCCTCAGTCGATCTCCAATCGGTTGGTATCGGTATTGAGGAGTTCAACCAAGGTAGGGGAGATTTGGATTGTGGAGATTTGGGTAGACTTGGTAAGTAAGATCCGATTAGGATTATCTTGCAATTCTAATGCCGTCAGAAACAATATGACCCAATCCCCTAATTGTTCTCCCTGGCGAACTATAATCCACCAATCAAGCTATTATCTCTATAACTTGGTTAAAGTCTTTAGGAATTGTTAGGGTCTTGCTGACTCCTAGTCTTACCTAGATTAACTAACGAACCAAACCCCTGGGTAAGCATTCAGCCGTCAGCTATCAGCTATCAGCTAATGCGCTACGCCCACGCTACTTGAGGTGCTATTAGCTAATGCGCTACGCCTACGCTGTCTTGATGCAAAGCGCGAGTGGGGGAAACCACGGCAGTTGCTCATCGGGAGGGGCTGCGTGGGTCACCTGCGTCCGCACCTTGAAAGCCCCGTGGTAACCCCCTTTGGCGGCACTGCCTCCCCGTGAGGCCACTGCATCGCTACTAGAGGTGCTAGCAGGCGCTTTAACTGCACGGGGTCGGATCAGTAAAACGAGCAGGGATTTTAAACCAGCCGTACCAGCACCCCCGATGCTGGTTTACTACCGACCGTTGATTAGCTGACGGCACCTCAAGTAGCGTGAGCAATACGCGATGCGTGGCCATAGGCCAAGGCTCAAGACTGATAGCTGAATGCTTACACCCCTGGCACAATATCACTAACCTGACTAAGGGAAAGTAAGTCATGGAAATGACTTATTTGACCATTACCAGATAGTTCGGTGCTCAAGTCCCGCCTAATATGGATTTTGATGAGTTCTGAAAACTACCTCAATCACCCCAATTTTGGTCTACTGTTTCGAGTTTGCATTGTTGAAGAACAACAAGAGTTGTTCACTACGATCTATGCCCACAGACTTTTCTTTTTGGTGAAAAGTACCACCAATGGTATTGCCTTTGAGCCAATCAGTCGTTCTGAGGCTCGGCTGTTGGTAGAAAATCGCCTTCGCTTACTTAGGCGCAGTGGTTCATCGGCTGACTATGAGCAGCTTCGGATTATCCATCAGCAAACCTTCCAATAAGTTCCATTAGGAAACCCGTTCGGGTTAATTGGGAGACTCCTTGGAGCCGGACAAGGTGAATGGGCTGATATTACCGCCAGAAGTAGGTATAAACGATGATTGTGAGGGTTTTCTGAAATTAGGTTATGGCTAGAGCCTTGTAATGGGGTAGTATATACCCAACCACATCCATCATCAATATTGCCCTCTTATATATAATGGCATAACCTTCTGCTAAGTGTTGGTTTCGACAACTACACCCCGAGCAGAAGGCAGATATATATTCTATATTGATAACCTTGTGGTGTTCTCAAGGGTGAAAATTATTAAGTAAGCTTATGGGTAAGTTAGACTGTTTACGTTCTAGTCTAAGCATCTACTCAAGACTGCTGCCCTAGAGAAGGTCGATTATCGGTTTTGCAGAAGCTTACACTAAAGTTGTGATGGAGAGTTGACTATGAGCGGTATTTTTAATAAGCTGCGCGATTTCGTCGGTCTGAATGAGCCAGTGGAATACGAATACGAATATGAAGACATGGAGGGGGATGCCTACCCAACTCCCTACCCACAAGAGCAACCGGTGCAACCGTCATCAGAGGAGGAACGTCCAACCAGACGTCGTTCTCGGGAGCGGACAACGGTATCAGAAGCAGGCGTAGGGCCATCTCCCATCAATAATGTGATTGGCATGCCTGGAGCAGTCAATGGCATTTCAGAAGTGGCAGTGATTGAACCTCGTTCCTTTGAAGAAATGCCCCAAGTGATTCAGGCACTG